>NZ_JAJJPA010000125.1 GCF_020907985.1 Kitasatospora humi | reverse complement strand
GACGTCGTGCGCCACGAGGCGCTGAGTAACCGAGCGGAGATGAAAGGGCTCCGCCGCCTGGCTGTCGCAGCAGCCAGGTAGAAGCTGAGGGCAGCCTGATCCGGGAGACGCCGGGGAGGGCGGAAAGCAGCCCTGACAACGACGGGACGCATCGGCACTGCCAGACGGTGCGGGTCCGGCAAGCGAGACGAGAAGGTGTACGAGAGGAACCAGTGCGAAAGTTCCGTAAGCCCAGTGCCGGCTCGAACCTGGTGGATCAGGGCCGGTTTGCAGTGCTTGTGCCGCCGTGTGGTCGGGCGGCCATCTCCGAAGTCGGCCGACGTCGCCGACGAGGAGGCCACGCTGAAGGACTGCGGCGTAGGCGTGGCGATGCTGCCGGGACAGAGCTGGGCACCTCCCTCGTCGATCGGTACTCAGTGAACGTGGGAACCATCCGTGTCCGCCCTACCGGCCCTGGCATCCAGCCCGGTTCGGGGGCAGGCCCGTCGTCGGCTGACGGTCACGGGTGGGGCGGAGGCCTCGTAGTAGTCCGAGCGGAGGAAAGCTCCGCACATGGCGAAGGAGGCCAGCAAGTCAGCGGAGAGGTTGCTGGAATGCCTGGAGACCGTTGGTGAACACCGATGAACTGGAGCTCGCGCTGATGCGGGCCGAGCGCCGGGTACAGGAGATCCAGACCAAACTGCACCGTTGGGCGACCGACGATCCCGATCGCCGGTTCGATGACCTGTACAACCTTGTCTGCGACCCGGGCTTCCTCCTGGTGGCCTGGGCTCGCGTGCGGGGCAACAAGGGAGCACGCACGGCTGGAGTGGACGGCCAAACCGCCTACTACGTCGAGACCGTGCAAGGGGTCGAGGTCTTCCTCGACCAGTTGCGGAGCGAGTTGAAGGACCGCAACTTCCGCCCAATTCCCGTGCGGGAGCGGATGATCCCGAAACCGGGGACGACCAAGCGTCGCCGCCTGGGGATCCCCGCCCTGCGCGACCGGGTGGTCCAAGGCGCCCTCAAACTGGTTCTGGAGCCCGTGTTCGAGGCGGATTTCCTCCCGTGTTCCTACGGGTTCCGCCCCAAGCGCCGGGCCCATGACGCGGTGGCCGAGGTGCACCACTTCGTGTCCCGTTCGTATGAATGGGTCGTGGAGGGGGACATCAAAGCCTGCTTCGACGAGATCTCACACTCAGCCCTGATGGGCCGAATCCGTGAACGAGTCGGAGACAGGCGCGTCCTGTCCCTGGTGAAGGCATTCCTGAAGGCCGGGATCCTCACCGAGGACGGGACGCTCGCGGAAACCAGGGCCGGGACCCCGCAGGGTGGGATCCTCTCCCCCGTAATCGCCAACGTCGCGCTGTCGGTACTCGACGAACACTTCGCCAAGTACCAATACAGCAAGGTCGACAGGGACCGAAGGCGTCGCCACGGGCTGCCGAACTGCCGACTCGTCCGCTACGCGGATGACTGGGTCCTGGCAGTCGCAGGTACCCGTGAACACGCCGAGGACCTGCGCGCGGAGGCAGCGGAGGTCTTGTCCACGATGGGCCTGCGCCTGTCGCCGGAGAAGACGCTGATCACCCACATCGACAAGGGCCTTGACTTCCTCGGATGGCGCCTCCAGCGCCACCGCAAGCGAGGCACGAACAAGCACTACGTCTACACCTACCCGGCCAAGAAGGTGCTGGCCGCCGTCATGGCCCGGATCAAGACGTTGTGCAGGCAGGACAAGAACCTGCCGCTCGCAGTCCTGTTGCGTCACCTCAATTCGATGCTGCGGGGCTGGACCGCCTACTTCCGCTACGGCTGCTCCAGTAGGAGTTTCGCTTATGTAAAGGCCTACTTGTGGCAGCGGGTCTTCGGATGGTTGCGCCGCAAGCACCCGAAGACCACCTGGAAGGAACTTCGTCGCCGCTTCACCTGCGACGGATGGTGGCCCGCCGACGGGGAGGTGATCTTGTTCAACCCGACCGGGGTAGGCACGCGTCGCTACTCCTATCGAGGAACCAAGATCCCCACCCCCTGGCCGAGCACAGGATAAGGGCCACCCCCACCCGACGGGGCTTGTGGAGAGCCGGATGCTTGGAGACGGGCACGTCCGGTTCGGAGGGCGGGCCGGGGAAACGGACTGCTGGGAACAGCAGCACCGCGCCCCGGTCCGACCCCTACCACCTC
>NZ_JAJJPA010000124.1 GCF_020907985.1 Kitasatospora humi | reverse complement strand
GGACCTCGCCGGGTGGGGCCGCGCCCAGCAGGTCGGCTGGGACAAGCTCGGCCCGGCGCAGCAGTGGGCGCTGGAGCACGTCCTCGGAATCGGGCCGCTGCCCGCCGAGGAGAAGCCGGCGGGGAAGGTGAGCCACGCGGAGAAGGAGCAGCGCAACCTCGCCGCCGCCGCCCAGTACCGGGCCCGGGAGGGCCACCTGAACGTCCCCCGCAAGCACAAAGAAACCCTCGTCCTCGACGACGGCACCGCCAACGGCACCACCGTCCAGATCAGCCTGGGCCTGTTCATCGCGAACAGCCGCAGCAGGCGCGCCGACATCCCCGCCGACCGCGCCGCACGGCTCACCGAACTCGGGATGCGCTGGGAGTAGGCGGGCACCGGGTCGGGCTGTTCAGGGTGCAACACGACCACTGCAACACGACCCGGCCGCCCGCCAGGAGAGACAAACGCCCAGTTCAGGGGTGCAACACGGCCGTGTTGCACCCCTGAACTGGGCTCCGTGTTGCACCCCGCGTTGCACCTCGCGTTGCACTCGGCGGTCGGGGCCTACAGCGCTCACCCTCACCCGGTGGCGGCGTCCCTCCAGCCAGTGCACGAGGGGCAGTCGACGTAGACCACCGGGCCCGCGCTGAACGTCAGGCAGTCCGCACAGGTCTCCGGGCCCGGCTCGAAGACCTCCTCCCCCTCGCCCTCGACGAACTCGGGGTCGTCGCGCATCCACCGGCGCGTGTGCGTGTAGGGCTCGCCGGTGGAGGCGACCGCCTCGAAGCGGACCAGGCAGCCGCACACCACCACCCCGGTCGCCTTCAGCTCCAGGCTGCGGGCGGGCTCCCGCCGGCGCAGCCACTCCGACTGCTGTGCCCAGATCGAGGTGTTCTGCCGGTCCACGCGGTCCATGGTGTACTCCGCACCGGAGAGGAACCCGTCCCCCAAGTCCGGGTCGGCGTCGATGTGCAGGGCGAGCCAGTGCTCCACCGCCAGGGTGACCCCGCACTCGTGCCCGTACGCCTGGCTCAGCACAAGCAGCGCCAGCGCATCGGACTCGTCCACGGGCACCGTGAGGTCCAGGCGCCCAGCCAGGACCAGGCCGACGAGTTCCGCGGAGCGCTCCGCCACCGGCCAACCCGTGAGCTCCCCGACGTGGAGGCCCCAGTCGGGCATGTCCTCGGGGCGGCGGTGCCGAGCGATTGCGTTGATAGCGGTCATTGGGGGTCAGATCCTCTCGTCCAGTCCGTACCTGGAGATCTGACCCCGATTCACCTGTGGACAGTCTTCCGCGCCGCGCCGCCATACCGGCATGAAAGCTGGTCAACCTGGATGGATCGGTCATCGGGGCCGCGGGGTCCGGTGGGCTGCTGCCCGGTCCGCACCCAGCCGGCGGCCACACCCGGGGCCCTGTCGCGCTCAGCTGTCGCGGCCCGGCCACACACGGGGGAAACGGCCTGTCCGCCCAGGTCACAGCGCATGACAGGACCCCAACGCGACAGGGGTCGCGACAACCCCCGCGACAGCCTCACGGGGGTCGGCACTCAAGCGGCGCGGTCCCTCACCGGGTAGAGCTTGGCGTGCAGCACCCGCACGTCCCACCACGGATCGTCCGGGGCGGAGAGCAGGGCGGCCATCTGCTCGCGCTTGGTCGGGGCGGGCAGCACCAGCGGCCCCAGTTCCTCCGCCTCCCGGTCGGCAACGCACTGCGGGCACTCCAACCGGTCGAGGCTGGCCTTCTCGGTCAGCTCCAGCTTCGAGCCGGCCTTCCCGCCGATCGAGCCCCGGCACGTCCAGCACGGGCGCAGCGCGGCGTTGGCCGTACGGGCGGCCTCCAGTTGCTCTTCGGCCTCCTGCTCCAGGTGCTCGGTGTGTTCCTGGTGGCAGGGCCAGCAGCGGCCGCCGGGTTGGCGGGTCCACTCCACGAGGCGACCGTCGGGGCCGTAGTGGCAGGTGCTCTCCTCCTTGGGGACGTTGCCGCAGTCGGCGCAGGCGAGGGTGCGCATCCTCTCTCGGTGGTCCTGGCGGGCCTTCTTCTCCCGGGTCTTCTGGCGCTGGTTGTAGGCGGCGCGGTTGTTCGGGTTCTCCAGCGCGTCGAGCAGACAGTGCCGGCCGGGGCGGCCGTAGCGCCACCAGACGGGGCCGAGGGGGGCCGTGCTCGGCCAGCAGCTCCAGCGTGGTCGCGATGATGGGCACGGCGTCGTCGTACTCGCGCCAGCCGTCG
>NZ_JAJJPA010000123.1 GCF_020907985.1 Kitasatospora humi | reverse complement strand
GTGCGCCATGAAGCGCTCTGTCATATCCCCGGCTCAACCGGGAGGAACGGAAGGGAGGTTCCTGGGCCTGATGGCTTACCTGGATCCGAAAGGTGAAGGGGACAGTAGCATGCCAGAAAAATCAGCGGTCGTGTTCAGGCACGGAAGCGATGCGCTGAGGGGCCCGCGTGATATGGCGAAAGCTGGACTGCCTGAACCCCAATCTCCAGAGGATGGAATGCCCGACATCCGTCGGAAACCTGTGCCTGACACCGGCGCCGCGCCCTGTGGTGGAGTAATTGCGTATCCACCACACCCTTCGGGTGGCGGATCGATTCCCAGTGAGGGAATTCAAGGAGATGAATGGGGCGCCTACGTCACGCTAGACACGTATGACAGAGACGAACATGGGATCACCTAAAGGACGCGAGTCCCACGGTGACGGAGGCCCCGTAGTAGTCGCAGGAGTCACGACCTGCCAAGGCGGGCGGGAAAGCCGCCCACAGGGCGAAGGGGGCCAGGTGACCGGATATCACGTTGCTGGGAGGTATGCGTAATGCAGAACGCCGAAACGGTACTTGATGTCCTGCGTGAACGCGGCAGGCGCGGCCTGCCGTGCGAAGAACTGTATCGACAGCTGTTCAACCCGAACCTGTATCTGCTCGCCTACGGGCGCATCTACGCCAACCACGGCGCGATGACTCCCGGGGCCTGCGGGGAGACCGCAGACGGCATGTCCGAGGCCAAGATCGGACGCATCATCGAAGCCATGCGCCACGAGCGCTACCGCTTCGCACCAGTGCGACGCACCTACATCCCGAAAACCAATGGGAAGTTGAGGCCCCTGGGCCTGCCGTCCTGGTCGGACAAGCTTGTGGGTGAAGTGATCCGCCTCCTCCTGGAGGCCTATTACGAGCCCCGTTTTTCCGGCCGATCCCACGGTTTCCGTCCTCGCCGGGGCTGTCACACGGCATTGTCCGAGGTGGCACACAACTGGACCGGGACGACCTGGTTCATCGAGGGAGACATCTCCGACTGCTTCGGGTCGATCGACCATGACGTCATGGCGGCGATCCTGGCGGAGAAGATCCACGACAACCGGTTCCTGCGCCTCATCCAACAGATGCTGAAGGCCGGATACTTGGAAGACTGGAGGTGGCATGCCACCTTGTCGGGTGCCCCGCAAGGCGGCGTCCTCTCCCCTCTCCTGTCCAACATCTACATGGACCGACTGGACACGTTCGTCGAAACAGTTCTCATTCCGGAATACACCCGAGGAAAAACCAGGCGCAAGAACCCCGCCTACCAGAAGGTGGAGAACGCGATCTGGGCTGCCCGGCAGCGGCACGCGAGAAGAAAGGAACACACCGAGTCCGCTCAAGTCCGCGAGTGGCGCAAACAGTTACGAGACCTTCCGGTCGGCGATCCCCGTGACTCCGGCTACCGAAGGCTGCGTTACATCCGCTACGCGGACGATCACCTCCTCGGGTTCATCGGACCCAAGGCCGAAGCCGAGACGATCAAACAGTGCCTGAGTCAATTCCTGCGCGACGACCTCAAGTTGGAACTGAACCAGGACAAGACCCTGATCACCCACGGCCGCACCCAGGCCGCGCGTTTCCTCGGCTACGAGATCACCGTCCAGCACGCCGATGCCAAGATCTCCCGGGGCGGCCGCATCAATCGAGGCCTGCGCTCCATCAACGGGAAGATCCAACTCCGCGTGCCCAGGGCCGTGATCAAAGCCAAATGCGCCCCCTACCTCAAGCACGGCAAACCCGAGCACCTGCTCCAGCTGACCGAATGCACACCCTTCGACATCGTCAGCCTCTACGGAGCCCAGTACCGGGGCATCGTTCAGTACTACCTGCTCGCCGGCGACGTCTGGAAACTCGACCGGCTCAAGAGGGTCATGCTGACCTCCATGCTCAAGACCCTGGCCGCCAAGCACCGGTCGACGGTGACCGCGATGGCCAACAAGTACAAGACGACCATCGCGACACCTCAGGGACCACGCAGGTGCTTCGAGGCCCGGGTCGAACGAGCAGGCAGGAAACCACTGACCGCGCGGTTCGGTGGTATCCCCCTCACCCGCAAGAGGACGGCTGTCATCAACGACCTGCCGCCCACCCAGTTCACCCCGCGCAGCCGCCCACGCGGCAGCCAGCTCATCGACCGGCTCCGCAAGGGATGGTGCGAACTCTGCGATCAGCGAACCCGGTTGGAAGTTCACCAAGTCCGCTCCCTCGCAGAGCTCCGCAGCAAGGAAGAACAACCAGCATGGGCGCAAACGATGTTGGGGAAACGGCGCAGAACCCTCGTGGTCTGCTCGCCCTGCCATCAACGCATCCACGCAGACCACGGATGAGGAACACGTAGTAGTCACTGGAGAGCCCGCTGCATCGAAAGGTGCACGGCGGGTTCGGGCCGGGGGCCACTGGAAAAGGACCCGCACACGCGGGCACCTCGCCGGTGGCCTACCGGTACT
>NZ_JAJJPA010000122.1 GCF_020907985.1 Kitasatospora humi | reverse complement strand
TCGCCCTGGACGACGACGCTGCCCGGCTCGGCATCGGCGAGCGTGCCGCCGTCCTTGACGTGGCGCCAGGCCAGGGCGAAGCAGCGCTGCCACTCCACCGACCAGGCCGGGCACCACGCCGGGTCGATCGCGTCCAGTGCGGCCTTGCGATCGGCGGTCAGTGCCCCTGTCCAGTCCAAGCCCTGCTCGCCGGCCTCGGCCCGGCGCTCCAACGCTTCGGTGCGCCGCTGCGCGGTGCGCAGGTTTTTCATGATGGTCCCGACCGGGCGCCCGCCCCAGACCGCCTCGGCTGGCGGGCAGGCGTGCCCGTGCTCGGCCGCGTACCCGGCGACCGCGGTGAGGTTGTCGGTGAAGGCGGTGTCGAACGCCGACCACACCATCCCGAGCTCGTCCAGCTCCTTGACGCGCTCCGGGTCCAGGACGTCGGCGGCCTTGTAGCGGCGCTGGTCGGCCACCCACACCCCCAGCCGGTGCCCGGACGGCGCGACGTAGGCGTAGGGCACCTTCACGTCGCCGAACGTCTCCCGGTAGGCGAGCAGCTCCTCCAGGCCCCGCCGGAACTCCGCCCGCTCCGGCTCCAGCACCCGGGTGCGGATGAACGCGGCGATCAGGGCGGGGTCGCGCTGGGTGGAGAACTGGAGCAGCTGCGCCTCCCCGCCGGCGGAGCGGCGCTCCTCGGGTTCTCCGGCGTGCTTCGGCTCGCGCGGGGGGCGGGTCTGGGACTGCGGCATGGCCAGGCGCTCGACGGCGGCCGCGTCGTGCGCCCGCAGCGCCATGAGCAGCTTGGACAGCCCGTCGTAGGCCCGGGAGGTGAGCAGCTGGTCGCCGTTCTCCCCGGCGCCCAGCAGCACCGGCACGACGATCGTGGCGACCTTGCCGCTGCCCGGGTGCATCCGCAGGGCCCGGCCGACGGCCTGGACCAGGTCGACCATGGAGCCGCGTACGTCGGCGAAGTAGACGGCGTCGCAGTCGAAGGTGTCCACGCCCTCGCTCAGCACCTTGACCGAGGCCAGGATGTACCGCAGCAGCCGCCAGCCGTCATCCCTGACCAGCGACGCGAAGGTGCCCAGCACGGCCCGGCGTTCGGCCGGCGTGTGCTCGGCCTCCAGCCACGTCGTGCCGACCAGCGCCGGGTCCGGGTGCAGGGCGGGGTCCTGCTCCCACAGCACCCGGGCGACGTCCGGCAGGCCGGTGCTCAGCGCCCGGGCCTCGGCCACCATGTGGTGGAAGCTCAGCACCCGCGACAGGTCCCACTCCGCACAGGCGGTCAGCAGCGCGGTCTGCAGGGCCGCCAGCCGCGCTCCCCGGTACTCCACCGACGCCTCGTGCGCACCGCGCTGCTCCAGGCCCTGGAGCACGGGATCGGAGACGTCCACGCACAGGATGCGGTACGGGGCGATCACGCCGTCGGAGATCGCGGTTCCGAGGGGGTAGTCGTGGGCGACGGGCCCGAACAGCGCCTCGTCGTCCATGCTTGCGATCAGTTCGGCCGACTCGATCCCGGCCGCCGCTGCCCGCAGTCGATCCGTCTCCTTGATCGCCCACAGGCGAGGGGTGGCCGTCATGAACAGCCGCCGGTCACAGGGCACCTTGGTGTTGTCCAGGATCGCCGCCCACGGCCGACCAGCCTGACCACTGACCCGGTGAGCCTCGTCCACCACCGCCAGCGAGAACGCCGGCAGCCCCAGCTGGTGCGCCTTCTCCAGGTGGCCCAGGCCCAGCGAGGCGTAGGTGGCGAACACCGTGACCTGCCCGGCCTCGGCCGTCCACTTCACCAGCTCCGCCGGATCGGTGGTGCACCGCAGGCCCGCCGGCTGCTCGTTGCCCACCAGCGAGCAGAGCCCGACCATCAGCCCGCCGTGCCCCTCCCGCTGCCAGACCCCGACCGTCTGCTCCAGCAGCGGCAGCGAGGGCACGATCACCAGCGTCCGCTCCGAGCGGAGCCGTCCGGCGACGTGCACGGCCGTCAGCGACTTGCCCGAGCCCGTCGCCGCCCGGATCTGGCACCGCAGCCCCTCCGGCGGCACGAGACCCGACGCCGGAGGCGTCAGAAGTCGTACTGCCGCGTCGCACGCTTCTTCCTGGTGCGGGCGCAATTTCTTCGTCATGACGTGGATTTCCCTTTCCCGGAATTCGAGCGACGCAGAGATAAACCAGACCCAAGCCTTTTGAACGGTCCCAGCTATTCAGGGAACCCCAGGACGTGATCCCAGCGGAGCCTGGCTTTGCGCAGGTCGGTCCACGCCGCGCCCCAGTGCCGCGAGCTCCGCCCCTGGGTGCGGAGCAGCAGCATCAGGGCCACTATCCGGGCCTCCAGCACGTCCAGCTCCGCTTCCTGTTCGGCCGTCAGCGCCGAGACACCTCCCTCGGGGGCGCCATCACCAGGCGCGTGGACCTGGTTATCCTGGCTGTCCGTCACGCTTTCCTCCGCGTTCTCCAACGCCGATTCCAAGAGCGATCGGCGACACCAGATCGAGGCGGCAGACCCGGGAGGTTCGCCGGTTCGGAGCCCTTCTCCCAAACCAGAGTCTAGCGGGTTGCTGTCTTTGATGCACAAGAACGGGCGAAGCCCGCCCCTGTACCACCCCAACGAGTGACCCCCACCCCATGACCACCCATCACCTCTCCACCTCCCAAGGCGCGAAGCGCCCCCACCCACCACCCCCAGCCAGCCCGGGCGAAGTCCGGGCCGGCGGGGTGAAACGGTGGGCGTCGATGGC
>NZ_JAJJPA010000121.1 GCF_020907985.1 Kitasatospora humi | reverse complement strand
CGTCTGGGCGGGTTGGGACCGCTGGCTCAGCCGCTGGTGGGCCCCGGGGAGCTGGCCGCGGAACTTCCTACGGGCCTACCAGGAGCGGTTGCTCGACTACTACCTGGTGACCGCGGCCCGGCCGAGATAGCTCGGGCACCCGCCGGACGAGTGCCGGTGAGCGCCCCGGAACGCCGAAAGACTTACGGCCACTGACCAGGCACAACGAACAAAAGCGGGTGATTTTGCGCCAGGTGTCCGCTACGCGACGATTGTCGCCGGCTCCACCGAGCCGAGCACCACCAGGAAAGGCGCACCGCCCCCATGCAGACCAGCCCGGTCCTTCCCCGTCAGGCAGCCAGCCCCACGCCGGCCGCCGTCGACCATCCGGTCGACTGCTCGGGACACTCGGGACATTCGGCTCCAGAGCAGGTCGAGGAGCACGGGCGCGGCCGGTTCGGTCTGCCGACCGCGACCGCGCTGGTGATGGGCAACATCATCGGCGGCGGCATCTTCATGCTGCCCGCCGCGGTCGCCCCGTACGGCACGGTCAGCCTGCTCGCGTTCGCCGTTCTGACCGTGGGTGCCATCGCACTCGCGCTGGTCTTCGGCAAGCTGGCGCGGCGCAACCCGCGCACCGGCGGGCCCTACGTCTACGCGCGTGAGGCGTTCGGCGACTTCGCCGGGTTCCTCTCCGCGTGGTCGTACTGGATCACCACCTGGGTCAGCAACGCCGCCCTCGCGGTGGCCGCGGTCGGCTACCTCGACGTGCTGCTGCCGATCCAGCACTCCGCGTTGCTCACCATCGCTGCCGCGCTGCTGCTGCAGTGGCTGCCGGCGCTGGCCAACCTGGCCGGCACCCGGTACATCGGCGCGGTGCAGCTCGTCTCCACCGTGCTGAAGTTCGTCCCGCTGGCGCTGGTCGCCATCGGCGGCCTGTTCTTCTTCGACCCGGCCAAGATGGGGCCGTTCGATGCCTCGGGCAGCGGCTGGGTCGGCGGCATGACGGCGGCTGCGGCGATCCTGCTCTTCAGCTACCTGGGCGTGGAGTCCGCCGCGATGAGCGCGGGGCAGGTCCGCGACCCGGAGCGCAACGTCGGGCGGGCCAGCGTGCTGGGCACCACCGGTGCCGCGCTGGTCTACCTGCTCGGCACCCTCGCGGTCTTCGGGACGGTCGCGCACAGCCAACTGGTGCACTCCACCGCGCCGTTCTCGGATGCGGTCGACGTGATGTCCGGCGGCTCCTGGGGCGGCACGGTGATCGCGGTGGCCGCGCTGGTGTCGATGACCGGCGCGCTCAACGGCTGGACCCTGCTGGCCGCGCAAGCGCCGTACGCGGCCGCCCGGGACGGGCTCTTCCCGGCCGTGTTCGGCGTCGAGAAGCGCGGGGTGCCGGTCTACGGCGTGCTGGTGAGCGTCGGCCTGGCTTCGCTGCTGACCGTCCTCAACTTCGCCTCGGGTGCCAAGAGCGCTTTCGAGATGCTGGTGCTGGTGACCTCGTTCACCGCCACCGTCCCGTATCTGCTCTCCACCGCCGCCCAGTTGTACTGGCTGGTGCGCGGCGAGCAGGGCAGGGTGGCTCCGGGCCGGCTGCTGCGGGACGCCGCGCTGGGCCTGGGCGCGTTCGCCTTCTCGCTCTGGCTGCTGGCCGGCGCCGGTTACGCGGCGGTCTACCAGGGTGTGTTGTTCCTGTTCGCCGGGATCCTGGTCTACGTCTGGATGGCAGGGCGGCGCGGCCACAGGGACGGCGAGCAGCGGGACCGTTGAACCAGGGGCCCCCGACCGGCGATCCGGTCGGGGGCCGGCCGTTTCAGTACCAGACCGTGATGCGGCGCTCCGGCCCGTCGACCCGGATCCGGCCGCCGACCGGCAGCACGAGCTGCGGATCGGTGTGACCGAAGTCCACGTCGAAGACCGCCATGGCATCCGGCGCGTACTCGGCCAAGGCCCGCAGTACGGCCTCGCGTTGGGCGGTGCGGTAGGCGACCTTCTCGGCGGGGGTGTGGCGCTGCTGGAAGCTCCACGACTTGGCACGGGCCATCAGAAGCGCCGGGAACCGGCGCAGCATGCCGCGTTCGCCGAGGTTGCGGAGAATGCGGTAGACGGTGTCGGCACTGGGGAGTTCCTCGGAGGTCTCCAGGAACAGGACGCTGCCGGCGTACTCGTGTGCGGGGCGGATCTCGCGGTCGGCCATCGCCATCCAGGAGAGGATCTCCAGGTTGCCGCCCCAGCCGGGGCCGTCCGCCACCCGGTCCGGTTGGTGCCAGATCCATCCGCCGGCGGGTTCCATCAGCGGCTCCTGGGAGAGGAGTTCGGGCTGCTCCCAGGGGGATTCCTGGTCGCCGACCCGAGCGGCGGGCCGCAACTCGTATGCGCCCGAGCCGAAGAGGGCGGCTCGCAGCGAGGCGTCCGTGTCGGGGTGGACCCGGCCACCGCGCCCCAACTGCACCATCACCGTTCCGCCGTGGTAGCCGACCACGCCCAGGTTGCGCAGCAGGAGCAGCAGGTTGGTGTTGTCGCTGTAGCCGAAGAACGGCTTGGGGTTGGCCTGGATCAACTCGGCGTCCAGGTAGGGCAGTACGGTGATCTGGTCCTCGCCGCCGATGGTGGCGATCACCGCCTTGATGCTCGGGTCCGCGAAGGCGGTGTTGATGTCGGCGGCGCGGTCCTGCGCGGAGGCGCCCAGCACCCGGGTGGTCGGGTACTCCACCGGCTCCAGGCCGTACTCCTCGCGCAGGCGGCGCAGGCCGAGCTCGTGCGGGTGCGGGAAGACGGCGGGCAGGCCGGCTCCGGGTGACAGCACGGCGCC
>NZ_JAJJPA010000120.1 GCF_020907985.1 Kitasatospora humi | reverse complement strand
TCTAAGCGTCACCTATGCCGAACGGTCGCCGGCCTGGCTTCGTCCGCCCTGGCCCTGACCGTGCTCGGCACCGTCGGTGCGACCGCCGCGCCAGCTGCCCCGCACCCGGCCCTTTCAGGGGCGGACGTCCCGCTGTGTAACAACTGGGAAGGCTACAGTGACATCGTCGGCACGATGGTCGACCTGCACGTGGCCGATCCCCGATGGTCCGGTGTCGTCAAACTCACCAACACCTCGAAGCGGGCCTGCGTGATGTACGGGCCCGCTGATGTGCGGACCGACGATGCGCGGTCCGCCAACTGGCCCGTGTTCACCAAGCTCACCACCGGTGTCCTGGGTGACGGAATCTTCTCCACCGACAGGGAGCACGGAACGGTACTGCAGCCGGGACAGGAGGCCTTCCAACCCGTCGCCTGGCTTTCCTCTCCGTCGGTCGCTCCCCAGGCGAGCTGCACGCTGGGCTCTCTCCTCGACATAGTCCGCAACGGCGAAGAGTTTGACGTGGCCGTGCGCGTCCCCGCCACCCTCTTCTGCCCCAGCGGGAAGATCGGCTCCACGCAGATACAGATCGGGGTTCCGCAGCCCACCCTGGAGGACGCGCAGGCCCAACTCCAGGGCCTCTGACGCCAAAGAGCGGGCGCCACGCCTCCGGCGGGCGGGGTTGCCGTCCACGGCAATCGAGTCCGCACCGCCGGGACCAGTCCCGGTCAGATCGGCCAGGCCGCCAGGACAGACCAGGTTGACGATCGGTCGGATCGTGGCGGCACTCGGTGCGACCCGCACGCCAAACACGCCCGCGACCCGAGCGCCGAGGCGGGCCAGGGCATGCTGCGGAGCACTCACGGACCATTGGCCGATTGCCGCATACGAGCGGGCCCCGGCAACCACCGCCGACGCGGCAACCAGCAGCACCGCCACGAACGGGTGACGCACGCCGCGTCGCCGGCGCGGAGCGGGCAGCACCCGCACACGCTCCGCCAGCGGAAAGCCTGCTACCTCCTCCAGAGCGGGCGACTTGACGAGGCAGACGGTGGCAGACTGGCGGCACATCGAAGCTCCAGCGGTTCAAGGCGACTTGGCAAGGTCACCTCGTTCAACTGGAGCTTCGATGCGTTCCTGACGGGCCAATCCGGACCCTCCAGAGCGCCCTGGCCTGCACAGTCACTTGATCACCGGGACCTTGAAATGCCCCTGTGCCCGGGCCCCGAAGGGTATACGTTACCGTCGGGGCCGCGTAGGGCGACCGCTCGCTCGCCCCGTCTCCGGGGCAGGACCTCGACTAGGCCCGGCTCACCCGCAGCCAACTGCGTGCTCTGCTCGATCGCGCCGGTCGGCTTCGACGCGGGATCGACGCCGAGGTCGAACGGCTCAGGGGGTCTTTCGCAGGGACTGCCTGCACCAGCTGCCGCAGGTCGAGCAAGCCACGGGAAACAGGCCCAGGCTCTCATCCAGCAGCTCGACGCCACCTGCCGGAGCGCCGACGACCTCGCGACGGCCACCGAGGAGGCGTTCCTTTCCCACCCCGATTCGGAGATCATCACCAGTTTCCCCCGGCTGTCAGTGATGTCCGGAGCCCGCGTTCTGGCCGAGGTCGGTGACGACCGGGGAACGGTTCGCCGATGCCCGGGCCTTGAAGGCATACGCCGGCGCCGCCCCGGTGACCCGGGCTTCAGGCCGCAGCCGCGTCGTGGTCGCCAGGGCCGTCAAGAACCAGCGGCTGGCCTCCGTCGGCTACATGTGGGCTTTCGCCGCCCTGCGCTCGCACGAACCTCGACAGCACTACGACGGCCGACACACCGGCGGCGAACGACACATCGCAGCCCTGCGGAACCTGTTCAACAAGCTCCTCGGCTGTCTTTATCACTGCCTGCAGAGCCGCACGCTCTACGACTCCGAACGGGCCTTCCCCCTGCCTGTCGCACTCGCCGCCTGACCACTGAAGTTGACCTCCAGCGACATGAGATGTCTTGGTGGTCAGACCGCCCCGGGGACCTGCCGAGTGCCTCGCGGCGCGCAACTGCTGACGGGCCATCCGATTCGTCCTCGGGCTGATCCCCTTTTTGCGGGCCCGGCCGCGTGCTGATGACCCCCGCAGCCGTGGAGTCGATCGAGACGTCCACTCCACAGTCCCCACCGCGTCGTTGCGGACCTGAACCTCTCGCAGGAGTGCAGCCCAGGTGCCGTCCTTCTCCCATTGGGCGAAGCGCCGGTAGACGGTCTGCCACGGACCGTACCGTTCGGGCAGGACACGCCACGGGGCACCCGTGCGCAGTCACCGCAGCACCCCGTTCACCACCTGACGGTGGTCCCGCCAGGGACGCCCAGCGCCGTCCTGCTGAGGCAACAACGGTTCTATCCGAGCCCACGGGCATCGGTTATCTCTCCTCGACCCACCACAAGATCAATTATGAGACACGCCCTATTCCTCGTACTCCAGCCGGTGCGGCAGCGGCTCCCACTCGGGCAGCCAGTCGGTAGCCGTCTCACCCGCCAGCGCGAGATAGAACCAGTCGCTGAATCCAAGGTCGGTGTCGTGCCAGTCCGCCCAGCCGCGACGGAACGCCGACACCGTCCACCGGCCGTCCTCACGGGGCACAAGGAACAACTGGTCACCCTCAACCGTGTTCCCCCACACCAGCGCCCCACCCGGAGTGGGCAGGACGACATGCGGGACAGAGCGCGACTGCTCCAGCAGGTGCCCCATACGTTCGGAGTACTCCCGCAGCGTCCGGGCCCCGCAGAAGTAAATGTAGCCCGAGATCGCCCCGTCCCCGTACGCACCGGCGATCTCGACGAAGTCCTCTGGGAACACCACCGACCACGACGTGGCAGTCTCCCTGATCAGATGTGCCTCACTTGCATGCACGGGCGCACCAAGCACCGGCACGAACTCACTGACGGTCTTCACCGGATCTCCTTCAGCAGGACTCTCTCTCCCGGGCGCCCCACAGACGGATCCCCCGGTCAGCGAGAGG
>NZ_JAJJPA010000012.1 GCF_020907985.1 Kitasatospora humi | reverse complement strand
TCGCGGTGTTCTCGGCGCTCCTCGGCGTTCCTCGGCGTTCCTCGGCGTCTTCTTCGTTCCTCGGCGTTCCGCGGACTTCGTGGTGCTCGGTGGCGGGTGGCGCGCGGGCTCGCTGCGGTCTCGAACTGTGCTCGGCGGTTGCGGATTCATCCACAACCGATGGGTTGTCCACAGGTGCCGAAGTCCCCTTGTGCGGCTATGGCGGCAGGAGCAGCATGAGACCGCCTCCAGCGGTTGCGCATCGTCTCGGGTGCGCGTCGCGTGTCGAAGGGACCAACGCCATGCCGTACCGTCTCGATGTCCTCCAGGGAGACTGGCCCGCCGAGGAGCTGCGTCAGGGAGTGGAGGGCCTGTTGGCCGAGTCCATGGTGCTCACCCTGGCCACCGCCGGGCCCGAGCACGGGCCGCACGCCAATCTCGCCTTCTACGCGTACGACGACGACCTGGTGCTCTATTTCGTCAGCGAGCGCTCCACCAGGCACAGCATCCACCTGTCCGAGCAGGCCAGGGCCGCCGCGACGGTCTTCCTCCCGCCGCCGGCCTTCGGGGAGCAGCTGCGCGGGTTGCAGCTGGCCGGACGGGCCGGCGAGGCCTTGGGGCACCATGCGGAGGAGGCGTTGACGGCTTATCAGAAGCGATATCCCAGCTTCGCGCAGACGCCCGACATACGCGAGCAGTTCCTGGCGGGCGGCGGAGCGGCGGCGCTCTACCGCTTCGAGGTGTCGGAGCTCACCGCGGTGGACGAGCCGCACTTCGGCCGCCGCAACTACCTGCGAGCCGAGGTGGTCAGGTAGTCCAGTTGTCCATGGGTGTTGATGGTGTTGTCTGTACAACTTGGTGATTGTTACTGTGCTGGTCGCCGTCCGGCAACCCAGCCGTCACCTGGGCCGCGCAGCGTTGTCGCCGTGCGGGTGGGTGTCAGCCGACCCGCGCTCCGGCATCACCAACCCGCAAAGGCACCCACAGATGAGCACTTCCGACATCCGCCTGGTCGTTCTGGACATGGCCGGGACCACCGTGGCCGACGAGGGCCTGGTCGAGCAGGCCTTCAGCGCGGCCGCGCTGGCTCTCGGCGTCAAGCCCGGCACCCCTGAGTACGAGCCGATGCTCGCCCACGTCCGGGCCACCATGGGGGAGTCCAAGATCTCCGTCTTCCGGCACCTCTTCGGCGACGAGGAGCGGGCCCAGCGTGCCAACCAGGCGTTCGAGAAGGCCTACCACGACCTGGTCGACGCCGGGCACTGCGCAGCGATCCCCGGCGCCGCCGAGGCCATCGCCGAGCTGCGCGCCCAGGGTCGCAAGGTGGTCCTGACCACCGGCTTCTCACGGGCCACCCAGGACCGCATCCTGGCAGCGCTCGGCTGGCAGCAGATCGCCGACCTGACCCTCTGCCCCGCCGACGCCGGCCGCGGCCGCCCCTACCCCGACCTCGCCCTCACCGCGCTGCTGCGCACCGAGACCGACTCGGTGCGCCAGGTCGCGGTCGTCGGCGACACCGGTTACGACATGCTCACCGGCGCCCGGGCCGGCGCCTCCGTGGTCGCCGGGGTGCTCACCGGTGCGCACGACGCCGAGCGGCTGCGGGCCGACGGCGCCACCCACGTGCTCGCCTCGATCGCCGAGCTGCCCGGGCTGCTGGCCGCGCGCTGAGCCTGCGCACCGGGTGGTGGCAGGAGTCCGAGCTGCCTGGGCTGCTGGCCGCGCGCTGAGCCTGCGCACCGGGTGGTGGCAGGAGCCCGAGCTGCCCGGGGCCGCAGGGCGCGCGCTGAGCCGTCCCACCGGGTGGTGGCAGGAGCCCGAGCTGCCCGGGCTGCAGGGCGCGCGCTGAGCCGTCCCACCGGGTGGTGGCGTAGCCCAGGGCCACCGCCCGGTACGAGGCCGCGTTCCGTTGCCGGCGTCGGAGACGGACGCGCACCCGGTGCCGTGCCTCGATGAGCGGTGGTCAGCGCGCTCGGGCTGCGGGCTGCCGTGAGCAGGCACGCAGCGCGGTGCGGCTGACTGAACTCCCGTCAGGCGCGCCGTCTCGGCCCCACTGGTCCGGCCGGGCTACGTTCGGCCGGTGGTGAGGAAACGGGCCGGCGGGACGGCGGCGCGCAGGCGCCTGTTCAGTCGTGAGCGTCTGGTGCGGACGCTGACCTTCTGGCTGCGTCCCGCCTTCGCCCTGCGCGTGGTGAACCGGTTCCAGCGGATCGTCGGCTTCGACCGCTCGATGGCCCTGGCGTCCAGCGCACTCACGGCGCTGATTCCGTTGGCGGTGCTGCTGGCGTCGCTCCTGCGGCACGTCGGCGGGGCGGACGTGGCGCAGCGCCTCATCGACCGCTACGGCCTGACCGGCGGCGGGGCCGAAGCCGTGCGCAACCTCTTCGTCGGCGGCGGCGCGGAAACGGGCATCAACCTCCTCGGCATCTTCTTCCTGGTGCTCTCGACGCTGAGCTTCGAACGGGCGACCCAGCGCCTGATCGAACAGAGCTGGGAGCTGGCGCCGCTCGGTGTGCGCAACACCAGGAACGGTCTGCGGTGGATCCTGGTGCTCACGGTCTACCTCGCGGTTGCGGGCTGGGTGCACGCGGCCCTCGGCGGCCGGCCCCTCGAACTGCTGGCGAACATCTGTCAGGCTCCGCTCACGGCGGTCTTCCTGGTCTGGAGCGGGACCGTCCTGTCGGCCCGGCGGGTCGGCTGGTGGGACCTGGTGCCGTTCGGCCTGGTCGCGGCGGCACTGGCGGCGGTCTACTCGGTGGGTGCGGGCGTCTACATGCCCCACCTGTTCAACTCCTACGCCACTCGCTACGGGCCGGTCGGTGCGGTCTTCGCGATGATCACCTTCCTGTTCGGCGGCATGCTGCTGCTGGTCGGCTCGTCCGCGCTCGGCCGGGAGATGCGGGACGAGCTGGACCGCATCCGCCAGGGCCAGCGCCCGCCGGACGACGAGGTCCGACGCCAGTGGGCCGCGGTGCGCAGCCAGATGGAGGAGCGATGGCGGGCGGTGCGGCAGGAGATCACCCGTCGGCGCCCGCCCAAGGACCCGCCTGCTGGCTGAGCACTCGCACGGCTGGGGCTGCCTGCCGCCCGGTAGTTGCTCAGCCCGGTAGCCCGGTAGCCCGGTAGCCCGCTCGGCCCGGTAGCCCGGTAGCCCGGTAGCCCGGTAGCCCGCTCGGCCCGGCAGACCGCTCCGTCCCGGCCGGCTGCCGGGTCGCTCCGTGACGGTGCCCCAAGCCGGGCTCCGGTCCGGCCGGGGCGTGCCTCAGTCGGTCCGGAGGCGTTCCGCGGGCAGCCGCCGGGTGAAGGCCAGGCCGCCCAGGGTGATCCCGCCCGCAGTGAGGATGGCGACCTTCAGGCCGTCGAGTTGCGCCGCCGCATAGGCGTTCACCACGTGCTGGGCCTGGTCGGCCGGGACACCCGCCGCGGCCAGCCCGGCACTGACCTGGTCGGTGGGGACGAACTTCACCCCGGACTCCACCGCCACCCCGGTCTGCTGGCGCACCGCGTCGGAGATCTGCGGGTTGTCGGCGATCTGCCGGTTGAAGGCGCCGGCGAGGGCCCCGATCAGGATCGCCCCGATGAGGGCGGTGCCCAGCGAGGAGCCGAACTGCTGCGCCGTGTTCTGCAGCCCGCCGGCCTCGCTGCGGGCCTCCTCGTCGACACTGGACTGCACCACATTGCCCAGTTGCGAGGCCAGCAGCCCCATTCCCAGGCCGAGCAGCGCCATCGCCAGCGCGAACGGGAGGTCGTCGATCTGCGGCCGGATCGTCGCCAGCAGCCAGCAGATCGCGGCCAGCATGACCACCAGCCCGCAGCGCACCAGCAGCCGCGGCGAGGCGATCCGGGCCAGCGAGGAGCCGCCCAGCGCGGCGACCAGCATGGTGACCGAGACGGGCAGCAGCCGCAGCCCGGTCTGGAACGCGTTGAAGCCCTGCACCACCTGCAGGTAGAGCGGGATCACGAAGAACAGCCCGAGCAGGATCACGCTCTGCGTCAGCAGCATGATCAGTCCGGCGCGCAGCGGGGCGATGCGCAGCAGTGCGAGCCGGACCAGCGGCATCAGCCCGTGCGCCTCCCGGCGCCGTTCCCAACTGACGAACAGGGTGAGCAGCACCACTCCGGCCGTGATGACGAACAGGGTCGCCGAGAACCCGAAGACGGTGAACGGAGAATTGCGCGGACGCAGCACCCCCCAGGTGCTGCTCTGCAGCACGCCCAGCACCACCAGGGCGAGGCCGAGCGCGGACAGGCCGGCGCCGATGCCGTCCAGCCGGATCCGCCGTCCGGCCTCGGCCGGCGCGGTGATCCAGCGCAGCAGCGACAGCAGGACCACGACCACCACCACCTCGCCGGCGAACACCAGGCGCCAGGTGAGGTAGGTGGTCACCCAGCCGCCGAGCAGCGGGCCGACCGCGATGCCCACCCCGGACATCCCGCCGATGATCCCGTAGGCCACGGCCCGTTCCCGCCCCTGGTAGCAGCCGGCCACCAGGGCGGCCAGCGCCGGTAGCACGATTGCGGCGCCCAGCCCCTCGATCACGGACCAGCCGAGCGCGAGCACCCAGAGGACCGGTGCGACGGCCGTCAGCAGGGAGCCGATCCCATAGACCGTCAGGCCGATGCCGAAGGCCCGACGGCGGCCGAGCACATCGCCGAGCTTGCCTCCAGTGATCATGAAGGCGGCCATCACCAGGGCGTAGAGCGTGATGACGGCCTGGATCGCGGTGACGTCGGTGTGGAAGTCGTGCACCAATTGGCTGATTGACACGTTCATCACCGCCGTGTCGAGCACCATCAGGAACTGAGCGGTGCCCAGCACGGCCAACGCCTTCCAACGTCCCATCACCTGATCTCCGCTCGGCTCCCGGGGTCGGTGGCGAGTGCCTCGTGATTCACTTCCACGGTATGTCCGCGCGCAGGACCCCGCAGGGTGGTCGGCGTTCGGGGCCGTCCGTACCGCCATTTGGAGTGACCGCGTGCCCACCGTCCTGGTCAACGGCCTGCCGGCCGCCGGAAAGACCACACTGGCACGCCGGTTGGCGGCAGAACTGGGTCTGCCGCTGTTCAGCAAGGACGCCGTCAAGGAGACCCTGGCCGACATCCTCGCCCCCACCCGGCCGCCGGGCGTCACCGACCACCAGTGGAGTCACTCACTCGGCGCGGCGGCCGGCGAGACCCTCTGGACGCTGCTCGCCGACGCCCCCGCCGGTGCCGTGCTGGAGGCCCCGTTCCTCGCCCACCTGCGCCCGATCGTCGCGGCCGGCCTGCGTCGCGCCAACGTCCGTGCGGTGCAGGAGGTCTGGTGCGACGTGCCGACAACGCTGGCCCGCCGCAGGTTCGTCGACCGGATGGCCGAGCGGCACCCGATCCACCCCGAGCGTGGGGACGGCCACCCCGGCGACTGGGAGCTCTGGGAGAGAGGCGCCCGGCCGCTCGCCCTGGGAGCGGTCCACCGGGTGGACACCAGCGGCCCGGTGGACGTCAAGGCCCTGGCGGCGGTGCTGCGCCGGAGTGGGCCGAACCACTGAGCACCGGCCACGGTTCCTGAGGGTGCTCGGGCCACCAGGCTGGTGCTTCGACGCGCCGGGGCCGCCGTCCCGGTACGGGCTCGGGGACGCGGTGGGGTGGGGCCCGTCGGCCATGGGGGTGCCGACGGGTCCCGCGCACCCTACAGGCGCTGCCGGAGGGCCGGGGCCGCGGGGTTCCCGGGCCGTCCGCGGGTCGCTGCCCGACTATGCCGTGACAAGCAACGTATGCGGAGTGCGCGTTCGCGACGATGGACCGGACTCGGGGAACGTGGTGATTCCCTCGCCCTGCGGTCATCCTTTCCTGGTGCAGGGCGGGTTCGTGGCGATGGGCTGCTGGTCGCGGATCTCGCGCATGGTCCGACGGAACGCACCCGGGCTCACCCCGCTCTCCCGGCGGAAGAACCGGCAGAAGTACGACGGATCGCCGAAACCGAGCCGTTCGGCTATCTGGGCTACAGTCAAGTCACTTGCCAGGAGCAGTCGTTTGGCCTCCAGCGTCTGTCTCTCGCGAACCAGACGGCCGGGCGTGCGGCCGGTGGCCTGCTTCACCGCCTCGTGCAGGTGCCCGGCCGAGACGCCCAACTCCCGTGCCAGTGCGCCGATCGACCGGTCCCGGGCTCCGGGTGAGGCGATCAGCCGGGCGAACCGGTCCGCCAACTCCCTGGCCCGGTCCGCGTTTCCGGTGGATACCTGGCCCGACTCGGCCCCATGCAGTCGCAGCGCCCGGAGCACCAGGATGTGCAGGTAGGAGGCCAGGATGCCAGCGAAACCGGGCTCGGCTTTGCGGTACTCGTCGAACATCGCGGTCAGCAGCGCCTCCAGCCACTCGTGGTGCTCCGGGTGCAGCTGCGGTCGGCCCCGGCCGGCCAAGGTGCGCAGCGCCTCGGCGTCCTCGGGATGGGGAAGCAGGAACTCCTCGTTGAAGATGACTACCCAGCCCGCGAGTTCGACCGCATCCCAACGGTGCACCTGCCCGGGGGCGACCACATGGAGCTGCGGTGGTGCCAGCGGAAGCCGCTCCAGGTCCACGACGTGCGCACCGCTGCCGCCGGTGACCAGGACGATCTCGTAGAAGCCGTGCCGGTGCGGGAACGACGCCCGGGACAGCGGCCCGAGGGTGTCGAACGACCCGATGGCGAACGGCAGCACCCCGGGGTGGGGCACGTGCAGCTCGTGCAGCTCCAAGGGGTGTTCGGGTGAGTGGGGGTGGCGTGGGGGGCGCTTGGTCATGGCTCACTGCTGCCCAGCCGGCGGGCCGGTCACCCCATGGGAGGCCGCCCGTCCCCCGGCGCCCCGCCAGGGCGTGCCCGACGGGACCAGCCTCGGGCGATCCTCACCGGTCCCCGGCCGGGGACCCACCAGCTGGAGGCGGCCGCACGCCAGGGCAGGTCCAGGGACCGGAGTCGGATGGGGGCGACTGGGGGCGACCGGGGGCGCCGCTCGGGGAATCGGGTGGGGCGGCGACCTCGGGGAGGCGGCCGAGCGGCCCCCGGGCCCGCCGCCGCGCGGGCGGCTCGTTCAGGCGGCGCTGTAGCTGGGCAGCCGCTGCAGGAACGCCGTGAGTTCGGCGTTCTGCTCCGGAGTGAAGGCCGCCTTCGGGACCGGTATCACCACCACCTTGCTGGGCTGGAACAGCAGGAACTCCGGGTTCTGGGTGATCTTCTGGAAGCGTTCCCAGGCGAACTCCGAGCGGCTCTGGGCCTTGGTGAAGGAGCAGCCCTGCTCGGTGAAGGCGGCGACCACCGGGCTCGGGTCGCGTTCCAGGCTGCGGGCCAGGCTGCGCTTGGTGGCGATGGGCTGCCAGATCCCCAGGAAGGCGACACCGATCAGCAGGCCCACTCCGATCGGCGTTCCGCCCACGACGATGGACAGCAACCCGCAGAGGGCAAGCAGCGCCAGGGTGATCCGCACCCTGAGGAAGCGCCCCCGCAGTCCGGCCCGCAGGCCCCGGTACATCTGCTCGGCGGTCAACTGGTAGGTCCCGGTGATGTCCACGTGTCGTGCCTCGTTGTGGTCGGCGATGTGTCAGGGGCCGCATCCTAGGCCCCGCCGGCCAATTCCGACCCGCCCCGGGGATCAAGCGCGCGGTGAGTCAGCGGGAGCCGCCCGGCTGGGCCAGCTTCTCCAGCAGCCCGACCACGGCCTCCACCGGGGGCAGTGCGAGCATCCGGCGCTGGGCCTGCCTGACTCGGGCGGTCACCGCCAGATCGGCGAGCAACTCGGTGATGGCGGCGGCTAGTTCGGCGGATGTCACGGGCTCGGGCAGGTGTCGACCCAGGCCGTGGGCCTGGACGCGTGCGGCGTTGCCGTGCTGGTCGCCGATGAAGGGCAGCACGGCCATCGGCACGCCGGCGCCGACGGCCTCCCGGATGCTGTTGTACCCGCCGTGGGTGATCAGGAGTTGGGCGCAGCGCAGCAGCAGCGGCTGGTCGATGCGGTCCACCAGGTGCACCCGCGGCGGGGTCTCCGTGGCACCCGGGTGGTGTCCGCCGGTGGCCACCACGGCCTGGCAGTCCGTCTCCGCGACGGCGGCCACCACGGTGCGCAGCACGGCGGACGTGTCGAAGGCGCTGCCGGGCAGCACCGTGCCCAGGGTGGCGAGCACCAGCGGCTGCTCGCCGGGGAGTTCGGCCAGCCAGTCGGGGAGCGCGCCGCCGGGGCGCAGGGCGACGGGCTGCTGGTAGCGGTGCACGCTCTCGCTCCCGGCCCAGGTGGTGAACGGGTACTGCGCCGGCATGCCCTCCAGTCGGCCGTACCGGTGGACCGCCGCGGGATCGGCGACGGGGGGCAGGTCGACCTCGGCCCGCCGCTGGTCGAGCACCGGCTGCAGTTCGGCCGGGTCCAACACGTTGGTGCTGCCGGACGGCGCGCCCAGGCACGGCACGCCGAGCGCTTCGGCAACCAGCAGCCCGGCGAATTCCGCGCCGTCCCGCAACACCAGGTCGGCTCCGAACTCCCGTGTGACGGGCAGCAGTTGTCGGTAGCCCAGGGACACGTGCGGGGCGGCGAAGATCTGCAGCGCAGGAACGTCGGCCGACCCGGTGAACTCGGGCCGACCGACGAACGGGTCCGGCAGCACCGGCGCCGTCTCCACGGGCAGGTCGTTGACCGCGCCCAGCAACGGCGGCGGCAGCGCCACCAGCACCCGGTGCCGGGCGGCGGTCAGCGCGTTGATCAGCGGCAGCATGGCGTGGACGTGGGACGGCGATCCAGTGGCGGTGACGAGGACGCGCACGGCTGAACCCTCCTGGGGCCGGACGGCTGCGGGGCACGCGGTGCGCTTGCGCCTCGCTGTGCAGTTGAGCCGAGTGTGCGTCAGGCGGCGCCCGACCATGCCCGGGCCGCCCCGGGTTCACCCGCGCGAACGGGCGGCAGCCGCCCCTCGCCCGCCCCGGATCCGGCTCATCCGCCCCCGGGTTCGCGAAGCTCCCGGCCTCTGTGGTTCCGGGTTCGCGTAGCCCCCGGCCTCCGTGGTTCCGGGTTCGCGCAGCCCCCGGCTTCCTCGGACCCGGGTTCGCGAAGCTCCCGGCAGTCCCACCGCTCGGCTCCCGCGCAGTGGACCCGCCGCCACCGCGCACGGCTCCGGATGCGCCGGGGGCCCTGGCCCGCGCACGGGATCACGGTGCGCGGGCCAGGGCCCCGACGGTCAGCCGTGGTGTCAGCCCAGCGAAGCCAGCGCCTCGTTGAGGGTCTTCGACGGACGCATCACGGCGGCCGCCTTCTCGGGCACCGGCTGGTAGTAGCCGCCGAGGTCGACCGGGGAGCCCTGGACGGCGATCAGCTCGTCGACGATGGTCTGCTCCTGCTCGGTGAGGGCCTTCGCGAGCGGGCCGAAGGCCTCGGCGAGCTTGGCGTCCTCGGTCTGCTTGGCCAGCTCCTGGGCCCAGTACAGGGCCAGGTAGAAGTGGCTGCCGCGGTTGTCGATCTGGCCGACCCGGCGGGCCGGCGACTTGTCGTTCTCCAGGAAGGTGCCGGTGGCACGGTCCAGGGTGTCGGCGAGGACCTGGGCGCGGGCGTTGCCCGTGGTGGTCGCCAGGTGCTCGAAGCTGGCGGCCAGCGCGAAGAACTCGCCCAGGCTGTCCCAGCGCAGGTAGTTCTCCTTGACCAGCTGCTGGACGTGCTTGGGGGCGGAGCCGCCGGCGCCGGTCTCGAACAGGCCGCCGCCGTTGATCAGCGGGACCACCGAGAGCATCTTGGCGCTGGTGCCCAGCTCCAGGATCGGGAACAGGTCGGTCAGGTAGTCGCGCAGCACGTTGCCGGTGACGGAGATGGTGTTCTCGCCGCGGCGGATCCGCTCCAGGGAGAAGGCGGTGGCCTTCTCCGGAGCCATGATCTCGATCTGCAGGCCCTCGGTGTCGTGCTCGGGCAGGTACTGCTTGACCTTGGCGATCAGGTTGGCGTCGTGCGCGCGGTCCTCGTCCAGCCAGAAGACGGCCGGGTCGCCGGTGGCACGGGCGCGGTTGACGGCCAGCTTGACCCAGTCGCGGATCGGGACGTCCTTGGTCTGGCACATCCGGAAGACGTCACCGGCGGTGACCGGCTGCTCCAGCACCACGGCGCCGGCGGCGTCGACCACGCGGACGGTGCCGTCGGTCGTGATCTCGAAGGTCTTGTCGTGGCTGCCGTACTCCTCGGCGGCCTGGGCCATCAGGCCGACGTTCGGCACCGAGCCCATGGTGGCCGGGTCGAAGGCGCCGTGGGCGCGGCAGTCGTCGATGACGGTCTGGTAGACGCCCGCGTAGCTGCTGTCCGGGATGACGGCGAGGGTGTCGGCCTCCTGGCCGTCCGGGCCCCACATGTGGCCGGAGGTGCGGATCATGGCCGGCATCGAGGCGTCGACGATGACGTCGGACGGCACGTGCAGGTTGGTGATGCCGCGGTCGGAGTCGACCATGGCCAGGGCCGGGCCCTCGGCCAGCTCGGCGTCGAACGAGGCCTTGATCTCCGCACCCTGGGGGAGCGCGTCCAGGCCGGCCAGGATGCCGCCGAGGCCGTTGTTCGGGTTCAGGCCGGCCGCCTCCAGGACCGCGCCGTACTGGGCGAAGGTCTTCGGGAAGAAGGCGCGGACCACGTGGCCGAAGAAGATCGGGTCGGAGACCTTCATCATGGTGGCCTTGAGGTGGACCGAGAACAGCACGCCCTCGGCCTTGGCGCGGGCCACCTGGGCGGCCAGGAAGGTGCGCAGCGCGGCGACCCGCATCACGGCGGCGTCGACGACCTCGCCGGCCAGCACCGGGACCGACTCCCGCAGCACGGTGGTGCTGCCGTCGGCGGCGACCAGCTCGATCTTCAGCGAGCCGTCCTCGGCGATCACCGCGGACTTCTCGGTCGAGCGGTAGTCGTCGGCGCCCATGGTGGCGACATTGGTCTTGGAGTCGGCGGTCCAGGCGCCCATCCGGTGCGGGTGGGTCTGGGCGTACTTCTTGACCGACAGCGGGGCGCGGCGGTCCGAGTTGCCCTCGCGCAGCACCGGGTTGACGGCGCTGCCCTTGACCTTGTCGTAGCGGGCGCGGACGTCGCGCTCCTCGTCGGTCTTCGGGTCGTCCGGGTAGTCCGGCAGCGCGTAGCCCTGCGCCTGCAGCTCGGCGATCGCGGCCTTCAGCTGCGGCACCGAGGCCGAGATGTTCGGCAGCTTGATGATGTTGGCGCCAGGGGTCTTGGCCAGCTCGCCCAGCTCGGCGAGGGCGTCGGAGATCCGCTGGCCCTCCTCCAGACGCTCGGGGAAGTGCGCGATGATGCGCCCCGCCAGCGAGATGTCGCGGGTCTCCACCTTGACGCCCGCCGTCGAGGCGTAGGCCTGGATCACCGGCAGGAACGAGTACGTCGCCAGGGCCGGGGCCTCGTCAGTGTGCGTGTAAATGATGGTCGAGTCAGTCACCGGTACTCCGCCTTCACGTCTACCGTGTCTACAACGTCTTGACATCAAGATATCGCACGGCGAAGGGGCGCCCGTTGTGACGGGCGCCCCTGGGACGCGATGTCGCCGGCCGGGAAGCGGTGCCGCCGGCCGCGGCGAGCGGTGTCGCTAGCCGAGCAGGGCCAGCTTCGGGACGAACTTGGCGACGTCGACCGTGCCCACGCCGGTGGCCAGGTCGTAGCCGGGGGTGACCGGCCAGCCGGTGACGCCGTCGTAGCTGTTGCTGCCGCCGACGACATCGGTCAGACCGGTGTCGGGGGCGCCGGCCTGCTGCAGGGCACTGAGGCCGTACAGCGCGTAGTTGATGTTGCCGAGCCGGTGGCCGGCCGCCTGGTCCGCGAGGGCCACCACGCCGGAGAAGATCGGGGCCGCGACGCTGGTGCCGCCCCACAGCTCCCAGCCGTTGTCCTGCGGGCCGAAGCTGTTGTAGGTCCACACGCCGGTCAGCGGGTCGCCCAGCATGCTGATGTCCGGCACGCCGCGGCTGCTGCCCACGGTGTTCCGCACGCCTAGCTGGAAGAGCGGCCGCGGGAAGACCTTGGACTTGCCGCCGCCGGTGGCGCCGTGGTCGTTGGGCGCCGGGTCGTCCCAGACGGTGTCGGGCGAGAGCCGGTTGCCCTGGGCGTCCAGGTGGACCGAGGTGCCGCCGACGCCGGTGACCAACGGGTCGGAGGGCGGCCAGGACGTCACCGGGTACGGGTAGAGCGTGGAGCCGTCCGGTTCGGCGTCGGTGGCGCCGTTGTCACCGGAGGACGCCAGCACGGTGACGCCGCGCGCCTGGGCGTCCTTGTAGGCGTACCGCAGGTTCAGCAGGCTGGAGTAGTCGCCCTGGTCGAAGCCGGGGAAGGTGTTCTCGGCGGTGCCGAAGCTCTGCGAGATCACGTCGCCGACGCCCTGCTTGATCAGCGAGTCCTCGGCGCCCATCATCTCCGGGAACCCGGTGGTGCCGGTGGTCTCGGAGACGCCGGTCTCCACCAGCACGATCTTGGCGCCCGGGGCCATGGCGTGCGCCATGTCGACGTCGATGGTGGTTTCCTCGGCCCAGCCGGTCATGTCGTCGTCGGTCGGGTCGAAGACGGGCACGTTGCCCCACTTGACGACCTGCACATTGGTGCTGGGAATGCCGTAGTGGGCGCTGTACACGTCCAGGTCGTGCTGGATGGTGGGCGAGCCGAAGGAGTCGACGATCACGATGGTGCGCCCGGCGCCGTTGATGCCGCGGTCGAAGAGCGGCTGCTCGTCGTAGGCCTGCTCCAGCTGGGTGGGGCCGTAGCAGGAGCGCTGGTACTGGGCCTGGCAGTCGGCGACGCTGCTCGGGTTCGGGAACGGTCCGAGCAGCCGGTGGTGCGCGGCGGCCGGCACCGGCGCGGGGAGCCGGTGCGCGGGGGCGGCCAGCGCCCCGGCCGCCGGCGCCGCCCCGGTGAGGGCGGTGCCGGCGACCAGTGCGGCGGCCGCGAGGGTCGACACGGTGAGGTGACGGGTGGAACGTCGCATGGGTGTCCCTGAGGGGTGGTAGGTCCCGTCGACGACGGCTGCCGCCCATGACACCGCGTTAGGTTCCCAGGAATCGCTCATTTGTTGGATTCATGGGGAAACCTTTACCTTCGGCCGCGGCGTCCCGGTGCCCCAGGTGTGACGTGCGTCAGTGACTGGCCCGGAGGTTCAGTAGGACCACACCGGCGATGATCAGCGCGATGCCCGCCAACTGCACCTTGCCCAGCTGCTCACCGAAGGCGGCGACGCCGATGGCGGCCACCGCGGCCGTGCCGGCGCCGGACCAGACGGCGTAGGCCACCGAGACCGGGATCTTCTTGAGGGCCTGGCCGAGCAGCACGAAGGAGAGGACGTAGCCGATGCCCACTCCGACGCTGGGCCACAACTTGCTGAAGCCGTCAGTGAGTTTGAGGCAGCTGGTGGCGCAGACCTCGCTGGCTATGGCGAGTGCGAGAAGGACGTAGGGCATCGGGCTATTCTGCGTTGCCGCTGGTCAGGGCGGCCAGCAGGGGTAGGTCGGCCTCGGTGAGACTGGTGAGCAGGGTGATCCCGGGCGCGCTCGGCATCGCCACGTCCGAGGACGGCACGGCGAGCACCGCGCAGCCGGCCGCGTGCGCGGAGGTGACGCCGGTCGGGGTGTCCTCCACGGCCACGCAGGCGGCCGGATCCAGGCCCAGCCGGGCGGCCGCGGCGAGGTAGGGCGCGGGGTCGGGCTTGGTCAGCTCGGTGTCCTCGGCGGCCAGGGTGACGGCGAACCAGTCCCGGCCCAGATGGGTCAGCACCAGGTCCACCACCTGTCGCGGCGAGGCGGAGACCAGCGCGGTCGGCACCGCGGCGTCCCGCAACTGCTCCAGCAGCGCCAGCGCACCCGGGCGGGGCACCACCCGGGCACCGACCCGGGCGGTGAACGCGGCGTTCAGCCGCTCCCCGATGACCGCGGCCCCCGGCGAGGAGCCGTGGAGCACCGCCGCGAGGTGGGCCGCGGTGTGCTCCACGGCCCGGCCGAGCACCTGCGGCACGTCTGACTCACCCAGCTGGTAGCCGAGTTCGGCGGCGATCTCGCTGGTCGCCTCCCACCACAGGTGCTCGGTGTCGACCAGGGTGCCGTCCATGTCGAAGAGGACGGCGGCGGGCTTCTGCGCAGGTGGGGTCATCGGCGTGTTCACCGTGCGACCGTAGCGCAGCGGTCCACCAGGACCGGACGGTCGGGCAGCGAGACCGTGGCACCGCCGCCGATCGGCAGCTTGGCCGCCTGATCGGTGGGCAGGTCGGCCTTGATGTCGGTGCCGTCGGCCAGCTTGACGGTCAGCCGGGTGACCGCCCCCAGGAAGCTGGCGCCGGTGACCACCGCGTCACCGCCGGCGGCGACCGCCACGTTCTCCGGGCGGACCAGCACCTCCACCTCGCCGTCGGCGGGCACCGTGCCGTCCACCTCGTGCCGGCGGCCGAGCACCTCGACGCCGCCGCCGGAGCGCTGCGCCGGGATCCGGCTCATGGTGCCGACGAACTCCGCGACGAAGGCGGTGGTCGGGCGGGCGTAGAGCTCGTTCGGGGTGGCGCACTGCTCCAGCCGGCCGGCCCGCAGCACCGCGACCCGGTCGGCCATCGACAGCGCCTCCTCCTGGTCGTGGGTGACGAACAGGGTGGTGATGCCCAGCTCCTGCTGGAGGCGACGGATCTCCTCGCGCAGGTTGAGCCGGACCTTGGCGTCCAGCGCGGAGAGCGGCTCGTCGAGCAGCAGCACCCGCGGCTGCAGCGCCAGTGCCCGGGCCAGCGCGATCCGCTGTTGCTGGCCGCCGGACATCTGGTGCGGGTAGTGCCCGGCCCGCTGCGGCAGGCCGACCAGCTCCAGCAGCTCCTGCGCCCTGGTCCGCCGCTCGGCCTTGCCGATGCCGCGCATCTTCAGCCCGAAGGAGACGTTGTCGAGCGCGGTCAGGTGCGGGAAGAGGCTGTACGACTGGAACACCATGCCGGCGTCCCGCTTGTGCGCGGGGATCTTGGTGACGTCCTGGCCGTCGACCAGCACCTCGCCCGAGTCATGGGTCTCGAAGCCGGCCAGGATCCGCAGTGCGGTGGTCTTGCCGCAGCCGGACGGGCCCAGCAGCGCCAGCAGTTCGCCCGGGTGGACCGTCAGGTCGAGCCCGTCGAGCGCCACGGTGGCGCCGAACGCCCGCCGCAGCGAACGGAATTCGACGGTGGCGCTGCCTGGGTGGAGCGGCACGCCGGTGGGCGGTGCGGGGGTGGCGGAGGTGGTCATGGCGGTGAACTCCTGGGAATCACTTGTGGATCGGTGGCGCATGGGGGATCTGATGGATCGTCAGGCAAGTGCGGCCTTGCGGCTGTGCGTCAGGAACGCGCTGCCTTGCGGCTGCGCGTCAGGAACGCGCTGCCTTGCGGCTGCGGCCGCCGAGCACGGAGAGCATCAGCAGCACGACCCAGACGATCAGCAGGCTGAGGATCGAGACCGCGACGGACATCTGCCCGTCCGTCTTGCCGTACGCGTTGATCCACACCGAGAAGGGCTGGAAGCCGAGGATCGAGGCGGTGGTGAACTCGCCGAGCACCAGTGCCACGGTGAGCACCGAGGCGCTGAGCAACGCGCTGCGCAGGTTGGGCAGCACGACCGAGAACACGGCCCGCGGCCAGCTCGCGCCGCAGCTGCGGGCGGCCTCGACCAGCGTGACCACGTCGACGCTGCGCAGCCCGCCGTCCAGCGCGCGGTAGGCGAACGGCAGCGCCATCAGCACGTACGCGATCAGCAGCACCACCGGGAACTGGGGGTTCTGGATCGCCACCAGGGTCTGGAAGATCGGCGTGTCGGCCAGGTATTCGGGGCCCCAGCGCAGCACCCCGACGATGCCGGTGGTGAGCGCGACCACCGGGACCACCAGCGGCATCGAACAGACCACCTCGATCACCGGGCGCAGCTTGGGCGCGCCCAGCCGGGCCGCCAGCAGCGCCGGCACCAGCAGCACCAGCAGCAGCACCACGGTGGCGGCCGCCAGCTCCAGGCTCAGGTAGAGCGCGTCGAGGAACCCGGGCGCCGAGAGCAGGCTGGTGTAGGCGTCGAATGTGACGCTGCCGTGGTGGTCGTCGACGCTGAAGTAGACCGACGCGCCGAGCGGCACGAAGAAGTAGACGCCGCAGAGCAGCAGGACGAGGCCGCGGCCGAGCCGCAGCCGGTTCAGGAACTGAGCCACTTGGCACTCCGGCGCTGGAGGGGCAGGTAGATCGCCATCACCAGGCAGGCGACCACGATCATGTCGAGACCGAGCGCGAGGGCCAGGTTGCCCTGACCGACCAGCACGTTGCCGGAGAGCGCGTCGCCGATCTGCATCGAGATCAGCGGGATCGAACTGCCGACCATGGCCTCGGCGGTGGCGTACGCGGCGAACGAGGCGCCGAACAGCAGCACGTATCCGCCGAGCAGGGAGGGCAGCAGCACCGGCAGCGCGACGTGCCGCCAGTACTGGAAGACCGTCGCCCCGTTGTTGTAGGCGGCCTCGCGCCACTGCACCCGCAGTCCCTCCAGGGCCGGGGTGATGGTCAGGATCATCAGCGGGATGAGGAAGTAGAGGTAGACGATCGCCAGCCCGTTGAAGGTGTACAGGCTCCAGCCGTACTGCTTCAGGCCCAGCGACGTGGTGACCTCGCCGGCGTTGCCGAGGGTGGCGACGAACATGAACGCCAGTGGCACGCCGCCGAAGTTGGCCAGCACACCGGAGCCGGCCAGCACGGTCTCGCGGACGAACTTGAACCGGGAGGTGGCCACCGCCTGCGCCAGCGGCAGACCGATCGCGGTGCCGATCAGCGCGGTCAGCGCGGAGAGCTTCACACTGCCGAGCAGCGCGGTGAGGTAGGCGCCCTGCAGCGAGTCACTGAGGTTGGCCATGGTGAAGTGGCCGCCGCCGTCCGGGGCGTCGGAGGAGGTGGTGAAGGCGCCGATGGCGATCGCGACGGCGGGCAGCCCGAAGCCGATGGCGAAGAACACCAGCAGGGGCAGCGCGCCGAGCCAGGCGCGGCCGCCGCGACGGCGGCGGGTGGCCGTGGGGGCGGCCGGTGTGGCGGGAGTTGCGGTACCGGGGGTACCCCCGCCGCCGTTGGTGCCAACGGCGGCGGGAGTCGGCACCGGGGTGGGAGCCGTAGTCATTGCTTGGTTCAGCCCCCGATGGCCTTGGCCCAGTTGGAGGTCACCGCGGCCTTGGCGGTGTCCTGCTGTGCCTGGGTCGGGAAGGTGGTGAACGGCTTGGCGGGGGCCGGCACCTTGGCGGCCAGGCCGGCGTCCAGCGTGTTGGCGGTCTTCATGGCGTCGAACTCGGCCGGGGTGGCGAAGCCGCCCAGGAAGCCGTTCTGGCCCTCGGCGCTGTAGAGGTACTCCTCCCACAGGCGGGCGGCGGCCGGGTGCGGTGCGTCCTTGTTGATGGCCTGGTTGTAGAAGTTCGCCCAGATGCCGTCCGACGGGATGGCGACCTTCCAGTCGATGCCCTTCGGAGCCAGCTTGTCGGTGTAGCCGGTGTTCAGGTACGACCAGTCGATGGTGATCGGGGTCTCGCCGCTCTCCACGGTGGCGGAGGTGGCCTCGACCGGGTTGAAGTTGCCGGCCGCCTTCAGCTTGCCGAAGAAGTCGATGCCGGGCTGGATGTTGTCCAGCGAACCGCCGTTGGCGATCGAGGCGGCCCAGACGGCGTTGAGCGCGGCGTTGGCCTTGGTCGGGTTGCCGTTCAGCGCGACCATGCCCTTGTAGTCGGGCTTCATCAGGTCGGCGAAGGTCTGCGGGCAGACGGCGACCTTCTTGGCGTTGCAGCCGATCGAGACGTAGCCGCCGTAGTCGTTGTACGAGGTGGCGTCGGCGGCCTTCATGGTGGCCGGGATCTGGTCGTAGGTGGCCACCTTGTACGACGCGAACAGGCCCTGCTTGGCACCGGAGATCGCGAACGCGGTGCCCACGTCGACCACGTCGGGGGCGCGGTCCTGGCCCTTGCGGGAGGTGATCGCGTTGATCTCGTCCTGGCTGGAGCCGTCCGGGTTCTCGTCCTCGATCTTGATGCCGTACTTCTTGGTGAAGCCGTCCATCAGCGTGCCGTAGTTGGCCCAGTCGCGCGGCAGCGTGATCACGTGGAGGTTGCCCTCCTTCTTCGCGGCCGCGACCAGCGCGTCCATCCCGCCGAGGTCGGCGGCCGAGGTGGCGGTCTTGGCGTTCTTGCCGCCGGCCGTGGTGGCCGACGTCGAGCCCGCGGAGCCGCAGGCGGTGAGGGAGAGCGCGGCGGCGGTGAGTACGGCCGCGGCTGCGGCGGCACGGGCGCGGTGCACGGTCACGGGAGGATCTCCTGGATCGAGGTGCGGCAGGGTCGCACGACAGGTGCGCTGGCTGCGTCAGGGGGAGTGCCGGGGGTGGTCAAGTTGGTCAGCCAACTTCGCCCGACGCCGGTAAGTACGCCGGACGCTGGTGACCAAAAGGTGAACGGGTGCCCCAGAACAGGGGTCGGCTGCGGGAACGGTGGGGCCCGGTCGGGCGATAACCGCCCAAGGAGCGCACGGAGCGGCTGCCGGGAGCGGATAGGGTCGGACCGTTCTCGGGCCGCACGCAGCCCGCAGGACAATGAGTCGGGGGGACCAGGTGACAGACAGCTCCACGGAGAACGCGATGCAACAGGACGAGCCCGGCCGGCCGGAGGAGCAGGCCACGGCGACCGAGGCCGGTGGCGCGCTCTACCGGCGGGTCGCCGCCGACCTGCGCGAGGCGATCAGCACCGGCGCGTACGGCGAGGCCGGCCGGCTGCCCGCCGAAGGCGCGCTGGCCGAGCAGTACGGCGTCTCCCGGGGGACGGTGCGTCAGGCGCTCGCGGTGCTGCGGGCCGACGGACTGGTCACCTCGCGGCGCGGCACCCGGCGGGTGGTGCTCGGCAACGCCCGGGTGCAGAGCTTCTCCGAACTGCTCAGCTTCACCCACTGGGCGCGCTCGATGGGCGAGGAACCGGGCGGGCGCCTGGAATCGCTGCTGCGCCGGCCGGCCGACGCCGCCGAGTGCGAGCAACTGCGCCTGGAGCCGGGCGCCGAGGTCTATGTGACGCTGCGGCTGCGCACCCTCTCCGGCGCCCCGGTGATGGTGGAGCGCACCATCTACCCGCCGCATGTCGGCGTGCTGGTGGCCCAGTTGCCGGCCGACGTGGTCTCGCACACCGAACACCTGCGGGAGCACGGCATCCTGTTTACCGACGCGGACCACACCATCGACGTGGTCACCGCCAACGGCGACGACGCCCGGCTGCTGGGCTGCCGGCGCGGTGCCCCGCTGCTGCGCGAGCGCCGCCGCACCACCGACCCGACCGGGCGCCCGGTCGAGTGGTCCCAGGACCGCTACCTGCCCGGCACGGTGGCCTTCAGTGTGCACAACTCCCTTGCCACGTCAGCCCTTTCGCGGCACGCGCGAGCGGACGACTGAGCGGACGGCTGAGCGGACGACTGGGCGGACGACTGACGGGTGCGCGACTGACGGGTGCGCGACTGGTCGATCGGGCGACGATCGAGCGGCCGGGCAGACGACTGAGCGCCAGCCGGGCTGATGGCTGAGCGCCCGGCCGGCGCTCGGCCGAGCCGGCCGTTGAGGGGTCGTTGAGCGGGCCGCCGAGCGGGCCGCCGAGCGCGTGCCCGGGCAGAGGCCCGGGTCGGTGGCCGCCCGGGTCGGTGATCGCCCGGGCCGGTGGCCGCCCGGGTCGGTGGCCGCCCGGGCAGGCCGGCGGCCCTCACCGCTCGGCCATCAGCCTTGCCAGCAGCGGCCGGTAGTCGTCGAAGCGCGGGACGTCGGCGCCCGGGTCCTTGGCCTCGTCGTCCCAGCGGCGCACCGCGACGGCGTCGGCCGCGCCCGGCAACTCGGCGAAGGCGGCCGCCTGCTCCTCGGTCAGCGGACCGCCCTGCACTTGCAGGGTGAACTCCGACGCCTCGGACAGCCGAGCCCGGTAGGCCGGTTCGACGGTGCAGAGGTAGCGCTTGGCCGCCACGTGCAGCCGGACCGGCTCGGTGACGGACGGCGGGAACCACCGTGCCAGCCAGTCGGCGCCGGTCTCGCTGTGGCGGTTGTCCCGGCCCGCCATCAGCTGGTGGCCGGACACCGCGGCGGTGCTGTGCCGGTCGAAGAAGTGCCCGACGTCATGCAGCAGGGCCGCGGCCACCAGGGCGTCCGGCGCGCCGTCCCGCTGCGCCAGCGCGGCGGCCTGCAGCATGTGCTCCGCCTGGGTGACCGCCTCCCCGAGGTACTCCCCGGCGCCCGCGCCCTCGAACAGCGCCGCCAGTTCGTCCAGCGCGGCGGTGCGCCGGTCCAGCACGGCCAGGGTGGAGTTCAGGGCGTCCAAGTCGGCGTAGCAGCCCTGGAGGTGGCGTCGGCCTCCGCCGGCCCCCTCGGGGGAGTGGGAGGTGCCCCCAGACTCGAAGGCGGTGCGGGCGTGCAGCAGCCGGGTGTTGTCGAAGACCAGGCAGTCACCGGGCGCCAGCCGGAAGGCCAGCTGCAGCTCGGGCCGCAGGGTGATTTCGGCGAACCGCCGGTAGGCGGCGTAGAACTGCTCCAACTCCGTGTCAGGCAGGTCGAGTCGGCCGATCGATCGGTTGTTGAGGCGGACCTCGCGGATCCGCCCCAGCGGATCGGTGGTGATCAGCGGCCGCTCCGCCCGCAGTTCGGTGTGCCGGTCGCGGAAGACGAACGGCACCAGGGTGCGGGTGAGCACCGCGAAGTCGTCCGGCGCCTCGGCCCGCAGCAGTGCGGCTGCCTGGAAGCCGTCCACCAGCGCGGAGTCCCCGCCCTCGGCGTCGTTCGCCAGGCAGTGCAGCAGCTGCACGGTGGGCACCGGGTCGCGGTACGGGTTGTCGGTGTGCGGGGCGATCGCGGCGGCGGTGAAGGCCAGGTTGTTGGGGTTCGGCTCGACCCGGACGTCGAACAGCTCGCCGTAGTTGGTGCGGCGCACGTGGCCGAAGCTCTCCGCGACCGCCAGCACCTGCCGCTCCTCGACGGGCACCCCGCGCAGCACCGCGAAACCCAGTCGCTGCACGGCGCGCAGCACGGCTGCCTGCTCGGCGGGGTCGCGGAGGTAGGCCGACCAGTCGGCCTCCGGGCTCCCGGAGGTGAAGTCGGCGGCCCGCCAGAGCCGTTTGCCGGCCTCGGTGCGGCGGTCGCCTCCGTCGTCCGCCACGAGCCGGCCGGGCGGGTAGGTCGAGCGGTGGCCGTCCGACCAGAGCACCTCCAGCCGGCCGTCGTCCGCCTCGGTGGCGGCCGCGATCGCCAGATCGGCGGGCAGGTCGGTGATCTGGAAGAGCTTCTGGCCGCTGCGCGGGTCGCGGCAGCGGGTGCAGGGGCAGTTGTCGCGCAGCCAGGCGGCGGGGCGGGCGGCGGCGGGGACAGCCATGGCGGGCCTTTCGACAAGTGGATCCGGCTGCGCGAAGTTGGCTGGACAACTTTGCGGACGCTCTGGCAGGACCCTGCCGAAGGCGGGTGAGCGAGAACGGGCCGAAAACCGGCCGGGTGGTGAACTCCGCCCCAACGGCATGGGCGCGCCCGGACTCGGCGGGAACGGGGGTACCGCGCCGAGCCCGGGCGCCGGGCTCACCGAGGGCGACGGCAACGGGCTCGTCGGCGGGCGGTGAACCGGGGAGCGGCCAGGCGGCGGACCGGGCGGACGGTCAACCTCGGGCGGCTCCAATGGGGTGGGCCTGGTAAGAGTCAACCAGCCGTGTCACATTGAGTCAATGGTCCAGTCAAGATCGAACCGCAGGACCGCTCAAGGCCGTTCGCGTCGTAGAGTGCCGGACATGACGGAAGGCGCGGTGCTGCACATCAAGGGACGGATCCTGGTCGACCCCAACCAGGTCCGGGACGAACTCTGGGTGCTGGACGGGCGGGTGAGCTTCTCGCCGCCGGTCGGCGCCCGCGATCTGCGCACCGTCACCGGCTGGGTGCTGCCCGGCCTGGTCGACGCCCACTGCCACGTCGGTCTGGACGCGCACGGGGCGGTCGACGAAGCCACCAGCGAGAAACAGGCGCTCACCGACCGGGACGCCGGCACCCTGCTGATCCGCGACGCCGGCTCGGCGGCCGACACCCGCTGGATCGACGACCGGGAGGACCTACCGAAGATCATCCGGGCCGGCCGGCACATCGCCCGGACCAAGCGCTACATCCGCAACTACGCCCACGAGATCGAGCCCGGTGACCTCGCTGCCTACGTCGTGCGGGAGGCCAGGCGCGGTGACGGCTGGGTCAAGCTGGTCGGCGACTGGATCGACCGGGACCGCGGCGACCTGGCCGCCTGCTGGCCGGGCGACGCGCTGCGCGAGGCGATCGCGGCGGCGCACGCCGAGGGCGCGCGGGTCACCGCGCACTGCTTCGCCGCCGAGTCGCTCCCCGATCTGCTGGCCGCCGGGATCGACTGCATCGAGCACGCCACCGGCCTGACCGAGGAGCTGATCCCGGTCTTCGCCGAACGCGGCGTGGCGATCGTGCCGACCCTGGTCAACATCGCCACCTTCCCCAAGCTGGCCGACGGCGGCGAGGCCAAGTTCCCCGCCTGGTCCGCCCACATGCGCCGGCTGCACGAGCGCCGCTACCGGACCGTCGGCGCCGCGCACGACGCCGGCATCCCGATCTACGTCGGCACCGACGCCGGCGGCTCGCTCGCCCACGGCCTGGTCGCGGCCGAGGCCGCCGAGCTGGTCAAGGCCGGCCTCACCGCCACCGAGGCGCTCAGTGCGGCGAGTTGGGGGGCTCGGGCGTGGCTCGGCCGGGACGGGCTGACCGAGGGGGCACCCGCCGACCTGGTGGTGTACGCCGCCGACCCGCGCGCCGACATCCGGGTGCTGGCCGACCCGCGGCTGGTGGTGCTGCGCGGGCGCCCGGTGGGGTGAGGGCTGTCGGTCTGGGCCGATAGGGTGACTTCATGGCACCGCGTCCGTTGCATGAGATCGTCGAACCCGGCTGGGCCGAGGCCCTGGCACCGGTGGCCGGGCGGATCGCCGCCATGGGGGACTTCCTGCGGGCGGAGATCGCCGCAGGGCGCACCTATCTGCCCGCCGGGCCGAACGTGCTGCGGGCGTTCCAGCAGCCGTTCGCCGACGTCCGGGTGCTGATCGTCGGTCAGGACCCGTATCCGACGCCAGGGCACGCCGTGGGCCTGAGCTTCGCGGTGGCGCCCGAGGTGCGGCCGCTGCCCGGCAGTCTGGTCAACATCTACCGGGAGATGGGCCAGGACCTCGGCTGCCCGCCGCCGAGCAACGGTGATCTGACCCCGTGGACCGAGCAGGGCGTGCTGCTGCTCAACCGCTCGTTGACCGTGGCGCCCGGCAAGCCGGCGGCGCACCGGGGCAAGGGCTGGGAGGAGGTCACCGAGCAGGCGATCCGCGCCCTGGTGGCCCGGGGCGGCCCGCTGGTGGCGATCCTGTGGGGCCGCGACGCCCGCAACCTGCGTCCGCTGCTGGGCCAGGTGCCGGCGATCGAGTCGGCGCACCCGAGCCCGATGTCGGCGGACCGCGGGTTCTTCGGGTCGCGGCCGTTCAGCCGCGCGAACGAGCTGCTGGTCAAGCAGGGTGCGCAGCCGGTGGACTGGCGGCTTCCGTAGGCCGGTTGAGTTGGGCGATGAGGACCCGGGTGCGTTGAGCGGTGTGCACCGTGAAGTAGCAGGTCGCGGGCCTCTGTGACGCGTGGACAACCGCGGGTGGCGGCGGGCTCCGCTCGGCAGGTGTGCGCCCGTCGCTCAGGGGGAGTCCGCCCCCTGGGCTCCCTCGCCTCTCCGCGCCCGCCGGACGGCCGCCGCCAGGTGATCGCGGAACCAACGGTTGCCCGGGTCGGCCGAGTTGCGCGGGTGCCAGGCCATCCCTAGTTCCAGTGGGGCGAGTTCGAGCGGGATCGGGAAGGTGCGCAGTCCCAGCGCGGCGACCGTCTCCGGCAGCCAGTCCGCCAGGCCGAGCGCGACCAGGTCGCTGTCCCGGGCCAGCAGCATCGCGCTGGTGTGGCTCGGCACCACCACCGCCACCCTGCGGCGCAGCCCGCGCTCGGCCAGCGCGGCGTCGATCGGGCCGAGTTGCCTACCGCGTCGTGAGACGCCGATGTGGTCGGCTGCGGCGTAGCGCCGGGCGGTGATCCGCCCTTCGAAGAGCGGATGGCCGCTGCGGGCCACGCCCACCAGTGGCGCCCGGACCAGCGGCCGGGTGCGGATCTCCGGATCGAGCTGTCCCAGCACTCCCACCTCGACGTCCACCGGCCCCTGGCGCAGGGCGGGCCCGCCCTCCAGCGTCTCCGACAGGAACACCACGTCGACCTTCGGCGCCTCGGCACGGATCCGCTCGGTCAGCGGGCCGGCGACCCGGACGAGCAGGACGTCGCTGGTCTGCACGGTGAAGGTCCGTTCCAGGTGCGCGGGGGCGAAGCCCGCCCCGGGTCGCAGCACGTTCTCACAGCCACGCAGCAACGCTCTGACCTCCTCCCGGAGTTCGAGCGCCCGCGGGGTCGGCACCATCCCCTGGCCGGCCCGCACCAGCAGCGGATCGCCGACCGCGCGGCGCAGCCGGGACAGCGTCCGGCTCATCGCCGCCGGCGAGGTGCCGAGCCGCTCGGCGGCCCGGGTCACGCTGTGCTCCTGGAGCAGGGCGTCCAGGGCACGGAGCAGGTTGAGGTCCATCCACGGCTCCTGAGCTGCACTTTTGCGTTCGGGGCAACTATTGCGTGCCAATCCTTGCATTGTTGCGCCGCCCCGGGGTGCCCAGAGTGGAAGTCGTCCGCACGGAAGTCCACTTCAGGGAGCCGCTGTGCCCGCCACCCTCCGTACCCACCTCGCCGGTGACGTCCTCGCCGTCGTCAGCCAGAGCGGCCCGACCGTCTCATTCTTCGACGCCGCCACCGACCGACTCGTCGACACCGTCGAAGTCCTGGCCGAGCCGCACGAGTTGTGCTTCGACCCGACCCAGCGCCTGCTCTGGTGCGCTTCCGCGTACCACGGTGGCTACTACCACGCCCACAACGGTCGGCGCACTGAACTGACCGTCATCGACGCCGACACCCGCCGGATCGTCGAGGTGGTCGACCTCGCCCCCGAACACGGCCCGCACGGGCTGGCGTTGGACACCGCCCGCCGCCGCCTGTACGTCAGCGTGGAGGGCGGCCCGGACCGCCCCGGCGGCGTGGTGGTCATTGACACCGAGACCCGCCGCCCGATCGGCCGGATCGACACCGACGCGCCCGGGCCGCACTGGTTCGCCATCTCCCCGGACGGGCACACCGGCTTCGCCACGAACAAGGAGGCCCCGTTCGTCTCGGTCGTGGACCTCGACCGGGGCACCCTGACAGCCAAGGTCGAAGTCCCCGGCAGTGAGGGTCTCGCCGTCTCCCTCGACGGCACCCGCGCGTACGTCGCCGGGCCTTACCTCGGGTTCGCCGCGAAGCCCGGCGCGACCCCGGGAATCCGCGTCGTCGACGCCCGGTCGGCCGCGGTCGTCGCCACCATCCCAACCGACTCCCCCGCCCTCCCGGTCCACCTCACCCCGACCGGCAAGCTGCTGGCCGGCGAGGTCCGCTCGGCCCCCGACCCCGGCTCCGCCCTGGGCCGCCAACTCCCCGGCCGTCTCACCGTGTTCTCCGCCGACGACCACCGCCGACTCGGCAGCGTCGAGGTCGGCCGGTTCCCCCTGACCATCACCTCCTCCCCCGACGGCCGCCTCGCCTACGTGTCCTGTGTAGTCTCCTCCACCGTCGACGTCATCGACCTCGACACCCTCACCCCGGTCTCCCGCCTGACCGTCCCCAAGGCCGCCGAACCCGGCGCCCACGGCCTCGCCTATCTGCCCCGCCCGGCCTGACCCGCGGGCCCCGGTCCCGGGCTGCACGGCGGGGAAGAGCGAAGGGGGGCGAGACCAGTGATCCCTGGCTGCCACGGGGGCGGCGCGCATCCGTGCGCGCCGGCGATCGTGCACGCCCCTGCCGGCGGTCTGGGGGAAGCCGCGGAAGCCGCGGTGTCGGCGGTCTTCCTCGACGTGGCGGTCGACGACATGGCGGTCGACCCGGCGCCGGGCGTCGTACGCGCGGGTCCTCGGGGGTTGTCTCGGGCGTCGGCCAGGCGGTGCCGTCCGGGCCGTCGACGGTCAGCCGATGACGATGACGGGGTGGTCGGCGGGGGTTGATCCAGCCGGCGCCGGCCGCGTGCGTCTGGCGCGGCTGGGATCAGAGGCGCCGACGGGCCAGTGCCGAGACATCCGCCTTTGCCGAGCGGCTCAGGGCGCGCACGCGTGAGCGGAAGCCATGCATTCGTCCAACTGCGCACGCGCCCCGGCGTCACGGGGAGGTCCCGCGTGGGGTCGGTTACCAGTTGCCCCAGGTGCCGGTGCTCCACAGAGGGGTGCCGTTGCCGGCGTAGATCACGAAGTTGCCGTCGTTCTGGAGCTTGGCGGTCGCGCCGGCGTGTCCCGAGACGCCGTTGGACCAGATCCAGCCCCTGCCCCAGTCGTAGACCCCGAGGAAGCCGCTGCCGCCGCTGTCCATCATCGCGGTCGCGCCGGGGTGGTTCCAAGTCCTGGTGGACCACAGGGCGGCGCCGTCCCGCTTGCGGTAGAGCACGAGGTTGCCGTCGGACTGCATCACCAGCCAGACCGAGTTGGACTCGATCACGTCGCCGGATGCCAGGCCGGCCATGGGGGTGATCGCCTGCTGGAACTGGGTGTGGCTCTGCCACCCCGACCCGTCATGTGGGTTGGTCACGAAGAGACTGCCGTCGAGCAACTCGACGAAGCTATCCGGGTGGTTCCACGTCCGGCTGCTCCACAGTGCGCCGCTGGCACTCGGGCCGCCGTGGCGGTACACGACGAAGTTGCCGTCCGACTGCATGTAGGCGTAGGCACCCCAGTTGCCGTAGGTGCCGCTGCTCCACAAGGCCGGGCCGTGGTTACCGTCGGGGCCGAGCAGGTAGAGCACCAGGTTGCCGTCCGCCTGCATCACCAGGCTGGACTCACCGCTGGTCAGGCTCTGCCCCGGCTGCAACTGCTGTCCGCTCTGCAGGTAGGCGGGTGAGCCGGTCGTCGTGGCGGACGCGCCGACGGCCGGCGCCGACACGGCGATGGCGGCAGCGCCGAGCAGGGCCGCAGTGGCACGGCCGAACCGTTTCTTTCGCATGGAACGGGATCCCCCTCCGTTGTGGGAAGCCATTCATATCGTCTGATGGTCGCAGCCGCTACGAAAAATGGGGCCCGAGCTGACTGTGACAAGAGCTGACGCCAAGACAGCTCCGCGCGCTGGTCGTCACGACGCAGTAGGAGCGTGTCCGGTTTCCGCCCACGCGGGAGTTCCGAGATCACTGGTGTCGGAGCGAAGGCCGGGCTTGGATGATGACGGCAGCAGAGTGGGTGGAGCGGTGGGTCGAGAGCCCGCCCGTCGTGCCCACGAATGTACTGCGGGGAGCTCCTCGATCACATCGGCGAGGAGGACAACGAGGAGTAGCAGGGAGCCTCAGTGCGCCCGCATTGGTGAACTCCGCGGCCGGTTCCGAGACTTGCGGGCCGCGTGGTCTGAAGAGGCTGTTCAGCGATCATCACCCAGAACGCCACCCTCGAACAGCGCGTCCGCCAACTCGCCGCCGACAGCCCAACCCTCGACGAGCGGCTCAAGGCCACCCGTTCCCGCGGGCGCGTGCGCTTCCCGGACCGCCGCGTCGTGGGTGTCGCTTGCCGGAGTGATTCTCGGCCCGCCTGGCCGTTCCGGCAGGTGGCGTTCGGATCTTTCGCTGTGACGGCCGTTGAGGGAGAGTGTCGGTCGTGATCATCCTGTTCTTCGGAATCCCTCTTGCGTGCTGGGCGTTGGCGGCCCGGACGTTCAGGGTGGGCTGGATCGTCGGGACCGTGCTCGGGCTCTGCGCGCTGGCCGAGGTCGCGCTGACCGAGGAGTGGATCCTCGCCGGCGCGAAGGTCACGCTGCTGCTGGCGTTCGGGCTGGCGACCGTGGTGGTCCTCGGCACGGGCATCGTTGTCGAGGGGCGTCGCGTCGGGGTGCGCGAGCTGAGGTCGTCCGGGGTTCGGGGTGTCGTCGGCCTGATCCTCTCGGGCCTCTACTGCGTCCTCGGCCTCGGGTACGTCCTGCTGACCGTCCTCTTGTATGTGGTCAACGGGCCGGTCGCCGCCACTCCTTCCAGCGCGGAGGTACTGCCCCTGCCCGCCGGGCTGGCCGTCGCAGAAAACCGCGAGTGGTGCGGATCCGGTTCGCAGACGATCTGCACGCGGGAGATCCAGGTGCGGAGCAAGACGGGACTCCCTGACGACGCGGTGGTCCGACAGCTCCGGGACCACTTGACGCAGACCGGCTGGCAGTTGGCGCCGGATACGACCGGCAGTTGGGGCGGCTGCCGAGACGAAGGCCGACTGCTTGACCGGCAGCAGGTGTGCGTCGACGTCCAGGACGATCAGAACGGGCTGTTCGTGCTCGTGGAGACCGCCGATTCCTGGTAGACGCCGGTCCAGGACGTGGGGGGCGAGGCCCTGAGGAGTTCGCTACGGCCGGTTCGCGGCCTGCTTGACGGTCTTGATGACCGGCGCCGTCTCCAGGTGCGTGACGGCGGGCAGTGCTGCCACTCTGGTGGTCAGGTAGCGGTACAGCGCCCGCTGGTCGGGGCAGATCACGGACGCGTAGATGTTCGTCGGGCCGGTGGTGGCGGCGGCGAACGCGACCTCGGGGTGGGCGGCCAGCGCCTCGCCGACCTCCTCCAGGTGTGCGGGGGCGACCGTGAGCCACAGTTGGGTCCGGGCGCCGAGGCCGAGCAGGCGCCCGTCGCAGTCGATGTCCAGGTAGAGCACGCCGTGTTCGCGCAGCTCCGTCATCCGGCGCCGGACCGTCGTCGGTGACCAGCCGGTCACCGCGGCCAGTTGCTCCAACCCGGTGCGGCCGTCGGTGGCGAGCGCGGCGAGCAGCTTGCGGTCGCCGTCGTCGAGCCGTACCGGGCCTGGCCGGTGCGGGAGTTGGGGCGGGCGCAGGGCTGTGACCGCCTCCGCGTCCAGCGGGCCGAGCTTGGCGATGACGCTGTCCTGGCCGCCGTAGAAGGCGTGCAGCACCGAGTGCGCGCTCACCCCCTCCACGCGCGGGGTGCGGGGGAGGCGGGCCAGCAGCAGCGCTTCGCTGTCGGCCGCGTTCTCGGTGCGCACCGTGCAGGTGATCTCGGTGCCGCCGGAGGTGAGGTTCACCCAGGAGGTGTCGGGGCGTCGGGCCAGTGCCTCGGCGACCGCGACCGCCGCGGAGGGCGCGCAGCGCACCCGCAGCAGCCACAGCACCGCGCCCAGCGCCGTCGGGTCGACCCCGCCGACCACCTGCACCGCGCCGGTCGAGCGCAACCTGGCGTACCGGCGGGCGACGGTGCGATCGGACACCCCGAGGACCCGGGCGATCGTGCTGAAGGGGGCCCTGCCGTCGACCTGTAGGGCGTGGACGAGTTGACGGTCCAACAAGTCGTAGTCGGATTCCATCTCGTCAAGGGTAGTCGGCGTCGGATATCGACACGATCGGGCCGGTTGCTGGTCCGGTGGCTCCCGCCGGACGAGCGTTGTTCCCGTGCCCGGAGCAACTGCCCCGCGGCACGGCTGAATTACCGACCAGGGAGAAACCATGGACACCGACGTACTCGTCGTCGGAGCGGGCCCGACCGGAATGACGGCGGCCAACGAACTGCTGCTGGCCGGGGTGGCGACCGTGCTGGCCGACAAGCTGCCGCAGCGCAGCGCACTGTCCAGGGCGGGCGGCATGCAGTCCCGAACGCTGGAGGTGCTCGACCAACGCGGGCTCCTGGAGCCGCTGCTGGCCGCTGGGGACCATCCGGTCGGGGTCGGCCACTTCGCCGGCATACCGCTGCCCGCCGACTCCGCCCCGCGCCACCGGCTGCCGTGGCGCTCCGTGCCGCAGGTCGCGCTGGAGGGCTTCCTCGAACGGCACCTCGAAGCGCGCGGCCTGCGGGTGCGGCGGGACCACGAACTGGTCGAGCTCGCCCAGGACACGGACGGGGTGACCGCGACCTTCGCCAACGGCTCTGCCGTCCGCGCGCGTTACCTCGTTGCCGCCGACGGCGGCCACAGCACGGTGCGTTCGCTGCTCAAGGCCGACTTCCCCGGCAGGGCGGGCACCGCGACCACGATCGCCGCCGACGTGCGGCTGAGCGGTGCGGACGGTCTGGCGACGCACACCCGCAGCGCGGACGGCCAGTGGGCGGCGGTGTTCCCGCTCGGCACCGACGCCCAGGGCAGGCCGCTGCGCAGGCTCGCCATGGGCGGGCCGGGCCGGTCGCTGCCCAGGGAGGTCCCGGTCACCGAGGAGGAGATCCGCGACGGCCTGCGCGCCGTGTTCGGGGAGCGGGTGGGCCTGCTCGAACTGTGCTACGCCCGCCGGATCACCAACGCGGCCCGCCAGGCCGCGCAGTACCGGCACGGCCGGGTGTTCCTGGCCGGCGACGCCGCCCACGTCCACCTCCCGCTCGGCGCCCAGGGCATGAACACCGGGATGCAGGACGCCTTCAACCTGGGCTGGAAGCTGGGCGCCGCCGTGCGGGGCTGGGCACCGCAGGGCCTGCTCGACACTTACCACACGGAACGCCACCTGGCCGGGGCCGCCGTGCTGCGCAACGTCCAGGTGCAGAGCCTGCTGATGGACTGGACGGGCACCCGAGACCCGGATGTGGCCGCCACCCGCGAGCTCTTCGCCGAGTTGGTTGAACTTCCGGACGTGCAGCGGTATTTGGGCGATCTGATGGCCGGGATGGCGATCCGCTATCCGATGCCGGACGGCGACCCGCACCCGCTGCTCGGCCGCCCCGCCCCGGACATGGACCTCGGCCCGGCGCGCCTGCACGAACTGCTGCGCTCCGGACGCGGCGTCCTGCTGGATCCGGACGACTCCTTCGCCGAGGCCGCCACCCCCTGGTCGGACCGGGTGGACCGGGTCGGCCGGTGTGCCCCCGCCGAGCCGATGCTCATCCGCCCGGACGGCTACGTCTGCTGGGCCGCCGCCACGCCGCAGACCCTGCGACTCTCCCTCACCCGCTGGTTCGGCGCCCCGAACCCGAGCGCCACGCCGACGGCCCGCTTCAGGGGGCGGTGAGCCGCAAGGGGCTGGGTGCGGCGCAGGAGGTGCCGTCTCTTCGGCTCCCGGCAAGTCCAGTCGGGCGAACGACCTGCTGGTGGAGCAGGGCGCGCAGCCCGTGGACCGGCGACTGCCCTGGGACCCGTGTGATGCCGGATCACCCGGCCGCTCGCCGGCCGGATCAATGCGGCGTCCTCCAAAGGCGCGCACCAGGGGGACTTCCGTTCGGCGGTGCGCCGACCGCAGCGCGTGCGGCTGCGACCGAAGGCCGTCGACGGAGGTCCCCTGCTCATGGCAACGCCTACTTGGCGGCGGTGGTGGGCTTGCGGGCCCGGGTCAGTAGGGAGACACCCGGCAGGCCCTTGACCGGCAGGTAGCGCTCGGCGGCGATCATCGCGCTGAGCGCCTTGTTGGTGAGGGCCGGCACGTCGTCCAGGTCGCTGCCGGTGCTCTTCTTCCGGCGCCAGGCGGCGGCCGGGCGCAGCAGCACGTTCCAGCTCTCCAGCGTCTCCATGGTGAAACCGCTGCCGACGATCACCTTGCGCAGGGTGTCGCGGGTGTAGCGGCGGACGTGGCCGACCGCGACGTCGTGCGCCGACCAGAGCTTCATGTCGCTCGGCACCGCGATGAGCGCCACCCCGCCCGGGCGCAGCACCCGGTGGATCTCGGCCATCGCCGCGTCGTCCTCCTCGATGTGCTCCAGCACGTCGAAGGCGACCACCAGGTCGATCGCGCCGTCGGCGATCGGGAGCCTGCGGGCGTCGGCCCGCATCACGGTGAGACCGCGGTCGCGGGCCACCTGGGCGCCCTCCGCGCCGTACTCGAGGGCGACCGGCCGCCAGCCGTGTGCGCGCAGCACCCGGGTGTTGCCCCCGCCCGCGGCCCCGATGTCCAGCGCGGTGCCCGCCTTGCTGAACTTGGCAAGCTCCCGCCCCAGCAGTACCCGCCTCTCCTTGTACCACCAGTGCCGGTCTTCGAGCTCGGCGAGTTTGCGCACCTCGTGGCCTTCCACGGACCCTCCCAGACTTCTTCGTCTCCTTGGTCGTCGCGGAACGTATCATCCGATTGGCCGAAAATATGAGCGTTTGGCGGGGTCAATTTTCAAGGGCACGACTTCACAGCTCAGGGCAGTCCGGTTGACCGGGTCGCACTGCCGGACGGGCGCCGGCGGGGCGGCCCGGCGCTTGGCCGTGCACCTGGCGAAAAAGCCACGACCGTTGGGCTTCGCGGTCGACCCGCCGGTGCGGAACCTTCCGGGCGGTCCGCCGTTCCACGGCAGCCGGGGCCGGGGGGAGTTGCGGAAGCCGCCCCCGGCGGAGGCACGGTGTGAGGTGTGGCCGCGCTGGAGGCAGCTCAAGCAGGGGCGGCTGCTTGCCTCCCGGCCGGGTGACGAGATTACCCGTGCAACACACCGAACCTTGCGTTGGGTTGGGCGTTGAGTGATCCTGGTAGCGGTGTGCGGGTGCCGTAAGCGTGCCGACATCGGGGGAGAACGGGACGTCGGGGGAGACCATGAACGCGCTCAAGTACGGGCCAACCATGAACGCACCGGGCGCCGTTGGCGCCGCTGACCGGTTCGGCCGGCGACCGGATGCGCCGATCACGGGCTGAGACGGCACCTCGCGTCGTACCGCCCGGGCAGTGACCGCGATTCCCGGCTCCAGACCGGGATGGTGGTGCGGGCATGACGAAGCATCGGATTCCGCAGCGTGCCGAGTGCACACGACCGGCCGCGCACGCATGGCCGCGCTCTCCGGCACCCGGAGGGCGGGCCGCCTGACCGCGGTGGGTGAGACGCGTCCACCCGCCGGTGGTGGCGCCCTACCGCGCGTTGGAGACACTCATGCCGTTCGTATGGTCCCCGCTGCCCGACGAGTTACCGCCGACCGCTCGCCGGCTCGTCGTCGAACTGCGGGCCCTGAAGGACGCCCGGGGCCTGTCCTTCCAGGAGATCGGCCGGCTGACCCACTACAGCCGAGCCTCCTGGGAGCGCTGGCTCAACGGGAAACGGCCGGTCAGCCGACCGGCACTGGAGAGCCTGTTGGCTGCGCTCGGCACTGACAGCGGCCGGCTGCTGCAGCTCCTGGACGAGACGGAGCAGGCCGCCGCGGCACCGCGGCCGCCGCTGGCGGAGGCGCCGGATGCGGCGGAGGCATCCCGGCGGCTGGCCCAACTGCCGGCGGTGGTCGCTGATTTCGTCGGACGGACCGAGAAGATCGACGGCCTGGCCGAGGTGTTGCTGCACAGTTGCGGCGCGCCCGGCCAGGTGCCCATCGCCGTGCTGACCGGAGGCGGGGGGTACGGCAAGACCGCTTTGGCGCTCCAGGTGGCGCACTCGGTCGCCCGGCACTTCCCCGACGGCCAACTGCACGCCGACCTGCGCGGCACCGGCCCGGCGCCGCGCGACCCCGCCGAGGTGCTGGCCGGCTGGTTGCGCGACCTCGGGCAGATGCCCGAGTCGCTGCCCGACGACCTGGACGCCAGGGCCGCCAGGTTCCGCAGCCTGCTGGCCGGCAAGCACTGCCTGGTGGTGCTGGACGACGCACTTGACGCGGCCCAGGTCGGCCCGCTGCTGCCGGGATCCCGCGGAAGCGCCGTCCTGATCACCAGCCGCAACCGGCTGGCGAGTCCGCCCGGTGCCGTGCGGGAGCACCTCGAAGAGCTGCCCGCCGAGGACGCGCGGTGTCTGTTCGGCCGCATCGTCGGGGCTTCCCGGGTGGCGGCGGAACCGGCGGCGGCCGACGCGATCCTGACGGCCTGCGGCGGTCTGCCGCTCGCGGTGCGGCTCGCTGCGACCCGGCTGGCCAACCGGCCCGAGTGGTCACTCGCCCATCTGGCCGAGGCGCTAGAAGGCGAGGCGTACCGTCCCGAAATGCTCCAGGTCGAGCCCCTTGGTTTCACCCGACTCATCGACGGTGAAGGCGAGTTGAGCGCCGCTCGGGCGCTGCGGCTGCTCAGCCTGTTCCCCGCCCCGGAGCTTCCGCTGCCGGCTGCCGCCGCACTGTTGGGCATGGACCCGTGCCGGACACGGGGGCTGCTGGAGCAGCTGGTGGATGCCAGCCTGCTCGGCACCGTCGCGCCCGACCGGTACCGGATGCACGACCTGCTGCGGGCCTGCGCCCGGGAGTACGCCCGGCGCGACCTCGCTCCCGCCGACCAGCTGGCCGCGTCCCGCCGGGTGATCCGCTGGTACGCCCACACCGCCGAGCACGCCCTGGCCCTGATCCGGTCGCGACCCACCCACGTCCCACTGGAACCCGAGCCGCCGCTCGGACTCGTGAGCGGCCTCGCCGACTCCGAGCAGGCGGTGGCCTGGTGCAGTGCCGAACGGGCCAACCTCGCCGCGGTCATCCGCCTCGCGTTCTCCCTCGGCCGGCCGGTCGAGGCCCGGGTGCTCGCCACGGCGCTGCGGCCCTGGCCGGAGCCGGAGACGAGAAGGCGGAACGGCCGGCCCTGAACTCGACAGCCGGCCGTTCCGCGCTCACGCTGACGGCTCAGCGCGCTGATCCGCCTTGTGCGGGGTCAGTTGACGAGCGACCACAGGTGGTCGTCGTAACCGCCGTTCGCCCAGGAGGCGTTGTAGCAGGGGTACATGGTCAGCGGCAGGTTGTTCGCCATGTCGCTGCCGTCACTGGCCCAACCGGACACGTCGAGGCAGAGGCCGGAGGCGAGGTTGACCACCTCGGTCTCGGTGCTGTTGACCCAGATTCGGTAGAACTCCTGGTTGTCGTTGTAGGGGTAGGAGTAGTTGCAGGTGTAGGTGGACACCCTGGTGCCCGCCGGGACGGAACCGTAGTTCGGCAGGTCCATGCACAGACCGCTCTTGTCGTTGACCAACTCGTAGAGCTGGACGCCGTTCACCGAGCGGGTGGCCTCCCAGTCCCACATCTGGTTGTCGCCGGGTCCCAAGGTGCAGTTGTACTGCGTCACGGGGGTGTTGACCGGGTTGGAACCGTAGTTGGGCAGGTCGGCGCACTTGCCCGTGGTGTCGTTGTAGAGGGCGAACTGTCCCGCGAAGGTGACGTGCGTGCTGGTGCCGGCCGCGTGCGCGCTCACCGTGCCGGCGAGGGGGGCGAGGATGGCGATGCCGCTGATGGCCATCAGTCGGATCGCGCGGTGCCGTTTCGGCGAGGTGCTGCTCTTCATGGCTGTTGACCTTTCCTGGACGTTGCTCTGAGGGTCGTGCCGGCCCGATCTCGGCGCCGTGGTTCCCGTCGGCCGGGCGGTGTCCGTACCGCTGTCAGGATCCTTGGCGCCGGACCGTCGGCAGCCAAGAGGCGCAACCGTCCCTGAGACAGTCACCGCGGCAACCGGCCGACCAACTGCTCGATGGGATGCCTCTCCACCCGAGTGGCGACGCCAGGAGGAGGACGACGAGCAGCGGGCACGGCCGCCCTGTCGCGCGTGGGGGTTCATGGGGACGCAGGCCGGGCAGCGCCCGGATGTTTGTTCGCACCCGAGTTCCATGGCCGCCCGGCGCTGACGCTCGGCCGGGAAATACCGGCGGAGCGTCCAATTCCCCAGGGAGCGGAATTCTCCGGATTCCGCCGGAGGGGGCGCGGTCGAGCGCTGCCACATCGGCCCCGACCCGTTTACCGCAGATACACACGAGGGCAAGGAGGGCTGGGCTGTGCCATGGGAGAACAGAGGCGCAGGCCCACGTGACGGCCGGATGGGGGCCGTGGTGCGTCGGGGTGGTCAGTGGGCATCCATTCGCCTTGTGGGGATACGGAGTTGACGGCTCATTGAGGGGATGTTCGATCCAGGATTCGTTTGGTAACCTTCACAGCGAACTTCTGGCATGGCCATGATCTTGAATTCTGCGGCCGTCATACGCGCGCCCCGCACGGGCCTGCGCCTTCCAGTCGCACTGGTCGGTTCACTAGCGAAAGCGAGAGCAGACGGTGGAGCCATTTGCGGGGATCGGCGACAACGCACCGGAACACGAGAGGATCATCGGCTGGCAGGCGCCGCCGCTGAAATTCGGTGTCGGCGCCACCCGGGAGCTCGGGTACGAGTTGGCCGCCGCCAAGGTCCGCTCGGTGCTGCTGGTGACGGACCCCGGGCTGGCGGCGCTGGGCCTGCCCGCCCGGGTCGCCAAGCAGCTCGAGCAGGAGGGGCTCTCGGTTTCACTCTTCGACCGTGCCCTGGTGGAACCCACCGATGAGAGCTGCACGCTGGCCGCCCGCGAACTGGAATCCCTGGAGGTGGACGGCTACGTCGGCCTGGGGGGCGGCAGTTCGATCGACACGGCCAAGATGCTGAACCTGCTGCTCAGCTACCCCGGCCACCCGGTCCGCGACTACCTCAACCCGCCGATCGGCGCCGGCCGCCCGATACCCGGTCCGCTGAAGCCGCTGGTGGCAGTGCCGACCACGGCCGGGAGCGGGAGCGAGTGCACCGCGATGGTGGCCCTCGGCGTCACGGGGCTGAACGTGAAGACGGGGATCAGCGACCTGCGGCTGCGTCCCACGCTGGCCCTGGTCGACCCGGTGAACACGCTCACCCTGCCCCCGGCGGTCACCGCCGCCTCGGGCTACGACGTGCTGACGCACGCCTGCGAGTCGTACACGGCCCGTCCCTACGACCGTCGTCCCCCGTACCCCTCGCCCGCGGACCGGCCGCTGTACGTCGGCGCCAATCCGATCAGTGACATCTGGGCGGAGGAGGCACTGCGCCTGGTGGGCCGCTACCTCCGGCGGGCCGTCCTCAACTCGGCCGACCTGGAGGCGCGGACGGGGATGAGCCGGGCGGCCACGTTCGCCGGGATGGGCTTCGGCAACGCCGGCACCCACATCCCGCACGCCTGCGCGTACCCGATCGCCGGCCTGGTGCGCGACTACCGTCCCGACGGCTACGCGGTCGACCACGCCATGGTGCCGCACGGCGCGGCGGTCGTCTCCACCGCTGCGGCGGCGTTCCGCTTCACCTATCCCACCGCGCCCGAACGCCACCTGCGGGCCGCCGAGTTGCTCGGTGCGAACCTCAACGGCATCACCGCCGCGAACGGTGCGGACGTGCTACCGGCCACCCTGCGGAGCCTGGTGGCCGACACCGGAGGGCCCGGGGGGATCGCCGGTTTCGGATACACCCAGCGGGACCTCCCCGCGCTCGTCGACGGAGCGCTCAAGCAGCAGCGGCTGCTGGTGTGCTGCCCGCGTGACGTCGGCGCCCGCGACCTCCAGAGGATCCTGGCGGAATCACTGGCCGACTGACCGCCGGCCCCCGCACCCCCAGCCCGAGGAGCGACCAGTCCGAGGAGCTACCACTCCGAGGAGCGACCAGTCCGAGGAGCTTCCAGCCCGGAGAGCGCGACGACCCGAGGAGCTTGACGCTGGCATGAGCACATTGAACACGGTGGACCACCCGGCCGTCATCGCGGCGAAGAAAGTGGCCACGGAGGAGTGGATCGAGGTCCTGGACCCGTCGGACGGCCGGCCGTTCGCCCGGGTGCCGCGCTGCGGTGCCGCGGAGGTGGCCGAGGCGGTGGCGGCGGCCAGGGACGCGTACGAGACGACCTGGCGCTTCACCACGGCCGCCGAGCGGTCGCTGGTCTGCCGCCGGATCGCCCAGGGCCTGCGCGCGGCGCGCTCGGAACTGGCCGCCCTGGAGACCCGCGACACCGGCAAGCCGATCAGCCAGGCGCGGACCGACGTCGACGTGGCGGCGCGCTACTTCGACTTCTACGCCGGCGCGGTCGAGGCGCTGGGTGGAGAAACGATTCTCTCCCAGTCCGACCTGCTCGCCTTCACCCTGCGGGAGCCGTACGGGGTGTGCGGGCACATCATCCCGTGGAACTACCCGCTCCAGGTCGCGGCCAGGACCGTCGCACCCGCGCTGGCCGCCGGGAACTGCTCGGTGCTCAAACCGGCCGAGGACGCGCCCCTGACCTCCCTCCGGCTGGCGGAGATCGCGCTCGAAGCCGGGCTGCCCCCCGGGGCGTTGAACGTCGTGCCGGGATACGGGGAGGAGGCGGGGGCCGCGCTCACCGGCCACCCCGGTGTGGACCGCCTGGCCTTCACCGGATCCCGGGAGGTCGGTGAAGCGGTGATGGCCGCCGCGGCGCGCACCATCGTCCCGGTCACCCTGGAGCTCGGCGGGAAGTCGCCGCACATCGTCCTCCCGGACTTCGACGCCGAGGCCGCCGTACCGCTGATCGTCCGGTCGATCACCGAGCACGCCGGCCAGAACTGCTCCGCGGGCAGCCGGCTGCTGGTGCACGAATCCGTGCACGAGGAGCTGGTCGCGGCCCTGGTGGAGGCGTTCCGCGGGCTGCGGATCGGCGCGGGGACCACCGATCCCGACATGGGGCCGCTGATCTCCGCGAAGCAGCATGCCCGGGTGCTCGACTACCTGGCCCAGGGCCGGCGGGACTGCGTCCTCGCCACCGGCGGTGGGGTGCCGGCGGGGGCGCAGTACACCGACGGGTTCTACGTGGAACCCACGATCTTCGACCGGGTGGCACCCGATCACCGGCTCTTCAACGAGGAGGTCTTCGGCCCGGTCCTGTGCGTGTCGGCCTTCGGCTCGCTGGACGAAGCCGTCGACCTCGCCAACCGGACCAGCTACGGGCTCGCCGCCGGCGTCTGGACGTCCGACGTCGCCACCGCCCACTGGCTGGCCGGGCAGCTGCGGGCGGGCCAGGTCTTCGTCAACAACTACAGTGCGGCCGGCGGAGTGGAACTGCCCTTCGGCGGCTACAAGCGCTCCGGCATCGGAGTGGAGAAGGGGCTGGAGGCGCTGCGCGAGTACACGCGGTGCAAGACCGTGGCGATCAACACCCGGCCGCGCGGCCGGTCGCTCTGACCCTGCCGGGAACAACCCCGGCGCGATGCGGAACAGCGCTACCCGGAACACCTGTGACGGCGTGCGGAGCACCTGCGGTGTCCGCACCGGAGAAGGCACCGGGCCGTCAGCAGAGCACAGTGAGTTGCCGTCCGCGTGAAGGGATTTGCACCTGATGAAACATGGCGGTCCGAGGGGAATGGCAGCGTTGCGCGGACGGGCGGACTGCCGGTCGTGCGGCGCACAGCTCTCGCCGGTCGCGGCGCTCGCCGAAGCCGTCGACCGGATGCACGTCGTCCTGAGCGAGGTGCGCAGCGCCCTGGACGTCCAGGAGAAGGTGATCGAGAGCCTGCTGACCGAGGCCGAGGCCGAGGCCGAGGAGGAGGGCGACCGGGAATCCCTGGCCGGCACCCCTGCGGTGGGCCTCGATCCGACCTGTTGCGAGGCGCTCTCCCTGCTGACGGCCCGCGAGCGTGAAGTGCTGCTGCTGGTGGCCCGGGGGAACTCGAACCGCCGCGTGGCGACGTCACTGGGGATCTCCGAGAAGACCGTCAAGAACCACCTGTCCGCCGTCTTCTCGAAGTTGGGCGCGTCCGACCGCACGCATGCGGTGGTCATGGGCATCCGGGGCGGCGTCGTCGCCATCGGTGAGGACTACGGCGATGCGCTCCGGTCCGCAGCCGCGGACGGGTCGGGCCACCTGAACGAGCCATGCTGCCAGGGTACGGAGCCGGCTGGCCGGTAAACAGCTGATGGAAAGTCAGGATCCCACGATTCCCTGCCATATTAGGGCCCATGCTGAAGAAAGTGGCAGCTGTGCTGCTGGACAACGTCCATCCCTTCGAACTCGGCGTCGTGTGCGAGGTGTTCGGCATCGACCGGCAGGCGGACGGGCTGCCCGCCTACGACTTCGCCGTGGTCGCCGCGGAAGCCGCCTCGGTGCGGGCCGTTCCCGGGTTCACCATCAGCACGCCGCACGGACTGGACCGGCTGATGGACGCGGACCTCATAGCGATCCCGGTGGGCGACAACTTCCACACCCGGGACTTCCCGCCGGATCTGCTGGAGGCCCTGCGGGAGGCCGTGGCGCGCGGCGCCAGGGTGCTCAGCGTCTGCGTCGGAGCGTTCGTCCTCGGTGCCGCCGGCCTGCTGGACGGACGCCGCTGCACCACGCACTGGCGCTACGCCGACGCACTGGCCCGGCGCTTCCCCAAGGCGCGGGTCGAACCGCACGTCCTGTACGTGGACGAGGACCCGGTGCTGACCTCGGCCGGCACCTCCGCCGGCATCGACGCCTGCCTCCACCTGGTGCGCAAGCTCCAGGGCAGCGAGGTCGCGAACGGCATCGCCCGCCGCATGGTCGTCCCCCCGCACCGGGACGGCGGCCAGGCGCAGTACATCGAACGACCGGTGGCGGAGTACCGCGAGGGCGGCGTGCGCGACGTACTGGCATGGATGGCGCGCCACTTGGACCAGGAGCTGAGCGTGGAACAACTCTCCGCCCGGGCCTGCATGTCGCCCCGCACGTTCGCCCGCCACTTCCGCATGGAGACCGGCACCACCCCGTACCGCTGGCTGCTGGGACAGCGGGTGCTGACCGCCCAGCGGATGCTGGAGAGCACCAACGAGACCATGGAGGTGGTGGCGGCCCGATCGGGTTTCGCCAACGCCGCTGCGCTCCGGCACCAGTTCGTGAGGTCCCTCAACACCACCCCGATCGCCTACCGCCGCGCGTTCCGGGGGCCGTCCACCTGACGGCGACGACCGAGGCCCGCACAAGGGCACGAGAGGAGCACGGGAATGCTGCGCATCGCCGTCGTGGGCGCGACCGGAGCCGTCGGCCGGGAATGCCTGAAGCTGCTCGACCGCGGGACCGTACCGGTGGGCCGGGTGGTGCCGGTCGCGTCCCCCCGGAGCCTCGGGCGCCGGCCGGCGGCCGAGCTGGGGTTGTCGCTGGCGGTGGACCCGATGACCACCGTCGAGGCCCTCGATCCCCGGGAGCTGGATGTCGCCGTCTTCTGTGCGGGCGCCGAGCTGAGCAGCCGCGAGGCGGAGCGCCTGGCCGCGGCCGGCGTCCTGGTGGTCGACAACACCTCCGCGTTCCGGATGCGGCCGGACGTGCCGCTGGTCGTCCCGCAGGTGAACCCCGCAGCGCTCGCCCGGCGCCCTGCCGGCAACCTGGTCGCCAACCCCAACTGCTCGACCATCCAACTGGTCCGCGCCCTGCACCCGTTGCACGAGCTCGCCGAACTGGAGGGCGTCGTGGTGGCGACCTACCAGGCCGCGTCGGGCGGCGGTCTGCACGGGCTGGCCGAACTGGCCGGGGAGTCCGCCAGGTTGCTGGCCGACCCGGAGGCGCAGGGCGCGCCCAACGGCCGCTTCGGACAGCCGCTGGCCTTCAACCTGGTGCCGGAGATCGGCCTCCAGGACGACACCGGCCTCAGCCACGAGGAGCGCAAGCTGGTCCGCGAACCGCGCAAGATCCTCGGCCTGCCGGACCTGCGGGTGAGCGCGACGGCGGTGCGGGTGCCGGTCTTCCACTGCCACTCGGAGGCGGCGCACATCAGGCTGCGCCGACCGGTCAGCACCGCGCAGGTCGAGCAGGCGCTGGCCGACACACCCGGCCTGCGGGTCTACCGCCGCTCTGACGCCGCCCCTTCCTACCCGATGCCCAGGACGGTCTTCGCCGACGACGAGAGCCGGGCTCTGGTGCACGTCGGGCGGATACGCGTCGAGCCGCAGGACCCGCGGTCGGTCGCGGTCTGGATCGTCGCCGACAACCTCTGGGTGGGCGCCGCGCTCAACGCGGTGCAGATCGTGGAACTCGCCGTGAAGTACGGGTGGTTGAGTTGACCTCCGAAATCGGCTCGGACGTACCGCCGTTGGTGCTGAAGTTCGGCGGTTCCTCGTTCGCGCAGCTGGACGGCTACCGGCGGGTGGCCCGCTACGCGGCGCGGCGGGTCGCCGAGGACAAGCAGCCGCTGGTCCTGGTGGCGAGCGCGATGTCCGGTACCACGGGCCGGTTGCAGCAGACGCTGGACGCCGTGGCGGCCGACCCGCCGGCGGCGGCGGCCGCCATGCTGCTGACCAGCGGTGAGACGGTCAGCGTGGCCCTGCTCGCGGCCGCCCTCGATGCCGCCGGCCTGCCCGCCCGCCCGCTGTCGGCGGCGGACACCGGGCTGCTCGCCGCCGGACCGCCCGACCGGGCAGGGCTGCGCCGGGCCGAACCCGCCACGCTGCGAGCGGCTTTGGACGGCTGTCCGGTCCTGGTCGTCCCCGGTGGCCAGGCCGTGGACGAGGCCGGCCGGACGGTCATGCTGGGCCGCAACAGTTCGGACCTCTCGGCGGTCGCCGTCGCCGGCGCGCTGGGCGCCCCCGTCTGCGAACTCTTCTCGGACGTCCCCGGGGTGTGCACGGCTGACCCCCATCTTGTGCCGACCGCGCGGACCATCGCCCGGATCAGCTACGAGGGCGTGCGGCGGATGTCCCGGCACGGTGCCAAGGTCGTCCACGAGAGCGCCGTCGACTGGGCCGAACGCACCGGTGTCCGACTGCACTGCCGGCCCTTCCCCTGGGAGCGGGGGCCGGCCGCGGGGACGTTGGTCGGGGTCGGCCCGGCCGCCGCCTCGGTGGTGGTGCACCCCAACAGCGAGGTCTGGCGGTTCCGGACGGCGTCGGAGCGCCGGGCGGCCGCGGAGCGCCTGCGGTCGGAGGGGCTGGCGACCACGGCGGTGGACGCGGCGGGCGGCGCCCACCTGCTGGTGCCGCGCGGGGCCCGCGGCGCGGCGCGGCACCTCGGCTCCGCGCGGCACCAGGACGGGCTCAGCGTGGTCACCACGGTGCGGGCGGACGGCGGCGTCGACCACGTCCTGGTCCGGCGCGACGAGGCCGAGGCGGAGGCCCGCCGCCGCCACGATCTGCTCTACCCGGACCCTGCGGGCGCCGAGGCGGCGGTGCTGCCGCTGTCGGCCAAGGCGCGGTCGGCGTACAGCGACATGCTGGTCGGCGACGGCCGCTCCGCGCAGGGGAGCGTGCCCTCCTCGCCCTCGGAGAGCGGGTGACGGACGTGCCGCCGGGCCGGTACCCGCACTGTCACTCGGTGCGGGTACCGGCCCGGCGCCGACCGGGCGTCAGGCCCGTGGGCCCGGCTTGGCGTCGGCGAGCCCGGTGAGGGCCTGGTCGAAGACCTCGCGCGCCCGTCGGAGGACCTGGGAGCGCCACAGCTCGTCCGCCGCCGGGCAGAACGCCGTGCGGATCAGCTGCTTGAGCTCGGAGCGGACCGCCTCGGCCGGCTCCCGGTGCTGGTGCAGCCAGTTGTCGGCGCACAGCGCGAGCAGCACCTCGGGGCCTGGAAGGGTGCCGAACTCCAGCGTGATGGCGGTGAGTTCACTTCCCGCGCCGAGACCGTCGGCGACCGCGGCCGCCGTGTTGCCGACGATCGGCGTGGAGGACGAGGTGCCCTGCTCCGAAGCCGTGAGCGCGTCGCCGTACCAGCGCCGGGCCCGGTCGAACGCGCCGGCGTCCCGGCCGCCGCGGAAGATTGGTTCGCCGACGCCGCGCTCGCCGAGCCCGGTGTGCAGGTCGATGTAGGCCACGTGCGCGGCCCCGGCGACCTGCTCGGCCACGACGGCCCGGAACACCCGGTGCGACCAGCACGCCTGCCGACCGCCGTAGAACAGGCCGTCCGGGTGGCGGTACTGGCCGCGGGTCACCGCCTCCTGGAGGACCCGCGGACCCAACCGCTCCTGGAGCCCGGTCAGTTCCGCGACCAGCGTGCTGGGGGAGAACGCGCCGGCGTCCGGCGGCACCAGTGCCGCGTGCACCAGCTCGTAGGCGTCGTTGTGCGGCGGGTCGTCGTGGTCGACGAAGTTGCGGTTGAGGTCGATGTTGTCCTCGTTGACGCGGCGCAGGTGGGCGAAGCCGTACGGGTTGAGCGCGTGGACGAGCAGCACGCCGGTGTCCCGGCCGGCGGACCGCGCCACGCCCTCCCCGAGCAGGATCCGGGTCTGGCACGCCGAGCCGCAGAAGCCCTCGATGCCGTGCGTGCCGGAGACCGTCACCAGCAGCTTCGCCGGACCGGTCGGACCCAGGTAGGCCGTGTCCACGCAGAGTTCACCGCCGTCGGGCCCGCGGTGCTCCGGCAGGACGAAGGTCCGCAGCCGGGCGCCGGCCGCCTCGGCCGCGTGCCGGAAGTCCGAGCGGGCCCGGGCGTAGTCGGTCGGGAACAGGTCGGTCATCGGTCTCGCGCTCCTGGAGTCGTGGATGCGGACGACGGGCCCGGGGCCGAGAGCGGCCCCGGGCCCGTAGGTCGGCGGGTTCAGTCACGTTCGGGCGGCGACGGCACGCCCCGGGCGGGCACGCCCAGGGCGGCCAGGATGGCGTGCGCCCCGGCCCGGGTGGGCACTCGCAGCATGCACAGCACCCGGTCGCCGGGCTCCGCGTTGGCGGCGAAGTAGGCGTTCGCCTCCGGCACGTAGCTCGTCGGCCGCTCGTGGTAGAGGTCCACCGGGAGCCCGATGCCCGCGATGACGCCCCGGGCCGGATCGAAGGGCGCCCCGGGGGCGAGTGCCCCGGCCACCACGGCGGCCAGCGCCGCCGCACCGGGGTCCAACCGCCCGGACAGGTCCGGGTACATGGTGATGTCGGGGTGCCCGCTGAAGGCCGACATCGCGCAGTGCACCACCGGGTTGTACGTCTTGAGCGCGATCACCTGGGGGAACGGGCGGCCGTCCGCCAGCAGCCGGGCGAAGTGGACGGACCAACTCCGGCCGAAAACCGGACCGTTGCGGTACTCGTCCCCGACGAACTGGACCATCACGTGCAGGCACGCGTGGCCGGACGGGATCGTCACCCAGCGCGAGGTGAGCAGGGAGACGACCAGGTCCCGCTCCCGGTCGACGCCGGCCACGATGTAGTCGGCGTCGACCAGCATGTCGCGGCGCAACTCGAACAGTTCACGCATCCGCAGGCCGGGCATGGTTTCCACCAGGCCGTCCACGATCCACTTCTCGGTGCCGGGCGGCAGTTCCGGGCCGGGCGGCAGGGCCAGCACCTCGACGGTCCGCGACCCGGTGGAGCGCGCCGCCGCCCGGGCGTCGTCGTTCACCGGAGGCCGGCTCAGACGTCCGCCGACGTGGGCAGCGGGATCTGGGCCCCGGCCTTGCCGAGCACGGTGATCTGGTGCAGCTCCACGAAGTAGAGCTTCCACAGCCAGTAGACGTGCCGCAGGTGCTCGATGACCTTCTTCTCATCGGCCTCGGTGGTCACCAGCGAGGACAGCACCCGCCACACGAAGTCGTCGTGGTCGTCGTCGAGATCGGTGTTGACATGGGCTCGGGCGCCCTTGACGTTCTCCTCGCCGAGCACGTTCCCCAGGTTGTCCAGCCAGTCCGGCTGGGTGCGGGTGGTGACGTACTCGACGAAGTAGACGCTGGTGATCAGGGCCAGCGGGCTGTCCTCGAACTCCATGCCGTACTGCAGGTATCCGGTGAGCAGCTTGGTGGAGAGCAGCGGCTCGGTGGAGTAGATCTCGTCCTTGCCGACCCCGACCTTGGCCAGGTCGGCGGCGAACAGCCGGTCGTGCAGCATCTCGTCGTCGGTGTAGTGCGCCCACGCCTTGGCCTGCACCGGGTCGACCTTGGTGAAGTACTTGATGGCCAGCGCGTCGACCGTCCGCTTGCGGCGCAGCCGCAGGATGGTCTCGATGTTGTGGCGCTTGTAGTAGTCCAGGTTGAGGTCGGCGGCGCTCTTCTGGTGCTGGGCGAACGGGACCGTCTCGTAGAAGTCCGCGATGAAGCCGTCGAGGATGGTGTCGACCTGCTTGCGCAGCTCGGGGTTGACCGTCATGGAGTGCTCCCTCCTTGGTGGAGAACGGGTGGCTGGTGGCCGGCCTCAGTGGCAGCCGCAGCTCGCGCTGGACACCCGCCGCATCCGGCCGCGGGGCACTGCCTTGCGGGCGCCCAGGACGGCGCTCCCGTCCGAGGCCAGCAGTGAGCTGTGCGGGCAGAGGAACGCCAGCGCGAACCTGGTGGTCGGGGTGATCCCCAGGCCGAGGTTCACGACGCCGTCGGTGGCGCCGTACACCTCGTTGGCCCCGCAGTTCGCCGGGATGATCTCCGTGGTGGTGTTGATGCCGAATCCGAGTTCCCAGATGACCCGGTAGCGGGGGTCGTCGGTGAAGAGGCTCTCCAGTGCCGCGGCGGCCGGTTTGCCCCCCGGGGTGTTCGGGGTGACGTCCTCGACGGACCCGGCGGCCACCCGCAGCGTGACCGGGTGGGAGACCAGGGGCGCGAGCGCCTCGAACAGCCGCTGCTGATCGGCGGCGTCGGCCGGGTCGGCGTGCCGGTGCACGATCGGCCAGCCGCGCAGCGTGAGGTCACCGGTGAGACCGAGCAGCCGCGCCTCCGGTCGGAAGGTGGTGATCTCGGCTGCTGTGACGCTCAACTTGCCCGAGGGAAAGATCTGTTGGTCGCCGGGGTCGAGCGGGCCCGCCTGCTGGTTCCAGACGCAGTCCCCGACCGTGTGGTCGAACTCGGCCTCGGTGCCCGCGGAGTCGTCGACGATGGCCAACCGGTCGCTGCTCTCGATCCGCTCGAAGAACTCGTCGGCCACCACGGCCTGTTGAGCGATGTCCGTCCGCGCCGCGGACTCCAGCAGGGAGCGGATGTGCTCGGCGGTCAGCGGCGTGGAGCCGGCCGGCAGTATGACGAGCTTGCGCGAGCCGAGCTGCTGTGCGGACGGCGAGTCGAGGAACCGGCCGGGGCAGACCGCGAGCACGTGTGCGTCCGGCGGGACGCTCGCGGCGATCAGTTCGCCCAGGCTCGTGCCGGCCGGGAGCGACCGGTGGATCACCCGCGCACAGCCGCGGTCGGGCAGCAGGTGGAGCGGTGTGCTGCCGTCCGCACTCGTGATCAGGCAGAACGTTTCGGCCGGATCGCCGAACTGGCCGAAGGCGCTAGTGGTGAGCTCCAGCGGTGGCACGGTGAACTCCCTTACGGGGGACGGCGGGAACCCCGTGGCGGGGCGGCTTGAGCGCCCCGCCACGGGTCGGTACTCAGCCGAGCAGCGTGCCCAGGTAGTTGCGGTTCTTCTGAACCTTGATCTTCTTCATGGCAGTCACCTCCTGTCGGTCGGACGGAACATGCGTGCACCCGGAACGGTCGGCGGGGCGGCTGCTCAGTCGGCAGCCACGACCCGCTCCACCGTCGGGTGGTCCAGGTGGCCGATCAGCGCGGTGCCGTTGCTGCTCAGGACGCGCGTGTCGGGCGAAATGATGTCCAGGTGGTACTGGGTGTACGGGGTGAGGCCGAGCCCGTAGTGCAGGCAGCCTTCGGTGCCGCCGTACACCTCGTTCATGGCGTGGTTGCCGGGCAGGATGTCCAGCGCGGTGTTGAGGGCGTGGCCGATCTCCCAGACGATGCGGTAGCGGGAGTCCACCGCGAACATCTGCTCCAGCATGTCCACGGCGGGTGCGGCCCCCGGGTGCAGCGCCTGCAGCCTGGTGATCCTGCCGTCCTCGACGGTCGCCTTGATCGCGTGGTGCTGCATCGCCGCCAGGCGGGAGTGGATGCGGGCCTGGTCGGCACGGGAGAACGAGGGGGTCCCGTTGTGCAGGATCGGGTACCCGCGCAGGGTGATCTCGCCCTCCAGCGGCAGCTTCAGTGCCTCGTCGAACTCCCTGATCTCCACCGGCAGCACGCTGATCTCGCCGGACGGCACGATCTGCTGGTCGCCCCAGTCCAGCGGCCCGGCCTGCTGGTTCCACACCAGGCCGTCGCGCAGGTGGTCGAGCACCGCGCGGGTCCCGTGCTCCGGGTCGACGTACGCCAGGTGCTCGCTCTCCTCGGCGATCTCGAAGAAGGTGTCGCAGAACGCCGCCTGCTCGGCGGCCGAGGTCCGCTCCATGATGCCGAGGAAGTGCCGGATCTCGGCGAGCGAGGTGGGCGTGGAATTGCACGCCATGCCCATGATCTTCCGCTGCCCCACGAGTTCCGGGTCGGGCGATGCGAAAAACCGGTGCGGCGAGATCACCAGAACGTGCGCCGGCTCCGGAATGCTCTTCTCGAGAAGGTCCTCGAAGCGGTCTCCGGCGCCCATCGGAACAGTGAGGAAGCGACGGTAGGGGGCGGTTTCCAGGACTTCGATCTGCTCCACCAGCTCGGGGTTGGTGACCAGGCAGAAGGTACTGCCGGTGGCTGCACCGAATTGGCTGAACCGCCCTGGATCGATGGAAATCTCTGCCGACATGACGCCTCCCGTAACCACTTTGGCGACTTTCCTTCGCCGCGTTCACCACTGTGGCTCCCGGAGGCCGATGACGGCTATAGGACGATGGTCCCTGGGACGGGTCTGGGCCTATCGCCTCAGCGCGGTTCCCGGAGTTCCCCGGCTGCCACCGGCCGTCCCGCCGGGCCGGCCGCCCCTCGGATCGGCACCGCCTCCCCGGCGATCCGCCGCACCGCCGCACACCAACCGACCGGGGCACGGTCACCGGGCTCGGCCCCGGCACCGCCCGGCCGGCCCGTCCGCGCGACCGCCGGACCCGTCGAACGCTCCCGGCCCCGCGCCGCCCGGCGGCACGCCGCTGGCAGGAAATCGAGGTTATCGGTCGGCATTGTCACTGTCGGATCAAGTGCCCGGTTGCACAGACTGGCTGCCGGAGAGAGCCGATCCGGTGTTCGGAACGGGGCTCGGGGCCGGTGTTCCCGTGCGGCGCTTGGAGGAAGAATGCAGCGCTACGTTGTCATTGTCGACGGTTACCACCTGCAGGACGGCGAGGACCGGGCGTTCGCCAGCGCTTTCCGGGCCAGGGGGATCCTGCCGGTCACCGTGATGAGCACGCCGGCGCCGCTGGAGAAATTCATCAAGAAGTCCAGCTGGCACCCGGACGACTTCGAGGCGGTGCATTTCCACGACGGCGACCTCGGCAAGCTGGTGGACATCGTCCGGGGCTACGACCCGATCGGCATCGTCGCCGGGAACGAAAGAGGAGTGGAACTCGCCGCGGAACTCGTCGAGATCCTGATGCCCGAGTCGGGGAACGTGAAGGGGAGCGCCCCGGCCCAGCGGGACAAGGGCGAGATGATCCGGGCGCTGGAACGCGCCGGAGTGCCGGCTCCCAAGACGCTCTCGACGGACGACCCGGCGGTGGTGGCCCGGTGGATCGAGGACAGCGGACTGTCCGGCAAGCGGCTGATCGTCAAACCCCCCGCCAGCGCCGGAACGGACAACGTGCACCTGGTGGAGGCCGGCGGGGACTGGCGGGGGTACTTCGACGCCATACTCGGCCAGGTCAACGGATTCAGTCTGCGCAATGACACGGTCATCGTGCAGGAGTTCCTGGAGGGGCCCGAGTACATCGTGGACCTCTACTCCGTGGACGGGCAGCACGGGCTGGTCGACACCTGCATCTACGCCAAGCACGACCGGGGCCCGCGCATCGGGATATACGACGTGGCCGACTTCCTGCCGCCGGACCACCCGGACGTGGCCGTGCTCGCGGAGTACACCAAACGCGCCGCGGACGCCGTCGGCATCCGCAACGGGTCCACGCACGCCGAGGTGATCATGACCGCCGAGGGCCCGCGCCTGGTCGAACTGGCCGCCCGCTACTCGGGCAGCTGCATGATGATCTCCGGCAGGCTGGCGACCGGCGACAACCAGATCCACCGCACCGTGCGCCACCTGCTGGACAACGAGTTCACCCCGGGCTTCGAACTGGTCCAGCAGGTGCGGACGTTGTGGCTGTGTGCGGACTTCGAGGGCCCGGTGCGAAGGATGGACATCCTGCAGGCGATCCAGGACCTGCCGACGGTCTACCGGATGTCCATCCCGCCTGACGGGAGAAGCGTGCCGATGACCAACGACGTCACCACGAGCCTTGGTTGGGTCATCCAGGGCGCAGCTGACTGGGCGGCGATCGAGGCGGACTCGGCCCGGATTCGGGAACTGGAGAGGATCTGGAATGCAACCAACATCGACAGCCGCCCCCGCTCGGTCTGAGGCCGCCATCCCCCACCTGCTGCTGGTCTGCCCGCGTTCCGACGTCCTGGCCAAGTTCATCGGCCTCCCGATCGCGTTCACCATCGTGCACCGCCCGGGCGGCGACCGGGCGCTCGAGTCGTCCGTCGCCCTGCGCGTGGTCGACGCGGACTTCACCGACACCGCCGAACTCCTGGCGGTGGCACGCGAGATCCACGCCTGGCGGCCCCTCGACGCGGTCCTCGGGCTGACCGAGCTCTCGTTGCTGCCGGTGAGTGCGGTCGCGTCGGAGCTGGGGGTGCGCGGCAACGCCACCTCGACACTCCGGTACACGCAGGACAAGGCCGCGATGCGGCGGTTACTGGCCGAACGGGGCATCAGCACGACCGCGCACCGGGTCTGCGCCGGCATCGAGGACGCCGAGCGGTTCCTGCGCGGCTGCCCCACCGGCATGATCCTCAAGCCGGTGAACGGCAACGGCGGTACGGGCGTCTTCCTGGTCCGCGATCCGGCCGAGCTCGCCGCGGGCTGGGCGTGGAGCACGGGCTCGACCGGGGCCTGGGGCTGGTCCGCCGATGCGTCGCCGGTGGTGGTGCTGGCCGAGGAGTTCCTCACCGGCCGGGAGTTCAGCGTGGAGACGCTCAGTGCCGAGGGCAAGCACAGTGTGCTCGCGGTGACCCGCAAGCACACCTCGGGAGCACCGCACTTCGTGGAACTCGGCCATGAACTGCCGGCCGAACTGGCGGACCACGAGTACCTGGCGGTCACCGCGGCCGTGCTCGGCGCGCTGGACGCCATCGGGTACACCTGGGGCCCGGGCCACACGGAGGTGATGCTGGCCGAGGACGGCAGCACGGCCACCGTCATCGAGATCAACGCCCGTCACGGCGGCGACCAGATATGGGAGTTGGTGGAACTGGCGACCGGGGTCGACATGCTCTCCGGAGCCGTGACCACGCTGGCCTTCGGCGAGACCCCCGCGGAGCGCACGGGACCGGACCGGGGAGCGGCGATCCGCTACCTGACGGCGCAGCCGGGCCGGGTCAGCTCGGTGGCGGGACTGGCGGACGCCCTCGCGGTCGACGGCGTGATCCGGGCGAGTGAGCTGTGCGGGCCGGGTGACGTGGTCAAACCCCTCGGCGACTCCTGGAACCGGATCGGCTACGTCCTGGCGGCCGGGCCCGACACCCGCTCGGCGCGGCAGGCTGCGGATGCCGCGGCCGCCCGCATCACGGTCCGTACCGCGCCGGGGGAGGCAGGCGAGGTGGCCGATGACGAGGGGTAGCGGATCGCCGGGCACCGGCCGCATCGTGGAGGAGGCGTCCCGTCCGGTCGACCGGACGGAGTTCGCCGAGGGCAAGGGCCCGGCGTACGTGGTGATCCTGGGGCGGTTCATGACGAACATCGGGTTCTTCATGGTCATCCCCTTCCTCGCCATCTACCTGACCCGGAGCGACGGGTTCAGCAGCTTCCAGGCCGGCATCCTCTTCGCCGTCCTGCAGTTCACCCGGCGCGGGATCGGGGTCCTGGCGGGCTGGGCGAGCGACCGTTTCGGAGCCTCCCGGGTGCTCACCCTGGGACTCCTCATCGAGGCGGCGGCCTATCTGGCCTTTCCGGTGATCGGACGGTCCTTCTGGTTGTGGGCGATCGCGATCGCCTTGCTGGGCTCGGGCGGTTCGTTGAACAACAACGGGTCGCGCAGTCTGGTGGCGGCCAGCAAGGCCGGCGGCATCGCGGCCAACCTGAGCCGGTACTACGTCTCCATCAACGGGGCGGCGCTGATCGGGCCGCTGATCGGCACGGCGCTGGTGGCCGGCCACGTCATCTGGATCGGATTCGCCGTCGCGGCCGCCCTGCACCTGGCGTTCTCCGCCGCGACGATGGTCCTGCTGCGCGGGATGCCCGTGCCGCCCATCGGAGCGATCCGCCTCGACGCCATGGTCGTCGGCCTGCGCGACCGTCCGCTGATGCTGTACTGCGGGCTGGCCGTCGGGGGCTGGTTCCTGATCACCCAGTACCCGGTCGCGCTGCCGCTGACCATCGTGCACCAGGGGCTCTCCCCCGACCTGGCCGGCTACCTGACCTCGGCCAACGCCGTGGCGGTGATGATCACCGTCACCCTGATCGGCTCCCGGGTCGACCGGCGCGGCACGATCGGGCGCCTGGACATCCTGGCGCTCTCCGGGGTGGTGCTCGGCGGGGGCTGGCTGATCTGCGCGTTCAGCGGGCTCGGGCCCATCGTCGCCGCCGTCCTGGTGACGTCCGTCGGCGAGTCCCTGTTCTGCGGAGTGGTGGACGCCAACGTCGCCGGCCTCGCCCCACCGGGCTGCCTCGGCATGTACCTCGGGTACTCCACCATGGCGTGGGGTCTCGGCGGGATGCTGGGGGGCCTGATCGGCGGCGGGTTCGACCTGGCCGCCAACCACGGGGCACTGCCCGCGTTCTGGGTCGTCCTCGCGCTCCTCGGAGTCGGCCCGGCGATCGGCGTACGCCTCGGACGCTCCTACTTCGCCACCGAGCTCAAGCGGCGCGAGGCCGCCGGAAGGGCGGCGTGACGCCGCGTTCGGGGAACCGCCAGACAGATCGGTCACCGGCCCGGCCGAGGGCCACACACCAGGAGATCACGTGCGAGTCGAGGAAATCAGCACACGCGTCAACGGCATGATGGCCAGGGCATGGGATGATCTGGAAACCCTGGTCGCCTACCGCTCGGTGGCCGGTGGCGGGCAGTTCCCGCCCGAGGAGTGCGACAAGGCCGCCGAGGCGGTCGCGCGGATGTTCGCGTCCGAGGGGTTCGCCGACGTGCGGCTGGTGGAGACCAGCGACGGGAGCAAGGCGGTCCTGGGGCACCGGCCCGGCCCGCCGGGCTCGCCGACCGTTCTGCTCTACAGCCACTACGACGTGCAGCCGCCGCTGGACGAAGGGGCGTGGCAGACACCGCCCTGGGCGCTCACCGAACGGGACGGGCGTTGGTACGGGCGCGGGGCGGCGGACTGCAAGGGCAACATCGTCATGCAGTTGACGGCCCTCCGCGCGCTGGCTGACGACCTCCGAGTGGGGGTGAAGTTCGTGTCGGAGGGGTCCGAGGAGCAGAGCACCGGCGGACTGGCGGCGCTGGTGCGCCGGCGCCCCGACCTGTTCCAGGCCGACGCGGTCATCGTCTGCGACACCGGCAACGCCGAGATCGGCCTGCCCACGGCCACGACCGATCTGCGGGGCGCCCTGCACGTGACCATGACGGTGAGCGCGCTCTCCAGCCCGGTGCACTGCGGGACCTTCGGCGGCCCGACCCCGGATCCGCTGAACGCGCTGATCGCCATGCTCGCCCCGCTGCACTCCGCCGACGGGGACACCACGATCCCCGGCATCGAGGACACCGGGGAGTGGGGCGGCGTCGCCTACCCCGAGGAGCGGTACCGCCGCGACGCCAAGCTGCTGCCCGGGGTCGCCCTCGCCGGCACCGGCGCCATCGCCGACATGCTGTGGGCGCGGCACGCCCTGACCGTGGTCGGCATCGACTGCCCGGGGGTCGCGGTCTCGGCGCCCGCGGTCCAGGGCTCGGTGCGTGCCAGGCTCAACGTGCGGGTGCCCCACGGATCGGACGTCGACGTGGTCTGGCAGGCGCTGCGGAAGCACCTGGAGTCCAGCGCCCCGTGGAACGTCGAGGTGCGGTTCGACGAGGTCAAGCGCAGCCAGCCGTTCCGGTCCAGGACCGACGGCCCGGCGTACGCCCTGCTGGCCGCGTCCATGGAGCAGGCGTTCGGCCGGGCGATGACCACGGCAGGGCAGGGCGGCTCGATTCCGGTGTGCGTCGCCCTGCAGGAGAGCCTTCCGGACGCGGAGATCGTCCTCATCGGGGTCGAGGAACCGCGCTGCCTCATCCACGCCCCCAACGAGAGCGTGGACCCCTCGGAGATCGAACGGATGGCCCTGGCACTCGCGTTGTTCCTCGCGGGCGGTGCCGGCGGCCGGACAACCGACACGACAGGTGAGTGATCACAACATGACCGGGACGCGTTTCACCAGCGCCGAGATGGAGCGGCATCTCGGCCGCATCAGTCGCGACTTCCCCGACCTGTACCAACGGCTCGACGTCGAACGCGCCCGGCTCTGGGCCGGCGACTACGAGGCGCTCATGCCGCTCGGGGACGACTTCGGCGACGCCGGCAGCGGCGGGCGCGGCGAGTCCTACGTGCGCGCGCAGGCACGGAACATGCGGGCACGCGCCCGGGGGATCGAGCAGTTGCTCGGCTACATCCGGGCGGGCAGCGGGGCGCCGAGCAAGACGGTGGTCGACGTCCTCGGCGGTGACGGGCTGGTCCAGCGCGTCGCCTCGGCCCTGTGCCTGGCCGACGTCGAGGTCCTCACCTGCGATGCCTCCCCGTACATGGTCCGTGCCGCCTGGGAGGCGAACTTCCCGGCCCTGCTGCAGCGGGCCGACCGCCTGCTCCAGCGCGACTGCTCGGTCGAGGGGGTGCTGGTCGCGTACGGATCGCACCACATCGCGCCGCAGGACCGCCCCGAACTGGCCCGGGAGTCCCACCGCGTGCTGCGGCCCGGCGGCATCATGGTGCTGCACGACTTCCAGACCGGATCGCCCATGGACACGTGGTTCGCGGACGTGGTCGACCCGTACTCCGTCACGGGCCACAAGTTCGACCACTTCACCCGGGAGGAGATCGGGGGCTACCTGACCGACGCCGGGTTCCCGCAGGTGGACGTCGTCGACATGGCCGACCCCTACGTGGCCGTGGCGCCCACCGCGGAGCAGGCCGAGCTGGAGCTGGGCCGCTACCTGGCGGACATGTACGGCCTCGTGAAGATCCAGGAATCCCAGGGCGCCGAAGCCGACCGCTGGGTCGTCGAACGCGCCAAGTCCGTCTTCCGCTACCCGGGCGAGGCGTTCTCTGTGCACTACAGCGCGCGGGAGCAGTCCTGGACAGCGGTCCTGCCCCGGCGCGCGCTGGTGGCTTTCGGCACCAAGAGCGGCTGACGCCCCTTTCCCGCCGACCCGGAACGCAGGTCAGGACCGCCCCTGACCTGCGTTCATCGACGCCTCCGCTCGCACTGCGTGAGGCGGCGAACGCGGACGGTTGGTTCACATGCCGGTTACATAAGAGGAACACCCGGGAAACGGCGGCTTGCGACATTACCGGAGCACCCACCACCGAGGCACGCGAGGTAACCCCGTGGCTATCAAGGCCGAGTACATCTGGATCGACGGCACCAAGCCGACCGCCAAGCTCCGCTCCAAGACTCGGGTTCTGAAGTCCGCGGACACCGTTCCGACCTGGGGCTTCGACGGCTCGTCGACCAACCAGGCCGAGGGCCACGCCTCGGACCGGGTGCTGCAGCCGGTCAAGGTCTACCCGGACCCGATCCGCGGCGGCGAGCACATCCTGGTGCTCTGCGAGGTCATGGAGACGGACGGCACCCCCCACCCGTCGAACACCCGCGCCCTGCTGCGCCCGATCGCCGAGCAGTTCGCCGCCCAGGAGTCGATCTTCGGCATCGAGCAGGAGTACACCTTCTTCAAGGGCTCCCGCCCGCTCGGCTTCCCCGAGGGCGGCTTCCCGGCCCCGCAGGGCGGCTACTACTGCGGCGTCGGCGCCGAGGAGGTCTTCGGCCGCGAGATCGTCGAGCTGCACCTGGACCGCTGCATCGCCGCCGGCCTGGCCATCTGCGGCATCAACGCCGAGGTCATGCCCGGCCAGTGGGAGTTCCAGATCGGCCCGGTCGGCCCGCTGGAGGTCTCCGACGACCTGTGGGTCGCTCGCTACCTGCTCTACCGCACCGCCGAGGAGTTCGGCATCGACGCCACCCTGGACGCCAAGCCGGCCCGTGGCGACTGGAACGGCGCGGGTGCCCACACCAACTTCTCCACCAAGGCGATGCGCGAGGGCTACGACGCGATCATCACCGCCTGCGAGTCGCTCGGCGAGTCGCAGGAGAAGGTCATGGAGCACGTCAACCAGTACGGTGACGACATCCAGTCCCGCCTGACCGGCAAGCACGAGACCGCCCCGTGGAACGTCTACTCCTACGGCGTCTCGGACCGCGGCGCCTCGGTCCGCATCCCGTGGCAGGTCGAGGTGGAGAAGAAGGGCTACATCGAGGACCGTCGCCCGAACGCCAACGTCGACCCATACGTGGTGACCCGCCTGCTGGTCAACACCTGCTGCTCGGCGCTGGAGAAGGCCGGCCAGGTCTGATCCGCCCCCGCTGACGAACGACGGCCGCCCTTCCGGGGGCGGCCGTTCCGCGTTCGGCCGGTGCGGGCCGGGCCCCACCGAGGCAGCCGGGGCGGTCCGAACCCGCCGCGCTGCCCCTAGACTTCGGGCATGATCGTCGGGGTGGTGCGGGAACTGTGGCGGTATCCGGTGAAGTCGATGCCGGGGGAGCGGTTGCGGACGGCGGAGGTGACCGAGCGCGGGGTGGCGGGGGACCGGCGGTTCGCGCTGGTCGACGTGGCCACCGGCAGGGTGGCCAGCGCCAAGCAGCCCCGGCTCTGGCGTGAGCTGCTCACCGAGCGGGCGGCGCGGGCGCTGCGCCCGGCGGTGGTGGGCGGCGTCGCCACCGAGCTCTCCGCGCTGCTCGGCCGGGAGGTGCTGCTCACCGACACCCCGCCGCAGGACGCCACCATCGACCGGGCCCGCCCCGAGGAGGTGCTGGCCGCCGGGCCGCTGGCCGAAGTCGCCCATGACGTCAGCCGACTGCGCGCCGGCACCTTCTTCGACTTCGCCCCGCTCCATCTGGTCAGCACCGCCACCCTGGACCGGGTCGGCACCGTCGCCACCCGCTACCGCCCCAACCTGGTGATCGAGACGCCCGGTGAGCCGGGCTTCGTCGAAAACGCCTGGCTCGGAAAGAAGTTGGCGGTGGGGCAGGTCGAGGTGGAGATCATCGCCGCGACCCCGCGCTGCGCCGTCCCGACGCTCCGGCACGGACACCTCGATCCCTGCCCGGACGCACTGCGGATCCCGGCCCGCCACAACCGCCTCGTGCCGCTTCCGGGCATGGCCGAGTTCCCCTGCGCGGGCGTCTACGCGCAGGTGTCGACCGCCGGTCGGATCCGGGCCGGCGACCAGGTGCGCCTGGTCAGTTGATGCACCGGGCCAGCGCCGTGACGAACCCGTCGGTGGTGGCCGGGTCGCGCACCGCCAGTCGCAGCCAGTCGGGGCCGAGGCCGGGGAAGGTGTCGCCGCGCCGAACCGCGTAGCCGGCCGCACGCAGCCGCTCGCGGACCTCGGCGGCACCGGGCAGTTCGACCAGCAGGAACGACGCGGCCGGGACGCCGTGCACCCGCAGCCGGGGGATCCGGCCCAACTGAGCCAGCAGATGGTCACGGTGCTCGGCCAGCTCGGCGGCCGCCGCCTCGGCCTCGGCCAACGCCCGTTCACCGCTGCACAGTTCAGCGGCCCGCAGGGCGGGAGTGGAGACCGGCCAGAGCGGCTGGGCGGCCGCCAGCTCGGCGACCAGTCCGGCCGGGCCGAGTACGTAGCCGATCCGCAGGCCGGCCAGCCCCCAGGTCTTGGTGAGGCTGCGCAGCACCACCACCCGGCCCGGGAGACCACGCAGCTCGGCGAGCGACTCGGTCTCCCCGGGCACGGTGTCCATGAAGGCCTCGTCCACCACCAACGTCCGCCCGGGGCGAGCGAGTTCGGCGATGGCGTCCGCCGGGTGGAGCACCGAGGTGGGGTTGGTCGGGTTGCCGATCACCACCAGATCGGCTGCTTCGGGCACCGCGCCCGGGGAAAGCCGGAACCCGTCCTCGGCCCGCAGCAGCACCCGGTGCACCGCCACCCCGGCGTCCCGCAGCGCCGCCTCCGGTTCGGTGAACTGCGGGTGCACCACCACGGCGTGCCGGGGCCGGAGGGTGCGGGCCAGCAGCACGAAGGCCTCCGCCGCACCCGAGGTGAGCAGCACCTCCGACTCGGGGCGGCGGTGCCGGGCCGCCACAGCCGCCCGGGCCGCGCTCTGCTCCGGGTAGGCGGCGAGCCGGCCCATGGTGTCGGCCAGGGCCGTACGCAGCCACTGCGGCGGGGTGCCGGTGCGCACATTGACGGCCAGGTCCACCAGGCCGGCCTCCCGCACCTCGGCGTCCCCGTGGTGGCGCAGATCGTGCCCGGGCACCTGGAGCGTCGCCACCGCCACCGTCGACCGGGCCGACTTCCGCTTGGCGACCAGCAGTTCGCCGCCACCGTGCAGCGCCGCCGCCTCGGCCACGCTCGCGGTGCCGCTGGCCGCCAGCACCGCCGCGGACGGATTGGGCACCGCCACCGCGGCCAGCTCGGCAGCCGGATGCCCGACCAGCGGCACGCCCAACCGCTGCGCGGCGCCCAGCAGTCCGGGTTCGGTGGCACGGGCCTCCACGGTGGCGAGCAGTCGCACCGCGTCCACCGGCAGCGCCGCCTCGGCCAGCGCCTCGGTGATCAGGGCGAGCACCTCCGACGCCGCCACCCCGGCGCTCGCGCCGACCCCCACCACCACGCCGACCGCGTTGTCGCTGCTCACCCGCGTTGTTCCTTCCTCCAGGCCGGGAAATCCCATCACGGTGCGAAAACGCGAGTCAATCGACGGCGGTGTGCCGTTCCTCGCTTCCGCATGGAGTCCGTGCGTCGGTGCGTCCCTGCGGGCCGTGCGTCCGTGCGTCCCTGCGGGCCGTGCGTCGGTGCGACCGTGCGGGGCCGTGCGGCTTCGAGCCACCGTGGGCCCGCGGCCTCCCGAGTGGAGGATCGGCCGTGGCGGCCTGCCGGCATCCCGGAGCCGTCCTGCCGTCAACTGGACCAACCGGCCAGGAACTTGGCCAGTAGGCGGGCGAGCTCTGCCTGCTCGCCGGCGGTCAGCGACCGGTCCACCAGCCGCTGCTCATGGTGCAGCAGATCGCCGACCGCGGCGTCCACGGCGAGTCGCCCGGCCTCGGTGAGGCGCACCGGCACCGCCCGGCTGACCGGCTCGGGCGGTAGGCGCTCGACCAGCCCGGCAGCCTCGGCGCGGTCCACCCGCTGGGTCACCGCCCCCGCGGAGATCAGCGAGCGGGCCGCCAGCTCACGGGTGGGCAGGCAGTACGGCGCGCCGGCCCGGCGCAACGTGCTGAGCAGGTCCAGGGTGGCGGCGTCCATCGCGACCAGGGCCAGGGTCCGGCGCCGGTCGTCGGTCAGCAGTTTGGCGGCCTGCCGGATCCGGGTCAGGATCCGGATCGAGCCGACGGGCAGCCCGGGCTGCTCCCGCTGCCAGGCGGTGGCGATCTGCTCGGCAAGATCTTCTTCGGATGCATTCACAGTGCTAGTGTGCCAGTGACGTTTAGGTCTAAACGAGGGGAGTGGCGCATCATGCGTCAGATCGTCGTCACGGGTGGCGGTACGGGTATCGGCAAGGCCATCGCGGCGGCCTTCGCCGCGCAGGGCGACCAGGTGGTGATCACCGGCCGCCGCAAGGACGTGCTGGACCAGGCCGTCGCAGAGCTGGGCGGCGATGTGCGGGCCGCCGCCTTCGACGCCGCCGACCCCGCCCAGGTGGAGGCGGCTCTGGCGGAGCTGCCCGAGCGGGTCGACGTGCTGGTCAACAACGCCGGCGGCAACCGCGACCGCACCAGCGCGCCCGCTCCGGAGGCCGGCCTCGCCGGCCTCGCCGCGCGCTGGCGGGCCAACCTGGACGCCAACCTCTTCACCGCCCTGCTGGTCACCGAGGCCCTGCGCGACCGGCTGAACCCAGGCGCCCGGGTGATCAACTTCAGCTCGATCGCCGCCCACCGCGGCGGCACCGGGTCGTACGGCGCCGCCAAGGCCGCCATCGAGAACTGGAACCTCACGCTGGCCCAGGAGGTCGGCCCCGAGGGCATCACGGCCAACGTCATCGCCCCCGGCTACATCAGCGACACCGAGTTCTTCGGCCCGAACGGCATCCCCGCCGAGCGCCTGGCCCGCAACGTCGCCCAGTCGCTCAACAAGCGCGCCGGCCACCCGGACGACGTGGTCGCCACCACCCTCTTCCTGGCCTCCCCGGCTGCCGGCCACCTCACCGGCCAGGTCTTCCACCTGGACGGCGGCTCGATCGCCGGACGCTGAGCAGGCGACAGGGCCACGGCTGCCATCCGGCGGCCGGGCCCCGAAGGCGGTCACCTTGCACGGGCGGTGCCGCAGACGAACCGGCTGCCACGGTCCGGGGCGTTCCGGCGGGTCACGCCCGGGGCTGGATCCGGCCCGCCGACCGCACGAGGCGCTCCGCCAGCTGCGGGGCGCCCGCCCAGTGCAGGTGCAGGTAGGAGGCGTGCACGTGCGCGGTGGTGAAGCCCTCGGTGACGGTGGTGCCGGCGGGGGAGCGCCAGGCCCAGGCGGGCGTGGCCGGGGAGGCGCCCGGGGTGCAGGCGGTGCGGTGGAACTCGTGGCCGCGCAGCCTGGTGCCGGTCGGGGCCAGCGGGCTGTCGTGCAGGGCGACGGCCTCCCGGTAGCCCAGGGTGAGCCGCTCGGTCATCCGCGCCGTGGTGTCCAGGATCCCGCACATCGGATGGCCGTCCAACTCCCGGCCCAGATAGAGGAGTCCGGCACACTCGGCGGTGATCGGCGAGCCGGCGGCGGCGAGTTCGGCGATCGAGGAGCGCAATTCTGCGTTGGCGCTGAGCTGTTCGCCGTACACCTCGGGAAATCCGCCGCCGATCACCAGCCCTGACGTACCATCAGGCAGCCGCCGGTCGTGCAGCGGGTCGAACGGCACCACCTCGGCGCCCGCGGCGGCCAGCAGTTCGGCGTTCTCGGCATAGCTGAACGAGAAGGCGGCTCCGGCTGCCAGGGCGATCCGGGGTGCGGCGGTGGTCACCCGAGTGACCTCGGCGGCTGGGTCCCAGGGGGCCGCGGTGAGCGGCGGCGCCGACCGGGCCAGCGCCAGCACCGCATCCAAGTCCACTGAGGAACGGATGAGTTCGGCCATGTCGGCGACCGCTCGCAGGGCCGCCGCCGAGCGCTCCACCACCGGCACCAGACCCAGGTGCCGACTCGGGGTGGCCACCGCGGCGGTGCGCCGCAGCGCGCCGAGCACCGGCACCCCGGCGCCCTCCTCCAGCGCCTCGCGCAGCAGTTGCTCGTGCCGGTCGGAGGCGACCCGGTTGAGGATCACCCCGGCCAGGCGCACCTGCGGGTCCCAGGTGGCGAAGCCGTGCACCAGGGCCGCCACCGAGCGGGACTGCGAGGAGCCGTCCACCACCAGCACCACCGGCGCCCGCAGCAGCTTGGCAGCCTGCGCGGTGGAGGCCAGCTCGCCGCGCCCGGAGGCGCCGTCGAACATCCCCATCACGCCCTCGATCACCGCGATGTCGGCTCCGGCCGCACCGTGCCGCAGCAGCGGCTCGATCCGCTCGGGACCGCACAGGAAGGCGTCCAGGTTGCGTCCGCGCCGGCCGGTGGCCAGCGCGTGGTAGCCCGGATCGATGTAGTCCGGACCCACCTTGTGCGGGGAGACGGCCAGGCCGCGCGCGGTGAGCGCGGCCATCAGGCCGGTGGCGACGGTGGTCTTGCCGGCCCCGGAGGAGGGGGCGGCGATGACGAGCCGGGGGAGTTGCACGTGCGTCAGGGCCTTACCACTAGAGCGATACCACTAGAGCGATTCGGGGCCGTACCGCCGGAGCGGCCGGGGACTCACCACTCGATGCCGCGCTGGCCCTTGCGGCCGGCGTCCATCGGATGCTTCACCTTGGTCATCTCGGTGACCAGATCGGCCACTTCGAGCAGCGCCTCGGGCGCGTACCGGCCGGTGATCACGACGTGCTGGTTGCCGGGGCGGTCACCCAGCACCTGGACCACCTCGGCGACGTCCACCCAGCCCCACTTCATCGGGTAGGTGAACTCGTCCAGCACGTACAGCCGGTAGCTCTCGGCGGCCAGGTCGCGCTTGACCTGCTCCCAGCCCTCCTTGGCGGCCTCCTCGCTGGACTCCAGGTCGCGCTGCACCCAGGACCAGCCCTCGCCCATCTTGTGCCAGGTGACGCTGCCGCCCTCACCGGAGGCGCCCAGCACCTTCAACGCGTTCTCCTCGCCCACCTTCCACTTGGCGGACTTGACGAACTGGAAGACCCCGATCGGCCAGCCCTGGTTCCAGGCCCGCAGCGCCATGCCGAAGGCGGCGGTGGACTTGCCCTTGCCCGGGCCGGTGTGCACGGCGGTGATCGGCTGGTTGCGACGCTGACGGGTGGTCAGGCCGTCATCGGGGACGACCTCGGGCTTGCCCTGCGGCACGGGGATCACGCTGCCTTTCGTGAGGGGGTCGGGCGGTGGGCGTGCACCAGGGCGGCCACGCCCTCGGCACGCAGTTCGTCCAGGGTGACGGAGGTGGCGTTCAACTGGCCGGCCAGGGTGCGGGCCAGGCCGAGCCGGACCGGGCCGGACTCGCAGTCCAGCACCACGGCGGCGGTGCCCCGGGCGGCCAGCAGCCCGGCGGCCCGGCCGGCCTCGGCCAGGGCGCCGCCGCCCCGCGCGCTGCCCCCGCCGGTGGCCCGGCCGTCGGTGACCACCACCAGCAGGGGGCGGCGCAGCGGGTCGCGCAGGCGCTCCAGCCGCAGCACCTCGTGGGCGCGCAGCAGGCCGGCGGCCAGCGGAGTGCGGCCGCCGGTGGGCAGCTTCTCCAGCCGGGCCGCGCCGACCTCCACCGAGGAGGTCGGCGGCAGCGCCAGCTCGGCACCGCTGCCCCGGAAGGTGATCATGCCGATCTTGTCGCGGCGCTGGTAGGCGTCCATCAGCAGCGACAGCACGGCGCCCTTGACGGCGGTCATCCGCTGCCGGGCGGCCATCGAGCCGGAGGCGTCGACCACGAAGAGCACCAGGTTGGACTCGCGGCCGCGGCGCACCTGCTCGCGGAAGTCGTCCGGGCGCAGCACCAGGGCCCGGCCGGAGCGGCCGCGGGCGTGCTGGTGCGGGGCGGCGGCGCGCAGCGTGGCGGACAGGTGCAGGCGGGTCAACTGGCCCTGGGGGCGGCGGTCGCGGATGGTGTGGCCCCCGTCGGTCTCGGCGGGGGAACGGCGGCCCTGGGCGCCGTGACCGGTGCCGGGGACCTTGAACAGGCGGGTGCGGTACGGCTCGGCGGCCGCGACCGGGGCGGACTCGCGGGCGGGGGCGCCGCCGGGCGCGGGCAGCTTGGGGGCGGCCTGCTGGAGGTCCTCGGCCGGCGCGGCCTCGGGCACCGCGCCCTCGGACGGCTCCGGAGCCCCGCCGGGGCCGCCGCCGGGACCGTCGTCCGGGCCGCCGTCGTCCGGGCCGCCGCCGTCCGGGCCGCCACCGCCGTCAGGGCCGTCGCCGTCCGAGCCACCGCCGTCCGGGCCGTCGCCGTCCGGCTCGGCGTCCGGCTCGCTGTGCTCGCTCAGCGTGCGGTCCAGCTGCTCCTCGTCCAGACCGGGCGCGTCGAACGGGTTGCGGCGGCGCCGGTGCGGCAGGGCCAGCTGCGCGGCCTTGCGGACGTCCTCCTCCTCCACCGCGCCACGGCCGGCCCAGGCTGCCAGGGCGACGGCGGTGCGGGCCATCACGATGTCCGCGCGCAGCCCGTCCACCTCGAAGGCGGCGCAGACCGCGGTGATCTGACGCAGCGCCGCATCGCCCAGCACAACGGACGGCAGCAGCTCGCGGGCCGCGCCGATCCGCTGGGCAAGCGCCTGCTCGGCGTCCCGGAAGCCGGCGGCGAACCCCTCCGGGTCCGCGTCGTAGGCCAGCCGCCGCCGCACCACCTCGGCCCGCTCCTGCGGGTCCCGGGTGGCCGCGATCTCCACGGTGAGCCCGAACCGGTCGAGCAGCTGCGGCCGCAGCTCGCCCTCCTCCGGGTTCATCGTGCCGACCAGCAGGAACCGCGCCGCGTGCCGCACCGAGACGCCCTCGCGCTCCACGTAGGAGCGCCCCATGGCGGCCGCGTCCAGCAGCAGGTCGACCACGTGGTCCTGCAGCAGGTTCACCTCGTCGATGTAGAGCACGCCGCGGTGCGCCTGGGCCAGCAGCCCCGGCTCGTAGGCCTTCACGCCCTGGGCGAGCGCCCGTTCGAGGTCCAGCGAGCCGACGATCCGGTCCTCGGTCACCCCGACCGGCAGCTCCACCAGCCGGGCCGGCCGCTCGTGGGAGCCCGCGGAGTGCGGCGCGTCCGGGCACTGCGGGTCGGGCGCCGCCGGGTCGCAGGCGAACCGGCAGCCGTCGGCCACCGCGATCGACGGCAGCAGCCCGGCCAGGGCCCGCACCATGGTCGACTTCGCGGTGCCCTTCTCGCCGCGCACCAGCACCCCGCCGACCGCCGGCGAGACCGCGTTCAGCAGCAGCGCGAGCCGCAGATCGGCCATCCCGACGATCGCCGTGAACGGGTATCGGACGTCACTCACAGGAGTTCACCTTCCACAGCACGCGCCGCCGGAGCCCCCGGCGGGACGAACGGCAGGGCGCCGTCCACCCCGCGCTCGATCAGCCGCCACAGCGCGTCGGTGTCGGCATGCTCTTCGATCAGATCGCCCAGCCGGTCCAGCCGGGCCTCGCGGGCCGCCGCGAACGAGGTGTCGGGCGCCGGTGTGAAGTCCCGCCCGGCCAGCGCCGCGACCTCGCGCAGGAAGGCCCGGCGGAACCCGTCGTTCTCCAGTGCCCCGTGCCAGGTGGTGCCCCACACGGCGCCCACCCGGCAGCCGTCCAGGAAGGCCTCCCCGCCCTCGACCCGGGCCACCCCGTGGTGGATCTCGTAGCCCTCGACCCGCTCGCCGTACGCCTCGCCGACCGGCCGTCCGAGGGTCTTCCCGGTCTGGAACTCCACCCGCACCGGCAGCAGTCCGAGCCCGTCGACCACTCCGGCCCCGGACTCCACCCGGTCGGTGATCCGCTGCCCCAGCATCTGGTAGCCGCCGCACACCCCGAGCACCGGCCGGCCGGCCGACGCCCGCTCCCGCAGCGGCTGGTCGAGGCCGCGCTCGCGCAGCCAGGCCAGGTCGGCCACCGTGGCCCGGGTGCCCGGCAGCACCACCAGGTCGGCGTCCGCCAGCTCCTCGGGGCGGGTCGCCCAGCGCACCAGCACCCCGGGCTCCTGGGCCAGCGCGTCCACGTCGGTGAAGTTGGACAGCCGCGGTAGCCGCAGCACCGCCACCCGCAGCACGTCCCGGCCGTGCGGACCGGCCACCGCGCCGCGCTCCACCGCCGTGGCCAGGTCCAGCGAGTCCTCCGCGTCCAGCCACAGGTCGGCCAGCATCGGCAGGGTGCCGAGCACCGGACGGCCGGTCAGCTCGTGCAGCATGTCCAGGCCGGGCTTCAGCAGCCGGGCGTCACCGCGGAACTTGTTGACCAGCCAGCCGGCCACCAGCCGCTGGTCCTCGGGGCCGAGCAGCGCCAGCGTCCCGAACATCGCCGCGAAGACCCCGCCGCGGTCGATGTCGCCGACCACCAGGACCGGCAGCTCGGCGGCCCGGGCCAGGCCCATGTTGGCGATGTCGCGGTCCCGCAGGTTGATCTCGGCCGGCGAGCCCGCGCCCTCGCACACCACCACGTCGAACCGGCGGCGCAGATCGGCCAGGCACTCCAGCGAACGCTCCAACAGGTACGGCTTGCGCTCCCGGTAGTCGAGTGCGCCGACCTCCGCGACCGGGCGCCCCAGCAGTACCACCTGGCTGCGCCCGTCGCCGCCGGGCTTGAGCAGCACCGGGTTCATCGCCGCCTCCGGCTCGACCCCGGCGGCCTGCGCCTGCATCACCTGGGCCCGGCCGATCTCGGCACCGTCCGCCGTGACCATCGAGTTGAGCGACATGTTCTGCGCCTTGAACGGCGCCACCTCGACGCCCTGCCGGGCCAGCCAGCGGCAGATCCCGGCGGTCACCACGCTCTTGCCGGCGTCCGAGGTGGTCCCGGCGATCAGGATCGCGTTGCTCATCGACGTCCCTTCCACAGTGCGCGCGCCACCACCGTGGCCCCCAGCGCCAACAGGCCCACCCGGCGCGACAGTCGACAGGCCCGCTCGATGTCGCCGAGCGCCACCGGGCGCTGCTCGGCCCCCAGCACGGGGCGGTGCTCGACGCGGGTGCCGTACCGCAGGGTGCCGCCGAGCCGCACGCCGAGCGCCCCCGCGAACGCCGACTCGGCCTGGCCCGCGTTGGGGCTCGGATGCGCCGAACCGTCCCGCCGCCAGACCCGCCAGGCCCGCCCGCGGTCCTCGGCGGCGGCCACCGTGAGCAGCGCGGTCAGGCGGGCGCCCGGCCAGCCCGCGACGTCGTCCAGCCGGGCCGCCGTCCAGCCGAACCGCCGGTAGCGCGGCGACTTGTGACCCACCATCGCGTCCAGGGTGTTGACCGCCCGGAACGCCAGCAGCCCCGGGGTGCCCGCCAGCGCGCCCCAGACCAGCGCGTTGACCACGGCGTCCGCGGTGTTCTCGGCCACCGACTCCACCACCGCGCGGGCGATCTGCTGCTCGTCCAGCCCGCTCGGGTCCCGCCCGCACAGGTGCGGCAGCCGCTCCCGGGCCGCCGCCAGGTCACCGTCCGCCAGCCGGCCGCCGATGGCGCGGGCCTCCCGGACCAGCGAGCTGCCGCCGAGCACCGTCCAGGTGGCCAGTGCGGCGCTGACGGTCCGGCGGGCGGGCCCGGCGCCCCGCTCCAGCAGTGCCGCCCCGGCGGCCACCGCCCCCACCGCGAGGGCGGTGTGCAGGGCGCCGGCGCCGCGGTGGTCGCGCCAGAGCGCGCGTTCCAGGGAGGTGGCGGCCCGGCCGAAGGCGGCCACCGGGTGGCCGCGCCGGGGGTCGGCGAACACGGCGTCGGCGGCGTAGCCGGCCACCGCGCCGCAGGCGTAGCCGGCGACGGCGCGCTGCATCGAAGCGTGTCCTCACTCAGGGTCCGCGCCCCGGGTCGACGTAACGGGGGCGAGAGTTCCTGGCTCCCGGGGCGGCCGAACTGCCGCGCCCCGGTGACAGTGGCGGGACCGCGCCGGATTCGCACCGGCTTCCTCTCCTATGCCTCCGTATGGCCCAGCGATCCCATCACGCCCGCTCTCCGGGCGTCAACCAGCCCGGCCCAGGGCGGTCGACCACGATCGGCGTGGTGCGGTCCGCGTCGTGCCGGGGGCCGGGCGGGTGGCTGCGCTGCGGTGGCGGGTTCGCACGTTCCGGGGTGAACTGGTGGGGTCCGCCGCCCTCGTCATCACCCGGGGAGAGCCATGCGTTGGGGAACCGTCGTCGCATCGGCCGCCACCGTCGCCATCGGGGCGGGTGTGGCCATGCTGCTGGTCGGCCGACGGGTCTCCGACCTCGCGCTGCGCCCGGAGGCGGCGGAGCACGGGCCGATCGCGGGCGAGCCGGTGCTGCGCGTGCTGCGGATGACGCCCCGCGAGGTGACCCTGACCCGGACCGCGGACAGCGGCCGGCGCGGCATCTACGCCGTGGACTGGCCCGGTGGCCACGCCGTGGTCGGCGACGTCCTGGCCACCGGTGCGCAGACGGTCGTCCGCCGCGTCGAGCGGTCCGCCGGCAGCCCGCCCGCCGACGGCACCGAGGTCGAGCTGAGCTACCGGGTGCTGCGCGGCGATCCCGGCTCGGCCTGCGGCCTGGACTACATGGACGTGGTGGTCGACGGCGAGCTGGGCGGGCTGCCCGCCTGGTACGTGCCAGGAGTGCGCGGGACCTGGGTGATCCTGGTGCACGGCCCGCTCTCCGACCGCCGGCAGGCCCTCCCGGTGCTGCCGGTGCTGCACCGGCTGCGGCTGCCGGCCCTGGTGGTCAGCTACCGGGGCGACCAGGGCGCGCCCGCCTCCCCGGACGGCCTCGGGCACTTCGGTGAGACCGAGTGGCAGGACGTGGAGGCGGCGATCCGGTTCGCCAAGGACGCCGGGGCCGGCCGGATCGTGCTGTACGGCTGGTCGGTCGGCGCGACCACGGTGCTGCAGACCGCCGCCCGCTCCGACCACCGCGATGACCTGGCCGCCCTGGTGCTGGACTCGCCGGTGCTGGAGGCGGCCGCCACGGTGCGCGAGGTGGCGGCCATGGCGGGCGCCGGGACGGTGGCCGGCCGGCTGGGCGCCTGGGCCGTCCAGGGGCGCACCGGGATCGACCTGGCGGGCCTGGCGCGGATCGCCGACGGCACCGACCTGGCGAGCCCGACCCTGCTGCTGGCCGCCTCGGAGGACGGCGTGGCGCCGTTGCGGGACGCCGAGCGGCTGGCCGAGCGCCGCAGCGACCTGGTCTCGCTGCACGCCTTTCCCGGGGCCGGTCACGCCGGGCTCTGGAACGCCGACCCCGCGCGCTACGAGGAGCTGCTGCGGCGCTTCCTCACGCCGATCCTCTGATCGCCCTGACCGCCCCGCGCCCGCGCGGGCGGCCCCCTCGCGGCCCGCGCGCGTTGGGTGACCCCTTGACCACGTTCGGTGCCAGCCAGTACTGTCGTGCACAGATCACCGGCCGCCGGAGGCCCGGTTTGGCCGCTCTTGCCCCGAGTCACGGCCCCGCGTGACCTGATTCTGTCCGAGGCGCGCCGAACTCGATGTGACAACCGCCCCGTACACGGGGAAGACTGCATGGCGTGACGTCTCGGAATCCGCGCGACCGTGATGCCCCGCTCCCGCCGGCCACGGGCACCGGCGCGACGGTGACCCGTCTGCCCGGCGCGGCCCGTCGTGTCGACGGCGCCCAGCCGGGCCGTTCCGCCAACCGCCGACGCACCCCCAAGCCCGCCCCCGGGCGCGGCCGGGTCCCGGTGCCCGACGGCTTCCCCGGCCCCGGCGAGCTGGCGCCGCTGGCCCGCCGGATGCTGGCCGACGCGGTTCGGATCGCCCGCTGGGCCGGCGAGCTCGAGGCCGTCGACAAGCGCGGCGAACTGCTGCCCGACGACGCCCGGGCCGCTGGGCGGGCCCTCGCCATGACCGTCGGCGCCGCCGCCAAGGCCTGGGCCCAGGCCCTGATGGTCGGCCTGGTCGAACCCCGGGACGGCGGCGCCGCCCCGGGCTGGCGGCTGCACGCCTGGGAGCACGACGACGAGGCGGTGCTGCGCGGCTGGTCCGCGCTGTTCGACGCCTGGACGCTGCTCGCCCCGGTGCCGCCCGCCGCACTGCGCGGGGTCTTCGCGATGCTGGCCGGACAGGCCGTCGACCAGGCCCCGCAGCTGCTCTCCTTCCTGCACCTGGTGGACGGCCCGGTGGCCGACGGCGAGCTGATGGAGCTGCTCCGCCGCGGCCTGGACGAGCGGCGGCGCGGCGGCGGCGAGTTCGCCGCGCTCTCCCCCGTGCCGCACGCCGCCTCGGCCGTCTCCGCGGTGCGCGGCACCTGCCGGGAGCCGCAGATCGACACCCCGCCGGCCCCGTCCGACGTGGCCGCCGTGCTGGACTGGATGCTGGACGGGCTGACCGCCGTCGGCGCCGTGGTCCGCCGGGACGCCGCCGCCGAGCTCTCCCCGTTGGGCCACTGGGCGGTCCGGGCCAAGCTGGAGGAGATCTGCACCGTCGCGCAGACCGCGGCCGGGCACATCGAGCAGAGCGCCCTCGAGCTGCTGGACGCCTGCGCCAACTACTCCCCGGGCCCGGCCCGGGCCGAGTACCGCGCCTGGGTGGCCGCCCGGCCGGTGGACCGCGCGGTGGCCGAGCTGCTGGAGGTCGCCCGCGGCGAGGACGCCCTGCTGCGCGGCCTGGCGTTCGAGGCGCTGCGGGTGGCCGGCGGTACCGCCGAACAGGCGGTCCGCTCCGCTGTGGACGAGCCGGTGCTGCGGCCCTACGCGCTGCTCTGGCTGGCCGAGCAGCTGGACGAGGGCGGGGTGGTCCCCTCGGACGTGCTGAGCGCCGAGGACGCCGCCTGGCTCTGGGTGGACACCGCCGCCGCGGTGCTCGACCACGGCGAGACCGAGCTGCTGGTCGGCCACGTCGAGGGTGCCAGCGCGGGCGACCCGATGCGGCTGTTCGCCCGGGCCCGGCAGTCCGCGCACCCGCGGGCCGCCTCGGTGCTCACCGCCGTCTCCTCGGTGCACCCCGACCCGGCCGTCGCCCGGGCGGCCCGCCGCTCGGCGTTCAGCCTGCACCACGGCGGCGCCTGAGGCGTGCAGGGTGGTGAGCGCCTCGGGCACGCCCCGCGGTGGACGCCGTGGGCGCCTGGGGCACGCCCCGCCGTGAGCGCCCCTGACGGCGCCTGAGGGCCCGTCAGGCCGGAGATGCACCGAGGGCCCCGGAACGGGATCGTTCCGGGGCCCTCGGGCTTGCTACGGGCGGCTCAGCAGCCGCGGGACTCCGCCCGCCGGGCCCGCACGTCGCCGACCTTCTGGCCCACCTTGCGGCGGATCACCAACAGCGGCGCCATCGCGGCCAGCGCGATCTGGGCGAAGGCGCCGATGTGCATCAGCACGTCGCCGCCGGGCAGTCCGGCGGCCCAGGCGGCCAGGCAGCCGATCGAGACCACGATCCAGCCGAGCGTGGCGGTGGCCAGCAGACCCTGCGGCTTGGGGTACTCGACCCGGCTGACCATGAGGTAGGCCACCCCGAAGATCGCCAGCAGGCCGGGCAGGAACGGCGGGTCGAGCAGCACGATGGCGATCACCGTCAGCGCGCCCATCGGGCAGGGCATGCCCTGGAAGACCCCGGGACGCATCTTGACGGCCGAGAACCGGGCCAGCCGCAGCACCACCGCCAGCAGCACGGTCAGCGCGATGAACGCCGACAGGCCCTGGTTGGTGCCGGGCGAGACGATGCCCCAGACCGCGACGAAGTAGGCCGGCGCGATGCCGAAGCTGATCAGGTCGGCCAGGTTGTCCAGCTCGGCGCCGAGCGCGGAGGCGCGCAGCTTGCGGGCCACCAGGCCGTCGAACAGGTCGCACATCGCGCCGAGCAGCAGCAGGGTGACCGCCGTGGCCGCACCGTGCCGCATGGTGCCGCCACCGCTGCTGCTCCCGGTGATGTGCGGGATCAGCATGTTGGTGGTGACGGAGTAGATCGCGAGGAAGCCGCAGACGGCATTGCCCAGGGTCAGGAAGTCGGCCGTGGACAGGGCCTGCGGGGGACGGGGCGCGCGCAGCTCGCGGTCGCGCGCCCAGCGGCGCCGACGCAGCTCGGTCTCCTCCGGGTCGTCGAGGCCCACCAGGGTTTCGGGATCAGTCACGGTCAAGGCGTGTCACTCCCGCCGTCGTCTTCTGGCCGACCGTGACGCCCACCTCGACGCCGGCCGGCAGGTAGGTGTCGACGCGGGAGCCGAAGCGGATCAGACCGATCCGCTCGCCCTGCTCGACCTTGGTACCGGCCGGGACGTACGGCACGATGCGGCGCGCCACGGCGCCCGCGATCTGCACCATCTCGATGTCGCCGAGCTCGGTGTCGAAGTGCCAGACGACCCGCTCGTTGCGGTCGCTGTCCTTGTTGAAGGCGGGCACGAAGCCACCGGCGATGTGCTCGACGGAGGTCACCGTGCCGGGCAGCGGCGCCCGGTTGACGTGCACGTTCAGCGGGCTCATGAAGATCGCGACCCGGGTCCGGCCGTCCGGCCAGGCGTCGATGCTCTGCACCACGCCGTCGGCCGGCGAGATCACTCTGCCGGTGCCGATCTCACGCTCCGGGTCGCGGAAGAACCACAGCATGCCCGCGCTGAGCGCGCAGGCCGGTACCGCGGCCAGCGCCCACTTGCCGTTCCGCTTGGTGAGAGCGGTGGTCAGGGCGGCGGTGGCCAGGGTCGGGACGAACCAGGGGGTGGCTCCGCGCGCGATGGTCACGCGGGGTCGCCGACCGGCCGTCTCGGGAGCGAAGGGATCGCGCTCCGTGACGGAGGAGTGAGGGGACGGGCTGATGGGCATCGAAGACCTTTGTCGCGGGGGATCATGGCCGACCGAGAGGGGCCACCGCGGGGATCGGGTGAGAAGGGGACAGCTGCTGTCCCGGTGGATGCTATCGGGAGCAGGTGGTGGGTGGGCAACCCGCCTGCTCGTTCAACTGTCTCCTGCGTGCCGGAGTGCACGCGCTATGTATACGACCGTAGCGGGCCCCCGCACGGTTCCCAAGGGTCGGGCCACGGTCAGTGAGTCTTCTCTCAGCCGTGCGGAAGGGCCCCGGCGCGGTCGTCGCCGGGGCCCGGGGTCCGGCCCGGTTCGGGGCCCGGAGGTGGCCTACTCGGCCAGCTTGTACTCCTCCAGCAGGCGGCGACCCACGATCATCTTCTGGATCTCCGCCGTACCCTCACCGATCAGCAACATCGGTGCCTCCCGGTAGAGCCGCTCGATCTCGTACTCCTTGGAGAACCCGTAGCCGCCGTGGATCCGGAAGGCGTCCTCGACGACCTCCTTGCAGTACTCGGAGGCGAGGTACTTGGCCATGCCCGCCTCGAGGTCGTTGCGCTGGCCGCTGTCCTTCTTGCGGGCGGCCATCACCATCATCTGGTGCGCGGCCTCGACCTTGGTGGCCATCTCGGCCAGCTTGAACTGGATCGCCTGGTGCTCGGCGATCTTCTTGCCGAAGGTGGTGCGCTGCTGGGCGTACGAGATGCCCAGCTCGAAGGCGCGACGGGCGACACCGCAGCCGCGGGCGGCCACGTTGACCCGGCCCACCTCGACGCCGTCCATCATCTGGTAGAAGCCGCGGCCGGGGACGCCGCCGAGGATCCGGTCCGCCGGGATCCGGACGTCCTGGAGCACCAGCTCGGTGGTGTCGACGCCCTTGTAGCCCATCTTCTCGATCTTGCCGGGCACGGTCAGGCCGGGGACCGTCGGGTTCGGGCCGAAACCGGCCGTCTTCTCGATCAGGAAGGTGGTCATGTTCTTGTAAGGGGTGCTGCCGCCCTCGTCGGTCTTGCAGAGCACCGCGACCAGGGTGGAGCTGCCGCCGTTGGTCAGCCACATCTTCTGGCCGTTCAGGACGTAGCAGTCCCCGTCCTTGACGCCCTTGGTGGAGATCGCGGCGACGTCGGAGCCGAGGGCCGGCTCGGACATGGAGAAGGCGCCGCGGATCTCGCCGGCCGCCATCTTGGGCAGGAAGTAGTCCTTCTGCTCCTGGGTGCCGTGGGCGTTGATCATGTGGGCGACGATGAAGTGGGTGTTGACGATGCCGGAGACGGACATCCAGCCGCGGGCGATCTCCTCCACCACCAGGGCGTAGGTGAGCAGCGACTCGCCGAGGCCGCCGTACTCCTCGGGGATGGTGAGCCCGAACAGGCCGAGCTGCTTCATGCCCTCGACGATGGCGGTCGGGTACTCGTCCTTGTGCTCCAGCTCGGTGGCGACCGGGATGATCTCCTTGTCGACGAACTCCCGCACGGTGGCGAGGATGTCCCGCTGGATCTCGGTGAGGCCGTCGGTCTGTGCGAGGCGTCCCATCGTGCGGCTCCGTTCAGGTCTGTGGGAAGGGTGTCGCACAGCGTGCCCCGCAGGGGGCGGTGGCGGGCGACGGGCGAAGGGGTGGGGGCGCCGCGGAGCGTGACATCCGCGGCGCCCCACGACCGGAGGTACGGGCGATGACGGCGCCCGCCCCCCGGGGGTGCGGAGGGTCAGGAGAGCGGCGTCGGGCGGCCGGGCTGCTCGCCGCCCCGCGCCTCGGTGTAGGTCTCGGTCGGCACCATCACCTTGCGGCGGAAGACGCAGACGACCGTGCCGTCCTGCTTGTAGCCCTTGGTCTCGACGTAGACGATGCCCCGGTCGTCCTTGGACTTGGAGGGCCACTTGTCGAGCACCGTGGTCTCGCCGTAGATGGTGTCGCCGTGGAAGGTCGGCGCCACGTGCCGCAGCGACTCGATCTCCAGGTTGGCGATCGCCTTGCCGGAGACGTCCGGGACGGACATGCCGAGCAGCAGCGAGTAGACGTAGTTGCCCACCACCACGTTCTTGCCGAAGTCGGTGGTCCGCTCCGCGTAGTTGGTGTCCATGTGGAGCGGGTGGTGGTTCATGGTGAGCAGGCAGAAGAGGTGGTCGTCGTACTCGGTGACCGTCTTGCCGGGCCAGTGCTTGTAGACCGCGCCGACCTCGAACTCCTCGTAGGTGCGTCCGAACTGCATGATCAGGCCTCCGGTGCTTCGAACTTGGAGGTGCGCTGCATGCCGGCGGCCCGGCCCTTGCCGGAGATCACCAGCGCCATCTTCCGGCTGGCCTCGTCGATCATCTCGTCGCCGAGCATCGCCGACCCCTTGAAGCCGCCCGCCTCCGAGGTGCACCAGTCGTAGGCGTCCAGGATCAGCTCGGCGTGGTCGTAGTCCTCCTGGGAGGGCGAGTAGATCTCGTTGGCCGCGGCGACCTGGTCCGGGTGCAGCACCCACTTGCCGTCGAAGCCGAGCGCGGCCGAGCGGCCCGCCACCTCGCGGTAGCCCTCCTGGTTGCGGATCTGCAGGTAGGGGCCGTCGATCGCCTGCAGGTCGTTGGCGCGGGCCGCCATCAGGATCCGCATCAGGATGTAGTGGTAGGCGTCGGCGTGGTAGCCGGGCGGCTGCTCGCCGACCACCAGCGACTTCATGTTGATCGAGGCCATGAAGTCGGCCGGGCCGAAGATGATGGTCTCCACGCGCTGCGAGGCGGTGGCGATCGCGTCGACGTTGATCAGGCCCTTGGCGTTCTCGATCTGCGCCTCGATGCCGATCCGGCCGACCTCGAAGCCCATGGTCTTCTCGATCTGGGTGAGCAGCAGGTCCAGCGCCTTGACCTGCTCGGCGTCCTGCACCTTGGGCAGCATGATGCAGTCCAGGTTCGGGCCCGCGCCCTCCACCACGGTGATCACGTCGCGGTAGGTCCAGTGGGTGGTCCAGTCGTTGACCCGGACCACCTTGGTCTTGCCGCCCCAGTCGCCGTTGTTCAGCGCGTCGACGATGTTGAGCCGGGCGCTCTCCTTGACCGCGGGGGCGCACGCGTCCTCCAGGTCCAGGAAGACCTGGTCGGCGGGCAGGCCCTGGGCCTTCTCGAGGAAGCGCGGGTTGCTGCCCGGCACCGCCAGGCAGGAGCGGCGGGGGCGGAGGCGGTTCACATTGCTCATTGGGCGGGGGTCTCTTCCTGGTAAGGGCCGAGATGGTTGGCCGTGCGGATCTCGTCGACGATCCGGCCGATGATGGTGGTGATGCCGAAGTCCTTCGGGGTGAAGACCGCGGCGACACCGGCGGCCCGCAGGGCCTCGGCGTCCGCAGCGGGGATGATGCCACCGACGATCACTGGCACATCCTCCACCCCCGCCCGCTCCAGCCGCTGCAGTACGTCCGGAACCAGCTCGGGATGGGCGCCGGAGAGGATCGACAGCCCCACGCAGTGCACGTCCTCGGCGACGGCCGCCGAGACGATCTGCTCCGGCGTCAGCCGGATCCCCTGGTAGACCACCTCGAAGCCGGCGTCCCGGGCCCGCACCGCGATCTGCTCGGCGCCGTTGGAGTGGCCGTCCAGGCCCGGCTTGCCGACCAGCAGCCGCAGCTTGGCGGTGCCCAGCTCGGCGGCGGTCGCCGTGACCTTGGCCCGCACCCGGGCCAGTTCGCCGCCCGGCTCGGCGGCCACCGCGATCGGCGCGCCGCCGACCCCGGTGGGCGCCCGGTACTCGCCGAACACCTCGCGCAGCGCGAAGGACCACTCGCCGGTGGTCACCCCGGCCCTGGCGCAGGCCAGGGTGGCGTCCATCAGGTTGCTCCGGGTGGCGGCGACCCGCTTCAGCTCGACCAGCGCCTGCTGCGCCGCCGCCTCGTCGCGCTCCGCCCGCCACAGCTTGAGGCTGTCCAGGACGGCCTGCTCGCTGGCCGGGTCCACCACCATGATGGCGGTGTCCAGGTCGGCGGTGAGCGGGCTCTCCTCGGTGGTGTCGAAGCAGTTCACTCCGACGATCTTGTCCTCGCCCGCCTCGATCCTGGCCCGCCGCTCGGCGTGCGAGGCGACCAGTGCGGACTTCAGGTAGCCGGACTCGACCGCCGCGACCACCCCGCCCTGCTCCAGCACCTTGGCGATCTCCGCCTCCGCGCCGGCCAGCAACTCGGCGGTCTTGGCCTCGATCACCTCGGAGCCGTTGAAGATGTCGCCGTACTCCAGCAGGTCCGACTCGTAGGCCAGCACCTGCTGGATCCGCAGCGACCACTGCTGGTCCCAGGGCCGGGGCAGCCCCAGCGCCTCGTTCCAGGCCGGGAGTTGGACGGCACGGGCACGGGCGTCCTTGGAGAGGGTGACGGCCAGCATCTCCAGGACGATGCGCTGGACGTTGTTCTCCGGCTGGGCCTCGGTCAGGCCGAGCGAGTTGACCTGCACGCCGTAGCGGAACCGCCGCTGCTTGGGGTCCTCGATGCCGTAGCGCTCCCGGGTGACCTTCTCCCAGAGCTGGGCGAAGGCCCGCATCTTGCACATCTCCTCGACGAACCGGACGCCCGCGTTCACGAAGAACGAGATCCGGCCGACCACCTCGCCCATCCGCTCGGCCGGCACCTGGCCGGAGTCGCGCACCGCGTCCAGCACGGTGATCGCCGTGCACATCGCGAAGGCGATCTCCTGCACCGGGGTGGCCCCGGCCTCCTGCAGGTGGTAGCTGCAGATGTTGATCGGGTTCCACTTGGGGATGTTGGCCACGGTGTAGGCGATCATGTCGGTGATCAGCCGCACCGAGGGGCCGGGCGGGAAGACGTGCGTCCCGCGCGACAGGTACTCCTTGATGATGTCGTTCTGGGTGGTGCCGGTCAGCTTGGCGATGTCCGCGCCCTGCTCCTCGGCGACCACCTGGTAGAGCGCCAGCAGCCACATGGCGGTGGCGTTGATGGTCATCGAGGTGTTCGTCTGCTCCAGCGGGATCCCGTCGAACAGGGTCCGCATGTCGCCGATGTGGCCGACCGGCACGCCGACCCGGCCGACCTCGCCGCGGGCCAGCACGTGGTCCGAGTCGTAGCCGGTCTGGGTGGGCAGGTCGAAGGCGACCGAGAGGCCGGTCTGGCCCTTCGCCAGGTTGCGCCGGTAGAGCGCGTTGGAGTCCGCCGCCGTGGAGTGGCCGGCGTAGGTGCGCATCAGCCAGGGCCGGTCCCTCTTCTGACGGTCCGTCATCAGATGTCCCGGAAGCGATTGATGGCGGGGAGGTGCTTGGCGCGCAGCTCGTGGTCGCGCACGCCCAGGCCCTCCTGCGGGGCCAGGCAGAGCACGCCGACCTTGCCCTGGTGCTTGTTGTGGTGCACGTCCAGGGCGGCCTGGCCGGTCTGCTCCAGCGGGTAGACCTTGGAGACCGTCGGGTGGATCTTGCCCTTGGCGATCAGGCGGTTGGCCTCGTAGGCCTCGCGGTAGTTGGCGAAGTGCGAGCCGACGATCCGCTTGAGCGACATCCACAGGTAGCGGTTGTCGTACTGGTGCATGTAGCCGGAGGTGGAGGCGCAGGTGACGATGGTGCCGCCCTTGCGGGTCACGTAGACCGAGGCGCCGAAGGTCTCCCGGCCCGGGTGCTCGAAGACGATGTCCACGTCCTCGCCGCCGGTGAACTCGCGGATCTTGGCGCCCAGGCGCTTCCACTCGCGCGGGTCCTGGGTGTTCTCGTCCTTCCAGAACCTGTAGCCCTCGGCGCTGCGGTCGATGATCGCCTCGGCGCCCATGGCGCGGCAGATGTCGGCCTTCTGCGGGCTGGAGACGACGCAGATCGGGGTGGCGCCGCCGGCCAGGGCGTACTGGGTGGCGTAGGAGCCGAGGCCGCCGCTGGCGCCCCAGATCAGCACGTTGTCGCCCTGCTTCATGCCGGCGCCGTTGCGGGACACCAGCTGGCGGTAGGCGGTGGAGTTGACCAGGCCGGGGGAGGCGGCCTCCTCCCAGGTGAGGTGGGCCGGCTTGGGCAGCAGCTGGTTGGTCTTCACCAGCGCCAGCTGGGCGAGCCCGCCGAAGTTGGTCTCGAAGCCCCAGATCCGCTGCTCCGGGTCCATCATGGTGTCGTTGTGGCCGTCGGGGCTCTCCAACTCCACGGAGAGGCAGTGCGCGACCACCTCGTCGCCCGGCTTCCAGGCGTTGACCCCGGCGCCGGTGCGCAGCACCACGCCGGCCAGGTCGGAGCCGACGACGTGGTACGGGAGGTCGTGGCGCTTGGTCAGCGGGGAGAGCCGGCCGTACCGCTCCAGGAAGCCGAAGGTGGAGACCGGCTCGAAGATCGAGGACCAGACGGTGTTGTAGTTGACGGCGCTGGCCATCACGGCCACCAGGGCCTCGCCGGGGCCGAGTTCGGGCAGCGGGACGTCGTCCAGGTGGAGCGACTCGCGCGGGTCCTTGTCGCGGCTGTCCAGGCCGGCGAACATCTGCTCCTCGTCCTTGTGGAGCGTGACGGCCCGGTAGGACTCCGGGAGCTTGAGCGCGGCGAAGTCCGCGGACGTGCTGTCGGCGCTGAGGATCGCGTCGAGGATTTCCTTCATGGCTGCCTCCGAAGGCGTACCTGTGTGAGGGCGCACAGGGCGTCTGGGGGAGCCGGGAGCGGACACCGGCTACGCAGTGGTCTGTGACACGGGTGGAACGTGGGTGGATTGGCTGGTTGTCCCCGGGGTGTGGGGACGCCGGACGACGGCGCGCCGAGGTGGGGAGCCGCGGCGCCGCGACTGGTGGGTAACAAGCTACTGGCACCCTGTGCCACTCGTAAAGACACTCGGTGCCATGATTTTCCGGCTATTCCCGTTGCAGCTGCGGGTGTTCGCAAGGACGCCGGAAGGCCCGCCACGATTGCCGTGACGGGCCTTCTGACCTGCGTATTTGCTGCGACTATCGACTGAGTGCGGCCTTGATGCTGTCCAGCACGACGTCCAGCGGGGCATCGGTCCGGGCCACTGTGATGAGTACCTCACCGCCAGGGGTGGCACTCAGTGCGCTGGCAACCCCGAGCCCGCCGGGCAGCGTGCCATTCCCACTGGCACTGGGTGTCACAGCAGTGCCGCGGCGCCGCACACCACTCGGTGGGGTCGCCCAGAAGGTGCCGCGGATCACCTCGAAGGAGTGGTCGAGCTGCGCCTCCACGTCGCCGTGCCCGCCGGCCCGCAGCCAGCGCCGCAGGACGTGGTTGTGGGCCGCGACCACGGCCGCCGCGGAGACCTCGGCCAGCATCGAGTCGTCGTCACCGCCGTGCTGCCAGCCCGGCGGAATGCTGTCCGAGGCGTCGAACCGGCCCAGCAGGTAGCGGGTGAAGAGCCGCTCGTAGCGGGACACCACCGCGATCTCCCGCTCCCGCAGCGCCGGCACCTGGCGGATCAGCTGGTAGCGGGCCACCGACACCCCGGGCGTGGAGGCGTACATCCGCAGCACCTCCTTGATGCCGCGGCAGACCACGTCCAGCGGGTGCTCCTCCGGCTCGGCACTGGCCAGCAGGTCGGCCACCCGCACCAGGGTGTCGTCGTGGTCCGGGAAGATCGCCTCCTCCTTCGACCGGAAGTACCGGAAGAAGGTCCGCCGGGCCACCCCGGCCGCGGCGGCGATCTGATCGACCGTCGTCTCCTCGTAGCCCTGGGTGGCGAACAGCTCCATCGCCGCGGTGGCCAGGTCCTGCCTCATCTGCTGCCGTTGCGCCGCCGCCCGGCGGCTGCCGGGCCCGTTGTCGACGGTACGGAGGTCCTGCTCAGCGGATGACTGTTCCCGGTCCATGCCTGGAACGCTACACGCCCCCCGGGCCCGCTCCGCGCCGGTCCGGGGCAGCGGCCGGGCCCCTGCGCCGCCGGTCCAGAAGGGACGGGGGCCCTCGGGGTGGGGCGCCGGCACCCCCGCCGGGCCGCCGCCGGTCATCGGCGGGCGTGGTCGCGGAATCCGCGACCGGTCTTGCGGCCCAGGCAGCCCGCCGCCACCAGGTGCTCCAGCAGCGGCGCGGCGGCCAGCCCCGGCTCCCGGAACTCCTGGTGCAGCACCCGCTCGATGGTCAGCGAGACGTCCAGGCCGACCACGTCCAGCAGCTCGAACGGGCCCATCGGGTACCCGCAGCCGAGCTTCATCGCGGTGTCGATGTCGTCCACCGTCGCGTAGTGCTCCTCCAGCATCCGCACCGCGTCGTTCAGGTACGGGAAGAGCAGCGCGTTCACGATGAAGCCGGCCCGGTCGCCGCACTCCACCGGGTGCTTGCGGATCCCGCCGCACAGCTCCAGCACGGTCGACGTGACCTCCGGGGCGGTCAGCACCGTGGAGACCACCTCGACCAGCTTCATCGCCGGGGCCGGATTGAAGAAGTGCATCCCGATCACGTCCTGCGGCCGCGAGGTCGCGGTCGCGCAGCTGATCACCGGCAGGCTGGAGGTGGTGGTGGCCAGCACCGCGCCCGGCTTGGCGATCTTGTCGAGGGTGGCGAACAGCTCCCGCTTGACGCCCAGGTCCTCGGCCACGGCCTCCAGCACCAGGTCCGCCTGGTGCAGGTCGGCGAGGGAACCGCCGGCGGTGACCAGGCCGAGGGCGCCGTCGCGCTGCTCCGCGGTCAGCCGGCCCTTGGCCACCGAGCGGTCCAGCGACTTGGCCAGCTGCGCCTTGGCCCGGTCCGCCTTCTCCTGGCTGCGGGCGACCAGGGTGACCGGGTGGCCGGCCTTGGCGAAGACCTCGGCGATGCCGGTGGCCATGGTCCCCGAACCGCAGACGCCGACCGAGTGCACCGTGCGCCCGGCCACCCGGGCCGCCGCGCCGGTGCCCGGCTCCGCCAACACCCGGGACGAGCCGGGCGCCTCGTAGGTGTAGAAGCCCCGGCCGGTCTTGCGGCCCAGCAGGCCCGCCGAGACCAGCTGGCCGAGGATCGGTGCCGGAGCGTGCAGCCGATCCCTGGACTGCTCGTACATCGCCTCCAGCACCGTGCGGGCGGTGTCCAGGCCGATCAGGTCGAGCAGCGCCAGCGGGCCCATCGGCAGGCCGCAGCCCAGCCGCATCGCCGCGTCGATGTCCTCGCGGGTCGCGTAGCGGGACTCGAACATCGCGGCGGCCTGGTTGAGGTAGGCGAAGAGCAGCCCGTTGACCACGAAACCGGCCCGGTCACCCGCCGCCACCGGCTCCTTGCCCAGCTGGCGAGCGAACTCGGCGGCCTGATCGGCCACTTGGGGCGCGGTGAGGACGCTGCGCACCACCTCGACCAGCTTCATCGCGTGCACCGGGTTGAAGAAGTGCAGGCCGAGCACCTTCTCCGGGCGGCCGGTGGCGGCGGCGATCCGGGTCACCGAGAGCGAGGTGGTGCCGGTGGCCAGCACGGTGTCGGGCGGGCAGATCCGGTCCAGCTCGGCGAACAGCTCGCGCTTGAGCTCCAGTTGCTCGGGGACCTCCTCGATCACCAGGTCGGCCTCTGCGGCGGCGGACAGCTGCTCGCCGACGGTGATCCGGGCGAGCAGCGCGGTGCGCTCCTCGGCGGTCAGCCGCTCGCGGGCCACGGCGTGCGCGGTGGCCTCCTCGATCCGGGCCAGGGCCTTGGCGGCGGTCGCGCCGTCGGCCTCGATGCCGATCACCCGGCGCCCGGAGCGGGCCACGGCGACGGCGATTCCGGCACCCATGGTGCCCACGCCCACCACGGCGACGGTGGGGAACGGGGTGGTGCCTTCGGGGTTTGCGGGGTTGTCGGGAGCCTGCATCGTTGCTGGTCCTTTCGGGGAGGCCGAAGGGCCTGAGCACGGGGTGATCAGGGGGTCGGCGAACGCGGCCGGGACGGCGGCCGGGCGGGGCGGGCGGTTGGTGGCGCGTGAGGGACGCGCGGGGGCACCGGCGGCGCGCGGGGCGCTCGACGGTGCGCGTGCTGGGGTGCGGGGGTGCTCGGGTGCTGGTGCGCAGGGGCGCGCGAGTGCTGGTGCGCTTGGCGCGTGCGCGGTGGGCGTTGGTGCGCTTTGCGTGCGTGCGCGGTGGGCGCCCGGTGAGCATGGGGGCGCGCCAGGCGGTGCGGGTGGCGACGGCGCTCGGTGCCCGGCGCTCGGTGTTGGTACGCCGCTCGACGGCGGCCAGTCCGCTCTGGCCGGACCGCGAGGTGGCGTGACTCGGGGCGCGCGGCCCCGGTTGACGGCCGGCCCGGCGCGGTGGATCACCGGCGGACCGTGCGACGGCACCCGGTCGCGCGCGGGGCGCGACACCCGCCGGTGCGGCTCCCGAAGCCCGGCGGTGGTGCGTGCCGGTCACTGTAGCGAAGTTACTCCGAAGTAGGAAGGGGGTGGCGCCGGCCGGGCGCGATGCGGCGCCGTCGGCTGATCCGCCGTCAGTTTCCGGTTCGCCGATGCACTCGTCCGGGTAATTCCTCCGCCGGGGGGCGCGCGGGAGGATGGATCGCATGAGTACCATCGCCGCTGAGCAGGGCCCCGCCGACCCTTCGGGGCACGGTTCGGGCTCGACCGGCCTGCCGGACGGGCGGCCGGCCGGAGCGCCGATCGCGGAGCAGTTGCCGGCTGCCGACGCCCGGGCCGACCGAGCCGCCCGGGCGCGCGTCGCGGCCGCCCGGCTGGGCGCGGAGGGCGTCGAGGGGGTGATCATCAGCTGGGTGGACAACGCGGGGCTGGCCCGGGTGAAGACCGTCCCGGTGCGCCGCCTGGAGCACGCGGCGGCCTGGGGGATCGGTGCCTCCCCCTGCTTCGACGCCGTCCTGGTCGACGACAGCTTCACCACCAGTCGGCACAGCGGCGGTCCGGTCGGCGATCTGCGGCTGATCCCCGACCTCGCCCGGCTCACCAAGCTGGCCGGCCAGCCCGGCTGGGCCTGGGCCCCCGCCGACCGGTTCGACCAGGACGGCTCCGAACACCCCGGCTGCCAGCGCCGGTTCGCCCGACGCATGATCGCCGCGGCCGCCGCCCGCGGGCTGGAGCTGCGGGCCGGCATCGAGGTCGAATGGGTGGTCGCGCTGGCCGGCCCGCCCAGCGAGCCGCCGGTCTACCCGTCCCACGGCCCGGCCTACGGCTTCAACCGCCTGGTCGACCTCTCCGGCTACCTGCGGGACCTGCTGCACGCCCTGGACGAACAGGGCCTGCCCGTGCTGCAACTCCATCCCGAGTACAGCACCGGCCAGTTCGAGGTGTCGACCGCTCCGGAGGACCTGCTCGGTGCCGCCGACACCAGCGTGCTGGTCCGCCAGACCGTCCGCGCGGTCGGCGTCCGGCACGGCCTGCGCACCTCTTTCGCACCCGCGGTCGAGGCCGGCGGCGTGGGCAACGGCGGCCATCTGCACGTCTCCCTCTGGCGTGACGGCCGGAACCTCGGGTCGGGCGGTCCCGGGCCCTACGGGCTCAGCGGCGAGGCCGAGTCCTTCCTCGGCGGCGTGCTGGCCGAGTTGCCGGCGTTGCTCGCCCTCGGTGCCCCCAGCCCCGCCAGCTATCTGCGGCTGGTCCCCCAGCACTGGGCCGGGGCGTTCCAGTGCTGGGGGCGGGAGAACCGGGAGGCGGCGCTGCGCCTGATCCCCGGTCCGCCGGGAGAGGGGGCGGCCGGCGCCAACGCCGAGCTCAAGTGCTTCGACCTGTCCGCCAACCCCTACCTCCTGGTCGGCGGAGTGCTGGCCGCCGGGCTGGCCGGGATCGACGCCCGCTGCGAGCTCCCCGCCGAAGTGCCCGACGACCCGGCCAACCGGCCCGAGGGAGAGATCCCCCGGCTGCCCGGCACACTCGCCGGGTCGCTGGCCGAGTTCCGCGCCTCTGACCTGCTGCGCGACGCGATGGGGGAGCCGCTCTTCGAGGCGGTCGGCGCGGTGCGCCAGGCCGAGCTGGAGCTCTTCGCCCGCCACAGCCCCGATGAGCTCGCTGCGGCCACGCGCTGGCGGTACTGAGATGTGACGAACCGGAGGGGCCGCCGTGCTGCCACCACTCATCGACCACCACACGCACAGCGTGGTCGTGGCCGACCTCACCCCCGAGGCCTTCCGCAGCCTGCTCACCGAGTCCGACCGCCCACCGGCTGCGGACCCCTTCGACAGCGCACTGGGGCTGGCCGTGCGGCGCTGGTGCCCGCCCGCCCTGGGGCTCCCGGAGCACGCCACGGCCGACGCCTACCTGGCCCGCCGGCACGCCCTCGGCTCCGAGGAGGCCACTCGGCGGCTGCTCGGCGCCGCCGGCTTCAGCGCCCTGTTCGTCGACACCGGACTCGTCGCCGCCGCCGGGCAGCCACTGCTGGGGCTGTCCGAACTGAGTGCGGCGGCCGGCGCGCCGGTGCGCGAGGTGGTCCGGCTGGAGAGCGTCGCCGAGCGGCTCGCCGCCCGCGCGCCCGCGGCCGCCGACTGGTCCGCCGCCCTCACCGAGGCGCTCGCCGCCGAACTGGCCGGAGCCGTCGCGGTGAAGTCGGTGCTCGCCTACCGCCACGGCCTGGACGTCCCCGCCGAGCGTCCCGGCCGCGCCGAGGTGATCGAGGCCGCGGGCCGCTTCCTGGCCGACCAGCCGCTGCGGCTCACCGACCAGGTGCTGCTGCGTCACCTGCTCTGGACCGCCGTCGACCTCTGCGCCCAGCGTCGTCCGGTGCCACCGGTCCAGCTGCACACCGGCTTCGGGGACCCGGACCTGACGCTGCACCGCGCCGACCCGGCGCTGCTCACCCCGTTCGTCAGAGCCGTCGAGCCCACCGGCGTCCCCCTTGTGCTACTGCACTGCTACCCCTACCACCGGCAGGCCGGCTGCCTGGCGCAGCTCTTCCCGCACGTCTACGCCGACGTCGGTCTCACCCTCAACCACGTCGGTCCGCGCGCCACCACCGTGCTCGGCGAGCTGCTGGAGCCGGCCCCCTTCGGCAAGGTGCTCGCGTCCACCGACGGCTACGGCCTCCCCGAACTCCACCTGGCCGGCGCTGCCCAGTTCCACCACGCCGTCGCGGACCTGACCCGGCAGTGGCGCCGCGCCGGCGCCTGCACCGCGGTCGACGGCGAGCGCATCGCCCGAATGCTCGCCGAGGAGAACGCCCGGGAGCTGTACCACCTCTCGTAGCCACTGAACCGTAAGGAAGATGACTGTGCGTCGTGTGCATGGCCCTTTGCATGGCCCTCGCGCATTCGGAGTCGCCCTGGTGCTCGTCCTGGCCGGTGCCGCGACTCCGGCACCCGCGGCCACCGTTGACGCATCGGGTGACCTGCTGCGCGCCGCCGAAGTCGACTGGGCCGAGCAGCACTGGGCCGACACCGCCTGGAACGACCCCACCCCGGTCGCGTTCGGCGCCGACCAACCGAAGTACCAGTGTGCCGAGTACGTCGCCAGGGCACTCGCCGCGGCCGGCCTGGTCCCCGGGCTGCGGGCAGACGATTCGCAGGACTCCTACCTCCACTACGCGGCACCCAACGGAACCACCTACGACCTGCTGCTGATCAGCGATCTCCCGCCGTACCACACGCTCTACGACTACCTGATGGACAGCCGGCTCGGTACCGACGTGGGCGATCAGCCCGGCTCGGCCCGCCCGGGCGACGTGGTCGTCACCTATGCCGGTCCCGACGGCACCAGGAGTCACACCGGCTTGGTGGTCACCGCGCAGGACGGTAGCGCGGAGCCCACCGTCGACGCCCACAACCGGGCCCGTTGGCACTACGGATACCACTACTACGCGCCGTCGCACCTGGTGCGGATCCATCCGCTGGCGCTGTCGCACGTCTTCGACCCGGAGCCCGGGGCGCCGGACGTTCCGGCGCCGGACGTATGGGCGCCGCAGGACCCGTCCGGCCCGCAAGTCTGAGCACCCGTCCAACTCCGGCCAAACTGACCGGATTTCTCACAGGTTTACCGAACTCCCTTCAGTCCCAACCCTTGTGTGGCGCATTGCCGGGACATTACCTTTCGGCTACCCAAGCGCGGAGGCCCCGGCCGCCGCGCCGACGCAACCGGGAGGGGCAGACCCCATGGGAGTTCGTCGAATACACAAGGTGCGCGGAGCCGCCGCCGGGCTGGCCCTGGCCACCGCGGTCTCGCTCGCCCTGCCCGCCGGAGTCGCCTCGGCGGCCACGCCGGCGCCGGCGGGCAAGACCGGGCCGCTGCTGAGCTACCTGGTCAACACCAGGGCCAACCACGGCCAGGTGCAGAAGGCCGAGCGGGAGATCACCGCGGCCGGCGGCACCGTGGTCCACGCCTCCGAGCAGATCGGTGTGGTCATCGCCCGCTCGAACAACACCGCCTTCGCGGCGACGCTCCGCGGCCTGGGCGGCATTGACTCGGTCGGCGCCACCCGCACCGCCGGCATTCCGCAGGGAGATGTGGAGACCGCCGAGGTCGCCGCTCCGCCGGCCGCCGCGCCCGCCGATGGCAGCGAGCCGCTGGAGGCCGAGCAGTGGGACCTGCGCGAGATCGGCGCCGACAAGGCGCACCAGGTCACCCTCGGCAGCCGCGGCGTGGTGGTGGGGGTGCTGGACTCCGGGATCGACGCCACCCATGAGGACCTGGCCGCCAACGTGGACCCGTCGCTCTCCGCCTCCTGTGCCAATGGCGGTGCACCGGACACCAGTTGGCAGTCCTGGCAGCCCACCACCAGTCCGCACGGCACCCGTGTCGCGGGCACCATCGCGGCGGCCAAGAACGGCAAGGGCATCGTCGGCATCGCGCCCGATGTGCGGCTGGCGGCGGTGAAGGTGGTGGACGACGGCGGCTTCATCTACCCGGAGTACGCGGTCTGCGGCTTCGTCTGGGCGGCCGGGCACCACTTCCAGGTGACCAACAGCAGCTACTTCATCGACCCGTGGCTGTACAACTGCCAGGGCGACCCGGACCAGGCCGCCATCGTCACGGCGGTGCGGCGCGCCGTCGAGTACTCCCAGGACAACGGCGTGCTGAACGTCGCGGCGGCCGGCAACTACAACACCGACCTGGCCCACAAGACCACGGACACCATGAGCCCCGACGACACCACCCCGGTGACCAGGCCCGTCGACGACAGCTGCCTCGAGCTCCCGGCCGAACTCCCGGGCGTGATCGCGGTGTCGGCGGTCGGCGCCCAGGGCGTGAAATCCTACTACTCCAGCTATGGCGCGGGTGTGGTGACGGTGGCGGCACCGGGCGGCGACGCGCAGTACCAGATCCCCGACACCCCGGACCGCAACGGGCGGGTGCTCTCCACCCTGCCAGGCAACAAGTACGGCTACATGCAGGGCACTTCCATGGCCACTCCGCATGTCACCGGTGTGGTCGCGCTGCTCGCCGGCGCCCATCCCGGTGCGAGCCCGGAGGAACTGACCGCGCTGCTCACCGCCGAGGCCCACCCGATCGCCTGCCCCAGCGGCCCGTTCAACCCCGGCGGCACCGGCGCCTGGGCGGCCGGCTGTGAGGGATCGCCACTGGACAACGGTTTCTACGGGCACGGGCTCGTGGACGCCGACGCCGCGGTGCGGCTGTAGGCACGGCAGTTGCCGGCGGCGCTGCTGGTGCTGTTGCCGCTGCGGTTGCTGTTGCTGTTGCGGGGAAAGTCGGCGGGGCCGACTTCCCCGCTCTGCGTTTCGGCGTAGATCCATTATCCCGATGAAATCCGGCCGTTGTCACCATCCTTCGGAACGATTCTCAATCTCGCTGATGGCCTTAAATTTGCGTGGTCATACTCCCCCTATCCCTTGGAGTCATCAGTGAATGACACTCTGGCAGCCGAACTCACCGCCATGGCCGCCGCCGATCACCAGGGCGCCGTTAAGGCGAACAGTGAGGACCCGGTCGCCCAACTCGCCTGGCGCCGCCTCACCACCCGGCATGCCGACCGCCTCGCCGAGATCATGGACGAGCACGGATGGCCCACGGCGGCTCTCGTCGGAGAGGACGGCGCCCGGGCCGCCTGGCTGATCGCTCAGCACGCGGATCGCCAACTCGACGTCCAGCGACGGGCCTTGGCGCTGATGGACGCTGCCGTCACCGAGGGGGCCGCCAGCCCGCGGGACCTCGCCTTCCTGCGTGACCGCACCCTGGTCAACGAGGGCCGCCCGCAGATCTACGGCACCCAGATCGCCGGGATCCGCGACGGCGCCCCCGTCCCGTTCCCGTGCGAGGAGCCGGAGCTGATGGACGCCCGCCGTGCCGAGGTCGGTATCCCGCCCTTCGCGGAGTACGTGGCGCAGTTCGCGGTGGCGTGACCTGCGTCGGGGAATGCGGTGCGCCCCTCGGGGTCGATGAGGCGTCGGCATGCCCCAGGCCCAGCCGGCCCACGCCCCATCACCGACACCACCAGCCGAACCCAACTGAAAGGCGGAGGCTAGAGTTGCTCGCATGCCCTCCTCTCGTGCCGAGTCGTCGATACCCGTGACGCCTGTTGGGCCCGCGACGGCTCAGACCTCTCCGCTCCCGCCGATCGCCGCCATCTCCTTCGACGCGGACGACACCCTGTGGGACTTCGGCGCCTCGTTCGCCGTGGCGATCGCGGCGACGGCCGGGCGGCTCCGGGCGGAGGGCCTGTGCCGTCCCGGTGGGCCGGTGACGGGGGAGTGGCTGGCCGAGCTCTGGACGGTGGCCTCGGCCGCCGCCGAGCCCGGAGCCACGCTGGAGGCCATCCGCAAGGCTTCGTTCACGATGGCCCTGGAGGAGTGCGGACAACCTGCGCGGCCGGAGCGGGTCGCCGAGATGTTCACCACCTACAACGAGACCCGCTGGGCCGCCATGAAGCCGTTCCCGGAAGTGGTCGCCGTGCTCGGGGCGTTGGCCGAGCACTACCCGCTGGCGGTCACCACCAACGGCAACACCGACCCGGCCAAGGTGGGGCTGGACCACTTCAGCTGCGTCACCTCCGCGAACGAGAGCGGCTACCAGAAGCCCGACCCTCGGATGTTCCACCGCACCGCCGAGCGCCTCGGCGTCGACCCGGCCCACGTGCTGCACGTCGGCGACCACTTGGCCCACGACGCACTGGCCGCCCGGGCAGCCGGCCTCCAGGCCTGCTGGCTCAACCGCCTCGGCCCCGGCGCCGAGTCCCGCGCTGCCGCGGCGGCCGGTATCCGGGAGATCGCCGACCTGACAGCGTTGCTGCAACTTCGCTAGCTCCCGCGGCTTCACGGTCGGCGATGCGTCAGGCGGGCTTGACGGCGATCCGCCCGTTGCCGGTTCGCAGGTCTATCAGGAGAACTGCCCTGACGGGTCATCGGGAGCGCCGCACGCAACCACTGCCACGATGGCAATGACCCCCGTCTGTGAGGTGTACCCAGCTACACCACGGACCTGGTGCCACTCCCAAGCGAAGCCCGCGAACCACTGGCCCGTCCCCGACGCGACCGGCTAGGGTCCGGTTCTCGATGAATGAGAACAGTGAGAGCGCCCAGAGGGACCGCGAGGGCGTCGAGAACGCCGACACCTGGGACAGCATCGCCGACTGGTACGTCGAGCTGCTGCGGTCCGGCTCCGCGCTGAACGACTTCGATCGCGTCATCCTGCTCGAGCAACTCCCCGCCGACCTGACGGGACAGCAGGTGCTGGACGTGGGATGCGGGGAGGGCCTCATCACCCGGGCGGTCGCCACCCGTGGGGCCACCGCGCTGGGCATCGACCCCTCGCCCCGCATGATCGAGCACGCCCGGTCCGGTGGAGGCGCGGAACCCGGCAGCGTGGCCTACGCCGTGGACGACGCCTGCCTACTCGCAACCGTGGCGTCCGACTCGATGGACTGGGTCACCGCAGGCCTCGCTCTCAACAACGTGCCCGACCTCGATGCCGCACTGGCCGCCGTCCGGCGGGTGCTGCGCCCGGCCGGCCGCCTGACCTTCACCGTTCCGCACCCCTGTTTCGAGGCACCGCACGCCAGTTGGACGCAGGCCGCCGACGGCACCACGCGCCGAGTGGTCGGGGACTACCTCGCCGAGGGCTTCTGGCGCAGCGCCAACCGGTCGGCCGTTCGCCGCGCCGGCAACCACCACCGCACGCTCACCGGCTACTTGAGGGCGCTGCTGCGGCACGGCTTCGTGCTGGAGCACGCCGACGAGCCGCGTCCGAGCGCGGCGGTTGCCGCCCAGCAGCCCGAACGCGCCGGGCTGCCGCCGTTCTTGGTGCTGCTGGCCCGCTGCGGCTGAGCCGCTCACGAGGATGGCACCGCTGCCCGGGACAGCCACATGGTCCACTTCACCGCAGCGGTGCGCTACCGCTCCGCCGCCGGTGGCCGCATGCGCCGGCCCAGGCGATCGCGACGAAGCGACCCCCTTCGCCGGCGCTCACCCAAGGGGCCGCCTCAATCGAGCATGCCGAGCCGTGGTCCGCCCCGGCGGTGGAGCCGACGGAAGAAGGAGAGCACGCCCGGGGTGCCGAGCGCCCAAGCTGCTGACTCCTCGTCAAGTCCGCTACCGGGAAAGCGCGGCTGTTCAACCGGGCCGACGCTGCGTGTGAGGATGAGTGCGGCGATGTCCTCGGCCGCCTGCCAGTGCCGTTCCTCCCCGGTGGTCACGGCCAGGTCGACGAGCAACTCGCCGACTCCGGCCAGACCGCAGCACTGCACGGTGAGACCCAGGTACGGCGCGAGCGCGCGGCAGGCGTCGGCGGCCTCGACGGCCAGCTCGACGAGCTGCTCGTCCTCCCGGCGCCGACCCGCTTGGACGAGGACGGCGCCGATGCCGGCCAGGCCGCGGCACCAGGAGCCGTAGCGCCGGGTGGCGCCGGGGCGGGCGGCCTCGGAGACGATGCGCGGGAGTTCGGCGGCGAGGTCGTCAACGATCCGCCCGGCCACGGATCGTGCGGCGGGAATGCCGATGAGGAAGTGTGCTGTCCCGGCCCGACCGTGTGCGAAGCCCTCGGCCAGCGCCGCCGTGCCGGGGTTGGGCTCCTCGGGCAGCCGACCGGGTGGTTGGGCGAGCAGATCGCGCGCGCACTCGGCGGCGAGTGCCTGGTGGTACCGGGCGTCGGCGTGGCGGCCTGCCGTCTGGGCCTGGCGGGCCAGGAGCAAGTGGCCGGTGCCGACACCGGCGAGGCCGGAGATCTGATCCGTGCGGCGGCTGTCGACCGGGCCGCCGGCGATGGAGGGTGCTGCGACGGTCGGCTCCGTCGACCCGGCCCGCCCGGCGGACAGTTCCACGCCGGGTAGACCGGCGGCCTGGGCAAGGAAGAGATCCACGCCGGTTCGGCCGTCGTACAGGCCGAGCGAGAGCCGGTCGAGGGCCGGATGAGCGGCGGTCCAGCGCGCCAAGTCGGCGGCGGCTGCCCGGGCGTCGGGGCGGTCGGCATGCTGGAGCAGTTCCAGGCCGAGGCCGGCGCTGCCGTCGTAGAGGGAGAGCAGGGTGTGCTGCCGGCCGACGCGCCGCGGCGTGGCGACCAGTTCGCGGGCCATCCGCACGCAGGTGGTCACCGTGTGGTCGACGACCGCGGCGAGCAGGCGGCCGTCAACGGTGGGCGGACGCGGGCGGCCGGCCACCGGCCGCGCGGTCCCGCCGTTCCGCAGGGCGTTCGTGGCCGCCGCGCCGTTCCGCAGGGCGTTCGTGGCCGCCGCGCCGTTCCGCAGGGTGTTCGCGGCCGCCGTGCGTGCATCGGCGTCGAGGCTCAGCAGACCGGCCACCAGCGCCACGAGCGGGTGCTCGGGATCGGTGAGGACGGCCGCGAGGCAGGCCAGGGTGCGGTCCCGGTTCGTGGTCGGGTCGGAGTCGAGCACCACCGGGTCCAGCCCGGTCAGCGCGTAGTGCAGGGTGGTTCCCAATGCGTAGTAATCATCGGCGCATCGAACAGGACCGTGAACCGGAAGTCCGTACCCAGGGGTGGACCCCTGCGGCCGTTCGCCGTCCAGGGCGCTGACTCCGAAGTCCACCAGATAGCACGGACCGGTGGCGTCGAGCACGATGTTGGCGGGCTTGAGGTCGCACACCACGACTCCGCGCGCGTGCACCGCGTCCAGCGCCCGCAGCAGTTCGCGGGCCAGCGCCCACCCGTCGCGTTCCGCGCCCGCGACCGCCTGGTACGGCCCCCGCGCGAGGACGTCCCGGCGCAGGTCGCGAGGTCCGCAGTCGCCGCTGACCAGGTACTCGTCGTCGCCGTGGCTGAAGTAGTCGACCAGCTGCGGCACTTCGGGCAGACCGGTGAGCTGGCCGAGTACCCGTCGCTCATGCCGAAGCCGGCCCCGGGCGTCGAGTCCGGTGGTGTCCTCGGCGACGAACGCCCGCGCCTGCTTGATCACCACTGCCCGTCTGGTCGCGGCCTCGACTGCCCGGTACACATTGCCGCGCGGTGACCGGCTGATGCCGGCGGTGATCCGGTAGCGGCCGTCAGCAAGGCTCGCGCCCGCCCGGGACGGTGCGACGAGCGCGCCGAACGGGTCGACCACCCAGGGCGGTTGGCGGTAGCGCGGTTCGGCGGCCCCGGGGAACTCATCACCGTCCGGCCCGATGATGACGGGCTCGGGGTTCCCGTCGGCGACGTGGAACGGGCCGTACCGGTAGTAGACCGGGGCGTCCGGCCGCAACCGCCGGTCGCTCACCACGCGCGGCCCGACCCGACCGGCGAGCACGGCGGCCAGCGCCAGCCCGACGGTGACCAGGGCATCGGGGTGCGGGTAGACGGTGACGGCCTTGCCGATGACGGCGGAGCCGTGCGTGCCGCTGTTCATCGAGCGCAACAGGTCCGCGCCTGCGACGACCTTGGCGTCGCAGGTGTGCCGCAGCAGTACCGGGAGCACCAGGTCGACCAGGTCCGCGAGTTGCTCGGGCCGGGCCGAGACGTGCAGCTTCCAGCCGTGTGCCAGCACCGGCATGGCCGGGTCCTGCAGGTACAGCCAATCGTCGTCGACGAACAGGCGTCGCGCGGGGATCGTCGCCGACATCCGGTTGGCGATCCGGGCGTGCAAGGCCTCGGCACTGCCGGGTGCGGGTGCTGCTGGGGTCACGTGCGGACGACCTCCCGTACTCGGGTTCCCGGAAGCGCGGGCGACGGTCCCGTGACCGCCGCCCGCGCTTGTCACGTCCTGGACCGGATCAGTCGTCGGCCCCACGCGGGGAGTGCGACGGCACCCAGGTGGGGTACGGCCGGGGAAGGCAGGCGGCCGGGGCCAGTTCGGCGTCGAGCTCGTCCTCGAAGGCGATCAGGTCATCGTCGATGTCAAGCGGGCCGGCGTCGCGGATCTCCAAGGCTTGGGTGGTCATGAGTAGGTCCTCCCATTCATACTGGCTGATGATGCCATGCAGAGCATCAATGTTAGCTCGCACCGTTTCCAGCTCATAGAGGAGCGACGGGCCAACTTCGGCCTTGACGGGGACTTCTCAGGTGAGCGGGGTCATGAGGAAGGACATGACGTGATCCGTGTGCGGATCCGTCACCGACCGTGCCTTGCCGCGCGCAAAGTTAGCCTGAGCAGCAAAACGGACGCTTCTCAGGAGACCTCACATGTCGATCGCCCACCCCGACGACAGCCTCGACCAGATCGACCCGAAGCCCTACCGGTTCAGCCGAGTTGCCTGGGTCAACGCGACGCCCGCCACCGCCTACGAGCTGATCAGCAACGTCGGGAACGTCAGCAAGTGGAGCCCGAACGTCGCCGACGCGGTCTACGACGAGGGGGCCGGCCCGCGGCCGGGCGACTGGTTCACGGGCCACAACCAGGCCGGCGACGCCCGCTGGACCAGCCGTTCCCAGGTGAACCGGGCCGAGCCGGGCGTCGCCTTCAGCTATGTGGTCGCCGGTGTCGACAACGGCATCGTGCAGTGGGAGTGGACCTTCCAGCCGTCCGGCAGCGGCTGCGAGGTCCGCCAGACCTGGCAACTCCTGCGCACCGACCCGGTACTGGGCAGCACCCGCGCCGACGTGGACAACATCCGCGACCTCATGACCGCCGGCGTCGAGGCCACCCTGGTGTCGCTGGCCCGCTGGATCGCCGAGAATCCGGCCGGCTGACCTGCCGCGGGGCCGCGCTCGCTGCCGAGTGCGGCCCCGCAGCACCGTTCGCACGCTCGGTCCGGCCGGCTACGTCGTACTGCTGGGCGCCTCCTCGTTCTTCCACGCGTGGGGAAAGGCCGGCAAGTACGCCCCCTGTTCGCGCTGCTGCCGGACGCCTGCTGCCCTTCGCGGCCGCCCACTCCGCCGTGCCGTCGCTGATCGATGCCTTCCAATGTGCGGGTGGCATCGACTCCTCGACGCCACCCGCACATTGGGTCAGCCTGCGGCCGCGCCAGGTGTCGAGCGCGCGGCGCCCAGCCGCTGTCCAGCAGCTCAGGGGCTTCAAGGGGCCCCCTGTCGCTCGTGCACGGTGGAGCGGCGGCCGGCCCTAACGTCCGTGCAGGTCCGGCACGTTCTGCAGCCAGGCCGGCCGCCCCGCCTGGCTGCGTGCCCTCGCCGCCGCCTCCGCTGCCCGCAGCTGCTCCTCGGACGCGAACTCCCGTGGCAGCCAGCGGTCCGACACCGCCGCCCGCGCGACCAGGTGTCGGACGTACGCCTCGCGCACGGCGTCGAGCGAGCCGAAGTGCTCCAGCTCCAGCCACTCCTCCGGCACCAGCGCCACCACCTCCCGCACCAGCTCCTCGGTCACCCGCCCGGCCAACTCCCGGTCGGCGCCCGCCACATCGGGCGCGTAGCCGCCCAGTGCGTGCCCGCTCATGTCGTACGCCCGGTCCACCGACGTGACCGCGGTGGACCAGCGGTGGTGGAAGACCAGCCCGGCGCCGTTGTCGATCAGCCACAACGTGCGGTGCCACACCATCATGTTGGGGTTGGCCCGGGTGCGGTCGACATTGGCCGTCAGCGCGTCCAGCCACACCACCGCGCCGGCTTCCAGCGGGGAGACCGGGACCGGCTGCCCGGGACGGAAGTCCGTCGACCCCGGGAGGTAGTCCATCCCCAAGTTCAGCCCCGCGCTGGCCCGCAGCAGGTCCTGGATCTCCTCGTCCGGCTCGTGCGCCGCCACCGCCGGGTCGAAGTCCACGACCACCAGATCCGGCACCCGCAGTCCCAGTCGCCGCGCCAGCTCGCCCACGATCACCTCGGCCACCAGCGCCTTGCGGCCCTGCGCGGCGCCGGCGAACTTCACCACGTACGTACCGAGGTCGTCGGTCTCGACGACGGCGGGGACGGAACCGCCGGCGCGCAGCGGGGTCAGGTAGTGGAGGGCCTTCACCTTCGTCAGCACCAGGTCAGCCTAAGCTTGGCGGCGATTCAGTTGCGCGGCGGACCCCTTGCGGGATCGGCTGCCAGTCACGAGGAGCAGAGCGCCATGGCCCAGGTCCACGCCCGTACCGAGCGGACGTACTCCGCCACGCCCGAGCAGGTGTACGAGGCGATCGCCGACTACAACACCGTCCGCCCGCAACTGCTGCCCGCGCAGTACAGCGAGTACGAGGTGCGGGCCGGCGGGATCGGCGCCGGCACCCAGGTGCACTGGAAGCTGCAGGCGACCGAGAAGCGGGTGCGCGACTGCCTGTTCACGGTCAGTGCGCCCCGGCCGGGCACGCTGGTGGAGACCGACGGCAACTCCTCGATGGTGATCACCTGGACGGTGACCGCGGCGGGCGCCGGGCAGACCACCGTGGCGATCGACACCACCTGGCAGGGCGCCACCGGCATCGGCGGCTTCTTCGAGCGCACCTTCGCGCCCAAGGGCCTCAACCGGATCCACGACGAGGTGCTGGCCCGCCTCGCCGACCACCTGAAGTAGGAGGCAGCGGCAGCAGGACCGGGACACTCGTGCGAGCGGCCACCCCGTACGAGTGGACCCAGGCCACCCGCGGGTGGCTATGTACGCTGCGTAGCGTGCCGTGACTCTAGGCTCGCCGCCGTGCAACTGACGATCCTTCATGTATCCCAGCCGGTGGACGGCGGCGTCGCACGGGTGGTGGCCGACCTGGTGCGCGGGCAGCGCGCCGCGGGGCACCGGGTGGTGGTGGCCTGTCCGTCCGGCGGCCGGCTCCCGCGTGAGGCGGTGGCCGCCGGGGCGGAGCTGCTCGACTGGCCGGCCCGTCGCTCGCCCGGCCCGTCGGTGCTCGGTGAGGCGGCGACGCTGCGCCGGCTGGTGCGGCGGGCCGGCCCCGACGTCGTCCACCTGCACAGCGCCAAGGCCGGCCTGGTGGGGCGGCTGGCGGTGCGCGGGCGCGTTCCCACCGTCTTCCAGCCGCACGCCTGGTCGTTCGAAGCCACCACCGGGATCGTCACCCGGTTGACCGTCCGCTGGGAGCGGCGTGCGGCGCGCTGGGCGACCAGTGTCCTCTGCGTCAGCGAGCAGGAGCGCGCCGACGGCGTCGCGCACGGCATCCACGCCGACTACACCGTCATCCCCAACGGCGTCGACCTGGCCCACTACGCCCTTGCCGAGCGCGCCGAGCGCCGCACCGCCCGTCTCTCCCTCGGCTTGGACCTGAACGAGCCGCTGGCCGTCTGCGTCGGGCGGCTCTGCCGCCAGAAGGGGCAGGACGTGCTGCTGGCGGCGTGGCCGGCGGTGGCGCGGCGGGTGCCGGGCGCGCGGCTGGCGCTGGTCGGCGGCGGGCCGGACGCGGCGGTGCTGGCCGCCCAAGCACGGGCGCTGCCGGAGCCGTACCGGGTGCGGCTGGCCGGCGAGGTGCCGGATCCGCGGCCGTGGCTGGCGGCCGCGGACCTGGTGGTGCTGCCCTCGCGCTGGGAGGGCATGGCGCTGGCGCCGCTGGAGGCGATGGCGATGGGGCGGCCGGTGCTGCTCACGGACGTCTCCGGGGCCCGCGAGCAGCTGCCGCCGGACGACCACGAGGCGGCGCTGATCCCGGTGGACGACCCGGCGGCCCTCACCAGTGCGCTGGCGGCGGCACTGGCCGATCCGCTGGAGTGTGCGCGGCGCGGCGCGGCCGTCCGGGCCTGGGTGTGCGAGCGGCACGACATCCGGACGGTGATCGCGCGAGTGTCGCAGCTCTACCGGGAGTCGATCGAGTCTGACCGTGTGACTTCCCGTGTCCCGGCGCGCATCTGATCGTTTCTCAGGCCGTGAAGCCGACGAGATCCCCACCAGATCTTCACCGGGTTCGGCTTGTCGACATGGTCGACGGTCGGCGGGGCCGGGGGCGAAAGGGGGGCGGGACGGCGGTCCACGTCGTTTCTGACGCAGGTCAACCATGATCACACGGGATCACATCGGTTATTCATATTAATGGGCAAGCGGAATGATGATGGCAAGTCAGCTTCCGGAAATCCGGCTCACGTTCGGTAACGTCTGACTTTGCCTGCTTCGTTCCCAAAGTGCGAGAAAAGTGCGGGAGAACGTGCGAGACAGCGTGCAACACGTCGTGCGCAACGGCGTGCGACCTGGTGTGCGACCCGGCGTACGCGATTTCGCCTCTGATCCTTGTGCGAACGGAACGAGCGCCGCCCATCACATCAGGGGAGTTCGTGAGCAGATGACCATTGAGCACGAGAGTGTGCCGCGGCCGGGGCGACCCGGGGCCGGCAGCCGGTGGCTCGGTACCGAGCTCCTCGACCGGCCCAACCGGCCCACGCTGTCCCGCACCCGTTCCAACGCGCAGCTCGGGCGCTGGAACCGCCGGGGACTGGGCTTGCGGGCCGCACTGCCCGCCGGCCTGCTCGTGGTCGACCTGCTGGCGGTCGCCGCGGGGTCGGTCTGCTGCGCCGTCGACCCGTCCCGTCCGTTCGCCGACGCGGCCATGGTGCTCCCGGTACTGCTCCCGCTCAACCTGGCCGCCGGCCTCTACCGCACCCGGATGACCCCGTCCGCGCTGGACGAGCTCCCCACCCTGCTCGGGCGGGCGGCCGTCGCGCTGGCCTTCGCGGTCACCCTGGCCGCCTGCCTGCCCGCCTCCTGCCTCCCGGCTCTCCGGCTGCCCGCACCCTGGCCGATCGGTGGGCCGGCCGGCGGCGTCAGACTCCTGGTGCTGCTCGGCGTGCTGGTGCTGTCGGCGCTGCTCGGCCGCACCGCGCTCTACGGGCTGCTCCGCCGCAGCCACCGCCGCCGGCCGATGCCGGTGCTGCTGCTCGGCGCCGGGGCGCTCGGCCAGCGGATCGCCGCCGCGCTGCGCGAGCGGGCCGAGTACGGGATGCGCCCGGTCGGCTTCCTCGACCCGGATCCGGTCCGGCTGCCGGCCGACTCCCCGGTGCCGGTGCTCGGCGGGCGCGCGATGCTCGTCCGCGCGGTGCGGCGGTACGGAGTGCGGCGGGTGCTGGTCACCGCCGAGTCCACCGACGACCAGGAGACGGTCGCCACCCTGCGCGCCGCGGTCCGGCTCGGCTGCCAGGTCTGGCTGGTTCCCGGGCTGCGTGAGCACGGCGGTCTGGCCGCCGGCCTGCGCGGCGGCATCGACCACCTCTGGGGCTACCCCTGCCTGCGGCTGCCCCGGCCGGCGATGCGCCGGCCCGGCTGGGCGGCCAAGCGGGCGCTGGACGTGCTCGCCGCCGGCACCGGCCTGCTGCTGCTCTCGCCGGTGCTGGCCGTCTGCGCACTCGCGGTGCGGCTGGACACCGGTCCCGGCGTGCTCTTCCGCCAGCAGCGCACCGGCCTGGACGGCCAGGTCTTCACGCTGCTGAAGTTCCGCACCCTGCGCCCGGCCAACGAGCACGAGTCGGCCACCCACTGGAACATCGCCCAGGACGAGCGGATGAGCCGGATCGGCCGCCTGCTGCGCCGCAGCTCGCTGGACGAACTGCCGCAGCTGTGGAACGTGCTGCGCGGCGACATGACGCTGGTCGGACCGCGCCCCGAACGGCCGTACTTCGTCATGCGGTTCAGCAAGACCGACCGGGAGTACGCCGACCGGCACCGGGTCCCGGTCGGGCTGACCGGCCTGGCCCAGGTGAACGGGCTGCGCGGGGACACCTCGATCGAGGACCGGGCCCGCTTCGACAACCGCTACATCGAGAGCTGGAGCCTGTGGCAGGACGTCAAGATCCTGCTGCGCACCGCGGCCCTGATGCTCCGACCCGACGGGAGCTGACAGTCGTGGTCCTGACCCTGCCCCACCGTGCTCCGGCCGCGCCCCGCCCCGCCCGGGCCCGCGCGGCGGGACATCCGGCGGTGGGGCTGCTGCGCCGGCCCAGCCTGGTCGCCGCCGCGACCGTCCTGCTGGTCTGCGTGCCCACCGGCGAGAAGGACGTGTCAGCCGCCGTCCACGTCACGGCCGCCGACGTCGCGTCGGGCCTGCTGGTGCTACTGCTCGCCATCGACCTGCTGCGCGGACGGCGGATCGGCCTGAGCCGCCGGGCGGCCGTGCTGTTCGGCGCGGTGACGGTGGCCGGTGCGGTGGCGACGGTCACCTCGACCGATCCCGAGCTCAGCGCCAGCGGCTTCGTCCGGCAGGAGCAGATCTTCGTGCTGGTCCCGCTCGCGGTGCTCGCCGCGCTGCGCGACCGCACCGATCTGCGGCTGGTCCTGGGCTCGTTGGTACTGGCCGCGCTGATCGAGGGCGTGGTCGGCGCCGAGCAGTACCTCACCAGGACCGGCGCCTCCTACACCGGTCAACCGATCCGCGCCGTAGGCACCTTCGGGGTGCTGGACGTGATGGCGATGTCCGGCGTGGTCAGCTTCGGACTCCTCGCAGCCCTGGCGCTGGGACTGCTCGAAAGCCAGAAGACCTGGGCCAGGAGGACGATGCTGGCATCGGCGGCGTTCCTGGTGTTCCCACTGGCGGTCTCGTTCAGCCGGGGCAGCTGGATCGCCACCGCCGTCGGCGCCACCGTGCTGCTGCTCAAGGCGGACGCCCGGCGGGCGCTGCGCTGGGCCGGACTCGGACTGGCCGCGGCCGTCGTGCTGTTCGGCGCGGTCGGTACGGGCGCCTCCCGCGCGGGCGGCGGTCTCAACGCGGGCAGCGGCGGGATCGCCCAGCGCCTCAACAGCATCGGAACGGTCTCCAGCGGCAACGAGGACCACTCGGTCAGTGACCGCTACGACCTGTGGGCCACTGCCCGCGCCATCTGGGCCGACCACCCGGCCACCGGCGCCGGCCCGAAGAGCTTCCGCCAACTGCGGGACTCGCACGCCCCGTTGCGACTCTCCTCCGGCAGCGACACGGCCGGCGCCGGTTCCGGGTTCCAGCGTGAACCACTGCTCTCCCCGCACAACATGTACCTCCTGGTGCTCAGTGACCAGGGGCTGCTCGGATTCACCGCCTACGGCACGCTGTTCCTGGCGCTGCTGATCGGCTGCCTGCGCCGCCGAGGTCCGGCCGGACCGGTCGTGGCAGGCCTGCTCTGCTGGGTACTGGTGGACTTCCTCTACGCCGACATCGGCGGCACCACCACCGTGCTCACCTCGGTGGTCCTGGGCCTGGCCGCCTGGGCGGCGCTGCCCGCCGAGCAGGCGGGGCAGGACCGGCCGCCGGCCCTGGAGGCGACTGCGTGACCACCACCGAACGGGTGGCCACAGCGCCCCGGGCCGGCCGCCGTCAACCGTCCTTCCTGGCGAAGGCGTTCGGCATCACGGCGGTGCTCAGCGCGGCCGGCTCCGCACTCGGACTGCTGCGCGACCTGCTGCTCGCCCGGTACTTCGGCGCGGACGAGGGCACCGACGCCTTCCTGGTCTCCTGGACCGTGCCCGAGACCGCCGCGCCGCTGCTGATCGAGGACGCCATGGCGTTCCTCATGGTGCCCGCGTTCAGCCTGGCGCTGGTGCTGCGCGAGGAACGGCCCGACGGGCCCGACCCGGTGCGCCAGCTCACCGGCGCCACATTGCCCTGGCTGGTCACCGCTCTCTGCGGGCTCTCCGGCGCCACCATGCTGTGGGCACCGCAGTTGGTGCACCTGCTGGCCCCGGGGCTGGCCAGCCCGCGGCTGGCGGTCACCTGCACCCGGTTGACCGCCGTCACCATCGTGCCGTTCGGACTGGCCGGCTACTTCGCCTCGGCGCTGCGGGCCCATCACCGGTTCAGCGCGCCGGCCACCATCTACGTCGCCTACAACGTGGGCATCCTGGCCGTCCTGACGGCTTGCCACAGCCTGCTCGGCGTACGGTCGGCCGCGCTGGGAGTGGCGTTCGGCAGCCTGCTGATGGCGGGCGTGCTGGTCGGGCCGTTCGGCGCGATGCTGCACCTCGGCCGGGCCCGCCGCCGCTCCAAGGCCGGCAGCGGCCGGCCGCTGCTGCTGAGCCCCATGGCGCTGCTGCCGGTCGCGGCGTTCACCCTGACCCGGCAGTCCCAGGTCTTCATCGAACGCTACCTCGGCTCGGCACTGCCGCCGGGCACCATCTCGCACCTCAACTACGCGGCCAAGGTCTCCCAACTCGCCATGACCACGGCCATCCTGATCTGCACCGTGACCTTTCCGCTGGTCGCCAGGGCGCTGGCGGCCGGCGACCTGATCGCGGCCCGGGACCGGGTGGAGAAGGACCTCGGCCACGCGGCGGCCGTGGTGCTGGCGGGCATGGCGTTCCTGTTCGCCTGCGCACCGGCCGTGGTCGGCCTGCTCTTCCAGCGCGGCGCGTTCGGACCCGCCGACACCGCCGCCACCGCCCAGGTGATCCGGGTCTACAGCTTCGGACTGCTCGCCCAGGCGCTGATCGGGGTGATGGTCCGGCCGTTCTTCTCGATGCGTCCGGCGGTCCGGCGGGCCGACGACCCGGGCTCCGACGACGGCGGCGGCCGGCTGTTCGACTGGTTCCCGGTGGCCGCGATGGTGCTCGGCCTGGCCGTCACCACGCTGGTCGGCCTGGCCAGCGCGCCCCGGTTCGGGGCGCTCGGGGTGGCGGGCGGCAACGCGGCGGGCATCACCACCACCGCCGTGCTGCTGCTGCGCGGCCTGGAGCTGCGCGGGATCGCGCTGCGCACCCGTCTGGTGCTGATCGGCCAGGCCCGCCTGGTGCTGGCCGCCGCCGGCGCCACCGCGGTCGGCCTCGCCGCCTGTGACGCCGTCGGCACCGGCCTGCCGGCGGTGCTGGTCGGCGGCGCCGCCGTGGTGGCGGCCTACCTCGTGCTCGGTGCGCTGTTCGGCGCGCGCGAGCTGACCGGCCCGGCCAACCGGGTGCGGGCTCTGCTGCGCCCGAAGCGGGGCGGCGAGGGCGCCGGGCCGGTGCCACGTCTGGAGGAAGGAACGCTGCGCGATGGTCGCTGAACTCACGGGCCGCACATGTCTGCCCCACCAGAGCGGTACCCCGGGGCCGGGGCGCGCTCGCCGACCAGCGATGCCGTGGATCCTGATGTACCACTCGGTGGCCGACGAGGACGAGGACCCGTACCTGCTCACCGTCAGCCCCGAGCGCTTCGCCCAGCAGATGCGCTGGCTGGCCGTCCGTGGTTGGCGCGGTGTGAGCATCCGCGAACTCCTCGCCGCGCGAGCGGCCGGCCGGCGCGAACGGCTGGTCGGCCTCACCTTCGACGACGGCTACGCCGACTTCGTCCGGCACGTGGTCCCGGTGCTCTCCGAACACGGCTTCACGGCCACCGCCTTCGTGGTCACCGAACGCCTCGGCGACGTCAACTGCTGGGACGCCGAAGGGCCCCGGAAGCCGCTGCTGACGGAACGACAAGTGTGTGAACTGGCCGCCGCCGGCTGGGAGATCGGTTCGCACGGGATGAGTCACCTGGCGCTGCCCGAGGTGCCGCCCGGGGTGCTGCGCGCCGAGGTGGAGGGCAGTCGCACCCTGCTGACCGAGCTGCTCGGCGAGCCGGTGCGCGGCTTCTGCTACCCGTACGGCGCGGTGGACGCCGCCGCCAGCCGGGCGGTGCAACGGGCCGGCTACGACTACGCGGTGGCGATCCGGCACACCTCACTGGCCGGCCGCTACGCACTGCCGCGCTGCTACGTCGGCGACCGGGACGGGGCCTGGCGGCTGCGCGCCAAGCGGGGGCGGCACGGGCTGCGTGAAGTCATCGCCGACCTGCGCAGACGGGGGGCGGACGGATGAGAGTGCTGCACATCATCACCGGGCTGGCCGCCGGTGGGGCGGAGCAGCAACTGCTGCTGACCATCCGCCACTTGCCGCCCGGGATCGACTGCGAGGTGGCCGCCCTGACCAACCCCGGCAGCATGGCGGCGGCCCTGCGGGCGGACGGCGTCCGGGTGCACCACCTGGCGATGCGCGGCAACCGCGACCTCGGGGTGCTGCCGCGCCTGGTCCGGTTGATCCGCCACGGGCGCTACGACGCGGTGCACACCCACCTCTACCGGGCCGGGCTCTACGGTCGCCTCGCCGCCCGGTTGGCCGGAGTCCGGGTGGTGCTGGCCACCGAACACTCGCTGCATGCCGGGACCATCGAGGGCCGGCCGGTCAGCACCGGCGTCAAGTCCCTCTACCTGGCCGCCGAACGGCTCGGCAGCACCACGGTGGCCGTCTCCGAGCGGGTGGCCGGCACCCTGACCGACTGGGGCGTGCCCAGGCAGCGGGTGGCGGTGCTGCCGAATGGCATCGAGGTCGGGCGGCTGCGGCACGACGAGCCTGAGCGATCCGCACTGCGGGCCCGGCTGCGCCGCGAACTCGGCGTGCCGGAGCAGGCGTTCGTGGTCGGCGCGGTCGGCCGACTGGTCACCGGCAAGCGGTTCGAAGTGCTGGCCCGGGCAGTGGGCCAACTGCCCGATCAGGTGTGGCTGCTGGTGGTGGGGGACGGCCCGGAGCGGGACCGGCTGGCCCGGGCGGCCGGGCCGCGGGCCGTCTTCACCGGCGAACGGGCCGACGTGCCGGAGCTGTTGACCGCGATGGACGTGCTGGCCGCGCCCTCGCTGGAGGAGACGTTCGGACTGGCCGTCCTGGAGGGGTTGGCGGCCGGGCTGCCGGTGCTGCACAGCGGCTGCCCGGCGCTGGAGGAACTGCCGCCCGACGCCGCCCCCGGCGCCCGGAAGCTGCCCTCGACCGCCGACGCCTACCGCCGGGCCCTGCTCGACCTCGCCACCATCCGCCCGGCCGGCCCACTGCCGCACCCGCCGGCCGTGGCCCACTACGACATCGTCCACACAGCGGCCCGCCTGGGTGAGCTGTACCAGCAGCTCGGACGGCGTGCGGCGCCGCCCGGGCCTAGAGGGAGACCTGAGATGTTCGACAGAACACACCTCGTCCACGGCCCGGTGCGCCGGCTCTGGCCGCTGGTCGCGGCCGTTCCGCTGGGTGCGCTGGCCGGCGCCGGCTACGCCGTCACGGCAACGCCCCAGTACACGGCCAACTCCTATGTGGCAGTGGTGCCGGAGAGTGCCACCGAGTCCACTCAGGCCGTCAACTTCGCCCAGGCATACGGGCGTTTGGCCGGTCAGCCGCAGGTGCTGGCGTTGGCCGCCGGTGAGGCCGGGCGCACCCCGGGCGAGCTGACCGAGCTGGTGAGCGCCACCACCTCGCCTGACGCCCCGGTGATCGAGATCGACGGCACCGGCTCGCGCCCCAAGGACGCGGTGCGAACGGCCGACGCGGTGGCCCGGGCGCTGATCGGCTTCGGCAACGGCACCAGCAAGGAGACCGGGGTGCGGCTGGTCGCGCTGGCGCCCGCCGCCGCGCCGGACAAGCCGACCAGCCCGACCGGCGCGCTGGACATCGCGGTCGGCGCCGCCGCCGGGGTGCTGCTGGGCTCGTTGGCGCTGATGGTGCAGCGGCGGTCGGCGGGCGAGGCTCCGGCGAGCGGGGCCGCCGCCACGGTGCCGGCCCCCGCGCCGACCGCGGCGGCGCTCCCGGCACCGGCCCCTGCACCAGTCTCGACATCAGCCCCGGCCCCGGTACCGGTGCCGTCTTCGGCATCGACTGCGGCCACGGCTTCGGTCAAGGCCTCGGATTCGCCTCCGCCGTCGGCATCGGCTCCGGCGCCTGCGGCCGAGCCTGCCGCGGTCCCGGCACCGGCCAAGGAGCAGCCGGTCAGGAACAAGCTGCGGATGACGAACGGGCAGCCGCTCGCGAACGGGCAGGCGGTGGTGAGCAAGCAGGCGGTGGTGAGCAAGCAGCCGATGACGAACGGGCAGCCGGTCACCAACACGCTGCCGATGACGAACGGGCAGCCGGTTGCGAACGGGCAGCCGGTTGCCGAACCGCAGCGCACCGCGGCGAAGCCGTTCCGGCAGCAGTCCGGCACCGGGAAGCCGCCGCTCCGGCAGCCGGGCAGACACGTCGCCAAGCCGAGCACCAAGGAAGCCAAGCCCGGCGCCAAGGAAGCCAAGCCGGCAGCGCGGGATGACGCGTCGGCGGCCCAGGGGATCGAGCGGGCCGGACGGACCGAGGAGCCGGCCGGGAGAACCCCGTGACCTCGCTGCAACCGCTCTGGCGCCGCCCCACGGCGCTGCCCGAACCGATCCGCTCGACGGCCGAATGGCAGGCCGAACTTCGCTGTGACGACACGGCGTTGGACGAGCTGGCCGACGAGTGGGACGCGCTGGCCGCCCGCTGCCGCAGCGCCACGCCGTTCCAGTCGGCCGGCTGGCAGGCGTCCTGGTGGCGGGCGTACGGGCGGCCCGGCGCGCTGCGGGTGGTGCTGGTGCGCCGCGCCGGCGTGCTGGTCGGAGCCGCCGCTCTGCTCCGCAACCGCACCGGCACCCTCACCGGGCTGGGCGGCGGCCTGGTCGACTACACCGATGTACTGCTGGACGACGAGTACGCCGCGGAGGCCGCCACCCGGCTGGCCGCCGCGCTTCCGGTGCGCCGGCCCTGGCAGGCGTTGGAGCTGCGCGAGGTGCGGGCCGGTTCGGCGGCGCACCTGCTGTACGCCGCCTGGTCCGGGCGGCGGCACCAGCTTCCGGACTCGGTCTGCCAGTACCTTCCCGCCGTGCCGATGGAGCAGCTGATGGCCCGGCTGCCCGGACGGACCGCCCAGCGCAACCGGGCGAAGCAGCGCAAGCTGGCGGACTCCGGGGTGGAGGCGCGCCGGGTGCCGGCCGTCGAGGTCGAGGCCGCGATGGCGGACCTGCTGCGGCTGCACGCCTTGCAGTGGGAGAGCCGCCGCGTCACCCCCGAGCACCTGAGCGAGCGGTTCCGGGCGCACCTGGCGGAGTCGACGGGACGCCTGGCCCGGTCCGGCCAGGCGGTGGTCTACCGCTACTACCTGGACGGTGAGCTGATGGCGGTGGACCTGCTGATGCTCTGCCCCAGGCTGGCCGGGCTCTACCTGTACGGCGCGCACCCGGCGCTGCGGGAGCGGTTGGACATCGCCGGGCTGCTGTTCGGGACGTCCCTGCAGGAGGCCGTCCTAGCGGGCGTCCCGGAACTCAGCCTGATGCGCGGTGAGGAGCCGTACAAGGAGCGGTGGCGCCCGGACCGGGAACGCAATCTGCGCTTGCTGCTCGGTCCGCGCCGCTGCGCGGTCAGGCTGACCCTGCGGCTGGCCGTGGTGCGGGCCCGGTGGGCGCTGGCGCCGTACCTGCGTCGGCCGGTCCGGCGGCTGCGCGCCCTGCTGCGCCGCTGAGCAGCAGGAGCCCCGGCCGGCGCCGCCGGTCCCGAGAAAGCCCCGGGGCCGGCACCGCAGGTCCTGACAAAGCTCCCGGCCGGCACCGCAGGACCCGAGAGAGCTCCCGGAGCGGCGCCGCGCCGCCGATCCCTGGGCCTCCGCCGGCGCCGCTGATCCACAGGGCCCTCAGCGGCGCCGAGCCCGGGCAGCTCGCCCGGGTGCCCGTCCCGCCGTCAGCCGTTGCCCTGTCGCACGCTCACCCTGGGGAGCTTGGACAGGTCGGGGATCATGCCCGACAGGTCGGGGAAGCCGGACGGGAGGCTGGGCAGCAGGCTGGGCAGCATCGACAGGTCCGGGATCACCGGGGCCGTCGCGGTCGCGGACGGCCTCGCCGGGGTCGGGGCCGAGGTGGGGCGTGGGCGTCGGGTCGTCACCGGCGAGTCACCGAAGCCGGAGCCCGACCCGGAGCCGGAACCGGACCCGGAGCCGGAACCGGAGCCGGGGTGCGGGTGGCGCGTCTGCCTCTCGGCGTCGATGGAGGGGCGCGGCCGGTGCGGGAGCGCCGGAACGTCGTCAGCGTCGTTGGGCAGGGACACCCCCTGGTCGGGGCTCATCAGCTCCTGGTAGACGGCGCTGGCCTGCGGATTGTCGTGGCACTCCCAGAAGCCGTGCGGGCAGTAGTCGGTGACCGTCTGGTAGGCGGTGTCGTGGGTGCGCATCCACTCCACCATCCGCCGCACGTAGTCGGGGTCGTCCCCGTTGCGGAAGAGCCCCCACTCCGGGTACGAGACCGGCTTGCCGTGCTTGGCGGCGAACTCCACCTGCTCCTCCAGGCCGTAGGGCTCGTCCACCATGTCGTCGAAGGTGGCGCCGGCCGGCTGGTCGTAGGTGTCGGTGCCGATGATGTCCACCACGTCGTCGCCCGGGTAGCACTTGGTCCAGGCGATGTCGTCCAGGCCCCGGCTGGGAGTGAAGTCGAACCGGAACCGCTGGCCCGGCACCGAGCGCATCACGTCGACGATCCGCCGCCAGTAGGTCTTCCAGGCGGCCGGGTCGGGGCGGCAGCGGCCGGTGTAGGTGATGCCGTTCATCTCCCAGCCGAGCACGATCACGGTGTCGCTGCCGCCGAGCGTGACGAGCTTGCGGGCGAGCCGCAGGTAGTGCTGGTCGAACGTGCCGCGGGCGCCCTGGCTGAGCAGGTCGGCCACCTCGTCGTCGGGCACGTGGCCCTCGTTGGGGGTGAGCATCGGCACGTTCAGCACGAGCGTCCGGTTGCGGTCGGCCAGCCGCCACTGCGACCAGACCGCGAGGACCCGGTTGTCGCCCTCGACGTCGTTCCAGTTGTTTCCGGCCAGATATGTGTGGCCAACTTGCATGTTGGCGCCGTGCAGCCAGGCCGCCATCCGGGCGATCTGCGGAATGTAGTTGTCCCAGGAGCCGACGAAGGCACCGAACGGCACCTGGTGGTCGGCCCGCCGGGTGGTGGGCTTGGACGCTCCCGCGTGCGACGCGGCGGCCGCGCCGGTGTCGTGGGTGCCGCCGGCGGGCTTGCGTTCGGCGGTGCTGAGCGGATCGGTACTGCTGGAGATGCCCGCGGTGGTGAGCAGCAGCAGTGCGGACCCGGCCAGGGCCAGGCGGCCGATGCGCATCGTCTCTCCTCGGGTCCGGCCGCGGTGTGCGGCGCGCACCGTGTGTGCGGTGACACAGACAGTAAGGGGACGAGACGCCAGGAAAGCCCAATGTCACCCTAAAGTGGACACATTCAGCGAGTCTGGAGTAATTCGACTCGAAGTGAGCGCGCTTTTGATCCATCATCAGCGGCTCGTCTGACTGGCATCGATCAGGTCAGGCCTGGTCAGGATCAGTGTCCACGGGAGACCGGGGATTGTCCGGTTCACTTCCCGCAGATGGGCGAGCTGGACCCGCCGAGCTGACGCCGACAGACGGGGCAGGTACCCTCCGGAGGTGTCCTGGAAGCCGTTTCGAACCCTGACCCCCCGGTCCGCCCTGCCCGCGCTCGCGGTGCTGCTGGTGCTCGGAGCCGGTGCCGCCGCCCACGCCAACCGCCCGGTGCCGTTCGGCGACCAGGTTTCCGCGCCCGGCAAGGCGGAGGCCAGCCCGGTGGGTGCCCAGTCGGCCGACGCGGTCACGCCGGAGTTCCGGATCGGCCCCGGTCTGGAGGCCTACGACCCGTCGACCGGCTCGCTGCTCTGGTCCTACCGGCGGGACGGCGCCACCGCGCTGCACGTGTCGATGCTGGGTGAGTCCGGCTCGCCGGAGCAGAGCGCGATCGTGGTCTGGGACGACGGCATGGTCACCTCGCTGCGGGTCGCCGACCACGAGGTCCGCTGGCACCGGTCGGTGCCCGGCCTGTCCGACTGGCTGCACGGAAGCGACGAGCCGGGCATCGCCCAGCGCACCGATGCCCAGCGCAAGGAGCTGGAGCTGGAGCGGGCCGCTTCCGCGGTGCAGACCGTGCTCAACCCCGAGCCGTGGGTGCAGGTGCTCACCCCGGGCCTGACCATGGGCTTCCGCGACCGTGACGGGGATCTCAGGTTCAACTCCCGCCCGCAGGCCGGCTGCCTCTACGACCCGACGCGTGCCGTGAGCACCGACGACGCGGTGCTGCTGCCGCGCGCCTGCACCGCCGCCTCCGGATCGGGCCACCAGCTGCCCGGCTCGGTGACCGGCTTCAAGCTGGTGGACCACGGCTTCGTGGTCAACGCCGGTCCTGCCGTGGAACTGACCCGGTTGGACGGCCACCGGGTCCGGCTGGATGACGGCCCGCTGCTCGGCAGCCGCGTGCTGGACGCGGACACCGGAGTCACCGAGGTGCCGTGCGGCAGCGCGTCGGCGCCGTTCGCGGCCGAGCCGGCGGCCGGTGGCTGCCCGAGCCCGGGCGCGAGCCCGCAGCCCGCGAAGTGACCACGCGCCGCCGGCGCACCGACCACGCGCCGCGGCCCGCCCCGACCGGTGCGGCGCCCGGCCGCCGGCCGGGGCCCCGGATTAATTCCCCCGGGCGCCCTCGGCGTGTTCGGTAGACTGGCCCGCATGGCTGTTCTCGCTCTGCATTAGCGGCGGCACCCGCCAGTGCGACCTGCCGTCCGCCGCTTTCCCGTCCCAGGAGTCCCGACCAGCCATGATTTCCGCCAACGCCCTCGAACTGCGTGCCGGTGCCCGCATCCTCATCGAGTCCGCCAGCTTCCGGGTGGCTCCCGGTGACCGGATCGGCCTGGTCGGGCGCAACGGTGCCGGCAAGACCACGCTGACCAAGGTGCTGGCCGGCGAGGGCCTGCCGGCCGCCGGCACGGTCACCCGTTCGGGCGAGATCGGGTACCTCCCGCAGGATCCGCGCACCGGCGACCTCGACGTGCTGGCCAGGGACCGGATCCTCTCCGCCCGCGGCCTGGACCTCGTGCTGAAGAAGATGCGCGAGAACGAGGAGCGGATGGCCAACGGCAAGGGCGCCACCCGCGACAACGCCATGAAGAAGTACGCCAAGCTGGAGACCGAGTTCCTCACCAAGGGCGGGTACGCCGCCGAGGCCGAGGCCGCCACCATCGCCGCCGCGCTCGGCCTGCCGGACCGGATCCTCGCGCAGCCGCTGCACACCCTCTCCGGTGGTCAGCGCCGCCGGGTCGAGCTGGCCCGGATCCTCTTCTCCGACGCCGATGTGCTGCTGCTGGACGAGCCGACCAACCACCTGGACGCCGACTCGATCGCCTGGCTGCGCGACTTCCTGGGCACCTACAAGGGCGGCTTCATCGTGATCTCCCACGATGTCGACCTGGTCGAGACGGTCGTCAACAAGGTCTTCTACCTGGACGCCAACCGGTCCTGCATCGACATCTACAACATGGGCTGGAAGCAGTACCAGCAGCAGCGGGAGGACGACGAGAAGCGCCGCAAGCGGGAGCGGGCCAACGCCGAGAAGAAGGCCGCCACCCTCAACGCCCAGGCCGAGAAGATGCGCGCCAAGGCCACCAAGACGGTCGCCGCGCAGAACATGGCCCGCCGCGCCGAGAAGCTGCTGTCGGGCCTGGACGAGGTGCGGGCCTCCGACAAGGTCGCCAAGCTGCGCTTCCCGGACCCCGCCCCGTGCGGCAAGACGCCGCTGACCGCCAGCGGCCTGTCCAAGTCGTACGGCTCGTTGGAGATCTTCACCGATGTCGACCTGGCGATCGACCGCGGCTCGCGCGTGGTGGTGCTCGGTCTGAACGGCGCCGGCAAGACCACCCTGCTGCGGATGCTGGCCGGCGTCGAGCAGCCGGACACCGGCGAGGTGATCCCCGGTCACGGGCTGAAGGTCGGCTACTACGCCCAGGAGCACGAGACCCTGGACCCCGAGCGCACCGTGCTGGAGAACATGCGCTCGTCCGCGCCGGACACCGACCTGGTGCAGATCCGCAAGATCCTCGGCTCGTTCCTGTTCTCCGGGGACGACGTCGACAAGCCGGCCGGCGTGCTCTCCGGTGGTGAGAAGACCCGGCTGGCCCTGGCCTCGCTGGTGGTCTCCTCGGCCAACGTGCTGCTGCTGGACGAGCCCACCAACAACCTGGACCCGGCCAGCCGCGAGGAGATCCTGGGCGCGCTGCGCTCCTTCACCGGTGCGGTGGTGCTGGTCACCCACGACGAGGGTGCGGTCGACGCGCTCCAGCCGGAGCGGATCATCCTGCTGCCGGACGGCGTCGAGGACCTGTGGAGCCCGGCTTACCACGACCTGGTCGCGCTGGCCTGACGTCTCGTCGACCCCCGCTGCCGCCACGCGCGGCGGGGGTCCGCCGGCTCCGCGCGCATCAGGGTCCGTTGCGCCTGCGCGCGCATCAGGGTCCGCTGCGCCTGCGCGTGCGTCGGGGTGCTTCCGCCGCCGCGCGCACCGGGGTCCTTCCGCCGCCACGCGAGCCGTGGGCCGCTGACTCCGCAGGTGTCGGAGGTCCGCTGCCTCCGCGCCTGGGCGGTCCGGCTGCCTCCGCGCGGGCGGTCCCGGCTCGGCTCCGGGACCGCCCGTATCCCTCCGGCGTCCTTCGCCGGTCACCCGATCGCCCCCCGGTGCTCACTTTCAGTAGACACGCGCTCCTGCATCCGGCCGATGTGATCTCATCAGGCGCAGCGCTCCGGGAATGAAGAGGTCCCGGATTCCGTTTTAGCCTGCTCCGCTTCCCGCTTGATCCGGGCGACCCGGCTGATCAGGACTTTCGCCGCGTGCCCCCGTTTGCCGCCGGGGCGCAAACACCCAGGGTGAGCGCCCCGATGCGCTGGCGGTACGCCCCATGCGCGCTCCTTTCCCCGGACAGACCTTGTCGAATGGGTGGCCAGGACGCAGGGGATGGGTGATCATGGGAATCTGACCGAGCACAGCTACGAGGAGGCACGGGTGGCCGAGACTCTGAAAAAGGGCAGCCGGGTGACTGGTGCCGCGCGTGAGAAGCTCGCGGCCGAGTTGAAGAAGAAGTACGACTCCGGGGCGAGCATTCGCGCTCTGGCGGAGGAGACCGGTCGCTCGTACGGCTTCGTGCACCGCATGCTGAGCGAGACCGGGGTGAACCTCCGGGGTCGCGGTGGTGCCACGCGCGGCAAGGCCAAAACGACTGCGGCAGCGGGATCCTGACGGCGCGTCAGTTTAGATGGGCCGGCTTCCGAGGATGCGGACGACCCTCCGGGCGGCACACTGGATCCGACGACCCGTCAGTTCCGCGACGCATCGGCGACCGTGACAGACGTCTCCGCCATCGGCGGGAGCGTCTGCATCCGGCCGCCGATCGTCATGTTCGCTCGACTGCTCCCATTGACTGGCCGCAGGTCGATCGGCCGACCGTTCGTTCCCCTGGCTCGGGCGGGGTACAGAAGCCCGCACCAATAAGTTACTCTCCGGTAGAACCGTGGGCAGCGCGTCCTGGCCTGCCCTGAACTCGCCGGAGGTGCCCATGACCGCGCCCGTTCCCAACCCTGCCAGCCCCGCCGACTGGGAGGCGGCCGGCGTCCGGCTGGAGGTCGAGGGCGAACTCGCCGTGGTCGCCCTCTGCCACCCCCAGCGCCGCAACGCCCAGACCCCCGCGATGTGGCGCGCCCTGGCCGCGGTCGGTCGGGAGCTGCCCGCCACCGTCCGGGTGGTGCTGCTGCGCGCCGAGGGCGTCTCCTTCTCGGCCGGCCTGGACCGCGCCATGTTCACCCCGGAAGGCATCCCCGGCGAGCCCAACTTCCTTGCCCTGGCTGGCTCCAGCGACCAGGAACTGGACGCCGCGATCGCCGGCTACCAGGACGCCTTCAGCTGGTGGCGCCGACCCGACGTGATCACCATCGCGGCGGTGCAGGGCCACGCGGTCGGCGCCGGCTTCCAGTTGGCGCTCGCCTGCGACCTGCGGGTCTGCGCCGAGGACGTGCAGTTCGCGATGCGGGAGACCTCGCTCGGCCTGGTGCCCGACCTGACCGGCACCAAGCCGCTCACCGACCTGGTCGGCTACGCGCGGGCGCTGGAGATCTGCGCCACCGGCCGCTGGGTGTTCGGCAAGGAGGCCGCCGAACTGGGCCTGGCCAACCTGGTGGTGCCCGCCACCGAACTGGAGGCGGCCGCCCGCGACCTGGCCGCCGCCCTGTTGGCCGCCCCGCGCAACGCGGTGATCGAGACCAAGGCGCTGCTCCAGGGCGCCGCCGACCGCGACTACCAGGAGCAGATCGCCGCCGAGCGCGCGGCCCAGGCACGCCGCCTGCGCGACCTGGCCGGGATCGGCGACTGACTCGGAGGTGAGCCGCCCCGAGTCCGGGTCGGTGACCGGCTCTGGGCCGGGGACGGTGACCGGCGCCGGAGCGACGCCCGGGCCGCTCCCGGCTAGGGTTTCACCCGTGCGGCCCGGGCCTCCAGGTACCGCTGCTCGGCGACGCCGGCGGTGGCCCTCGCGGCCCGCCGGTAGTGCCGGTACGCGCCGGCCCGGTCGCCGGCCCTCTCCAGCAGATGCGCCCGCACCGACAGCAGCCGGTGGTGCCCGGCCATCCGCGCGTCGCCGTCCAGTGTCGACAGCAGGGCCAGCCCGACTGCCGGGCCCTCGGTCTCGGCGAGTGCGATCGCCCGGTTGAGGGTGACCATCGGGTTCGGTGCGATCCGCTCCAGGACCAGGTAGAGGGCGTGCACCTGCGACCAGTCGGTCTCCTTGGCGGTGGCCGCAGCGGCGTGCGTGGCGGCGATCGCCGCCTGCAGCTGGTAGGGCCCCAGCACCGGCTGGGCCAGCGACTCCTTGACCAGCGCCATGCCCTCCTCGATCAGGGTGTGGTCCCAACTGGTGCGGTCCTGCTCGTCCAGCGGCACCAGACCGCCGGCCGCCGTGGTCCGGGCCGCCCGGCGGGCGTGGGTCAGCAGCATCAGGGCGAGCAACCCGGCGACCTCGCCGTCCTCCGGCAGCTGCGCCTGCACCATCCGGGTCAGCCGGATCGCCTCCCGAGCGAGGTCGGCGCGTTCCAACTCCCGGCCGGATGAGGCGGTGTAGCCCTCATTGAAGATCAGGTAGAGCACTTGCAGCACGACTCGGAGCCGCTCCTCGCGCTCCGCGCCGGCCGGCAGGCCGAACGAGCTGCTGGCCGCCTTGATCCGCTGCTTGGCCCGGCTGATCCGGGCCGCCACGGTGCCCTCCGGCACCAGGAACGCACGGGCGATCTCGGCCGTGGTCAGACCGCCGACCGCCCGCAGCGTCAGCGCGGTCTGGGAGGCCGCGGTCGGCGTCGGATGGCAGCACAGGAACAGCAGCACGAGGGTGTCGTCGGTGCCCGGCACGTCGTCGGGCGGCACCTCGGCGGCCATCGCCGACTCCCGCTCCCGGCGGGCGCGATCGCTGCGCAGCTGGTCGATGAGCCGTCGGGACGCGACGGTGACCAGCCAGCCGCGCGGATTGTCCGGCACGCCCTCCGCAGCGAGCCGGTTCGGCGGCAGCGGTGTCGGAGACGGGCAACTACTTCGGCGGCTCGTTGGGCTTCGCACTCCTGGGCCTCCTGGCGGCGGTGGTTTACCGGCACCGGACGCACGGCACCTCCGACTCGCCGGCCGGCGCGGTCGGCGCCGCCCACCGCCTGCCGGCCGACCAGGGCGCGGCGCTGCTGCAGACCGCACGGGCGGCCTCCACCGCCGGCCTGCACGTCGTCGGCCTGGTCGCCGCGGTGTTCTTCGCCGGGCCGGCCCTGCTCGTCCTGACCATGCGTCCGGAGGTCCGGAGTGCGCCGAGCGCCGTCCCGGAGTACGAGGAGGTCCGCTGACGGGGAGGCTGTTCGTGTGCGCGTGGTCCGCTTCCAGGGGCACGTTCCGTGGCGAAATGTCAGAGTTGGTGCTGATTACGGTATAGCTGGAGCGACACCGCCGGAGGCACCCTCATGCCCGAGACCCCCAAGCCGTCCGATCTGATCACCAAACCGCACGCGCCGCACGGCAGCCCGACCGAGGCCGAGCAGCGCGGTCGGACGGTGATGGCCGACGGTGTCGTCGGGAAGATCGCCGGCATGGCAGCTCGTGAGGTGCCCGGGATCCACGCGCTCGGCTCGGGTCTGGCCCGCACCCTCGGCGCGATGTGGGACCGGGGCTCGGGCGGCCGGAGCAGCGTCTCGCGCGGCATCAAGGCCGAGGTGGGCGAGCGGCAGGCCGCGATCGACATCGCCCTGGTCGTCGAGTACGGAGCGGTGATCCCCGAGCTGGCGGCCGCGGTGCGGCGCAACATCATCAGCGCGGTGGAACGGCTCACCGGCCTCGAAGTGGTCGAGGTCAACATCGCGGTCAACGACGTCCACCTGCCGGACGAGCCGGAAGAGGAGGAGGAGCTGATCTCCCCCTCCCCACGGCGGGGCCGGGTCCAGTAACTGCCACACCATCCAGAGCGCTCGGGAGTACCTGATGAATCTCGCCCACCTCGGCCTGCTGATCGGCATGGCCCTGGGGTTCGCCGGCTACTTCGGCGGTTTCGCCGCCTTCCTGCTGGTCCTCGCCCTCGGAGCCGTCGGCTTCGTGGTCGGGCGGCTGATGGAGAGCGACCTCGACATGGGCGACCTCGGCGACCTGCTGCGCAGCCACGACCGGCGCCGCTGATGGCGGCGGCGGACCACCCGCTGCCGGCCGGGCGGGAGCGGCGCACCGGCGCGGGCACCCCACCCGCACGGCGCGGCCGGCTGCGGATCGCCGACCGGGTGCTGCAGCGGATCGCCGAGCGCGCCGCCCAGGAGGCGCTCGGGCCCGATCCGGTCGGCGGCCGCCCGAGGGTCTCGGTGACCGTGGTCGGGCGAGGCGCCCGGGTGTGGATCCGGCTGGACCTGCCGTTCCCCGGTGACCTGGCGGCCTGGGTCGAGGCGGTGCGGGCGCGGGTGGCCGAGCGGGTGGGCCGGATGGCCGGGATCGAGGTGCGGGAGGTGGACGTGACGGTGGAGCACCTGGTGCCGGTCGGACTGTTCGATGGGGAGTGAGGCGCAGGCCCCGCCGCACCGGCGGCTCCGGTCGCCGCGCACCCGGGCGTCGGCGCTGGTCGCACTGGCGGTGCTGGCCGCGTCGGGAGTGCTGCTCTATGACGCGGTGTCGGAGTGGACCGGCCACCACCCCGGCAGCTGGCGCCACTGGCTCGCCGACCAACTGGCCACCCGTCACCTGGACTCGGCCTGGGTGCTCGCCGGGGCGGCGGTGGTGGCCTCGCTCGGGGTGTGGCTGCTGGTACTGGCCCTGGGGCCGGGCGAGCGGCGCTGGCTGCCGCTGCGCCAGGCGCCCGACACAGTGGTCGACCGGCTCGGCGTCGCCGCGCTGCTGGAGTGGCGGGTCTGCGCCGAGCCGATGGTGGCGTCCGCCCGGGTCCGGGTCGGCCGACGGCGGGCCCGGGTCACCGTGCACGGCAGCGCCGACTTCGACCGGGCGGGCGTGGTGCTGAACGAGGAGCTCGACCGGATCGGCCTGGTGCGGCGACCCGATCTCAAGGTGCGCGGGCGGCGGGCCCGGCACCGGCCGCACAGGCAGTGACCGGCCCGTCGGAGGAGGTTGCTGGTGAATCGGACCACGGTGAACCGGGTGCTGCTCGCGGTGATCGGGGCGGTGCTGCTGATCGGAGCGCTGCTGGTGCTGGTGGGGGGCTTCGACGTCTACCACCGGCTGGCGGTCACGCCGCCGTCCTGGTGGCCGCTCATCTCACCGCACCAGCCGGTGCTCAGCACCGCCTCGCGCACCCGGTGGCGCGACCGCGGCTGGTGGTGGCCGGCGGTGGTGGCGGGGTTCGCGCTACTGGTGGTGCTGTCGGTGTGCTGGTTGGCCGCGCAGCTGCGGCGCCCCGAACCGGCCGAGATCGAACTGCCCACGCACGGCACACCGGGCCTGCGGCTGCGCCTGCGGGGCCCGGCGCTCAGCCGTGCGGTGCAGGAGGCGGCGCTCCACCTGCCCGAGGTGACGGCGGCCCGGGTCCGCCTGCTCGGGCACCCGCACCTGGCTCGCCGGCGGGCCAGGCTGAGGGCGCAACTGCTGCTGAAGCCGGGCAGCGACCCGTCGGCGGCCGTGGTGGCCTTCCAGCGCGGCCCGCTGACCTACGCGTACGGCGCGGTGGGCGGTGAGCTGCCGCTGGAACTGCGCCTCCAGGTGGCGTCCTCGGCCGGGGAGCCCCCGGCGCTGGAACGCCGTGCGCGCCGGCGGCGGGCGAAGGAGCGCAGGCGCGAGCCGCGGGTGGTGTGAGGGGCGGGGGAGAGGGGGAGACGGGCGGGACGCCGGGGAATGGGATCGGTACTGCTGGCGCGATCTCCTCGGCTGGCGGGGCAGTTGGTCAGCTGGCGGGGGCGCCGGCGTCGGCGCCGGTGTCTGGGGAGTCCTGGGCGGGCTCTTCGGCGGGGGTCTCTTCGGTGACCGCTTCGGTCGTGGTGTCGGGGTTGGCGCCGCCGCCGGTCCAGTCGGGCATGGTGGTTCTCCTCGGTGGGGGTCGGTGAGGGACAGGGATGGTCTCATGTTCCGTGTCCGGCGCGCTCTGTCAAGGAGTTGGGACGATCCCGACGACTTCGGACAGCCCGTCAGCCCGGGGAACCGGGTGATCATCACCGCACAGCGTGTGGTGGAACGGGCGCAGGCCAGGGCGTGGGTCAAGGAGAACATCCAGGGCGACTTCGTCGCCGAGGACTGAGATGAGAGGCAGCGGGGCAACTCCGAGGGATTCTACCGGAGTTGCCCCGTCCACTGCGGTCAGCGCAGGGTGAGTGCGGTCTCCGTCGTGACCCGGGTCAGCTTCTCCGGGTTGCGAACGTAGTACAGGCCGCTGATGAGGTCGCCGTCGATCCGGATCGCCAGCACCCCGTCGAGCTCGCCGTCCAGGTGCAGGGCGAGCGCGGGGCTGCCGTTGATCGTGGTCAGCGAAGTACTGAGCAGGCCGAGGGCAGCTAGGAGTTCGAGGATGCCGAGGGCATTCACGAAGCCGACACCCGCTTGCCCGGTCCACTCCCCGCCAGGGGCCTTGGCCAGATTCGCCTTGGGCACGAGGGTCTTGTTGACGCCGCCGGTCAGGGCGACAAGGGCGAGCAGGCCGGCGGCGATCCACAGTGCGAGGTTCATGAGCGCTCCTTCGTTCCATGAGGTCGACCTCAGGACACCGCGCCAGCGCGCAATGTGACGCCGTGTGGCGCAGATCACCTGTGGCTGCTCCGAGAACCGCTGGACGCCCAGTGCTGATCAGAAGTCAGTGCCCGTGTCGTAGTCGCCGTCGTCGATGCCGGGGCCGACCCAGGTGCCGTTGTGCGTACCTGGCCCCGGGGTCGACGCCGCCCGCGTGAACAGTGGGCGCGTCGCGGCACCCGGCCGGTGTGCCGGACGCCGCAACGGCGCGCACGTCAGGCCGGCGAGGTGGCCGGCCGGCCGAAGTGCCGGGCGAAGAAGTGGACCGCGCTGTCGGCCTCGAAGCGGGGCAGCTCCTTGTGCTTGCCCGAGTTGGCGTGCAGCGTCTTCTCCGTCGAGGCGAAGGCGTCGAACAGCTGGAGGCTGTCCTCGCGGGAGATGTGCTCGTCGTCCCACTGCATGTCGAACTCGATCGGGATGGTGATCTGCTTCGCCTTGTCGACCAGGACATCGGGCCAGTGCTGGCCGAAGACCGCGGCCTTGATCCGGGGCTCGATCGCCACCAGCGGCACCCCGATCGCGGTGCCCATGTTGATGCCGAAGAAGCCGACCGGGCCGTTGGCGCCGATCTCCGGGAGCTGCTGGAGGGCGTCCAGGGTCGCCCGCCACTCGGGCACGGCGAGCTCCGCCAGGTGGGCGTTGTAGCGCACCACGATCGGGCCCTCCGGCTCGCCCGCAGCCCGCGCCGCGAACAGCGCGGCGACCTCTGCCTCGTCGTGCGCCGTGACCGGCCGATCGCCGTGACCGGGCGTGTCGATGACGGCGACGTGGAAGCCGCAGCCGGTCACGAAGCGCTGCGCCCGGCCCGACATCGCCGGGTGCTTCTTGTGGTTGCCGCCGCCGTGGCACATCAGGATCAACGGCGCGGGGTCACCGCCGGATGCGGGGGACCAGAGGACGCCCGGGACGTCGCCCAGGGTGAAGTCGCGCTCGATCATGCCGTTCGACGACGACTCATTGGTGAACCGGAGAGGAGACATGGCTGTGGCCTTTCGGAAGTGCCTTGGTGTCGAGGCGCTCCCGGCGATGCCTACGTCATTCGCCCGACCGTGACGACAGGGGGAGCACCCACATGGTTGTGGCGTTCATCTGGGTCTCACCTCCTCGGGCGGTGTCGCGGTCGACTGAGAAGCTATCAGTGCGGTGACCATCCTTCCAACCTTTTTCGACGACGGTCACCACTCAGGGGTTGGTGGTGGCGTCGAAGGCGCCGGCGATGTCGGCGCTGGTGCGGCCCTGGGCGAGCAGGACGTGCAGGAGCAGCCGGGCCTTGTAGGGGTCGAGGTGGCCGGCCCGGATCAGGCCGCGTCGCAGGAGGTCCTTCTCCGAACCCGGGAAGCTGTAAGTCGCCTCCAGGACCGGCCCGTTGCCGATGCGGCTGGCGAGGACCACCGGGATGCGGGCCGCGGTGCGCTGCAGGACGGCGACGAAGTCCCGCGGAACGTGGCCGACGCCGAAGGCGGCGATGACGAGCCCGTCGCAGGCGTCGGCCATGGCGGCGAGGAGGGTGCCGTCGTCGCCGAGGGTGGCGGTGTAGAGGCCGACGCGCGGCGCCGGCTCCCTCAACTCTCCCGGGGTGCGGAGACGTTGCCCGGGAAGAGGGGTGTGGAGGTGGACGCGGCCCTCGTACACGCGTCCCAATGGTCCGGTGGCCGGGGAGGTGAACGCGGCCGGGCTGACGCTGTGGGACTTGCGGACGGCGCGAGCCGCGTGGATCTCGTCGTTGAGCACCACCACGGCGCCGGCGCCCCGAAGTCGGGGCGAGGCGGCGGCGATGACGGCTGCGTGGAGGTTGGCCGGGCCGTCCGCACCGGGCTGGGTGGGGTTGCGCATGGCGCCGGTGACGACGATGGGGGAGTCGGCGTTCGGATGGAGGAGGTCGAGGAGGTAGGCCGTCTCCTCGATGGTGTCGGTTCCTTGAGTGACCACCGCGCCGACACAGCCGGCCTGGAAGGCGGTTGCGATGGCGGCGCAGAGGGCGGTGACGTCGTCGAAGGTGAGGGAGGCGCCGGGGAGGCGTCGGAAGTCGTGGACGCGGAGGCCGAGGGGGAGGTCCTGGAGAGCGGGCACGGCGTCGAGCAGTTCCTGCGCGGAGAGCGCGGGCACCACACCCCCGGTGGCCGGGTCGGTGGTCATGGCGATGGTGCCGCCGAGGGAGAAGACCGCGACTGTCGGATCGGGCACGGGGTTGGTCTCCCTCGGTGGGTGCGCTGGGCGGACCTGGTCACGATCGCGTCGCCGTTCTCGGCAGCGCTCCCGAAGAACGATACGAGAACCCGGCGGATGAGCCCGTGCACGCGCGACGCCTCGGACGGCGGGAACGGTCGAGACCGCACTGGCCCACGGGCCCGGCTCCTGGATCGCACCCGAGGGACCCGTGCGACCGCTGCCGCGTCACGGCCCGGGTGTCGAACGGCGTCGTGGACCGTGTCGTGGTGCCCCGTCGCCTACCAGGGCAGCCGGCCCGCCGCGTCGAAGTAGCCGCCGGTCGGACCGTCCGGCCCCAGCTGAGCCATCCGAACGATGATCTCCGCGCCCTGCTCGACGGTCTGCGTGCCCGCGTGCCGGTTGAGGTCCGTCGCGGTGTAGCCGGGCTCCACGGCGTTGATCCGCATCAGCGGGAACGCGTTGGCGAACTGCACGGTGAGCATGTTGACGGCGGTCTTGGAAGCCGGGTAGGCGGCCCCCGGGTAGCCCTGGCCGGCCCGGGCCAGCGAGGCCAGGCCGCTGCTGACGTTCACCACCACCGGGGCGGCGGAGCGCTCCAGCAGCGGCAGGAAGGCGTGGGTCACCCGGACCAGGCCGAAGACGTTGGTCTCGAACACCTCCCGCAGCACGTCGGCGGTCAGCTCCGCGGCGCCGATGATGCCGCCCTCGGGTGACCGCACCTCGATGCCGGCGTTGTTGACCAGAACGTCCAGGCCGCCCTCGGCATCAATGACGGCGACGGCTGACGCGACCGACGCGTCGTTGGTGACATCGAGTTGAACGAACCGGGCGCCCAGCTCGGCCGCGGCCGTCGCGCCCCGCTCGGCGTTGCGCGCCCCCAGGTAGACGGTGTGGCCCGCGGCGATCAGGCGGCGGGCGGTCTCGTAACCGAGTCCCTTGTTGGCCCCGGTGATCAAGGTTGTCGTCATGGGGCCCAGCTTCCCCCGGGGCGATGTGATCGGCCAGTGGTTTACGGACGGGCCCCAAAGCAGTTGCCAGGCGATAGCTCTGACGCCCAATCAGATGGGCGAAGGCGCGCGAGCGGTGGCACCACCGGGCGATCAGCGCGCCACGGAGCGCGCGATGCGGAACCCCACATCGTCGACCCGGAAGCTCGGGTGGCTGCGGCGCCGGACGGACGCCCGGCAGCTCCAGTGCTCGTCGAACCAACCACCGCCGCGCAGTACGCGGTAACTGCCGTAGACATCGGCGTCATAGACGTCCCAGCACCACTCCCAGACGTTGCCGAGCATGTCGTGAAAGCCCCATGCGTTGGGCCGCTTGCGGCGTACTTCGTGGATCTGCTCGTGCGAGTTGCCTCGGTACCAGGCGACCTCGTCGAGGGGGCCGTAGCGCGGTCCAGCGGTGCCGGCGCGGCAGGCGTGTTCCCACTCCGCCTCGGTAGGCAGCCGGTACCCATCGGCGGACGCGTCCCACTCGATGCCTTCTCCGTCAGCCTGGAAACGGTAGGCGGGCGAGAATCCGTCACGCTGGGACAGGGTGTTGCAGAACCGTACGGTGTCCCACCAGGACACGCCCTCCACGGGGAGCCGCTCCCCGGGGGCGGCGCTCGGCCGCCGGTCGGTGATCCGGGCGTACAACCCTTCGGTGATCGGGTACGCCGCCAACTGGTAGGGCGACAGCTCAACCGCCCAGCTGTGCCGCGTCCGCCGGTCCGACAGGACGACCCGCCCCGCAGGGACATCGATCATCTCGAACTCTGAACTCGCATCCATGAGTCGATGACGCTACCGGACCCGCCTGGAGCCGCATTCCGGCGGAGCCGCCCGGGAGACGCCGCACCCGGGTATGTTGCGAAGGAACGAGGGAGAAGGGATGAAGCGTCCAGGGTTCGCCATCGCGGTCGTGCTCGACATCGTGCTGCTGATCGGGCTGTTGCAGGGCTGGCTGCCCACCAGCTCCGAGGGGTTCCGAGGGTTCCTGATCGTCTTCACCGCCATGATCCTGGCACTCGTCGTCGTCTCCGTCATCGGGCCGAACCGACGCGACTGACGCCGCCGGGCGCTGGTCAGACCATCGCGCAATCGGTGCCAGGCGAACGTCGGTTGTTCAGGACAGAGTCGCAGTTTGTCCGTCTAAGCCCCAGGCAACAAAAGAGTATGACGTGACGTCAGCTCGTTTTTCGGTTGTGGGAGTGCTGGCAGCCGCCCGAGACTGACCGGATGTTCTCAGACGCCGACGCCGCCGCGCTCTACGACCTGCTGAACCCCTGGGACCCGGACCGAGGGGCCGACGACGCCTTCTACTTCCCGCTGGTGATGGGCGCCGAGTCCGTGCTGGACCTCGGCTGCGGCACCGGCAGCATGCTCCACCTGGCCCGGCGCAAGGGTCACACCGGCCGCCTCGTCGGCCTCGACCCGGACCGCTCCGCGCTGGACCGAGCCCGGCGACGCGAGGACGTCGTGTGGGTGGAGGCTGTCGCGGCGCAGGCCGAGCAGGGCGCCGACTTCGAGCTCGCCACGATGACCGGCCACGCCTTCCAGAACCTGCTCACCGACGAGGACGTGCGCCTCTCGCTCGCCGCCATCCACGGCGCGCTCCGCCCCGGCGGCCGCTTCGCGTTCGAGACCCGCCATCCGCAGGCACGCGCCTGGGAGGGCTGGAGCCGCACCAACCCGGAGGACGAGTCCGAGATCACCGACGCCTCGGGCCGCCCGCTTCTTTACTGGCACGACGTCGACTCCATCGAGGGTGACATCGTCAACATCACCGGCACGGTGGCCGAGCGGGACCGCACGGTGCTCCGGGTCTTCACCGAGAGCCTGCGCTTCCTCGGCGTCGCCGCCCTCAACGCCTTCCTGGCCGAGGCCAGCTTCGAGATCGAGGCGCAGTACGGAAACTGGGACCGGACCCCGATCACCGCCGACAGCCGCGAGATCATCACGATTGCGCGCCGAGCGTGAGCCTGCCGACCGGGTTTCAGGTCTGCTGGAGCTGATCCGGAGGACCATTCGGCCGTCGCGTCGTCGGCGGTTCGACGCAGCCGTTCTGTCCAGTCCGAGTGAGAATTACGCTTACCTGGCTGGTCCGATCACCGAACTGGACTTCGCACAGATGGATACGGGTCATGGCGGCCAACTCTTAGACGCCCTGGCTCACCTGGCGAGGTTCCGAGCCCTCATTGCTCAGATGGAGTCCAGTGCTCTCGCTGAAGGGGAGTCGCGGGACCTCATCCGGTACGTCAAGGACGAAGTGGAAAGCAAGAATGCATAGCTCACCGTGGCAAAAGTCCAGCTACTCCGCCAACCACGACAACTGTGTGGAGGTGCGTACGGCCGACGGTCTGGTCGAGCTCCGCGAGTCGAACGATGGCGAGGTCATCGTCCGTACCACCCCGTTGAAGTTCGCCAAGTTCCTGCAGGGTGTCAAGGCCGGCGAATTCGACCACCTCGCCGACTTCACCAGCTGACCCCGCGGCGGCTCCTCGCTACCGCGCGCAGCGAGGAGCCGCCGCAAGCTTGTGGACGACACGGATTGCCATGGATGTGGCCCGCTTGTGCGGGTGCCGAGCACCCTTGACGGGTGACACCCCGGCGAGCCGGACGCACAAGGCGTGACACCCCCGCCCAGCACAGGGAAACACCGTCCCGAGGAACTGACAGGGCGTTCTGCACGCCTCTTGCAGGATCCCGGCCGAGGAAGCCGCGGGCGGCTACTCGCCGAGGTAGAACGCGAGGGTCTCGTCGGCGTCCTTGGCGATCACGGCGGGGTCGGCGATCCGCTGCCGGTTGAGCACGTCGGCCCAGGCGCGGACCGACTCCCGGGTGAACTGTCGGGCCTCGGCAGACTCGAACCACCACTGCTTGTCGAGGAGTTCGTCCGCGAGGTGCTGCCCGAGTGCGACCAGGGCCGGATCCCACCCCGCGCCCACCGCCAGCACGAACTCGGACACCCCGTCGCCCGCCACGGGCGCCGCATGCTCCAACTCAAGCGTGGTCCGGCCGTCTTCAGCGGGCGAGAGGGTCACCACGACCTCATTGGCCGGTGCGTCCCCGAAGACCCACGTCAGGCGCAGTCGCCGCCGCGGCGTGCACTCCACGATGTCGCCGCCCGCGTGGCCTTCCAGTTGGAACGTGCCGCCCTGCCGCAAGTCACCGGAGACCGGCAGGAACCACTGTGCGACCCCTTCCGGTGTGGCGACCGCCGCCCACACCTCTTCGGCACCCGCCGCATACGTGCGCCGCGCCACGGCGGCGTACCCCGGGCCGCCCGACAGCGGCCGGGACTTCACCTCACGGGTGGTCCCAGCGATCCAGTCACTGATACTCACGGTCGACCTCGCACATTTGGGGACACTGCACCCCGTACTATCCCTCAGCAACGCGAAACCGCCACTCCGGGGCCGCTCCGGCCATGAAGAAGTCACCCGCCTGGCAGCCGAGGTGGCGGTTGGGTGCGGAGCGCCCTCGACCCGGCCGGGGTGAACCACTGCGTCGGCTTCGCTCGTACACCGGTGATGTGACACGGCTCACAGGAAAAGGGTGACACTACGCTGTCGCGGACGATTGCGACCATCGGTGCATGACGATCACTGATGAGGACTGCCTCGCCGAAACCCTGGCGTTCAACGCCCAGTTCGAAGCTGTTGCCGCGAGCCGCGCAGCTCGTGGGCAAGTGCCCGACGCAGACGTGCTGGCGCTGCTGCGGCGCAACCGGCTCGGCGGTGACACGCCACCGGTGCGACTGGCGCAGGGCCAGGACCGCGTGGTCACGGGCGGGGTGACGGTCCGGACCTTCGTGCCGGACCAGGTCGAAGGCGTGTACCTGCACATCCACGGCGGTGGTTGGGCGATCGGCTCCGCCGACGGGCAGGACGAGAAGCTGTGGCGGCTCGCCGAGCAGGCGCGACTGGCCGTGGTGAGCGTGGAGTACCGGCTGGCGCCGGAGCACCCGTTCCCCGCCGGACCCGACGACTGCGAAGCGGCCGCCCGGTGGCTGGTGGACCACGCCGCGGCGGAGTTCGGGACCGAGCGGCTGCTGATCGGAGGCGAATCGGCCGGTGCACACCTGACCGTCCTGACGCTGCTGCGGCTCCGCGACCGGCACGGCGTCACCGGCGCCTTCCGGGCGGCCAACCTGCTCTTCGGCCCGTACGACCTGTCGATGACACCGAGTCAGCGACTGTTCGGTTCCCGGCGGCTGCTGAGCAACACCGACTCGATCCGGGCGAGTCGTGAACGCTTCACGCCGGGGATGACGGAGGAGCAGCGCCGCGACCAGGAGATCTCGCCGCTGTTCGCCGATCTGACCGGTCTGCCGCCCGCTCGGATGGTCGTCGGTACCGAGGATCCGCTGCTGGACGACTCGCTGTTCCTGGCCGCCAGGTGGCGGGCGGCGGGGGCGCCCGTGCAACTCGGAATCGTCGCCGGGGCGATGCACGGCTTCACCCTGTTCCCGCTGACCATCACCGAGCGGGAACAGCAGCGGGAGCTGGACTTCCTGGTCGGCGCGGGACGGTAGCGTCGGCCTCGTGAACCGCACTACTCGGCTCTATGCCCTGGTGGAGGAGTTGCGCGCGGCGGCGCCTCGGCCGTTGACGGTCGCGGCGCTCGCCGCGCGGTTCGAGATCAGCGCCCGCACGGTGCAGCGCGACCTCCAGGCGCTGATGGAGGCCGGTGTCCCGGTGCGCGCCACTACCGGGCGTGGCGGGGGCTGGTCGATCGACCCTGCGATGACTCTCGCCCCGATCCGCTTCACCGCCGAGGAGGCCTCGGCGTTGGTCGCCGCGCTCGCGATGGCCGACGCCGCGGCCCCCTACGCCGGGGCGGTCCGCACGGCGACCCAGAAGATCGCGGCCTCGATGACCGGTCCCGCCTCGCTGGCGGCCCAGGAATTCGCCGCACGGATCGTCACGCTGCCGGCCCCGGTCGCGGAGTCGGTCCGGAGCGCGGTGGAACGGGCCCTCGCCGACAGCACGGTGCTGCGACTGTCCTACGTCGACGCGGCAGGACGGCAGAGCGAGCGCCTGGTGGAACCGGCCGGACTGCTCACCGCCGACGGCAAGTGGTACCTCATCGCCTGGTGCCGCACCCGGCGGGCCGGTCGAGGCTTCCGACTGGACCGCATCACGGCGGCGACGCCGACCGGTGAGCAGGCGCGAGCCCATGATCTGACCGGCCTGCTGCTCGGCTCCGCCGCCGCCGGCGCGGTGCAGCCCACCGTGCTGGCGTCACTCATGTCCCCCCAGGGCGAACGGAGTTAGTGCTGCCGGCGGTCAGCGGCCCGGATCGGCAGCCGGCTCGGGGGAGAAGCCTCACGCCGCACAGCGCGTGTGCGTATGATTCGCGGTTGTCAGCGGCCCGCGATGGCCTGCGCTTCGGCGGCGTAGAGCTGGGCCGGGTCGAATCCCATGCCGGTGAACTGGCCGGCGAGTTCGAGGGAGAGCACGCCGTGGAGGCGGGTCCAGAAGGTCAGGGCGCGCTGCAACGCCGGTGCCCCGGCCGGGTGTTGGCCGGTCCAGGCCTGATGGTCGGCCAGGTGCGCCTGGAGCGGTGACTGCGGCAGGGCGGGGAGCCCGTCGGCACCGCAGGCGTCGAGGATGACGGACATGACCTCGTCCGCGGTGCGGGCGGTGTCCTCGGGCGCCTGGTAGCCGGGCACGGGGGTGCCGTAGAGCAGCAGGTAGCGCTGGGGGTCGGCCAGGGCCCAGGTGCGCAGGGTGCGGGCCAGGTCACCGAGGTCGGCACCGGCGGCCGCACGGGCGCGGAAGGTTTCGGACAGGCTGCGGTAGGCGTCCCTGATCAGCTCGGTGATCAGCTCGTCGCGGTTGGCGAAGTACCGGTACAGGGCGGGCCCGCTCATGCCCATCTGCTTCGCGATGGCGTTCAGGGACAGGGCGGAGGCCCCGGCGGTGGCGATCTGCTGCCAAGCGTGCTTCTTGACTTCCTCCCGCACCTGGGCGCGGTAGCGCTGCCTGGGCGTTGCCGCCTCCGACTCGTTCACGATCCCCTCCGCCTTCCCTCGACAGGTTCAGTTAGAAGGTATCACCAATGCGATTGCCGGTCACCGGCGCTAGGTGTTATAACTTCTAACGCAAGCAAGACCTTCTAGGGAATGAGGGACTGCCATGACCGACCACGCCTTCGTCCAGGTGGTTCTGCCGGGCGTTGTGGAACCGGAGGAACTGCAGGTCAGGCACGCCTCCGTGCCCCAGCCCGGCCCCGGGACGATCCTGATCGCCATGGAGGCGACCGGCGTCTCCTTCGCCGAGCAGCAGATGCGCCGCGGGCGGTACTACGACCAGCCCCCGTTCCCGTTCGTGCCCGGCTACGACCTGGTGGGCCGGGTCCAGTCGACCGGTGCGGGAGTCGACCCGGGCCTGGTGGGACGCCGGGTGGCCGCACTGGTCAAGGTGGGCGGCTGGGCCAGCCACGTGCTCGTCGACGCCCGGGACGCGGTCGAGGTGCCCGAGGGGCCGACCGCGGAGCAGGCCGAGACCGTCGTGGTCAACGGCGTCACCGCCTGGCAGATGCTGCACCGCACGGCTCGGGTCCGGGCCGGCCAGACCGTACTGGTGCACGGCGCCGGCGGTGGTGTGGGCCTGATCCTGGTCCAACTCGCCCGCGCGGCAGGCGTGAAGGTGATCGGCACGGCCTCCGCCCGGCACCACGACGCGCTGCGCGCCCTGGACGTCACTCCGGTCGACTACCGCACCGGTGACGTGCCGGCCCGGATTCGGGAGCTGGCTCCCGGCGGGGTGGACGCCGTGTTCGACCACGTCGGCGGGCGCAGCGTGATCGACTCCTGGCACCTGCTCGCCCCCGGCGGCACCCTGGTCGCCTACGGCAGCGCCTCGACCCGCGACGACACCGGCTCGAAGCAGTGGCCCGTGCTGAAGATCCTCGCCCGCACCTGGCTGTGGAACGCCCTGCCCAATGGTCGCCGGGCCCACTTCTACAACATCTGGGCCGGGAAGAAGCTCCAGCAGAGCCGGTTCCGTGCCCGGCTGCGCGCCGACCTTGCCGAGGTCCTCGCGGCCCTGCGCCGCGGCGAGATCAGCGCCCCCGTCGCGGCCCGGCTGCCGCTCGCCAGGGCCGGCGAGGCGCTGCGCCTGGCGGAGTCCGGAACCGTCACCGGCAAGATCATCCTGACCCCCTGACCCCTGCCGCCACCGGTCGCCCTGCCTCCACCGGCCCCCTGGCCCCTGGCCCCCTGCTCCCGCCGGTCCCCGGGTCGCACCGGGGCCGGGCGTGGGAGCGGCAGGGAGGTTACAGGGCCGTAAGGGCGCCGCCGTCGACGGGGATCATCACGCCGGTGAGGTAGGAAGCGGCCGGGGAGAGGGCGAAGGCGGCGACCTTGCCGAACTCCTCGGGGGTGCCGTAGCGGCCGAGCGGGATCGCGGCGCTGGCGGCGGCCCGGGCGGCGGCCGGGTCCGGGGCGAGGGCGTCCAGTTCGCGCACCCGGTCGGTGTCGATGCGGGCGGGCAGCAGACCGAGGACCCGGATGCCGCGCGGGCCCAGCTCGTTGGCGAGCGACTTGGCGGCCATCGCCAGGCCCGGGCGCAGGCCGTTGGAGATGCCCAGGCCGGGGATCGGCTGGCGGACCGAGCTGGAGAGCACGAAGCCGATCACCCCGCCGGCGGTGAGGGACTCGGCGGCGGTGCGGGCCAGGCGAAGGGCGCCGAGGAAGACCGATTCGAAGGCGCTGCGCCAGTCGTCCTCGGCGGCGGTGAGGACGGGGCCGGCGGCGGGGCCGCCGACGCTGATCAGGATCCCGTCGAAGCGTCCGAACCGGTCGGTGGCGGCGGCGACCACCTGCTCCGCGCCGGCCGGGTCGGCGTTGTCCGCCGCGACGCCGTGGGCGTGGTCGGGGCCGCCCAGTGCGGAGACGGCGGCGTCGAGGCGTTCCTCGTGTCGTCCCGTCAGCACCACCCGGGCGCCGTCGGCCACCAGTTCGCGGGCGGCGGCGAAGCCGAGGCCGCGGCTGGCGCCGGTGAGCACGTACACCTTGTCCTGCAGTCCGAGATCCATGGTGCCCATCCTGCCGCAGCGGGCGGGGTGCGCGGGGGGACGGCCGTCAGCGGGTGCGGGCCGGTGAGCCTGCCGGTGCCGGGACGGGCCCGGCGGTCAGGGCCGGGGCGCCGGGCGGGACCCGCCTGTGGTGGTGGGGGCGGCCCGGCGTGAGGCACCTGCGCATGGGTCACCTGGGCATGGGGCACCTGCGCATGGGGCACCTGCGCGTGAGGCGCCTGCGCGTGAGGGCCCGTCGCACGGGCGGGCGCACCCTCATCGCCGGACGGCGCCCGGGTCCGGGTGCGGCGCGACGTCGGCCAGCAACTGCAGGAAGGCGTCCTCGCCGATGACCGGAGTGCCGACCTCGCGGGCCTTGCGGGCCTTGCCGCTCCAACTGCCGGGCTCGTTGGTGACCAGCAGGCTGGTGAGCCGGCTCACCGAGCCCGCGATGTGCAGCCCGGCGGCGATCGCCCGGTCCTCCAGGAGTTCGCGATCGGTGGCGGTGTCGCCGGTGATGGCCACCCGCATGCCCTGGATCAGCGGCCCGCCCTCCTGCCAGCGCCCCGGGTTGGGGTACGGGCACGGCGGCCGCTTGCGGGTCTGGCGGTAGGAGGACGACCAGGAGCCGCGGGCCGGAGCGAGCGGCGCCGCGGCGGTGTCCTCGCCGAGGTCGGTGACGGCCACACAGGTGGTCAGCGGGAGCGCCACGCGGCCGCTGCGGGCCAACTGCAGGCTAGGGCGGAAGGCCTCGGCGAGCACCCGGGCGTCGTCCAGCGCGTTGTGCGCCTGGCGCTGCTGCACTCCGAAGTACTCGGCGAGGGTGGCGAGTCGGCCGTTGGGCAGCGGCAGGCCGAGGTCCCGGGAGAGCACCATGGTGCAGATCCGCTGCTCCACCGGCGCGCGCGACCCGGCGCGGGCGAACTCACGCGAGATCATGTTCCAGTCGAAGAGCGCGTTGTGCGCCACCATCACCCGCCCGCGCAACCGCTGCGCGAACTCCTCGGCGATCTCCGGGAAGGTCGGGGCGTCGGCCAGCATCGCGCTGGTCAGGCCGTGGATCCAGACCGGGCCCGGGTCGCGCTGCGGGTTGACCAGGGTGTACCAGTGGTCGATCTCGTTGCCGTCGGCGTCCAGCCGGTAGAGCCCGATGGAGATCACCCGGTCGGTGCGGCCCAGACCGGTGGTCTCGACGTCGACCACCACGAACCCACCGGAGGCGTGATCGCCGGCCGGCTCGGAATCGTCCGAGGGTGTGCCGACCGCCGCTCCGGCGGCCTCGGCCGTGCCGGTGCGCTGGGACGGGATCGGGCCGGCCGGCGGCGGGAGCGCGTGCATGGTGCACCAGCTTAAGGGGCGGCGTCGGCAGCCTCGGGAATAAGGTGACGAATGGGATTGGTCGTACAACCGGCACAATCCATATGTCGATGTGAGGAACAGCACTTATGCGCGCCACCGTGATCCACGGACCCCAGGACATCCGGATCGAGGAGGTCCCCGACCCCGTCGTCCAGCAGCCCACCGATGCGGTGGTACGGGTGGTCAACGCCTGTATCTGCGGCAGCGACCTGTGGGCCTACCGGGGGGTCGCGGCCCGCGAGGCGGGCCAGCGGATCGGACACGAGTTCCTCGGGATCGTCGAGGCGGTCGGTGCCGGGGTGACCGGCGTCAAGCCGGGCGACTTCGTGGTTGCCCCCTTCGTGTGGTCCGACGGCGTCTGCGACTACTGCCGCGAGGGCCTGCAGACCTCCTGCCCGCACGGTGGCTTCTGGGGGAGCGTCGGCTCGGACGGCGGCCAGGGCGAGGCGGTCCGGGTGCCGTTCGCCGATGGCACGCTGGTGCGGCTGCCCAAGGAGGCGGCCACGGACCAGGCGCTGCTGCCGAGCCTGCTGGCGCTCTCCGACGTGATGGCCACCGGCCACCACGCGGCGGTGGCGGCCAAGGTGCGCCCGGGGGCCACGGTCGCCGTGGTGGGTGACGGCGCGGTGGGGCTGTGCGGCGTGCTGGCGGCGCAGCGGCTGGGCGCGGAGCGGATCATCGCGCTGGGTCGGCACGAGGTGCGCACCGCGATCGCCCGGCGGTTCGGAGCCACCGATGTGGTGGCCGAGCGCGGTGAGGCGGCCATCGAGGCGGTGCGCGAGCTGACCGGCGGTCAGGGTGCGCATGCGGTGCTGGAGGCCGTCGGGACGGAGGAGTCGATGCGGACGGCGATCTCGATCGCCCGGGACGGCGGCGCGGTCGGCTATGTCGGGGTGCCGCATGGCGGCAGCGCCGGTGTCGACATCGGCCAGATGTTCGGGCGGAACGTTTCGCTCGGCGGAGGTGTCGCACCGGCCCGCGCGTACATCCCGGAGCTGCTCACCGACGTCCTGAACGGTCGGATCGAGCCCGGCCTGGTCTTCGACCGCACGGTCGACCTGGATGGCGTGCCGGACGGATACCGGGCGATGGACGACCGCTCGGCGCTCAAGGTGCGCATCGCGTTCTGACGGCCCGCGCTCCGACGGATCGCCGTTCGGGGTGCGTTCTTCCGGGCCGTGTTCCTCCGGAGCGTGTGCGAAAGTCGCCCGGATTCGAAATTCCATCCGCATCAGGAAAAGGAGTTCGATTCCTGATCCCTCCTAATGCCCATTATTAAACGCAACGTCAGGCGGTCTGACGTGCGGTGAACCCCTTACCGCGGGCGGTGTCGTGCATCGGCATCGCTCGCGCGGACTTTTCGTGCAGTGAATTCGCCGAGCGATGTATTTCGGCCAGAGTCTGGGTACATCGATGTGAAGAACCGATTGGATGAATCACGACGTCAGGAGAGATGGAGTGGACCATCCCCTTCAACCCGGCCCCTCGGCCGGCGGTGACCACACCGCGACCGCTCCCGGTCCCGTGGACCACCTCATCCAGGACCCCGCCCTCCGCACCCTGCGCAGCACCACGCGCGGCTTCGCCTTCCCGGTGACCGTGGGCTTCCTGCTCTGGTACCTGCTGTACGTCCTGCTCTCCAGCTACGCGCACGGCTTCATGGCCGAGACGCTGTTCGGCAGTGTCAACGTGGCGTTGCTGATGGGCTTGCTGCAGTTCGTCAGCACGTTCGCCATCGCGGCCTGGTACGCGCGGTTCGCGCACCGCCGGATGGACCCGATCGCCGAGGAGCTGCGGCTGCGCCACGCCGCGTCCGCCGCAGCCGAGCAGGTGGCCCGGAGCGCGACCCCGCAGGAGGCCGGCGAATGACCACCTGGATCCAGCCGGCAGCGGCCCACCCGGCTGTGACCGCCCTCGCGGCCCACCCGGCTGCGACCGCCCTCGCGGCCAGCCAGGCCGCCGGCCACCGCGACCTGACCCTGGCGCTGTTCGCGTTCTTCGTCCTGGTCACCCTGGGCATCACCGTCTGGGCCGGCCGCCAGACCAGGACCGCCACCGACTTCTACGCCGGCGGCCGCGGCTTCTCCGGCCTGCAGAACGGCCTGGCGATCTCCGGCGACTACATGTCGGCGGCCTCCTTCCTGGGGATCGCCGGCGCCATCGCCCTCGCCGGTTACGACGGCTTCCTCTACTCGATCGGCTTCCTGGTGGCCTGGCTGGTCGCCCTGCTGCTGATCGCCGAGCCGCTGCGCAACTCCGGCCGCTACACCATGGCCGACGTGCTGGCCTTCCGGATGCGCCAGCGGCCGGTCCGCACCGCCGCCGGGCTCTCCACCATCGTGGTCTCGGTCTTCTACCTGCTGGCCCAGATGGTCGGCGCCGGCTCCCTGGTCGCGCTGCTGCTCGGCATCGAGGGCAGCGCCGCCAAGGCCTGGACGGTGGTGGTGGTCGGCGCGCTGATGGTGCTCTACGTCACCGTCGGCGGCATGAAGGGCACCACCTGGGTGCAGATCGTCAAGGCGGTGCTGCTGATCCTGGGCGCCGCGCTGATGACCGTCCTGGTGCTGGCCAAGTACCACTTCAACCCGTCCACCCTGCTGGGCGCCGCCGCACACGCCAGCGGCAAGGGCGCCGCCTTCCTGCAGCCGGGCCTCAAGTACGGCGAGAGCGGCACCACCAAGCTGGACTTCATCAGCCTGGGCCTGGCGCTGGTGCTCGGCACGGCCGGTCTGCCGCACATCCTGGTGCGCTTCTACACCGTGCCGACCGCCAAGGCGGCCCGGAAGTCGGTGCTCTGGGCGATCGGGATCATCGGCGTCTTCTACCTGATGACGCTGGCGCTCGGCTTCGGCGCGGCGGCCCTGGTCGGCCCGAAGACCGTCAAGGCGTCCAACGCGGCCGGCAACACCGCCGCCCCGCTGCTCGCCCAGTCGCTCGGCGGCGGCGCCGGCTCCACCGGCGGTGCGATCCTGTTGGCGGTGATCTCGGCAGTGGCGTTCGCCACCATCCTGGCCGTGGTCGCCGGGCTCACGCTGGCCTCCTCCGCCTCGTTCGCCCATGACCTCTACGCCAACGTCATCCGCCGCGGCAAGGTCGGTGAACGCGAGGAGGTGCGCTCGGCCAAGCTGGCCGCCGTGGCGATCGGTGCGATCGCCATCGGCCTGAGCATCTACGCCGACAAGCTGAACACCGCCGCCCTGGTGGCGCTGGCCTTCGCGGTCGCCGCCTCGGCCAATCTGCCCACCATGCTCTACTCGCTCTACTGGAAGCGGTTCACCACCGCCGGGGCGGTCAGCTCGATCTACGCGGGGCTGGTCAGCTCGGTGGTGCTGGTGGTGTTCTCGCCGGTGGTCTCCGGCGAGGCCACCTCGCTCTTCCCGCACGCCGACTTCCACTGGTTCCCGCTGGAGAACCCCGGGCTGGTCTCGATCCCGGTGGGCTTCCTGGCCGGCTGGCTGGGCACCGTCTTCTCCCGGCGCCCGGCCGACCAGGGGAAGTACGCTGAACTGGAGGTCCGTTCCCTCACCGGGATCGGTGCGCACTGACCGCGGTCCTGAGCGGCGGTCTCAAGATGCCACCGGTCCAAAGATCACGCTGGTCCGAAGGGCGGGATGGTCCAAAGCTCCAGCCGGTCTGAAGATCCACCTGGTCTAAGCTGGCGCCCGGTCCATCCCGACGGTGGGCCGGGCGCCGCTTGCGACTGGGGAAGGTGCGCACCGTGTTGCTCGACACGTTCGGCCGCCAGGCCGTGGACCTGAGGGTCTCGCTGACCGACAGGTGCAACCTGCGCTGCACCTACTGCATGCCGGAGCAGGGCCTGCAGTGGCTTGCCAAGCCGACCCTGCTGAGTGACGAGGAGATCGTCCGGCTGGTCGGCCTGGCGGTGCGCGAGCTGGGCATCCGCGAGGTGCGGTTCACCGGCGGCGAGCCGCTGCTGCGCCCCGGGCTGGTCTCCATCGTGGCCGCCTGCGCCGAACTGGAGCCGCGCCCCGAACTCTCGCTGACCACCAACGGCATCGGCCTGGCCCGCACCGCCAGCGCACTGGAGGCGGCCGGCCTGGACCGGATCAACGTCTCGCTGGACACCCTGGACGCCGAGACCTTCCACACCCTGACCCGCCGGCAGCGCCACCAGGACGTGCTCGACGGCCTGGCCGCCGCCGAGGCCGCCGGGCTCACCCCCGTGAAGATCAACACCGTGCTGATGCGCGGGGTCAACGACCACGAGGCCGCCGACCTGCTGGCCTGGAGCCTGGACCACGGCTACCAGCTGCGCTTCATCGAGCAGATGCCGCTGGACGCCCAGCACGGCTGGAGCAGGGACGGGATGGTCACGGCCACCGAGATCCTGGAGCGGCTCGGCGAACGCTTCACCCTCACTCCCGAGCCGTCCGCCGCGCGCGGCGCCGCCCCGGCCGAGCGCTGGCTGGTGGACGGCGGGCCGGGCACCGTCGGGGTGATCGCCTCGGTCACCCGGCCGTTCTGCCGGGCCTGCGACCGCACCCGGCTGACCGCCGACGGCCAGGTGCGCAACTGCCTGTTCGCGACCGGGGAGACCGATCTGCGCACGGCCCTGCGCGCCGGCGCCGACGATGCCGAGCTGGCCGCGCTGTGGCGGGTGGCGATGTGGGGCAAGAAGGCCGGGGCCGGGATCGACGACCCCGAGTTCCACCAGCCCGACCGGCCGATGTCGGCCATCGGGGGCTGACGGGCGGAAGGGCTGCTGCTCCCCAGCGAGTTGACGGCCCGTCAGTCCTCGGCAGCCGCCGTCAGCCTTTTCGGTCCTCGTCGGCCCCTCAGTCCCGATCGGTCTTCGTCAGTCCCGGTCAGTCCCCGGTCCAGTCGGCCAGCGGCACGGTGTCCCGCAGGAAGCCGCGCACGCCCAGGAACTGGCTCAGGTGCTCGCGGTGCTCCTCGCAGGCCAGCCAGGTCTTGCGGCGGTCCGGGGTGTGCAGCTTGGGGTTGTTCCAGACCAGTACCCAGTGCGCGTCGGCCCGGCAGCCCTTGGCCGAGCACTGCGGCGGTCCCTGCGGCCCTTCGGGCTGGTCGCCGAAGAAGTCGATGCTCATGATCGGCAGTCTCTCATCCGCGCCGCTCGCCCGTGGACCGTCGCAGGTGGACTATGCCAGGCGACCGTGCCGACTGACCATGGGATTTCTGGCATGATCGCGTCAATGAATGGGCAGCATCCGCCTGGAGGCATGACGACGCCGGGCGGCCACGGGGGGAGCCGCCCGGCGTCGGTCCGTCGCTCCGACGGGGGATGCGGAGCGCGTACGCAGTATGTCACGACGCATGGGGGCCTTGGCTAGGGCTTTCAAGATTTATTTGAGCTTTTCCTGAGGTTTGTGGGCGTCATAAGACCGCAAAAACGGGCGGATCGGACACCAGCATTCTGTGATGAGAATGTGGTGACCCGACCCGCCCGTCACGGAGAGTCAGTCTGACCGCCTGACAGGTTACGCTCAGAGGTCTCCGGCCCGGTCGGACTCCGGCTCCGCGGCGCCGCTCCGGCCGCCCGGGCCCAGCATCAGGTGCGTGGTGGGCGGCACGTCGAAGGTGCTCGGCAGTCCGGGCGAGCGCTCCCGGCCGGCGTTGGCGATCACCACCGCGACGTACGGCAGCAGCACCCCGCCCGCCAGCGCGGCGAACGCCAGGTAGCGCTCGACGTCCCAGAGCACCACGGCCAGCAGCACGCAGGCGGTGCGGATCAGCATCGAGATCACGTAGCGGCGCTGCCGCCCGCGGACGTCCTCCGTGAGGCTGCTCCGGGCCCCGGTGATCCGGAACACCTCACCGTCCGAGCTCCTGCCCATCTCTCCTGCCTCCGCTGGGTGCCCCGGCGGTACCGATTCCGCCCGGTCCGATTTGTTCGGGTACCAGACACCACGGTACGCCGCCGTCCGCCGCCCGGGCAGACCGGGGCGGGCGGCGCTCAGCCGATCGCGCGGCGGCTGAGGAAGGCGGGCGGCACGGCATCGGTGAGCCACACCCCGTTGGCGCTGCGGCGGAACAGGTGCCCGGCGGCGACCAGGCCCGCCGCGTCCACCCGCAGGACCACCGGGCGGCCGTGCCGGGCCCCCACCCGGGTGGCCGTCTCGACGTCCGCCGACAGGTGCACGTCCTGGCGGCGCATCGGGTGCAGCCCCTCGCGGAGGATGGCCGCCACGCTCCCCTCGGCGGTGCCGTGGTAGAGCACCGCCGGCGGTGCGGCCGGTGCCAGGCCCAGGTCCACCGGGACGGAGTGGCCCTGGCTGGCGCGGATGCGCAGGCCGTCCGCGCTGAACGCGAAGCGCTGCTTGTCGTTGGTGGCGACGACGTGGTCCAGTTGCTCGCGGGTCAGCCTGGTGCCCCGCCGGGCGAGGGCGGCGAGCAGGGTGGCCACCGGCACCCAGCCGCCCTCGTCCAGGGTGATCCCGATCGCGCCGGGGTCGTGGCGCAGCACCCGGGAGAGCAGTTTCGAGGTTCGGACGGTGCTCCTCGGGTTCAGCGGTATGGTCAAGTGCGTTGTCTCCTATGAGGCTTGGCTCACCGAGCTCATGTTGAACCCGCTGACCCGGACCGCCGGCATCGCGGTGCGGCTGAAGTAGTCGCTCCACTCACGGGGCAGGGTCTGCTCGGTGCGGCCGACCTGGGTGATCCGGGAGAGCAGGTCGACCGGGGATTCGTTGAAGCGGAAGTTGTTGACCTCGCCCACCACTTGGCCGTTCTCGACCAGGTAGACGCCGTCCCGGGTGAGGCCGGTGAGCAGCAGGGTGGCCGGGTCGACCTCGCGGATGTACCAGATGCAGGTGAGCAGCAGGGCCCGCTCGGTGGAGGCCACCAGCTCGGCGAGGCTCGGCGCGGCGGCCTGGTCGGCGGTCTCCAGCACCAGGTTGTCACCGAACGGGCGGACCGGCAGGCCGGTCAGGGCGGCCGAGTGCCGGGTGGTCGCCAGGTTGCTCAGCACGCCGTCGCGGATCCAGTCGGTGGGCGCGATCGGCAGGCCGTTGTCGAAGGCGGACTGGTCGCCGCCGGAGGAGTGGGCGAGCACGAACGGCGCGCACTCCAGGCCGGGGGCGGCCGGGTCGGAGCGCAGGGTGAGCGGGAGTTCGGTGAGCCGCTCGCCCAGCTTGGTGCCGCCGCCGGGACGGCTGAAGACGGTGCGGCCCTCGACCGCGTCCCGGCCCGAGGCGCTCCACGCCAGGTAGATCATCAGATCGGCCAGGGCGGACGGTGGCAGCAGCGTCTCGTAGCGGCCGGCCGGCAGGTCGATCTTCCGCTTGCCCCAGGCCAGCCGCTCGTCCAGCTGGGACTGCAGCGCGGCCACGTCGACCCCGCGGAAGTCCCGGGTGGCCTGGCCGACCCACGCCGAGGTTCCGGCGGCCTTGGCGTTGAACTCCACGGTGCCGGTGGGCTGGTCGTGCCGCAGCCGCAGGCCGGTGGAGCTGCCCAGGTAGGTCGAGGTCAGCTCGTGCCGGGCGAAGCCGTAGAGCGCCTGGCCGCCCGCCCTGGCCCGGGCGAAGGCGGCGCCCAGCTCCGGAGCGAAGGCGTCGAAGACGGCGATCGAGGTCTCGGCCGGCGGTGCGGTGAAGTCCGCGGACGCGGCCTCGCCGGACAGCAGCGGCTGGGCGTCCTCGGCCGGGCCGGCGTCGCGGGCGGCCGCCTCGGCCGCCCGGACCAGCTCCTCCAGGTCCGCCGCGCCGACCGCCTCCCGGGCCACCACGCCGGAGGCGGTGCCCTCGGTGCCGTCCACCGTCGCGATCACGGTGACCCGGCGGCCCCGGGTGACGCCGTTGGTGGTGAGCGCGTTGCCGGCCCAGCGCAGGTTGGCCGTGCTCTCCTCGTCCACCAGCACCAGGCAGCCGTCGGTCCTGGACAACTCCAGGGCGCGCTCGACCAGTTCGTGCGGGGCGTTGCCGCGCGTCGTCATCAGTGACCCGCCTCCTGCTGCGTGTTGAGCACGTTCACCTGCTGGAAGAGCGCCGACGGGCAGCCGTGGCTGACCGCGGCGACCTGGCCGGGCTGGGCCTTGCCGCAGTTGAAGGCGCCGCCCAGCAGATAGGTCTGCGGGCCGCCGACCGCGGTCATCGAGCCCCAGAAGTCGGTGGTGGTGGCCTGGTAGGCGAAGTCCTTGACCTGGCCCGCGAGTCGGCCGTTCTTGATGGCGTAGGCGCGCTGGCCGGTGAACTGGAAGTTGTAGCGCTGCATGTCGATCGACCAGGAGCGGTCGCCGACGATGTAGAGGCCGTTCTCCACCCCGTCGAACAGGCCCGGGGTGTCCGGCCCGTCGATGGCCGGCTGCAGTGAGACGTTGGCCATCCGCTGCACCGGCACATGCGCCGGGGAGTCGGCGAAGGCGCAGCCGTTGGACCGCCCCAGGCCCTTCAAGTGGGCCATGGTCCGGTCCAGTTGGTAACCGGTCAGGATGCCGTCGCGGATCAGGTCCCAGGACTGGGTGGCCACGCCCTCGTCGTCGAAGCCGATGGTGGCCAGGCCGTGTTCGGCGGTGCGGTCACCGGTGACGTGCATCAGCTCGGAACCGTACTTGAGCTTGCCGAGCTGGTCGAAGGTGGCGAACGAGGTGCCCGCGTAGGCGGCTTCGTAGCCGAGCGCGCGGTCCAGCTCGGTGGCGTGGCCGATCGACTCGTGGATGGTCAGCCACAGGTTGGTGGGGTCGATCACCAGGTCGTAGCGGCCGGGTTCGACGCTGGGCGCCTTCACCTTCTCGGCCAGGTAGCCGGGGATCCGGCCCAGTTCGTCCGCCCAGTCCCAGCCCTCGGCCAGGCCCGGCCCCCCGGGGGACGCCCCCGGGACCCCGGCGAGGTACTCCCAGCCGCGGCCGGCTGGCGGCGCCACGGTGCGCATCGACTCGAAGGCGCCGGTGCGCTCGTCCACCGAGATCGCCTCGAACTCCGGGTTGAGCCGGATCCGCTGCTGGGTGGTCACGGTGCCCGCGGTGTCCGCGTAGAACTTGTTCTCCTGCACGGTCAGCAGGCTCGCCGTCACGTGCGACACGCCGTCGGCGGCCAGCAGCGCGGCGCTCCAGTCGGCCAGCAGCGCGGTCTTCTCGGCGTCCGGCACGTCGAACGGGTTGATCCGGTAGGAGGAGACCCAGACGGCGTCGCGGTGCACCGGCTCCGGGGCCAGCTCCACCCGGTCGCCGCCGCCCGCGGCCGCGCTGATCCGGGCCGACAGCCGGGCCACCGCAACGGCCTGCTCGGCGACCTCGGCGGCCGCCTGCTCGGTCAGCTCCACGCCGGCCGCGAAGCCCCAGGCGCCGTCCAGCAGCACCCGGACCGCGAAGCCCAGCTGGACGGAGTCGGCGCTGCCCGCCGGCTTGGCGTCCCGCAGCCGCCAGCTGGCGCTGCGGACCCGCTCCAGGCGGAAGTCGGCGTGGCCGGCACCCAGCCGGCGGGCCCGGTCGAGGGCGGCGTCGGCCAGGCGGTGCATCGGCAGCGCGAGGAAGAGCGGGTCGACGGGGTGGGCCGGCGGCGCGCTGCTGGGTGTCGGCGGCATCGGACTCCCTGAGGGTGCGAGGACGGGGTGTCGGACCGGAACGGGTCCGACACCGCATCATGTCCCCTGCGGGCGGTGCGAGGCCAGAAGTTAACGCAGCGCGTTGACGCGGTGGAGGGGCCGCCAGGCGGTGGCCGGGCCCCATGCGGCCCGGCGGCGGGTCACGACAGGCCGATCCACCAGGCGCCCGGTTCCGGCGGGTTCGCCACCTCGACCCGCTCGCCCGGGCGCGGCACGGCCACCCGCACGTCCTGCGCCTTGGCCTCGGCCAGCAGCCGCTCCACCGGCTCGGCCCACGGGTGCAGCGCGAGGTTGAAGGTGCACCAGTGGACCGGCACCAGCAGTCCGCCCCGCAGTTCGCGGTGCGCCAGCACCGCGTCCTCCGGGTTGAGGTGGATGTCGGCCCAGGCCTCGTTGTAGGCGCCGATCGCCACCAGCGCGGCGTCGAACGGACCGTGCTGCTCGCCGATCGCCCGGTAGCCCTCGAAGTAGCCGGAGTCGCCGGTGTAGAAGACCTTGCGGGTCGGGCCGGCGATCACCCAGGAACCCCAGAGCGTGGTGTTGCGCTTGAGGGTGCGGCCGGAGAAGTGGTGCGCGGCGGTCAGGGTGACGGTCAGGTCGCCCAGGGTGCAGGTCTCCTGCCAGTCCAGCTCGATGATCCGGTGCTCCGGCACGCCCCAGCGGCGCAGGTGGCCGCCGATCCCCAGCGGCACCGCGAACGGCGCCGACTGGCTGCTCAGCAGGCCCTTCACGGTGGCCATGTCCAGGTGGTCGTAGTGGTCGTGGGAGATCAGCACCACGTCGACCGGGGGCAGGTCGGACAGCGCGACCGGCACCGGGTGCAGCCGCTTGGGGCCCAGGTTGGCCAGCGGGGAGCAGCGTTCGCTCCAGATCGGGTCCAGCAGCACCCGGCTGCCCTCGATCTCGACCAGCGCGGAGGCGTGGCCGTACCAGGTGACCGCGACGCCGTCGGCCGGTGCGGCGGCGGGCGCGGCCCGGACCAGCGGCACCGGGCGCACCGGGGCGCGGCCCTCGCTCTCGAACAGCACCTTGCGCATCGTGCCGGGGCCCGGTCGCTCGCCCGAGGGGGTGCGGGCCAGCGTGGACGGCGCGTTGTGAAAGGTGCCGTCGGCGTACTGCGGGGAGTTGCGGATCCGCTCGTCGCGGCCGTCCGGGTCGCGCCCGAACGCGCCGGGCAGGCCGCGTGCGGCCCAGGCCGCGGCGCCCGCTCCAGCGGCGGCCAGTGCGGTCAGGGTGAGCAGCCGGCCCCGGCGCCCGGCCCGGGGGAGTGCATCGCTCATCGGGATGCCGCCCTTACTAGGAGTGTCTCGGCAGTCGGTCGCGGCGCGGCAGCGCATCGCCCGTGCCGCGCCGACGGTGCAACGGGCGTCCGGCCGCTGGGGTTCCCGCCCGTCGGGTCGTCGGGCGGGCCGCCCACCTGGGGCGGGAAACGGCGGTGCGAGCGGTGCGGAGATCGTCAGCTCTATTGTCGGAAGGCGACAGTTCTGCGGCGAAGGGCCTGTCGAGGGTCGATTCGCCTGGGCGGAGAGCCGACCGATAGCGTCACAGTGCGTACGTTTCCCCCGCACAGCGGGACCACACAGGGAGAGGTGAATCGTGAGCCGGTCGGTTCTCGTTACCGGAGGCAACCGGGGCATCGGGCTCGCCATCGCCCAGGCTTTCGCCGAGGCGGGCGACAAGGTCGCCATCACCAGCCGGTCCGGCGAGGTCCCCGAGGTGCTCGCCAAGTACGACGTGCTCGCGGTGAGCTGCGACGTCACCGACGGCGCGCAGGTGGACGCCGCGCTGACCGAGGTCGAGCAGAAGCAGGGCCCGGTGGAGGTGCTGGTGGCCAACGCCGGCATCACCAAGGACACCCTGATGCTCCGGATGACCGAGGAGGACTTCGCCTCGGTGGTCGACACCAACCTGACCGGGACCTTCCGGGTGGTCAAGCGGGCCTCGGCCAAGATGCTGCGGGCCAGGCGGGGACGGATCGTGCTGATCTCGTCGGTGGTCGGCCTCACGGGCACGGCCGGACAGGCCAACTACGCGGCGTCCAAGGCCGGCCTGGTCGGCTTCGCCCGTTCGCTGGCCCGTGAGTTCGGGCCGCGCGGCATCACGGTCAACGTGGTCTCGCCCGGGTTCGTGGCGACCGACATGACCGCGGTGCTCAGCGAGGAGCGTCGCAAGGAGATCGTCTCGTCGGTGCCGCTCGGTCGCTACGCCGCGCCCGACGAGATCGCCTCCACCGTGCGGTTCCTCGCCTCCGACGAGGCCGCGTACATCACCGGAGCCGTCATTCCCGTGGACGGCGGATTGGGCATGGGTCACTGAGCAACATGAGCGGAATCCTTGAGGGCAAGAAGATCCTGATCACCGGCGTGCTGATGGAGTCCTCCATCGCCTTCCACGCCGCGAAGCTGGCCCAGGAGCAGGGTGCCGAGATCATCCTGACCGCCTTCCCCCGGCCCAGCCTGACCGAGCGGATCGCCAAGAAGCTGCCGGCCCCGGTCAAGGTGCTGGAGCTGGACGTCTCCAACGCCGAGCAGCTGGCGGGCATCGCCGACCAGGTGCGGGCCGAGCTGGGCGACCGGCTGGACGGCGTCGTGCACTCCATCGGCTTCGCGCCGCAGGACGCGCTGGGCGGCAACTTCCTGGACACCCCGTGGGAGTCGGTGGCCACCGCGATGCACGTGTCGGCGTACTCGCTGAAGTCGCTGACGATGGCGCTGCTGCCGCTGATGCAGAACGGCGGCTCGGTGGTCGGCCTGACCTTCGACGCGCAGGTCGCCTGGCAGCAGTACGACTGGATGGGCCCGGCCAAGGCCGCGCTCGAAGCCACCAACCGCTACCTGGCGCGTTACCTGGGCGAGCGGGACATCCGCTGCAACCTGGTCTCGGCCGGCCCGCTCGCGTCGATGGCGGCCAAGTCGATCCCGGGCTTCCCGCAGCTGGCCGAGGCCTGGAACACCCGCTCGGCGCTCAAGTGGGACCTCACCGACCCGGAGCCGGCCGGGCGCGGCATCGTGGCGCTGCTGTCGGACTGGTTCCCGATGACCACCGGCGAGATCATCCACGTGGACGGCGGGCTGCACGCCATCGGCGTCTGACACCGCCCGGATGCGGAGCACCGCCCCGGTCGCGCGACCCGCGCGGCCGGGGCGGCGTGCTGTCCGGCCCCGCTACTCGTGCTCGGGCCGGTTGCAGGTGTTGATCACCTCGGCGGACTCACGGGCGGCGGCCGCCGCGTCCCGCTGCCGGATCGCGGCCAGGATCCGGTCGTGGCCGACGTACTTGTCGGGCGAGAGCACCGGGCCGACGTCCCGGCGCAGCTGGGCCCGGAGCACCTCGCCAAGGTCGGCGTAGAGGTCGGCCAGCACCTCGTTGTGGGCCGCGGCCACCACCGACTGGTGGAAGGCGGCGTCGGCCTGCACGAAGACCTCGGCGTCACCGCCGAACCAGGCCTCGTCGCGACGGGCCAGTGCGGTCTCCAGCAGCCCCAGGTCGCGGTCGGTGCGGCGGTCGGCGGCCAGTGACGCCGCCGCGGCCTCCAGCAGCGAGCGCAGCTCGGCCACCTGGCTCGGCTCGGCGCCCGAGAACCGGCGGTGCATCACCCCGGCCAGTTCGCTGGTGGCCAGCACATAGGTGCCCGAGCCCTGCCGGATGTCCAGCAGCCCGTTGTGCGCCAGCGCCCGGACCGCCTCCCGCACGGTGTTCCGGGCCACCCCCAGCTCCTCCACCAGGGCGGCCTCGGTGGGGATCCGGGAGCCGACCGGCCACTCGCCCGAGGTGATCTGCGCCCGCAGCTGGGCGATCACCTGGTCGGCCAGTGGGGTGCGCCGGGGCGAGGACAGCGTCATTGGTCTCCTCTGAAGGTCGGACGGGCCTCGGGGTCGGCCCGGCGCGGTCCCAGGCCGACCCGGGGAGGTCGGGGGGCGGTCCCAGGCCGCCTCGGGGTGGTGGGGGCGGTCAGGGGAACCATCTTGCCCTTGAAACGGAGCAGCCCCGAAACGTCTTGGGTTAATTCATCCCATCATTCTATGATGTGGCCCATGCCCACGGCCGAGAAGACCACCCAGCACCCCGAAACCCCCGCACTCCCCGAGCCGGCCCGCACCGAGGGTCGCGCCCGGCTGCTCGGCACGCTGCTCGCGCTCGCCGTCGCGCTCGCCGCGGTCAACCTGCGCCCGGTGGTCACCAGCCTCGGACCGCTGCTCGGCGAGGTCCGCACCGACCTGCACATGAGCGCCACGGTGGCCGGCCTGCTCGCCGCCGTGCCCTCGCTCTGCTTCGCGCTGTTCGGCTTCGCCGCGCCGGGGCTGGCCCGGCGGTTCGGGCCGACCCTGGTGGTCACCGCCGGGATGGGAGCCGTCACCGCCGGGGTGGCGGCCCGCTCGTTCGCCGCGAGCACCGGGGCGTTCCTGCTGCTCACGGCGGTCGCACTGGCCGGAGTCGCGGTGGCCAACGTGCTCATCCCGGTGGTCATCAAGCGCTACTTCCCGCAGCGGGTCGGCCCGATGATCGGCCTCTACGCGATGGCGCTGTCGCTGGGCACCGCGCTGGCCGCCGCCGTCAGCGTGCCGTTGACCAACGCGCTGGGCGGCGGCTGGCGGCTCGGCCTGGGCAGCTGGGCGGTGCTCGGCGCGGTCGGGCTGCTGATCTGGGTGGCCACCGTGCTGCTGCGCCGGGACGGCCGGGGCGGCGAGCAGCAGGGCGCGGCGGCCGAGGGCCGGCTGCGGATCGCCCGCAGCGGCACCGCCTGGGCGCTGGCCGGCTTCTTCGGCTGCCAGGCGGGCGGCGCCTACGCCACCATGGGCTGGATCTCGCAGATATACCAGGACTCCGGGATCAGCGCCGGCGCCTCCGGGGTGCTGCTCGCCGTGGTCATGGCGGTCGGCGTGCCGGTCTCCTTCGTGCTGCCCAACCTGGCCGCGCGCCGCGCCGACCAGCGGCTGTTCGTGGTGGTGCTGGCGCTGTGCGGGATCGCCGGCTACCTCGGACTGGCGCTGGCCCCGGCCGGCGGGGCCTGGCTCTGGGCGCTGCTGGTGGGGCTGTCCAACTGCGCCTTCCCGCTCACCCTGACGATGATCGGGCTGCGGGCGCGCACCAGCGGCGGGGTGGCGCAGCTGTCCGCCTTCGCGCAGGGGGTCGGCTACCTGATCTCCATCCCGTGCCCGATCGTGGTCGGCGTCCTCTACCAGGGCACCGGCGGCTGGTACCTGCCGCTGGCCTTCATGGGCGCGCTGCTGGTGCCGCAGCTGCTGATCGGGCTGCGGGCGGCGCGCAACCGCTTCGTGGAGGACGAGGTCGCCGCGGCCTGACCGGACCTCGGGGGCGCGGGACCCGGGGAGGAGCCGGACCCCGGTGCGGGCCGAGCGGAAAAGGATGCGAGACTCTGCCCATGCCCGTTCTCGAACCCAACCCCACGAACAGCCACCGCAAGCTGCTGGGGATCCTCGGCACCTTCCTCGGTGTGGTGATCGTCGTCTCGATCATCGCCACCATCGCCCAGTCGATGGGTTGATCCGCAACAGCTGAGCCGGCGGGCCGGTTTTCTGCCAAGCTGACCCCATGACCGACGACGCGACCGCCCGCAGGATCATCGTTCTCCGCCACGCCAAGGCCGACTGGCCCCAGGTGGACGACCACGAGCGGCCGCTCGCCGAGCGCGGCCGGGCGGAGGCGCCGGTCGCGGGCGAGTGGCTCGCGGACTCCGGGATCAACCCGGACCACGTGCTCTGCTCGACCTCGGTGCGCACCCGTGAGACCTGGAAGCTGGTCTCCCACGAGCTGCCCAAGCGCCAGCGCCACACGGTCTTCGAGAAGCGGATCTACGACGCCACCGCGGGCGAGATCATCGAGGTGCTCAAGGAGACCCCGGACGACGTGGCCGACCTCCTCCTGGTCGGCCACAACCCCGGCGTGCAGAACCTCGTCGAGGTCCTCGCGGGCGACGAGAGCCTCGGCGACGCCCTCACCCAGCTCCGCCAGCGCGGCTTCCCGACGGCCGGCATCGCCGTCCTGGCCTTCGAGGGCAGCTGGGACGCGGTGGAGCCGGGCGTGGCGAAGCTGGTGTCGTACTACACGCCGGCGCGGGACTGAGGCGGGTCAGAGACCGGTGAGGTCGGCCGTGATCTCGAAGGGTGCGGTGGCCTTGACCAGCCCGGTGAAGACCTCGGTGGCGCGGTAGGCCGCGGTCTCCGGGTCGAGCTCGTAGGTGAAGACCTTGGGATCGGCGTTGGTGAACTGCTCGACCCGCCAGTAGTACTGGATGCCCGCCTTGGCGTACTGGGCGGGTTTGGTGATGCGGTCGGTGGTCTCGGAGCCCGGGGAGACCACCTCGACCAGGAGGAGGACATGCTCCGGGCGTTTCGGCGTGATCCGCTGGGCCTCCGCGCGGTAGACCACGACGTCCGGGCGTCGGTTGGTGAGCGGGATGTCGCGGACGCGGACGTCGAAGTCGGTGTCGGCGAACCACTCGGGGGTCGATGCGACATCCAGTGCGTTGGCCAGGATCCTGGCGATCCGGTTGTGCCCAGAGGTAGCACTGGGGCTCATGACGACCATCCCGTCCACGATCTCGATGTCAGCACACAGCTCCTCCGGCAGGGAGTCGTACTCCTCCGCCGTTATCGGCTGGTGCATCCAATCGGGCGCGGGGCGGTGCGAGGCGACGGTCTCGGCGGTCATGGCGGCCTCCTCGGGCTGCTCAGGGCTCCACCGCCGACCATAGCGCGGGCCGGGCAGGTCGAGCCCGGCCCGCGGGGGCGGTTCACTCCTCCGGAGTGCCGTGGAGGTCGGCGGCCTCGACTTCCTCGCGGGTGATGCCGAGCAGGTAGAGGACGGTGTCCAGGAAGGGGAAGTTGACCGCGGTGTCGGCGGCTTCGCGGACGACCGGCTTGGCGTTGAAGGCGACGCCGAGGCCGGCGGTGTTGAGCATGTCGAGGTCGTTGGCGCCGTCGCCGATGGCCACCGTCTGGGCGAGCGGGACGCGGGCCCGGTCGGCGAAGCGGGTGAGCCAGCGGGCCTTGCCGGCGCGGTCGACGATCTCGCCGCTGACCCTGCCGGTGAACTTGCCGTCCACCACCTCCAGGGTGTTGGCGGCGGCGTAGTCCAGGCCGAGCAGCTCCACCAGGTAGTCGGTGACCTGGGTGAACCCGCCGGAGACGATGCCCACCTGGTAGCCGAGCCGCTGCAGGGTGCGGATCAGGGTGCGGGCCCCCGGGGTGAGGCGCACCTCGGAGCGGACCTTGTCCACCACCGAGACGTCCAGCCCGGCCAGCAACTCGACCCGGGCCCGCAGCGACTCGGCGAAGTCCAGCTCGCCGCGCATCGCGGCGGCCGTCACCTCGGCCACCTCGGCCTCGCAGCCGGCGTGGGCGGCGAAGAGCTCGATCACCTCGTCCTGGATCAGGGTGGAGTCCACGTCCATCACCACCAGGCGCTTGGCCCGCCGCTCCAGCCCGGCCGCGACCACCGCGACGTCCACCCGCTGGGCCGCCGCCTCCAGGGCCACCGCCGGGCGGAGCAGTTCGGTGGCCACGCCGGAGACGGCCAGCTCGACCGCGGTGACCGGGTACTTGGCGAGCCGGAAGATCCGGTCGATGTTGCCGCCGCACTCGGTGATCCGGGAGGTGACCGCCGAGACGGCCGCCGCGGTGAGCGGGTGGCCGAGCACCGTGACGTGCGAACGCCCTTCGGCGCGCGGCCGGTTGTCGCCGGTGCCGGAGATGATCTCGGCCTGCAGCCGGTGGTCCTCGGCCCAGCGGTGCACGGTCGCGCGCAGCGCACCCTCGACCCCCGGGCCGATCTTGGCCGGCGGGGTGACCAGGGCGCAGAGCGTTATCCGGCCACGGGTGACGACCTGTTCGATGTCGATCACGTCGACCTCGAAGCCGGCAAGGGTGGCGAAGAGGCCGGTGGTGATGCCCGGGCGGTCCTTGCCGAAGACCTTGACCAGCAGGGTGCGCTCGTCGTCGGCGGTCCGGGGCTGCGGTGGTGTGCTGTCCATGGTGCTGCCCACGCTACCTGGCGGAGCCGGTACCGCCAGAGGTCGTCCGGCTCGTGGACGCGCACCGTTCACCTGCCCGGCACCGCCCGTCACCGGGCTGCCTTGAGAACGTTGCCAGCGGGTCACAGTCCGTGGGGCCGACTTTTCGCTGTCCGGGCCGAGCTGGAATGATTACCCCCCGTCAGACGCGATATTCCTCACCCTCCCCGATCCACACGGGGATGCCATCGGGGGACCGAGAGAGCGGGGCAGGCGGACAGTGCCGCAACTCGTACTAGAAGTCAACGGACAGCACCGGACGCTGGAACCGGGACAGTCCTACACCATCGGCCGGGACCCGCAGGCGGACTTCCCGTTCGATGACGCCAGGGTGTCATGGCGGCACGCCACCATCTCGTTCAACGGCGCCGCTTGGCAGCTGGAGGACCACGGCAGCACCAACGGCACCTGGCTCGGCGGCGGGCGGACCCTGCACGCCCAGCTGGCGCCCGGCACCGTGCTCAACCTGGGCAACGCCGAGAACGGACCCCGGCTGGTCTTCTCCGCACCGGTGGCGCAGCCCGTGGCCCAGCCGGTCGGGCAGCCCGCCGGGCAGCCGCCGGTGCACGAGGCGGACACCTACCGGCACACCCCGCCGGCCCAGCCGATGGGCTACCAGCGGCAGGGTGCCATCCCGCAGCAGCAGGGCTACCAGCAGCAGGCCGGCTACCCCCAGCAGGCCGGCTACCCGCAGCAGGCCGGCTACCCGCAGCAGCAGGGCTACCCGCAGCACGGGGGCGTTCCGCAGCAGCAGGCGCCGCAGCCCCAGCAGCAGCCGTACCCGGGGGTCCACCAGGACTTCGGCCACGGCGTCAGCGGCGGCCCGGTCGGCTACATCAGCGAGCGCAACCCCACCATGATCCGGAACCTGACCGCCGCGATGCGGATCGTGCGGATCGGTCGTGCCCTGGACAACGACATCGTCGTCTCCGACCTCCAGGTCTCCCGGCACCACGCCGAGCTGCGCCAGCTCGCCGACGGCCGCTACGAGATCGTCGACCTCGGCTCGCACAACGGCATCTACGTCAACGGCCAGCAGGTGCAGCGTCAGCTGCTCGGCCCGCAGGACCGCCTGACGGTCGGCCACTCGTCGTTCCAACTGGTCGGCGACCAGCTGCAGGAGTTCATCGACAACGGCCCGGTCTCCTTCTCCGCGCACCACCTGACCGTCGAGGTCGAGCACAAGGGCGCCAAGAAGGTGCTGCTCAACGACGTCAGCTTCGGTGTTCCGGAGAAGTCGCTGGTCGCGGTGATCGGCCCGTCCGGCTCCGGCAAGTCGACCCTGCTGCGGGCGCTGACCGGCTACCGTCCGGCCGACCGCGGCGAGGTGCTCTACGACGGCCGCAACCTCTACAAGCAGTTCGCCGAGCTGCGCCAGCGCATCGGCCTGGTGCCGCAGTCGGAGATCCTGCACAAGGAGCTGACGGTCCGCACCGGTCTGAAGTACGCGGCCCGGCTGCGCTTCCCCGGTGACACCGAGCCGTCCGAGCGCCAGCGCCGGATCGACGAGGTGCTCTACGAGCTGCGCCTGGACAAGCGCGCCGAGAACCGCATCACGGCACTCTCCGGTGGCCAGCAGAAGCGCGTCTCGGTCGCCTTGGAACTGCTCACCAAGCCCTCGCTGATCTTCCTGGACGAGCCCACCTCGGGCCTCGACCCGGGCATGGACCGCGAGGTCATGCAGATGCTGCGGACCCTGGCCGACGACGGCCGCACCATCCTGGTGGTGACCCACTCGGTGGCCGAACTCGCGCTCTGTGACCGCCTGTTGGTGATGGCGCCGGGTGGTTCGGTGGCCTACTTCGGGCCGCCGGACGAGGCGCTGCACTTCTTCGGCTACGAGACCTGGGCGGACGTCTTCCAGGCGTTCGAGAACTACCCGGACCACGACTGGGCCGGCCGCTACAAGGGCTCGGTGCACTACCAGCAGTACTCGGCGGACGTCGACGCGGTGGCGGTGCAGCACGCGCCGGCCAACCAGCAGCCGGTGCTGCCGCCCAAGCCGCAGAGCTGGGGTTCGCAGTTGTGGACGCTGATCCGCCGCTACCTGTCGGTGATCGCCTCCGACAAGGGCTTCATGGCGCTGTCGGTGGTGCTGCCCGCGGTGCTCGGTGTGGTCTCCATCGTGGTCCCGGCCACCTTCGGCCTGCGGGCCAACCCGCACGGGACCAACAACGCGGCCGGCACCATCATGCTGGTGCTGGCGATCGGGGCCTGCTTCTCCGGGGCGGCCAACTCGGTCCGTGAGCTGATCAAGGAACGGGCGATCTACGAACGGGAACGGGCGACCGGCCTGTCCCGGAGCGCGTACCTGATGTCGAAGATCATCGTGCTCGGCTTCTTCAGCCTGCTGCAGGGCACGATCATCGCCGCGGTCGGCTTCTCCACCCGCAAGCTGCCCACATCGGGCCTGATCTTCTCCGGTGCGCCGGCCGTCGAGATGGCGATCGGCATCGTCCTGCTGTCGTTCGCCTCGATGATGTTCGGCCTGGTGATCTCGGCGCTGGTGAAGACGGCGGAGAAGACCATGCCGCTGCTGGTGATGTTCGCCATCATCCAGGTGGTCTTCACCGGCTGCCTCTTCCAGCTCTTCGACAAGGCCGGCCTGGCGCAGCTGTCCTGGATCATGCCGGCCCGCTGGGGCGTCGCCACGGTCGGCACCACGCTGGACCTCGGCCACATGATGATCCTCGACCCCAACCACGTGAGCGAGCACGACGCCCTGTGGAAGCACAGCGCGCTGCAGTGGTCGATCGACGCGGGCATGCTGGTGGTGCTCTCGGTGCTGCTGGCCCTCCTGGTCCAGCGACTGCTGCGCCGTCACGAGCCCGAGGTCATGCAGAAGGGCTGACCCGGCCTCACCAGGCATGTTGCGGGCGGCATCCCCTGAAGGGGGTGCCGCCCTTAGTCATATCTCATACGTGAGATATCGTCTCGCCCATGGCAGATGACTACCTCGCGCGCATCGGCAAGCTCATCCGGGACGCCCGCAAGCACCGCGGCTGGACCCAGGCGGAACTCGGCACGGCCCTCGGCACCAGCCAGAGCGCCGTCAACCGGATCGAGAACGGCGGGCAGAACATCAGCCTTGAGATGATCGCCCGGATCAGCGAGGCGCTGGACAGCGAGATCGTCTCGCTCGGCTACGCCGGACCGATGCACCTGCGGGTGGTCGGCGGGCGGCAGCTCTCCGGCAGCATCGACGTCAAGACCAGCAAGAACGCCTGCGTCGCGCTGCTCTGCGCCTCACTGCTGACCACCGGTCGCACCACGCTGCGCCGGGTGGCCCGGATCGAGGAGGTCTACCGCCTGCTGGAGGTGCTGAGCAGCATCGGGGTGAAGACCCGCTGGATCAACGACGGCGCCGATCTGGAGATCACCCCGCCCGCCGAGCTCGACCTGGCCGCCATGGACCAGACCGCGGCCCGCCGCACCCGCTCGGTGCTGATGTTCCTCGGCCCGCTGATGCACCGGGTGGACCGCTTCAAGCTCCCCTACGCCGGCGGCTGCGACCTCGGCACCCGCACCGTCGAGCCGCACATGGCCGCGCTGCGCCGGTTCGGCCTGGAGGTCACCGCCACCACCGGCGTCTACCACGCCGAGGTGGACCGCAGCGTCAGCCCCGACCGTCCGATCGTGCTGACCGAGCGCGGCGACACCGTGACCGAGAACGCGCTGCTGGCCGCGGCGCGGCATGACGGTGTGTCGGTGATCCGCAACGCCAGCCCCAACTACATGGTCCAGGACCTCTGCTTCTTCCTGGAGAAGCTGGGCGTGCGGATCGAGGGCATCGGCACCACCACGCTCATCGTGCACGGCCTGCCCGAGATCACCTGCGACGTGGACTACGCGCCCAGCGAGGACCCGGTGGAGGCGATGAGCCTGCTGGCCGCCGCCGTGGTCACCGGCTCCGAACTGACGGTCCGCCGGGCGCCCGTGGAGTTCCTGGAGATCGAGCTCGCGGTGCTGGAGGAGATGGGCCTCGACTACGACCGCGGCCCCGAGTACTTCGCCGACAACGGCCGCACCCGGCTGGTCGACCTGACGGTCCGCCCGTCCAAGCTGCGCTCGCCGATCGACAAGATCCACCCGATGCCGTTCCCCGGCATCAACATCGACAACGTGCCGTTCTTCGCCGCCATCGCGGCAACCGCCCAGGGCTCCACGCTGATCCACGACTGGGTCTACGACAACCGGGCCATCTACCTGACCGAACTGACCCGGCTGGGCGCCAACGTGCAGCTGATGGACCCGCACCGGGTGCTGGTGGAGGGCCCGACCCGCTGGCGGGCGGCCGAGATGGTGTGCCCGCCGGCGCTGCGCCCGGCCGTGGTGGTGCTGCTGGCGATGCTGGCCACCGAGGGCACCTCGGTGCTGCGCAACGTCTACGTGATCAACCGCGGTTACGAGGACCTGGCCGACCGGCTCAACTCGGTCGGCGCCCAGATCGAGACCTTCCGCGACATCTAGGCCCGCGCGGCGGGGCCGCGGTCGGCCGCTACTCCTCGGGGAGCGCGGCGACCGCGGCCTCGATGCCGGCCAGCGCCATCTCCAGCCCCTGGTCGAACTGGCGGTTGCGGGCGGCGGAGAAGCCCTGGCGCCGGCCGTAGCCGAGTTGCTCCTCCCACTCGGTGAAGCGGGAGTCGTGGTCCGCCAGCATGTCCTGCATCTTCCGGTAGACGGTGTCCTCGTCGTCCTGCTGCTGCCGGACCCGCCGGGCCCACATGGACTCGGCCAGGGCGACCCCGTAGGCGTACTGGAAGACCAGCGCCACGGCGCCGGCCAGGGCGTCGCCGGTCAGCCCGGTGCCGGCGAGCGCGGACATCGCGCTGCTGGACATCAGCATCGCGTTCGGACCGACCGACAGGTAGCGGCCGAGCAGTTCGGCGGCCCACGGGTGCTCCAGGTAGCACCTGCGGTACTCATGGGCCATCACGTACAGGTGCCGGCGCCAGTCGCCGTGGTCCTCCAGCGGCGGCACCCGCATGGTGCCGAAGGCCGCGTCCAGGGCGAGTTCGAGCAGGTCGTCCTTGCTGTCCACGTACCAGTAGACCGACATCGGGGTGACGTCGAGCTCGGCCGCCAGCCTGCGCATCGAGAACGCGTCGACCCCCTCGCCGTCCAGCAGTGCCACCGCGGTGCCGATGATCCGCTCCCGGCTCAGCCCGGTCGGCGCGGAACCCCGCTTCTTCCGCTTGGGCGGGGTGAGCCAGACGCTCATGGCGGGGTCACGGGGCTTGTCTGCCATGCCTGCTGCCTCTGTCCTTCGGGGTTCGTGCGGGGTCTACCGGGATGACGGCACGGCCGACCGCGGGTCAGCGGACGGCCGTGCCGTGATAGTAGATCGTCGCAGGACTCAGCCGGGCTGGACCACCGGCCGGTCGCTCGGGGGCTGTTCGGCCGGGGCGGCGGGCAGCGGCGGTTCGTGCCGGCTCGCCCGCTGGATCAGCCAGCCCGCCAGCAGGCCACCCACCAGCACCGCCACCGCGCCGATCAGCTGGCTGCCGGTCAGGCTGTCCCCGAAGGCGGAGCGCACCTGGTGCTCGCCGGCCGGACCGGCGGCGGCCAGCGCCTGCGGCAGCGAACGACCCACCGAGGACGGCAGACCGGCCGGCAGCTCTCCGGTGAACCCGGCGGTGAGCACCGCGCCGAGCACCGCGACGCCGAGCGAGTTGCCCAACTCGCTGAGCGTGCCCATCAGTCCGGAGCCGACGCCGGCCTTCTCCGGCGGGATCGACGACATGATCGAACCGGCCATCGCGGGCTGCGAACACGCCGCGCCGGCGCCGATCAGCACCAGGCCGAGCAGGATGCCCGGGTAGGAGCCGTGCCGGCCGAGCTCGGCGATCGAGGCCAGACCGGCGGCCAGCAGGCCGAGCCCAAGCGCGATCGCCAGCCCCGGCTTCATCTTGGCGGTCAGCCGCATGCCGGTGCCGGTGAGGTTGAGCGCCACCACGGTCAGCGCCATCGGCGCCGTCCGCAGGCCGGCGTTCAGCGGACCGTAGCCGAGCACGAACTGCAGGTGCTGGGTGAGCAGGAAGAGCGAGCCGCCCATGCCGAAGCTGACCAGGACACCGCCGGAGACCGCGCCGCGGAACTTGCCGTTGCGGAAGAACTCCAGGTCGAGCAGCGGGTGTTCGATCCGGCTCTCGCAGAGTGCGAAGGCCGCCAGCAGCAGCAGGCCGAGGCCGCCGGAGACCAGGGTGCGGGCCGAGGTCCAGCCGGCCTCCGGACCCTGGATGATGGCGAACACCACGCCGACCATGCCGGCCGTGGAGAGCAGCACGCCGAGGACGTCGGGCCGGGCACCGCGCGGGTCCTTGGACTCCGGCACCAGCCGGGCGACCGCGATCAGGCCGAGCACCACCACCGGCAGGTTGACCGTGAAGCAGGCGCCCCACCAGAAGTACTTCAGCAGCACACCGCCGATCACCGGGCCGACCGCGAAGCCCAGCATGGCCACGGCGGACCAGGCCGCGATCGCCTTGGGCTGCTCCTGCGCGTCGAAGGTGCGCACCACGATGGCCAGGCTGGTGGCCAGCAGCAGGCTGCCGCCGACGCCCATGCCGGCCCGGGCGGCGATCAGCTGCGCCGGGTCGGAGGCGAGTGAGGCGCCCAGCGAGCCGAGCCCGAACAGGGCCAGTCCGATCAGCTGCACCTTCTTGCGGCCGTACCGGTCGGCCATGCCGCCGGCGGCGATCAGCAGGCCGGCCTGGGCCAGCGAGTAGGCGCCGATCACCCACTGGAGCTGCCCGGTGTCGGCGTGCAGACCGGTGGCCAGCGACGGCAGCGCGACGTTGAGGATGGTGTTGTCCAGGACGACGACCAGCTGCACCAGGCAGATGACGGCTAGCACCAGCCAGCGGTCCGGCCGGCGTGTTACGGCGTTTTCTGACATGGCTGAGCCCCCGGCTTGATTCCGCGCACGGCAGTGCCGCCGCACGCTCTTGTACGGTGTAGAAGTGTTCTACACCGTACAAGTGAAGGTGAGTGGGCGCCAGTCCTTTCTGACCCTCAGTCAGCTAGCGGTTGTTTGTCGACACCACCTGGCCTGGCATCAACGGCTGTCCTGCTGGGCGAGGTTGACGCGCCAATCGTTGCTGAGCATGAAACGGCCGGGCGGGTACTCGAACTCGGTCTCGCCGATCAGGGTGAACCCGGCCCGGCGGCAGACCGCGTTGGAGGCCGGGTTGTCGACCGAGGGGAAGGCGTGCAGCCAGGTGTGCCGCCCGGTGGCCGCCGCGTGCTCGGCGGCCAGCCGTGCCGCGACGGCGGCGATGCCGCGCCCCTGGAACGGGGGCAGCACGTTCCAGCCCATCTCGAAGACCTGCTCGCCGTGCCAGCGGCGGGAGTGGTAGCCGACGCTGCCCGCCTTGGCGCCCTCCGGGCCCGTGACGATGCGGAACATCTGCCCGGTGCCGAGGTGAGGGAACTCCAAGTAGCGCTGGTGGCGCACCAGCAGCGCCTCCGGACCCTCCGGACCGCCGACGTGCTTGCGCATCTCCTCGGTGTTGATCAGTTGGAGCAGGCCGAGGTCCTCCTCGGCCCAGGGCTCGATGCGGACGTCCGCTGCGGCGGCAGGTGTCATGGGTGCTTCCTCCGGGGATCGGCGGTGGTCTGCGACCCTAGCCGGTGGCAGGGGAGCCGGCAGGCGAAATACCGATGGCTGGGGTCCGCCAGGGGTGGCGGCCGCGGTGGGGCGGCGGTCGCCCCTCGCTGCTTGCCGTTTGCCGCTCGCCGCTCGCGCCTTCGCCGAAGCCTCACTGTCGGCCGGCCGGCTCGACCCGGCCGAGCTCGTCGGCAAGGTGCGGGCCGGGCGGGTCAGTTCCCCGGGCGCGGTCTGCTGACCAGTCGCCGCAGCACGCGCCCGCACCGGCGGGCATAGGCGCGTTGGAAGACGGGCACCAGGGGCCCCAGCGCGCGGGTGTACCAGAGGGCGGGGCGGCTGAACGCGGTCACCGTGAACCAGACCCGCCCGTCGGCCGCGAGTTCCACCAGGAACGCCTCCTCCCCGCACTCGGGATGTCCGGCCAGCGTCCCGTACGCGAACCCGGCCCGCCGCTCGTCCGCCACGGCCCACACCACCTGGCAGGGCGCGCTGATCGGCCCCAGTCGCACCGTCACCCGCACCCCCGGCGCCGCCCGGCCGTCGCTCGCGCTCACCCCGACCCCTACCGCCCGGTGCATCGACCACCCGAGCACCGAGTCGCCGGCGGCCGCGAACACCGCCCGCCCTGTGCCGAGTTGGCAGCGCTCCAGCAGGTGGCGGTAGCCATCCGGGAGCTCACCGGACCTGGTGGCCCCCACCCCGGGGTAGCCGAGCGCCGCCCCGCTCATCGGCGCGGCGCGGGGGCCGCGCGGTGCTTGTGCGGGGCGGCCGGCCCAGCGGAGTCGAACGTCGACGCTCGCGGCCACTTGATCGATCGATGCATGCGGGTGTCCTCGGGTGCGCCGAAGCTCTTGCCGACGCGAGAGTAGCGCAGGGCGGGCGCTGTGCTGAGACCGCTCCCGGCAAGATCATCGGCGCAGGCGCCGGCGGCTAGACTCCGCTGCGTTCGCCGACCCGACAGGAGTAGCCCGCCATGAGTGCACAGCCGCGTTTCCTCGTCCTGCCCGGCTACGAGGGTTCCGGGCCCCAGCACTGGCAGAGCCACTGGGAGGCCGCCGACCCGGCGTTCCAGCGGGTTGAGCAGGCGGACTGGGACCACCCGCGGCTTGGGGAGTGGGTCGACGTCCTGGACGCGGCGGTGGCCGCCCAGGAGCAGCCGGTGGTGCTGGTCGCGCACAGCCTCGGCTGCATCCTGGTGGCGCACTGGGCGGCGCGGCGGGCCGGGGCGGCGGTCGCGGGGGCGTTCCTGGTGGCCCCGGCGGACATCGAGGGCGCGGGCGTGGCCGAGCTGGCGGGCTTCTGCCCGATCCCGTTGAAGCCGCTGCCGTTCCCGGCCCTGGTGGTCGCCAGCTCCGACGACCCGTGGTGCTCGCTCGACCGGTCCCGCCGGTTCGCCGACGCATGGGGCGCCCGGCTCGTCGTGGCCGGCGCCCACGGTCACCTCAACTCGGCGTCGGAGCTGGGGGACTGGGAGTACGGCCGGGAGCTGCTCGGCCGGCTGCTCGACTGAGCCCGGGGCGCGCCGGCCAAGCGCCAGGGCAGTCGGGGCGGGCGTCGCGGCGCCGCAGGGTTCCCACGGCTGCGCCGCGCCCGTCGGCCGGTGGCTCAGCCCGCCGGCCTCCGCCGCCAGGGCGGCGAGCTCCCGGTCAGGCGTTCCGGGGCTGCTCGCCCCGGCCGGTCGTTCGGCTCCGGCCCACGGCTCCCGGGCGGGACGCGTCCACGTGCCGGGGAGGTGGAGAATCGGCAGCTGAACCCGGTTGCCACCCGGTACCGTCCCTAGGTATGGCACGCAGAGCTCGCTGCCGGTACGTGGAGAGAGGGAGCGGATGTCCGACGACGGGTCGTCACCCGAGGTGCGGCGGCTGATCGCGGACTGGCTGCTGGAGCCGCCGCCGGTGCTGCCCGGCGTGCCCGCGCTGGAGGTTCCCCAGGCGCCGGCCGCCGAGGTGATCGCCGCGGCACGCCGGCTGGTGGCCGGCTGTGCGACGGCCGACCGGCCCCGCCCCACCCCGTCGACCGCGCTGCTCCCACTGGCGGCGGCGCTGGTGGTCGACGAGCACCCGTCGGTGCGGAACTGGTCCCGAGCGGAACGCGCGGAGCTGCTCGACTGGGTGGCCGTGCTGATCGAGCAGCACGGCGAGGAGGGGGTTCAGGAGCTGGTCCGGCAGCTGGCGAGCGCGGCCTGACGACACCGCCAAAGCCGCGCGCGGCTGCCGCGGACCGCCGATGTCGCGCGGCTGCCGCGGGCTGACGACGCCCGCCAATGCCGCGCACGGCTGCCGCCCCGCTCGCATTGGTCCGTTCTTGGTGTCACGTTGGCGCGGCTCGGCAGGGTGGCGTCGGCGAGGTCGGGGTCTCCCCTCCCGATCTCGCCGTGGCCGCCCACACGGCCTGCCCGAGCAGCAGACCCGCCTGGACCGAAGAGGTAAGTGCGTGACCAACCGAACTGCCGCCCCGCTCCCGCCCCCGTCGGCGCGTCCCACCCTCGACCAGGAGACCCTGGCCGAGCTCTACCGCCTGCACGGCGGCTACCTGCTGCGCGCGCTGCTGCGGGTGACCAACGGCGACCGCGGAAAGGCCGAGGACATCCTGCAGGAGACCCTGCTGCGGGCCTGGCAGCATCCGGAGTCGATCTCGCGCGGTGCGGCGCTGAGCCGGCCGTGGCTCTTCACGGTGGCCCGCCGGATCGCCATCGACCACTTCCGGATGGCGGCCGCCCGGGCCCAGGAGGTGGCGGGCGAGATGCTGGAGGACCGCCCGCTGCCGGACGACCCGTACGAGGGGGTGCTGGCCGCCCGGGACATCGAGGTGGCCCTGGGAAGCCTGCAGCCGCACCACCGTGAGGTCCTGGTGGAGCTGCACCTGAAGGACCGCTCGGTGGCGGAGACCGCCGAGCGCCTCGGGGTGCCGCCGGGCACCGTCAAGTCCCGCAACTTCTACGCGATCCGGGCGCTGCGGCCGGTGTTGGCGACCCACCTCGAGTACGCGCTGACGCCGCTCCCGGCGGCCTGAACCCTGCCCTGCGGGCCTGCGCTCCCGTCAACTCTCCAGCGACTGCTCGACCTTGGCCAGCAGGTCGGTGACCGCGGCGGCCAGGTGGCCGTGCGAGCGGTGCAGCAGGATGGCGGAGCGCAGATGTTCGGCGGCTTCCGCCTCCCGGCCCAGCCCCAGCAGGAAGTTGGCGTAGGACTGCTCGGCGATCGCGTGCAGGTGCAGGAAGCCGGCCTCCCGGCAGGTGGTCAGCAGCCGGATCCAAGCCCGCTCGGAGCCCTCCTGGCAGCCGAGCGCCTGGAGCGACTGCGCCTCGGTCATCAGCGACCAGGCGTGGATGGTGGCGGCCGGATGGTCGGTGAGCAGGGTCCGGGCCTCGCGGACCCGGGCCAGCGCGGTGGTCGGGTCGCCGGCCATCGCGGACACCGCGCCGGCATAGCTCAGCACCGAGGCGAGCTGCTCGGTGCGGTCGCCGCGCCGAGCCAGTTCCAGTGCCCGGTCGACGAGTTGCTCGGCCTCGGCGGTGTTGCCCAGCACCACCTCGGCCAGCGCCAGGGTGGTTCGGGCGCGGGCGTGCGGAAAGCCGTCCGCGGCGCTGGTGCGGTTCATCGCGACGGTGCTCAACTCGACGGCCTCGGTGATCCGTTCGACGCCGATCAGGGCGTTGGCGATGGTGGACTCCAGCATCGAGACGGCCCACTGCGGGCCGGTCCGCTCGGCGGCCCGCAGGCCGGAGCGCAGGCAGCTGAGCCAGTCGATCAGCCGGCTCGCCGCGTAGTAGAGCCCGCTCGCCTGCAGGGCCAACCGCCAGGCCCGCTCCGGATCCTGGTCGGCGGCGGTCGCCACCAGCGCCCGGATGGTGGGCTCTTCGGCGATGAACCAGGTCACCGCCGCCCGGGCGTCGGCGGGTTGCGGAAGTGCCTGCGGCGGATGGGCCCGGTGGCCGTAGGCGTCCTGCCCCGGGTCCACGTGGTCGCCGCTGTGCCGGACCGCCTCCTGGTAGTAGTCCAGCAGCCGTTCGGTGCTGCGCCGGCGCACCTGGTCCGGCTGGTCGGCGAAGAGCTCCATGCCGAACAGCCTGATCAGGTCGTGCCGACTGTAACGGCCCGGGGTGCTCTCGCTCAGCAGGTGGTAGGCGGCCAGCTCGCCGAGCGCGCCGCGGGCGGTCGGCAGATCGGTGCCCAGCAGTGCCGCGCCGGCATAGGCGTCCACCTCGCGGCCCGGATGGGCGGCCAGCAGGGTGAGCAACTGGCCAGCGGTCAAGGAGAGGTGACGGTAAGTCAGCCAGAGCGCGGTGCGGATGCTCACCGCGCCGTGGGTGTCCAGGGTGAGCAACCGGGTGCGCTCGTCGGAGAGTTCGGTGACCAGGTCGGCGATCGTCCAGTTGGGGCGGGCGGCCAGCCGGGAGGCGGCGATCCGCAGGGCGAGCGGCAACTGGTCGCAGAGCGCGGTCAATCGCCGGGCGGCCGGCTCCTCGGCACGCACCCGCTCCGGCGTCAGGCTGCGCTCCAGCAGCCGCAGCGCGTCGTCACCGGGCAGGGCGGTGAGCCGCAGCAGCGCGGCGCCCTCGGTGACCACCAGGTCCTCCAGGGTGTTGCGGCTGGTCACCACGGCGGCGCCGGCCGCTCCGGCCGGCAGCAACTCCGCCACCTGCTCGGCGCTGCGGGCGTTGTCCAGCACCACCAGCAGACGGCGCGACTCGGTGGCGGCCCGGTACTGCGCCGCCCGGCCCGGTCCGTCCTGCGCGATCGCCGCCTCCGGCACCCCGAGCGCCTTGAGGAACTGGCCCAGCACCTCCACCGGGTCCACCGGCCCGGCGGGGTCGAAGCCGCGCAGATCGACGAAGAGCTGGCCGTCCGGGAATCCGTCGGCGACGGCGTGCGCCCAGCGGATCACCGTGGCGCTCTTGCCGGCCCCGGCCGGGCCGACCACCAGGGCCAGGCCGTCGCCGGTGCGCCCGGGACCGCACTCGCGGTCCAGCCACTCGGACTCGGCGCAGCGCCCCACGAACCCGGCCGGCTGCCGGGGCAACTGGCGCGGCACGGCGGGGGCCGGAACCTCGGCCGCTGACGGGCCGTCGGCGGCCGGCTGCGCAGCTCCCGCCTCCGAGGGCGGCCGGCGGCGCTGCTCGGGCACCCGGCCGTCGGCCGGCCCGCCGCCGAGCACCTCGGCCAGCGCCGCCTGCAACTGCGCCCCCGGTACCACCCCCAGCTCCGCGGCCAGCCGCTCCCTGGCGTGGTGGTAGACCGCCAAGGCGTCCGAAAGCCGCCCCGCCTGCTGGAGCGCACGCATCAGCAGCGCCACCACCGGCTCGCGCAGCCCGTTCGCCCGCACGCTCTGCTCCAGCGCGGGAATCGCCACCGCCGCACTGCCCAGGCGCAGCCGCCGCTCGGCCCAGGCGGTCAGTACCGTGGTCCGGGCCGCGTCCAACTGGCCCACCAGGGCCCGGCGGAGCTCGGTGTCCGGCAGATCGGCCAGCGCCGCCCCGCCCCACAGGCCGAGCGCCTGTTCGAGCAGCGACACCGCGGCGGCGTCGTCGGACTCCTCGCCGGCGGTCGCGGCCAGCGCCTCGAACTGCCGCACGTCGATCAGCTCGGCACCGCCGGTCAGCAGGTACCCGGGGGCGCGGGTGCGCAACTCGAACGGCGAACCGGCCAGCACCTTGCGCAGCGCCGCGACATGGCCCTGCAGCGCCGCCCTGGCCCGGGCCGGCGGCTCGTCGCCCCAGAGCAGCTCGAAGAACCTCTCGACCGGCACCACGCGCTCGGACCGCAGGGCGAGCAGCGCCAGCACCGCACGCCGCTGGGCGCCGGCCAGCTCGGCCGACCCCCCGTCCGCGGTCCGCAGCTCCACCGGTCCAAGGAGCCGGATCCCCATATGTTCCCCACCTTGCGCATGTCCCGGTGCCGGGCTGCTTCGTCCGAGCAGTGTAGACCGGCCCAGGATGCCCACCACAGGTGATCTGAACGGTCTGGTTTACGCCTGGACCTGCGGTGATGCGGTTCCAGTCATCCCCGGCAGATGATTTCGGGCGCTCGCGGCCGTATTCTTCCGTCCGGTCACCGCGGGGTGCCGTGGCAACCGATCGGCACCGACGGCCCGTCCTCCTCGTCGGCGTGGTGGTGTCGTGACGCCGTGACGGCTTCCCGTGGCCGGTTCTCGTGGCGGAGGTGCGGATGCGGATCAACCTGCTGGGACCGGTCGCCGTGCAGACCGACGACGGCACGGCGGTCACCCCGAGCGCGCCCAAGCGCCGGGCCGTGCTGAGCACCCTCGCCCTGGAACTCGGCCGCACCGTGCCGACCACCCGGCTGCTCGACACCGTCTGGGAGGGCAACCCGCCACCCACCGCACGAGCAGCACTGCACGGACACATCACCGCGCTGCGCCGACTGCTCGACCACCGCCTGACCCTGACCACCACGGACGTCGGCTACCGGCTCGACGGCGACCCCGACCAGCTCGACGTGCACCGCTTCGAACAGTGCTGCGCCCGCGCCTGCGCCGCCGGCACCGACAGTGACGCCGCCCTGCCGCAGCTGCACCGGGCACTCGAACTGTGGCGCGGGCCGGCGCTGGTCGACTGCGGCTCCGAACTGCTGCGCAGCACCGAGGCGCCGCGCCTGGTCGAGCTGTGGACACGGGCGCTGCAGGGGCTCGGTGAGCACCTCTGCCGGCTCGGCCGGGGAACCGAGGCGATCGACGAGCTCGACAGCGCACTGGCCGCCGACCCGACCAGGGAGCAGCTCGCCGCGCAGCTGATGGACTGCCTGGTGCAGGCCGGACGCCGGGAGGAGGCGCTGACGGTGCATCGGCGGACCGTCGCGCGACTGGCCGTCGAGCTGGGCGCCACCCCCGGCCCAGTGCTCCGCGCCGCCCACCAGCGGCTCACCGCCGGGGACGCCGCCCCACCGCGGCCGGCCGCCGGTGAGCTGCGCGCCGCGCCGCGCCCGGACGCCGCCCAGCCGCCCAGGGTCTCCCAACTCCCGCGCCGCAACCGACGCTTCGCCGGCCGGGCAGCGGAGCTCAGCAAGCTCGACGCGGCCATCGCCGACGCCGCGGGCACCGGCCCCGCGAGTGCCGCGGGCCCGGCGGGCGCTGCGACCGGGCGCACCGAGCGACACCCGGTGCTGGTCACCGGGCCGGCCGGGGTCGGCAAGACCAGCCTGGTGCTGCACTGGGCGCACCAGGTGGCGGAGCGGTTCCCGGACGGCCTGCTCTACGCCGACCTGCGCGGCTTCGACGAGACCGAACCCCGCGACCCGGCCGAGGTGCTGGCCGGGTTCCTCACCGCCCTCGGGATGCCCGAGGAGGAGCTGCCGGCAGCCCTGGACGACCGGTCCTGCCGCTACCGCCGACTGCTGGCCGGACGTCAGCTCCTGGTGGTGCTCGACAACGCCCGCGACTACGCCCAGCTCGCCCCGCTGCTGCCCGCCGCCGACGACACCCCGGTCACCGTGATCACCAGCCGCAACCGGCTCGGCGACCTGCTGGTCCAGGCCGGCGCGGTCCCGCTGCCGCTCGACGTGCTGCCGCTCACCGAGGCGCTCGACCTGCTGCGCCGGGCCCTCGACCCCCAGCGGATCGACGCCGAACCGCAGGCCGCCGCCGAGATCGCCGAGCGCTGCGACCGGCTGCCGCTGGCCCTGCGGCTGGCCGCCGCGCGGCTGGCCGCCCGGCCCGACTGGTCGCTGCGCCACCTGGCCGAGGAGATCTCCGACGAGCAGTCACGGCTCGCCGCGCTGAGCACCGCCGGTGGCGGGTCACTCGGCATCGCGACCACCCTCAACCTCACCCGGCGCGCCCTGGAGGCCCCTGCCGAGCGGTTCTTCGGCTACCTGGGGCTGCATCCGGGCGCGGTGATCGACCCGCACGCCGCCGCCGTGCTCGCCGACGTCCGGCTCACCGAGGCCCGCGCCCTGCTGTCCCAGCTGGACGCCGCCCACCTGGTCGAGGAGACCGCCCCGGGGCTGTTCGCCCGGCACGACCTGGTCCGCCTCTACAGCGCCAACCTGGCCGCCGAACTCGGCTGCGACCAGCGGGAGGCGGCGATGGACCGGATGCTCGACCACTACCTGGCCGCGACCGCAGCCGCCTGCGCGGGCCTGCGCATCGCCAATGTCCTCACCACCCACCCCGAACCGGTGCCCACACCCGACGCCGCTCCCGCCACCGCTCCGGCCGGCGCTCCGGCCACCGCTCCGGCTGGCGGGTCCGACGGTGGGCAGGTCGCGGCGGTCGGCCCCGCTGCCCCGGGGGCCGTCGTGCCCACG
>NZ_JAJJPA010000119.1 GCF_020907985.1 Kitasatospora humi | reverse complement strand
GGCCGCCGTCGTCGGTCGGTGTCACGGTCACCACGGCCGGAGGCACCAGCAATCCACTGCCGTACTTCTACCTCGCCGCACCCACCGTCAGCGATCTGTCCCCCCACCTCGGCCCGGCCACCGGAGGCAACACCGTCACCGTATTCGGCAGTAACCTGACGCTCACCAGCGCGGTGACCTTCGGGGGAAGCCCGGCCACCAACATCAACGTGATCTCCGACAACCAGCTCATCGTGACCGCTCCAGCCGGGCTCGGCACGGTCATCGTCGCCGTCACCACACCGGGCGGGACCAGCTCCGCAGCCACCGGAAACCCGTACTACACGTTCCTCGCGGCACCCGTCCTGACCAGCCTCACCCCCTCCCACGGCTCTGATCTCGGCGGTGAGGCGGTCGTGCTGGGCGGCAGCAACCTCACCTACACCGACGCGGTGACCTTCGGCGGCGTCCCGGCCTCGTTCGCGGCGATCTCCGACACCCAGGTCGTCGCGACCAGCCCGGGCGGGGCACCCGGCACGGTGAACGTGGTGGCGCACACCCCGGCCGGAAACAGCAACGCCAACGCCCTGCCCTATGTCTACGACCCTTCTTGAGTCCAGTGACTGACGGGACGTCGGCTGCGGTGCGGTCGGGTCGGTTCAGAAAATCGGGAAGGGAGAGCGTCGTGGTTCAGGTAGTGATCAGCGTCAGCAGCACCAGCCAACGCGCTCCAGCGGGAGGCGCTTCGATCCCCGTCAGCTGCACCGGTTCCACCGGTGCCTCGGCCGCCCGTACGGGCGGCGTCCCGGAGCCGGGGGGGCATCATGGAGGTGAATGAGCCGCTGGGGACGGATGAGATACCGGTGGGGCACGCCCCCATCGTGGCGGCGATCACCCCGGACGGTCGGTACGTCTATGTGACCAACTTCGGGAGCAGCAGCGTCAGCGTGATCGATGCGACCACCAGGAGTGTCATCACCACGATCCGTGTGACCAGCGGGCCGTGGGGCGTCGCGGTCGCCCCGGACGGGCTGCGCGCCTATGTGGCCTGTTTCGGGTCCGACACAGTAGCGGTCATCGACACCACCACCAACCAGGTCACCGCCAGCGTCCCAGGGCTGGACAAGCCCCTCGGCCTTACAGTGTCACCCGACGGCTCCCGGCTCTACGTGGCCAGCCAGGGCGGGAGCCGGGTGGATGTGATCAGCACGGCCACCAACACGCTCATCACCTCGGTACCGGTGGGCACCGGTCCGCGCAATGTGGCGGTCACACCCGACGGGGTGGAGCTCTACGTCACCGAGGAAGGCGCGAACACGGTCACGGTCATCAACACCGCCACCGACACCGTCGTCGCGACTCTCCCCGGGTTCCTCTTCCCCCGGGGAGTGGCGCCTTCACCCGACGGTCAGCGCGTCTACGTGACGGAGTACGGCGGAAACAGACTGGACGTCATCGACACCGCCACACACAGCGTCGTGCACACGGTCACGGGGCTGTCCATTCCCTTCGGCGTGGCGGTCAGCCGCGACGGGCTGCTGGCGTACGTGGCGTGCAACGGCGACGACAGCGTCTCCACCATCGACCTCCTCACGTACGAGATCATTGACACGGTGCCGGGCCTCCATGCGCCGTCCTGGCTGGTGGTCACCCCGGACGACCTCGACGTCTACGTGGTCAACAACGGCAACGAGACGGTGCGCGTGCTGCCCACGCCGTCCGGTGCGTACCCCGACGTGGGGCCCCTGTCGGGCGGGACGGCGGTGAACATCATCGGGGAAGGGCTGGGCGACACCACCGCCGTCCGCTTCGGATGCCAGCCGGCCGCCTCCTTCACGGTCCTCAACGACCAGGAGATCCTGGCCGTCTCGCCGCGCCTCATCACCGACGTCAAGATCGACGCCACCATGGGGCAGCTCAATACCCGGACCGTAGGCCGCTTCTACTACCTCCCGGACTCGGTGCTGACCGGGATCAGCCCGACCTCGGGTCCGCTGAGCGGGGGCGGCACCCTGACCGTGACCGGCCGGGGCATTATCACCACCACATCGGTGCGCTTTGGCAACGTCGCTGTCACCCCGTCGTCCGTCCTGGACGACAGGGTCATCGTGACGGTGCCGCCCGCGCGGACAGCCGGCCCGGTGCCGGTCACCGTCGTCACGCGCAGCAACTCCTACGGACACTCCACCTTCACCTACGCGGGGCCGCCCGGCATCACCTCCGTGACCCCGTCCTCAGGTTCGACGGCCGGCGGCGATCCGGTCCTGATCGTAGGCACCGAGCTCGCGTCCACCCAGGTGGTGACGATCGGCGGTGCCGTGGCCGCCTTCGGGATCATCTCCAACACCCGGATCGCCGCCATCACTCCCCCTGCGGCCGCCCCCGGCCAGGCGAACGTCACCGTGACGACGGCGGGCGGCACCGCTACCGCGCCTGGGGCCTTCGTCTATACCTGATCGCCGGGCCAGGCCATGCACTCCGCTCGGTGCTCGGCGCGGAGCAGCCGAGCCAGATGATGTCGGGGCATCGTCTGCGGCCATCCTGTTCCGTGGGTCCAGACTCTTCGGCGCCGAGCCGGCCAGGCGCCGCCCCGGCCACGACAACCAGGACGACGGCCAGGCCGACGCCGTCGAACCGGCCGAGCCGACCCGGCCGGGACGCACTGCCTACCGGCGCGGCGCTGCCAACCCCAACGGCTCGACCAACGCCATGCGGGCCGATGTCCTCGGCGCGCTCGGCGTCCTCAAGGTCGCCACCGCCGACCAGCTCCAGCGCCTGCTGCGCCCCCGGGCGGCGTCGAACACCGTGATCCGGCAGGCGCTGCGCGATCTCGCGCTGCACGGGCTGGTCGCCTCGGACGGCAATACCCGGGCCCGGCACAAGACGTGGCGGCTGGAGGGCACGGTCGGACTGGAGGCGGCCGGGCAGGTGCTCGGTCTGCCCCGCGCCGACATGGGCTCCACGGCCCGGGGCGCCGGCCGCTCCGGTGCCCGGCACGCGATGGCGGTCAACGAGACCGTGCTGGCCTTCGTGCGGGGCGGCACCGCGCCGGGCGCCCCGGGCGGGGTGGGCGACGTGGCCGACTGGGAGACCGAGGTCGAGTTCCTGCTGCCCGGCGGCCGGCGCAAGGTGCGTCCGGACGCGGTGTGGCGGGCCCCGGAGATCGGGGTGCCGGTGCTGATGGTCGAGGTCGACCGCTCCACCATGTCGCCGCAGCGGGTCGCGGCGAAGTTCACCGCCTACCGCGAGCTGTTCCGCACGAAGGTGAAGAGCACCGACCCGGCGCTGGCCGAGCAGGACCCGGCTGACCGCACGGTGCACTGGTGGCGCCGCACCTGGCCCGGCCCCCACACCCGGCCCGGCTACCCGCCGGTCGCCCTGGTCGTCACCGACGCCGGACCGGTCGCGCTGGCCAACCGGCAGCAGGCCGTCGCGGACCTGTCCGCCGACTGCTGGCGCGGCCGGTGGCGCAGGGAAGTCCGCGACTACAACGA
>NZ_JAJJPA010000118.1 GCF_020907985.1 Kitasatospora humi | reverse complement strand
CCCGCGCCCGTGTCTCCAGCCAGGCGTGGAAGCGCGCCACCCGCCGCTACTTCACCGAGGTGCTCCAGCCAAGCGAACTGGGGGTGCGGACCAAGCGCGTCGCCGAGCTGCTCGCCGAACGGATCACCGCTCTGCGCCCGGACCTGGACGGCGCGTCGGCTCTCGCCCTGGCCGCCGAAGTCATCCAGGCCGCCACCGGCTCGAAGATCGAACCGCCCAAGCGCAAGGCCGACGCCGCCAAGAAGAACGGCGAGCCCACCCCCGCGCCCGAATCCTCCTACCTGATGTTCCTCTCCGCGCGCCAACTGGAGCTGCTGGCCGCCCTCGCCGTCGAAGGCGCTGACGACATCAAGGCGTTCCTCAAAGACAAGGACGTCAAGGGCCGCGCCAAGAAGATCGCCGACAGCCGGCACTCCGTCGACATCGCACTGTTCGGCCGCATGGTCGCCGACTCCACCGACATCAACGTCGATGCCGCCGCCCAGGTCGCCCACGCCATCAGCGTGCACCGAGCCGAAACCGAATCGGACTACTTCACCGCCGTCGACGACCGCAACCCCGAGTCCGAACCCGGCGCCGGCATGATCGGCACCGTCGACTTCAACTCCGCCACCCTCTACCGCTACGCCGCCGTGGACGTGAACCTGCTGGCCCGCAACCTCGGCCAAGGCCTGGACGAGAATGAGCCGGTCACCCCCGTACGCCGAGCCGTCGAGGCGTTCCTGGAGGGCTTCATCTCCTCCCTCCCCACCGGCAAGATCAACACCTTCGGCAACCACACCCTGCCCGACGCCGTCGTCGTCACACTGCGCACCACACGTCCCGTCAGCTTCGTCTCCGCCTTCGAAAACCCCGTCACAGCCGGCATCAGCGGCGGCCACATGGAAGCCGCCTGCGCTCGCCTGGCCGACTACGTGCCCGAACTGGAACGCGCCTACGGCACCGACGACTGCGCCACCTGGGTACTTCGCATCGGCCCGGCCACCACCAAGCTCACCACCCTGGGCATCGAAACCCCCAGCTTGTCCACTCTGGTCACCGCCGTCGGCCAGGCCATCAGCGACCGCCTGGAGCAGAACGGATGAGCGTTCTCGTGCTGCAACTGGCCGGCCCCCTGCAGTCGTGGGGGGCCTCGGCCCGCTTCGCCCGCCGGGGCACCGAGAACGCCCCCACCAAAAGCGGCGTGGTGGGTCTGCTCGCCGCCGCGGCCGGCGTCAGCCGTGACGCCGACCAGCAGCTCGCCGAACTCGCGGCCCTGCGCTTCGGCGTGCGCATCGACCAGCCCGGCACCCGCATCCGCGACTTCCACACCGCCCACCACCCCGACACCGGCCAGGCCATGCCCCTGTCGGAGCGCTTCTACCTGGCAGACGCCGCCTTCGTCGCCGCCGTCGAAGGCGCCAGCGCACTGATCGACCACCTCGCCGCCACCCTGCACGCGCCGGCCTACCTGCCCTACCTCGGCCGGCGCTCTTGCCCGCCCGCGCGCCCACTCCAGCCCACCATCCACCACGGCACCACCAGCCTGGAACACATCCTGGCCGGCGAGCCCTGGCAGGCCGCCGACTGGTACCAAAAACGCCACCACCGCCAGCGCCACGTCGAACTGACCACGCTCATCGAAACCCGCCCCGGCGACAGCACCACCGCAGCGGACACCATCCGCGACCAGCCACTCAGCTTCGACCCCCGCCACCGCCGCCACGCCCTGCGCCGTGTGCACAGCCGCACCGTTCGCATTCCCAACCCCTACCACCAGCCGCCCCGGCCTGACCCGGCCCACGACCCGATCAGCCACTTGGAAAGCGTCTGATGTACCTCACCCGATTCCGCGTCAACACCGCGCGCACGGACGCCCGCCGCCTGCTGTCCACACCCCAGGCCATGCACGCCGCCGTCCTGGCCTCCTTCCCCTTAGCCCTGCCCACCAACACCTCACCCGGCGACAGCCAGGCGCCCCGCGTGCTTTGGAGGATGGACCGCAACGCCACCGCCGAAGCGCTGCTATACGTGGTCAGCCCCGACCGGCCCGACCTCACCCACCTGGTCGAACAGGCCGGCTGGCCAGCCGCGGCCGCCACCGGAACCCCGGGCTGGCACACCTACGCATACGCCCCCTTCCTGGAACAGCTCGACAAGGGCACCACCTGGAACTTCCGCCTGACCGCCAACCCCGTCCACTACGCCCGCACCCGCGACGGCCAGCCCACCACCAAGCGCACAGCCCACCTCACCGCACCCCACCAGCTGCAATGGCTGCTCACCCGACAGGACACAGCCGGCTTCCGTATCCTCACCAAAGCCGAGGACCAACGCCACACCCAGCATGGTGACGAACACCAGCTCGTCATCCGCGACCAGCGCGCCCTCGACTTCCGCAAGCACGGCACACCCGGCCGCGTCACCCTCACCACCGTCACCTTCGACGGCCGACTGGAAGTCACCGACCCCGACGCACTGCGACGCACGCTGACCCGCGGCCTGGGCAAGGCCAAGGCCTACGGCTGCGGCCTGATGACCCTCGCCCCGGCGAGCCGACAATGACGACCATCGGCCGCCGCCCCGCCGGCAGTCCACGAGAACTGACCCGCGCCGCGGACCGGGCATCCTTCCTCTACCTGGAACGCTGCACCATCCACCGAGACGCCAACGCCATCACCATCGAGGACGCGGAAGGCACCACCCACATCCCCTCCGCCACCATCGGCACCCTGCTCCTCGGTCCCGGCACCCGCATCACCCACCAGGCGATGAGCGTCCTCGGCGAAACAGGCACCGGCATCGCCTGGGTCGGCGAGCACGGCGTGCGCTACTACGCCTCCGGACGGGCACTGTCCCGAACGGCCGGCCTCGCCGAGGCGCAGGCATCATGCTGGGCCAACCGCCGCACCCGCCTGGACGTCGCCCGCGCGATGTACCGCCTGCGCTTCCCCGATGACGACCCGTCCGGTTGCACACGCCAAGAGCTGCTCGGCCGCGAGGGCCGCCGCGTCAAGGACTGCTACCGGACCCAAGCTCGGCGCACCGGCGTCCCCTGGAACGGGCGCCGCTACACCCCAGGCGACTTCGCCGCCGCAGACCCCGTCAACCAAGCCGTCACCGCTGCCGCCCAAGCCATGTACGGCATCGCTCACGCCGTCGTCGCAGCCCTCGGCTGCTCACCCGCCCTCGGCTTCATCCACTCCGGACACGAGCTGTCCTTCGTCCTCGACATCGCAGACCTGTACAAGACCGAGATCGGTATTCCCATCGCCTTCGACACCGCAGCCACCTCGGCTGAGGACATCGGCACACGAACACGCCGCGCTTTACGCGACCGCATCCACGAGGTTCGCCTTCTCGACCGGATCGTCGCCGACATCCACCATCTACTCGTGCCCGCCGAGGGAGCCATAGCGTTCGACGACATCGACGAGGTCACCCTCCAAACCGACCGAGACCTACGGCTTGCAGCAGGCATCAACTGAAGTTGCCCCGGTCTGACGGACACCGGTGGGCTTGCGGGCTATGCGGCTGCGTAGAGCACT
>NZ_JAJJPA010000117.1 GCF_020907985.1 Kitasatospora humi | reverse complement strand
CTCAAGATATGCTCCCTGGTAGTTCATTCAGGTGATCCGCTGCGGTAAGAGCAGCTCACTTACTAAATGCCGCCGGGCTCGGATGCGTTGCACCCCCAACCGAACTTTTCCTGGTCGCCCCCGCCTCGCCGGTACCAGGCCTCCTTCATGTGACTCCCCATGGCGGCGCTTGTAGTACGCGTACGACAGAGCCAGGCCAAGCGGGCCCCACGGGCTCAGCGGGAGAGTGGCCACCCGGCGCCCGGCCGGCCTGATATAGACCGCCTAAACTTCACCGGTAGCGGCCCGGGTGTCGGCGCCGTCTGTCAGACTCCCGCTGTGGCGGTGGATCTGATGAGGTTACGTCAGCTGGTGCAGAAGGCCGTCCGAGACCTGGACTTCCACACCCACCGCGCTCTCGACGAGCTGTGCCCCCGGCTGGCTCTTCCACCGCTGCCACCCGACGGGTCGAAGCGCCAGCGCCTGGAAGCCTGCCTGGCCAGCCTCGCGGACGAGGACCTCGCCCGCACCGCCCAGCTGTTCCTCGGCGAGGAGCGCGTGTCCCTCTCGCTGGTGGACCGGTTCGCCCTCGAGGACGCCTTGGCCGAGGCCGGACCAGTGGTGGAGATACCCGGAAAGCTGCGCCGCGAGATCGCCGAGGCGCTCGACCTGGAGACGCTGGTCTACCGCGCGGACCGGTTCGAGCGGCTGCTAGGGCGCGTATTCGGTCGTGATCAATGGGTGATCCTGTTGAGGTCTTTGATCCAGATCATCGCGCCACGGAGGTGGAGGCCGGCGAGGTAGCTGGCGGGCGTCTTGTCGTAGCGGGTGGCGATGCCTCGCCAGGCTTTGAGCCTGTTGATCAGACGCTCGACGGTGTTGCGCTCCTTGTAGAGGTCAGCGTCGTGGCTGACGGGCCGGCCGCCCCGACTGCCCTTCTTCTTTCGGTTGGCGGCCTGGTCCTTCTTCTCCGGGATCACGGCCTTGATCGCGCGTTGCCGCAGGTGGGTGCGGTTGCCGCGGGACGAATAGGCCTTGTCCCCGGCGACCGCGCCGGGCCGGGTTCGGGGACGGCCGACCGGCCCGCGGACCCGTAACTTCTTGAGCACGGGGATGAACTGCGGGCTGTCGGCGGCCTGTCCCTCGGTCAGCACGAACACCAGCGGTCGGCACTTCCGCTCTCCGGCAACATGGATCTTGCTGGTCTGCCCGCCTCTGGAGCGTCCGAGCAGTGCGGACTTCAGACGGAGCTTGCGCCGCCGCCGGGCGCGTCGTCGCTCTTCGCGCTCTGGATCATTTGCGGCGCCCTGTCCGTCTTGTTCTTCCGGACCGCCCCTTTTTGTCGGGCCTTCTCCGCCTCGTCGGCGGCCTTCTCTAAGGCTTCCAGGGCGTCGGGGCGCATGTGCATCCCGGCGGCGTCATGGTGGGCCCGCACGGTGGTGGAATCCACGCTGACCAGCGACAAGTCCACGTCGCCCCGTTTCGCGGCCTCCGCGATCGCGCCCTCCAACAGGGCTTCGAAGACGCCGGCATCACGCCACTGCCGGAAGCGATTGGAGACGGTCGACCATGCCCCGAACTCCGCCGGCATCTCCCGCCACTGTCCTCCAGTCTTGAACCGCCAGATCACGCCCTCGAACTGCTGCCGCAGCCGCTCCGGGTACGGGCCGTACTCGCCGATCGGCAGGTACGGCTCGATGAACTCCCACTCTGAATCGGTCAGTTGCACTCGCGTCACGCGACAAGAGCTACCTGATCAGGCCTCGCCACGAGGGCGAATCCCACAGATTGATCACGACCCGATACTCGCCCTAGCCGCGCTGGCCCTGCCGGATCTGATTCCGCCCGCCCCGCCCCCCGCCGACTGGCCCACCCCGCCACCGTCAGAACCGCCCCCGGCCCACCGACCACCAGGACGCCCCGCCCCCGCCGCCTGCCGCCCGCACCCACCGACCAGTACGTCACCCTGCCCCAGGCCCGCCTCGTCGCCACCCGCGCGCTGCTCACCGTGCGCGAGAACCTCGCCGACACCATCGCCGCCCGCGCCATGATGTGCATCCACGGCGGCGCCGGCTTCGGCAAGACCGTCGCCGTGACCAGCTGCCTGCGCGAACTCGAACCCGGCGAAGAGATCCACCGCATCACCTTCCACGCCCGCCCCACCACCCGCGCCGTACGCCACGAACTCTTCACCAGCCTCCAACTACCAGGCCAGCCCCCGCGCTACGCCAGCGAGTTCGACCACCTCCTCAAGACCGCACCCGCCACCCACCCACGCACCCTCGTCCTGGACGAAGCCCAATGGCTCTCCAGCGACCAGCTGGAGTACATCCGCTACCTCTGGGACGATCCCTACACCCGGCTCGCCGTCGTCTTCGTGGGCGGAGAAGGCTGCTACCAGACCCTGCGCAAGGAACCGATGCTCTCCTCCAGGATCTTCATCTGGCAGCGACTCACCCGCCTCACTCCCGAAGAGGTCCTGGACGTCATCCCGCTCTACCACCCCCTCTGGGCCGACGCCGACCCCGCCGACATCGCCTTCGCCGACCAGCACGCGGCCCACGGCAACTTCCGCAACTGGGCCCGCCTGACCGCCCACACCCACACAGCCCTCCAACGCACCGGCCGCACCCGCGTCAACCAAGAAGTGCTCCGATGGGCCTTCAGCCGCCTTGGCCCCACAGGCTGACCGGCAGGCCCGCACTCCCTAGCCGCTGTGCGGCTGGCGGAAACTACCTGGACCACCCGTGCGGCGGCTCAGTGGTCCTGCTGGTCGCCAGAGTCGCCAGAGTCGCCAGCCGTCCGCCGTGCTGCGCACGGTTGCCGCCGTCGGCTGCCGCCGGATCAAATGCTTCGCTCCAGGCTGGAGTGGCTGGCTACTCTCGCGCCATGGAGCTGGAGGAGGCACTGGAACCGCTGCGCCGGGTACTGCTGGAGCGCAGGACTGCCGGCTATCCGGAGACGGTCGCCGTGGCGGTGGAGGCTGCCCGGACGGCACTGGCCGGTGGGGCGGACACCCCGAGCCTGTGGGAGCTCGGCGTGCTGTCCGAGTCGGACGTTCTGGGGGCGCGCCGGCTGCTGGCCGAACTGGAGCAGGAACTCTGGTCGGCGTTGCGGCTGCCCGCCACCGTTGAGGGCCGTGCCCGGGCGTTGGCCCGGTATTACCTGCGGGACCTGCTGGACGGCCGCCTCGATCCGTTGGTGGCGGCCGAGCGGATCGACTTTGAGTTGGGCCCCGCCGACGACCCTGGCTCGCCGTTGTGGCCGGTCCGCGGATGGCTGTATCGCGCGGAGGACCAACAGGAGTACTGCGGAGGATTGACGAAGGAGCTGGTGGCCGAACTGCACGACCTGGCCGCCCAACTGCTGGCCGGTCCCCTGTCCTGACGGTAGGTGGGCGCGGTCCTCGTCGTTCGGTGCCGCGCCCTGGCGGCCGCCAGGGCGTCCCGCTGCGCTGTGCCTCGGGGGCCGCCAGACCGCGGTTCGCCGTCCTGGCTGTCCTGGTGAGGTTTTCGGGGGGTCTTGTTGCGATGTGGTGGGCTCTGTGAACTGGGGTTTTGTTGGTTGAGTGAGGCGTGACTACGGGTGGTGCGTCGTCGGTTGAGGTGGTTTGGGCTGGGGTTATGGCTGGCTCGGTGATGCGGGTCTTGAGTGTGGTGAGTGGCGGCTTGGTC
>NZ_JAJJPA010000116.1 GCF_020907985.1 Kitasatospora humi | reverse complement strand
TCTCGGCCGCACCACCCGCTACGAATACGACGGCGCCGGCAACCTCATAACCATCACCCGCCCCGACGGCGAACAGAGCAGAGCCGTATATCTGGAAGAGCTCAGTCTTCCCACACTGATCACCGAGCCCGGTGGAGCAACCTGGCACCAGACCTACGACGAGACGGGGCGCCGCATCCGTCTCGTCGACCCACTCGGTGCTGTTACCCGGTATGCCTACGACTCGCTCGGCCATCTGACCTCCACCACCGACGCGCTTGGCCACACCACATCGCTGCGCTGCGATGCGGCCGGACTCCCGGTCGAGATCAGCGATCCGGACGGAACCACCACCCGCTACGAGCACGACGCCTTCGGCCGTACCATCGCCATCACCGACCCGTTGGGTGCGGTCACCCGGTTCACCTGGACGGTCGAGGGTCGACTCGAGACCCGGACGACCGCTGACGGGGCCACCGCGAGCTGGAAATACGACGGCGAGGGAAACATGCTCGCCCACACAGACCAGCTCGGCCAGATCAGCACCTTCGAGTACACCCACTTCGAAACGCTCGCCGCCCGCACAACGCCCGATGGGGCGCGTGTCACGTTCAGCCACGACGCGAACATGCAGCTTGTCGGGGTCACCAATGCGCTGGGCCAACAGTGGACATACGCCTATGACGCCGCGGGGCGCCTCACCAGGGAGAGTGATTTCCACGGCCGTACGTACAGCTACGAGTTCGATGCGGCCGGACAGGTCGCGAGTGTGACGAATCCGCTGGGTCAGGTCAGCCGCTACGGTTACGACCGGCTCGGCCGCACGGTGTCCAAGGATGCGGCCGGACGTGTCACCGCCTATGCCTATGACCCGGCAGGGCACCTGATCAGGGCTGCCAACGCGGACGCGGACGTGGCCCGCACGGTTGACGCCCTGGGCGGCCTCCTAGCCGAGACCGTCAACGGCCGCACCGTCACTCACACGCGTGACGCCCTGGGGCGTCGTACCGGCCGAGCCACTCCCGCCGGCCACATCAGTACCTGGACCTACGACCAAGTCGGCCGCCCCACCGCTCTCGCCACCTCGAACGGCATACTGGACTTCACTTACGACGCGGCCGGGCGCGAACTCCGACGCGCCGTGGGCGAGCGGGTCAGGCTGAGCAGCGAGTGGGACGCCCGGCACCGCCTGATCGGCCAGACGCTGAGCGTCGGCTCGCCCGCCGAGCAGTCGGTGCTCCAGCATCGGACCTACGGCTACCGCGCGGACGGTGACCTCATCGGCCTCGAGGACAGGTTCGTCGGCCAGCGTACTTTCGAGCTGGACGCCGCCGGTCGGGTCACTGCGGTCAACGCCTCGCCATGGACCGAGCGCTATGCCTACGACCCCGCCGGCAACATTCTCGAGGCTGACTGGCCCGCCACCGGCGCAACCAGGGCTGCCCTCGGGACGCGCACTTACACCGGCACCCAGCTCACCACGGCCGGCCGGGTGCGCCACGAGTACGACGCCGCCGGGCGTATCACTCTTCGCCAGGTGACCAGGCTCTCCCGCAAACCCGACACCTGGCAGTACACCTGGGACGCCGAGGACCGTCTCACCGATGTCACCACCCCGGACGGTTCCTGGTGGCGCTATCTCTACGACCCGTTCGGACGGCGCATCGCCAAGCTCCGCCTTACCCCGGACGGGACCGATGCCGAGGAGCGCACCGACTTCACCTGGGACGGATTCAACCTCGCCGAACAGACCACCCACGCTCCGTACCTGCCTGGTCCGCACACGCTCAGTTGGGACCACAAGGACGGGTACCCGCTGGCGCAGAGCGAGACGATCACCACTTCCGTCGGCGATTCTCAGGAGCAGGTCGATCGCCGGTTCTTCGCGATCGTCACCGACCTGGTCGGTACCCCCACCGAGCTCGTCGACACCGCCACAGAGACGATCGCCTGGCGCGCCAGCCCCACATTGTGGGGCCTCACCACATGGCGTCAGGACGGTACGACCTACACGCCGCTCCGGTTCCCCGGCCAGTACTTCGATCCGGAGAGCCGCCTCCACTACAACGTTCACCGCTATTACGATCCGGAAACCGCCCGTTACGTCAGCCCCGACCCGCTCGGCCTTGCCCCTGCCCCCAATCCTGATGCGTACGTCCACAACCCGCAGACCTGGTCGGACCCGCTGGGACTGTCGCCGCATGTCTCCCGGCAGAAACAGGACCAGCACGTTGCGGGGACCAAGGAGTACCAGAAGCGAATCGCAGACGGCACGCCGACCTCCGTCTTCCGCAACCGCGCCGAGGCGGATGCCTATGCCCAGCACGCGTGGGACAACGGGACACCGGTACCCGGCCGTCCCCACCAGCGTGACTACGAATATGGAAAGCCCGTCGGACGAGGACCGAACGGTGGATGGCAGACGAAGGTTCGCGTTCATCAGGACCAGGCGGGGAAGATCCATGGTCACCCGGCCGGCCGCGAATACTAGGATTGGTAATCATGGGAAAACGTCTTCATCGCGCCAATGAGCCCTGGAACTGGAGTGCGCTACGGGAGCTGAATCAGCGGTTGTATGAGGCCTACGGGGATGTCGATCACCCCCGCAGGTCCTTCGTCCGGACCGTTGCCCGACAGGAGCCGTACCGCGATGCGGTAAGCGAACTGTCCGCTTCCAGCCCAACACTGGTGGACGACACCGATGTCAACTGCGATGTTGCCTTCAGCTACATCATCGAGACCCCGGATGGTCCGCTGTTCCTGCGACTCTCCATGGTCGGGCCGTACGCGATGTTCGCGAGGGATCGGGATGGTGCTCTGGGGCACGTGATTGCATCGGAGTCGGACTGCACTTCGGACCTTGAGCGCGATGTCGTCCGAGCGCTGCTGCGGCACGGCATCATGCTGCTCTCCGAGGCCCAGTTGGTGGCGCCCGCCGAGCTGAACCTCCCTGATCTCGACCAGGTGTCGGTCTACAGTGCGCTCTTCGCGCCCGAAGAGGAAGCGCCGCGGGCGTGGTCCTCGACCTGAGTTCTCCCGCCCGTCTCGGCGACGGGCACGCTCAGGCCAGGATGGGCCGGGCAAGTGCGGACTCCTGGCACTGCTGGTTCAGGCGCTGAACAGGACGACGATCTAATCGGTGGCGCTGCGGCTGCGACGACTGTCCTGAGCAACCAGCCACGCCCGTTGCCCGACTTGCGGACAATGGGCACGGCGGCTGTGATCGCGCCTCAGGAGTGGGCGCGGTGACGCTCCGTGGCTCTGGCACGGAAAGTGATCCAGAACCGTGATTCACCGACCGACAGCGGGTAAAGCCAGGCCGGCCGGCATTTCCTCCTGGAACGAGGTGCGCAGGAGCGGTAGCAGCGTCTCGGCGGAGGCGGGCCGAGGAACTTGGGTTTCACGCTGGTCGCAGCGACCTTGGAGCGGTTGACGGTTACGGGTCGGTGACAGCCGGCTCGCCCATGAGTCGGCGGAGATGCTGATCACGTTCGAAACCGGCCGCCCCTGTTGTACGTCTGAACTATTGTCGTGGTGCGTGCCCATCGGGGGAAAGGGGAGCTGTGGCGGTCGAGGTGCCCGGTGAAGTGGTGGCGGTGCTCCAGCTCATCGGGGCGAACTGGCCGAATGTGGATGAGGACAAGGTCCGCGAATCCGCTGCACTCATACGGGAGTTCGCGGACAATGTGGACGGGACGCATCAGAAGGCCACGGCGTGACGAACCAGATCGTCAAGGCACTTGAGGATGCGGCGAAGAAGCTCGGCACAGCGCTGGCCAAGGATGCCGGCAAGGCGGTGCAGGACTTCTATCATTCGGCCGGCCAGAAGTTGAAGACGGTGGCGAAGAACACCGCCGAGACCGACGCCAAGCACGCGGAAGATCTCAACAAAATCCTGGGCGGTGCGGAGAAGGACGTCCCTAA
>NZ_JAJJPA010000115.1 GCF_020907985.1 Kitasatospora humi | reverse complement strand
AGGCTAGTACTCCAGTGTGACTTCGTGATCTCGCGCTGAAGCCGGGTGGGAACGGCAACGGCCACCGCGTGATCATCAAGGGTTGTGTGGACTCATGACGATCATGCGGTGGCCGCGGGTCACAGCATAGACGCCGCCCGCTGGCGGGCGATGTTCGACCAGGCCATGGCGCGGATCGCAGGCCGGTTCCGCCGGGTGGAGCCGCGAGCGACAGCCCGTGCCTTCGTGCTCGCCCTGCTGTCCCGCGTCGAGCGGAAGAACTGCTGGCAGCTGGCCGAACAGGCCGGCCATACCCGCCCCGGGCCGATGCAGCGACTGCTGCGAACCACCCGTTGGGACGCCGACGCGGTCCGCGACGACATCCGCGCCTACGTCTTCGAGCACCTCGGCGCCGACGACGGCGTGCTGATCGTCGACGAGACCGGCTTCCTGAAGAAAGGCGCCGCCTCGGCGGGCGTGCAGCGGCAGTACACCGGCACCGCAGGGCGGATCGAGAACACCCAGGTCGGCGTCTTCCTCGCCTACGCCTCCAGCAGAGGACGGGCGTTGATCGATCGTCGCCTCTACCTGCCCGACGCCTCGTGGTGTCAGGACGCCGAGCGCCGAACCCGTGCCGGGGTGCCCGACCAGACGAAGTTCGCGACCAAGCCGACGCTGGCCGGGCAGATGATCGCGGCGGCACTGGACGCAGGGATCGGCGCCTCCTGGGTCACCGGCGACGAGGCCTACGGTCAAGACCCGGCCTTGCGTGCCCTGTTGGAGTCCCGTGAGATCGGCTACGTCCTGGCCGTCGCCTGCAGCACGCGGGTGCGGATCAATCAGGGGCGGACCGCCGTCCGCGCGGATGCCGTGGTCGACCGCCTGCCCGCCTCGGCCTGGCACCGGCAGAGCGCCGGAACCGGCGCGAAGGGGCCGCGCTACTACGACTGGGCCTGGATCGAGATCGGTACCGACGGCCACCGGCACCTGCTGATCCGCCGCAACCCGCACAGCGGCGAACTCGCCTTCTACCTGTGCTGGTCCCCGAGACGAGTGCCGCTGTCCGAGCTGGTCCGGGTGGCCGGGACCAGGTGGTGTGTCGAGGAGTGCTTCCAGGCCGCGAAAGGCCAGGTCGGCCTGGACCACTACCAGGTCCGCCACTGGACCGCCTGGCACCGGCACATCACCCTGGCCATGCTCGCCCTGGCCTTCCTGGCCTTCCTGGCCATCCTCGCCGCCGACGCGACGCCGGCCAGGACCGCACAACCGAACCGGCCCGCCCTCGACACCGACCCGATCGATCTGACCGTCCCCGAGATCCGCCACCTGCTCGGCGTCTTCCTGGTTCCACCGGCCACATCCCCGCACAGCCTGCTGACCTGGTCAAACTGGCGCAGACGCCATCAAGCAACCGCCCGCCGCAGCCACTACCGGCGACGCCTCGCCGAGCCCTCAACCGGATAGATCACGAAGTCACACTGGAGTACTAGTTAGACACTCCCGTGCGCTCCGCCGAATGGGTGGCGCGCCGTCAATGCTCTTGTCGGTAGGCAGCCCAGATGACTTACTTGTGGTATCTGACCAGGTGGGCTGCCCATCCCTCCGCTGGGGAGCGCAGCTAGCGCTGCCTGCGCATACTGGCGCAGGTTCGCGAGGGCACCCACCGGAGGAAGCCGTCGGCCGACGCGCTCTGTGCGTCGGCCGATGAGGGTGGCTCATACGTCCAAGGAGGCGTTGTGCGAGCCATCAACATATTTCGATTACTGGCCGGATCCGGCGCGGTCGGGGGGTTCTTGCTCACCGCTGGGACAGCACACGCAGATGCCGTGGGTCCGGCGCAAGCGGTGGTTGTGCCGTGCAGCGAGATGGCATTGGTCAATGCCGTCGACGAAGCCAACGCCGCGGGGGGCGGTGACCTGATCCTTGCGCCGTTTTGCACCTACACCCTGACCGGTGCTCACAGCACGGGGGGCAGCGGAGGGCCGGCGGGCCTGCCGAACATCACAACGCCGATTACCATGACCGGGCTGGCCACCGAGATCACCCGTGCGTCGTACGCGCCCTCCTTCCGCATCATCGAGGTGGACGGGCCCTCACAATTCCCGCTTGCCCACGGGCAGCTCACCTTGGGCCCGGTCACGATCAGCAACGGTGACGCCGGCCTCGGCGTGGGCGGCGGCATCGCCAACCTCGGCGGGTCGGTGACCATAATCGCGGGCGCCGTCCGGGGCAGCCACGCCTCGTACGGCGGCGGCATCTACACCGATACCGCGCTGACGATGACCGCAAGCAGCATCACCGGTAACGCCGCCAGCGTCAACGGCGGTGGTATTTACCAGAACGCGGGCTCCATCACGCTGCTCGCCGGCAACGTGTCCGGCAACGCCCCGAACAACTGCGCCGCCACCGCCCCTTTGACCTCCCCATGCTGAAAACCCAGGGCATTCAACCTGCCTTCTTCCGCGACGGGTTCGTGGCGCAGGGGCGAACGCGCCCATGCCTGCTCCGGACTGCCCTGCAACCGCGAAGTTGAGCGAGGTTGACGGCGCCCCGTGAGGTGGTGCCGCGCCGCTTCACACAGGTCCACCCGCCCAGGCGCCCCTGAGGCAACGGCTTCACACGTTCCCCTGCCCCACTGCGCCCAACGGGGCCGCCCATGCGGCTGCGAGCCGCGTCATCCATCCGCCTGCTCCTGCTCGCTCGCGGTAGGGCGGCAGGCACGTTCGAAGGAGAAAGATCATGGCAACCATCACTTCGCTGGTGGACACGACGACCACCACCAACCAGGGCAAGGCCGGGGACACCGTCCAGATCAACGGCACCGCTCTGTCGGCCACGACGAGGGTGAACTTCGGTGTGGCGACGGTCACTCCGACAACGGTCACCGCCACCCAGGTCACGTTCGTGGTGCCCAGCTCGGCGCCGTGTTCCGGCCAGGTCTCGGTCAGCGTCACCAGCAGCAGCGGCGCCACCAGCAACGCGCTGCCGTTCTTCGTCATCGCCACGCCGACCACCACCGGGACGAACGTTACCTGCGTGTCGGCCGCCACCGGCGGTGCGGTCACGCTGTTCGGCACCAACTTCCTCACCGGCACGCACGTCACGATGGGCACCGTCGGTACCGTGGCGGTCAGTCCCACCCAGTCGAACCAGGTCACCTTCACCGCGCCGGCCAACCCGGGCCAGGTCGCCACGGTCTCGACCCAGCCGGTGACCATCACCACCGCCGGCGGCACCAGCACCTCGGGCACCACCCAGATCGACTACTACCTCGCGCCGACCATCACTTCGGTGCTGCCCGCATCGGGTACCGCGGGGGACCAGATCACCGTCAACGGCACCGGTTTCGTCAACGTCGACACCGTCACCTTCACCGACAGCGCCGCCGCCACCGCCACCGCGGTCTTCACCCCCATCAGCGACACTCAGCTCGTCGCCACCGTGCCCGGCGGACTCGCCACCGGGCTCGGAAGCATCACGGTCCACACCTGCGGCGGCAACTCCAACGCCGAGCCCTTCACGATCGTCTGATCGTCAGGGACGGCCGGTCCGTGCCCGGCCTTCAGGGACGGTCGGGCACGGACCGCACGACCACGGAGTCGCCGCCCGTCCGCAGCGCGGGGCGGGCGGCGACGTCCCTGTGCCTGGGCCGACAAACTACCGGCCAGGGCACACCGTCTCCCAGGCGTCAGGAGAAGGAGAAGAGCCTCATGGCCCCCGTAGTGACCAGCGTCAGCCCCGCCCAAGGTGCTCCAGCCGGCGGTACCAGCGTCATCATCACCGGCTCCGGCTTCACCGGCGCCACGCAGGTCAGGTTCGGCGCCAACGGCACCTACTTCGTCATCGTGAGCGACACCGTGATCACGGCCAAGACCCCCGCAGGAACCGGTACGGTGCAGGTCACGGTCACGGCGCCGACGGGCACCAGCAACCAGAACGTGCTCTTCACCTACACGCCAGCACCCGTCCTCAGCAGTCTCAATCCCGCCTCCGGTCCCACCTCGGGCGGCAACACGGTGACCCTCAACGGCTCCAACCTGTCCGGCGCCACCTTGGTGAAGTTTGGTGCCAACCCCGCCACCATCCTCAGCGACACCGGGACGCAGATCACCGTGACTGCCCCGGCGG
>NZ_JAJJPA010000114.1 GCF_020907985.1 Kitasatospora humi | reverse complement strand
TAAATCGGTGGGGGCTTCTTCGTTTCTCTGCCACAATCCAAGCCGTGACCGACAACCAGCTCATAGAGCCCAGCGACTACGTCCGCAGCCTCCCCATCGGTGAGCGGATCCCCCTGCCGGCCGACGGCATCCCGTTCTGGGAGGTCTTCCCCTACGAGGGCGACATCCAGATCAAGGTCCTGGAGCCGCCGGTGCTGCCGGAGCCGCCGCGGAACGGCGAGCACGGCACGGAAGACTGCTTCACCTGCAAGCAGGGTGCCGACGACCCCGTCGTGATCTGGGCCAACGACAACTGGATGGTCCGCACGGTCTCCGAGCCGGCCGCGCTGCCCGCGATGCTGATGCTGGTCCCGCGCGCTCACCACGACCTGGTCGACCTGCCGCCCGAGCTGGCGGCGGAGATGGGCGGCATGATCCAGCGCGTGGAGCGCGCGATCCTCTCCCTCGGCGGGATCGCCCGGGTGCACGTCAACCGGTGGGGCGACGGCGGCGCCCACCTGCACTGGTGGCTGATCGCCCGTCCCGAGGGCATGATGCAGCTGCGCGGCACCTGCCTGCCGCTCTGGGACGACGTGCTGCCCAAGCAGTCGCCCGAGGCCTGGGCGCGGACCAACCGCCGACTCGCCGAGGCGCTGGCGGCCGACGGGCAGTAGCGCTCGAACGCGAGGGCACAGAACGCCTGATGGCGTGTCACCACCTGCGGTGACACGCCATCAGCACGGAAGCCGAGGGGATCGGGCCGTTCAGCTGCTGACCGTCGCGGCCCGCCGCGCGGCCTTGGCGGCCGCCTCGGCCTCGTCCAGGGCTTCGGCCTCCTCCAGGGTGGGGGCGGTGCCTCCGAGGTGGGCCGGCAGCCACCAGGAGTCCTCGGGGCCCTTGGGCTTGACCGGGTACTCCCGCTGGGCGCGGTCCAGCATCTCGCTCATCGCGGCCCGCAGCCGCCGGGTGACCATCACCGGCTTGTCGGCCGGCGTCAGGTGGATCGGCTCGCCGATCATGATGGTCACCGGTACGTGCCGCTTGGTGAGCGTCTTGGGCTTGCCCTTGGTCCAGAGCTGCTGGGTGCCCCAGAGGACCACCGGCAGCAGCGGAGCACCGGCGTCGGCGGCCATCCGGGCGGCGCCGGTCTTGAACTTCTTCAGCACGAAGGAGCGGCTGATCGTGGCCTCGGGGAAGACGCCGACCACCTCGCCGGCCCGGAGGGCGCTCACGGCGGCGTCATAGGCGGGCTGGCCGTCGGTGCGGTCCACCGGGATATGCTTCATGCCGCGCATCAGCGGGCCGGAGACGCGGTGTTTGAAGACGTCGTCCTTGGCCATGAACCGGGTCTTGCGCCTGGCCACCTTGTAGGCGCCCATGCCCGCGAAGATGAAGTCCAGGTAGCTGATGTGATTGCTCACCAGGACCGCGCCGCCGGTGGCGGGAACGTGCTCGGCACCCCGGACGTCGAACCGCACGTCCAGCGCCTTGAAAGCGGCGAGCGCCGCCCGGATCACCGGTGGGTACACGAATTCTGCCACGGTCAGCCCTACGTTCTTCCGACGGGCCCTGGCCCGGTGGGACGGCCACCCGGGTCGGTGCTGCGACAGGCCGGGACCCTGGGCCGCGGCACGCCGCGGCTGCCACGGGTGATTCTGCGATGAATAGTCCCTCGTGGAGGGGGCTTCTGTCACCCGGGGGGACAGGGCCGGCGGGAGATTGTCGTCACACACTCCGGCACCGGCGTACCGTGACGGTGCGAAGACGCCCCGGACGGGCGTGCGAAGGCGTCCGGGGAGGGCGTGACGGCCCGGCGGGCATGCGAAGGAGTTCCCCCGGGGTGCGAAGGGGTCCCGGGGCTGCGAAGGCGTGCCACGCGGGCGTGCGGAGAGGAAATGGGCGCAGTGGATCTGTCGGCCGCCGAACTCGGCGCGGGCGTCGTTCTGGGGGAGCGGGCCACCCTGGTGCAGTTCTCCACCGCCTTCTGCCAGCCGTGCCGGGCCACGCGCCGGGTCCTCGCCCAGGTCGCGGCCCTGGTGCCGGGCGTGGCGCACGTGGACGTCGACGCCGAGCAGCACCTGGAACTGGTGCGCCGGTTGGAGATCCGTCGCACCCCCACCACGCTGGTGCTGGACGCGCACGGCACGGTCGTCCACCGGGCCGCCGGCCAGCCGCGCCGGGCGGCGGTGCTGACGGCCCTGGCGGACGCCCTCTGACCGGCGAATTCTCCGGTGGGTTGCCCCTTGCGGAGTGGAGAGCTTCGTCACAATGATCAGGGGATACGGAGCCCCGTTATTGCGGCAAGATATGGGCGACCGGTATTTAGATACTGACGAGTAACCAGAGCGGGATGCTGCCGAGTATGCTGCCGGAAGTGCCGGTCGGGGCAGCAGGAATGCGCTGTCCGAAGCGGGTGCCACCATGTGTGCTCCCGCCCGTTGCACCGCCGCAGCCGCCGGACGAGACCAGTACAGGAGACAGGCCGTGAGCTTGAGGATCGTTGTCTGTGTGAAGTACGTGCCCGATGCGACCGGTGACCGTCGCTTCGCGGACGACAACACCACCGACCGGGACGCCGTGGACGGCCTCCTGTCGGAGCTCGACGAGTATGGCGTCGAGCAGGCGCTGCGGATCGCCGAGGCGTCCGGTGACGCCGAGGTGACCGTGCTGACCGTGGGCGGCGACGACGCCCGGGACGCGCTGAAGAAGGCCCTCTCCATGGGTGCCGACAAGGGTGTCCACGTCAACGACGACGACATCCACGGCTCGGACGTGATGGCCACCTCCGCCATCCTGGCCAAGGCCCTCGAGAAGATCGGCTACGACCTGGTCATCTGCGGCATGGCCTCGACCGACGGTGGCATGGGTGTGCTGCCGGCGCTGCTGGCCGAGCGCCTGGGCCTGCCGCAGGTCACCCTGCTCTCCGAGGTCTCGGTCGACGGTGGCGTGGTGAAGGGCCGCCGCGACGGCGACACCGCCACCGAGCTGGTCGAGGCCAACCTGCCGGCCGTCGTGTCGGTCACCGACCAGTCGGGCGAGGCCCGCTACCCGTCCTTCAAGGGCATCATGGCCGCCAAGAAGAAGCCGGTCGAGGACCTCGACCTGGACGACCTCGGCATCGAGGCCGACGAGGTCGGCCTGGCCGGCGCCTGGACCGCCGTCGAGACCGTCACCGAGCGCCCAGCCCGCACCAAGGGGACGATCGTCAAGGACGAGGGCGAGGGCGGCAAGCAGCTCGCCGCGTTCCTCGCCGAGCAGAAGTTCATCTGACCCGCCGTTCGGACCCCACGTTCCGTCAGGAGACAAAACATCATGGCTGAGATCCTGGTCCTCGTGGACCACGCCGACGGCGCCGTCCGCAAGCCCGCCCTGGAGCTGCTCACCCTGGCCCGCCGGATCGGCGAGCCCTCCGCGGTCGTCCTCGGCGCCGGTGCGGCCGCCGCCGACATCGCCGCCAAGGCCGCCGAGTTCGGTGCCGCCAAGGTCTACGTGGCCGACGCCCCCGAGTTCGCCGACTACCTGGTCGTCCCCAAGGTCGACGCGCTCACCCAGATCGCCAAGGCCTCCTCGGCCGCCGCCGTTCTGGTCACCTCCTCCGGTGAGGGCAAGGAGGTCGCCGCCCGCGTCGCGCTGCGCCTCGGCTCCGGTGTGATCACCGACGCCGTCGACCTGGAGGCCGGCGCGGACGGCCCGGTCGCCACCCAGTCGGTCTTCGCCGCCTCGTTCCAGGTGAAGTCCAAGGTCACCAAGGGCGCGCCGGTCATCACCGTCAAGCCGAACGCCGCCGCCCCCGAGGCCGCCCCGGCCGCCGGCGCGGTGGAGAACGTCACCGTCGAGTTCACCGGCAACGCCGCCAAGGTCACCTCGCGCACCCCGCGGGTCTCCACCGGCCGTCCGGAGCTGACCGAGGCCGCGATCGTGGTCTCCGGTGGCCGCGGTGTCGGTGCCGCCGAGGGCTTCGGCGTGGTCGAGCAGCTGGCGGACTCGCTGGGCGCGGCCGTCGGCGCCTCGCGCGCCGCGGTGGACGCCGGCTGGTACCCGCACAGCAACCAGGTCGGCCAGACCGGCAAGCAGGTCTCCCCGCAGCTCTACGTCGCGGCGGGCATCTCCGGGGCCATCCAGCACCGGGCCGGCATGCAGACCTCCAAGACCATCGTCGCGGTCAACAAGGACGAGGAGGCGCCGATCTTCGAGCTGGTCGACTTCGGCGTCGTCGGCGACCTGTTCGACGTGCTGCCGCAGCTGACCGACGAGGTCAAGTCGCGCAAGGGCTGATCCCCGCGAAGCTGGTGCCGCAGGGCGCGCTCCCCTCACGGGGGGCGCGCCCTTCGG
>NZ_JAJJPA010000113.1 GCF_020907985.1 Kitasatospora humi | reverse complement strand
TCCGCACCCAGCACATCCACCGCCGCCAGCCGTGTCCCCGGCTGCGCCGTCACCATCTCCAGGACCTGGACCAACCAGCCCGCGATCCGCCGCGCGGTCTCCGCATCGAACAGGTCAGCCGCCGCGATCAGCGTGCCGCGCAACCCCGCCGGCACACCCCGCGCATCAAACTCCTCACCCACTATCGCTTCCAGGTCGAACTTCGCCGCCAGCTCGCCCAACTCCCCGGGCAGCTGACTGATGCGCACCCGGGTCGAGTCCTGGCCGGCTCCGCCGCCCGCTACCACCGGGGCGTTGTTCTGCACGGTGAGCATGACCTGGAACAGCGGGTGGCGTGCCATCGAACGGGCCGGGGAAAGCTCCTCCACCAGCTTCTCGAACGGCACGTCCTGGTGCTCGAACGCCCCCAGGCTGGTCTCCCGGACCCGGTCGACGAGCTCGGTGAAGGTCGGGTCACCGGACAGGTCGGTGCGCACCACCAGGGTGTTGACGAAGAACCCGACCAGGTCATTGAGCCCCTCGTCGGTGCGCCCGGCGATCGCGGAACCGATCGGGATGTCCGTGCCCGCGCCGATCCGGTTCAGGGTGACCGCCAACGCCGCCTGCAGCACCATGAACAGGGTCGCCCCCCGCTCCCGGGCCAGCGCGGCCAACCGCTGGTGCGTCTCGGCGGAAACCCGCAGCTCCACGCTCTCGGCCCGCTTCGAGGCCACCGAAGGACGCGGGCGGTCGGTCGGAAGGTCCAGCTCCTCCGGGACCCCGGCCAGGGCCTCGCGCCAGTACGCCACCTGCCCGGACAGCACACTGTCCGGATCGTCCTCGTCACCGAGCACCTCCCGCTGCCACAGCGCGTAGTCCGCGTACTGCACCGGAAGCGGCTCGAACGCAGGCACCCGGCCCGCGGCCCGCGCGGCGTAGGCCATCGAGATGTCCCGCATCAGCGGGCCGAACGACCAGCCGTCTACCGCGATGTGGTGCATCACCATCAGCAGCACGTGCTCGTCCGGGCCCGTTGCGAAGAGCGAGGCCCGGAACGGGATCTGCGTCGCGAGATCGAACGTCTTGGCCGTCGCAGCCGCCATCACCGCGGCCAGCTCCGCCGGGTCCAACTCGGCGGTCGCCAGTTCGAAGCCGGTCTCCTCGTTCTTCAGGATCCGCTGGTACGGCTGCGAGTCGGCCACCTCGAACACCGTGCGCAGCACCTCGTGGCGCCCGATGACATCCCGCAACGCCTCCGCGACCGCCTGCCGGTCCAGCTGACCGGTCAGTCGCAGGGCCAGCGGGATGTTGTAGGCCGCGTTCGGACCGTCCAGCTTGTCAATGAACCACAGCCGACGCTGCGCAAAGGACAACGGAATCATCAGTACTCCCCCTGGTGACGCATCGGCCGCAGTGCGGGCCTTGCCTTCTTCTTCTGTCCAGCCTGATCCGCGAGCCACTTGGCAAGCCCGGCCGGCGTCGGTGCCTCGAACAGCACCCGGAGCGGCACCTCGGTGCCCGACACCGCGCGCACGCGGTTCGCCAACTTCGTCACCAGCAGCGAGTGGCCGCCCAGTGCGAAGAAATCGTCCTCCGCGCCGACCAGGGGCAACCCGAGGACGCTCGCGAAGGCCTCACACGCCAACTCCTCCTCCGCGTTCGCCGGCCCACGGCCCGAACCCGCGACCATCGCGTAGTCCGGCGCGGGAAGCGCCTTGCGGTCCAACTTGCCGTTCACCGTCACCGGCAACGCGTCCAGTACCACCACCGCCGACGGCACCATGAACTGCGGAAGGCGCCCGGCGACATACCCGCGCACCGCTTCCGCGAGCTCGGCACCGTCGACCTCACCCCTCTCCTCTCCGACCGCCGGTTCGGCGGCCACCAGGTAGGCGACCAGTCGCTGGTCGCCCGGGGTGTCCTCGCGGGCGACGACCGCGGCCTGCGCCACGCCCGCGTGCTCCGCGACCACCGCCTGGACCTCTCCCAGTTCGACGCGGAACCCGCGGATCTTGACCTGCTCGTCCGCACGCCCGGCGAACACCAGTCGACCGTCCGCCGTCCACCGTGCCCGGTCACCCGTGCGGTACATGCGCTCACCATCGGCGAACGGCGAGGCGACGAACCGCTCCGCGGTCAGAGCCGGGCGATCCGCGTACCCGCGCGCCAATCCCGGGCCGGCCACGTACAGGTCGCCCGCCACGCCCACCGGCACCGGGGCCAGCGTGGCGTCCAGCAGGTACACCCGGGTGTTGACGATCGGCGTGCCGATGGTCGGCTCCTCCTGCGGCCGCAGGGGCGCCGAGATCGCGGCGGCCACCGTCGTCTCGGTCGGCCCGTACCCGTTCAGGAACCGCCGCCCGTCGGCCCACTGCGCCACCACGTCCGCGCTCAGCGCCTCGCCCACCGCGGCCACCGTCGACAGCGACGGCAGGCTGCGCGGATCCATCGCCCCGAGGGCCGCCGGCGGCGCGATCAGGTGCGTGACCCTGTGACGGCCCACCAGGGCCTCCAGGTCCGGCCCGGGCAGCAGCTGCTGAGAGGTGCCCAGCACCAGTCGGCCGCCATTGCAGAGCGCCATCAGCACCTCGAAGACGATGCCGTCGAAGCCCACCGAGGCGAACTGCAGGACCCGACTGTCGCTGTCGAAGGCGAAGCGCTCGCGCTGGGTGCGGATGAGGCTCGCGACACCCGCGTGCGAGACGACCACGCCCTTGGGGCGTCCGGTCGAGCCGGAGGTGTAGATGACGTACGCCGCGTTCTCCGGCAGCAACCCGATGGGGTCGGCGTCGGCCGGATCCGAGACATCGGCCTCGGCCGCGACCACCGCCTTCCCGTCCAGGACCAGGACCGGAAGCCCCGACGCGGGCACCGACCGCTCCAGCGCCTCGGTGGTCAGCAGACACGCCGGCCGAGTGTCCGCCAGCATGAACGCGACCCGCTCAGCCGGGTGCGAAGGATCGATCGGCAGGTACGCGCCGCCGGCCTTCCACACCGCCAGGAAGGCCACCACCAGCTCCACCGAGCGGTCGGCCAGCACCGCCACCAGCGACTCCGGGCCCACTCCGCGTCCGATCAGCAGTCGCGCCAGCCGGTTCGCCCGGGCGTCCAGCTCCGCGTACGACAGCCGCACGTCCCCGAATTCGAGGGCGATCGCCTCAGGGGAACGGGCCACCTGGGCCGCGAAAAGCTGCGGCACGGTGGCGGGCGACACTGCCTGCGCCGTGGCGTTCCACTCCTCGACGACCCGCCGGCGCTCCGCCGGATCGAGCACGTCCACGGTTGCGACCCGCGCCGCGGGAGACTCGACCAACGCGGTCAAGACCCGCACGAGCCGCGCCCCGAGACGCTCCGCCATCGCCGCGTCGAACAAGTCCGCCGCCGCCAGGAGCACACCATGCAAGCCAGCCGGCGCACCCTCGGCATCGAACGCCTCACCCAGGCTCAGGTCCAGGTCGAACTTGCCGAGCACCGGACCGGCGGACACCCGGTCGGCGCTCAGACCGGGCAGCTCCAGCCCTGCCGACCCCGTGTTCTGGACGGTCAGCATCACCTGGAACAGCGGGTGGCGTGCCATCGAACGGGCCGGGGAAAGCTCCTCGACCAGCTTCTCGAACGGCACGTCCTGGTGCGAGAAGGCTCCGAGACTGGTCTCCCGGACCCGCTCCAGCACCTCGTCGAAGGTCGGATCACCGGACAGGTCGGTCCGCAACACGAGCGTGTTGACGAAGAACCCGACCAGATCGTCCAGCGCCTCATCGGTACGCCCGGCGATCACCATCCCGATCGGGATGTCCGTTCCCGCACCCAGGCGGTTCAGCGTCACCGCCAACGCCGCCTGCAGCACCATGAACAGGGTCACCCCCCGCTCCCGGGCCACCTCCAGCACCCGCGCGTGCAGCTCGGCCGGGGCGTCCAGCAGCACCTCGTGCCCACGGTGCGAGGCGACCGCCGGGCGCCTGCGGTCGGTCGGCAGCTCCAACTCCTCCGGAGCCCCCGCCAGTACCTCGCGCCAATACGCCACCTGACCGGAGAGCACACTGTCCGGGTCCTGCTCGTCACCGAGCAACTCCCGCTGCCACAAGGCATAATCCGCGTACTGCACCGGCAGCGCGGCCCAGTCGGGCACGCGGCCCTCCAGTCGAGCGGTGTACGCCGTGGAGATGTCCCTCGCCAGCGCACCGGTCGACCAGCCGTCACTGGCGATGTGGTGCACCAGCACCACCAGCACATGTTCCTCCGGCGCCACCGCGAACAGCGTCGCCCGCAGCGGGATCTCCGCCGACAGGTCGAACGCGCGACCCGAGGCCTCGGCCACCGCCGCATCCAGCCCGTCCGGCTCGACCGCCACGACCCTCAGCTCGAACCCGGCCTCGTCGGCCGCCAGCACCCGCTGGAACGGCTCA
>NZ_JAJJPA010000112.1 GCF_020907985.1 Kitasatospora humi | reverse complement strand
CTAGTACTGCCGGAGCGATCGCAGCCGGGCGGCCTCCGCGACCATCGCGGCCCGCTCGGCGCGGCGCTGCCGGCGCGCCGCGTCCGCCCCCAGCGGCTCCACCACGTGGAAGCAGGCCCCGCAGACGTAGCCGCCTTCCGGACCCTCGCTGACCGGTGTGCCGCAGGAGGCGCAGTACCGGAAGTAAGTGTCGGTGACGACCATGTGGCGACCTCGCATCGGATACGAAGAATACGTCCACGGTAGCGGTTTGACCGTGCATCAGAAAGGGCAGACTGGCGGACGATCAAGCGTCCGCGGAGTGGCTCCCAGTGATCGTTCCGGTGCCGTCGCAGGTCCGGCAGGGCTCCTCCCGGTAGGCCTGCTTGCTGCCGTCGGCGGAGACCCGGTAGCGGGTGTACGTTCCGGTGCCGCTGCACAGGAAGCAGTTGCCGCCGCCGTCCCGCTCGGTGGTACCGGTCCCCTTGCAGGTCCGGCACTGCAGGCCCGCCAGCCGGCCGGTCCCGGTGCAAATGGTGCACACCGCGATGCTCACGCCGCTCCTCCGCTCCTCGCCCCCGGCCTGCCCCGACCGCAGCCCGAATGCCTCGGCTCATGAGGTTACTCCGGATTGGCCCGGAGTTGTCCGGGCAGGCCGGGAGAGACGGACGGAGGTGCGCACCATGCGCTACGCGACCACCCCGCGCCGCTGGCGCAGCGGAACCGAGCCCCGGTTCGCGCGCAGCGACCTGAAGCTGCGGTTCCTGCTCTCGGTGATCTTCACCCCGGTGTTCGCCCTGATGACGGCGGCCTTCGCGGTCTTCGCGGCCCTGGCGAAGCCGACCGGCCTGCCCTCGCGGGGCACCCTGGTCGGCTTCGCGGTGGCCTGCTTCCTGCTCACCCTGTTCGCCACCGTGGACCTCTACGTGGTGATCCGCCGGCGCCGGGTGGAGCTGTAGCGGTCAGCGGTTGGCGACCGCCTGCTTCACCAGCGTCTTGCCGAAGTCCCACATCAGGCCGCTGCCGCGGTGGGCGTCGTCCATCACGTCGCAGAACGCGTCGAGGAAGCGGTCCACCTCGGCCTCGGTGATGATCAGTGGCGGAATCAGCTTGATGACCTCCTGCAGGTCGCCCGAGACCTGGGTGAGGATCCGGTGCCGCTGAAGCAGCGGGACCACCACCATCTGGGCGAACAGGCCCTTGCGGGCGGCCTGCAGCGCCGTCCACCCGGTGCGCAGCTTGAGCGACTTCGGCCGGCCGAACTCGATGCCGATCATCAGTCCGCGGCCGCGCACGTCGGCGAGCAGCTCGTACTTCTCGGTGAGCGCGGCCAGTCGGGAGCGGAACACCTCGCCGACCACCCGGGCGTTCTCCACCACCTTCTCGTCCTGGATCACCTGAAGGGTCGCCAGGCCGGCGGCCATCGCCTGGTTGTTGGACCCGAAGCTGGCCGAGTGCACCAGCACCCGGTCCATCGAGGAGTACACCTTCTCGAAGATCCAGTTCTTGCCCAGGGTGGCACCGATCGGCACGTAGCCGCCGGAGAGCGCCTTGGCCGCGCAGACCAGGTCGGGCTGCACGCCCTCCTCGGCCTGGTAGGCGAAGAAGGTGCCGGTGCGGCCGATGCCGGTCTGCACCTCGTCGCAGATCAGCAGCGCCTTGTTCTCGTGCAGCAGCTCCTGGGCCGACCGCAGCCAGCCGGGCGGCGCCTGGTGCACGCCCTTGCCCTGGACCGGCTCGACGATCAGCGCCGCGACGTCGCCCCGGCGCAGCTCCCGCTGGAGCGCGCCCAGGTCGCCCAGCGGGATGGCGGTGTCCGGCAGCAGCGGGCCGAAGCCCTTCTTGAACCCGCCCTCGCCGTTGATCGACAGCGAGCCGGTGGTCAGGCCGTGGAAGGCGTGGTCGGCGTAGAGGATCCGGCCGCGCCCGGTGGCGTAGCGGGCGAACTTGATCGCCGTCTCCACCGCCTCGGTGCCGCTGTTGCCGAAGAAGACCCGGTCCAGGCCCGGGGCGAAGCCCAGCAGCTTCTCGGCCAGCAGGCCGGGCAGCGGCGGGCAGTCGAACCGGGTCAGGTCCGGCAGGTCGAGGTCCATCACCTGCTGGACGGCGTCGCGCACCACGGGGTGGTGCCGGCCCAGCGCGAAGATGCCGAAGCCGGCCAGCATGTCGAGGTACTCGTTGCCCTCGGCGTCGTAGAAGAACGGGCCGGCGGCGCGGTCGTAGGTCTTGTCGAAGCCGATGGTGCGCAGCATCCGCGGCAGCTGCGGATTGAGGTAGCGGGCGTGCAGCTCGTACCGCTCACCGCCGCGCTCGGCGAGCAGGGCGGCGAGGTCCAGGGCGTTGGTCGGGCGGTCAGCTGGCACGGGGTTCGTTCACTCCTCGTTCGGGCAGCAGGTGCTTGGCGTAGGCGGCGGCCTGGGCGGCGATGCCGGTGCCGGTCAGACCCGCCTCCTCCATGATCTCGCCGCGGCCGGCGTGGTCCAGGAACTCCTGGCGCAGGCCGAGGTCGCGCAGCGGGGTGTCCACCTCGGCGTCGCGCAGCGCCTGGGCGACGGCGGCGCCGACCCCGCCGGTGCGGCCGTTGTCCTCGACGGTCACCACCAGCGTGTGCTCGGCGGCGAGCCGGACCAGCGCCGGGTCGACCGGCTTGACCCAGCGCGGGTCCACCACGGTGGTGGCGAACCCGTCGGCGGTGAGCAGGGCGGCGGCGTCCAGGCAGGCGCCGGCCATCGCGCCGACCGAGACCAGCAGGATCTGCTGGCCCCGGCGGCCCGGCACCCGGGTGCGCTGCAGCACGTCCACGCCGCCGACCCGCTCGACGGCCGGCACCACCGGGCCGACCTCGCCCTTGGGGAAGCGCACCACGGTGGGCGCGTCCTCGACCTCCAGGGCCTCGTGCAGTTGGGCGCGCAGCTGCTCGGCGTCGCGCGGCGCGGCCAGCCGCAGGCCGGGCACCACCTGGAGCACCGAAAGGTCCCACATGCCGTTGTGCGACGCGCCGTCATTGCCCGTGACCCCGGCCCGGTCGAGCACGAAGGTGACGCCCAGCCTGTGCAGTGCGACGTCCATCAGCACCTGGTCGAAGGCCCGGTTGAGGAAGGTCGCGTAGACCGCCACCACCGGGTGCAGCCCGGCGGTGGCCAGGCCGGCCGCGCTGGTCACGGCGTGCTGCTCGGCGATGCCGACGTCGAAGATGCGCTTCGGGAAGGCCTTGGCGAACGGCGCCAGGCCCACCGGTTGCAGCATCGCCGCGGTGATCGCCACCACGTCCGGCCGCTGCACGCCGACCTCCAGCATCTCCTCGCTGAACACCGAGGTCCAGGAGGTGCCGCCGGAGGGCGAGATGGGCAGGCAGGTGTACGGGTCCATGGCGTTGACCGCGTGGAACCGGTCGGCCTCGTCCTGCTCCGCGGGTCGGTATCCGCGCCCCTTGACGGTCAGGCAGTGCACGATCACCGGGCCGCCGAAGCCGCGGGCCCGGCGCAGTGCGGACTCCACCGCGCCGATGTCGTGGCCGTCGATCGGTCCGACGTACTTCAGGCCCAGGTCCTCGAACATGCCCTGCGGGGCGAAGGAGTCCTTGAAGCCCTTCTTGGCGCCGTGCAGCGCCTCGAAGATCGGCTGGCCGACCACCGGGGTGCGCTGCAGCGCCTCCTTGCCCCAGGCGAGGAAGCGCTCGTAGCCCTGGGTGGTGCGCAGGGTGGCCAGGTGGTTGGCCAGGCCGCCGATGGTCTTGGCGTAGGACCGCTCGTTGTCGTTGACCACGATGACCAGCGGGCGGTCCTGGGCCTCGGCGATGTTGTTGAGGGCCTCCCAGGCCAGGCCGCCGGTGAGGGCGCCGTCACCGATCACGGCGACGGTCTGGCGGTCCCGGCGGCCCTGTAGCTGGTGGGCCTTGGCGATGCCGTCCGCGTAGCTGAGCACCGTGGACGCGTGCGAGTTCTCGATCACGTCGTGCTCGGACTCGGCCCGCGAGGGGTAGCCGGACAGGCCGCCCTTGGCCCGCAGCCGGCTGAAGTCCTGGCGGCCGGTCAGCAGCTTGTGCACGTAGGACTGGTGTCCGGTGTCGAAGAGGATCCGGTCGTTCGGCGAGTCGAAGACCCGGTGCAGGGCGATCGTCAGCTCGACCACGCCCAGGTTGGGGCCGAGGTGGCCGCCGGTCCTGGAGACCGCCTCGATCAGGAAATCCCGGATCTCCTGGGCCAGTTCGGGCAGCCGGTTGGCCGGCAGCCGCTTGAGGTCGGCCGGTCCGTGGACAGAGGACAGCAGTGACATGACTCCACCTTTCGGCTCAGTGCGCTCAGGTGTGTGCGAGGTTGCCGGGGGCCGTGGGGGCCGCCGGGGTTCTGTATCAGCCTGCGGTGACGACCGCGGGCGCGCCTGCCGGTCCGCCCTCCGCCCGGTGCTGCTCGGCCAGCAGCAGG
>NZ_JAJJPA010000111.1 GCF_020907985.1 Kitasatospora humi | reverse complement strand
CCGCAAACGGCATATCGCCGTCGACACCCTCGGCCTGCCGCTGGTCGTGATCGTCACCGCGGCATCCGTCGGCGACCGCGACGCCGGCCGCGACCGGCGCCTGCGCGCCCGGCACCGCGCCATCACCCTGGTCTGGGCCGACGGCGGATACACCGGCTGGCTCGTCGACTTCGCTACCACCGTCCTCGCGATCGCCCTGACCATCGTCAAACGCCCCGACGACGTGGCCGGGTTTACCGTGCTGCCGCGCCGCTGGGTGGTCGAACGCAGCTTCTCGCACCTGATCCGGGCCCGTCGCCTGGCCCGGGACTACGAGATGCGCACCGACAGCGCCGAAGCCATGCTCTGGTGGGCCGCGAGCATCCCCGCCACCCGTCGCCCGGCCGGCCGGGGTACCCCAGCTGCCCGCCGCCTCAACCGGCCCGCCCCGGCCGCGGCCTGAACAACCCCGGCCCGTCCTCGCACAACCACCCACGCTCCACCAACCGCTTGGCGCGGAACCGAGCGGCCTGCTCGCGCGCGTCACTGACCCGCCAGCCCAGATGATCACGCATCTGCCGGGCCCGCACACCGCGCCCACCCCCGGCCGCGTCGTCCTCGACCAGCGCCACGATCGCCGCGCAGTCGCCCGGCAGCACCGCAACATCCAACCCCTCACGCCGCGGCGGGACTTCGACCCTGGTCGCAACACCGCCCACAGCCTCCACCGCCTCGGGAACCGGCATGCCCGGCGCTGCGGCCAGAGCATCGACGACCTCCTCGCGGGCGACGGCCGCGCGCCGCGCGGCCTCCTCAGCCTCGGCCACCGCCGCCTGCACCCGCTCCAGCTCGGCGCGCAGCTCCTCCGCCCGGGCCAACGCGGCCCGTTCACGTTCCTCCAGCAGTCCCAGCACCGACGGCATCCGCCACCTCCGCACACAGCGAGCGTGGACACAGCGGATCCAGCCTGCCTACCCGGCAACCACTACATGCCTGATCAGCGAAAACTTGAAGCTACGTCCGCTTTGGGAATCGCTCCTGACGGGAAGTTAGGATGTGTAGTCGGAGAGTGTGCAGGGGGGCGCGCTCGGGGCAAGCCAACCACGGGGGACGCACCATGACGATTGACCGGCTGCTGCGTGCGGCCGTCCCGCTGGCTGCAGCAGGCGTGCTGCTTACCGCCTGCGGCCCGGATAAGCCCTCCCCGATTCCGCCCCCACCCAGTCCGTCCAAACCCACACCGATTGGCAGTCCGTCGGACGGCCCCGCGAGTGGCTTCGACGATCCGCTCCCCTTGAAGACGCAGGCCACCGCCACCGACATCCAGGGACCGGCCAAGGACCCGGTCCACTTGAGCGTCACTCCGGTGTCGGTGGTCAAGGGCGACCCTGCGGCGGTGGACAAGCTGGGAATCGGCCTGATCGACGGCAGGACGCCGTACTACGTGACGGCCAGCTACACCGAGCTGGACGGCGACGGAGACATGGGCACGTACACCCGGGAGCTCTAACTGGCCTCCGCGGACAAGCACGCCTACGACCACGCCCCCTCCTGGGGTGTGCCGTTCGTGCCGTGCCAGGAAGCGTCCGCCGCAGCCCTGAACCTGAGCCGCGGCGCGTCGGTCACCACCTGCGAGATCTACCTGCTGCCCCAGGCCGTGACGCCAGTCTTCGTGGCCTTCAAGGGCGATGACGCCACCAACAAGGCGGACGTGGTCTGGAAGCTCGGCTGACATCCCGCCTTCGACGCAAGAACCGGACGACCGAACAACCGGGCTGCTGGAAGTGGGATGCTCGCATTGGCCTGGGGCCTGTTCGTCCGGTCGTCCGGTCCACCGGCACACAGGCGTCGGCGGCCGGCAGCGCGTGGCGGGGTTCCCCTCGGGAGGGAGTCCCGCCACGTGTCAGGAGCCGCTGCCGGCCCACTCGGGCGGCTGCTGCAGAGTCTTCTGGGCTGCCTGGGTGTCGGAGGCGATCGCTGCGCCGTCGAGCATCGCGTTGTCTCCGTCGAGGTACCCCGTGTTGGCATGGCCGGCGATGTTATGCAGCAACCCGCTGTAGCGGGCATCCCATTCGCCGGCCCACTGCGTGAACAACTGGATCTTCCGCTGCACCTCGGGGATCTTGGCCTGGACGGCGGCCGCCTGGGCCTGGGCATCGGGATCGCCGTGCTCTGCCCGGGTTGCCTCCATGACCTCCTGCGCCGTCTTGCCCGGGCTGCCGATGGCAAGGGCGGAGAGTGCACTCGACCTATCGCCGCCGGCTCTCGGAACGGCCGCTGGGTGGACAGAAGTTGGTGGTGCGGTTGCGGGTTCGGCGGTTCTTCTGCGACCGGAAGTCGTGCGACCGTAGGACGTTCGTCGAGCAGGTGGACCGGCTGACGGAGCCTCATCGCCGGGCCGGCCTGGGGTTGAAGGAGTGGCTGACGACGGTGGCCGCCGAGCTCGGCGGACGGGCCGGCGAGCGGCTGTGCCGCAAGCTCCACCTGGCCGCCGGGCGGACCCGTCTGCTGGAACTGCTGGAGGAACCACCGGTGCCGGAGCGGGCTCCGCGCGTCCTCGGGGTGGACGAGTTCGCATTCCGCCGCGGCCGCCGGTACGGCACCATCCTGGTCGACGTCGAGACCGGTCGAGTCGTGGACGTCCTGCCCGACCGCACGTCCGAGACCTTCGCGGCCTGGCTGACCGCCCACCCGGGGGCGGAGATCATCTGCCGTGACCGCGCCAGTGCCTACACCAAGGCCGTCAAGCAGGCCGCACCCGGTGCCCTGGAGGTCGCAGACCGCTGGCACCTGCTGCAGAACCTGTCGGCGGCGGTGGAGAAGACCTGCCACCAGCACCGCTCCTGCCTGCGCAAACTTCTCGACGACGAGGCGCCGACCGCGGCCGAGGACCCGCCGGAGCCCGTCCTGATCGATCTGCCACCGCTCGCGCTGCCGAAGACGGCGATGGTCGAGCGCACCCGCCACCGGTATACCGACATCCACCGGCTGCTGGATCAGGGCTGGACGATCAGCGCGATCGCCCGCCACCTGAGCCTGGACCGCAAGACCGTGCGCAGGTTCAAGACCACCGACCTGGACATCCTGCTGCCTCCGCCCGGGACCGCCGCCCCGACGGTGTGCTGGAGCCGTTCAAGCCGTACCTCAACTCCCGCTTCGCCGCCGGGTGCACGAGCGGAACCCGGCTGTTCCGCGAGATCACTGAACGGGGCTACCGAGGCAGCGTCCAGGTCGTCCGCAAGCACCTCGCCGCATTGCGGGCTGATACCGGCGAGCTGGCCCGCGCCGTCGCACCGAGCCCCCGCGCAAGATCACTTCCTGGATCACGCGCGACCGCGACCGGCTCAGCGCCGACGAGGTCGAGCAACTCGACCAGGTCCGACTTGCCTGCCCGGACATCGCCAGGGCGTGCGACCTCGCCCGCGTCTTCCACGAGCTGGTCCGCAACCGCCGAGGCCATCTTCCGCTCGACTGGATCCGCCAGGCCGAGCAAGACAGCCCCGGCCCGATCCGCAGCTTCGCCGGGTTCCTCCGGCAGGACCTCGACGCGGTGACCGCCGGCCTGACCCTCGTCTGGAGCTCCGGCATCGTCGAGGGCCACGTCAACAGGGTGAAAACGGTCAAGAGAGCCATGTACGGCCGGGCTTCGTTCCGGCTCCTGAGGATCCGGATCCTCACCCGGCCGTGAGCGAGAGGGAACGGCAGGGTCAGATGGAGTTCCCGCGTATCAGCTCGATCCAGACCGACTGATCATCGGCCGCGACCGCGCGGTCGATGTGTCGTGCGACGTCCACTACAAGCTCCACGCATGCGTAGAGACGCTCGTAGTGGCGGACATGATCTGCCTCTGGAGCCGTGAATGAAGGTTCCTCGACCTTCCGGAGGATCTGGATCGCCGCGTGCCAGCGCCAGGCAGTCTCGACGTACTGGGCAACCGAGGAGCTGAAGAAGGAGACCGCCGGTTTGTGGAGGCCTGAGTGGTAGGGCCTGAGGACCTCTGGAATGTCGTCGATGGTGATGGGAGCGGGGCGAAGGCAAAGGACACGGCCATCGCCGGGAACCACGCCGACGACGCAGCTGTCATCGTTCGGCCCCCAGAACCCGAGGCCGTAGAGTCGCTGATCGTCCTTGACCAAGCGCAGCTCGCATTCGCCTGCCAGGTTTGGCACCAGCACGGGATCCACTCCGGTCTGCGGCCTGAGCGTGAAGAGCGGCAGGTGCGGCAGGCCCCACTCACCCAGGGCAGTCCGGCCGGTCGCTCCCGGGGATATCCCATGCCTGAGCCTCCCCGATGAGCAGCATCCGCTCCTTGGTGATCAAATGATCCAACGATTGCGAAAGCACGAGCCGCAGTTCATCCTCGACCGCCGCCCACTCGTCGCCGTGTTCGCTGCTCACAACCTGCAGCATCTCGCGGCGTGCCTGCTCAATTCAAGATCGGTCACGAAATCGCGGCCAGAGCCGTTTTCGCAGACCCTCATCACGTGATGAGG
>NZ_JAJJPA010000110.1 GCF_020907985.1 Kitasatospora humi | reverse complement strand
TGCGCCAACCGATTCGCCCGCGAATCCAGTTCAGCGAACGACAGCTCCACACCATCCGCCACCACCGCCACCGCACCCGGCATCGCAGCCACCCGCCCAGCGAACAACCCCGGCACCAACTCCGAACCGAACTCCACCCCCGTCCGGTTCCACTCCTCCACCACCAACCCACGCTCAGCCTCACCCATCACATCCACCGCCGACAACCGCGTCTGCGGCTCAGCGACAACCGTCTCCAGGACCTGGACAAAGCAACCCGCGAAGCGCTCCGCCGTCCCCGTATCGAACAGATCCGCAGCCGCGGTCAACTTCCCACGAATGCCCGCCGGCTTGCCCTTCGCACCGAAAACCTCACCAAGACTCAGTTCCAGGTCGAACTTCGACGCCAGCAGACCCTGTGACGAGGCCAGGGCCGATTGCAGCGAGCCCGCCGCACCCACGCCGGACAGATCCAATGCCGCCGAAGCCGTGTTCTGCACCGTGAGCATGACCTGGAACAGCGGGTGCCGGGCTGCGGACCGGACCGGCGCCAGTTCCTCCACCACCCGCTCGAACGGCACATCCTGATGCGCGAACGCGTCAAGTCCCGCTTCTCGCACCCGATCGAGCACCTGGGCCATCGTCGGGTCACCGGACAGGTCCGTCCGCATCACCAACGTGTTCACGAAGAACCCGATCAGGTCCTCCAAGGCCTTCTCAGTGCGTCCGGCGATCGCCGCACCGATCGGGATGTCCGTCCCCGCACCCAACCGGTTGAGAGTGACCGCCAGCGCAGCCTGCACCACCATGAACAGGGTCATCCCCCGCTCCCTGGTCACCTTCACCAGACGCTCGTGCAGGCCGGCCGGCAGCTCGACTGCCACCGCATGGCCCTGACGACTGGCCACGGCGGGACGCGGCCGATCGGTCGGCAGCTCAAGTTCCGCCGGCGCCCCGGCCAGCGTCTTGCGCCAGTACTCCAGCTGCCGGGAGAGCACGCTGTCCGGATCCTGCTCGTCACCGAGCAACTCGCGTTGCCACAGCGCATAGTCCGCGTACTGCACCGGCAACGGCTCGAACTCAGGCGCCCGGCCCGCGGCCCGCGCCGCATACGCCACCGACACGTCCCGCGCCAACGGCGCCGTCGACCAGCCGTCCCCGGCGATGTGATGAATCACCACCACCAACACGGTGTCGTCGCCGTCCGATGTGAAGAGCCAGGCCCGCATCGGGATCTCGGCGGACAGATCGAACGCGTATTCGATGGCCCCGCTCACGGCGGCGGCCAGCGACTCCTGGGACACCGCCTCGACCGCCAGCTCGAACCCGCTGTCCTCGAGCTTGAGGACCCGCTGGTACGGCTCACCGTTCTCGGTCGGGAAGACCGTGCGCAGCACCTCGTGCCGCCGGATCACGTCCCGCAACGCCTCGGCGAGGGCCTCCCGATCCACATCTCCGGTCAGCCGCAACGCCGTCGGGATGTTGTAGGTCGCGCTCGGACCCTCCAACTGACCGAGGAACCACAGCCGACGCTGCGCAAACGACAACGGAATCATCAGTAGTCCTCCTGCTTACGCATCGGCCGCAGAGTGGGCCTAGCTTTGCTCTGGTTCTCGATCTGACTGGCGAGCCAGCCGGCGAGCCCCGCCGGCGTCCGCGCCTCGAACACCACCCGGATCGGCAGTTCGATCTGCAGCGACTCCCGCACCTCACTGACCAGTCGGGTCGCCAGCAGCGAGTGACCACCCAGCTCGAAGAAGTCGTCCTCGACCCCGACTCGCTCGAGTCCCAGGACCTCTGCGAACGCCCGGCACAGCAGCTCCTCCTGCACCGTCGCAGGCTCCCGGCCCGTACCGGCGGCGTACTCCAGTGCAGGCAGGGCCTTGCGGTCCACCTTGCCGTTCACCGTCAACGGCAGCTCCTCCAACACCACCACCGCCGCGGGAACCATGTACGCCGGCAGGCTCCGAGCCAGGTAGGCCCGCAGGTCCGCCGGATCCACCTGCGCGCTGGCCAAAGGCACCACATACCCGGCAAGCCGCTGCTCGCCCGCGCCAGTGCCGTTGACCGCCACCACCGCTTGGGCCACCAGCTCGTGACGCTCCAACGCGGCCTCGATCTCACCCAGTTCGATCCGGAAACCACGCACCTTGACCTGTGTGTCGACCCGGCCCAGGCACTCCAACGTCCCGTCCCCGCGCCAGCGGGCCAGATCGCCCGTGCGGTACATCCTCCCCCAGCCTTCGGCCGGGGGGACCCCCATACCACCGGCGAACGGCGACGCGACAAACCGCTCAGCGGTCAGCCCAGGCCGGCCCAGGTACCCCCGAGCCAACTGCGCACCCGCCAGGTACAACTCGCCCACCGCACCCGCCGGAACCGGCCGCAGCGCCGAATCCAGCACATAGGCACGCGTGTTGGCGAACGGACGGCCGATGGTCACGGGACCCTCGTCGACCTCGGCCGAGGTCGCCCAGACCGTGGCCTCCGTCGGACCGTACAAGTTCACCGCCCACGCGCCGAGCTCCCGCATCCGGGCCGCCAGCTCCTCAGGCAGCGCCTCGCCGCCGACCAGCATCCGCACCCCGCGCGGCCAATCGGCCTCGCCGGCCAGCAGGGCCCGCCACAGCGACGGGACGGCCTGAACAGCAGTCGCCCCACTGGCACGGATCAGCTCCCGCAACGCCACCGCATCGCGCACCGTCTCCCGCTCGGCAAGCACCACAGCCGCCCCGCACACCAGCGGCAGGAACAACTCCAGCGCCGCGATGTCGAAAGACACCGTCGTCACAGCCAGCAAGCGGTCGCCGACCCCCAACGGAACCCGCTGCCCGGCCGCCCGCAGATGATTCGCCAGCGCCTGGTGAGTGACCACGACTCCCTTGGGACGCCCAGTCGAACCCGACGTGTGGATCACGTACACCGGGTGGGCCGGCAGCAGCGGAGCGAGCAAGTCGGCATCGGTCAGCCGCGACCCCGCCGAACCCGAGCGCTCGGCGCGCAACTCGGCGCTGTCCAGCACCAGCACCGGTCCGCCAACCGTGCCCGGCAGCACCGGTGCACACTGCTCCGTCGTCAGCACACATACCGCCGCCGCGTCGTCCAGCACATGGGCGATCCGCTCCACCGGGTACTCCGGGTCCACCGGCAGATACGCGCCGCCCGCCTTCACCACCGCCAGCAGCGCCACCACCAGGTCGACGCCGCGCTCCATCACGACCGCGACCACCGACTCGGGGCCGACACCCCGGCCGACCAGCAACCGGGCCAGCCGGTTCGCCCGCGCATCCAACTCCGCGTACGACAGCTCGACACCGTCGAACACCACCGCCACCGCATCCGGCGTCCGCGCCACCTGCGCCGCGAACAACCCCGGCAACGTCGCATCCACCAACGGCAGAGCAGTGTCGTTCCACTCCTCCACCACCAGACGACGCTCAGCCTCACCCAGCACATCCACCGCCGCGAACCGGGCCCGGGGCACCTCCTGCAGAACGGCGACGAGGTTGGCCAGAGTGGCGTGCACCAACTCGCAGATCTGCTGTGCGTCGGCCGGGACCACCGCCTCGACGGTCACTTCGAACCCGGTGGGGCGATCATCGACCGACACGGTCACGGGGTAGTTGGTGTGGTCGGCCACGGTCAGCAGCCCGACACCCGAGACGCTGGGATCGGTGCTCGGAGCAGGCGCCTGACTGTGGCGGTAGTTGAGGAGCGAGGTGAACAGCGGGCTGCCGCCCGTCACCCCGCTCGCCTGCTGTGCCAGCGACAGCGGCGCGTGCTCGTGCACCATCAGCTCAGCCAGCTGGCGCCGCATACCGTCCAATGCGTCACCCGCGCTCTGCCCGTCCAACCGCACCCGTACCGGCAGGGTGTTCATGAACAGGCCAGGCACACGGTCAGCCCCGGCACCCGCGTTCATCCGGCCGAACAGCACCGTGCCGAACACCACATCGTCACGACCGCTCACCGCCGCCAGCACCCGCGCCCACGCCAGGTGGAACACCGTGGCCGCACTGACGCCCTTGCGGCGCGCCAGCTCGCGGGTCTGGAGGGCCAGTTCATCGTCCACCAGGAGGCATGCCCGGTGCACAGTGCTGCCGTCGCCGTACACGTCCAGCACGCCGAACGGCGCCGTCGTCTCGGTGACGTCGCCGAGCAGCTCGGCGAAGTACCGCTCGTGCTCCTCGCGCGGCGTACCGAGGCGGGCCTGGGCGACGAAGTCGCGGAACGGCAGCGGCTCCGGCAACGTGTCGGCACGGCCGGACACGAACGCCCGCAGCTCCCCGAGCAGCACGTCCTGCGTGGTGTGGTCCTGCACCAGGTGGTGCATCCGCAGCAGTGCCAGCCAGTGGTCACCGTCCGGCTCCGCAGCGATGTGCACGCTGATCAGCGGCGCGCTGGCGAGATCCATCCAGGACTCACCGAGGGCGGTCAACTGCTCGACCGGCTCCGGACCCTGCGGATCCAGCACGACCTCCCGGACCGGCAGTTCGACGTGCCGGGACACCACCTGTACCGGCTCGCGCAGACCCTCCCACACGATCGCCGTGCGGTAGACGTCATGCCGGGCGATCACCTGCCGCATCGCGTCCAGGAACGCGTCCAACCGCCCCCGGGAGTCGAACCTGAGCACGG
>NZ_JAJJPA010000011.1 GCF_020907985.1 Kitasatospora humi | reverse complement strand
CCGTGCGCCCGCCCGACCCCAGCACGACCCCGACGGCGGACGCCCAGAGCGCCTTCGCCTTCGTCGCGATCACCGTCCCGGTCATCCTCGCCGCGGCCGTCAGCTTCATCAACCACACCACAGGGAGGCGTCGTTGAGTCTCGGAATCGTTCTCGCGGTACTGCTCGGGTCCGCGGTGGCCGTGGGCATCCTGGCTGCCTTCGGCCGCACCCACCGGTCCCGTGAAGGCAGCTTCTCCTCGGGTGCGCTGGGCTTCCTCGGTTCCGCCTCGCTCTCCTCGTTCATGCTGGTCACCGGCTTCCTGATCGCCGGCTCCTGGTCGAACCTCAACACCGCGCGCGGCCACACCTGGGACGAGGCCAGATCGCTCAACGCGGCCTACACGGACGCCGACGCCAGCACCCGTCCGCTGCTGCGCAGCTACGTCTCCGAGGTGATCGGCCCGGACTTCGAGGCGATGACCCACGGCACCGCCTCACCCACCGCCTGGGCCGGCCTGGACGCGGTGCGCGCCCATGTCGCGGCGATGCCGGACTCCCCGCAGCGCACCACCATGCTCAGCGACCTGGACGACGTCTACACCAAGCGGCAGATCCGGCTGGCCGACGCCTCGGTCTCACTGCCGGCACCGCTCTATCCCGCCTTGATCGGCACCGGGGTGCTGGTGCTGCTCTACGCGCCGATCGCCGGGCTGACCTTCCAGCGCCGGGAGGCGATCGCACTCGGCCTGGTCGGCGCGGTGGTCGGGTTCGGCATCTACCTGGTGCTGCACATGACCCACCCGTACTCCGGCCCCATGCACGTCACGCCGGTCGCCTACCAGCAGAGCCTGGAGCGTTTCACACAACTGTCACAACAGAGTTGACGCAGTATTCCCGCCAACCTGACGCAGTATCCGATATAACAGAGGCAGCCCGGCTCCGGTGGTGTGCGCGCACCGCCCGAGCCGGGCCGACTGATCAATCTACCGTGCGCTCAGGCCCGGCGCCTCATCGTCGAAGTGAAATCGCCCACGCCTGTCACGCCCTCGACGCCGGCTGCCCCTGCGCGGGCGGCCGTCGCGTTTCGCCCGCTCAGCCGGCCCGCTGATGATCGACAATGGGGCCATGCGCCTGTTCTCCGCCCTGGCCGGCCTCCTGCTGCTGGTACTCACCGTCGCCAGCATCCTGCGCACCCTGGTGGTGCCGCGCGGCCTGTACTCCTCCCTGACCTTCCGGCTCTGGCAGCTCGGACGGGCCGTGCTGCACATGTGCGCGGCGCCGTTCGGCGGATACCGGGCGCACGACCGGGCGCAGGCCTGGCTGGCACCGCTGATGCTGGTCGCGATGCTGTTCTGCTGGCTGATCGCACTGCTCGGCGCCTTCACCCTGCTGACGCAGGCGACCTCGGGACTGTCCTGGAGCGACTCGTTCCGCGAGGCCGGATCCAGCCTGTTCACCCTCGGCTTCGCCAGTGGCGCCCGGCTGCGGCTCTCCGGCCTCGACTTCCTGGCCGCCGCCAGTGGCCCGCTGGTGATCGCCCTGCAGATCGCCTACCTGCCGACGCTCTACGGCAGCTACAACCGCCGCGAGGTGGAGGTCACGCTGCTGCAGTCCCGGGCCGGCGAGCCCGCCTGGGGGCCGGAGCTGCTGGCCCGTCAGTCCCTGGTGGACACCGAGACCGCGCTGCCGCAACTCTACGGGGACTGGGAGCGGCTCGCCGCCGAGTTGGGCGAGAGCCACTCCAACTACCCGGTGCTGCTCTCCTTCCGCTCCCCGCAGCCGTACCGCAGCTGGATCGTGGGGCTGATCGCCGTGATGGACGCCGCGGCGATGCAGCTGGCGCTCTGTCCGCAGAGCGCGCCGCCTGAGGCCAGGCTGGTGCTGCGGGCCGGCTTCACCGCGATGCGCGACATCGCCCGGGTGATCAAGCTCGACTTCGATCCGGATCCGCAGCCCGACGCCCCGATCCGGATCAGCTACGCCGAGTTCGACGCCGCGGTGACGATGATCATCGCCTCCGGCTTCGCGGCGGAGCGGCCCACCATACTCGCCTGGCCGCACTTCCACGGCTGGCGGGTCAACTACGAGGCGATCGCCTATGAGCTGGCGCGGCGCGCGGATGCCGTACCGGCCCTGTGGACCGGCGCCCGCGACTTCCCGACCACACCGATTCCGCCCCGCCGACCGGCCGACCGCCGACCGGGGATCCAGGCCGGCGGCCACAACACCTGACGGGCCGTCGCCGATAACGGTGGTGGCACAGGCTCGGCCACCATACCGCCGAAAATATCCGAAGAGAAACGACCTCGACTTAGTACTATTTCCGGGTTATCGGGCCTATGTCGACCTTGCTCTCATCCGCGCAGGTCAACACAGTAGCTCGGGCTCGTAAACGGGGGCGCACAAAGATTTCCACACATCCTTTTGTGGCATCAGAATGACACTCCATCCCCCATCCAGATGTGCCGTGCGATGGAATCTGACGAGGCAACAGACGTCAGTCGTCCTGCACCGCTCATGAGGATGGAGAGATCCGATGTCGATCGAGACCGGGCCCGCGCCGACCGAGGCCCAGGAGGCCGCGGCCCAGCTCAGCCTGAGCACCGGGGCCGCGCGCAACCTCGCCACCACCACCAAGTCCGAGCCGCAGATGCAGGGCATCAGCTCGCGCTGGCTGCTCCGCAACCTGCCCTGGGTACAGGTGTCCGGTGGCACCTACCGGGTCAACCGCCGGCTCAGCTACGCGGTCGGTCGCGGGCGGGTGAGCTTCGCCAAGACCGGCTCGGTGGTCCGCGTCGTGCCGCCGTCGCTGCGCGAAGTGCCGGTGCTGCGCGACCTCGAGGACACGGCGGTGCTGGAGGAGCTGGCCAACCGGTTCAGCCAGCGTGACGTCGCGGCGGGCGAAGTGCTCGTCGAGGCGGGCCAGCCGGTGGAGGAGATCTTCCTGATCGCCCACGGCAAGGTCAACCGGATCGGCACCGGCAAGTACGGCGAGGCCACCGTGCTCGGCCACCTCGCCGACGGCGACCACCTGGGCGACGAGGCGATCCGGCAGACCGACGCGCTCTGGGGGTTCACGGTGAAGGCGGCCACCGCCGCCACCGTCATGGTGCTGCCCACCGCCGCCTTCCAGGAGCTGGTCAACCGCTCCGAGGCGCTACGCGAGCAGGTCGCCGCCTACCTGGCCGACGCCGACCAGGCGCAGAACCAGCACGGTGAGGCCGACATCGAACTGGCCGCCGGCCACGAGGGCGAGCCGGACCTCCCCGGCACCTTCGTCGACTACGAACTGGCCCCCCGAGAGTACGAGTTGAGCGTCGCCCAGACGGTGCTGCGGGTGCACAGCCGGGTCGCCGACCTCTACAACGACCCGATGAACCAGATCGAGCAGCAGCTGAAGCTCACCATCGAGGCGCTGCGCGAGCGCCAGGAGTACGAACTGGTCAACAACCCGGACTTCGGCCTGCTGCAGAACGCCGAGTACGACCAGCGGATCCAGACCCACTCCGGGCCGCCCACCCCGGACGACCTGGACGAACTGCTCAGCATGCGCCGCGAGACCACCCACATCTTCGCCCACCCGAAGGCGATCGCCGCGTTCGGCCGGGAGTGCAGCAAGCGGGGCATCTACTTCGGCAGCGTGGACATCGGCACCCACCACATCCCCGCCTGGCGCGGCGTGCCGATCTTCCCGTGCGGCAAGATCCCGGTGGTCGACGGCCACACCTCCGCCATCCTCGCGATGCGCATGGGCGAGAACAACCAGGGCGTGATCGGTCTGCACCAGACCGGCATCCCCGACGAGTACGAGCCCGGCCTGAACGTCCGGTTCATGGGGATCAACGAGAAGGCCGTCATGTCCTACCTGGTAAGCGCCTACTACTCCGCCGCGGTCCTGGTCCCCGACGCGCTCGGAGTGCTGGAGAACGTCGAGGTCTCGCACCCCCGTTCCTGACCGAGCCGACCGTTCCGGCGTCCCTTCCCCACCCTCGACGAGGAGTCAGCGACACCATGACGACCACCACGCCCGACCCCGCCGCCGTGCTGCGCACCGCCTTCCAGAAGTCGGTGGCCAACTACTGGAACACCAACCAGCAGGACCCGGTCAACCTGCGGCTGGGTGAGATCGACGACCTCTACCACCACCACTACGGGCTCGGCGAGTACGACCCCTCGGTGCTGGCCGGGCCGGAGGAGACCCGCGACGAGCGGATCATCAAGGAGATGCACCGGCTGGAGACGGCGCAGGCCGATGTGCTGCTGGACCAGTTGGGCGACATCCGCCCGGAGCACCGGCTGCTGGACGCCGGCTCCGGCCGCGGCGGCACCAGCATCATGGCCAACGCCCGGTTCGGCTGCACGATCGACGGGGTCTCCATCTCCGAGTACCAGGTCGGCTTCGCCAACGACCGGGCCAGGCAGCGCGGGGTGGCGGACAAGGTCCGCTTCCACTTCCGCAACATGCTGGACACCGGCCTGGAGAGCGGGTCGCGGCGGGCGATCTGGACCAACGAGACCACCATGTACGTGGATCTGCACCAGGCGTTCGCCGAGTTCGCCCGGCTGCTGGAGTTCGGCGGCCGCTACGTGTGCATCACCGGCTGCTACAACGACATCACCGGGGGGCCGTCCCGGGCGGTCAGCCAGATCGACCAGCACTACATCTGCAACATCCACCCGCGCAGTGAGTACTTCAAGGCGCTGGCGGCCAACAACCTGGTGCCGATCTCCGTGGTGGACCTGACGCCCGACACCATCCCCTACTGGGAGCTGCGGGCCAAGTCCTCGGTGGCCACGGGGATCGAGGACCCCTTCCTGACCGCCTACAAGGAGGGCAGCTTCCACTACCTGATGATCGTGGCGGACAAGGTCTGACGGGTCGCCGACCGGGGCCTGGGCAGGGCAGGAGCCCAGGCCCTTCGGCTTGCCCGTCGTCAATGCCCGGGGCATCCATTCATCAACGTCTTGATGACTCATCAAAGCTTTGATATAAATCAGGCCATGAACGATGACTCCTCTCTGAACGGCCGCACCGTCCTGGTCACCGGCGCCACCCAGGGCCTCGGGCGCGCCCTCGCACTCGACCTCGCGGGTGAGGGCGCCACCCTGCTGCTCCACGGCCGCAACCCGGAACGGCTGGAGCAGGTGCTGGCCGAGGTCAGGGCCCTCGGCACCGAGGCCCGCGGCTACCTGGCCGACCTCTCCGATCTGGCCCGGGTCCGGGCGCTGGCCCGGCGGATCACCCGGGCCGAGCCGGAGTTGAACGTCCTGGTGCACAACGCGATAGCCCGCAACGACCCGCAGCTGCGGCAGCTGAGCGCCCAGGGCCATGAACTGCAGCTCGCGGTGAACCACTTGGCGCCGTGGACGCTGACCAGGCTGCTGCTCCCGCTGCTCCGGGTGAGCGCGAAGCGCTCCGGCCGGGCCTCGCGGGTGGTCAATGTCGCCTCGATGGGCCAGGCGCCGCTCGACCTCGCCGACCCGATGATGGAGCACGGGTACGAGGGGTTGGAGGCGTACTGCCGCAGCAAACTGGCCCTGATCATGTCGACCTTCGACCTGGGCGCCGAACTGCCGGCGCACGAGGTCACCGTCAACAGTCTGCACCCGGCCCATCTGATGGACACCGAGGGCGTGCGCGCCTTCGGCCTGGTGCCCGCGGTGAGCGTGGCGGAGGGGGTGCGTCCGACCGTCCGGCTGGTCACCGACCCGGAGTTGGCCGGAGTGACGGGCCGCTACTTCGACCGGTTCACCGAGGCCCGGGCCCACGACTGGGCGTACGATCCGACAGCCCGGGCCCGAGTCGCCGCGCTCACCGAGCGGTTGACCGCTCCGTTCACCGCACCGCTGGACTGAACCAGCGCTCGACGGCCGCCCGCAGCGCGGCCAGCTCGGGCCGGCCGGGGCGCGATGAGCTACTGGCCCAGGCCACATAACCGTCGGGCCGAACCAGCAGACCGGTGAGACCGACCGGGTCGGAGCCCTTCGCGACGACCAGGTCGACGACGCCCTGGCCCGCTGCCAGTACCGTCGCCGGTGACCGGTCGTCGGTGAGGTCGATCAGCAACGGACGGCCGTGGCGCGCGAGTTCGGCGAGCCGCACGGTCCCCGACGCGGTGCCGAGCGCCAGCTCCGGTGCGAAGTAGCCGACCGCGGGGTGCGGTTCGGTGCCCCCCATCTCGTAGCGCACATCGGTGCCGGCGGTGAGGTCGGCCAGGTGCTGGACGACCGCCCGATGGCCCAGCAGCTCGGTGAAGAGTTCGCGCAGGGCGGTGGTGTCGCTGCCCGGCGCGGTGAGGGCGGACTGCGCCTCGGCGTTGAGCACCATGCGGCGGGCGGCCTGGCGGCGCTCGGTGTCATAGCTGTCGAGCAGGCCGGGCGGGGCGGTGTCGTGCAGCGCCGCGGCGAGCTTCCAGCCGAGGTTGGCGGCGTCCTGCAGGCCGAGGTTGAGGCCGGGGCCGCCGCCGGAGGTGTAGACGTGGGCGGCGTCGCCGACCAGGAAGATCCGGCCGTCGCGGAAGCGGTCGGCGACCCGGGTGTTGCCGCCGGTCAGCCGGCGCAGCACGTGCGGGCCGGTGCCGTCCGGCGGACCGAGCGGCAGGTCGACACCGAGCACCCGCTTGACGCTCGACTCCAGTTCCGCCAGGGTCATCGGCTCGTCGGTCGGGGGTTGGTCCCATTCGGTGGTGCTGACCAGCGGCGGGTGCCCGGGGAACGGAGCGTAGGAGAAGCCGCCCTGGTCGGTGCGGTGCGGCAGGAAGGGCATGATCGTCCCGTAACCGGGAACGGTGAGTGCGCCGTTGACCGGATCGACCCAGTCGGCCGGGACTGCGGCGTGGGCGGTGCGGTTGGTGCGGCGGTCGTAGCTGACGCCGGGGAACCCGATCCCCGACTGCTTGCGGATCACGCTGTGCGCGCCGTCCGCGCCGACCACGTAACGGGCCCGGAGCCGTTGGTCGCCGCCGGGGCCGGTGACGTCGAGGGTGACGGCGTCCCCGTCCTGGGTGACGGCGGCGACCCGTTGTCCGCGCCGCAGGTCGACGCCGAGTGCCCGGGCGCGCTCCTCGAGGACTTCGACGATGCGGTGCTGCGGGACGGCCAGGCCGTACACCGGGCTGGCGTCCAGTAAGCCCAGGTTGAGGCCCATGGCGGCGAACATGAAGTAGGCGGAGTTGGGCTGCGGGGGCTCTTGGCTGCCGCTGAGCGGCTCGTGGAGGCCTCGGTGGTCGGCCAGTCGGACCACCTGGCCGAGCAGGCCGTTGGCCTTGGGTTCGGTGCTGGGCTGCGGGAGCTGCTCCAGCACGATCGGGCGGATGCCGGCGAGGCTGAGTTCGCAGGCCAGCATCAGCCCGTTGGGGCCGCCTCCCACGATGATCACATCGGCGGTCATGGTCACGTCTCCCTTGATGCGGACGGGTGGGGGTGGCACCGGAAGCCCGCGTCTCGCTACGGCATCGGCAGGCCGGCGGCGAGTTGCTCGAAGATCTGGGCCAACACCGCGCCGAGCGGCTCGGATTGCTCCGCGCGCAGGCTGTGCTCGACGGCGACGGCGCTGCCGGCCGCGACCACGGCGGCGACCAGCTTCGGATAGACGTCGCGGTCGGGATCGGTGCCGGTGCGCCGTGCGATGGCTCGGGCCAGCTCCTGCTGAGCGGCCGCGTTGGCCTTGACGATCTCGCCGGAGAGCGCGGGTTCGGCCAGCATCAGCCGCACACCGTCGCGCCAACGCTGGTTCTGCGGCGCGGAGTTGCCCGATCCTGCGGCGGCCGCCGGGGCGAACCGACCCAGTACGGCGTGCTGGAGCGAATCCCAGAGCGGTTCGCCGGCCGGCCGGGCGAGCAGGTCGTCGCTCACCTGGAGCATCCGCTCCAGGTGGCTGGCGGCGATCGCCTCGGCCTTGCCGCTGAAGTAGTTGCGGAAGGTGCGGACCGAGACGTCGGCCTCGGCGGCGATCTGATCGACCGTCACATTGTCCCAACCGTGCAGGACGCAGAGCCGGATCGCTGCCTGACTCAGGGCCATCCGGGTCTCGCGCTTCTTGCGTTCACGGAGTCCGGGCTGCCCGGTGGACCGGGCCTCGTCTGCGGGTGCCATGCGAGAAGCATAGGGAAAAACTTGCCATCGCGGCAAGTTTTCCAGGTAGGCAACTTTTCCGAGTTGGCGAGATTTCCGGAGTGGCCGCGCCGCCGGGACCCCCGCCCGGGAACGTGACGGCGCCCCGCGCGGGTCGCGCGGGGCGCCGGTGGAGCAGCTCGACCCTGACGGCCGGTCAGTTGACGCGGATCAATGCGAAGCCGTCGTAGCCCTTGGCGCCGACGGTCTGCACGGCCGTCCCGGACACCCGGGGGTCGGCCGCGACCATCTCGTGCATCCGGCGGATGCCCAGCACCGAGGCGTCGGTGCTCTCCGGGTCGGCGACCTTGCCGCCACGCACCACGTTGTCCACGATGATCAGCGAGCCGGGCTTGGTCAGCTTCAGCGACCAGTCCAGGTAGTCGGGGATGCTCGGCTTGTCCGCGTCGATGAAGACCAGGTCGAACGGCTCGGCGCCCTCGTCCACCAGCTCGGCCAGGCTGTCCGCGGCCCGGCCGGTGCGCACCTCGGCGACCTTCTCCAGCCCGGCCTCGTGCAGGTTGGCGCGGGCCACGGCCGCGTTCGCCGGGGAGAGCTCCAGCGAGATCAGCCGACCGTCGGCCGGCAGGGCGCGGGCCATCCAGATGGCGCTGTAGCCGCCGAGCGAGCCGATCTCCAGGATCCGGCGGGCACCGGCGGTGAGCGCCAGCAGGTGGAGCAGCTTGCCCTGGGTGGGCGAGACGGCGATCTCCGGCAGGCCGGCCTTGGCGCTGGCCGCCAGTGCGGCACTGAGCCCCGGATCCTCACCGACCAGCGCCTGCTCCAGATAGGCGTCCACCTCGGTCCACTGCTGCCGGCTCATCGGATACCTCCACTGTCGCGCCCATGTCTGCCGCTGGTGATCTTACGCGGGCGAACTGACACCGCGTGAGGTCCGCGGAACCGGGTCTCACTCCCCGGCGGTGACCTGCTCGGCCTGGGGGCGCTCGGGAGCGGCGGCCGGGTGCGCGGCGTGGAGCTTGGCCGCCCGCTTCTTGATCACCACACCGGTGACCACCCCGCCGACCGCGGCGATGCCGAGCGCCACGTAGGAGAAGCCCTGCAGGTACTGCTCGACCGCCTTGCCGACGTAGTACACCGCCACCGTGGTGCCGCCGGCCCAGGCCACGCCGCCGAGCACATTGGCGATCAGGAACTTCCAGTACGGCATCCGCAGCGCACCGGCCAGCGGACCGGCGAAGATCCGCAGCAGCGCGATGAAGCGGCCGACGAAGACCGCCCACATGCCCCAGCGGTGGAACGACCGCTCCGCGGTGGCGAGGTGGTCGGGTCCGAAGTGGCGCGGGAACTTCCGGCCGAGCTTGTCGAAGAGCGGCTTGCCGCCCTTGCGGCCGATCAGGTAGCCGATCGAGTCGCCGATGATCGCCCCGCCGGAGGCGCAGACCGCGAGCAGCACCGGGTTGACCGTCCCCTTGGCGGCCAGCATGCCGGCGGCCACCAGCGCTAGCTCCCCGGGCACCGGGATGCCCAGGCTCTCGATGCCGATGATCACGGCGAGCAGGCCGTAGACCGCGCCCGGCGGCACACTGTTGATCCACTCGTCGATGTGCAAGGCCGCTTCCTCCAGAACGCGGTCGGCAAAAGGGGGTGACAGGCCAGCGTAGCGTGCTGCCCGCTTGGCGAACGTTTTACCGTCCCTTGGCGTTCCGGTGCGGCGGGCCCGCCTGCGGTCCGGTCCCCTGGGCACCCGTGTTCCCCGGCCCGCCTGTGACCGGACTCACTCCGGGCCGGCCGCCCCCTCCCGCCGTGGGCTACCTCCCGGCCGCCGGGCGGCGCGGCAGTTCGGCGAGGTCGGCGCCGCGCCGCAGCACCTCGCGGAGCATGGCGGGGGTGAGGGTGCGGGTGAACATGTTGCGCCGGCTCGGGTGGTAGCCGGCGACCAGGTGCAGCTCGCGTCCGGAGACCGCGTCGGAGATCAGCGCCTCGGCACCGTGGCCGAAGGCCGGCCGCGGTCGGGGCAGCTGCCACCCCGCGTCGGCCAGCACGGGCAGCAGCGCCTGCCAGGCGAAGGCACCGAGCACCACGATCACCCGCAGCGTCGGTCGCAGCAGTTCCAGTTCACGGGCGAGCCAGGGCCGGCAGGTGTCCCGCTCGGCACTGCTGGGCCGGTTGTCGGGCGGGGCGCAGTGCACCGGCACCGTGATGCGCACGCCGTACAGCTCCAGCCCGTCGCCGCGCCGGGTGGCGGTCGGCCGGCTGGCCAGCCCGAGGTCGTACAGCGCGGCGTAGAGCGCGTCACCGGAGGGGTCGCCGGTGAAGATGCGCCCGGTGCGGTTGCCGCCGTGCGCGGCCGGAGCCAGGCCCACGATCGCCAGCGGTGCGTCCGCGGGGCCGAACCCGGGGACCGGCCTGGCCCAGTACTCCCAGTCCTGGAACGCCCGGCGCTTGGCCCGGGCGACCTGCTCCCGCCAGGCGACCAGCCGCGGGCAGGCCCGGCAGTCGGCCACGGCCGCGTCCAGCCCGCCCACGGTATCCAGCCGGGGGGCGGTCACGGCCGGGAAGTCCGCCGCCTCCGGCCTCGCCCTGCCGCGCATCGTCGCTCGTCCTTCCTCCGCACCCGTGCCGCCGTGCGGCCTGGCGGCTGCCGACCTGCGGGGTTTGGGATGTCCCCTGCCGGGGAGCCGCCCGGTCGGGCCCATCGATCTGGGAGGGCGCGCCATGGCCACACGGATCGCCTACCGGCGAGTCTACGAGGACGCCTCGCCGCAGGACGGACAGCGTGTGCTGGTCGACCGGGTCTGGCCGCGCGGCATGCGCAAGGAGGACGCGCACCTGGACGAGTGGCTGCGGGACGTCGCGCCGTCGACCGGCCTGCGCCACTGGTACGGCCACGAACCGAGCCGCTTCGCCGAGTTCCGCCGCCGCTACCTCGGCGAGCTGCGGGACGCGGAGCACAAGGAGGCGGCCGGGCACCTGCGCGACCTCGCCGCCCAGGACAAGCTCACCCTGCTGACCGCCAGCAAGGACGTCGACCACAGCCAGGCCGCGGTGCTCGCCGAGTGGCTGGGGAGGAAGAAGCCGCCGGCGGCGAGGTGAGCCCGGCGCCCGGGCCGGCCGCGCTCCCACCCGCTCTCAGCCCGCCAGCGATCGTCCGTGCAGGGCGCGGGCGAGGTGGGGGCCGAGCCAGCCCCGCAGCCGTCGGAGCGCCGTCAACTGCTCGGTCACCTGGTTGATCCGGTAGTACACCTGCGGCGGCAGGTGGGGCAGCAGCGGCGAGTGCCGCTGGCCCAGCAGGGCGAACAGCCGCTCGGGTTGGAGCTGCATGTAGCGCGGGATGTTCTCGTACCACTGGGCGCTGTACCGGGCGGCGCTCTGGAACGGCAGCACGGCGAACTTCCGTTCGCGCTCGTAGGCGTCGAGCGCGGACGGGAGGTCGTCGTGACGGGCGAGCGCGTCGGCCAGACCGACCGCGTCCTCCAGGGCCAGTTTGGTGCCGGCACCGATCGAGTAGTGGGTGGTGTGGGCGGCGTCGCCGATCAGGACGAGGTTGCCGTGGTACCAGTTCTGGTTGGTCAGGGTACGGAAGTTCAGCCACTGGGCCCGGCCGTCGCCATCGGGCCGGCCGATCAGCGGGTAGCCGTCGAGCGGTTCCGCGAAGAGCTCGGCCAGGAGCGCGAGGCTGTCCTCCTGCGGGAGGACGTCCAACCCCAGGCCCGTCCAGGTCTCGGGCGAGCACTCGACGATGCAGGTGCTGAGGTCGCTGCTGAAGCCGTAGGCGTAGAACCAGATCCACCCGTGCGCGGTCTCGACGAACGCGAAGGTGAAGGAGTCGAAGACCTTGCGGGTGCCCAGCCAGATGTACTTGTTGCGCCCGACGGAGACGTTGGTGCCGAACTCTGCCGAGTAGTGCTCCCGCAGCCGGCTGTTGACACCGTCCCCGGCCACGATCAGGTCGGCTTCCGGCAGTTGGGAGACGGACTCGATCTCCTCCTCGAACCGCATCCGCACGCCTAGGTCGTCGGCCCGCTGGGTCAGGATGTCGAGCAGGCGGTGGCGGCCGATGCTGAACCCCTGGTCACCGTGGTGGACCACGCGCTCCCCGCAGATGTGCGCCACGCCGTCGCTCCAGCGGACCGAACTCGCGCTGATGGCTTGCGCGGTGACGGGATCGTCATGGTGGAAGCGGTCGAGCAGGTTGCCCCAGTAGGTCACTCCCCAGCCGTAGGTGGAGCCGATCGGGTTCCGCTCCATGACGGTGATCTCGTGGGCCGGGTCCTGGCGCTTCATCATGATCGAGAAGTAGAGGCCGGCCGGCCCGCCGCCGGCGCACACGATCCTCATGCGACCCTCACAGTTGCTCATTGTGGACAGATGGCGACACAGAGTAGCGTCATGACTTCCGCAAAGTCGCTGACCACGCCCGGCCCCGTGTCGCTGGAACGACGGGTCGGTGCCCGCCGGGGCATGCCGGGCCGAATGCATGCCGGCCTCGGCCGGCGGGGCCTTGAAGACCTTGGCACTCCTGTGGCCATCGAGTGACGGCACCATGGAGCGAGATGAGGGGACCGCTGTGCACCGAGACCAACTCAGGCCACCGCCTCCCCCGCTTCGCATGCCACAGTTGCGCAAGTTAACAACTGACCGTTTTGTACGGCCGCCTGCAAGCCACTGATTAGCGAGATCACCCGATTAGCTGGTTTTCCTGCTCTTGGACTGCAAGGATGACTGCCAGCCGGTGAAGAGCCCCTCCCCCTTTGTGAGGGGAATGTCATATGTCCGTAACAATGGATCGGCGAGCTCTTCATCAGCGACAGGGAAGCTGGTGGACAGACGGGTTCCCAGGGAGAGCCCGTCACAAGTCCTTGCACACGTCCGGGGGCGGACTGGGAATGTCACCGAGAATTCGATCTTGTTTTATCGGCCCGGCCATCGGCGCACGAGGATGCGCCGCCGACGGCCGGGCCGCGCCTGGAGCCGGCACGGAGCCGAACGACGCGCACACACACGCGGCCGAGAGGCCGGCAGTCACCTCGGCCGGCCCCCGACCGGCGGGCTCGCACTCACCGTCCGACTGGCGGCACCTCAGCCGGTCGCGGAGAGAAGAGCGCAGGCCGGAGCGCCATTGGCGACCGGACCTTCGCTCGCCGCAAGGACTCGTTGAGGAAGCCCACCGGGCCGCCGGAGAATTCCCGCCGGTCTGATCATTCGCGCTTTTCCGGACATCCACAAGGCGACACCCGTGGTTTTGGCATGCCCGGATTACCGGATTACACGGCCGTGATCGACATGCTCGAATTCTGCCGGTCGCCTGCTTTACCGCCGTCTTCACCCTGCTTCGGGCCCCTGGCGAACACAGTGCGCTTGCCGCCGGCATGCCAGTGGGCGCCATCCCGGACGCGACCGCCATCCGTTGTTTCCGAACGATTCCCCGGCGGCGGTCGCGCCGCGGGAAGACTCAGGAAATGCGCCAACGAACGTCCGACCTCAGCGAAAAGGACAGTGGAGGCCTCATGAAGCCGATACGCGCGGCCGTGCCCCGCGTGGCGCCCGCCCTGGAAGGAAGGACTGACGGCGCCGGCGTGCACCGCGCCACCGTCGCAGCCACCGGCCACCGGTTACGGTCCGGGCGCTCCCTGTCCGGTGAAGGGCCGGTGAAGCTCTCGCTCCTGATGCCGGCCTACAACGAGGAGCAGACCATCGCCGCGGTCGCCGGCGCCCTGCTGTCACAGGAGTACCCGGTCGAGATCGAGTTGATCATCGTGGACGACGGCAGCTCGGACCGGACTCCGCTGCACATCGCGCAGCTCGACGATCCCCGGGTGATCACCTACCGCCACCCACGCAACTTCGGCAAGGGCGCAGCCCTCCTGACGGCCGCCCAACTCGCCTCCGGCACCCATGTACTGCCATTCGACGCCGACTTGGAGTACTCCCCCGCCGACATCCCGCGCCTGGTCGAGCCGGTGCTCGCCGGCCGCTGCGACGTCGTGTACGGCAGCCGGCTGTTCGGGGCGAACACGGTCTACCAGTCGTACCGCTTCGCGATGGGCAACAAGATGACCACGCTGGCGGCCAACCTGCTGTTCGACGCCCACCTGGCCGACATGCACACCTGCCTCAAGCTGGTGCCGCTCGCCCTGTTCCGCTCGCTGCGGCTGAAGGCGACCGGTTTCGGGCTGGACACCGAGCTGACGGCCCGTCTGCTCCGCGTGGGCATCCGACCCTTCGAGGTACCGGTCAGCTACCACAGCCGCTCGCACACCGAGGGGAAGAAGCTCACCTGGCACGACGGCGTGGGCTGCCTGCTGATGCTGGCCCGGGTCAGGTTCGGCGGCGGCCCGCGCAGCGTGGCCGAGGTGCTGAACAGGACGGCGCCCGGGCCGCGGCAGGGGCACGAGGTGGGCCCGCACGACGGCCGGGCCGCGCTGCCCGGGGACGAGCAGACGTCCAGCGGAGTGGCCTGATGCACGTGCACCTGAGCGACGACCGGCAGGCCCGGCCCCGGGCTCCCGGGAAGCGGGCGGGCCGGGAGTTGACCGTCCGACGGGTCACCACCTTCGCCGGGCTGGCCGCGTTGCGCGAGCCCTGGCGGGCGCTGCACCGCCGGGTCGACTCCCGCAATCCGTACGCCGCGCCGGAGTGGTCCGAGGTCTGGGCGCGGCACTTCACCAGTGAGGGCGAGCTCGACGTGCTCGCGGTGGAGCGCGGTTCGGAGCTGGTCGGCGTGGCCCCCTGCTACCTGCGCCGGCTCGGCCCCGTGCTGCGCACCGTGCACCTGCTGGGCGCCGGCCGGCACGACGTGCTGACGGAGCTGCCCTCGGTGCTCTGCGCCCCGGCGGACGCCCGGGTGGTGCTGCGCGAGGTGGTGCGGCACTGGTGCGAGCGCTCGGCCGAGTGGGACTGGCTGGACCTGCCGCTCGGCGCCGAGCAGGGCTGGCTGGAGCCGGAGTGGCTGAGCGGGCCGGTGGCGCTGCGCGGGCTGGTCCGGCACCGGGCCACGCGTCCGTCGGTGGTGCTGCCGCTGCCGGGCGAGGTCGAGGCGCTGCGCCCGGGCCTGAAGCGCAACGTCAAGGAGAGCGTGCGGCGGGCCCGCAACCGGCTGGACCGCTGCGGCCGGCCGTGGACCGTCAGCACCCACCGCAGCGGGCCCGGGATCGCCGAGGCCCTGCCCCTGCTGGCCGGGCTGCACGCGGCCCGCGCCCGGTTGGCGGGCCGGAGGGCGCACGGTGACGTGCTCGCCGATCCCCGGCACCGGCGGTTCCTGGCCGAGGTGCTGCCGCTGCTCGCCGAGCAGGGCCGGGCGGAGATCCTCACGGTGGACGTGGCGCAGCGGGCGGTGGCGGCGCTGCTGGTGCTGCGCGCACCGGGCGCGAGCTATCTGGGCATCAGCGGGGTCGATCCGGCCTGGTGGAGCGTCAGTCCGGTGACACTGCTCCAGCTCACGGCCGCGGAGAACGCCGTCCGGCAGGGGAGCCGTGAGTTCAACCTGTCGCTCGGCCCGGACGTGGCCAAACTGCGCTGGAGCGAACGGGTCGTCCAGCACCCGGAGTTCACCATCTGCGGCCCGCGCCCGCGGTCGCGCGCCGGCTACACCGCCTATGCGGCCGCGGCAGCGGTCGCCGGGGTGCGCCGGGAGTCGGCGCGGCACCGGATCCGGGGCGGTGGCACCGCACCGGCGGCGGTCGCGGCGGTGGGCGGGACGGCCGCGGAGAACGAGGGGGGCGACCATGGTTCCGGCCGGTGAGCGCCGACCGAGGGTGTGCGTGGTGGGCTCCGGCTGGCGGTTCACCGGTGGGCTGAGCCACTACACCTGCCGACTGGCCGGCGCACTCGCCGAACACGCGGAGGTCTCGGCCCTGTTGATGCGCCGGCTGCTGCCCGCCTTCCTCTACCCGGGGCGCAAGCGGGTGGGTGTGAAGGTGGCGGCCATCGACTACGACGAACGGGTCGACGTCTACGACGGCGTGGACTGGTTCTGGCTGCCCAGCCTGCTGGTCGCGCTGCACCGGCTGCGCCGCAACCGCCCGGACACCATCGTGTTCCAGTGGTGGACCGGCACCGTGGCGCACACCTACCTGGTGCTGGCGGTCGCGGCGAAGCTGCTCGGTGCCGAGGTGGTGGTGGAGTTCCACGAGGTGCAGGACACCGGGGAGATCCGGATACCGTTCGTCGCCCGCTACACCCGCCGGGTGCTCCGCGCGCTACTGCGCCGGGCGGACGCCTTCCTGGTGCACTCGGCGTACGACGAGGAGCTGCTGCGGGGCCTGTTCGACCTGTCGGGCCGGCCGGTCACCGTGGTCTCGCACGGCCCGTTCGACCACTACGCGGTCGAGCGCGAGCCGTCCGCCGACGGGGCGTTCCGGCTGCTCTTCTTCGGCCTGATCCGGCCGTACAAGGGACTGGACCTGCTGGTGTCGGCGATCGACCGGCTCTCCCCCGAGGAGATGCGGGGCATCCACCTCACCGTGGTGGGCGAGACGTGGGAGGGCTGCGTGGAGCCGCTCCGGATGATCGAGGAGTCCCCGCACCGGGACCGGATCACGCTGGTCAACCGCTACGTGTCGGACGAGGAGGCGAAGGCCCACTTCGCCGCGGCCGACGCCCTGGTGCTGCCCTACCGGCGCTCCTCCGCCAGCGGTCCGCTGCACATCGCGATGAGCAACGGGCTGCCGGTGGTGCTGAGTTCGGTCGGCGGGCTGGTGGAGGCGATCGGGGACTACCCCGGGGCGGTGCTGGTGCCGCCGGAGGACGTGGACGCACTACTGGAAGGTTTGCGCAAGGTGGTCACCATGGCGGGAGAGCACTTCTGTGACCCGCACAGCTGGGATCGGAACGTCGAGGCCGTCATCGGCGCCGCGCGGGCGGGAGGCGGGGCGGGGTGAGGCTCGCACTGGTCAGTCCGGGGTACCCGCCGACCCCCGGAGGCGTGGAGAAGGTGGTCGCGCAGAGCGCGCGGGCCCTGGTGCGGGCGGGGGTGGACGTGGAGGTGCTCGCCCAGCAGCCGGGCCCGGCGGAGCCGGCCATCAGCACCGAGGACGGGGTGCTGGTGCGGCGGTTCGCCGCCAACCGGGCCGAGAACTACCGCACGGCGCCCGGCCTCTACCGTCATCTTGCCCGCCACGCCGGGTCGTTCGACGTGGTGCACGGCCACAGCTACCACGCGCTCACCGGCGTCGGCGCCGCGCTGACCCTGCGGCTGCGCGGACTGCGGGTGCCGTTCGTGCTGAGCCCGCACTACCACGGCACCGGCCACACGGCGGCGCGGGCGCTGCTGCACCGCGCCTACCGGCCGGCCGGGCGGGCCGCGGCGGGCCGGGCCCGCGCGGTGCTGTGCGTCTCGCGGCCGGAGGCCGAGCAGTTCGCACGGGACTTCCCCGCGGCGGCCGGCAAGGTGGCGGTGGTGCCCAACGCGGTGGACCGCCGGGCGCTGCTGGCGGCGGCGCCCCTGCCGGACGAGCCGGCCACGGTGCTCAGCGTCGGTCGGCTGGAGCGCTACAAGCGGGTCGACCGGGTGATCGAGGGGTTCGTCCGGGTCGGCGATCCGGGGACGCAGTTGGTGATCATCGGGGAGGGGCCGGACCGGTCGCGGTTGGAGCGGGTGGCGGCGGCCGCGGGCGCCCGGGCGCGGATCCGCTTCCTGGGCCGGGTCGGTGACCCGGAGCTGCTCCGGTGGCTGCGGACGGCGGCGGTGCTGTGCAGCCTGTCGGAGCACGAGGCCTACGGGCTGGCCCCGGCGGAGGCGCTGGCCGCCGGCGCCTGGGCGGTGCTCTCGGACATCCCCGCGCACCTGGAGCTGCCGGCGGCGGGCGCGGTGCGCCTGCTGCCGGAGCGGTCCGGGTCCGACGAGCTGGCCCATCAGCTGGCCGACTGCCTGGCCGCGCCACCCCCGCCGGGCGGCGAGGCGATCCCCGACTGGGATGCCGTCGCGGCCCAACTGGTCGACGTCTACCGCGAGGTGGCGGCATGAGCAATCCGACACTGGTCGCCGAGGGGAGCGCTCGCGTCCCCGACGGTCCGCCGAGCCGGCCGCCGGCCAGGCCGGACCGGAGCGCACCGCGGTTCGGTTCGCCGCTGGCCTGGGCGGTGCTGTGGCTGACCGCCACCGCCGGGGCGTTGCTGATCGCCGTCGCCTTCTCGATGGCGGCCACCGACAGCGCGGACACCGCGCACTACGCGGTCTTCTGGGCCGGCATGCTGCTCTTCTTCTGCCCGGCGGTCGTCGTCCTGACGAGCCGTCAGGTGGTGCCCCGGGCGCGGCTCGGCTGGCTGCTCGGCTACGGACTGTTCAGCTACGTGCCCAAGTTGCTGCGCAATCCCGGGCAGCCGCTGTTCCACGACGAGATCGCGCACTGGCGACAGGCCACCGACCTTGCGGCCGACGGGCGGTTGTTCGCGCAGAACCACCTGATCGGCATCGTCGCACGCTTCCCCGGCCTGCACATCGTCACCGCCTCGATCAGCGACGCCACCGGCCTGACGGTCTGGCAGAGCGCCCTGGTGGTGATGGTCGCCGCCCATGTGCTGGCCCTGTTCGGCGCGTTCCTGGTCGGTGAGGCGCTGTTCGGCTCGCTGCGCGCGGGCGCCCTGGTGGCGCTGGTCTACAGCCTCAACTCCAGCTTCGTCTACTTCGACACCGAGTTCGCCTACGAGTCGCTGGCGATGCCGTTCTTCCTGTGGTGCCTGGCCTGCCTGGCGAAGGCGCACCGGGCGCAGGAGCGGCCTGAGCGCCTGCGGTGGGCAGCCGGCGCGGTGCTGGCCGGTTGCGGCGCGGTGCCGACCCACCACCTGACCACGGTCCTGATGACCGCGCTGCTCACGCTGCTCACGGTGGTGGCGGCGGTGGCCGCGCTGCGCGGCACGGCGGCGCGCGAGAAGGCGGTGACCATCGGCGCGGTGGCACTGCTGGTCGGCGGGGCCGGGGTGCTCTGGCTGGTGCTGGTGGCACCGGCGACCTTCTCCTACCTGTCGCCCTACATGGGCGGCGGCGCCAAGCAGTTGCTGCACATGTTCTCCGGTGGCAAGGGCACCCGCTCGCTCTTCAAGGCGAGCACCGAGCCGTTCTACGAGCGGTACGCGGCGTTCACCGTCCCGCTGTTGAGCTTCGCACTGGCCGGGTGGGCGCTGTGGCGGCGGCGCAGGCAGCCCGGCGGGCTGCTGGGCGGCGACCCGCTGCTGCTGGGCCTGGGCCTGTTCGGGCTGCTCTACTTCCCGTCGCTGCCGTTCATCATGGTGGAGTTCGGGGCCGAGGGCGCCCGGCGCACCTGGGGCTTCACCTGGATCGGGCTGGGCGTGCTGCTCGCCCCGGTGCTGATCGTCGCGCTGGACCGGCTCGGCGAGTTGCGCGGGCGGCGCTGGCGGGCCGGCGTGCTGGTGGCGGTGCTGGTGGCCGGCGACGCGCTGATGGGGAACGTGGCCGCCGGGCTGGACGAGGACTACCGGTTCCCCGGGCCCCCGGTGTTCGGCTCCGACACCCGGTCGGTGACCTTGGAGGCGGTCACCACCGCCACCTGGTTCAAGGCGCACCTGGGGACCAAGCTGCACGTGGTCTCCGACCGGTACACCGGTCTGGTGCTGGTCCGTGACGCGGATGCCGAGCCGGCCCAGCCGGCCAAGGGCTTCCCCACCTACGACCTGTACTTCGACTCGGCACCGCCGTCGCCGTTCCTGGTCCACGAGCTGGACTCGTCGGACTACACCTATCTGGTGATCGACAAGCGGACCGCGACCCAACTGCCGCAGATCGGCGTGTACTTCGAGCCGGACGAGCCGTTCGCGTACGGCGGCACCAGCCCGATCGGGGTGTCGAACCTGGAGCGCTACAACCACCTTCCGTGGACCACCAAGGTCTACGAGAGCGACGACTACGCCATCTACCGCTTCGACTTCAAGGCGATCCACGCCACCGTCTCCGGGGAGGGACGATGACCGGGACACCCGAGGCGACCGGCAGCGCCGGCGGCGGGCGCCGGTCCGCGCTGCCGCTGTTCGCCGCGCAGGCAGCGCTGGTCCTGCTGGCGCTGCTCGGCGAGCAGGCGGTGCCGGGCGGGCCGGCGCGAGCGGTGCTGGTGCTGCCGGTGCTGCTCTGGACGCCGGGGCGCAGCCTGGTGGCCGGGCTGGGCCTGGCGCGCGGCGCGGGGCGGTTCCTGGCGCCGCTGTGCGTGCTGCTGAGCATCCTGGCGCTGATCGCGGGCGGGCTGCTCTGCTACGCGGTGCTGGGGCGGGTGCGGCTCGCCGTGCTGCCGTTCGCGGTGAGCACGGCGCTGCTGCCGTTGTGCCTGCGGGAGCGGCGGGCGGCGCGGCCGCGGCTGCCCGACCTGCTGGCGGACGGGCGGCGCGGCGCGGTCTACGGGGTGGGCGTGCTGGCCGCGGCGGCGCTGCTCTGGGCGGTCGCCGGGCACCTGCCCGGCGCCCCGCAGCAGCCCTATGTGTCGTTCTCGCTGGGGGCGCCCTACGCCCAGGTGAGTGGCGTGCTGCCGGCCGCGCCGGGGCAGCGCCTGGACGTCCCGGTGGTGGCGGGCGCCAGCCGGCCGGCGGACCTGGCGGGACTGACGGTGTCGGCCGGGTTCGACGGCGCCGGCTGGAGCGATCCGGTCGCGCTGACCGGCACCGCCCCCGGGCAGGGCGCGGCCCGGCTGCAGGTGACGGTGCCGCGGACCGGCTGCCTGCACCGGGTGGAACTGCGGCTGAGCCGCGGCGCGGAGCAGCTGCGCAGCGTCGACCTGTACGTCAGGACGGGAGAGGGGAGCGCCTGTGGCGACGGCTGAGGCCCCGCTGCCCGAGGCCGCGTCGTCCGCCGGGGAGCAGCCGGCCGGTGCCCCGCCGGCGCGCGGCGCGCTGCGCTCGCTGACCGTCAACAGCCTCGGCATCATGGCCACCACCGTGGTCAACGCGGCCCTGGGGTACGGCTACTGGACGCTGGCGGCACGGATCATGCCGAGCGCCGCGGTGGGTCTCGGCTCGGCGGCGACCTCCGCATTGGTGATCATCTCGCTGATGGTGCACCTGGGCGCGGGGGTGGGCCTGATCGCCCGGCTGCCGCAGCGCGGGACGGCCGATCAGTGGCGGCTCACGGTGGTGGCGACCCTGGCGGCCACCACTGCGGGCACCCTGCTGGTGGCGGCGGTGGTGGAGTACCCGCTGGGGCTGGTGGTCGCTCCGCTGGGCCCGTTGACCCGCGCTCCGGCGTTCGCGCTCTGGTTCGTGCTGGGTGCGGTCGGCTGGACCGGCTCGGGGGTGCTCGACTACCTGTTCATCGCGGAGCGCCGGGCCCCCCTGATGCTGGCACGCAACGCCGTGACGGCGCTGGCCAAGCTGGGCGCCTTGGCGGTGGTCGCGGCGGTGGCGCCCGGGGCGGGCGCGATGGAGCTGCTGGTGACCTGGTCGGTCAGTGGCCTGCTGGGCACCGTGGTGGGCCTGGTGCTCTGCCACCGCCGGGTGCGGCCGCTGGGGCGGGTGCCGTGGCGGGCGGCCCGGGCCGAGCTGGTCCGGCTGGCCCGCCCGGCGCTCGGCCACCACGCGATCAGCGCGGCGGGGCTGGTGCCCACGTACCTCCTGCCGGTGGCGGTGACGGCGCGGCTCGGTGCCAGGGCCAACGCCGCCTTCTTCATCACCTGGATGATCGGCAGCGCCATCTTCATGATCAGCCCGGCGGTCTCCTCGGCGCTCTTCGCCGAGGGGAGCCACCGGCGCGGCGGGCTGCGGCGGATCGCACTGCGCTCGCTGGGGGTGACCGTCGCCGCGATCACCGTGCCGGCGGGGGTGTTGTGCGCGATCGGCCACCCGGTGCTCGGGATCTTCGGTGCGGGTTACCGGCAGGGGTACGCGTTGCTGGTGGTGCTGGTGCTGTCGGCGTTCCCCGACGCGGTGAGCAATGTCGCGGTCGCCACGCTGCGGGTCCGCGGCCTGCTGAGCCGGGCGGCCGCGCTCAACGCCGTGATCGCGGCGGTCGCGCTGGTCGGCGCCTGGTTCAGCACGCCGCCGCTCGGCATCCTCGGCGCCGGCGTCTCCTGGCTCGGCGCCCAACTGGTGGGTGCGCTCGCGGTTCTGGTGTTCCACCGGCGGCTGCTGCCGCCCTCCGACTGAAAGGCCGTCATCCGTGCGGATCCTCCAGCTCACCGACTTCTACCGGCCGACCATCGGCGGCCTGGAACGCCATGTCGAGTCGCTCTCCACCGAGTTCGTCCGGCACGGCCACGAGGTGACCGTGCTGACCCTGCGGATCGGTGACCGCCCGGTCCACGAGGTGATCGACGGTGTCCGGGTCGAGCGGGTGCCCAGCTGGTCGGGGCGGCTGTCGAGCCTCTACGCGGACGCCTCCCGCCCGTTCCACCCGACCGTGCCGGATCCGGGCGCGCTGGCCGCGCTGCGGGCGGCGGTCAGCCGGCTGAAGCCCGACATCGTGCACAGCCACAGTTGGCTGCAGTACTCGTACTTCCCGCTGCACCGCCGCGCGGCCGGGGCTCCCGGGCACGTGGTGACCCTGCACGATTACGGGCTGAGCTGTGCCAAGAAGACCAACCAGCAGGACACCGGCCCCTGTTCGGGACCGGCCCCGGTCAAGTGCGTCAGGTGCGCGCGGGCCGGCTACGGCGCCGTCAAGGGCACCGCGCTGGCCGTGGGCCTGCGCGCCTCCCGGGCGCTGCACGGCCGGGCCGACGCCTACATCGCGATCAGCACCGCCGTGGCGGCCGCCTCGCAGGCGGCGCTGCTGCCCGAGACCGACCTGCGGATAATCCCCAGCATGGTGCCGCGCGGCATCGCCGAACTCGCCCGCACCACGCCCCGACCGGACTTCCTGCCGGCCGGGGACGGCTACCTGCTCTTCGTCGGGGCGCTGGGGCCGCACAAGGGCGTCAACGTACTGCTGGACGCCTACCGGATGCTGCGGCACAAGGTGCCCCTGGTACTGATCGGCACTCCGCGCGCGGACACTCCGGTGATCGACGATCCGGCGGTCACGGTGGTCCGCGACGTGCCGTCCGCGCAGGTGATGGCCGCCTGGCGGGGTGCCTCGGTGGCGGTGGTGCCCTCGGTCTGGGAGGAGCCGCTGGGGCAGGTCGCCGTGGAGGCGATGCTGGCCGGCCGCCCGGTGGTCGCCTCCGACGTCGGCGGGCTGCGGGACGTCGTCGAGGACGGCGTGACCGGCCTGCGGGTGCCCCCGGCGGATCCGCGGGCGCTGGCCGCCGCGATCGACCGGCTGCTGGGCGATCCCAGGCTGCGCGAGCGGTTCGGCGAGCGAGGCCGGGAGCGGGCCAGCGCCTTCACCGTCGAGCGGGTGGCCCCGCGGGTGCTCGACCTGTTCACCGAGGTGCTGGCGCGCCGCCGCACCCATCAGACCCCCCTTCCACGGAAAGCGAGTCAGCGATGAGGATGACCGTCGTCGGCACCGGCTACCTCGGCGCGACCCACGCGGCCTGCATGGCCGAGCTGGGTCACCAGGTGGTCGGACTGGACACCGACCGGGCCAAGATCGAGCGGCTGACCGCCGGTGAGGTGCCGTTCTACGAACCCGGCCTTGACGAGCTGTTGCGACGTCAGATCCGCTCTGGCCGTTTGGAGTTCACCACCGATCCGGCCCGTGCGGTGGCCGGTTCGCAGGTGGTCTTCCTCTGCGTCGGCACGCCGCAGAAGCACGGTGAGTACGCCGCCGACCTCGGCCAACTGCACAGCGCCACGGACACCTTGGCGCCACTGCTGGACGGGCCCTGCCTGGTGGTCGGCAAGTCGACCGTGCCGGTGGGCACCGCGGCCGCGCTCGCCGGGCGGATCCGGCGGCTGGCCCCGGCCGGGGCCGAGGTGGAACTGGCCTGGAACCCCGAGTTCCTGCGCGAGGGCCATGCGGTGGACGACACGCTGCGGCCCGACCGGCTGGTGATCGGCACCGCGTCCGAGCAGGCGGAGAAGACCCTGCGGGAGGTCTACGCCCCGCTGCTGGACACCGGAGTTCCGCTGGTGGTCACCGACTTCGCCACCTCCGAGCTGGTGAAGACCGCCGCCAACGCCTTCCTGGCCACCAAGATCTCGTTCATCAACGCGATGGCCGAGGTCTGCGAGGCGGCCGGCGCCGACGTCTCGCAGCTGTCCGCGGCGCTCGCCCACGACCCGCGGATCGGCGGCCGGTTCCTCAACGCCGGCCTCGGTTTCGGCGGCGGCTGCCTGCCCAAGGACATCCGGGCGTTCATGGCGCGGGCCGGCGAACTCGGTGCCGACCAGGCGCTGACCTTCCTGCGCGAGGTGGACGAGATCAACATGCGGCGCCGGGCCCGCACCGTGGACCTGGCCCGCGAGCAGGCCGGGGGCTCGCTGCTCGGTCGCCGGGTGGCCGTGCTCGGCGCGGCCTTCAAGCCGGAGTCGGACGACGTGCGCGACTCCCCCGCGCTGCACGTGGCCGCCGCGGTGCAGCTGGCCGGCGCCCATGTGCGGGTGTACGACCCGCAGGCCATGGCCAACGCCAGGCGCGCCTTCCCCGGCCTTTCCTACGCCGACTCGGCACGGGAGGCCGTCGACGGCGCCCACGTGGTGCTGCTGCTGACGGAGTGGCGGGAGTTCCTCGAACTGGACCCGGCCGAGCTCGGCGGCCTGGTGGCCGAGCGGCGGGTGGTCGACGGCCGCGGCTGCCTGGATGTCGACCGTTGGCGCGCGGCGGGCTGGACCTACCGCGCGCTGGGGCGCCCGAGGCAGGGCTGACCGGGCGCACCGATGGTGACTCGGGCCAGACACATGGTGCCTCGGGCCAGGGGCCGGCGGTGGCCGGTGCCGCTGCTCGTGCTGGTGCTGCTGACCGCGCTGACCGTGCACTTGGCCGGCGACGACGGCACGGGCGGCGGTGCGGCGCGCTCCGGCGCGCCCGTGCCCGCCTGCACACCGTGGCAGGTGGCCACCACCGGCTCGGCCGCCGAGCCGCGGCCGAGCGCGCGGCAGCAGGCCGCGCGCTCCCGGCTGGCCGGCCTCAAGCTGCTCAGCTACTACCCGGCGCAGGCACCGTGGAGCCGGATGTGGCAGAACTGGCAGCCGGGCCGGGTCGACGCGGACTTCGCCCGGATCAACGGACTGGGCGCCAACGCGGTGCGGCTGATGGTCCACGCGGAGACCTTCGGCTATCCCGACCCGGACCAGGCCCGGCTGGCCGAGCTGCGGCAGGCGGTGTCGCTGGCGGCCCGGCACGGCTTGACCGTCCAGCTCACCCTGTTCGACTGGTGGAACGACTACACCGACCTGGCCGGCAGCGACCGCTGGACCCACGCGCTGCTCGATCCCTACCGAGACGACCCGCGGATCGCCTTCGTCGAGCTGAAGAACGAGGTGGACCCCGGCGACCGGGCGGCGGTCGCCTGGGTGCGCCACGAACTGCCGACGGCCCGGCAGGCCGCCGGCCACCTCCCGGTGACCGTCTCGGTGACCGGCTCCGACCCGGTCGCCCGGCTGGCCGCGCTGCGCGACGCGCTGACCGGCGACCCGCCCGACTTCTACGATCTGCACTACTACGGGGAGGCCGGTTATGCCCGCGCGGTCTTCGAAGCCGCCGAGGCGGTGGTCGCGCCGGCCCCGCTCTACATCGGCGAGACGGGCACCGCCACCGCTCCCGGCGACGGCACGGCGCAGGCCGGGGCCGAGGCCGCCCAGGACCTGTACCTGCGCACCGTCGAGTGGGCCGCCCGGTCGGCCGGCCTGCCCGCCGCCGCCCCCTGGATCTTCCAGGACATCTCCCCCGGTGACGTGCCGGACGGCGCCTCCCGCGCCCCCGAGGACCTGGACTTCGGTCTGCTGCGGGCCGACGGCAGCGAGAAACCGGCGGCGGCCTCGCTGCGCGCCCAGTTCACCGGCCCCGGCATCGGAACCGACTTCAACGGCGACCTGTCCGGCGGCCAGAACGGCACCCCCGACGACTGGACCGCCCACGACGCCTCCGCCGCCCAGGCGTTCTGGGATCCGGAGGACGGCCACCGGGGGCCGGGCAGCGCCGTGCTCAGCGGCACCTCGGGCGCCGCGGGGCGCAGCCCGTCCTACCTGGTGGAGCCGGTCGAGCAGCCCACCGCCGCCGGCCAGCGGGTGCGGCTGACCGCCTGGGCCCGGGGGGTGCGCGCGACCGGGCGCAGCACCATCGCGGTCACCTGGTTCGACCGCAACGGCACCTACCTCGGGGAGGACGAGTCGCCGCCGCTGCCGGCAGGCAGCAGCGGCTGGCGCCGGCTCAGCGTCGACTCGACCGCCCCGGCCTGTGCGGCGGCCGCCGTGCTGGCGCTCAAGTCCCGTGGCAACACCGGCCAGGCACGGTTCACCGAAGTCACCTTCTCCGTCCATCCATAGCACCGCCACCGGCACCTCCTTCAGAAGGGACACCCATGCCCACACCGCTCTCCCGTCCGAGAGCACGCCGCCCGCTGCGCGCCTTACTGGCCGGCTCGCTCCTCTTCGGCATAGCCCTGTCATCGGGTCAACTGCCGCTGGCGACACCGGCGGTGGCCGACGAGACCACCGTTTCGCAAGACGCCCTGCGGACCGGCTGGGATGCCGACGAGCCCGGCCTGGCTCCCTCACAGGTGGCCGGCTCGGACTTCGGCCGGCAGTTCTCCACCGCCGTGGACGGCCAGGTCTACGCCCAACCCGTGGTCTCCGGCGGCACCGTGGTGGTCGCCACCGAGAACGACAAGGTGTACGGCATCGCGGCCGCCACCGGCGCCACGGACTGGTCCCGCGACCTGGGCTCGCCCTGGCCCGCCTCGGTGCTCGGCTGCGGCGACCTGACCCCCGACATCGGCGTGACCGGCACCCCGGTGGTCGACAGGACGACCAACACCGTCTACCTGGCCGCCAAGGTCGACGACGGCCCGGACAGCTCGCACCCGCACTGGTACGTGCACGCCATGGACGCGGCCACCGGCGCAGAGCGCCCGGGCTGGCCCGTGACGGTGCAGGGTTCGCCGGTCAACAACCCGGGCCGGACCTTCGACCCGCTCTACGCGATGCAGCGCCCGGGCCTGCTGCTGATGGGCGGCTCGCTCTACGTGGCCTTCGGCTCGCACTGCGACCTGGGCAACTACGTCGGCTACCTGGCCGGCATCAACACCACCAGCCGCGCGATCAGCCTGTGGGCCACCGAGGACGCCTCGTCCAGCGCCAAGGCCGGCATCTGGCAGAGCGGCGGCGGCCCGGTCTCGGACGGCGCCGGACGGATCTTCGTGACCACCGGCAACGGCGTCTCCCCCGCGCCCGGCCCGGGCACCAGCCCGCCCGGCCAGCTCGCCGAGTCGCTGGTCCGGGTCGGCGTCAACGGCGACGGCTCGATGTCCGCACAGGACTTCTTCAGCCCGTCCAACGCCAGTGTGCTGGACCAGAACGACACCGACTTCGGCTCCGGCGGACCGATCGGCCTGCCGAGCCCGGCGTTCGGCACCAGCGCCCATCCGCACCTGATGGTGACGGTCGGCAAGGACGGCCGGATCTTCCTGCTGGACCGCGACCACCTCGGCGGCCGCTCGCAGGGCCCGAACGGCAGCGACGCGGTGCTGGGCACCAGTGGGCCGTTCGAGGGCGTCTGGGGCCATCCGGCGGCCTTCGGCGGCACCAGCCCGTTCGTCTACACGGTCGGCAGCAACGCCCCGCTGCGGGCCCTCGCCTACGGCACCACGGGCTCCGGCCAACCCGCGCTGACCAGTACCGGCACCAGCAGCGGCACCTTCGGCTACTCCTCGGGCTCGCCGATCGTCACCTCCAACGGGAGTGACCCGGCGAGCGCCCTGGTCTGGGTGGAGTACAGCGACGGCGCCAACGGGGCCGACGGCCAACTGCGCGCCTACGACGCGGTGCCGGTCAACGGCGTGCTGAACCTGCGCTACTCCGCGCCGATCGGCACGGCCTCGAAGTTCGGCGTGCCCGCCACCGACAACGGGCGGGTCTTCGTCGGCACCCGGGACGGCCACCTGCTCGCCTTCGGCCGCCCGTCCGGCGCCGCGCTGAGCGGCACCGCCGTGGACTTCGGTGACGTGCCGTTGGGCAGCACTGCGAACGGCACGGTGACCGTCACCGCCACCCGGAACGTCACCATCTCGGCGCTGAGTGCCGACGCACCGTTCGGCACGCCGCACAACCCCACCCTGCCAGTGACCCTGACGTCGGGTCAGTCCATCAGCGTGCCGGTCTCGTTCACCCCGACCGACCCCGCCGGAGCGATCGGCCAACTGACCCTCGGCACCGACGCCGGCACGCTCAGCGTCGGTCTGAGCGGTTACGGCCTGCACCCCGGACTGACGGTCAGCCCGCCCTCGTTGGACTTCGGCGAACTTCCCACCAGCCTCACCAAGACGCTGGGCGTGAGCTTCACCAACACCGGCAGCACCGCGGAGACGGTCTCCGCCACCGCCGCGCCCGCCTCGCCGTTCCAGACCGGCGATCTGCCGCCGGCCGGCACCGTGCTGCAGCCCAAGCAGTCGCTCATCGTCCAGGTGACCTACGCACCGACCGCCGCCCGGAGCGACACCGGCACGCTCTCCATCACCACCCAGAGCGGCACGGCCGCGCTGACCCTCACCGGCAGCGCGGTGGTCGGCCAGGCCGTGCTCAGCCTCACCCCGGCCGGCACCGACTTCGGCTCGACGCTGGTGGGCCAGACCGCCCTGCGCTCCTTCGACATCAGCAACACCGGCAACATCCCGCTGACCATCACCAAGGCCGCCCCGCCGGCCGCCCCGTTCGCGGCGATCAAGCCGGTGGCGGAGGGCCAGCAGCTGGGCCCCGGCCAGGTGATCCACCAGACCGTCAGCGTCACGCCGACGGCGGTCGGCACCGTCACCGGGACCTACCAGATCACCTCCGACGACGGGCGTGGCCCGCAACCGGTGACGCTGACCGCGACCGCCACCGCGCCGACCACCTCCACCCCGGTGACCGTGCCCGCGCCGGGCGCGGGCGGCTGGCAGCTCAACGGCTCGGCGGCACTGTCCGGCACCGACCTGCAACTCACCCAGGCCGTGACCCACCAGGCCGGCTCCGCGGTCTACCCGACGCCGGTGCTGACCGACGGGCTGACCGCCGACTTCACCTCGGTGATCGGCGGCGGCAACGGCGCCGACGGCCAGACCTTCGCGCTGCTCGACCCGGCCGTCGACACGCCCACGTCGCTCGGCTGGAACGGCGGCGGGCTCGGCTACCAGAGCCTGACCGGGGTGGCGGTGACCCTGGACACCTTCAAGGCCACCGGTGCGCCGTCCGACAACTACATGGCGATCACGGTCAAGGGCGGCACCGCCTTCGTGCAGACCGCGACCAACGTGCCGAACCTGCGGTCCGGCCCGCACGCCGTGTCCGTATCGGTCAGCGGCACCACCGTCACCGCGTCGATCGACGGGGTGCGGGTGCTCGACGCCGCCGTGCCGACGCTGCCGCCGGCCGCCCTGGTCGCCTTCACCGGCGGCACCGGCGGGCTCGACGACCTCCACACCGTCCGCGACGTGCACATCCAGGCCAACGGCTACGCCGTGGCCCCGCCCGGCCCGGACGGCTGGAGCCACAACGGCTCGGCCGCGATGTCCGGCACCGACCTGGTGCTGACCCAGGCGGTGGCCAACCAGGCCGGCAGTGCGTTCCCCGCCACCCCGGTCGCCTCCGCCAACCTGCGGGCCCACTTCACCGCGCAGATCGGCAACGGCACCGGCGCCGACGGCCTGGCCTTCGTCCTGCTCGACGCGGCCAAGGCCGGACCGACCGCGCTCGGCGGCTCCGGCGGCGGCATGGGATACGCCGGACTGCCCGGTGTGGCCGTGGTGCTGGACACCATCAAGCACACCGGCGACCCGTCGAACAACTTCGTCGCGGTCGCCACCGGCGCGGTCAACAACCGCCTGCAGTACGCGGCCACCTCGACCACCGTGCCGCCGCTGCGGCAGGGCACCCACACCGTCGACGTGACCGCCACCCCGGCGGGCCACCTGCAGGTGGCGATCGACGGCAAGCAGGTCATCGACACCCCGGTCGCCCTGCCGGCCAACGTGCTGACCGGGTTCTCCGCGGCCACCGGCGGCTACACGGACGTGCACACCGTGCGGGGGGTGAGCATCGGCTACTGACGGGCCGCCAGGCCGACTTGGGCTCGACGCCTTCTGGCTCGACGCCCGGTGGCTCGGTGCCCGGTGAGTCGAATCCCGGCGGCCCGGAGCAGTCGTCCGGGCCGCCTCCGGCACTCCGCCGCGCCCGGACGGCCTCGTCAGCCGCCCGGGCGGCCGGAGGTGCCGGCGCTGCCGACGACCACTGAGCCCGTCGAGGCCGACAACCTCCACCCTGCTGTTGCGGCCCGAGCCGCTGCGCGTATGGTGCGGTGTCGGACATCGGTGCCGGGTCGGCCGGCTGAACGGGGGACGCATGACGCAGTCGTGGACCGGTACCGGGCTGCCTCCGGTGGCCGCGGCACGAGTCGCCGACGGCCGGACCGGCGGCACCTGGTCGTCGGCCCTGTCGACCGGCGAGTTCGCCGCGATCAGGTCGGTCGGGTTCGAGCCGGTCGGCCAGGTGATGGGGTCGGCGGTCTACCACGTCGGCCGCAGCGGCCGGTACTGGGGCTACCACGCCTGCCAGTACGGCGGCGCCGGCCGGACGGGCGGCGGGTACGGCCCCGCCGGCGTCGCGCTGTCGGGCAGCGGTGCGCCCTCCGCCGCGCTGGTGCGGGTGCTGGACTCGGCACGGCGCGCCGCACTCGGCCGGATGAGCGCCGAGTGCGCCGCGCTGGGTGGCGACGGGGTGGTGGCGGCGCAGCTGACGATGGCTCCTTTCCCGTCCGCGCCGAACTGCCTGGAGTTCAAGGTGATCGGCACCGCGGTCCGGGCGGCCGGGCCGGTGCGACCGCGCCGGCCGTTCACCTCGCACCTGGACGGCCAGGGCTTCGCCAAGCTGGTCACGGCCGGCTGGGTGCCGGTGGAGCTGCTGGTCGGGATGTCCATCGGGGTGCGCCACGACGACTACCGGACCCGGCGGCAGACCTACTCCTGGTCCAATCAGGAGATGGACGGCTGGTCGGCGCTGGTCCAACGGGTCCGTGCCGACGCCCGGACCCAGTTGGCCCGGCAGGGCGCCGAGCACGGCGGGGACGGCGTGATCCTGGCCGACAGCGACCTGCGCGTCTGGGAGGAGCGCTGCATCAGCAGCAGCCAGAACAACGAGCAGACCGACCACATCGCGGAGAGCACCCTGCTCGGTACGGCCGTCGCCCGTTTCGCCACCGCCCCGGCCGAGCCGCGCACCCTCACGGTCATGCCGCTGAACGACGGCGGCGACCGGCTGCGCCGCCGGCTGGCCCAGGCAGCCCGCCGCTAGGCCACCGCCCCCGCTTCGTCAGACGGACGTCATCAGCACTCACCCGGAGAACGGACCAGATGAGCACTTTCGATCCCACCGCGCAGGGGGTGCCGGCCGACGCGATGCGCCGGCTTGCCGAGCTGCAGCCCGGCAAGCCCGGCTCGATCTTCACCAGTGACCTGTCGGTCAACGAGTTCCTGCTGGTCCGGGAGGCCGGTTTCCAGCCGATCGGGCTGGTCCTGGGCAGCTCGATCTACCACGTGGGGATCCAGCTCGGCCGCTGGGGCAAGAACCAGGAGCTGGAGACGCTCAGCCAGGCCATGTACCACGCCCGGGAGTTGGCGATGACCCGGATGGAGGCCGAGGCCGCGGCGCTGGGCGCGGACGGCATCGTGGGCGTCCGGCTGAGCGTGGAGGCACGGGAGTTCGGCTCGGACATCGCCGAGTTCATCGCCATCGGCACCGCCGTGAAGGCCGACCGGCCCGCGCCCGGCGGTACCGGCTGGCGCAACAACAAGGGTCAGCCGTTCACCTCCGACCTGTCCGGCCAGGACTTCTGGACGCTCATCCGGGCCGGCTACGCGCCGCTCGGCATGACGATGGGCAGCTGCGTCTACCACATCGCGCACCAGAAGCTGGGCTCGGTCTTCTCCAACATCGGCAAGAACGTGGAGATCGAGCAGTTCACCCAGGCGCTGTACGACGCCCGCGAGCTGGCCATGGCCCGGATGCAGGCCGAGGCCGAGGAACTGCAGGCCGAGGGCATCGTCGGCGTGCAGCTCAACGCCAACAACCACCGCTGGGGCGGCCACACCACCGAGTTCTTCGCCATCGGCACGGCGGTGCGCCCGCTGCGCGAGGACCATGAGATCGAGCGGCCGACCATGGTGCTGAGCCTGGACCGCTAGCGCCGTCGGCCGCGGGTCGTGCCCCGGCGGTCCACCGGCCGCCCGGCAGGCCCTAAGCTGCGCGGGGGCGGCCCGTCCACCCAGGCCCTAAGCTGCGCGGGGGCGGGGCTGGCGCGCCCCGCCCAGGCCCTGAGAACCTGCGCGGGGCCGGCGGGGCTCAACGTGCCCCGCCGGCCCGCGCGATCGCACCAAGGAGCGAGATGACCGACCACGGCGAGCTCGAGCCGGTCCCGGAGGACTCGGATTCGATCGACCTGCTCGCGGCCGCCCTCCGGCGGGATGCCACCGACCTGGAGGTGTACACCCAGGTGCTGACCGGGGCGCTCGCGGACGCGCTGCCCGCGGACGCCGTGGCCGTGGAGCGCCGACGCAGCCTTGCCGACCGGATGGCCGGCCGGCCCGGCCGGATCGAGCGGCTGGAGGTCTCCATGGACGAGCAGCGGCTGACCCTGAGCGTGGTCCAGGGGCGGGCGGCGGGCGAGGTGTGCCGGGTGGTGCGCGGGGTGGTGCTGTCGCGGCGGCCGGTGCCGCTGGACGAGTGGACCCGCGAGCTGGCGGCGGCCGTCACGGCCCGGGCCCGCTCGGACGCCCGCGCCCGGGCCGCGCTGGAGCAGCTGCTGCTCGGCGGCCGTCCGTAGGGTTCGCCGCGGCGGCCGGTCACCGGGGCGGCGAACCGCAGACCCCGCTGGGAGCAAGCCCAGCGGCACCCGGTGGCCGGAGCTGCGCGGCTTGCCGCCGCGAGCACCGGTCGGTCGGGAGGGGAGAAGCGGAACCGAGCACCAAAGCCGCCTGCCCGCAATGGTGTCGTGCGCATTCCCGGTTGTTCTGCGAAGCGCACCCGCCGGTCGATTCGCATTGGTAGCGTGGTGACATGAATTTCCGTCATCTCGGCCGTAGCGGCCTGATCGTGAGTCGACTCGCGTACGGAAACTGGTTGACCCGGAGCTCGTCCCGGAATGAGGAAACGGAGCTCGCTTGCGTGCGGGCCGCCCTCGATGCCGGAATCACCACCTTCGACACCGCCGACGTCTATGCCGGCACCCTGGCCGAGGAATCACTGGGCCGGGCGCTGAAGGGTGAACGCCGGGAAGGGCTGGAGGTCCTCACCAAGGTCTTCGCGCCCAGCGGGCCGGGCCGCAACGACCTCGGGCTGTCCCGCAAGCACATCCGGGAGTCCATCGACGGCTCCCTGCGCCGGCTGGGCATGGACTACGTAGACGTCTACCAGGCCCATCGGTTCGACGTCTCCACCCCGCTGGAAGAGACCATGGAGGCCTTGGCCGACGTGGTGCACCAGGGGAAGGCGCACTACATCGGGGTCTCCGAGTGGACCGCCGACCAGCTCCGGCGCGGGCACGCGCTCGCCCGCGAGCTGAGGATCCCGCTGGTCTCCAACCAGGCGCAGTACTCGGCGCTGTGGCGGGTTCCCGAGGCCGAGGTGATGCCGGTCTGCGAGGAGCTCGGCATCGGGCAGCTGGTCTGGTCGCCGCTGGCCCAGGGGGTGTTGACCGGCAAGTACCTGCCGGGCGGGCAGTGGCCCGAGGGTTCTCGGGCCACCGACTCCAACGACGGCTCGGACCTGCTGGCCGGCTGGCTGACCGATGACGTCCTCGGCAGGGTGCGGCAGTTGGGTCCGATCGCCGCGGACCTCGGTCTGAGCACCGCCCAGCTGGCGCTCGCCTGGGTGCTCCGGCACCCCAATGTGTCGGCCGCCGTGATCGGCGCCTCCCGGCCGGAGCAGATCACGGACAACGCCAGGGCCGTTGACGTCCAGCTGGACACCGGGGTGCTGACGGCGATCGATGCCGTGCTCTCCCCGGTGGTCAGCCGTGATGCCGCCGCCACCGGGGAGAGCAGCCCCACCGACCCGGGCTGGCGCCTGGCCTGACCGGACCGGAGACCGGACCGGAGCGCGACGGCGAGCCGCCGCGCGGGCACCCGACGGGCGTCCGTGCGGCGGCTCGCCGTCTCAGTCCGGCGACGTCGCCCCCGGACCGGAAATGGCGGACATCACCACTGGACCGGCAATTGCAGGAGGCTGCGGACCTGCATTCCGTCCTTCCATTCCAGTGATTCCAGCGGAATCGCGCACCGCATGTCGGGAAGGCGGGTGAGCAGTGTTTCCAGCGCCACCTGCATTTCCAGTCGCGCGAGCGGCGCGCCGAGGCAGCGGTGGATTCCGTAGCCGAAACCAAGGTGCGGATTGTGCTCACGCGTCACGTCGAACCGGTCGGCGTCCTGGAATACCGCCTCGTCCCGGTTGGCCGAAGGGATCGCGGGCAGGACGGATTCGCCGGCGCGGACCAGCGTGCCGCTCAGTTCGACGTCCTCGGTGGCGTAGCGGGCGAAGGTGACGTGGGAGATGAGCGGTACGTACCGCATCAGCTCCTCGACGGCCCCCGGCAGCAGGTCGGGCTGCCGCTGGAGCAGTCCGAGCTGGTCGGGGTGGGTCAGCAGCACGTAGAGCGAGTCGATCAGTTGGGAGGAGACCGTCTCGTGGCCGGCGATCAGCAGCACGCTGGCCAGCTCGATCAGCTCCTGCTCGGAGAGCTTGTCCTCCTCGTCGCTGGCCTTGACCATGGCGCTGATCAGGTCGTCCTGCGGCTCCTGCCGACGGCTGACCATCAGCTTGCCGATGTAGTCGTACAGCCGCTGGGTGTCCGCCTCGATCTCGTCCTCGGACATCACCGTGGTCGCGGAGAAGGCGTCCAGCCAGCCGCGGAACTCCTCGCGGTCCTCGAACGGCACGCCGAGCAGGTCGCAGATGACGGTGCCCGCGAACGGCACCGCGAAGCCCTCCATCAGATCGCCGGGTTCGCCCGCCGCGACCAGGGCGTCGACCAGCCGGTCGGCCTCCCGCTCGATCTTCGGGCGCAGCAGCTCCACCCGGCGCATGGTGAACACCTTGGAGAGCAGCCGCCGCAGCCGGGCGTGGTCGTGCGAGTCCATGCCCAGGATGCTGGTGTTGATCGGCAGCGGGGTCAGCCGCGACTCGTCGTGCTGGGCGGCAGCCGCTCGGCTGAACCGGGGATCACCGAGGATCGTCTTCATGTCGGCGTGGTTGGTGACCAGCCAGGCGTCCTCGCCGTAGGGGCAGGAGACCCGCAGGACGGGCTGCTCGGCGCGCAACTGCTGGTAGAGCGGGTCGAGTTCCAGTGCCTCGGCCTCGTTGAAGGGGTAGCCGGGAGGGGTGGTGTGGTCCATGGTCTGGTCACTCATGCCGAACGCGCCTCCGAGAGTTGGGTGTGGTGGTCGGCGAGGCTCTTGGGCCGCAGGTCGGTCCAGTTCTCGTCGACGTACGCCAGGCACTGGTCGTGGGTGGACGGTCCGTACACCGTGCGCCAGCCGGCCGGGACCGCGGTGAAGGCCGGCCACAGGGAGTGCTGCTCCTCGTCGTTGACCAGCACCAGGAAGGTGCCGTCGGTGTCGCCCCAGGAATTGCTCACGGGTCTTCCTTCCGAGGATTGGCGGGAGTTGAGGGAAACGCCGGGGTCTGCGGGTACCGGCCGGGCTCAGTGCTCGGCGGGCGGTGGCGGGAAGAAGCCCGAGCTGATGAAGGAGTCGATGTAGGCGCGCAGCAGCGCGCCGTCCAGCGGCGGGAACTCCAGACCCGAACCGGCGAGCCCGGCCAGGGTGTTGGTCCGCTCGAACCGGATCCGCCCGAGCCGGTCCAGCTCGGGCAGGACGTCGGTGAGCAGGACGGCTCCGTCCAGCGTGCCGGCCTCCGCCTCCGCGCGTTCGTGCACGGCACGGGTCCAGTCGTCCAGCCCAGTGTGCGCCAACTTGTAGCCGTACGAGCGCAGTTGGTCCAGTACGTCCGCGACCGGCAGCGGGGTGGGGCAGACCAGGTGGTGGGCCAGGCCCGCGCTGCCGGGGCGCCGGGAGAGCCGGACGATGGCGGAGGCGGCGTAGTCGACGGGCACCAGGTCGACGAGCTGGGCGGTGTCCCGGGCGGGACGCGGGGCCGCGCCGACCACCAGCATGGCACGCACCAACTGCCAGAACACGTCCCGGGTGGAGCCCGCACCGGTCACGGTGCTCCCGCTCACCCGGCCCAACCGGTAGACGCCGACCGGGATGCCGCGCCCGCCGGCCGCCCACACCAGCTCCTCGGCCGCCCACTTGCTGGCGGGGTAGCCACCCGCCATCACCTCCCGCGCGCCCAGCCGGCGGGACTCGGGCACGGTGCCGTCCCGTTCGTCGGCGCGGACGGCGACGGCGGCCGTGGAGACGTGGTGCACCGGCACACCGCCGGCCAGCGCGGCCAGGCGCAGCACCTCCTGGGTTCCCGACACATTGGCCGCCCGCAGCAGCTGGTAGGGGTCGACCGCGCTGACCCGCGCGCCATCGTGGTAGACGGCGTCCAGCCGTGCGGCGAGCCGCTCGAACCGCTCGGGGGTCAGCCCCAGCAGCGGCTGCTCCAGGTCGCCCGGCACGGCCACGATCCGGCGGCGGGAGAACTCGTTCCACAGCCCGTAGCCGCTCAGGCTGCGGCGGATCCGCCGGTGGGCCTGCTCCTCGTCCTCGGCCCGCACCAGGCAGTGGACGTCCGCGTCGGTGCGGTCGAGCAACTCGCGCAGCAGGAAGGCACCGAGGAAGCCGGTCGCACCGGTCAGCAGCAGGCTCTCCCGGGCGGGGGACGCGGACAGCCGGCCGGGCCGACCGTCCACCCCGCTGCCCGCCGCGGTCGGCCGCGGGGTGACGGTGATCCCCGGGTCCAGCACGGAGTCCGCCGCGAGCCGGGCGGGCGTCGGGCCGGCCGCGGGGCCGGCCCCGGGCGAGCCGTCGAGTGCGGCCAGCAGCGCGGCCACCGACTGGTGCTCGAAGAGCGTGCGCACTGCCGGAGCGACGCCCAGTCGGCGCCGGATGCCGCTGATCACCCTGGGCACCAGCAGCGAGTTGCCGCCGAGGGCGAAGAAACCGTCGTCGATGCTCACCCTGGGGACGCCCAGGACCTCGGCGAACAGCTCGCAGAGGATCTGCTCGCGCGGACTGCGCGGTGCCCGGCCCGCCGACAGCGCCGCGAAATCGGGCTCCGGCAGCGCGGCCCGGTCGACCTTGCCGGTCACCGTCACCGGCAGTGCGTCCACCACCAGCACCGCGGCCGGGACCAGGTACTGCGGCAGCAGACCGGCCAGTCGGCCGCGCAGCTCCCGGCCGTCCGGCGGCACCTCGCCATCGGCCGGCACCGCGTACGCGGCCAGGTAACTGCCGCCGTGCCGGTCCTCCTTGGGGACGACGACCGCCTGCGCCACGCCGGGGAGACCGCTGAGCGCGGCCTCCACCTCGCCGGTCTCGATCCGGAAGCCCCGGATCTTCACCTGGCCGTCGGCACGGCCGACGAACTGCAGCTGACCGTCGTCGTTCCAGCGGACCAGGTCACCGGTCCGGTACATCCGGCTGCCCGGCGGGCCGAAGGGGTCGGCCACGAAACGGTCGGCGGTGAGACCGGGTCGGCACAGGTAGCCGCGCGCCACCCCGGCGCCGGCGACGTGCAGTTCGCCGATCACCCCGGGCGGTACCAGGGTCAGGTCGCGGTCGAGCACGTAGACCCGGGCGTTGACGGTGGCCCGGCCGATCGGTGGCGTGGCGCTGCCGGCGAGTGGGGCGCTGAGGGTGGCGCAGACGGTGGTCTCGGTCGGGCCGTAGCCGTTGAGGAAGCGCCGACCGGCCGACCAGCGGCGCACCGTCTCGCCCGGGAGCGCCTCACCGGAGGCGATCATCGAGGTGAGCGAGGGCAGCTGCTGCGGCTCCAACGCGCTCAACGCGGCCGTCGGCAGGGTGGCGTGGCTGATCCGGTGCCGCTCCACCAGAGCGGTCAGCGCCGGCCCGGGAGCGGTGGTCTCGGCGGGTGCCATCACCAGCGTCGCTCCGGTGAGCAGCGCGCCCCACAGCTCCCAGACCGCTCCGTCGAAGCTGTGCGAGGCGAACTGCAGGATCCGGCTGGACCCGGTCACCCCGAACCGCCGCAGCTGCGCCTCCGCCACCCCGGCGAAGCCCGAATGCGTCACCACCACGCCCTTGGGACGCCCGGTGGAGCCGGAGGTGTAGACCACGTACGCGGGGTGATCACAGGTCAGCGGCTCGATCCGGTCGGCGTCGGTGACCCGGGTCTGCGGCCGGTCGGCCACCGAGCGCCGGTTGTGGGCCGAGTCGAGGACGATCCGCGGCGTTCCGGTCAGCGGCAGCACGGTGGCGGAGTCGGTCAGCAGCACCGTGGGGCGGACGTCCTCGGCCATCGACTCCAGCCGCGCCGCCGGATAGTCGGCGTCCAGCGGCACGTACGCCCCGCCCGCTTTCAGCACGGCCAGGGTGGCGACGACCGCGTCGACGCCCCGGGGCAGCGCGATGCCCACGAACCGTTCCGGGCCGACACCGTGGCCGATCAGCCGGCGGGCGAGCCGGTTGGAGCGCAGGTCCAGTTCGCGGTAGCTGAGCCGGCTGACGGCGCCCGTCCCGTCGTCGTGGATCAGCGCGGTGGCGTGCGGGGTGCGCCGGACCTGGGCCTCGAACAGCTCGGGGAGGGTTCGGCGCGGCACGTCCGGACCGCCGTCCCCGCTGTGCGCCAGCAGCCGCTCGCGCTCCTCGGGCAGCACCACGTCGAGGTTGCCGAGGCGCCGCCCCGGGTCGGCGGTCACCGCCGCCAGCAGGTGGGTGAACCGCTGCAGCAGGAGTCGGATGCCGGCGCGGTCGAAGAGGTCGGTGCGGTACTCGGCCACTCCGGCCATGCCCTGGGGCCGCCGGTCGGGGCCGAACTGCTCCTGGAGGCTGATCGAGAGGTCGAACCGGCTGGCACCGGTGCCCACCTCCCGCTGGGTGACGGTCAGGCCGGGCAGCCGCGGGGTGGCCTGCGGAGCGTTCTGCAGGGCCAACAACACCTGGAACAGCGGGTGGTGGGCCAGGCCGCGGGCCGGAGCGAGGGCGTCCACCAGCTGTTCGAACGGCACGTCCTGGTGAGCGTAGGCGGCCAGGTCGCCCTCCCGGACCCGGGCCAGCAGTTCGCGGAAGGACGGGTTGCCGGCGGTGTCGGTGCGCAGCACCAGCGTGTTGACGAAGAACCCGACCAGCTCGTCGAGCGCGTGGTCGGTGCGTCCAGCGACCGGGGTGCCGATCACGATGTCGCTGCCGGCGCCGAGCTTGGTGAGCAGGGCCGCGAGCGCGGCGTGCAGCACCATGAACGGGCTGGCTCCGACCTGTTCGGCCAACTCGGTGATCCGCCGGTGCAGTTCCTGGTCCAGCGTGAAGCGCACGGTGTCGCCGCGCTGGCCGGCCACCGCCGGCCTGGGCCGGTCGGTGGGCAGTTCCAGCCGCTCGGGCAGGCCTGCCAGGGTGCGCCGCCAGTAGCCGAGTTGCCGGGCGGCCCGGCTGCGCGGGTCGTCCTCGTCGCCCAGCAGCCGCCGCTGCCAGAGGGTGTAGTCGGCGTACTGGACGGGCAGCGGCTCGAGTTGCGGCGCGCGGCCCCTGCGGCGCGCGGCGTAGGCCGCGGCGAGGTCGCGCCAGAGCGGCGCCAATGACCAGCCGTCACAGGCGATGTGATGCACCACCAGGACCAGGGTGTGCCGCTCGGGAGCGGTGCGCAGCAGATGGGCCCGGATGGGCGGCTCCCGATCGAGCTCGAAGGGCAGCGTGACCGCCGCCGCGACCGCCGCCGCCGACGCTTCGGCGGCCACCTCGGTGCACTCGAGCCGCAGCCGGGCCGCGGCAGGGTCCAGCACGTGCTGACGGGGGATGCCCGCGGCTGCGGGGAAGACGGTCCGCAGGCTCTCGTGACGGGCCAGCAGGTCGGCCAGCGCTGCCTCCAGGGCCGCCCGGTCCACGGCACCCGCCAAGTCGAGCACCAGCGGCACGTGGTAGCCGGCGCCCGCCGTGTGCAGTTGGTCGAGGAACCACAGCCGCCGCTGGGCGAAGGAGAGCGGCACCGGCGTGGGCCGTGCTCCGGCCGTCAGCGCCGGCCGGTCCCCCACCACCGCCTGGCGCACCGCCTCGGCCAGTCCGGCCACGGTGGGCGTCTCGAAGACGCTGCGCACCGGCAGCTCCACCCCGAGGGCCGACCGCAGCCGGGTGCTGAGCCTGGTGGCGGAGAGGGAGTGGCCACCGAGCGCGAAGAAGCTGTCGTCGATGCCGATCTCGCCGGTGCCCAGGATGTCGGCGTAGAGCTCGCAGAGCAGCCGTTCCATCGGGTCGCGCGGGGCCCGCCCGTTCCTGGTGGCGCCGGCGTCCGGCTCGGGCAGGCGCCGGCGGTCCACCTTGCCGTTGGGCGTCAGCGGCAGCGCCTCCAGGACCACCGTCGTGGCGGGCAGCAGGTACTCCGGCAGCCGGTCGCGCAGGTAGGCGCGGATCGAGGACAGCAGCGCGCCGGTGTCCCGGGCGCTCGCCGGGGCGTTGACCAGCGAGCTGATCGGCGCCCCGGTCGGCCGTGGTGCATCGGCCCAGGTGCCCGGACGACGGCCGGTCAGGGTGACCTCAAGGGTGTCCGGGCCCGTGGCCGACCAGCAGATGGAGGCCCGCAGGCCCAGTTTCTCGGCCACCCGGTGGAACTCCTCCACCTGGTCGACCTCGGCGTCGTCCCGGGCGCCCAACACCGGTACCCCGTCGGACTGTTCGTCCGCCAGCGCGCGCAACGCCCGGATGACCGGCCGCAGTCGCTCGTCCGGCACCCCGACGACCCGCAGCTCTTCGGCGCGGCCGAGGCGGCCGGTCAGCTCAGCGGGACTGCTGAGGTCCTGCCCCCACACCAGTTCCCGGACCGGCAGGGCGGTTTCGGGCACCGCCCCCTTCTTGCGGAGCACCGCGTCATAGCGGTAGCGGGTCAGCTCGTTGACGCATCGACCGCGCTTGACCCGCACCTCGCTGCCCTCGACCTCGGGCAGGGTGTGCGCCAGCTCGGTGAAGAAGGCCGGGTCGACCAGCAACTCCTTCTCGCGCACCAGGTTACGCTCGACGGCCGCCCGGATCGCCGCGCGGTCGGCCGGCAGTTCCGGGCGACGCAGCCGGACGTCGGTGTGGAAGGCGCGCAGCAGCCGCAACTGCCGTACGTCTCCGACGAAGAGGGCGCCGCCGGGGACCAGCAGCTCGACCGCGCCGGCCAGCACCTCGGCGAGGTAGCGGCCGTCCGGGAAGTACTGCGTGACCGAGTTGATGACGACGGTGTCGAAGTAGTCGCGCGGCAGCTCGGCCGTCCGGTGGGCGGCGAGGGCGCGCAGCTCGACCCGCCCGGCCAACGCCGGGTCGCGGGCCACCAGCGCTCCCAGTGCCTCGACGACCCGACCGGAGAGGTCGGTGCCCCAGTAGGCCTCGCAGTCCCGGGCCAGCCGGGCCAGCAGCAGGCCGGTTCCGACGCCGATCTCCAGCACCCGGCGCGGGCGCAGCTCGCGGATCCGGGCCACGGTGGCCTCCCGCCACTCGTGCATCTGGTCCGGCGGGATGGGCCCGCCGTCGTAACTGCTGTTCCAGCCCGAGAAGTCCTCGCCGAGCCGTGCCTCGGCGGCGCCCTGGTAGAGGGTGTCGTAGATCCCCTGCCATTCGGCCACGGAGTCGGTGGGCTCCTGGGCACGGCCCTGATCGGCCGGCACCACGTAGGCGAGCAGCCGTTTCTGCCCCGCGCGGTCGGCGCCAACCACCACGGCGGCCTGGGCCACCTCGGGATGCCCGCCGAGCACGGCCGCCACCTCGCCGGGTTCCACCCGGAATCCGCGGATCTTCACCTGGTCGTCGGCGCGGCCGACGAACTCCAAGTCCCCGCAAGGGGTTTGGCGCACCAGGTCGCCGGTGCGGAACAGCCGCGCGCCGGGCTCGCCGTAGGGGTCGGCGACGAACCGCTCGGCGGTCAGGCCGGGCCGCCCCCAGTAGCCCCGGGCCAGGCCCGAACCGCCGACGTGGAGTTCGCCGACCTCGCCCGGCGCGACGGGGCGCAGGCGTCGGTCGAGGACGGCCGTGCGCATCCCGGCCATGGCGGTGCCGATCGGCACCCGGGTGCCGATCCGGTCGGCGTCGGCCATCCGGTGGCAGGTGGCGAACGTGGTGGTCTCGGTGGGACCGTAGCCGTTGCCGACCGCCGTTCCGGGGCAGGCCGCAAGCACGCGGCGTACGGCGGCGGGCGGGACTTCGTCCCCGCCGGTCCACACCTCGCGCAGGCCGGTGAAGCAGCCCGGGTCCTCCTCCGCCAGGACGGCGAACAGCCCGGCCGTCACCCAGAGTGCGGTGACACCCGCGCCGCTGACGGCATCGGCCACGGCAGCCGCGTCCAGCTCGCCCTCGGGTGCGACCACCACGGTCCCACCGGACAGCAGTGGCACCCACAGCTCGTACGTCGAGGCGTCGAAGGCGTGCGGCGAGTGCAGCAGGACGCGGCGGTGGGCGCCACCGTGGAACGACGGGTCCTGCGCCAGGCCGACCACGTTCTCATGGGTGACCGCCACTCCCTTGGGGGTGCCGGTCGAACCGGAGGTGAACATGATGTACGCCAACTGGCCCGGCCTGACGGGCACGTCGAGGGCAGTGGGCGGTTCCTCCGGCTCGGTCTCGACGGGCGGCACCGGGATCGCCGGCAGGCCGGGGCCGACCTGGGCCGCCGGGTGCGGCTCGGCGGCCAGCAGCAGCCGGGCACCGGTCTGCTCCAGCAGCCAGGCCAGCCGGGCGGCGGGCTGGCGCGGATCCAGCGGCAGGTAGCAGCCGCCCGACCTGGCGACCGCGAGCAGCGCCACCACCAACTCGGCCGAGCGCTCCAGCAGGACCGCGACGACCGACTCCGGGCCAGCTCCCGCGGCCACCAGGCGGTGGGCCAACGCCTCAGCTCTGGCATCAAGCTGACGGTACGTCAGGCTTGTGCCGTCACTGACCAGCGCGGTCGCGTCGGGCGTGCGTTCGACCTGGCGGCGGAATGCCTCCGGCAGGGTCTCACCGAGCGGACCGCGGACCGGTGGAAGTGGATGCTGAGAGGGGCGCTGGGCGGACACGGGTCAAGAACTCCTCTGCGCGGACGTTGCGGGACGCGGCAACGGCAGCCCGGCGGCCGAGGGCTCATGGCAGGACACCGGACGGCCTGGCGGGCAGGTGATCGCGAAGACTAATCAGGATCATGCCAAAGATCGCCGCCATCCATTCGGGCGCGGTCATGGTTTCGGCACTTCTCGCACACAGATCGTCTTCGAGTGGCGACTCTGGGCAACACCCCAGGTGTGCGCGGCTGGGACGTGCCTCCACCGCGTTCCGCCAGCCGCACCTTGCGCGCCCGGCGCAGGCCCGGGCACGCGACGATTCGGCTACGTTCGAGCAACAGCTTGGCCGAAACACGTACCTGACGGTCACTCAGGTAATCGACCTTTCGGCAAAGCACGAACCAGGACCGGCCGCCGATGAGATGATCGCGCACGCTTCGGCCGACCCACTCGCCCCACACACCTCACGGAGACCCGATGGAGCCCCAGAGCCTCGAGGCGGGCACCGCAGCCGCCGTCTTCAGCGCCGATACCGGCGTGATCCCCGAGATGATCGGACGCCCGTTACGCTTCGACTCCACCCGCTACCGGCTGACCGACACCTTCGCCGAGGTCGCCTGCGACCGGGTCTGGCGCGCCCACCAGAGCCTCGGGCTCACCGGCGAGAGCCGCGAGTCGATCCTCGCCCTGCTCCAGGACCTGACCGAACCCTGGGGGCGCCTCCCGGTCGGCGTGCCGCCGGAACGCGCCTGCTGGGTCTCCATCGACGGCATGCCCTTCGAGCCGTCGATCGCCTGGCACGACGCCACCGCTGCCGTCCGCCTCTCCATCGAGCCACCCGGCGACGGCACCGCCATGAGCCGGATGCGCGACGCGATGGCCTTCACCCGGCGGCTCGCCGGTCGGCCGGGCGTCTCGATCGACCGGCTGCTCGCCGTCGAGGACCTCTTCACCGAGGACGACCCGCAGGGGTTCTTCACCTTCGCCCACGCCGTGGCTTGGCAGCCCGACGCGCCACCCGCGTACAAGGCCTTCGTCAACCCGGCGGTGGCCGGCCGGGAGCAGTCCGCCGCACGCACCGAGCAGGCCATGCTCCGCCTCGGCCTGGAACGCCCTTGGCGCGCCCTCGTCGACCACCTGGGCGGCCGTTTCGACCCGGGCCACGAGCCGGTCGCCCTCGCCCTGGACCTGGTGGGCGACGAGGAGTTCAGAGTGCAGCTGTACCTGGCGCACTCCGGGGTGAGCGCGTCTGAGATCGACGCCAAGGCGGCGGTAGCCCGCGACCACGTCCCCGGTCTGTTCGCCCGAGCACTGCAGCAGATCAACGGTCCGCACGACGCCGCCGCCTGGCAGCGCAAACCGCCGGTCACCACCTTCACCCTCGACACCCGGCACGACCTCCCGAGCGCGACGATCTACGTCCCGCTGATCCCCGTGCACGACCACGACGCGGCCGCCCGCGACCGGGTCGCCGCCTTCCTGCGCGCCGAGGGCTCCCCGGCGGCCGACGGCTACGTCCGACTGCTGGACGACCTCGCCGACCGGCCGCTGACCCAGTCGCTGACCCAGAACTTCCTGTCCTACCGGGGCGGCGACGCCTCGCGCTTCTCCGTCTACCTCGCCCCCGGCACCTACCGCCCAGCCGGTTGACCACACGGGTGCGTGCGCTCGCGCCGGGTGCCGGCGCGGGCGCACGAAGGCACCGGACCAGGGCGGCTACAAGCCGCCCGAGCTCCCGGCCTCGGCGTCCGTCACGGCGATGGCGACCCCGAGCGCCTCGGTGATGTGGGTCGCCGCCGACATCACCCGGGCGGTGCCGACGATCGGCGCGATCGCGACGAGCACGTCCTGCAACTGGCTCGCGGTCATGTGCTCCCGCACCGCCGGTCCGAGGTGCGCGAGGTACGACACGGCCGGGGCGTCCATCGCCGCCAGTGCCGCGATGCGGGCGAGGACCAGCGTGTCGGGGGCCAGGCCGCACCGCTCGATCGAGTCGGCGGTCATGGCGAGGAGGGTGTCGAGGACGGGGGTCTCAGATGCGGTGGCCATATCCACCACCTCCAGTTGTGGTTGCCGCGCAAGCCTGCGCTTCCTACTCGCGACAGGGGCATCCTGAGCCTCCTGCCCTCACACGACCGTAGGCAGCCCCCGGACCGCACGCACGGACAGTGGGCCGTCCGGGTGAATCTCCCAGGTGGTCCTGGCAGGACGAGGCGATCGACGGCGTGCTCCTCCTGATCCATCGCTGCGGCACGCTCACGAGCCGGGCCGGCGGCGCCCCGTGCCCCGGTGGCGACCGCCCTGCGGCCGTGCACACGTCGCCGCATTCGTCCCCGCACATGCGTCGGCGAGGAAAGGCTCGGGTGATCAGGCGCCCGCTCCGCGCGGCCTCCTCGTGTGCGGTGCGCGCAGAAAGGCGGCCGGGCCGGCCGGTATGCATCCGGCCCTATGCGTGCGCGGCGTCCCGCCCGTTCGCCTGCTGCTGCGGCTCCTCGCCGCCCGGCCGCTCGGCGAAGTCGAGTACGGTGACCGAGGGCAGCCGGGCGGCGAGCGGCGGCACGGTCAGGGCCAGCGGCAGCAGGGAACCGAAGATCCCTCGGCCACCGACCGGCCGCACGCCCCGCACCCCGACCACCGCGGGACTGGCGGTGCGCAGCTTGCCCCGCTCGCCCGCATCCATCCCCCACGGCATCGGCGGCACCCGGTAGCCCCGGCTGCGCAGCTTTCCGCGCACGGTGAGGCGACTGAACCAACGCGGCACCGCATCCAGCACCAGCGAGCCGCCCGGGAACCGCTCGGCGCAGCCGGCGATCAAGGCCCGCACCTGAGCCGGCGGGAGGTACATCAGCAAGCCCTGCGCCGTCACCAAAACCTCCTGGCCGCGGTCCACCTGGTCGGCCCAGGTGGCCAGGTCGGTGGCGTCGGCGGCCAGGTAGCGCTGGCGCGGCCCGGGCGGGAGCAGGCGCTCACGCAGGGCCACCATCTCGGGCAGGTCCACGGTCAGCCACTGGGCGCGCCCGTTGTCAATCCGCCAGTAGTGGGTCTCGAGTCCCTCCCCCAGGCAGACCACGGTGCCCCGAGGCTCCCGGGCCAGGAAGTCCGCGATCTCCCGGTCGAAGCAGGCCACCCGCACCGCCTGCATCTGCGCCTGGAGGTCACTGGTGCCGAACTTCTCGGCGAACGGGTAGTCGATCCGGTCCACCAGCTCCACAGCCTTGGGGTCATCCAGCAGCGCATCCGACCGCCGGGCCTCCACGGCACGCTGGTAGAGCGTCCACAGCGCGGTCTCGGGCACTGCGTCCAGCTCGACCGGCAGCAACGCCGACGACTCGTCAGAAGCCATCCCCAGGTCTCCTATGTCCACACGTTCGACGGGTTCTGCCGTCCAGTCTGACACCTGATCAGCTCGGTGGCCCGCTCGCCCAACGCTGAAGAGACCTCACTCCACCCCTGCCCAGACCTCGCGCACTCCCCCTCGCGGACCTCGATGGGCCCACTCGTCCAACAGGTGCGGTTGACGGGCTCGACCGTGCCGATCCGGACGACCGGAAGGTCAGCCGTCCCACTCGTCCTCGCGCTCGTGCTCGTCCTCGCCCTCGCCCTGCGACGGCTCCCAGACGACCAGGTACTCCTCGACCTCCTCGGCCGTGCAACTCGGGCAGACCGGCGGCCCCTGCATGGCGATCCCCAGCTCCGGTCCAGCCTGCAGCGGCAGCCAGTCGCGGACCAGGGCCTGCCCGCACCGCGGACAACTGCCCCACGGCGCGCCGTGACCGGCCGACTCGCCCATACCCGGATGGTAGCGCCGGCGCTACCCGGACACCGAAGATCAGCGGACGCCCAACGGTACCGGCACGCGACCGCCTCGGAGCGGAGTCGGATCTTCGACCCGGCGGGACGGCCGGCGGCGCGCCGAACCGCACCCGCAGGCGCGGCGCTCCGACGCACGGCCGGGCGATCGCCAGTCCCTGCGGAGCCGGTGACCAACACGGCCAGGCGATCACGGGTCCCTGCGGAGCAGTGGCCGGCCTGACGGTCCGGTCACAGTGAGGCCGCCCGGCTCCTCACCGCGTGGGTGCGAGTCCGCTCCGGGCCGAGCCTGCTCCCGGGTCGTCGAGCGGGCGGCGACGCCGATCAGGGAACCGGCGGTGCCGGGCCGTCATCGGCTCCCCGCGGCGCCACGGGCATCGCCTGCCGGTCCGGTCGCCGGGGGCGCGGGCCGGCAGGCGGGTTCTTCCCCCTACCGCCGAGCGGACGCACCTCCACCGCGCCGGAACCTGCTGATCCGGGTGGCCCACCAACCGGTCCGCTGCCGGGGGACGGCAGGGGGCTCGCCCCCGGGCTCCGGTGCGGACGGCCGGGTGGTGGGCGGTGCGGACGGTGCCGTCGGCCGGACGCTGGGCGCGCCCGGCGTGGTGACCGGCGACGCGGTGCCGCGCTGCGGGGTGAACCGCACCGGGAGGGCGACCAGGTGGCGGCTCATCCAGGACGATGTCCAGGTCAACTCGTTCTCAGGGATGGCAAGTTGGATATCCGGCAGGCGGGCGAGCAGGCTGTCGACGCCGGTCTCGGCGATGGCCCTGCCGATGTCCTGGCCGGGGCACTCGTGCGGGCCGCTGCCGAAGGACAGGTGCGCGCGGTTGCCGAGGAGCGGCTTCGAGGGATCGGGTCGGACTGCCGGGTCGACGTTCCCGGCCGCCAGACCGAGCAGGAGCATGTCGCCCTCCTTGATCTGCTGGCCGCCGAGTTCGGTGTCGCCGGTGGCCCAGCGACCTGCCATCAGCAGGAACGGTGGGGAGTCCCAGAGGACTTGGTCCAGGACGTCGGGGAGGGTCATCTGCCCGCCCGACAGATGGGCGCGGAAGCGGCGGTCGGTGAGCACGACCTTCAGGGTGTCGGAGATCAGGTTGACGGTCGTCTCGTTCGCGGCGAGCAGGACCGTCCGCAGGTGCTCGAGCACCTCGTCGTCCGTGAGGCCGGCTTCGTGGTGGAGCAGCCAGGTCACCAGGTCGTGGCCGGGCAGGTCCCGTTTGCGGTCGATCGTCCGGCGCAGGATGGTCACGACGTGTTCGTTGCTGGCGACGGCCGTCTCGGTGCCCTTGAGCAGGTCGCGGGCGGCTTCGACCAGCCGCGGCCCGTACTCTTCGGGCATCCCCAGCAGTTGCGTCATCACCAGCATCGGCAGGTGCTCGGCGTACTGGGTGACCAGATCGGCGTGGCCGACCTGGCTGAACTCTTCGATCAACTGGCCGGCGAAGCGGGTGACGTAGCGTCGGATCCCGCGTCGGTCGAAGCGGTTCAGTGCGTCGGTGACCGCCGCTCGCAGCCGGCGGTGCTCCTCGCCGTCCGCGAACACGCAGATCGGCTGCCAGGCGACCACCGGCATCACCGGAGAGTCCGGCGCGACCAGGCCGCTGCGGAAGGCGGTCCAACGGCGGGAGTCCCGGGAGAACCGGGAGGGGGTCCGCATCGCGGTGAGGTTGGCGGAGTGGCCGAGGACCAGCCATGCCTGGAGGTCGTCGGGCAGCAGCACGGGTGCCACTTCGCCGTGTTCGGCGCGCAGCTTCTCGTACAGGCCTGCCGGGTCGGCCTCGGCTTCCGGTCCGTGGAGGCGCCGGAGTCCGTCAGGGCGTGCGTGGGCGGGGCACCCGGGCGGCGGGGTGGGAAAGGGGTCCTCAGGAAGCTGGGTGGTCACGGATTCTCCGGGTCGGCAGGGGCGGTTCGCCCGAACAGGGGGATGCGGACGGGTGGGGCGACGATGGACGACGACCGTCGCCGGCTCGGTCGGCGGGCGTCACACGGGCTGGGCGGACAGGTCGTACAGGTAGCGCATCAGGGCCATCAGGACGTCGCGGCTGGACTCTCGGCTGCGCGCGTCGCACCTCACGATCGGGACTTCGGCGGGCAGGTCGAGGGCGGCCCGCAGTTCCTCGGTGGGGTGGTCGGGGGACCCCGGGAAGGCGTTGGTCGCGACGACGAACGGCACGCCGCGGTCCTCCAGCCGGCCGAGCACGTCGAAGCTGACCTCCAGCCTGCGGGTGTCCACGAGCACGACCGCGCCGAGGGCCCCCTCGAACAGCCCGTTCCACAGGAACCAGAACCGCTCCTGTCCAGGGGTGCCGAACACGTAGAGCACGAGTTCGTCGCTGATGCTGATCCTGCCGAAGTCCATCGCGACCGTGGTGAAGCTCTTGCGCTCGATGCCGGCTGTGTCGTCGACACCCGCACCGGCCTGCGTCATCGTCTCCTCGGTGGTCAGCGGCCGGATCTCGCTCACGGAGCCGACCAGGGTCGTCTTGCCGACGCCGAAGCCGCCCACGATCACGACCTTGACCGCCGTGGCGACCGAGGCCGGGAGCAAGTCCTCCTCCTGCGGCCCCGGTACCGACTCAGAGCCGCTGAAGTCCATGGATCACTGCCTCCAACAGGGAACGGGCGGGAAGGGCCGCCTTCGGGATGGGCGCGCGGACCTCGATCCGCTTCTCGGCGTGCAGGTCCGCCAGCAGCACGGTGACCAGGCTCGCCGGCAGGCGCAGGTAGGCGGAGACCTCGGCCACGGAGAGCGGCGAGCCGCAGATGCGCAGGATCGCCGCGTGCTCGGGCTGCATCGTGGGGGTGGGCTGGGAGCGGGAGATGATCAGGGTGACCAGGTCGAAGGTGGTGTGTGCGGCCAGCGGGCTGCGGCCTCGTGCGATCACGTAGAGACGTTCGGGATTGCCTTCGTCCCAGTCCTGATCGACGGTGTCCTGATCGGCTGCGCTCATGCCCGTGCCCTGCTGTGCTCATGGCCGGATCCACGTGGTGCGCATGCGTTGGGCGTCCGGCCGGTTCGCCCGATCACGCGGTCGGCTCGCTGCTGCGGACGGGCGCGCTGAGGTGCTCGCCGATCCGTGCGACCAGATCCCGCATCCGCTGCCCCACCAGACCGGCATCCACCCCCTCGTCGGCCAGGACCGCGAGGTAGGCGCGGGGACCGGCCGCCATCAGGTAGAAGAAGCCGCCGCTCACCTCGATCACCACCAGCCGCATCCGGCCATCGCCGTGCGGGAACTCGTGTCCCACCGCGGCGGCCAGGCTCTGCAGGCCCGCGCAGGCGGCGGCGAGGCGGTCGGCGGTGTCGGGGTCGGTACCGTGCTGGGCCATCCGCAAGCCGTCGGCCGAGAGCAGGACGATGTGCCGGGTGTGCGGGACGCCCTCCGCCAGGTCCCTGAGCATCCAGTCCATGTTGCTCCGTTGCTGACTCACTGCTCCCCCTTCCCTGGGGACTCTTCACTGGTGTGGCCGCCGCCGGTCGCGGTGGACGGCGCACGGCCGTTCACCCCGTCGTGGAATGCGGCGAGCCACATACCGGGCTGGACCGGTTCCGGGGCCGGCTCGCGGACCTGGGCACGGGTCGGCGCTCCCGCGCGGGACGGTGCCGCGTGCCGGCGGCGTTGCGGCAGGCCGTTGGGGGTCCGGTCACCCACCACCGGAACGGCATCGGGCCCTGCCGGCTCGGATTCCGCCGTGGCGCGCGGCAGGGGTCGGTGCGACGAGCGTGCTGCGGGAACCGGTGCCGTCGCCGGTCCCTGACGGCGCGGCCCGGCCGTCGAGGGCATCGCGGTACCGGGGGCCGGCCGGGACTCTGAGGCCATGCCGCCGAGACCGTGTGCCCGACCGGTGGCCGGTGCCGTGGTGATGAGGTGCTGAGGAACGATCAGCACGGCACGCACGCCACCGTACGCGGAGGGCCGCAGCGAGACCTGGAATCCGTAGGCGTGCGCGAGTCTGCCCACCACGGCCAGGCCCAGTCGCGGCGTTTCGCCGAGGTCGTTGAGGTCGAGGCCGGCCTGCGCCTCGTGCAGCATCCGCTCGGCACGCGCCCGGCCTTCCTCACCCAGGCTCAGGCCGCCGTCCTCGATCTCGATGGCGATGCCGGTCTGCACCTCGACGGCGGTCAGATGGACCCGGGTCTGCGGTGGGGAGTAGCGGGTCGCGTTGTCCAGCAGCTCCGCCAGCGCGTGGATCAGCGGTTCGACCGCCGGGCCGACGATGGCGACGTCGGACACCGGGTGCAGTTCGACGCGCGTGTAGTCCAGGATCCGTGACATGCCCCCGCGCAACACGCTGTACAGGGGCACGGCCGCGTTCCACTGCCGGCCGGGGCGGGCGCCGCCGAGCACGGCGATGCTGTCCGCGAGCCGGCCGACCAGCGCGTTCCCGTGATCCAGGCGCAGCAGATCCTCGAAGACGGCCGGGTCCGTGCCGTGCCGGTCCTCCATGGCGCGCAGGTCCACCGCCTGCCGGTGGACGATCGCCTGCACGCGGCGGGCGATGTTCACGAACGCCCGCTGCGCGGACTCGCGCATGCCCTCCTCGTTGTCGACGGCCTCGAGGACGGCCCGGAGTACCGCCAGCCGGGCCTGGTGGAACTCCGGGCCGGCGACGGTGTCCGTCGTTTCGAACGCCGTCAGCACGTCATCGGGGAAGTCGCCGCGCTGGAGCCTGGCAATCGCCTCGGGCAGCGCGACTCGGGCCAGCTCCACCATTCCGGCTTCCTGCCGCGCCAGCCGCCGGAGCAGCTCCTGCTCCTGCCGGGCGCACTGCTCGCGCACGACGGCGACGGCGTGCCGGCGGCGCAGGGTCTCGACGACCGCCCCGGCGGCTCCCACCAAACCGCACCAGACGATCCCGGTCCGCGTTCCAGGGGATGCCGCCGACGCGGCAAGAACACCGGTGGCGGCCATCACGACCGCGGGCGTGAGGCAAACCAGGACGGCAGTGGCGAGCCGACTTCCGGGGGACGATCCGGCACGAAGCATCAGCATCCTCAAACGGTCGAATGGGCTACGGAAAGGGCAGCGCGGGCGGCCGGCTCCGCGGGCACGGGCGGACTGCAGGCAGGCGGGCGGCCGGCTGCCCGCGCCGGCCCACGCCACCTGGTGCGAAGGGTGGTTCAGCAGGCTGAGAGCGGCAGCAGCATAGCGGGCTGACGAATAGCTGATGGTCAGTCAAAAAGACTGTCCCTCAGTGCACTTGGCGCGCGAGCCAGGTACGCGTCAGGTCTTGCTCGGGCCCTCCCTGCGGCGTTCCCGCAAGGCTTCACCCTGCCGCGCACGAGCCGGCACCAGCCGCAGGCCGATCACTCAACACTCGTCCCAGGCTCGTGGCCCGCGCTCGCTGCAGCAGTCCTCCCTGAAGCAGATCCACTCAAGAGGGTGACTTTTGCGAGGACCTACCGCGCCATGACGATTTCAGTGGTACAGGTGGGCCCGCCGGCCCGTCCTGAGCGGCCGGTCATCGTGTCTCCACTCCACCGGCTCATCCGGTGTAGCTGTACTCGTTGGACGAGAAGGTGGGGGTCAGGTGGCCGTAGGTCAGCACCCGGACGTTCACCGTGGTGGGTGCGGTCGGGCTCCGGTCGCGCATCGGCGCCCGATACTCGGGCAGCGTTGCGGCGGCGTTGGTTCAGGCGTTCGACCCAGCGCCGCCGCGCCCAGCCGCCCGCCTCGGCGAACCCGGTGGCGGACCCATTCGGTCGCGGCATCCGCTGAACGTCGACGACGGCGGTGCCCGGACGGGGTGGCGATCGAAGTGGCGCTCAGGACGGCTGTGCGTACCCGCGGGTGCGGACGAAGTCGTGGGTGAGGTCGGTGAAGGCGCGGGTGGCGGCGCTCTGGTAGGCGTCGGCGCGTCGGAGGAGGGTGACGGTGCGGGTGGGGAGGGGCGGGTCAAGGACGACGCGGGCGAGGCGGGGGTGCTCGTGGGTGACGGCGTCGGGGAGGACGGTGGCGAGCGGGGTGCGCTGGACGATCTCGGTGAGGGCCTGGACCGAGTTGGCCTCAACGGCGATGCGCGGGCTGACACGGTGCTGTGCGAAGTAGCCGTCGATGTGACCGCGAGTGGCGAAGTCGCCACTGAGCAGCGCGAGTTGCCGGTCGGCGAGGCCCCTCACGGGTAGCGGACCGGCCTGGTCGGCAGCGGGACACCGGGTGCCGGTGACCAGGGTGAGCGCCTCGGTGAACAGGGCGGTGGCGGTGACGCCGGGCAGATGGCGGCCCTGGAAGGCGATGCCGAGGTCGAACTCGTCGGTCAGCAGGCCCGCTTCGATGCGGTCCTGACTCGCCTGCCGCACGGTCAGCGCGATGCCGGGGTGGCGGGTGTGGAGTTCGGCGGCGAGCGGACCGACGAGGTAGGCCGTGAACGTCGGCGTCACCGCCAGCCGCAGCTGCCCGCGGGAGAGGTCCTTGACGTCGTGGATGGCGCGCTCGGCGGCAGCCAGGTCCCGCAGCGCGCGCCGGGCGTGGTCGGTGTAGACGGCACCGGCGTCGGTGAGCCGGACCGTGCGGCCGGTGCGGTCCAGGAGCCGGGTGCCCAGGGTCCGCTCCAACTGCTTGATCTGCTGGGAGAGCGTGGGCTGCGAGATGTGCAGTTCCTCGGCGGCCCGGGTGAAGTTGCCGTGGTCGGCCACGGCGAGCAGATAGCGCAGGTGGCGCAGTTCGAGAACAGCCATGGGAAGGATTATAGATATGACCTATAGCTCCCATGGCTAATGGCTCTTGGACTCTATAGACGCAGGTCATGCATGGTGGATCTCACCGGCCCACAAGGGCGGACCACCACCTGAAGGGAGTGACCCGTGCAGGACCTCACCGCGGGCGTCGCCCGTTTCCAGCAGCACGTCTTCCCGGCCAAGGCGGAGCTCTTCGCCCGTCTGGCCACACATCACGCACCTCACACGCTGTTCATCAGCTGCTCCGACGCCCGCGTCGTGCCCGAGCTGATCACCGGCACCGACCCGGGTGACCTCTTCGTCATCCGAACCGCCGGCAACCTGGTGCCCGCCCACAGTCCTGTGGCCGACGGGGTGGCGGCGAGCATCGAGTACGCCGTCGCCGCACTGGGCGTGAAGGACATCGTCGTCTGCGGCCACTCCGCGTGCGGCGCGATGACCGCCCTCGCCCAGGGCCACGACCTCAGCCATGCCCCGGCCGTCGCCGCCTGGCTGCGGCACGCGGACGCCTCCCGGGCCCGTGCCACCGCCGGCAGTGGCGTTCTCGCCCTGGTGCGGCAGAACGTGCTCGCCCAACTGGCGAACCTGGCCACCCACCCCTCGGTCGCCCGTGCGCTGGCGAAGCGGGAGGTCGCCCTGCACGGCTGGGTGTACGACATCCCCACCGGTCGCGTCGAGGAGCTGAGCACCGCCGACCCCGTGCTGGCGGCCTGACCCCTCCCCCGGCTCCGGTTCCCCGCCTGCGGTGGCGCGCCAACTCCGCGTCCCGCCACCCCACCCCGTCCCACCCGCCCGCCCGTGAAGTAGCACACTGAGAGAAGGACGTACAGATCATGGTGCACGCCCAGTTCGACCCCACCGCTCGCGAGGCCCTGGCGGCCACCGCCGTCGCGGCCAAGACCCGTAAGGACCTCACCTGGCAGCAGGTCGCCGACGCCGCCGGCCTGTCGGTGGCCTTCACCACCGCCGCCGTGCTCGGCCAGCACCCGCTGCCGGAGAAGTCCGCCGAGGCCGTCGCCGAGCTGCTGGGCCTGGATGGCGACGCGGCGACGCTGCTGCAGACCATCCCGGTCCGCGGCTCGATGCCGAACCGGATCCCGACCGACCCGACCATGTACCGCTTCTACGAGATGCTGCAGGTCTACGGCACCACTCTCAAGGCCCTGGTCCACGAGCAGTTCGGCGACGGCATCATCTCCGCGATCAACTTCAAGCTGGATGTGAAGAAGGTCGCCGACCCCGAGGGCGGCGAGCGCGCCGTGATCACCCTGGACGGCAAGTACCTGCCGACCAAGCCCTTCTGACCCACCCCCTTGGCGGGGCGGGTCACCGTCGGCCCGCCCCGCCACCGCTCCCCATCCCGTAGCCGACACCTCGAAGGGGCAGCCGTGGACTTCATCCAGCGCACCATCGACATCGCCCGCCAGAACGTCGCCGAGGGCGGCCGCCCGTTCGCGACCGTCATCGTCAAGGACGGCCGGATCCTGGCCGAGAGCCCCAACAAGGTGGCCCAGACCAACGACCCCACCGCGCACGCGGAGATCCTCGCCGTCCGCGAGGCCTGCACCAAGCTCGGCACCGAGCACCTGACCGGCACCACCATCTACGTCCTCGCCCACCCCTGCCCGATGTGCCTGGGCGCGCTGTACTACTGCTCGCCGGACGAGGTCGTCTTCCTCACCACCCGCGAGGCCTACGAGCCCCACTACGTCGACGACCGCAAGTACTTCGAACTGGGCACCTTCTACGAGGAGTTCGCCAAGGACTGGGACCAGCGCCGGCTGCCGATGCGCTACCGGCCCCGCGAGGAGGCGGTCGAGGTCTACCGCCTCTGGCAGCAGCGCAACGGCGGCGAGCGCCGTGTCACGGGTGCCCCGGTCGCCGGCTGAGGCACCCCACGCAGCCGAGGGCGAGCCGGCCCGCCTCTCCTCGCCCACCCATGTCCTCGACCGGTTCCGCCGGAAGGCCTGGCACCTGTCAGAACACCGTCGAAGAACCGGCCGGAGATCATCGGGTCCGCTGTTCTTCCCCGCCAGCGCCTGAAGGTGTTCGCCCCGCCTCGCCCGCTCCTTCAAGGCACTTGTGGTGGACAGCCTGGAGGACCTGCGGCTCAGACTTGTGCCGCGATCTCCGCCGCCGCCCGCTCCCCCGACACCACTGCCGCGTTGAGGGTCGCGTTGTCGACGTCGGTGTGCTCGCCGGCGAAGTGGATCCGACCCTCCTGGACGGCCTCGTAACCGGCGATCGTGGTGTACTGCCCGACCTCGTAGTAGTGGTAGGAGCCCAGGTGCCACGGGTCGAGCGACCAACGGTCCTCGTAGGCGAGGCCGTTGAAGGCGGCTGTGGTCCCGGGGTAGACCTGCTCGATCTGGCCGAGGAACCAGTCCACGTCGGCGGCCGGGGCCGGGCCGTGCGCCGCTCCGGTGAGGACCGAGCGTGCGGTGTCCCCTCCGGGGAAGTCGACCAGCAGAGCCGGGCCGCCGTTGCGTCCGAGCTGGACCGAGCCGTCCCAGGCGGTCTGGTAGCCGCTGGGTGCGGTGTTGCTGACGCCGTTGTAGCCGAGCGCCGACCAGGTCTTCGCCTGCACCTGGGTGACCAACTTCGCGTTCTGGCCCATGCCCTGCCGCTGGATCGCCTGCAACTTGAGCGGCGTCAGCCCGGCCCCGGTCAGGTCCACGGCGCGCAGGGTGCTGAACGGCAGCGCGAGGACCAGGTGGTCGGCCTGGACGCGGACCGGTGGGGCGCCGCCGCCGGTGCGGTCGAAGGTGCAGCTGTAGCTGCCGTCGCCGTCGCGCACCACCGCGACCAGCTGGTAGCCCTGTTGCACGGCGCCCGCGGGCAGTTGGGCGACCATCCGGCTGACCAACTGGTCGTTGCCGCCGACGAGGTGGTACTTCTCGTCGAAGCCGGGGTCGCCGTCGAAGGTCGAGGAGTTGCCCAGGAATCCGATCACGCTGATCGCCGAGGACTGCGCGGGTTCGCCGCCACCCTGGATCTGGAGGGACTGGATCAACTGGCTCAGTGCGGAGTCGGTGGGCAGGCCGATCTCGGCCAGGTAGTCGAGGCAGGAGAGCTGGTCGAGCCGCTGCGCCTCGGGGGTCGCGCTGTTCCAGCGCGGGGTGCCCATCGCGGCGTAGGAGGCGGCGAAGGCGGTGTAGGCCTCGGCGACCCAGTCCTTCTGCTGCTGCGAGCCGTCGTACCGCGCGCCGTTGAACCAGCCGGCGTAGGTGCCCGAGTTCAGCGAACCGCCGTTGGCGTACTCGGTCTTGAGCCCGAAGGAGGCGGCGAGCCGGAGCACTGCGGTGTCGGTGGAGCTGATGAACGAGCCGCCGTGCTCGCTCACCGTGCCGTTCGCGAAGTAGCCGCGCAGTGACCAGCACCGGCCGCCGAGGTGGCTGGTGTCGGCCTCGTAGACGGTGGCGGCCAGCGGTCGGGTACCCGTCCAGAGCTGGTGTGCGCAGCGCAGCCCGGCCAGGCCCGCGCCGACGATCACGATGCGCGGCGCGGTGACGGAGTTCGGCGCGGCGGCCGCGCGCGCGGTGCCGGGCAGCGAAGCGACTGCGGCGGCGCCGACACCGGCGCCTGCGGCGAGCAACTGCCGGCGGCTCAGCCGTCCTGCGGCCGGCTCAGCCCGCCCGGCCCGCTCAGCCCGCCCGGCCCGCTCGGCCCGCTCGGCCCGCTCGGCCCGCTCTCCGGCGACCTCGGCGACGGGCATCCCGCGCCGTCGGGCCTCGCCCTCCAGCCAGAAGGCGAGGCCGAGACCGTCCGGCAGTCCGGTGCGGGTGGTGGTGGGGGATTGGATGCTCGATCTGGCAGGTTCCCGGTCCATGGGAGAACCCCTCTCTGTGGGGGGAGAGAACGGTTGACCAGGAGTGAACGGCTCCGCAACGCCGTTGTCAACGGTGTTGTGCAGATTGACCGTTGCCGGACTACGTGGCCAACTCCGCGGCCCGCCGCTCGATCGCCGTGATCAGCGCCTCGACCCGTGCCCGGTAGACCCCGTCCTGGGTGACCTGCGCCAACTCCTCGGCCACCGCCGTGATCTGCGGGAACGCGACCGGGTCGACCAGCCGGTACTCCCGGGTCCAGGAGGCTTCGTCCGCCGCCCGCGCCTCGGCGGAGAAGAGCAGGTAGGCAGCACGCTGGCCGACCAGGGCGAGCAGCGAGTCGCCGACCATCCGGTAGTGGACCGCCGCCTCGGCGCCGGTCAGGCCGGCTTCGGTGACCGCGCCGAGGATCAGCTCCACGACGCGGAACTCGTTGGCCCGGCGGGTGGTCCGGCTGGCCATCGCCGAGGCCACGGCCGGGTACTTGAGCGCGACCGCGAGCGAGCCGTCGGCCAGGGCGCGGATCCGGTCCTGCCAGCCGAGGCCCTCGGGGATGCTGTCCAGCACCTCGCCGAGGGTGCGGTCGGCCACCTCCAGCAGCAGGTCGTCCTTGTCGCGGAAGTGCCGGTAGACGGCGGTCGGATCGGCGCCCAGCTCCTCGCCGAGGCGCCGCACGGTGAAGGCGTCCGCGCTGCCGCGAGCGGCTATCCGCAGGCTGGCTTCGATGATCGTTTCCGGGCTGAGCTGGCTCCCCGAGCGCCGGTTGCGCGCGCGGGCGGGGGGCGCCGCAGCCCGCGGGGAGGACGGGTTCGAGGCTGTATTCGACATGGTGCCGCCAGTGTAACGACCGGATCCCGGGTGCGCGCAACACCGTTGACAACACCGTTGCGCAGCGCTTCACTCCTCCTCACCACCACTCGGGAAGGACCCGCCCATGGCTCCTGACGAACCGTCACGCCGTCCTGCCGACTCACTCTTCCGCGGCGGACGGGTGTTCACCGCGACCGGCACCGGGCCGGTGCCGGCCGCCGTCGCCGTCCGCGACGGCCGCATCCTCGCGGTCGGCGACGAGCGCGAGCTGCACGAGCAGTTGACCGGCCCGGCGACCGAGGTGATCGACCTCGACGGCGGCCTGCTGGCACCCGGATTCCAGGACGCCCACGTGCATCCCGTGGTCGCCGGAGTGCAGTTGCTCCGCTGCGACCTGTCCGAACAGCACAGCATCGACGACTATCTGGCCACCGTCGCCGCCTATGCGGCCGAGCACCCGCAGGCCGAGTGGATCTGCGGCGGCGGCTGGTCGATGGACGCCTTCCCCGACGGCATCCCCACCCGGGCCATGCTCGACGCCGTCGTCCCGCACCGCCCGGTGCTGCTCACCAACCGCGACGGGCACGGCGCCTGGGTCAACAGCCGCGCCCTGGAACTGGCCCGCGTGGACCGCCGCACCGCGGACCCCGCCGACGGCCGGATCGAGCGCGAGCCGGACGGCACCCCGGTCGGCGCCCTCCAGGAGGGCGCCATGGAGCTGGTGGCCCGGCACGTGCCGGTCGCCACCCCGGCCGAGGCGCGGGCCGGGCTGCTGGCCGCGCAGCGGTACCTGTTCTCGCTCGGCGTCACCGCCTGGCAGGACGCCATGATCGGCAGTTTTCCCGGCAACCCCGACAACTACCCCGTGTACCTCGACGCCGCCCGCGACGGATCGCTCCTGGCGCGCGTGGTCGGCGCGCTCTGGTGGGACCGCCGGCGCGGCACCGAGCAGATCCCGGAGCTGGTGGAACGCCGACGGCACGGCCGGATCGGCCGGTTCAACGCCACCACCGTCAAGATCATGCAGGACGGCATCGCGGAGAACTTCACCGCGAGCATGCTGGAGCCCTATCTCGACGCCTGCGGCTGCGCCACCGCCAACTCGGGCCTCAGCTTCGTCGATCCGGCGGTGCTCCGGGAAGCCGTGCCCCGACTCGACGCGCTCGGCTTCCAGTTGCACTTCCACGCGCTGGGCGACCGGGCCGTGCGCGAGGTGCTGGACGCGCTGGAGCTGGCCCGGAGGGTGAACGGCGCCAACGACAACCGCCACCACCTGGCCCACCTCCAGGTCGTCCACCCGGACGACGTCAAGCGGTTCGCCGGCCTCGGCGCCGCAGCCAACATCCAGGCCCTGTGGGCCGCCCACGAACCGCAGATGGACGAGCTCACCATCCCCTTCCTCGGCACCGAACGGGCTGCCCTGCAGTACCCGTTCGGCGACCTGGCCCGGGCCGGCGCGCGACTGGTCGCCGGCAGCGACTGGTCGGTGAGCAGCCCCAACCCGCTCTGGGGCATCCATGTCGCCGTCAACCGGTCGGTGCCCCGCCAGGCCGTGGGCGGCGGCGCCGACCGCCCGCCCTTCTACCCGGAGCAGGCGCTGACACTCACCCAGGCCTTCACCGCCTACACGGCCGGCAGCGCCTGGGCGAACCACCTCGACGCCGAGACAGGCACCGTCGAACCGGGCAAGTGCGCCGACCTGGTGGTGCTCGACCGCGACCCGTTCGCGGGCCCGGTCGAAGAGATCGGCTCGGCCAAGGTCCGGATGACCTTCGTCGACGGACGGGCCGTCCACGTCGCCACCAGCTGACCCAACGCCACTTCCTGGAGGCCGCTTTGACCACATCAAGATCCCGCGGAGCCGCCCTGGCCGCGGTCCCGCTCGCCGCCCTCGCACTGTCCTCGTGCAGCGGCACCGCCCACCCCGGCGGCTCGGCGGACGGCTCCCCCGCGTACCGGCTGACCGCCCGCACCGCACCGAGCACCGGTGACATCGACTCCTTCACCTGGTCGCTCTTCGCCGAACCGGTCTCGATCGACTACGCCTTCTCCTTCGACTACCCGCCGAACACGGTGCTGGCCAACGTCTGCGAGAGCCTGCTGCGTTGGAACCCGGACCTGACCACCTCCCCCGGCTTGGCCACCGGCTACACCAACCCGACGCCCACCACCTGGGTCTACACGATCCGCAGCGGCGTGCGCTTCCACGACGGCACACCGCTGACCGCCGACGACGTGGTCGCCTCGCTGCGCCGCAACCTCGACCCGAACACGGGCAGCGACTGGGCCTACGCCTTCCGCAACGTCAAGTCGGTGGACAAGACCGGCCCGATGCAGGTCACGGTCACGCTCAACACTCCCGACTCCACCTTCAACCAGTACATGGCCGCCAGCCCCGGCACCGTCGAGTCCGCCGCCACCCTGCAGGCGGACGGCAAGGACTACGGCAATCCCGCGAAGGGCGTCAACTGCACCGGCCCGTTCGCCTTCTCCTCCTGGACTCCCGGCCAGTCGCTCGTGCTCAAGCGGTTCGACGGCTACTGGGACGCGTCGTTGCGCGCCAAGGCGAAGCAGGTGAAGTTCGTCTTCCTCTCCGACGAGACCGCCCGGGTCAACGCCTTCCAGAGCGGCGAGGTCGACGGCGGCTGGATGGTCCCGGCCGACTCCTACGCCCAACTGGCCGGCTCCAGCAGGGGAAAGCTCTACTACGGCCAGAACACCACGGTCGCCGACGAGGTGGTGGGCAACCTCCAGGGCCCGCTCGGCGACGCTCGGGTGCGGCAGGCGCTGCTGATGGCGATCGACCGCGAGGGCATCGTCAAGGCCGGCGTCGGCGGGATCGGTGAAGTCGCCGACTCGCTGATCACCCGCAACAACTGGAACAACAGCCCGCAGAGCACCGTCGATCCGCTGCTCAAGGCCCTGCCGCAGTACCCCTACGACCCGGCCAAGGCCAAGCAACTCGCCGCGAGCGCCGGGGTGCACGGCCAGTCGGTGGTCATCGCCTCCAGCCCGCTCGACTCGCAGAGCACGATCATCACCCAGGCCGTCGAACAGGCCGCCACCGCCATCGGGTTGAAGCCGCAGATCGACACCGTCTCGCCGGACAAGTACACCGCGCTGTTCACCGATCCGGCCGCGCGCAAGGGCATCGACCTCTTCGAGACCTTCTGGTACACCTCGATCACCGACCCGCTGGACATGTACGGCTCGTTGCGGACCGGCGCGTTCAGCAACTACGGCAACTGGTCCGACCCGCAGTTCGACGCCGCGGTCGACGAGGCCTCCGGCACCACCGATCCGGCCGCGCACGCCGCCGCGGCGGCCAAGGCGCAGCAGATCGCGATGGACCAGCTGCCCTGGCTGCCGCTCTACTCCGAGCCGGTGTCGGTCTTCCTCGGCAACCGGATCACCGGTCTGCAGCCGTCGATCGACTACCTCTACTACCCATGGGCCGCCGAGATCGGAGCCAACGGATGAGCCTCGCGCTGGCCGTGCTGCGCAGGCTGGCCGGTACCGCCGTGACACTGCTGGTCACCTCGTTCCTGGTCTACTCCTCGCTCTACCTCGCCCCCGGCGACCCGGTCTCCTTCCTGGTCCGCGGACGCAGCCCCAGCCCCGCCGAACTCGCCTCGATCCGCCGGCAGTTCGGCTTCGACCAGCCCTTCCTGCTGCGCTACTGGCACTGGCTGGACGCGGTGCTGCACGGTGACTTCGGCCGCTCCTACCTGTTCCACCAGAGCGTCGGCGCCGTCATCTGGTCCAGGCTGCCCTCGTCGCTGCTGCTGGTCGCCGTCGCCACCGTGCTGATCGCCGTGGTCGGGATCGGTGCCGGCGCGCTCGGCGCGCTGCGGCGCGGCACCCGGACGGACGGCGCCGTGCTGCTGCTGGTCACCGTCGGCGCGGCCGTCCCGTCGTTCGCCGCCGCGATCGTGCTGCGCTCCGTGCTCGGGGTGAAGCTGGGCTGGTTCCCGACCATCGGCAACGGCAGCGGTCTGCTGGACCGGTTGCGCCACGTGGTGCTGCCTGCGATCGCGCTCTCGGTGACCTTCATGGCCCTGGTCACCCGGGTCACCCGCAGCGCGATGCTCGATCAACTCGGCCGCGAGCACGTCGAGGTGGCGCTGAGCCGGGGCACGCCGCGGTTCGCCGTGCTGCGCCGCCACGTGTTCCGCAACGCGCTCGGGCCGATCGTCACGGTCTCCGGCCTGCTGGTCTCCGGCATGCTCGTCAGCACCGCCATCGTGGAGACCGCCTTCGGGATGTCCGGGATCGGTTCGCTGCTGGTGCAGTGCGTCGACGAGCTGGACTTCCAGGTCGTGCAGGCGCTGGTGCTGCTGGTGGTCGCGGCCTTCGTGGTGGTCAACACCCTGGTCGACCTGGTGTATCCGCTGATCGACCCGCGGGTCGCGAGAAGGGCGGGGGGTGTTCGATGAGTACCGCCACCGTACGGGTGGGCGTCGGCCGGATGGTTCGGCGACTCGGCGGCCACGGCTGGCTGTTCCGGGTCTGCCTGGGTGTCCTGGTGGTCTTCGTCGCGGTGGCGCTGCTCGCGCCGTGGCTGGCTCCGCAGGACCCGACGGTCGGCGACTTCGCCGACACGATGGCCGGGCCGAGCGCGCAGCACTGGCTCGGCACCGACCAGGGCGGCCACGACACCTTCTCCGCGCTGCTGGAGGGGGCCAGGACCAGCCTGCTCGGCCCGCTCGGCGTCGTCGCCTTCTCCAGCGTCGGCGGCATCGCCGTCGGGCTGTTCAGCGGCTGGCGCGGCGGGCGGGTGGACGCGGTGATCAGCCGGGTGCTCGACGTCCTCTTCGCCTTCCCGTCGCTGCTGCTGGCGATCCTCGCCGTGGCGCTGTTCGGCAAGGGACTGGGCGCACCGGTGCTGGCCATGGCCGTCGCCTACCTGCCGTACACCGCCCGCCTGGTGCGCGGCCTGACCGCGCAGGAGAAGACCCGCCCCTACATCGCCGCCTACCTGGTCCAGGGCCATGCGCCGGCGTACGTCGCGGTGCGCGGGCTGCTGCCGAACATCGCGGCGACCGTGCTCGCGCAGTCCACCGTCAACTTCGGCTACGCGCTGCTGGACCTGGCCGCGCTCTCCTTCCTCGGCCTCGGCGTGCAACCACCGACGCCGGACTGGGGCGCGATGATCAACCGCGCGCAGTCGGCCGTGCTCGCCGGGCAGCCGCTCTCGGCGGTGGTGCCGGTGATGGCGGTGGTGGTGGCGGTGCTGGCGTTCAACGTGGTCGGCGAGCGACTTGGCGAGAGGGGGACGCGGTGAACGCCTCACTGCTGGAGGTCGACGGCCTGACCGTCGAACTGCCCGGCACCGCCCGGCCCGTGCTCGACGCGGTCACCCTGCGGGTGGCGGCGGGCGAGGTGGTGGGACTGGTCGGGGAGTCCGGGTCCGGCAAGTCGGTGACCGCACGGGCCGCGCTCGGGTTGCTCCCGCCGGGTGCCCGGCGCGCCGGCCGGGTGCTGGTCGGCGGGGAGGACGTGCTCGGTGCGGGCCAGGGCCGGCTGCGCGCGTTGCGGGCCGCCGAGGTGTCGATGGTCTTCCAGGACCCGCGCGCGGGCATCAATCCGGTCCGCCGGATCGGCGACTTCCTCACCGAGCCGCTGCGCCTCACCCGCCGGTGGAACCGGCGCCGGGCCGAGGAGCGGGCGGTCGAGCTGCTGGCTGCCGTGGGCCTGCCGGAGCCCGAGCGCCAGCTGCGGCGGTACCCGCACCAGCTGTCGGGCGGGATGCTGCAGCGCGTCATGATCGCCGGCGCGCTGGCCGGCGAGCCGCGGCTGCTGCTCTGCGACGAGCCGACCACCGCCCTGGACGTCAGCACCCAGGCGGAGATCCTCGCGCTGCTCGGCCGGCTGCAGCGCGAACGGGGGCTGGGCCTGCTGTTGATCACCCATGACGTCGAACTGGCGGCGGCGACCTGCGACCGGGTGTACGTGATGTACGCCGGGCGGATCGTGGAGCGTGCCACGGCGGCGGAGCTGTTCGGCCGGCCGCGGCACCCCTACACGATCGGCCTGCTCGGGTCCACGCCGCCGCTGACCGGCCCGCCGGCGCGACTGCGGCCGGTGCCCGGCACACCGATCGGACTGGACGAGGCCGCGCCGGGGTGTGCCTTCGCGGTCCGGTGCGCCTTCGCGCAGGCCGGGCGGTGCGACCAGGAGGTGCCGGCGTTGCTGCCGCTGGTGGACGGCGCCGACGGCGCCGGGCACGCGGCGGCCTGCGTGCGGCTGGCCGAGATACCGTCCCCTGCCGAGGAGGTCCGACCGTGACCCCACTGCTCGAAGTCACCGGGTTGCGCAAGGCGTACGGCCCGACCCTCGCCGTCGACGGGGTCTCGTTCTCGCTGCCGCCGGGCGGCGCGCTGGGACTGGTCGGCGAGTCCGGCTCGGGCAAGACGACCACCGCCCGGATGCTGGTCGGCCTGGAACGCCCGGACTCCGGGTCGATCAGCGTCCTCGGCAGGCCGCTGGCACCAGCCGTCCACGGCCGTGCGGCGCGGCTGGCCAGGGCCAAGGCGGTGCAGATGGTCTACCAGGACCCGTACCTCTCCCTGGACGCCCGGCTGACCATCGGCGAGACGCTCGACGGCGTGCTGCGCCTGCACGGCCACCACGACCGGTCGGCCCGCGCCGCCCGGGTGCGCGAGGTGCTCGCCCAGGTCGGCCTCGGCGACCGCGAGGCTGCCGCGCACCCGCGCCGGCTCTCCGGCGGGCAGCGGCAACGCGCCGCGATCGCCCGCGCCCTGGCGGTCGAGCCGGCGGTGCTGGTCCTCGACGAGGCGGTCTCCGCGCTGGACGTCTCGGTCCAGGCGCAGGTGCTCAACCTGCTGACCGACGTCCGCCGCGAGGCCGGCATCGGCCTGGTCTTCGTCAGCCACGACCTCGCCGTGGTGCGGTACGTCTGCGACGAGGCCTTGGTCCTGTGGCAGGGCCGGCCGGTCGAACACCGACCGCTGCCCGAGCTGCTGGCGGGACCGGAGCATCCGTACACGCGCTTGCTGCTCGCTTCGGTCCCGCACCCGGGGTGGGACCCGGGGGGCATCGCCCGTCGGCGCCGGGCACTCAGCGAGCTGGTTCCCGGGGAGCGCCCCGACTGACCGGTCCGCGTGTTCGGTCCTTCACCGCGGTGGAAGACCGGATCCGCGGCGCATCGGTGCTGCGGTGGGCCGACCCGTCCGTCCCCAGGGGCTCAGCGGCGGGCGGCTGGGCCGCTGGGTCGGGCCGGCACGCGCCTTCCGCAGCGCACCCGTCGCCACCGGCCCAGCCGGCTCCGCCCGCGCGGGGTGCCCGGCGTCGGCTGCCTAGTCAAGGTCCCGCAGCGCTCTGAGCGCGACCTGCGGGAACGGCCCCGCGCAGGCGTCGCAGGCCGGTGAGTGGGCGGGGTCGTTGAGCCAGAAGCCGTCGACCTCGGGGCGCACGGCTCGGGCGGCGCGGTCGATCGCTGTGGCGCTGGTCTTGGCGCCGGAGGGGTTGGTGCTGATGCCCGCGAGGACCTTGAGCCGCGGATTGGCGGCGCGGGCCTGGGCGGTGGCGGCCTTGACGAAGGAGGCGAAGAGCGTGGGATCGTTCTCCGCGCCCTGCGCCTGCAGGTCCAACAGGTCGGCTGAGCGCGCCACTTGGCCGAGCAGGCCGAGCCGGAGGAACGCGTCGAACTTGCCCCCGCTCGGTGTCTGCGGGCTCAGCCGGTCGACCAGGTCGGTGGCCGGGGCCGCGATGAAGAGCAGGTGGTGCCGGTGGACCAGGTCGGCGGCCAGCTGATCGTAGTGCGCCGGGTCCGCCTGCTCGCCCTGCGGGGTGAGCGACCAGTGCTCGTTGTCGTAGAGCACGGCGCGGATCCGCGGGTCCAGGCTGTTGCGGGCGAACGCGGACTCGAGCGCGGCGTAGCTGGTGAAGCTCGCGGTCGGGGTGCTCCGCCAGCCGTCGGGGACTGACCAGTGGGCGTCGCCGGTGAGGACGTAGGCGTCGGGGGTGTCGAGCAGCTCGGCGGTGGCGGGGTCGGCGGCAACCAGGCCGTCGAGCGTGCTGCCGCTGACGATCCATGAGGTGCCGTTGGCGGCGGAGCCGGTGGCGGACGGGAGGGCGGACGGCGGGCTGCCGGTCGGCGCACCGTGGGCGGCCGGGTGGGCGTTCCGGTCGGCCAGCACGGCGTAGGCGGCGACGGCCGCCAGTACCAGCAGCAGCGCGAGCGCCGCGATCTGTCGCGGACTCCTCATCGGGTTCCGGGGCTTCATCGGGTTCCGGGCTCTCGTGCGGGGGCGGGCAGCAGCGCGCGGATCGCCGCCGGCAGCCGCACCGGGCGGGTGCCGCAGGCCAGCAGCGACTCAAGCTGGAAGAAGCGCTTGAGGAACGCGAAGGCGATGAACAGCGGTGCCCAGAGCAGCAGCCGCCACCGCCGGTAGTAGAGGATCACGCAGAGCCGGGGCAGCAGCGCGGGCAGCTGGGCCAGTACGAAGACGACCACGAACCGCGCCACGTTGTGCTGCGTGCCCGGGTGCAGCACTCCGTACATGACGGTCAGGATCAGCACGAAGAAGTGGATCGGGTAGACCAGCTTGCCACCGGCCGCGCGCGGCAGCTGGAACCAGAACCGCGGCCCGGGCGCGCCCTGCCCGAACGGGGTGAAGCGCGCGAAGGTCATCATGTTGCCGAGCCCCCAGCGGAACCGCTGGACCCGCAGCTGTCCGACGGTGGCGGGCACGTCCTCGTAGGAGACCCCGCGCGGGTCCAGCACCGCGCGCCAGCCGAGCCGGGCCAGCGCGCAGGTGAATTCGGCGTCCTCGCCGAACATGCCGTGCACGAAGCCGCCGAGCTCGGCGACCGGCGCGCGGCGGAAGCCGCAGAAGGTGCCGGGGATGCACGGCACGCCGTCGACCGTGCTGACGCAGGCGAGCGAGTAGCCGTAGGTGAAGAGCTGCTCCATCGCGCGCATCCGGTCGATCCAGGTGCTGTACGGCTCCTTGGGCAGGGTCAGCAGGCCGACCGTGCCGACCCGGGGGTCGCTGAGGAAGATCGGCATGGTGTGCACGAAGGCGTCCGCGTCCAACGCGCAGTCGGCGTCGACCCGGTACACGTAGTCCGCGGTGCAGCGCTCCAGCGCGAGGTTGAGCGCCTTGGCCTTGCCGGCGTGGGCGCCTTGGATCACCACGCCGGTGGCGTGCCGGTAGCCGGCCACGGCGGCCTCGGCGAGGGCGCGGGTGTCGTCCGTGGAGCCGTCGTCGCACATCACCACGTGCACCGGTCCGCCGTACGCCTCGGCCGCCCGGTCGATCGACCGCAGCAGCTGCTCGATGCCGGCCGCCTCGTTGTACGCCGGGATGATCACGTTCAGGGCCGGGCGCTCCGGCCCCAGGCGGGGACGGCGCGTCGTGCAGAGGCGGACCAGCCCGAGCAGGGCGTAGGTCACGTCGGTGACCGCGAAGCGCAGGCTGGCCAGCACCAGGAACTGCGCGAGGGGATGGTCGCCGACCTGCTCGATGAGCGCCAGCGCGAGGCCGCCGACCAGGCTGAGGGTGGCGACCAGGCAGCACGCGAGGACCAGGTTGTCCTGCCAGTCGCCGCGCCGCAGGTTGGGCAGCGGGGTCAGGCCGGGCAGTCGGTAGGAGGTGAAGGCGAGCCGGTAGACCAGCAGGTAGCCGAGCGTGGTCTGGAGCACCAGCGCGAGCAGCGGGACCGGGCCGAGCGGCAGGCCGGCGGCTGCGCCGAGCAACGCCGTGAAGACCTCGGTGAGCACGGACATCGCGACGAACACCGGTGCGTGCGCCAGGATCACCAGCCGCCTGCCGATCGTGGCGGGTAGCACCAGCGCCATGGTGACGAGGTAGCCGACCACGGCGGCGGGCACCAGCGGCGGCAGGCTGTTGGCGTACATCGCGGTCAGCCGGGAGTCGCTGTCGGCGGCCGAGAGCGTGTCGGCGACCAATGCGCGGTACGCCTGGTCGAGCTGCGGGTGCCGCAGCGCCACGATCAGCACGCTGACGGCCGCCCCGACCAGCAGGAAGGCCAGCGCCCGCGCCACCGAGGGGCGCCGGATCGGCGGCAAGGTGACGATCCGTCCGGCACCGCGGTCGGAGTCGTCGAAGCGCCGGGAGAGCGGCAGCCGGATGATCAGCAGCAGGAGCGCGACGTCCGCGGCGAACAGCGCGATGGTGGTGGGGCGGTACATGACTGGTCCGTCACCGGCCCCGGGGCTCGGTCCCGGCGCGCTCCGCGAGCGCGCGTAATTCCCCGTCGGAACGGGCCGGCTTTTCCATGAAGCATTCCTTTCCTGAGTCGAGTGGTACTCAGGTATACAGCGGATGTTCGTTCGATGTCAGCCTTCCCGAGATAATTTCTCACGTGCACGAGCGAGATGCGGAAAGGCACCTGACGCATCGTCGGGTGCCAGTTCCGCGAGGCCCGATCACGGCGATCTTGAGTGGCCATACGAAGGATCTTGAAAAGGATCATTACGACCGTATTGCGCCAGTGGCTGGGACATGCCAAAGTTACCGACCGGTCCAGATGGCCGGCCAAGCCACCCCCAGCCCCGTCCTGACCTGCCGCAAGACATGATGATCAAGGCTGTTGGCCCGCGCCGAGTGGATCACTCACTGTACTGGACACGTCACTGAACTTCTGGCAGAGTCGCTGAACGTCCGGCGGCCCCCCACTTCGGCTCGCCGCCCCGCAGCCGCTCAGGGAAGCGCCGCTGCGCATTTTCCGGAGTGACCGCACTGCCTGCCGGAGCAGCGATCGTGTCGCACCGTCCTGCATGTCCCGCACTGTGGCCCTACGTGTCCGCACCGTTTTCCGCATCGCGCCATCGGCGCACTTGCGGCCATTTCCCGGGGAGTGTTGCATATGCGTGTCCTGGTACTCGGTGGCGATGGATTCTGCGGTTGGCCGACCGCACTGTACTTGTCCGACCGCGGCCACGAGGTGACGATCCTCGACAACCTGAGCCGGCGCGCGATCGACCTGGAGCTGGAGGTCGAGTCGCTGACGCCGATCCGTCCCATCGGCGAACGGCTGCGCGCCTGGCGCGAGGTGTCGGGTCAGGAGATCGACTTCGTCCGGCTCGACCTGGCCACCGAGTACGACCGGCTCGCCGAACTGCTCACCCGGCTGCGGCCGGACGCGATCGTGCACTTCGCCGAGCAGCGAGCCGCGCCCTACTCCATGCGTTCCACCCAGGCCAAGCGCTACACCGTCGACAACAACGTGCGCGCGACCCACAACCTGCTGGTCGCACTGGTCGCCACCGGCACCGACGCGGCGCTCGTCCACCTCGGAACGATGGGCGTCTACGGCTACGGCTGGTCCGGCTCCGCGCCGATCCCGGAAGGCTACCTGACCGTCAAGGTCCCCACTCCGGACGGCGACCTGGAGCGCGAGATCCTGCATCCGGCCAACCCCGGCTCGGTCTACCACATGACCAAGACCCTCGACCAGCTGCTGTTCGCCTTCTACGCCGCCAACGACCAGCTGCGGATAACCGACCTGCACCAGGGCATCGTCTGGGGCACCCAGACCGCGCAGACCGTGCGCGACGAACGCCTGGTCAACCGCTTCGACTACGACGGCGACTACGGCACGGTGCTCAACCGCTTCCTGATGCAGGCCGCGCTCGCGCACCCGCTGACCGTGCACGGCACCGGCGGCCAGACCCGGGCCTTCATCCACCTGCGCGACACCGTCCGATGTATCGAGATCGCGCTGACCAACCCGCCGGCTGCGGGGCAGAAGCCGATGGTCTTCAACCAGGTGACCGAGGCGCACCGGGTCAGCGACCTGGCCAAACTGGTCAGCAGCCTGACCGGGGTGCCGGTGGCGAACCTGCCCAACCCGCGCCGCGAGGCGGTGGAGAACGACCTCGTGGTGCGCAACGACCGGTTCCTCGCGCTCGGACTGGAGCCGACCACCCTGTCCGAGGGACTGCTGGAGGAGTGCACCCAGATCGCCCGGCGCTACCGGCACCGGGTGGACCTCAGCAAGATCATCGCACGGTCGGTCTGGCGGTCGGGGATGGCGACGGCGGACGACCTGCTGACGGACCTGCCGCCGGCGGCGGGTCCGGCGGCTGACGGTGCGACGGACGGCGGTCCGGCGGCCGCCCAGCCGCTGCGCTAGGGAGGGCGGCGATGGCCAAGTCGGCTCGCCCCGTGCGCGGGATGAACGCCGCACTCGCCAGCGGCGAGGCAGGGGTCGGCGAGATCCGGCCGGCCCGGACGGCGATGAGCGTCAAGCAGCTGGCGGTGGCGCTCTGCGTCGCACTCGTCGGCGCGGGCATCGGCGTCGGGACGTACCACGCGATCGCCTCGCGCCCGGTCAGCTTCAGCGGCCAGGTCACGCCCGAGCACGCCTACTACCTCAACTTCCAGAACACCGGCACGGTGCAGACGCTGACGGTGCGTCCGGGTGACCACGTGAAGGCGGGCCAGGTCCTCGCGACGCAGGTGAGCAGCGTGGCGGCGGCGAACGTCGCCGCCGCGCAGGCCGCCGTGGACGCGGACACCGCGCTGCTCGCGGAGGACCGCAACCCGCAGACCACCGCCGACCAGGCCACCCAGGACCAGCTGGACGTCGCCAAGGCGCAGGCGGCGGTGAACACCGCGCAGGGCGCACTGGCGCTGGCGGCGAACAGCACCCAGAACAACGTGGCGGCGCAGACCACGGTGGTGACCTCGGACCAGACGACGCTGGACAACGACAACGCGCGCTTCGCGCAGTACTGTTCGCCGACCGCCTCGGCGCCGGCCCCGCCCCCGCAGGCCCCGGCCCCGCAGGCTCAGGGCACGCCGGCTCCGGGTCCGGTCGCGCTGCTTCCCGCTGCCGCGCCGGAGGCTGCGCCCGTGCCGACGCCGACGCGCTCCCACTCGCCGGCCCTGGCCCCGCCTCCGTCCCCGTCCGGTTCCGCGCCCGCGCCCACCCCCGCTCCGAGCTCCAGCGCGACGCCGTTCGGGCAGCTGCAACTCTGCAACGACCTCCAGGCGCAGATCGAGCGGGACGCCTCCGCACTCGCGCAGGCCAAGGCGAACCTGACCTCGACCCAGTCCACCGGGCAGGCGCAGCAGCAACAGGACGAGCAGAACCTCGCCCAGAGCGAGGCCACGCTCCAGGCCGCGCAGGCCCGGGTCGCGGCGCAGGGCACTGCGCTCACCCCTGCCTCGATCGCCCAGGCGCAGTCCCAGCTCGCCTCCGCCCAGGCCCAGTTGGCGGCCGATCAGCTGGCGCTCAAGCAGGCCACGATCACCGCGCCGGCCGACGGCATCGTCGCCGACACCGCGGGCGCCGCCGGTGACACGGTCGGGCCCGAGGGCGTGCACGCCTACGAGGGCCCGGCGGCGCAGTCCGGCACGCTGGTCAACCAGCAACCGGGCATCCAGCTCTTCGTGCCGAGCGCCGCACCCGGCAGCAACGCCGGCAGCACCCAGGCCACCTACTCGGCGCTGCTCACCGTGTACTCCGGTCCCCTCAGTGTCACCGCACAGCTGCCCGAGTCGCAGGTCGCCTCCGTGCACCAGGGCCAGGCGGCCACGTTGAGCTTCCCCGCGACCGGGCGCAGCGTGCCCGGTCGGATCAGCGAGGTCCGGCTCGATCCGGCCCGGGTGCCGGGCGCGACCTATTACAACGTCACGATCACCACCGACGCGCAACGGGCGGGCGCGCTGGCCGGCATGTCGGTGAACGTGACCATCGGCTGATCCACAACCGCCCCTCCATGATTCGCGCCAGGCCCCTCGACCCAGGTGAAGGTGACGCCCCGTGCCCAGTAGTCCCAGCCGACGGACCGCGCTCTGGCTCGCTGCCGCAGGCAGCGGCGTGCTGGCCGCCGCCACCCCGGGCGGGTCAGCCGCGGCGGCGCCGACCGGTCGTGCCACGCCACCGACGGTCTTCAACGTGGCGGCGTACGGCGCGGTCGGCGACGGCACCACCGACGACACCGCGGCGATCCAGAGCGCGCTGGACGCGGCCGGCAAGACTCCCGGATCCCTCGTCACCTTCCCGCCCGCGGCGGGAGGCTGCTACCGCACCTCCGGGCTGACCGTGCCCGGTGGCGTGGCCGCGCTCCAGGGCCAGAGCTGCCTGAGCGCGGCCGACGCCCCGGCCACCGCCTCACTCACCGGTTCGGTGCTCGCGCCGCTCACGGCGGACACCCGGACCCTGCTCTCGATCGGCAGCAGCGGCAACGGCGCCGCGGTCGCCACGAACCCGCACGGCCTGGTCATCGACGGCCTCGGGTTCCTCGGCACCACCCCGGCCGGGGTCGGGATCACCGGCTTCTGGGCAGCCGGCGTGGTCGACACCTCTGACGTCACCTTCCGCAACTGCCGTGACCTCTACTGCGATCCGCCCGGTTTCAACGGCTATCCGACCGGCGGCCAGGGCGACGGCGGCTTCGTCCGGTTCCTCTCCTCGGGCACCGACAACGTCTTCTCGGTCAACGGCCGGCTGCTGTTCTGCTCCTCCTACGGCGCCGGCACCTTCCTGCTCGCCGACGGCCTGTCCACCGCCTATCCCGGCGGCGGCAGCACCGACGGGCAGATGGTGGGCTGCCAGGTCAACGGTCACAACCACGGCGCGCAGTTCGGCCCCGTCCTGGCCGGCGCCGGCGGCTGGATCGTGATGGAGAGTCACTTTTCCTCGGCGGAGGGCACCAACCACATCAACTACGGTCTCGCGGGCCGCCCGTGGACGCTGCGGCTGGACGGCTGCTACTTCGACCTGATCCGCGCACTCCCGGTGGCTTGCCACGGCCGCGGCCTGCAGGCGATCGGCAACTACTTCCGGGCGCTGACCAACAGCACGGCGATCGCCTTCGGGCCGGGCCTGGCGACCAGCGGCAGCGACCCGGCGGCAGTGCTGACCGGCAACATCCTCGACCTCGACGGCTCGACGACGGTCTCCAGCTTCGCCCGCTTCGACGGCTTCACCGCAGCCGACTTCCCGACCGAGGCCGGCGGCCAGTACTCCGGCAACGTGGTGCACAACCACGGCGCCGCGATGCCGAAGAGCTGGGTCGGCCAGTTCGTGGACAGCGAGGTCGCGGCGATCCCCGACACCTCCACGGCCCGGCTCCAACTGCACCAGGGACCGGTCCTGTCGACCTGAGGGTGACCGGAGGAGGCATGCCGGCAGGCCAGGCCGGCGGCGTTGCCGGGTGGCCGTCACTCGATGCTGAACGCGCCCTTGGGTGGCGGCGGCGAGGGGCGGGCCCCGGCGTCGGTGACCGGTGCCGCGGTGCCGACCAGCCGCCGCAGGTCGGCGCCGTCGACCAGGCGGGCCGGGAACGGATCGGCGGCGAGCCGGCGGGCCAGCGCCTCGACCGGCAGCGGCTGGTCCGAGCCGATCAGCAGCAGATTGCCGAACCGCCGCCCGCGCAGCACCGACGGCTCGGCGACCAGACAGCTGTGCGGGAAGACCGCACGGACCGTCGCGGCCTGGGCGGCGGCGAAGGCCAGCGGAGCGCCGTCGGCGAGGTTGGCCGCGTAGGCGCCGCCCGGGCGCAGCGCGGCGGCGGCGAGCCGGACGAACTCGACGGAGGTCAGGTGGGCCGGGGTGCGCGACCCCCGGAAGACATCAGTCACCACCAAGTCCCAGGATGCCGGCGCCACGTGGGCGAGCCGCTCGCGGGCGTCACCGACCACCGCCTCGATGCCCAGGCCGGTCCACGGCAGCACTTCGGCGACCAGCTCGACCAGCGGTCCGTCGGCCTCGACGGCGAGTTGGCGCGAGCCGGGGCGGGTGGCGGCCAGGTAGCGGGGCAGGGTGAGGGCGCCGCCGCCCAGGTGCAGTGCGGCCAGTGGTTCGGCCTCGGGCGCCAGCACGTCGGCGAGGTGGCCGAGGCGGCGGGTGTACTCGAATTCCAGGTGCGTGGGGTCGGACAGGTTCACATAGGACTGCGGGGTGTCGTCCAGGGTGAGCAGCCAGCCGCCCTCGCAGTCCAGGTCGGGCATCAACTTGGCGGTGCCGAAGGCGGTGTGGCGCGATATGGGGCGGGGCTCGGTCACTGGTAGGCCTTCAGCCAGCGGTCCAGTTCGGCGAAGACCTGGGTGCGGGCGGTGGGCCCGGAGAGCACCAGGTCGTGCATGCCGCCAGCGATCCGGATCACCGTGACGTGCCGGCCCAGGCGCGGGCCGAGCGCGGCGATGTCGTCGGCGCGCAGCACGGCGTCGCGGTGGTGCAGGGCCGGGTCCCAGCGGCTGGTGGAGATGCTCTCGGTGGAGGCCATCAGCAGCACGGGCACGTCGATGTGCAGGCCCCGGCGCACCTCGCGGTGGCCGCGCTGGACGGCGGCGAGCCAGCCGGCGTAGAGCGGGAAGCCTTCGGCGGGCTTGAGGGTGAGGTCGAAGTCCCACTCGCCGCGGTGGTCGCGGTGCAGGCTGTGCACGTAGTGCGGGTTGAGGGCGCTGGGCAGCGTGCGGTTGGCGGCCAGCCGCCCGAGGGCGCCGACGGCAGGGGCGCCGAGGGCGCGCACGGCCGCGGCGGCGGGCATGGAGAGGAACGGGCTGTTCAGGAAGAGCCCGTCGAGCAGGCCGCGGCCGGCTCGACGGGACGCCCACAGCGCGGTGACCAGGCCGCCGGTGGAGTGGCCGTTCACCAGCAGCTCGGTGTGGCCGTCCTGCTCGCGGATGACCTGGACGGCCGCGTCGATCTCCTCGTCGTACTCGGTGAGGTCGCGCACGTAGTTGGGCGACTGGTGGGGCCGCAGCGAGCGCCCGTACTTGCGCAGGTCGAGGGCGTAGAAGGAGTAGCCGAGCGCGACGAAGTGGTCGGCCAGGTGGGTCTGGAAGAAGTAGTCGACATACCCGTGCACATAGAGCACGGCCCGGCGCGGGGCCGCCGGGTCCGCGGGTTGCGGGGCCAGCCGGCGGACCAGGGTGGCGCCGACCGGGCCCTCGGTGTCGGGGCGCAGCGTCAGTTCGGCCGCCTCGTACGGCTCCCCGAGGATGTCTGTTCCGAATTCCACAGCGCCGACTGTACTGGGTGGCTGATCGTCGCGGTGGTTCAGTCCGCCCTCTCGACCCGCAGCCGGCGGCGTTCGGCCTCCGGTGCGGCGAAGCCGAGCAGTCGCTCGGCCTCGGTGGCGGCCGCCGCGCGGGCGGATCGGCTCAGCGCGCCGAACGGCCGCAGCACCGCGGTCGCCGCCTCCTGGTCCCGGTCGAGTCGCCAGGTCCCGGCGACGAAGCCGTCGACCAGGATGGTGCCCAGCACGATGCCGTTGGCCGTCATCACGCGGCTGCGGAAGGCCTCGGGCAGCACCCGGGTGCGGTCGGCGTGCGAGAGCAGCAGGTTGTCGAACGGGGCCACCAGGCGCACGGGTGCGGTGGTGGCCGGCTCCGGGCGCGGTGCCTCGGGCAGGTCGTACAGCGCCCGCCCCTGCTCGTCGCGGAACTCCACGAGGCGCTCGCGCAGTCGCTTGACCACCGCGGTCCACCGGGTGAGGCCGGACCACTTCTGCAGGTCGGCGATGGTGGCGGGCCCGAACGCCGCCAGGTAGCGCAGCAGCAGCTCCTCTCGGGCCGCCGCGGGATCGGCCACCGGGTCGAGGTCGCGGCCCAGCCACCGCTCGGCCGTGGTGTGGGCCGCCGCCCCGCCGGTCCGCCACAGGCCGCGCGGCGGCACCTGCACCAGGGCCAGCCGCGCCCGGATCACCTGGGCCAGGGCGGCGGGGTCCCGGTCCGGGAAGTCGGCGGCCAGCAGGACGCCCAGCTCCTGGAAGGTGCGCGGTCGCTCCTCGACCAGCGCCCGGCCCCGTGCGGTCACCGCGTCGAGGTCCAGGCCGGCCAGCAACCGGCCGCGAGCGCCGCTCAACGCCTGGTCGAGCACCGGCTGGAAGAGCGGGCGCAGCCGCAGGCAGTCGGCGGCGGTCACCAGGTGGATGGTGGCGCGCTGGAGGCCGAGCCGGACCACTTGGCGCCGGGCCACCAGCTCGCTCAGCTGCTCGGGCCGGAACGCGGGCAGCCGGCTCCAGAGGCCGTAGTACGGCGGGTCGGCCGCCTGGGCCTGCAGGCCGACGAGTTGGTCGATCAGCTCGGTCGGCGTCGACCCGGCTGGTGCCAGCAGGTGTTGGCGGGCGAGCAGGGCCCGGTTCAGGGCCCTGCGGTCGAACGGCGGCTCGGTCACCCGAGCCGCCGCCGGCGGGGGTGGGCGTCGAGCTCGGCGCGCGCCACGGCGATCCGGTTGGTGGTGAGCGAGGCCACGCCGAGGGCGAGCATCCGGCGCATGGTGCGGCGCAGGTCGACCGTCCAGGTGCTGACCAGCAGTCCGGCGTCGCCCGCGCGGGCCACCAGCTCCTCGGTCACCAGGCCGAAGGGCGGGTTGAGGTGGCGCGGGCGCAGGTCGGCCAGCAGGGCCGGCACCGGCAGCTCGGGCCGCTTCCAGGTGAGAGCTATGGGCGCCTCGGGGGCCAGCTCCCGCACCGCGAACATGGCGGCCACCGGCCCGCAGAAGGCCACCTGCGACTCGGCGCCCAGCTCGGTGACCACCGCCCAGGTCGCCTTGGCCGGCCCGGGATCGTCCAGGTCGATCAGCAGCCGGGCGGTCGGCGTCCCGGCGATCAGCTTGAGCGCCTCGCTCAGGGTGGGCACTCGCCGGCCGCCCTGGAACTCCTGGGCGGCGAGTTGGCTGCTGGTCAGCGCGGAGACCGGCCGGTCCAGGTCCCAGAGCCGCTTCAGCGTGGGGTCGTGCAGCAGCACCGGCACCTTGTCGCGGGTGAGCTGGACGTCCACCTCGACGGCGTCGGCGCCGGCGGCCAGCGCGGAGGCCAGCGACGGGAGGGTGTTCTCCCGGTAGCGGTACGGGTCGCCGCGGTGGGCGACGGCGAGCGGCCGGTCGGGGCGGTCGACGGGTGGCAGGGCGTCAGTCATCGGGCGCTCCCTCGGTGGCGACGGCGGGTCAGGCGGAGTGCGGGCGGTCAGCTGCGTTCGATCATCACATTGGTCGACTTGATGACCGCGGTCGCGGGTGCCCCTGGAACCAGCTCCAGTTCCTCGGCCGAGTCCCGGCTGATCAGTGAGACCACGCGGAACGGGCCCGCCTGGATCTCCACCTGGGCCGCCACGTCACCGAGCACCACCTGCGTGACGATCCCCGGGAACCGGTTGCGCGCGGAGGACGGCGGACGGCCCTCCGCCTCGGCCGCACCGGCCCTGGCCAGCTCCCGGGCGAAGGCGGCCAGCGGCTCCCCGGGGATGATGCGGTGACCCTGCTCGTCCCGCTCGGCGGCGACCCGGCCGGCGTCCACCCAGCGGCGCATGGTGTCGGAGCTCACCCCGAGCATCGCGGCGGCCTCACCGATGCGGTAGTTGTTGACCGACCGGCCCTGTTGGCCCATGGCGCTCGCTCCCCTCGTTCGGCTGGTCAGCACGCTCCCATCCTGCCGCATTCCCCCGGCCGGGTCGGAGCCCCCGAACAGACCGCCGCTTGCCCGGCCGGGTCAGAGCCCGCCGAAGAGGTCGCGCTGGACGGTGTCGCAGGCCGTCAGCACGGCGCCGCTGAGGATCGCGCCGCCGCCCGCGGTGCCCGCGCGGACCTCGGTGCGGAACGGGGAGAGGCGGGCCAGTCGGGCGGCCACCCGGTCCGCGAGCGCCGCGCCGCCGGCCCGGCCGGTCTCGCCGCCGAGCACCACGCATCCCGGGTCGAGGATCACGCACACCGCCGCCGCGCCGATCGCCACCCGCTCGGCCAGCTCGTCCAGGAACGGTTCACCGGCGGGGCCGGCCGCCAGCGCGGCCAGCATCACGGCCTCGGCGGCGGGTGCGTCGTCCGCGCCGTCACCTGGGACGGGGAGGCCGTGCCTGCGGGCCAGCTCGCAGACGGCCGCGCTGCCGGCGAGGCTGTGGAATCCGCCGTCGCAGGTGGAGCGGTCGGGCAGGCCGCCGGTGCCGGGCACCGGGAGGAACCCGATCTCGCCGGTGCCACCGGAGGAACCGCGGCGCAGTTTGCCGTCGAGGACCACGGCGGCACCGGTGCCGTGCCCGAGCCAGAACAGCACGAAGGTGTCCCGGTCGGTGGCGGCGCCGAGGCGGTGCTCGGCGATGCCGGCCAGGTTGACCTCGTTCTCCAGGATCACCTCGCAGCTCAGACCGGCTCGCAGTTCGGCGACCAACTCGGCGTGCCACGAGGGGAGTCGGCTGCTGGACCGGAGCTGCCCGGTGGCCGGATCGACCAGGCCGGGGGCACCGACGGCGACGGTGTGCAGTTCGCGCGCGCCGGCCTGCCGGGCGGTGTCGAGCAGGGTGCGCAGCACCAGCCGGGCGAAGCCGGGGGGCGGCGGTCCCGCGGGGCCCACCGGGAGCGCGGCGGTGGCGAGGGTGCGGCCGGTCAGGTCCGCGACGGTGAGGGTGACGCCGACCGTGCGGACATCGATGCCGGCCAGGTGGGCGCGGTCGGCGCGCAGGCCGTAGACCCTGGCGTTGGGCCCGCGGCGCTGCTCGCCGCGCTCGCCGACGATGCCGACCAGGCCGCCGTGTTGTAGACGTTCCAGCAGATCGGCGACGGTGGGTCGGGAGAGACCGGTGAGCGTGCGCAACTCGGTGGCGGTGAGCGGCCCGTGGGTCAGGAGCAGGTCCAGCGCCAGCCGGTCGTTGATCGCACGGGCGGTGCTCGGGGTGGCCGTGCGCACGGTGGTCATGGCATGGCATCCTTCCAGACCTATCTATCAGGTTCCCTCCCTGATAGTTTACTCGGCAGCTACCGCAACTCCGGCAGCTCTTGCGAGGCAGCTCCCGCAACTCCGGTAGCTCTTGCGGTTCTTGCGGTTCTTGGAGCTCTGACGGCTCTGACGTCCCCTGCGTCTTGTCAATCGGCAGCATCGTCCACGGCACCGGGAGGAACCAGTCATGCCACCCAGCCCCCGCCCGCTGCGCCGGGCCAGAGCGGGGACCGCCGCCGTCTTCGCCGTCCACGGCGCGGTGGCGGGCACCTTCGCCAGCCGGATCCCGGCGTTGCAGGCCCAGCTGCACCTGTCGGCGGGGCAACTGGGCCTGGCGCTGGTGATGCCCGCGCTCGGCGCCTCGCTGGCGATGCCGCTGGCCGGCCGGATCACCCACCGGCTGGGCTCCAAGGCCGCGCTGCGGCTACTGCTGGCGTTCTGGTGCCTGTCGCTCGTCCCGCCCGCGCTGGCGCCCGGACTCCCCTGGCTCTGCCTTGCCCTCGCGGTCTACGGCGCCGCCGCCGGCACGGCCGACGTCACCATGAACGCCATCGGCGTCGAGGTGGAGCGACGCATGGGCCGGGCCATCATGTCCGGGTTGCACGGGATGTGGAGCTTCGGCGGCCTGATCGCCGCCGCCGGCGGCGCGCTGGCGGCCCGTCAGCACCTCGGACCCCGTGCGCACCTGCTGCCGGCCGCCCTGGTGCTCCTGCTGGTCGGGCAGCAGGCCTGCAGCCGGGTGCTGGACGTACGGCCGGAACCGGAGGCCGAGGCGCCGCCGCGGTTCTCCCTGCCGCCACGATCGGCGCTGGTGATCGGCCTGGTCGGGTTCTGCGCGGTGTTCGCCGAGGGGGCCGGCATGGACTGGTCGGGCGTCTACCTGCGCGACGTGACCCATGCGGCGCCGGGCACGGCGGCGATGGCCTACACCGCGTTCGCCTGCACCATGGCCGCCGCGCGGCTGGCCGGTGACGCGGCGGTGCGGCGGCTCGGACCGGTGCGCGCGGTCCGAACGGGCGGCGCGGTGGCCGCGGCGGGCGGGGTGCTGGTGGTCGCCGCGACCGGCCCCGCCCTGGCGATCCCCGGGTTCGCACTGATCGGCATCGGCATCGCGGTGGTGGTCCCGCTCGCCTTCGCGGCGGCCGGCCACGCCGGCCCCAACCCGAGCCAGGCGATCGCGGGCGTGGCCACCGTCACCTACACCTCGGGGCTGGTGGCGCCGGCGATCGTGGGCGGCGTCGCGCAGGGCAGTTCGCTGCGGGTCTCATTCGCGCTGGTGACGGCGCTGGTGATGGTGCTGGTGGCGGCGGCGGGGGCGCTGCGTTCGGGCGCCGGGGCGGCGGACGCCGACCGACTGCGGGCCCAGGAGCGGGCGGGGGTCTGAGGCGGCAAGGGCTGTTCGAGTGGTAATCGATCAGCGGGGACTTGCGCCGCATCGCCCCGGGGGACGGTGAGCCAGCCGGATTCCCCCGGCCCTCCCCGCGAGTACAGAGAGGCACTGAATCCTCATGAGCATCACCCGACGCACAGCGGTGTGCGTCCGAGCCTTGCTGGTGGCCGCAAGCGCCGCCGCACTGATCGCGCCCGCCACCGTGGCCGTAGCGGACGACGGCGAGCACGTCCGCGCCTACACCTGCGACAACCTCAGAGCCGACGGATCGGAGCGCTGGGACGGCTTCGGCGACTGCGAGGTCGCCCGCGGCGACCTACCCCGGCGCGGCCCCGTCTACGGCGACTTCGAGATCCGCCACAAGCACAGCGATTTCGTCGTCCTGTGCACGGCCGACCGCGACCGCCGGGAGTCCGGCTTCGCCGAACTGCCGCGCCACGTCGAAGGCCACCGCTGCGCCCCCGTCCGCAGGTAGCCGCGCCGTTGTGAGAGGCTCGGCGGGTGCCTGATTCCGCCCCGCCGAGCCGCCTGCCGCGCTCCCGCTGGACCCGGCCCGTGCTGCTGGTGCTCATCCTGGCGGCGGCGGCCGGGTCCGCGGTGTTCTGGGACCCGCGCACGGTGGTCGGCGCGGTGCCGGCCCTCTGGCGGGCCCCGGCGTTCGTGCTGCTGTTCGCGTTGGGCACGCTGGCGTTCCTGCCCAAGCCCGCGCTGAGCGTGGCCGCCGGGGTGCTGTTCGGCGCCCGCTGGGGCGCTCCGGTGGCGGTGCTGGGCACCACGCTGGGGGCGGCCCTGGCGTTCGGGCTGGGACGGGGCCTCGGCCGGCGGGCGCTGCGCCCGCTGCTGCGCGGCCGGGCGCTGGGCGCGCTCGACCGGCAGCTCACCGAGCAGGGGTTCCGCACCGTGCTGGTGCTGCGCCTGGTACCGGGGGTGCCGTTCCAGGCGGTCAACCTGGGCGCGGCGGTGTGCGGGGTGCGGCTCGGGCCGTACCTGGCGGGGACGGCGCTCGGGGTGCTGCCCGCCACCGCCGCCTACGCCGTGGCGGGCGCCTCGGCGGGAACGCCCGGCTCGCCGGCGTTCCTGGCCTCCACGGCGGTGATCCTGGTGCTCGGTGCGCTCAGCCTCGCCGCGCTGTGGCGCGGCCGGCGACGGGCCGCGCCGGCCTGATACCGCCTCACAGACCGCCCGCCACGCGCAGGATGGCACCGGTGGTGTAGGAGGCGTCCGGGGAGAGCAGCCAGGCGATGGCGGCGGCGATCTCCTCCGGGCGACCGGGGCGGCGCAGCGGCACGGCGGGCGCGACCCGGGCAGCGCGGCCGGGTTCGCCGCCGAGTGCGTGGAACTCGGTGTCGGTGGTGCCGGGGGCCACGGCGTTGACCCGGACGCCGGTGGGGCCGAGCTCCTTGGCGAGCCCGACGGTGAGCGCGTCGACGGCGGCCTTGGTCGCGGCGTAGTGCACGTACTCCCCGGGGCTGCCCAGGGTGGCGGCGGCCGAAGAGACGTTCACGATGGCCCCGCCGGCGCCGAAGTCCCGGGCCGCGCGGCGGGCGCAGAGCAGGTAGCCGACCAGGTTGACGTCCACCACCCGGCGCAGGTCGTCGGTGCGCAGGTCGGCGAGGGGCCCGCGCGGGCTGGTGACGGCGGCGTTGTTGACCAGTCCGGTGGCCGGGCCGAGCCGCTCCAGCGCCCGGTCGAAGAACCGTTCGACATCGGCCTCGACGGCGGTGTCGAGCCGCAGTGCGACGGCCGTGGCCCCGGCGGCGCGCGCCTGCTCGGCGACCTGGTCGGCGGCCCGTCGGTGCTGCCGGTAGCCGATCGCGAGGTCGTGGCCGTCGGCGGCGAGGCGCCGGCAGAGGGCCGCGCCGATGCCGCGGCTGCCGCCGGTGACCAGGGTGACGGGCCGTGACATGGGGTGCTCCTCAGGCGTGATCGGTTCACCGGAAGGCTATCCGGCGGAAATCGGTCGCCCCGGGCGACCCCGGTGCGCCAGGATGGCGGCATGACCGAGACCGGTGTGGAACGCCTGGATCCGCCGATGGTCGCCGACGAGGCGGCCATGCTCGCCGCCTGGCTGGACTTCCACCGCAAGACGCTGGCCGTCAAGTGCGCCGGCCTGACGGCGGAGCAGCTGAAGCAGCGTTCGGTGGCGCCGTCCTCGCTGAGCCTGCTCGGTCTGGTGCGCCACCTCGCCGAGGTGGAGCACTACTGGTACCAGGTGGTGCTGCTCGGCGGCGACACCACCACGCTGTACTGCGAGACTGACCAGGACGGCGACTTCAACGAGGCGGACGCCGCCGATCCGCAGGAGGCCTTCGCCACCTGGCGGCGGCAGATCGAGCTGGCGGAGCAGGCAGTGGCCGGGCTCCCGTTGGAGACCGTGGGTCGGCGGCAGCGCCGCGGCGAGGACGTGACGCTGCGCTGGATCCAGGTGCACATGATCGAGGAGTACGCCCGTCACAACGGGCACGCGGACCTGCTGCGGGAGGCGGTGGACGGCACCACCGGGGAGTGAGCCGAGGAGTGACCCGGGCACAATCCCCGGTGACTGCTCTGCCATTCGGGTGATGTTGGTCCCGGCCCGGGAACCCTCCACCGACCTGCGGCGTCCGCTCTCAGTAAGGGCGGTGTGTGCCATCGGCATGCACCACGAGTCCGACGGCGCGCCAGGGCGGGCGCCAATGCGGTGATCAGTGCGATACTCGGACAGTTCCGACGGGTGGATGACGCGTCAGCTGGTCGTGCCGCACACGGAACCGACCGGGGATCAGGACAGGGAGGCGCGGCATGGGAGCACTTCGCGACGAGCACCACAACGGGTGGCTGATGCCGTCCGGTAGCTACCCGGCTGCGGTGTACGAGGAGGACGACTGGGGCACTGCCGACACCATTCCGGCACTGCCCAACCCGGCGCGGATCGTCTCCGTGAAGCCGACCGGGTTCGAGTCGGCCCGCACCGTCGGCGAGCACGTGCGGTCCGGCACCCCCGTGGTGATGGACGTGACGGAGATGGACGACGCCGAGGCCAAGCGGATGGTCGACTTCGCCTCCGGGCTGGTGTTCGGCACCCAGGGCGGGATCGAGCGGATCGCCCGCCGGGTCTTCCTGCTCACCCCGCCGGAGGTCGAGGTGATGGTGATCGACCGGCCGCTGGACGACAGCGGGTTCTACAACCAGAGCTGATCCGGGCCCGCGGCGCCGGGAGGCGGCAGTGGCCTGCTGCGCCGAACGGCTGCGCGCCGGCCGGCGGCACGGGGGGCGCGGCCCCGCCGGGCGCGGCCCCGCTGCCGCCCGTCCGGTGACGGGCGCCGGTCAGCTGCCGAGCGGCAGTTCAAGCTCGGCCCAGACCACCTTGCCGTCCTTGGTCGGCCTGCTGCCCCAGCGGTGGGCCAACTCATTGACCAGGTACATTCCCCGCCCTCCCTCGTCCTCCGAACCGGCCGGGCGCAGCCGGGGCTGCTGGCGTCCGGTGTCGCCGACCGCCAGGGTGAGCGTGCGGTCCCGGAAGAGCCGCAGCCGCAGCGGCTCGCCGCCGTGCACCAGGGCGTTGGTGACCAGCTCGCTGACCAGCAGCTCGGCGAAGTCGGCCAGCGGGGTCAGGTTCCACGAGGTCAGCGTGGAGCGGGTGAACCGGCGGGCCGCGGCCGGGATCGGGCCCTCGCCGGTCAGCGGCAGGGTGGCGATCCGGTCCCGGGGCAGCGGGAGCGCCCGGGCCATGATCATCGCCACGTCGTCCTCGGTGCCGTCGCGGACCAGCGCCGAGATGACGGCGTCACTGTGCGCCTCCAGGGTGCGGCCGCGCTCGGCCAGGGTGGCGCGCAGCAGCTCGATGCCCTCGTCGATGTCGGCGTCGCGGCGTTCCACCAGGCCGTCGGTGTAGAGCGCCAGGATGCCGCCCTCGGGCAGCCTGAACTCGGTGTTCTCGAACACCGGGCCACCGACCCCGAGCGGCACCCCGGGCGGGGTGTCCAGCACTCGGGCGTCCCCCGATGGACCCAGCACCACGGGCGGGAGGTGTCCGGCGCTGGCCACCGTGCAGCTGCGGTCCACCGGGTCGTAGACCGCGCAGACGCAGGTGGCGAACTGACCTTCGCCGATCCCGTTCGCGGTCTCGTCCAGCCGGGCCAGCACCTGGGCGGGCGGCATGTCCAGGGTGGCCAGGGTGCGGGCGACGGTTCGCAGCTGGCCCATGGTGGCCGCGGCCCTGATGCCGTGGCCCATCACATCGCCGACCACCAGTGCGACCCGTCCGCAGGAGAGCGGCACCACGTCGAACCAGTCGCCGCCGACCTCGCTGACCACGCTGCTCGGCAGGTAGCGGTAGGCGATCTCCAGGCCGAGGGTGCGGTGGATCTCCTGCGGCAGCAGGCTGCGCTGCAGGGTGAGCGCGGTGTCCCGCTCGCGCCGGTAGAGACGGGCGTTGTCGATGCTGACGGCGGTGCGGGCGACCAGTTCCTCGGCCAGCGCCACGTCGGCCTCGCCGAACGGCTCCGGGTTGCGGGAGCGGATGAACTCGGCGCCACCGAGCACCATGCCGCGGGCGAGCAGCGGGACCAGCAGGTAGGAGTGCAGGCCGGCGGCGAGCGCGGGCTCCACCCGCTCCTGGCGTCCTGCGATGGTCCGCAGCTTCTGCTCGTCCATGTGGGGGACGTAGAGCGTTCGGCCGCTGCGCAGGCTCTTGGTGTACATCCGGCTGGATTCGTAGGCGGTGGTCTCGCCGATCGCGTCGGCGGCGGCCGTGAGGGCGTCCTCGAACGCCTCGCCGGCCGCCACCGCGCGCAGCAGTACGCCCTGGTCGGGTGCCAGCACCGCTGGTTCCTCGCCCTGCAGGATCGGGTCGAGCAGGTCGACGGTGGCGAAGTCGGCGAACCGCGGGATGACCGCGGCGACCAGTTCCTCGGCGGTGCGCTGCATGTCGAGCGTGGTGCCGATCCGGGCGGTGGCCTCGGCCAGCAGGGTGAGCCGCTCCTGGGCGCGGGCGGCGCGGGCCTCGGCCTGGAACCGCTCGGTGACGTCGATGATCGAGGAGCTGACCCCGAGCACCCGCCCCGCCGGGTCGGCGAGCCGGAAGTAGGAGGCCGACCAGGCGTGGTCGTGGCCGGGGTCGCCCGGGGTGCGGCCGTGCGAGCGGGCGTCCAGCACGGGCTCGCCGGTGTCCAGCACGTGGCGCATCACGGCCTCGACCTCGAGGGCGTTGATGCCGGGCAGCACGGCGTTGATCCGCCGGCCGAGGTGGTCGGCGAGCGGCAGGCCGTTGAACCGGGCGAGCGCTTCGTTGAGCCGGACGAAGCGCAACTCGGTGTCGTAGACCGCCAGCCCGATCGGGGACTGGCTGAAGAAGCCGTCGAGCACGGCGAGGTTGGCCTCGACCTGCTGCACGGCCCGCACGTCGGAGCCGGTGGCCAGCACCAGCGGGCGGCCGCCCGGTCCGCTGATGCCGTAGGTGTGCAGTTCCAGCCGGACTTCGTGGCCGTCCTTGTGACGGACCGGGAAGACGCCGGACCAGCGGCGGCCGCCGAGCACCTGCTCGTACAGGCCCAACGCCATGCCGCGCAGCCGGTCGGTGGTGAGCAGCGGGGCCGCCACCTGTCCGACGATCTCCTCCGCCGACCAACCGAGCAGCCGTTCGGCGTCCTCACTCCAGTGCAGCACCACGCCCTCGGCGTCGAGCAGGGCGGTGGCGAGCGGGACCAGGCGGTGGCCGTTCAGGCGGGCGGGGTCGATGTGCGGTGCTGGTGTGTCCATCGGCGGCAACCACCCGGCGGCTCGGCTTTGTCGGCTCGGTTCCAGGTTGCCTGCTGATCCGCACGGCGGCGACCGGTGGTGACCTCCGGTCAGTTCTCCCGCGCCGGTACGGCGGCGTCCACCGCGGCCTGGAGCATCGCCGACCACTGCCGGACCACCCCGGAGCGGCGCAGGGAGTCGTCGGTGAGCAGGTTGGCCAGGCCCAGGCCGCGCGCCAGGTCGAGGGTGGCCTGCACGGTCTCGCGGACGCCCGGGGTGCGCTCGTCGAGGCCGAGGAACTCGAGGGCGGCGCGGTGCGACTCGCGACCGACCCGGTTCTCCAGGGCGACGATCCGTGCCCGCAGCGGCTCCTCGGTGGCGGCGGCCACCCACAGGTGCAGGGCGGCGCGGAACAGCGGGCCGGTGTAGAGGCGGATCACCATGTCCACCACGGCCTCGGTGCGGGCCGGGCCGGGGGGCGGCAGCTCCCCGGTGTCGGCGCGCAGGGCGGCCAGCCGCTCGGCCGCCACGTGCTCCACGGCGGCGGTGAAGAGGTCCTCCCGGGTCGGGAAGTGGTGCTGCGCGGCACCCCTGGTGACGCCGGCGCGTTCGGCGACCACGGTGACCGTGCTGCCGTTCCAGCCGAGCTCGGCCAGGCAGTCGACGGCGGCCTCCAGGAGCCGCCGGCGGGTGGCTCGGCTGCGGTCCTGCTGCGGGATGCGGGCTGCGGTGCTCATGACGGTGCGGTCCTTCGGTGGTCCAACGGCGGCACGGGTATCGGGGCCCGGCCACCGCATCCTTGCAGACGGTGGCCGGGGAGCGCCTCGGGGCGGTCAGCGCCCGCGCAGCTCACGGCGGAGGATCTTGCCGCTGGCGGACTTGGGCACCGCGCTCAGGAAGTCGACGAAACGGACCTTCTTGTACGGGGCGACCCGGTCGGCCACGTAGGCCATCACCTCGGCCTCGGTCAGGCCGCTGTCCGCCGCCCGCACCACGAAGGCCTTGGGCCGTTCGGTGCCCTCCGCGTCGGTGACGCCGACCACGGCGGCGTCCACGATCTGCGGGTGGGTCAGCAGCAGGGCCTCCAGCTCGGCCGGGGCCACCTGGTAGCCCTTGTACTTGATCAGTTCCTTCACTCGATCGATGACATGCAGATAGCCGTTCTCGTCCTGGTAGCCGATGTCGCCGGTGTGCAGCCAGCCGTCCGCGTCGATCATCGCGGAGGTGTCGCCGGGCCGGCCGAGGTAACCCTTCATCACCTGCGGTCCGCGGATCAGGATCTCGCCGGGCACCCCGACGCCGGCGTCGGTCTCCAGGCCGTCGGTGCTGATCACCCGCAGCTCGGTGCCGGCGATCAGTTTGCCGACACCGCCGGGCGACCGCTGCGGGTCGTCGAGCAGGTCGACGTGGCTGGCGGGTGACAGCTCGGTCATGCCGTAGCCCTGGTGGATGGCGGGGAGCTTCAACCGGGCCGCGGCGACGGCGGCCAGCTCGGCGTCCAGCGGGGCGGCGGCGCTGAGCACGTAGCGCAGTGAGGTGAGGTCGAACCGGTCGACCAGCGGGTGCTTGGCCAGCGCCAGCACCACCGGCGGCGCCACCAGCAGGCCCTCCACCCGGTACTGCTGGATCGCGGTCAGGAACTGCTCCAGGTCGAACCGCGGCAGCACGATCACGGTCGCACCGCTCCGCAACGGGCGGTGCATCAGCATCGTCAGGCCGTAGATGTGGAAGTAGGGCAGGATCGCCAGCAGCCGCTCGCCGGGGCGGCCCGGGCGCACCGCGTCCACCTGGTTGAGGTTGGTGGCGATCGACTGGTGGGTGAGCATCACCCCCTTGGGCAGGCCGGTGGTGCCGCTGGAGTAGGGCAGCGCGGCCAGGTCGGTGGCCGGGTCGATGACCGGCACCGGGGCGGGGGTGGTGGCGGGCAGGTCCCCCAGGGTGCGGTGGCCGGCCCCGGGCGCACCGGCGGCCAGGTCGAGCAGGAGGATCTCGCGCACCACGGGGCCGCCGTCGGCGGTGGCGGCCAGCGAGACCGGCAGCAGCACCTCGGCCGTGATGATCCAGCGCGCCCGGCTGTCCCGCAGCTGGTCGGCCAGCTCGCCGGGGGTGGCCAGTGAGGAGACGGTGGTGAGCACGGCACCGACCCGGCTGACGGCGTAGACCGCGACCGGGTAGGCGATCGAGTTGGGGCTGTGCAGCGCCACGACATCCCCTGCGGCGACTCCGGCCGCGGCCAGCCCGGACGCCACCCGCTCGACGGCGTCGACCAGTTGGGCGTAGCTCAGGCTCTCGCCGGTGACGCCGTCGATCAGCGCGGGCGTGTCACCGAACCGGTCGGCGCCGCCCAGTACGGCCTCGTGGAGCGGCAGTTCGACCAGGGGCACATCGGGAAATTCGCTGCGGAAAGCCATCGCCACTCCTGCTACTGGGTATGAGGATCCGACGCGCACCGCGGTGGCGCCGATTGCCGAAGGTGCTACCCCGGTGATCGGCGCCCACACGCGCTTTCACCCTCGCTGAGAGCGGGGCTTCTCAGTACCGCGCTCTCAGTAGGAGCGGGGCAGGCCGAGGGAGTGCTGGGCGACGTAGTTGAGGATCATCTCGCGGCTCACCGGGGCCACCCGGCCGACCCGGGTGGCGCTCAACAGGGCGGCCAGTCCGTACTCCTGGGTGAGGCCGTTGCCTCCCAGGGTCTGCACGGCCTGGTCCACGGCCCGGGCGGCGGCCTCGCCGGAGGCGTACTTGGCCATGTTGGCGGCCTCGCCGGCGGCCAGGTCGTCGCCCGCGTCATAGAGGTGGGCGGCCTTGCGCATCATCAGCCGGGCCAGCTCGACCTCGATGTGGCACTGCGCGAGTGGGTGGGCCAGGCCCTGGTGGGCGCCGATCGGGGCGTCCCAGACGGTGCGGGTCTTGGCGTACTCCACGGCGGTGTCGAGCGCCTGCCGGGCCACCCCGAGGGAGAACGCCGCAGTCATGATCCGCTCCGGGTTGAGGCCGGCGAAGAGCTGCAGCAGGCCGGCGTTCTCATCGCCCACCAACGCGTCGGCGGGCAGCCGGACATCGTCCAGGAACACCTGGAACTGGCGTTCGGGCGAGACGAGTTCCATCGGGATCGGCCGGTACTCGAAGCCGGGGGCGTCCAGCGGCGTGATGAAAAGGGCCGGCTTGAGCTTGCCGGTGCGGGCGTCCGCGGTACGGCCCACCACCAGCACCGCGTCGGCGCCGTCGAGGCCGGAGATGAACACCTTGCGCCCGTTCAGCACCCAGTCCTCACCGTCCCGGTGGGCCACGGTGCTGAGCCGGTGCGAGTTGGAGCCGGCGTCGGGCTCGGTGATGGCGAAGGCCATCCGGCGGCTGCCGTCGGCCAGCGAGGGCAGCCAGCTGCGCTTCTGCTCATCGGTGCCGAACCGCGCGAGGATGGTGCCGCAGATCGCCGGCGTGACCACCAGCATCAGCAGCGGACACCCCACCGTTCCCAACTCCTCCAGCACGATGGACAGTTCGTAGACACCGGCACCACCGCCGCCGTACTCCTCGGGCAGGTTGACGCCGAGGAAGCCCAGCTTGCCGGCCTCGCGCCAGAGTTCGTCGGTCTGCTCGCCGGCGCGGGCCTTGGCCTGGAAGTAGCTCGCGCCGAAGCGGCGGCCCAGATCGCCGACCGCCTTGCGCAGCGCGATCCGTTCGGGCGTTTCGATGAGCGGGCTCTCGGTGCTGGTCATCGCAGGCTCTCCTGTTCGGTCGGCGGTTCGTTGTGGCTCACGTGGTCCAACTCGGGCTCGACGGCGACGGTTACGACTCCGCTGGGGCCACCACGGCCAGCAGGGCGCCGGGTTCGACCTGTTGGCCGCGGGCGGCCCGCAGTTCGGTGAGCAGGCCGTCGACCGGTGCCACCACCTGGTGCTCCATCTTCATGGCCTCCAGCCAGAGCAGCGGTTGGCCTGCCGTCACCCGCTCGCCGGCGGCGGCACCGAGGCGGATCACGGTCCCCGGCATCGGCGCCAGCAGGGCGCCGGGCAGCTGCTGGTCCACCGGTTCCGGGAAGCGTGGCAGCGCGGTCAGCACCAGCGAGCGGTCCTGGGTGTCCAGGTACACCTCGGTGCCGTGGACGGCCACCTCGATGGTGCGGCTGACGCCGTCCAGCTCCAGCACGACCCGGTCCGGCGCGGCTGCCAGCAGGCGCACGCCCGGGTGGTCCTCGGCCTGCAGGCCGGCCCGGGTGATCCGGTAGCGGGCCGTCAACTCCTCGCCGTCATACGCGCGGTAGCGCTTGACCTGGGGCTGCGAGGGCAGGTTCCGCCAACCGCTGGGCAGCGCGCCGCGGCGACCGGCGGCGTCGGCCAGCGCGGCGGCCAGCGCGGCCAGCGGCAGGGCCCCCTTGTCGGCGGCCGGCAGCAGGTCGGCCGCGTGTTCGGCGAGGAAGGCGGTGTCCACCCGACCGGCCAGGAAGGCGGGGTGGCGCAGCGCCCGGACCAGCAGGTCGCGGTTGGTGCGCGGCCCGTGGATCCGGGCCCGGGCCAGTGCTCCGGCGAGCTTGCGGGCGGCGGCGGCCCGGGTCGGGGCCCAGGCGATCACCTTGGCGAGCATCGGGTCGTAGTGGATGCTGACCGTGCTGCCGGCCGCCACGCCGGAGTCCACCCGGAGCCCGTCGCCGGCCGGCAGGTCGAAGCGGTGCAGGACACCGCTCTGCGGCTGCCAGCCGGCCGCCGGGTCCTCGGCGTAGAGGCGGGCCTCGATGGCGTGGCCGTGCGGCTCGGGGGCCCGCCCGGGCAGTGGTTCGCCCTCGGCGACCGCGAGCTGGAGGGCGACCAGGTCGACTCCGGTGACCGCCTCGGTGACCGGGTGCTCGACCTGGAGCCGGGTGTTCATCTCCAGGAAGAAGAACCGGCCGTCGGGGGCCAGCAGGAACTCGGCGGTCCCGGCGCCGGTGTAGCCGATCGCCCGGGCGGCGGTGGTGGCGGCGGCGGCCATCTCGGCGCGCAGCTCGGCGTCCAGGCCGGGAGCCGGGGTCTCCTCGATCACCTTCTGGTGCCGCCGCTGCAGCGAGCAGTCGCGCTCGCCGAGCGCCCAGACGGTGCCATGGGCGTCGGCCAGCAGCTGCACCTCGACGTGGCGCCCGGTCGGCAGGTAGGGCTCCAGGAAGACCTCGCCGTTCCCGAAGGCTGCGGCGGCCTCGGCCCGGGCCATCGCCAACTGATCATTTAGATCCGCCAGTTCGCTGACGATCCGCATGCCGCGACCGCCGCCGCCGCCGGCCGCCTTGACCAGTAGCGGCAGGTCGGCCTCGGTGGCGGCGGCCGGTTCGACGGGTGCCAGCACCGGTACGCCGGCGGCCGCCATCAGCCGTTTGGCCGCGGTCTTGGAGCCCATCGCGGCGATCGCCTCGGGGCTCGGCCCGACCCAGGTCAGGCCGGCCGCCATGACGGCGCGGGCGAACTCCGGGTCCTCGGAGAGGAATCCGTAGCCGGGATGCACGGCGTCGGCGTCGGCCGCGAGCGCCGCCGCCACCAGCAGATCGGCCCGCAGGTAGGTGTCACCGGGCGCTGCCCCGGGCAGCCGGACGGCGCTGTCGGCCTCGCGGACGTGCGGGGCGTCGGCGTCCGGGTCGGAGTACACGGCGATGGTGGCGATGCCGAGGTCGCGGCAGGTGCGGAAGATCCGCCGGGCGATCTCGCCCCGATTGGCGACCAACAAGCTGGAGATCATGATCTGACGGCCCTTCACATCGGTCACATTCGGAAAACGCCGTAGCCGCGCGCCCCTTGGACGGGTGCGCTGTGGATCGCCGAGAGGGACAGGCCCAGTACGGTCCGGGTGTCGCGCGGATCGATCACTCCGTCGTCGTAGAGCCGCCCGGAGAGGAAGGCGGGCAGCGACTCGGCCTCGATCTGCTGCTCCACCGCCGCGCGGATCGCCGCGTCGGCCTCCTCGTCGTATGACCGGCCCTTGGCGGCGGCCGACTGGCGGGCCACGATCGAGAGCACGCCGGCGAGTTGCTGCGGGCCCATCACCGCCGACTTGGCACTGGGCCAGGCGAACAGGAACCGCGGTTCGAAGGCCCGCCCGCACATCCCGTAGTGCCCGGCCCCGTAGGAGGAGCCGATCAGCACCGACAGATGCGGGACGGTGCTGTTGGAGACCGCATTGATCATCATCGCACCGTGCTTGATGATGCCGCCCTGCTCGTACTCCTTGCCGACCATGTAGCCGGTGGTGTTGTGCAGGAAGACCAGCGGTATGTCCCGCTGGTTGGCCAACTGGATGAACTGCGCGGCTTTCTGCGACTCCTCGCTGAACAGCACGCCCTGCGCGTTGGCCAGGATTCCGACGGGGTGGCCGAACAGGGTGGCCCAGCCGGTGGCCAGGCTGCCGCCGTAGCGCGGCTTGAACTCGTCGAAGTCCGAGTCGTCCACGATCCGGGCGATCACCTCGCGCGGATCGAAGGGCACCTTGAGGTCCCCGGGGACGATGCCGAGCAGCTCCTCCTCGTCGTAGCGCGGCGGGGCGGCGGTCGGGTCGAGGTCCGGCCCGGCCTTGCGCCAGTGCAGCCGGTGCACGATCCGGCGGGCCTGGCGGATCGCGTCGGGCTCGTCCACCGCGAAGTAGTCGGCCAGGCCCGAGACCCGGGCGTGCATCTCGGCCCCGCCCAGCGACTCGTCGTCGCTCTCCTCGCCGGTGGCCATCTTCACCAGCGGCGGACCGCCGAGGAAGACCTTGGCCCGCTCCTTGACCAGCACGGTGTGGTCGGACATGCCCGGCACGTAGGCCCCACCGGCGGTGGAGTTGCCGAACACCACCGCAATGGTGGGGATTCCGGCCGCGGAGAGCCGGGTGAGGTCGCGGAAGAGCGCCCCACCCGGGATGAAGATCTCCTTCTGGCTGGGCAGATCGGCCCCGCCCGACTCCACCAGGCTGATCACCGGCAGCCGGTTGCTGAACGCGATCTCATTGGCCCGCAGGGATTTCCGCAGCGTCCAGGGGTTGCTGGCGCCGCCGCGCACCGTCGGGTCGTTGGCGGTGATCACGCACTCGGTACCGGCCACCGTGCCGATGCCGGTCACCAGGCCGGCGCCGACCGGGAATTCGCTCCCCCAGGCGGCCAGTGGGGAGAGTTCGAGGAACGGGGTGTCCTCGTCGAGCAGCAGCTCGATCCGCTCCCGGGCCGGCAACTTGCCGCGCGCCCGGTGGCGTTCGACGTACTTGGGGCCGCCGCCGGCCAGCGCCTTGGCGTGTTCGGCGTCCAGGTCGGCGAGCTTGGCGAGCATCGCGGTGCGGTGGGCGTGGTAGTCCGCCCCGGTCGGATCGAGCCGGCTGGCCAGCACGGTCATGCGGTCACCAGCCGTTCGGTGGACGCCAGTTGGATCACAGCAGGCTCTCCGGTATCTCGACGTGACGGGAGCGCAGCCACTCCCCCAGGGCCTTGGCCTGTGGATCGAAGCGGGCCTGGGCGGCGACTCCCTCGCCCAGTAGTCCCTCGATCACGAAGTTCACGGCCCTCAGGTTGGGCAGCAGGTGGCGGGTGATGGTCAGTTCGGCGATCTCCGGCAGGAGCCGGCGCAGCCGGTCGACCGTCAGGGTGGCGGCCAGCCAGGGCCAGGCGGCGTCGCTGCGCACCCAGACGCCCAGGTTGGCGTCGCCGCCCTTGTCGCCGCTGCGGGCGCCGGCGATCAGGCCGAGCGGGGCGCGGCGGGTCGGGCCGGCGGGTGGCGCGAGGGCCTCGAGCGAGGCGGCTGCGGGCTCGGGGGCGGCGGGTGCGGGTCCGCCTTCGGGGGCGGCGGGTGCAGCGGCTGCCTCGGCGGCGGCGGGTGCGGAGGCGGCCTCGTCGGGGGCGGGTGCGGCGGTGAGCGGCGCCGGGGCGATGAGGTGCCGGGTGCCGTCCGGGTGGATCGCGCAGTGCGCCACTGCCTCCTGCCCGACCAGGGCGCTGCTGAACACCCCGTACGGCGCGCCGGGTCCGGGCGGTGCGGTGAGGTGGAACCCGGGATAGCCGGCCAGGCCGAGTTCCACGGCGGCCGCACTGACCGCACGGCCCACCTTGGCCTGGTCGGCGTCCCGCACCGTCAGCTGGAGCAGTGCGCTGGCCTGCTGCTCGGTCGCGGCGTCCGGCTGGTCGGTGCGGGCCAGCGTCCAGCGGACCTCGGCCGGCCCGTCCGCCAGCACCCGGTCCAGCTGGTCGCGGACCAGCGCTGCCTTGGCCTCGATGTCCAGGCCGGTGAGGACGAACACCACCTCGTTGCGCCACCCGCCGAGCCGATTGAGGCCCACCTTGAGGGTGGCCGGTGGCGCCTCGCCGCGCACCCCGCTGATCCGGACCCGGTCGGGGCCCTGCTGCTCCAGTCGGACGGTGTCCAGCCGGGCCGTGACATCGGGGCCCAGATAGCGGGGACCGCCGGTCTCGTACAGCAGTTGGGCGGTGACGGTGCCCACGTTGACCGCTCCGCCGGTGCCGGAGTGCTTGGTGATGACGCTGCTGCCGTCGGCGTGCAGCTCCGCCACCGGGAAACCGGGGTGGCGGGTGTCGTGCTCGGTGAAGAAGGCGTAGTTGCCACCGGTGGCCTGGGCGCCGCACTCCAGCACATGGCCGGCCACCACGGCGCCGGCCAGCGCGTCGAAGTCGGTGCGGCTCCAACCGAAGTGGGCGGCGGCTGGGCCGACCACCAGGGCGGCGTCGGTGACCCGCCCGGTCACCACCAGATCGGCGCCGGCGGTCAGGCAGTCGGCGATGCCGAAGGCGCCCAGGTAGGCGTTGGCGGCCAGCAGGCCGGCCGGGTCGGTGAACTCGGCGGCCCGGGGCAGCAGATCGTCACCGGTGACGTGGCCCACCTTGAGGTCGATGCCCTGGCTTGCCGCCAGCTCGCTGATTTTGATGGCCAGTTGTGCGGGGTTGAGTCCGCCGGCGTTGACCACGATCCGCACGCCGCGGTCGTGCGCCAGCCCGAGGCACTCCTCCAGCTGGCGCAAGAACCCCTTGGCGTACCCGAGTTCGGGGTCTCTGAGCCGCTCCCGGGCCAGGATCAGCATGGTGAGCTCAGCCAGGTAGTCCCCGGTGAGCACGTCCAGCTGCCCTCCGGTGAGCATCTCCCGGAAGGCGGCGAACCGGTCCCCGTAGAAGCCGGAGGCATTGCCGATCCTCAGCGGCGTGACGATGGACGCGGATACGGGGTGGGGCATGCGCGGACAGCCTCTCTGGCGCGGCACACGGGACGCACATGATGGTGGGTCAGGATCGGAAAAAAAGCAATCATACGTGCTTGTTTTCACCGCGCCTTCCAGCCTGCGACCGGCTCGGCGAGGACGGGCTGCGGTTCATGATGCCGGGTTGAGCAGCTTCCAGTGGCCCTCGGAGACGACCTCGACCTCGCCGTCGGTCACCTTGATGGCGGTCTGGGCGTCGATGGCGTACGCCGGGCCCGGCATCCCGGCGGCCCAGCGTTCCGCCTCGGCCATGCTGTGCTCCGGATCGCTGTCCAGGTGCGGGAAGATCGAGAAATCGACGACTCCCAGCGCGCTGTCGTCACCGGTGGGCGGCCTCCAGCCGACGAGGTACTCCCCGATGCGGGGAGTCAGCGCCATGCTCCCGGCGCTGAGCCCTACGTAGACCGTGTCGCGCAGCGAGGGGAAGAGGTCCGCCAAGCCGGACTCCCGCATCCAGTGGCACAGGTAGAGCGCGTCGCCGCCGTTCACCAGCAGGGCATCAGCGTCGCGGACCCAGGAGACCCAGCGTTCCTCGTCGATGCCGGGCAGTGCGGTGAGCTCCAGCACACCCACCGACTTCCACCCCAACTCGGTCATGGGACTGGGGGACCGTCCGCTGATGAAGCGCCATGGTCCACCCGGATCCCCGTACGGTCCCCCGTAGCCCGCGGTGGGGATGCAGAGGGCGCTGGCCTCGGCGATCGGTTTGCCCAGCAGATCGACCAGCGCCGCCAGCACGCTTGCGTTCCTGACGCCGGAGTCGGTAAGGAGAAGTTTCACCATGCCACCGAACTGATCGTAAAAGGACGGTAATTGAGCGACAATAACATGAGCGGTTGCGAGGCGGCGTCGCGGTTCCGACGCCGTCCGGCAGTCGCGAACCGCCGTTTCCGTGACAGGAAGGGCCAAGGCCTGCAAGCATGTTGGGGCACCGGCAACAGATGGACTGATCAGCGGGGGAACACCGTGACGACTGAGCACGCCTCAGGTCAGCAGCGCACCATTGCACTGACCGTGTCCGACCCGGCTGAGCTGAGATCACTGCGCGAGCACCTTCGCCGGGTCCCGGGCGCGCAGGTCCTCCAGGTCCCGGGGCGACCCGGCCCCGGGGAACAGGGAGCCTGGGACATCCTTGAAGTCCTGGTCGGCAGCAGCAGCGTCGTGGCGGTCGTGATCAAGGCTTTGCCGGACTTCGTCAAGTCCCGCCGCTCGGACATCACCGTGACCGCGACCTCGGGGGAACGCAGCATCACGATCAGCAAGACCAACGCCGCCGACGACGCATGGGCAGCCGAGGTGAAGCCCGCGCTCGATGAGTGGCTCGGCGATGCCTGACGCCCTGGACGGCGACTTCTCCCGGTCCAGAGCGGTCCTGATCGGCACCTGGAACTACCGGCACCTGAGTGCGGTGCCGGCGGCAGAGCACAGCCTGAACCGGATGCAGGCGCTGCTGGCCGGTCCGCTGTGCGGCGGCTGGCCCGAAGACAGCATCTTGACCGTCCGCAACCAACGCAGGCCGGACGATCTGCCGGAGCAGCTCGCACGCCGGTTCCACGAGGCCGTGGATGTCGCACTGTTCTACTACGTCGGGCACGGCCAGTACGACAGCGACGACGAACTCTGCCTCGCCCTGGCCGACTCGAGCGACGACCCCTACCTGCGGACCACCACCAGCCTCTCCTTCGACGCCGTTCGCAGGGCCTTCCGGTCCAGTGCTGCGGCTACGAAGATCGCGATCGTGGACTGCTGCTACGCCGAACTGGCCGCGGGGCGGAACACCTTGGGACCGCGGTTACCGGAACTACCGCGCTCGGCGGGCTTCTACCTGATGATGGCCAGCGGTGCTTCCTACACGGCGTGGTTCCAGTCGGCGGCCGACAGCCCCGCACCGCAGACCTACTTCACCAAGTACCTGGCCGACGTCATCGAGCGCGGCATCCCCGGTCAGCCCGCGGCCCTCACGCTCGGCCCGATCTTCGACAAGGTCGCCGACGCGCTGGTGCGTGACGGCAAACCCGAACCGAGAAGCCGCTCGAGCGACCATGCCGCCCGCTACGTCTTCGCTCGCAACTCCGCGGCACCGACGGTGGAGCCCCCGGACGAACGGGTCCACCCGAGCAGGCTCCCCGAACCTCGTGGCAGCAGCGGGCCGCCTCCTCCGGACGAGCCGACACTGTCTGCCCTGAGCGCGGACCGGAGCGTGGATCCCGTGCCCGGAGGCGGCGCTGCCCGGGTTCCGGCCTGGCATCTCGCCGCCTTGCCGATCGGCTCGGTCGACCCGCGCCACCTTCCATCGGCAGGTGGTGACTCACGGCTGGATGCCGCGGCGGACGACCTGATGCACGAGGCGTACCAGCAGTGGAAGCAGGCAGCCCGCGACCGGAAGCTGTACTCCCCTTCGCCGATACCGGTCCGATGGCAGTGGTCCCGCCGCGGGGTCACCGGTCCCAAGGGGGCGGCTCTGGGGGGTTCGGACGGCCTGCTCCCGTTCGCACCGTTGCCCGGCGTTCCGGTGGCGAACTCGCACACCCTCGACACGGGCGGGCTGCCTGATTTGTTCCGGGTCTACGGCGGACTCCCCTCCGGCCGCATCGCTGTCCTCGGCAGTCCGGGCAGCGGCAAGTCCGAGGCGGCGCTCCTGACCGTGTTGGAGGCGCTGACGCACCGCAGCGCCCTGAAGAACGGAGCAGAGCGCGCCAATGTGCCGGTACCCGTGCTGCTGGGTGTCACCGGATGGGACGCGAGCCGCGACACCCTGACCGATTGGGCGGCCGCCCGCATCGCCGAGGACTTCCCCTTCCTGAGACAGCGGAAATACGGCCGCAAGAGTGCCGCCAAACTGGTGCAGGACGGCCGGATCGCGCTGTTCCTCGACGGATTCGACGAGTTGGAGGACGAACTCCGCCGGGCCGCACTGAAAGGGATCGGCCAACACTCCGCGTCACGGGTCATGGTGTTCGCACGCACCGACGAATTCGCCGACACGATCCGCGCCGGGCACCTGCCCGGCGCCGCGGTGCTGGAACTGACCCCTATTCCCGGCACAGCCGCCGCCGAATACCTGCGGTGCTGCCAGGTGGAACCCGCGCCCGAACCGTGGGAACGCCTGATGGACCATTTGACGCACCAGCCCGACAGCGTCCTCTCCCGCGCCCTCGACACGCCGCTGGGCCTCACGCTGGTCCGCGACGCCTTCCCCCGCCCCGACGCACTCGTCAGCCTGCTGGAGCAGGACCGGTTCACCACCCGCGAGGAGGTCATGGCGTATCTGCTGGACCGGTTCATCAACGTCGCCTACCAGTCACAGCAATTCTCCGAGCCGGTCGATTACGAGGCGGCGCAGGCTCGGCAGTGGTTGAGCTACCTCGCGGCCCAGATGGCGGAACACAGCACCTACAGCTTCGACTGGCGGCAACTGCCGCGGTGGACGAGAGCGTTTCCCAGGATCGCCATACTCAGCGCCGTGTGCACGGTCGCAGGGGCGTTCGGCGGTGCTCTGGTCTACGGTTGGGGCGGATTCGATACCCAAGGATTCGGCGGCGCGGGCGGCGGAAGCGCCATCGGGACGGCATTGGGCCTCGTACTCGGCCTGGCGGCGGGGGCAGCGGCAGAACTGCGTGCCTCCGGACCGGACGGACGTCACTGGCGGTCCGGTCCGGGAAGTAGGGGCCGTTCGAGCTTCAATCCGGCTGTCGGAACACTCGTGGGAGTCGTCATAGGAATCATTTCCGGTGACTACGCCTTCACCATCACCCGCGACACCCTGGCGGCAATCGCGGCCTTCCTGGCCATCGGGACCGCAGCCGGCACCGTGAGCGGCCTGGCCGCGATGCGCGTCCACCCGGCTCCTGGACGGTCGCCGTGGTCCCGCTGGAACGCCCTGTACTCAAGAGTGCCGCTGCTCCCCGGTGCCGTTGCCGGGGGCCTGCCGGTGGGCTTTCGGTACACCTTTCCCCATGGCATTCACCGGGGGATCCATCCGCTCGAAGGTCCACTGAACGGAATGTGGGGCGTGCTCATGGTGTCCCTCATCATCGGAGCTGCTCGCATCCCGTCCCGGGTGGCCATACGCAGTGGCCGCCATGCCGTCTGGCGGCAGGAGCGCCGCCGGGCGATCGTCTTCGGAGTGCTGTTCGGGCTCTGTGTCGGCCTGGGGTTCGGCCTGCGCGAGACCTTCCTGTGGAACAAGGACCTGGTCGCCGGGCTCTTCCAGACCATCGGCATCGCCGTTCCCTGCGGAATCTGCGTCATGATCGCCGGTTCCGACGCCGGGCGCAGCTCCCTCCTGTTCCTCCAGTTGCGCCTGCGGAGCGCGTTCCCCGCGCGTGGCATGCGCTTCCTGGAGGATGCCTACAACCGGCAGGTCCTGCGGGCGGAGGGGCCCAGGTACCAATTCCGCCACGCCCTGCTCCAGGACAGGCTCGCTCAGGGGAACGCCGCCGGCCTGGCACAGCCGTGACCTCCGGGCCGCCGCCCCCGGTCGGCCGGACCGCTGCGTCCGGTCGACCGGGGGCGGCGCCTGCGGCTTCCCGGGCGGCTCAGTCGGCCAGTCGGGCCTCCAGGCTCTCGATCCGTGCGACCAGCGGCTGGAGTTGCTGCTCCAGCTGCTGCCCGAGCAGCGCGGTGATCCGGTCTGCGGCGCCGGCCTGGCCCGCGCGCAGGAAGTTGTAGCCGCCCAGGGCGGCCGCCACCGCGCGGCGGGTCAGCTTGGGTTCGGCGCCGGCCGCGCGCAGCACCGCACCGCCGGTGCCGTCGGGCTCGGTGACCAGGCCGAGCAGCAGGTGTTCGCACCCCACGTAGTTGTGGCCGAGCACCCCGGCCTCGGCCACGGTGAGCTCCAGCGCCCGGGCGGCCGGCTCGCTGAAGCGCAGTGCGCTGTCCGGTCCCTGCCCAGGCTCGGCGGACGAGGCACCGGCCAGCGCCGCGGTGAGCTGTTCGGGGGCGATCTCCAGCGCGCCGAGCACCTCGAGGGCCAGGTTGCCGCCCTCGGCGAGCAGCCCGCCGAGCAGGCGGGCGGTGGAGACGTTGGGCTCTCCCGCGTCGCGGGCCTGCTCGATGGCCAGCCGCACCGCGCTGCGGGCCCGGTCGGTGAACCGGGCCAGCGCGGGCTCGGCACTGTCCAGGTCCTGGGTGACGGCCGCCTGCATCGCGTTCGCCTGGCGGACGGCGTGCTCCAGGGCGCGCTGGCAGATCGGCGAGACGGACAGGCCGGCCGCGCGGACGGCGTCGGCGAGCTCATCGGGCAGATAGACGTTGATCTTGGGCATGGCTGATGCCTCCAGAAGGCCTCGTTCGAACCGATGCCTATAGTGATACCCCCTAGAGGGGGCATAGCGATATAACCCCACGAGGCAAAGCGCGTCTTTTGCCGCACTCGGAAGTATCTGGGAGTCGGCTGCGACCCAATCCGGGCGATACCTCAGCAGATCGATGGATATCGGACAGCCGAAGCCGTCCATCTGCCAGCTCCGCAGCGGGAACTCCCAGTCGGGCCCAGGGTTTCCAAACCACCGTGCGCGACAGTCGGTGACGTCGTCGGTGCTCCCACCCGCCGCGCCGGCGGCACGGGCTCCTCCGCACCGCCGAAGCACCATGCCAAGGCAACCCGGCCGAAGCACCACGCCGAAGCAACCCGGCCGAAGCACCGAACCGACGCACCGAACCGAAGCACCACACCGAAACCGCTCACCGAAGACCAGGAGGCACCGGCCTTGTCCCGGACCACCATCCGCACCGTCGGGGCCGCCGCACTGCTCGCTGCCGGCCTACTGCTCACCGGCTGCTCCTCCAGCGCCGGCAGCTCCAACGCCGGCGCCGCGTCGGCCTCCAGCTCGCCGTCCGCCGGGGCCTCCGACAGCGGCTCGGCCGCGCGCGCCGCCTACACGGCCTGCCTCAAGGACCACGGCGTGACGCTGCCCACCGGCCGCCCGAGCGGACGTCCGAGTGGCCACCCGAGTGGCGCCCCGGGCGGCGGCGGCCCGTGGGGCGGCGGCTCGCCCGACCCGGCCCGGCAGGCCGCGATGCAGGCCTGCGCCTCGCTGCGCCCGCAGGGCGGCGGTGGCGGGCGCGGCAACGGCGGCGGCCTCAACAGCTCGGCGATGCAGGCCTTCACGAGCTGCCTCAAGGACCACGGCGTGACGCTGCCGAGCAGCGGCGGCCTGCGGGCGCTCAACACCGCGGACCCCAACACCGCCGCCGCCTACAAGACCTGTGCCCCGCTGCTGCCGGCCCGCCCGTCCGGCGCGCCTTCGGCGGGGGCGACGGACAGCCCGAGCGCCTGATAGGCCGGCCTCCTGGGCGGCTCGCGCCACTCGTTCCTGGAGCGCCTCCGCGCGTTCTGTGCAGCATGCCCGAACACGGCTGCCTCCCACCCGCGCCACGGGTAGTTCCCGGTGGCGTGGGTGAGGAGTCAGCCGGCCGGCGAAGTAGCCGGCTGACTCCTCACCCTGGCGGAACGCGGTGTCGACGGCAGTGACCCCGGTCGCCTCGGTGCGCAGCAGCACGTGGCCGGTCATGCTGCTCAGCGCCATGCACGGCGATCCCGTGCTGCGCCTGCTGAAGCAGGGCGGGAGCCGGCGACTCGCCGACACCCTGCGCGAGTTGGCCACCGCCCTGCTCGACCGCCGGCCGTGAACGCCGCACCGCACACCTTTCCACCCCGGCCGATCCGGGGGGTGCGGGCCCGCTTCGTGCACCAGGCCGGCTGCCCGTCCGACTTCGCGGACGTCACGGTGGACTTCGAGCCCTGGGAGGACGGCTTCGTCTTCGAGATCGACCCCGGGGCCACCGTGGTCAACGATCCCGGGCCGCCCGAGCCGGCCGCCTACCACGCCGCCCTGGCCTCCGGAATGCGGGAGGAGTTGGCCGAGTCGGCGGGTGGCGGCGGCTTGGTGGTGGCGGTGGCCGCCGTGCTGCAACGGATCGTGGTGCATGACGTCGACTCGCATGCATGACGTCGACTCGCACGCCGGGGCGTTCCACCATGCCGGACGCCTCGCGGTGCGCGCGGCGTTCGCCCAGGCGTACGGCGCCCCGGACCGGGTCGAACTCCGCCGGGCGGCCGAGAGTTGGTGAGCTCGCGGCCGCCCGGCGGGTCAACACTGGTCAGTGCTGCTGGGCCGCCTTGATCTGCGCCCACGAGCGGGGCTGGGCCACCGGCGCGCCGGTGGCCAGGCGCGCCTGCCCGGCACTCGGCTGGGCCGGCTTGCCCGCGGTGTAGAGCCAGGTCTGGAACAGATCGCCGAGCTGCTTGCCGGAGATCCGCTCGGCCAGTGCCTGGAACTCGGCGATCGTCCCGTTGCCGTAACGGTGTTCGGTGGGCCAGGCCTTGAGCAGCTTGAAGAAGGCGTCGTCACCGATGGTGTTGCGCAGCACCTGGATGGCCAGCGCGCCCCGGTCGTAGACCGCGTCGGCGAACTGGTCGGCCGCGCCCGGGTCGCCTGGCTTCACGGTCCAGAACGGGTCGTCCGCCGGGTGCGAGCTGTAGACGTAGTCGGCGAGTTGCTGGGTGGTGCCTTCGTCCTCGTGCTCCGACCAGAGCCACTGGGCGTAGGTGGCGAAGCCCTCGTTGAGCCAGATGTCGCTCCAACGTTCGAGCGAGACGCTGTCGCCGTACCACTGGTGGGTCAACTCGTGGACGACCACTGACGGGTTGGCACCGTTGGCGAACTGCCGGGGGCTGTAGAACACCCGGGTCTGGGTCTCCAGGGCGTAGTGGGTGGGCACGTTGGGCACGTAGCCGCCGACCGTGCTGAACGGGTACGGGCCGAAGTACCCGCTCAGCCAGTCGACCAGCTCGCCGGTGCGCTCGACGCTGGCGCGCGCCGCGTCCTCGTTGTCGCCGAGGTCCGGGCTGTAGGCGTTGATGACCGGAATGCCGCTCGGGCTGGTTCCGGTGGTGATGTCGAACTTGCCGATCGCCAGGGTCGCCAGGTAGGTCGCCTGCGGCTTGTTCTCGCGCCAGTTGTAGCGGGTCCAGCCGAGCTGCGAACTCGTCGAGGTCAGCACGCCGTTGCTGATCGCCTGGGTGCCGTCGGGAACCAGCACGGAGACGTCGAAGGTGGCCTTGTCCGACGGGTGGTCATTGCTGGGGAACCACCACCAGGCGGCCTCCGGCTCGTCGGCGATCACGGCTCCGTCCGGCGTGCGCTGCCAGGCGTCGAAGCCGTAGGTGGAGACCGTGGACGGCACTCCGGAGTACCGCACCACGATGGTCGCCTGGCTGCCGTCGGCCAGTGGCGCACTGGGGGTGACCTGCAGCTTCTGCACTCCGGTCACCGCGAACTTCGCCGGATGACCGTTGACCAGCACCGAGCTGACGTTCAGCGCGAAGTCCAGGTCGAAGCTGGACAGGTCCTGGGTCGCGGTGGCCAGCAGCGTCGCCGTTCCCTCCAACTGGTCGGTGGCGGGCTGGTACTTCAGCCGCAGGTCGTAGTGCGACACCCGGTAGCCGCCGTCCCCGTAGGTCGGGTAGTACGGGTCGCCGGCCCCGGGCGCCCCGGGTGTCGGGGTGGCGGCGGAGGCCGGGACGGCCAGCAGCAGGGTGGCCGCCGCGGCGGCCGAGACGAGCAGCTTCTTGCGCACGGGACTCCTCCGGATCGGTGGATCGGTGTCTGGTTGACGCTGCCTCAGATCCTTGTCCCGATGGAAGGGGACCTACCCGCGTTTTATGAGGTGTTCACGCTCAGAAATAGGCCAATCGTGCGACGCCACACAGCCCCCGTACGCTCCGAACGCGACGCGGACGGCGCGATTACCACCGCGTCCATCCAGGCCCGTCTCTCCCTCACCTCGACCGTCCCACGGAAATCGACCATGTCACGGAGGCGCTGAATGATGTCGATAGCGTCACTTCAAGTGGATTCCGTGCCGAGAGGAGACACCGTGATCATCGTCGAACACGAGCTGAGGACCCCCTGGGAAGCAGTCTTGATGGAGCCGGCCGTGGGCAACGGCACGGGCGTCGTCGTACTGGCCGGGTCGAGCGGCCGGGTGGACCGCCAACGAGCGAGGCTTCTCGCCGAACAGGGTCTCCTCGCTCTGGCCATACGCTGGTTCGGCGGACCGGGGCAACCGGCGGGGATCTGCGAGGTACCGCTGGAGACGTTCATTGCGGCCGTCGACCTGCTGCAATCTCGTGGAGCGGAGCGCGTCGGCATCCTCGGCTGGTCCAAGGGCGCCGAGGCCGCGCTGCTCACCGCGGTCTACGAGCCGCGCGTCAATGCGGTGGTGGCCATCTCTCCGACGTCGCTGGTCTGGTGCAACGTGGGGCCGGGGCTCGACGGGCGGGACCGGCCCTATAGGTCTTCGTGGACCTGGCGGGGGCAGCCGCTGCCCTTCATCCCGATGGACGGCGACTCCTGGCAGCCCGTGGAGCGAGGCGACGGTCCGGTGGCGATCCGCGGCTGGTACGAACTCAGCGAGCGGACCCACGCCCGGCGCCTGGACGGCGCCGCGATCCCGGTGGAGAAGGCGTCCGCCGACATCCTGCTTGTCGCCGGCGGCGACGACACGATGTGGCCTTCCCTGAGGTATGCCGAGCAGCTGGCCGCGCGTCGCCGAGCAGTCGACGCCCCGGTCCACCTGGTGACCCGCGACGACGCTGGACACCGGCCGCGCTTCCCAGGTGAAGGCCCCGCCGCACCCTCCAAGACATTCGCATACGGAGGGACGGCCCGCAGCGACGCCCTGCTCGGCGAAGAAGCCTGGGCACCTATCCTCGGCCTGCTCCATCCGGGGCAGACCAAGGCCAACTCCAGGTGACAGGTGCCAACATCGTCGTGGTTTCACTGCCGGGCAGGCTTGCGCGCGAGGCGTCGGGGCCTGTGCCTAGCAGACTCCGACGTCAACCCCCCAAGGGACTTCCAGGCTCGACCACTCAGTGCCGACGACTTGGCCGTACTGGACCGCATCGCCTGAGGAACCGTCAGGAACGTTGCGATCGCGGACGCCCGGCTCAGCCCAGCCCGGCTGCCACGGTCTCCAGCGCCCGCAGCACCGGTCGGATCAGCGGGTGCCTTTCCGCGCCGCCACGGACGGCGGCGAAGACCTTGCGGGTGGCCAGCGCGCTGTCGACGGCACGGACGGCCACGTGGTCGAGCTCGACCCCGCGCAGTGCCGAACGCGGCACCAGCGCCACCCCGGCGCCGGCCGAGGCGAGCGCGATCACCGCACGGAAGTCGTCGGAGGAGTGCACCAGCCGGGGCGCGAAACCGGCGTGCTCGCAGGCCAGCAGCACCACGTCATGGCAGGGGTTGCCAGGGTAGGGGCCGATCCAGGGCTCGGCGGCCAGCTCGGCCATCGGTATCGACCCCGTTCCGGCGGCCAGCCGGTGGTCCAGCGCCAGCACGGCCTCGAACGGCTCGGCGTAGAGCGGGAACCGGGCCAGCCGTTGGTCGTCGGCGCGTGGCGCACCCCGGTACTCGACGGCCACCGCGAGGTCGGCCTGCCCGTCCAGCAGCATCGGCAGGCTGGCGTCCCCCTCAGCGTCCAGCACCTTGAGCCTGACTCCCGGGGCGGTGTCCGTCAGGGCGGCGATCGCCGGAGCCAGCACCATGCTGATGCCGGTGGCGAAGGAGGCGACCGTGACCTCGCCCTGGGCGCCCGCCGCATAGGCGGCCAGGTCGGCCTCGGCGCGCTCCAACTGGGCCAGCACGGCGTCCGCGTGGCCCACCAGGATCTCGCCGGCCGCCGTCAGTCGGACTCCGCGCCCGTCCCGGGCCAGCAGCGCGTGCCCGGTCTCCTGCTCCAGCGCGGCCAGTTGCTGGGAGACCGCGGACGGGGTGAGGTAGAGCGCGGCGGCCGCGGCGGTCACCGTTCGGTGGTCCGCCACGGCACGCAGTGTCCGCAGGCGTCTGGCGTCAATCACCCGACAATTCTGCCAGGAGTTCTGATCAGTTCTGACGGCACACTTGACAGCGTCCGCAGGGACCGTACTCGGCTCGGGCATTGACCCGGGTACGGTCCCCGGGGACCAGGCGCAGCCCGCCACCGCGGCTGCGGGACGGAGACCAACAGCTGCTGAGGCCTCACGCCTCCAGGGCGGCCCGGGCGTCGACGAAGGCCGCGACGGCCCGCTCGACGTCCTCGGTGGAGTGCGCGGCCGAGAGCTGCACCCGGATCCGGGCCTGGCCGTGCGGGACCACCGGGTAGGAGAACCCGATCACGTAGACGCCGCGCTCCAGCAGCAGCTCGGCCAGCCGGCCGGCCTTGGCCGCGTCACCGATCATCACCGGGGCGATCGGGTGCTCACCGGGCAGGATCTCGAAGCCGGCCTCCGTCATCCTGGTGCGGAACAGCTCGGTGTTGGCGGCCAGGCGCTCGCGCAGCTCGTGCGAGGTCTCCAGCAGGTCGAGGACCTTGAGCGAGGCGGCGGCGATGACCGGAGCCAGCGAGTTGGAGAACAGGTACGGGCGGGACCGCTGGCGCAGCAGCGCGACGATCTCCCGGCGGGCGGCGACGTAGCCGCCGGAGGCCCCGCCGAGCGCCTTGCCGAGGGTGCCGGTGATGATGTCGACCCGGTCCATCACCCCGTGCAGCTCCGGGGTGCCGCGGCCGTTCGGGCCGACGAAGCCGACGGCGTGCGAGTCGTCCACCATGACCATCGCGTCGTAGCGGTCGGCCAGGTCGCAGATCTCGGCCAGCGGCGCCAGGTAGCCGTCCATCGAGAAGACACCGTCGGTGACGATCAGGCGGCGGCGGGCGTCCTGGGTCTCCTTGAGGCACTGTTCCAGCTCCGCCAGGTCGCGGTTGGCGTAGCGCTTGCGCTTGGCCTTGCTGAGCCGGATGCCGTCGATGATGCTGGCGTGGTTGAGCGCGTCGGAGATCACCGCGTCGCGCTCGTCCAGCAGGGTCTCGAAGACACCGCCGTTGGCGTCGAAGCAGGACGAGTAGAGGATGGTGTCCTCCTGGCCGAGGAAGGCCGACAGCCGCCGCTCCAGCTCCTTGTGCACGTCCTGGGTGCCGCAGATGAAGCGGACCGACGCCATGCCGTAGCCCCAGCGGTCCAACGCCTCCTTGGCGGCCGCGATCACGTCCGGGTGGTCGGCCAGGCCCAGGTAGTTGTTGGCGCAGAAGTTCAGCACCTCGCCGGGGCGGCCGCCGGAGGTGACGGTGACCTCGGCGCTCTGCGGGGTGCCGATCACGCGCTCGGGCTTGAACAGTCCGGCCTCGGTGATCTCGTCGAGGGTGACCTGGATGTCGTCGCGCACAGAGTTGAACACAGCTCTCCTAAAGCGGTACCTGGAGCGGCAGTTGGGGCAGCAGTCGGGGCAGGCGGGTCAGACGTTCGACCAGTCGAGGATGATCTTGCCGCAGTGGCCACCGGCCGCCTCGTCGAACGCGGCCTCGAACTCCCCGGCCGGGTAGCGGCCGGTGATCACCGGGGACAGGTCGAGGCCGCCCTCCAGCAGCACCGACATCGCGTACCAGGTCTCGAACATCTCGCGGCCGTAGATGCCCTTGATGGTGATCATCGAGGTGACCACCTTGGCCCAATCGATCGCGAACTCCTCGGCAGGCAGGCCGAGCATCGCGATCTTGCCGCCGTGCGTGAGGTTGTCGATCATCGAGCGCAGCGCCTCGGGGCGGCCGGACATCTCCAGGCCGACGTCGAACCCCTCGCGCAGGCCGAGCTTCTGCTGGCCCTCTTCGATGGAGTGCTCGGAGACGTCCAGGGCCAGCGAGACGCCGACCTTGCGGGCCAGGTCCAGGCGGTACTGGCTGACGTCGGTGATCATGACGTGCCGGGCACCGGCGTGCTTGGCGACCGCCGCCGCCATGATGCCGATCGGGCCGGCGCCGGTGACCAGCACGTCCTCGCCGACCAGCGGGAAGGAGAGCGCGGTGTGCACGGCGTTGCCGAACGGGTCGAAGATCGCGGCCACGTCCAGGTCGACCGGCACCCGGTGCACCCAGACGTTGGAGGCCGGCAGCGAGACGTACTCGGCGAACGCACCGTCCCGGTTGACGCCCAGACCGACGGTGTTGCGGCACAGGTGGCGGCGGCCGGCCAAGCAGTTGCGGCACTTGCCGCAGACCAGGTGACCCTCGCCGCTGACCAGGTCGCCCACGGTGACCTCGGCGACCGCCGAGCCGGTCCGGACGACCTCACCGACGAACTCGTGGCCGATCGTCATCGGCGTTCTGATGGTCTGCTGCGCCCAGCCGTCCCACTTGCGGATGTGCAGGTCGGTCCCGCAGATGCCGGTCCGCAGCACCTTGATCAGCACCTCATCGGGGCCGATCGTCGGCTCGGGGACCTCGGTCAGCCACAGTCCGGGCTCGGCGTGCTTCTTGACGAGTGCCTTCACAGCTGCGGCTCCTGACTGGGCGGCGGAACGGGAGAGGGTCAGGGGCCCGGTCGCGGCGCCATTCCGCGCCGGGCCCGACAGCAATCTGCCTGGTGGGAGGGGGTGCGGTCCATCGAGGAATTCTTAACGGCCGCCACAGCTCGGCTTCACGATGGTGCCCGAGCGGCTCCGGCCGACCATGGCGCCATACCGGTCCTCACCCGCACGGGCGACATTTGACGACTACGGCGAGTCGCCCCTGGAGCACGCTCCGTGCTTGGTTCGCCGGCATTCCACGCCCTGCCCCGAGCACCGCCGACTGGCGGAAGATCCCGATCGCTCCGCATGCGCACCGCGCTGGCCCGATGCCCTACTGGAGTCACGTTTCCCCCACCAGATTGGAGAAAACACTCATGCACCAGCGGATCAAGTGGGCACTGGTTCTGGCCGCCGCCGCAGGCATCGCCTCCGTGCCTACCGTCGCCTCAGCCCAGTCGTTCTCCGGCGGCAACCACGGCACCGTGATCGTCGGTGACGACAACCAGGTCGCCGGCCACGACATCATCAACGCGGGCTGCGACGTCAACCTCGGCACCTTCGACGGTTTCCTCGACGAGGGCCGAGGCCGGGACCGCGACCGGGACCGCGACCGGGACCGTGACCGGGACCGGGACCGTGACCGGTGCGGCCGGCACGAGCACGAGCGCGAGCGCGAGCACAGCCGGGACGAGGACAAGTGCGACCGGCACCACGGCCGCCACCACGGCCACCACGGTCACCACGGCCACCACCACGGCCAGGAGGGCCAGGAGGACGAGAACGGGCGCACCGAGGACTTCGGCCGGGGCGACCGCGACCGTGACCGTGACCGCGACCGTGACCGTGACCGCGGCGGCAACGCGGGCACCGTCATCGTCGGTGACCGCAACCAGGTCGCCGGCAACGACATCATCAACGCCGGCCGCGACGCCAACCTCGGCTCCTTCGGCATGGGCTCGATGTTCGAGCACCTGTTCAACATGTGATGAGCCGTTTCACCATGTGATGAGCCGTTGACACGGTGAGACGCCGCCCGGCGCCTCCGTCCGCCTGATGGGCGGGTGGAGGCGCCGGCCGCGTTCGCGGGGGCCGGTCCCTGACGACCACCGGGCGCAGGGGAGCGCGCCGGGCACGCCGGCAGCGCACCGGAAGGGGGGCGACGCACCGGGCTCGCCGACAGCCCACCGGGACGGGCCCATAGGGTGCCGATCATGACCGAACGGACCCTGGCCCTGATCCTGGATGCCGCCGCACGCGGCGAGTTCCCACCCTCCGACGGCGGCATCACCGTGGTGCCGCAGCCCGGCGAACGGGAGACCGGCGTGCTGGCGCTGTGCGCGCACGCCGTGGTGTTCACCGACGAGGACCCGGCATGGGTCCGCAAGGCCATCGAGGGTGCGTCGGACGACCGGCTGGCCGCGCCGCTGTCGCCGCACTTCCTGGTGGCGCTCGCGGAGCGGACCGGACGGCGGATCGGCAACACGGACCTGCTGACCGTGGCTCGGCGACTGCCCGGCGAGCCCCCGTTGCCGCTGGTGGAGATCGCGGACCGGGAGCACCCCCGGGTGGTTCGGGCGCTGCGGTTCCGCGATGGAGTGCGGGCCTGGGAGGCGCCGGGCAGTGGGCTGCTGGTGCTCGGGCGCGGGGTGGCCGGGAGGTGGGAGGCGGCCATCGAGGTGGACCCGGCTGCGCAGGGGCGCGGGATCGGGCGGGCGCTGGCGGTGAGTGCGCGGCACCTGGTGCCGGCGGGCGACGTGGTGTGGGCGCAGCAGGCACCGGGCAACGCGAAGAGCGTCCGGGCGTTCCAGGCGGCGGGGTACCAGCCGGTGGGCGCCGAGGTGCTGCTCACGGCGGGCGGATCCTGACGCGCGCTTGGCGGGCCGGCCGTCGGCCGACAGCCGCCAAGCGCGTCACCGTCCGGTGGGTGCCAAGGCGAAGCTCGTCACCGGCCGGTGGGTGTCAAGGCGAAGCGCGTCACCGGCCGGGCGCGCCAAAGGCCTGGCGTGGAAGGCGAGTTCGGGCGCTCGGGCTCGGCCCTCAGGCGAACTTGGCCTTGCCCGGGCCGTCCTCGACGAAGCTGCGCATGCCGGTGGTCCGGTCCTCGGTGGCGAACAGGCCCGCGAAGTGCGCCTTCTCGATGGCGAGGCCGGTGTCCAGGTCGCTCTCCAGGCCGCGGTCGATCGACTCCTTGGCGGCGCGCAGCGCCCAGGCCGGGCCGGCGGCCAGCTTGCCGGCCCAGTCCAGCGCCGCCTTGTAGACCTCCTCGGCCGGGACCACCTGGTCGACCAGGCCGATCCGCAGCGCCTCCTCGGCGTCCACCATGCGGCCGGTGAAGATCAGCTCCTTGGCCTTGCTCGGGCCGACCAGGCGGGGCAGGCGCTGGGTGCCGCCGGCGCCGGGGATCAGGCCGAGCAGGATCTCCGGCTGGCCCAACTTGGCGTTGTCCCCGGCGATCCGGATGTCGGCGCACAGCGCCAGCTCGCAGCCGCCGCCCAGGGCGTAGCCGGTGATGGCCGCGACCACCGGCTTCGGGATCCGGGCCACCGCGGTGAAGGCGTCCTGGAGCGCGCCACCGCGGGCCACCATGTCGGTGTACGACATGGCCTGCATCTCCTTGATGTCGGCGCCGGCGGCGAAGACCCGCTCGCCTCCGTAGATCACCACGGCGCGGACGTCAGCGCGGGCGGCTGCCTCGCCGGCGACCTCGCGCAGCTGGTCCTGCATCGCGATGTCCAGTGCGTTCATCTTGGGGCGGTCCAGCCGGATGGTGCCGACACCGTCGGTGACCTCCAGGGTGACGAACCGGGTCATGAGGGTCCTCCAGGGTGGTTAACGTTGGTGAACCCAGACAGTAGCGGCTGACAGCGCGGCGCAGTACTGCGCGTCGGCGGCGCCGACGGCAATGGCGCCGGGCCGGGCGCGGCCCGCCGATGACCGTCCGGGCCGCGCCGGACCCGGCCCCTGTGATGCGTCAGCCCCGAGGCGCCGTGCGGACCAGCGTGGTCACCGCATCCGAGATCTGGGCGTCCGTCAGGTCCGCGCGGGCGGTCAGCCGCAGCCGGGAGTAGCCGTCCGGCACGGACGGCGGACGGAAACAGCCCACCGCCAGCCCGGCCGCGCGGCAGTCGGCGGCCCAGGCGACCGCCTGCTCGGGGCCGGGTGCGCGCACCGAGACCACCGCCGCGTCCGGGGTGCTGGCCCGCAGCCCGGCCGCCGTGAGCCGTTCGGACAGCAGGACGGCCACCTCACGGGCCCGGGCGGCCCGCTCCGGCTCGGACCGCAGCAGGCGCAGCGCCCCCAGTGCCGCGCCCACCGAGGCCGGCGCCAGCCCGGTGTCGAAGATGAAGGTGCGGGCGCTCTCCACCAGGTGCCCGATCACCCGCCGCGGGCCCAGCACCACCCCGCCCTGGGCGCCCAGCGACTTGGAGAGGGTGGCGGTGGCGACGGTGTCCGGCTCGCCCGCCAGCCCCGCGCCGCAGAGCGCGCCGCGCCCGCCGGGACCGAGCACGCCCAGCCCGTGCGCGTCGTCCACCAGCAGCGCCGCTCCCCCGCTGCGGGCCGCCGCCGACAGCCCGGCCAGCGGCGCCGCGTTCCCGTCCACCGAGAAGACGGTGTCGCTGACCACCAGCGCCCGCGGCTCGACCCGCCCGGCCAGCGCCTCGGTCACGGCGGCGGGGTCGGCGTGCGGCGCCCGGTGCACCTGGGCCCGGGCCAGCCGGCACCCGTCGATCAGCGAGGCGTGGTTGTAGGCGTCCGAGACGATCAGCGTGTCCGGATCGGTGAGCGCGGTCAGCGCGGCCAGGTTGGCCGCATAGCCGGAGGAGAACACCAGGGCCGCCTCCACGCCGCAGAAGTCGGCCAGCTCGACCTCCAGCTCGGTGTGCAGTGCGGTGGTGCCGGTGACCAGCCGGGAGCCGGTGGCGCCGCCGCCCCAGCGCCGTGCCGCAGCGGCGGCGGCCTCGGTCACCGCCGGGTGGTGGGTGAGACCGAGGTAGTCGTTGGAGGCCAGGTCCAGCACCGGGTCGTCGGCCGGGCGGCTGCGCAGGACGCGGGTGAGGCCGGCGCGGGCTCGCAGTTCGGCCGCCTGGTCCAGCCAGTCGAAGACGGCGGCCGGGGCCTGCGGGCGGGCGGTGGTGGTCGGCTCGATCATGGTCCGCACCCTGGCACGCCCGGCGGCCCGCGGGCAACGTGCTCCCGGGCACACTCCGGGCCCGTGGTGGGCGAACGGTAGGGTGGGCCGGTGACCCTCCTTGATCTGATGCCCAGGCCCGCCGACCCAGACGCGCTGTACACCACCTTCGCCGGATGGGCCGAGGAGCGGGGCATCACCCTCTATCCGGCTCAGGAGGAGGCGCTGATCGAGCTGTTCACCGGCGCCAACGTGATCCTCGCGACGCCGACCGGCTCGGGCAAGTCGCTGGTCGCCGCGGGCGCGCACTTCGCCGCGCTGGCCGAGGGCAAGCGCACCTTCTACACCGCGCCGATCAAGGCCCTGGTCTCGGAGAAGTTCTTCGACCTCTGCAAGATCTTCGGCACCGAGCAGGTCGGCATGATGACCGGCGACGCCAGCGTCAACCCGACCGCGCCGATCATCTGCTGCACCGCCGAGGTGCTGGCCAACATCGCGCTGCGGGACGGCGAGCGGGCCGACATCGGCCAGGTCGTGATGGACGAGTTCCACTTCTACGCCGAGCCGGACCGCGGCTGGGCCTGGCAGATCCCGCTGCTGGAGCTGCCGCAGGCGCAGTTCCTGCTGATGTCGGCGACGCTGGGCGACGTGCGCCGGTTCGAGGCCGACCTGACCCGGCGCACCGGCCGCGCCACCACCGTGGTCCGCTCCGCCACCCGCCCGGTGCCGCTGTTCTACGAGTACCGCCGCACCACCCTGCACGACACCCTGGAAGAGCTCCTGAAGACCAATCAGGCCCCGGTCTACGTGGTGCACTTCACGCAGAAGGAGGCGGTGGAGCGCGCCCAGTCGCTGATGAGCATCAACATGTGCTCCAAGGCGGAGAAGGACGCCATCGCCGACCTGATCGGCAACTTCCGGTTCACCACCAAGTTCGGCCGCAACCTCTCCCGTTACGTCCGGCACGGCATCGGCGTGCACCACGCGGGCATGCTGCCCAAGTACCGCCGCCTGGTCGAACGCCTCGCCCAGGCAGGCTTGTTGAAGGTGATCTGCGGCACCGACACGCTCGGCGTGGGGGTCAACGTGCCGATCCGCACCGTGCTGTTCACCGCCCTCTCCAAGTACGACGGGGTGCGGGTGCGGGTGCTGCGGGCCCGGGAGTTCCACCAGATCGCCGGCCGCGCCGGGCGAGCCGGCTTCGACACCGTGGGCCAGGTGGTCGCCCAGGCGCCCGAGCACGTGGTGGAGAACGAGAAGGCGCTCGCCAAGGCCGGTGACGATCCCAAGAAGAAGCGCAAGGTGGTGCGCAAGAAGGCGCCGGAGGGCTTCGTCGGCTGGACCGAGGAGACCTTCGAGCGGCTGATCGCCGCCGAACCGGAGCCGCTGGTCTCCCGGTTCAAGGTCACCCACGCGATGCTGCTCGCGGTGATCGGTCGGCCCGGCAACGCCTTCGAGGCGATGCGCAAGCTGCTCACCGACAACCACGAGGACCGCGCGGCCCAGCGCCGTCACATCCGCTCGGCGATCGCCATCTACCGCTCCCTGCTGGCCGGCGGGGTGGTGGAGCGGCTGCCCGAGCCGGACGCGGAGGGCCGGATCGTCCGGCTCACCGTCGACCTGCAGGAGAACTTCGCGCTCAACCAGCCGCTCTCCACCTTCGCGCTGGCCGCCTTCGAGCTGCTCGACCAGGAGTCCCCCGGCTATGCGTTGGACGTGGTCTCGGTGGTCGAGGCGACCCTCGACGACCCGCGCCAGATCCTGGCCGCCCAGCAGAACAAGGCGCGCGGCGAGGCGATCGGCCAGATGAAGGCCGATGGCATCGAGTACGAGGAGCGGATGGAGCGGCTCCAGGAGATCACCTGGCCCAAGCCGCTGGAGGAGCTGCTGGAGCACGCCTACGAGGTCTACCGGCGCGCCCACCCGTGGATCGGCGACCACCAGTTGCAGCCCAAGTCGGTGGTGCGCGACCTCTACGAGCGCGCCATGACCTTCACCGACTACGTCGGCCACTACGACCTGGCCCGCACCGAGGGCATCGTGCTGCGCTACCTGGCCGGTGCCTACAAGGCGTTGGAGCAGACGGTGCCGGAGGAGCTGAAGACCGAGGCGCTCAAGGACGTGATCGCCTGGCTGGGCGAGCTGGTCCGCCAGGTCGACTCCAGCCTGCTGGACGAGTGGGAGCAGCTCGCCAACCCCACCGAACCCGCCGAGGAAGAGACCGAGTTGGAGGCCAAGCCGCAGCCGGTCACGGCCAACGCCCGGGCCTTCCGCGTCCTGGTGCGCAACGAGATGTTCCGCCGGGTCGAGCTGGCCGCCCTCGAACACTACGACGAGCTGGGCGAGTTGGACGGCGAGGACGGCTGGGACGCGGACCGCTGGGCGGACGCGATGGACGCCTACTACGAGGAGCACGACGACCTGGGCACCGGTCCGGACGCCCGCGGCCCGAAGATGCTCCTGATCGAGGAGGACGACGACGCCGGTCTGTGGCGGGTCCGGCAGATCTTCGACGATCCGGCCGGCGACCACGACTGGGGCATCAGCGCCGAGGTCGACCTCTTCGGCTCGGACGCCGAGGGCCGGGCCGTGCTGCGGGTGATGGCAGTGGACCGGCTCGGCGGGTTCTGACGGACGAGTCCCCCTGGTCGGCCGTCAACTGACGGTCGTCCCGGGGGACTTCAGGACCGCTCCGCCGTGCCGCCGCACGAACTCGGGAGCCGGGCGAAGCGCCCGGCTTCACGACCAGACGAAGGCCGTCCCGGCGGTGTAGGAGCAGACCCGGGTGGCCTCGTCCAGGTCCTGGTTGTCCTGCGGGGTTGCCGGGGTGTGGCCGTCGGCGAACCGCGAGCTGGTCAACGTGACGTAGTGCCGCACCGCCTGCACCTTCGGTGCCGGGTCGCCCTTGGCGGCGGCGCCGGGGGCCGGGCTCGGGGTGGCCGCGACGGTGGCGTCCGGCAGTACGAAGCGCGCCACGGCGCCCTGCCCGGTGAGCAGTTCGGCGGCCTTGGCGGCGGCGCCGTCGTTGGCGAACCGCAGCACGGTGACGCTGGTGAGCACCTTGCCGTCCGACCGGCTGATGCTGACGGCCATGTAACCCTGGCAGCCGGCGTCCTTGAGCAGCTTCTTCGCCGCGTCCTCGAGGATCTCGGCGCAGTCGCCGCTCTGCCGGGCTCCGGACCGCTTGCCCTTGTAGGTGTTGACCTCGACCGGCTTGCCCTGCGGGAAGTACCGGTTGACGTCGAACGGGTTGGGGTCGGTCGCCGAGGTCGGCGCCGGACTGCCCACCACCACCGAGACGTCCTGGCTGGTGCTGCCGAGCCCGGGCAGCAAGTCGCCCGGATGCGGACGGGAGACCACCCAGCCGCCGGCGCCCAGCACGGCGATCGCGCCGCACCACGCGACGACACGCCGCTTGGACCCACCGCGCGCACCGTTCCTGACGGCGCCCGGGGTGGCGGGTGCGCGGTCGGATATGGAGCTCTGATCCCCCTGCGTGGTCATGGGGTGATTGTATGCAACACGATCGAGGCGCAGGTCACAGGGCTGGCGGCAGACCGACCGGCCAAGGGCTCGTGAGCGAACCATCCCTCAAATTCGCTATGTGACAACTCGCACACCGTCAGGGCGATCTTCTGGTCGGTTCGCTATGGCGCCGCGCGCCGTCGGCCAGGCAGGATCAGCGCATGGATCTGCTCGACACCCTCGTTGCCAAAGGCCTCAACCGCGAACTCCCCACACGGGAGGAGGCCCTCGCGGTGCTGGCCACCGCGGACGACGACCTGCTGGACGTCGTCGCCGCCGCCGGCAAGGTTCGCCGCAAGTGGTTCGGCCGCCGGGTCAAACTCAACTACCTGGTCAACCTGAAGAGCGGACTCTGCCCCGAGGACTGCAACTACTGCTCCCAGCGGCTCGGGTCCAAGGCCGAGATCCTCAAGTACACCTGGCTGAAGCCCGAGGAGGCCGCTCAGGCGGCGACCGCGGGCGTGGCCGGCGGCGCCAAGCGGGTCTGCCTGGTGGCCAGCGGGCGCGGGCCCACGGACCGTGACATCGACCGCGTCACCGACACCATCGCGGCGATCAAGGACGCCGACCCGGGCGTGGAGATCTGCGCCTGCCTCGGCCTGCTCTCCGACAACCAGGCCGAGCGGCTGGCCGCCGCCGGCGTCGACGCCTACAACCACAACCTGAACACCTCCGAGGCCACCTACGGCGACATCACCACCACCCACACCTACGCGGACCGGGTGGACACCGTGCAGAAGGCGCACGGCGCCGGCCTGTCGGCCTGCTCCGGCCTGATCGCCGGCATGGGCGAGACCGCCGAGGACCTGGTGGACGTGGTGTTCGCGCTGCGCGAGCTCGGTTCCGACTCGGTGCCGGTGAACTTCCTGATCCCGTTCGAGGGCACCCCCCTGGCCAAGGAGTGGAACCTCACCCCGCAGCACTGCCTGCGGATCCTGGCGATGGTCCGGTTCGTCCACCCGGACACCGAGGTGCGGATCGCCGGCGGCCGCGAGGTGCACCTGCGCAGCCTGCAGCCGCTGGGCCTGCACATCGCCAACTCGATCTTCCTGGGCGACTACCTGACCAGCGAGGGCCAGGCTGGCCAGGCGGACCTGGACATGATCAAGGACGCCGGCTTCGAGGTCGAGGGCCAGGGCGAGGCGACCATGCCGCGGCACCGCTCGGAGTACGCCGAGCAGTTCGCCGGCGGCTGCGGTACCTCCGGCGGCTGCGGGTCCCCCGCCGACACCTCCGGGGCGGCCCCGGCGGACGGCTGCGGTGGGCACGCGGGTGGCGCTTGCGGCCCGTGCGGTGAGCCCGCGCAGGCCACCGCGCAGGCCTCGCCCGACGCCGACGACCTGCGTGAGGACCTGGTCCGGGTCCGCCGCCGGGGCGCCGGCACCGAGCTGGCCCCGAACGCCTGATGTCCGAACCGACCAACGTCTCGGAACTGGTCGCGCTCGACCGGGCGCACGTCTGGCACCCGTACGGGCCGATGCCCGGCACGGTGCCCTCCCACCTGGTCGAGTCGGCCGCCGGCGTGCGCCTGCGGCTGGCCGAACCACTGGGCGGCAACCGCGAATTGATCGACGGGATGTCGTCCTGGTGGGCGGCCCTGCACGGCTACAACCACCCGGTGCTGAACCAGGCGGTCCAGGACCAGCTGGGCCGGATGAGCCATGTGATGTTCGGCGGCCTCACCCATGAGCCCGCCGTGCGGCTGGCCGCCAAGCTGGTGGAGTTGACGCCCGATCCGCTCCAGCACGTCTTCCTGGCCGACTCCGGCTCGGTCGCGGTCGAGGTCGCGATGAAGATGTGCCTGCAGTACTGGCAGTCGGTGGGCCGTCCCGCCAAGCAGCGTCTGCTCACCTGGCGCGGCGGCTACCACGGCGACACCTTCCACCCGATGTCGGTCTGCGACCCGGTCGGCGGCATGCACCAGCTGTGGGGCGGGGTGCTGCCCCGTCAGCTGTTCGTCGGCGAGCCACCGGCCGGCTTCGAGGCCGAGGTCGACCCGGCCTACGCCGCCGAGCTTTCCGACGTCATCGAGCGCAACGCCGACGAACTGGCGGCGGTGATCGTGGAACCCGTGGTGCAGGGCGCGGGCGGGATGCGGTTCCACTCCCCCGGCTACCTGCGGCTGCTGCGCGAGCTCTGCGACCGGCACGGCGTGCTGCTGGTCTTCGACGAGATCGCCACCGGCTTCGGCCGGTCAGGGGCGCTGTTCGCGGCCGACCATGCGCAGGTGTCACCCGATGTGATGTGCCTGGGCAAGGCGCTCACCGGCGGCTACCTGACCATGGCGGCCACGCTGTGCACCGCCGAGGTGGCGGACGGGATCAGCCGGGGCTCGGTGCCGGTGCTGGCGCACGGGCCGACCTTCATGGGCAACCCGCTGGCCGCCGCGGTCGCCAACGCCTCGATCGGGCTGCTGCTCGAACAGGACTGGCGGACCGAGGTCAGCCGGATCGAGACCGGGCTGCGGGCCGCGCTTGACCCGCTGGCCGGGGCTCCCGGGGTCGCGGACGTCCGGGTGCTCGGCGCGATCGGCGTGGTGCAGCTGGACCACCCCGTCGACGTGGTGGCCGCCACCGAGGCGGCGGCCCGCGAAGGGGTGTGGCTGCGCCCGTTCCGCGACCTGGTCTACACCATGCCGCCGTACGTGACCGACGACGAGGACCTGGCCCGGATCGGCGCGGGCGTCGCGGCGGCGGCGCTGAAGGGATGAGCACGATGAACGCAGTGAACGGCCCGGGGCAGTTGCTCTTCGTCAGCGGCGTCGGCACCGAGGTCGGCAAGACCGCCGTGACGGCCGCGATCGCGGCCCTCGCGGTGCGGGCCGGCCGCTCGGTGGCGGTGCTCAAGCCCGGCCAGACCGGCATGGCGCCGGGCGAGGCCGGCGACTGCGCGGAGGTGGCACGGCTGGCCGGATCCACGGTGACGTTGCGCGAGTTGGCACGCTACCCGGAGCCGCTGGCTCCCGACACCGCTGCCCGGCGCTCCGGGCTGCCGACTCTGACTTTGGATCAGGTGACTGCGGAAATCAAGGAGTTGACGGTCAGCCACGACCTCGTGCTGGTCGAAGGGGCGGGCGGTTTGCTGGTCCGGTACAACGAGGACGGGCTGACCCTGGCGGACATGGCGCAGGCCGCCGGTGGCGAGGTGCTCACCGTGGTGACCGCGGGCCTGGGCAGCCTCAACAGCACCGGCCTCAACGCCGAAGCGCTGCGAGCCCGCGGCCTGCGCACCCCCGGCATCGTGATCGGCAGCTGGCCGGCCGAGCCCGACCTCGCGATGCGGTGCAACCTCGCCGACCTGCCCAAGGACGCCGGCGCACCGCTGCTGGGGGCGCTGCCCGCCGGAGCCGTCGCGACCGCCGAGGGCTTCGCCGACCGCGCGGCCGCGGCGCTGGCGCCCGCGCTGGGCGGCCACTGGGACGCGGCGGCGTTCGCCCGGGCCTTCCCGGCCTGACCGCCCGGCTGAGCGCACGGCCTGGACGTCCAGCCTGACCGTTCGTCCGGGCCTTCCCGGCGGCCGTCCCGCCGCTGTCCTCCCGGCCGGGTCCGCAGCCGGCCACCGGCTCGGGCCGTCCGCCGGGCCCCTGGGCCTGGGCCTGGGCCTGGTCGACCCGCAGGCTCTGGGCCTGGGTCCACCCGCGGGCTCTCGGCCCGGGCGGACCCACAGGCCCCCGGCCTGGGCCCACCGGCAGGCCCGGGCTTGCGCCCGGCTCAGTCGCCCGACGGGCACGCCGAGTCGAGCCGCCACACGGTGGTGGCCTTGTGCTCGGCGTCCTCCAAGTCGGCCACCACCGGCACCCGGTAGCTCGCCAGGCTGGTGAACCGCTCACGCGGCAGGTACGCCCGGCCCGGGTCGCCGACGATCACCTGCGCCCCCCGGGCCTGCGCCCGCTCCAGGAAGGGCAGGAAGCGCGCGGCCATGGCCCGCTCGTAGAACACGTCGCCCGCCAGGACCACCTGAGCCGTCCCGCCGTCGCCGTCCAGGATGTCCTCGGCCACCGGCTCGATCTCGACCCGGTTCGCCCCGGCGTTGACCTCCATCGCCACCACGGCGTAGGGGTCGATGTCCACGGCCCGCACCGCCGCCGCGCCGCCGAGCGCGGCCGCGATGGCGACCAGCCCCGAGCCCGCCGCCAGGTCGAGCACCCGTCGCCCGGCCACCAGCTCCGGATGGTCCAGCACGTACCGGGCCACCGCCACGCCACCGGCCCACGGGAACGCCCAGAACGGCGGCGGCAGGCCGATCTCACCGCGGGCCTGCTCCAGCGCCTCCCAGAGCGCGATGACGTCGTCCGCCATGTGGAGGCTGATCTCGGGCACGAAGGGAACGGGGGCGAGGCTGGTCCGCTGCGACAGGAAGGCGGCCGCGTCCGGCGCCAGGGTTCCGCTCGGTTCGAGCACGGGGATGTCGTTCGGCATGCGCCGCAGCATAAGGCCCCGGGACGCCGTGCCGTTTCCACCGACCGGGTCAGCCCCACGCATGCGCCGTGAGCCCGCCAACAGACCACCGCCAACCACCGGACGTTTGGTCAACTTTCGGTCTCGAACGGGCCATGAGCTGCGCGAATTCTCGCGGGCTCGGCGGGGCGAGGGCTAGGATCCGGCTGACGCCCACCGAGATGCGGCACCTCGCGCGCGGCACCGGCGAAGCGTCCGCTCGCGGTGCACCGATGGCACCGCGCACTCTCGTCACCGCGCGCCAGGGACGCCGCGCGCATGCGGAAAGGCAGCGACTTGGCGGATCGACTCGTCGGAGGAGACTCCTCGCTGCTGCGGCGGATCAACGCCGCGGTCACCCTGCGGGCGCTGCGCGACGGGCAGGCCGTCACCCTCACCCGACTGGTCGGCGACACCGGCCTGTCCCGGCCGACCGTCGAGGGCGTGATCGAGGGGCTGATGGAGTCCGGTCTGGTCGCCGAGGTCGAGCAGAGCCAGGACGTCGGCCGCCAGCGGGGACGACCGGCCCGCTGGTTCCGGTTCCGGGCCGAGGCCGGGCACAGTCTCGGCATCGAGATCGGCGCGCGCACGATCCGCGTGGTGCTGGCCGACCTGGCCGGTGCGCAGATCGGCAGCCACGCCCGCGCGGTCGCCGAGACCGCGGACGCCGAGGAACGGCTCGGCGCGGCGCGCGGCGCGGTGGCCGAGCTGCTGCGCAAGGCCGGGGTCTCCCGGGACAGCCTCTGGGCGGTCGGCGTGGGCACGCCGGGGATCATCGACCGGGACGGCGCGGTCCGGCTCGGCACCGCGATGCCCGGCTGGACCGGCCTGGACCTGGGTGCCAGGTTGCGCCGCTCGTTCCGCTGCCCGGTGCTGATCGAGAACGACGCCAACCTGGCCGCGATCGCCGAGCACTGGCGGGGCGCGGCGGTCGGCATGGGCGATGTGGTGTTCGTGCTGGCCGGGCTGAGCCCCGGCGCCGGCTCACTGATCAACGGCCGGCTGCACCGCGGTTTCGGCGGCGCGGCGGGCGAGATCGGCGCGCTGCACCTACTGGGCCAGCAGGCCACCCCGGAGCGCCTGCTCTCCACCACCGGCGAACCGCTGGACCCGCTGGACGAGGCGGCGGTGGCCCGGGTGCTCACGCTGGCCCGCGAGGGCGACGAGGTGGCCCGGGTGGCGATGGACCGGTTCCTGCGCCGACTGGTGCACGATGTCGCGGCGCTGGTGCTGGCGATCGATCCGCAGTTGGTGGTGATCGGCGGCTGGGCGGCCGGCCTGGACGACGTGCTGGAGCCGCTGCGCGAACGACTCGCGCGCTACTGCCTGCGGGCGCCCGAGGTGGCGCTCTCCGCGCTGGGCGAGGACGTGGTGGCGCTGGGCGCGCTGCGGCTGGCCCTGGACCAGGTGGAGGAGCAGCTGTTCGCCGTGGACCAGCCGGTTTCCACACGGAGTTGACACACCGTCAGCGGCCGCCCACGCACGCCACGGGCGGACGGGGAGCCGATCGCGCCGCCCCTACTGCTCTGACATGCCGTCAGCTGGCGCTGCGGACCGTCGCCTGGACTGGGGTGACCTCGACCAGACCGGTCTCGCCGAACGTGAGGCGGCAGGTGTCGGCACGGTAGGTGGAGACCGCCAGGGCGGCCAGCCGGCCGGCGGCGGCGTACTGCGTGGTGACCACCAGCACCGGGGTGCCCGGGGGCCGCTGCAGCAGCACGGCCTCGTCGGCCTCGGCCACACCGAGTTCGACCGCGCGGGACTCGCCGTCCACCGCCAGCCGCTCCAGGCGCCGCAGCACCGCGCGCCCCTGCTCCTCGCCCTCGGTTCCGCCGTCAGCCGCCGTGCCGTCCGCCGTGCCGGAGAGGCGGATCTCGGGGAGGGCGGGCAGCGCGGACTCCGGAACGTGCAGTGCCTCGGTGGCCACGATCTGGCCCTGGACCGTCCGGATCCGGCGCACGGTGTGCACGGTCTCGCCGACCGGCACACCAAGCGCCCCGGCCAACTGCTCGCCGGCCGGGGCAACGGCGCAGCCCACGGTCTGCCAAACCTGCTCCCGGTTGCCGCCGGGCCAGCCCTCGTCACGGCGGCTGACCGGCACACCGACCCGGGGGGCGGCGACCAGGGTGCCGATGCCGCGGCGGCGGACCAGTCGGCCCTCCAGCTCCAGCTGGTCGAGGGCCTGCCGCAGGGTGGCCCGGGCCACGCCGAACCGGGCGGCCAACTCACGCTCGTTCGGGATCACCTCGCCGGTGCCGAATTCCGAGGTGATGGCGCGCAGCAGCACCGTGCGCAGGTACCAGTACTTCGGCTCCGGTACCGCCGCCAGCTGAGCTGTCCCCACCGTGTCCTCCACCCTGGCCGGCCCGGGTCCCTGTGGTACGGCCGCGTCCGGCATCCCGAAGGTCCGGCTGGCTCCGGCCGCCGAGGCACCTGCTGCGGGGCAAGTTCCTCCTGGTGACAGGCCGGTGCTTTATCCGTCCTTCTTTATTAAAGGTCTTTGCAGTAAAGGACCCTAGGTTGTTCGCGAGGAGATGGTCAAGACCAATGCCGAGGCTTCGGCGGCCGCGCGGCAGACATTCATCGGGCCTTCACGATGACCGGCCGGCCGAATCCGGGAGGTAGGCTGCGCGGGTGACTGTGGTGACGACTGCGAATGTGAACGGGATCCGGGCCGCGGCGAAGAAGGGCTTCGTCGAGTGGCTCGCGGCGACCTCGGCGGACGTGGTCTGCCTGCAGGAGGTGCGCGCGGAGATCGCACAGCTGCCGCCCGAGGTGCGGGACGCCGAGGGTTGGCACACCGTCTGGGCGCCGGCCGCCGCCAAGGGCCGCGCCGGCGTGGCCGTACTCTCCCGTACCGCCCCGCAGCGCACTCGAATCGGCTTCGGCTCAACGGAGTTCGATGGCTCCGGCCGCTACGCGGAGATCGACCTGCCCGGCCTGACCATCGCCAGCCTCTACCTCCCCTCGGGCGAGGTGGGCACCGAGCGGCAGACCGAGAAGGAACGCTTCATGGCCGAATTCCTGCTCTACCTCGGCGAGTTGCGCACCCGCGCGGCCGCCGAGGGCCGCGAGGTGCTGGTCTGCGGCGACTGGAACATCGCCCACCAGCAGGCCGACCTGAAGAACTGGAAGGCGAACCAGAAGGCCTCCGGTTTCCTCCCCGAGGAACGCGCCTGGCTCACCCGCGTCATCGACGAGGCCGGCTACGTCGACGTGGTCCGCCGCCACCACCCCGACCAGGACGGCCCCTACAGCTGGTGGTCGTACCGCGGCCGGGCCTTCGACAACGACTCCGGCTGGCGGATCGACATGATCCTCACAACGGAGGGCATCGCACGCCGCGCCACGAAGGCGTACGTGGAGCGGGCCGCCTCCCACGCCGAGCGCTGGTCGGACCACGCGCCGGTCACGGTGCACTTCGATCACCAGGCCTGAACCCGCGCAGTGGGCCCGGGCCCTGCCGGCCCATGTTGTTGAGCACCGCACGGGCCGCCGGATCGACGTTCGTCCCCGGTGGGTCGCGGCGATGGCGGGACGGCCAGTGCCCGAGCCGATCACCGGGCCCCACTGGCACCATCGGACCTGGCTGCGTTGTTCGAACCGGTCAGGTTGCGGTGCGACAGCGGCGGGAGCGCCGGTTGGTGGCCAGGGCCGTGGCGGCGCCGGCCAGCGATGCGAGGGCTGTGGTGCGGGCGCCGGTGGTGCCGGGGGGCGAGGTGGGCGATGGTGACGGCGGCGACGCCGATGGCGGTGCCCAGGCTGGCGGGGCGCGGCCGGGCCGGCCGCGCGTGCACCGCCGCCGACACATGGGGTAGGAAGGCAGCATCGGACGAGTGGCGGGCGGGGGCAGGCATGACGGGGTCGGAGAATTCGGGAAGCTCGGGCGTCGGCGAGGTGGGGGACGTGCCCTATCAGAAGGCCACAGTCGGCCGGGCGGGCGCACACGAAGTGGCGCAGCTCGCCGGCCGGCTCGGCTTCGGGCCCGCACGCGGCAGCCGCGCCCTGGGCGGCGACGGCCTTGGCTGCCTGGCCCTGGGGGTGGCGATCGTGCTGCTGGCTCCGGGCGTCGGCCTGACTGCGGGCCCGTACGGGCCCGCAGTCACTGCGTTGGGGGCGATTTTCCTCGCCGCGGCCGTGTCACTGGTCCCTCTGGCGCTGGCCCTCCGGAGAAGGCGTGCCGACCGGACCCCGCGGCTGCACCTCTTCGAGGGAGGCATGATCCTCACCCGGTCCGGCGAGGTCACCGCCCACCGTTGGAGCGATGTCCGCCTCGTCGAGTACACCTACACGTCCGTAGCGGGCGGCCAGGGCTCCACCCGGCGCGCCACAGGCACTCGGCTGGAGCACGTCGACGGTCGGACGCTCTGCTCGCTGGGCAGCGGCCGTCTGTCGGATGAGGTCACCCGGATCGCGGTCGAGGGCGGAGCGCGGACCCCGTAACGCCAGGTATCGCCTGGTGGCGTCAGGATCGAAGACCAGTTCGTCCGTGACGTCGAAGCCTTCCCAGACCGGGCCCCCGCGTTCTCACCACCTGCATCAACGAAGCCGGCGGCTGACGTGGGTACGCGACGCTCAGTCCCCCGGGGATCAGGGCCTCCGCACCAACTTGCGGTACTCGCGCTTTGCTTGGTCCGCCTCGTCGCGGAATTCCCAGCCGCTGTCGCCGACCGCGTTGAACAGGTCGACTGCGGTCGCCGGGTGCGAGGCAGCGGAGCGCCGCGCGGGCGCCGGGGAACACCCGGCGGTCACGGGGTGGGTGTCCCGCGCGTGCTACTGGACTGCTCCGGACCGTGAAGCCCTGGCGGAGGGCGTGCGGGGGTTCGGGGCCGGTGGGAACGGTTGGGGAGGGAATCGGGACCGGGCAGTGGGACCGTCAGACTGACCGGTTCCCTGCCGTAGGAGGCTCCCGTGACACGTCCATCCGACCCGCCCGGTGCGGCCCAGCTGCGCGCCGTGCTCCAGGAGCTGACCGTCTTGGAGGACTGGGCCGAGCGGGTCCGGGACGGGGGCGGTGGGGGCGGTGGGAGTGGTGGGGTCGGTGACACGGGCGGGTGCGGCGCATCCGAGGAGCTGGTGGGGCCGGTCCTGCGGGTCGAGACGATGACCCGCAACGGGATGCACCGGATGGTGGCGGTCAGGCCCGCGGCCGATCACGACGAGGCGCAGCTCGCGGCGGTGCGCTCGGTGGTCAGGGCACTGCTCGACCTGACCGGCCATCAGGAAGGGTTCGCCTGGACCGAGGTGGTGCTCACCGCGCGCGGTCCGCGGATCACGGCGGGCGGACTGGGGCTCTCCGCCGCACCGCCGGGGTAGCGGGTGCTCGGGCGGTACCACGGCGGGAACCGTACGGGAAGTGTGGCGGCCACCATCGGTGGAGTCAGGAGCGGGCACCGCTCGAACTCCACGTGGGACGTCAAGCCGAACACCACTCAAGGGACGTGATCATGGGACGCAGGCTGGCCGGACTGGTCGGGATCGTCATCGCTTCATTGACCCTGGCCCTGGGAACGGGCGCTGGCACTGGCGCGGGGGCAGCGCACCCGCACCAGCCGACCGGGTACCGGGTGCTGGCCGAGGACAAGGGTCCGACGGGCGCCACTCCCGGCGCGCTGGGATGACCCCGACACCCTGGCCACCCCGGCCCCGGCCCCAGCCCCGGCCGTCTCAGTCGCGCCGACGATCCGCCGGCACTCCCAGTACCGTGAACAGCTGTTCGGCCACCGCGCGGTGGCCTGCCGCGCCGGCATCCCCCAGGGCCTCGGCCGCCTGGGCCAGGCCGGCCAGCGCGTAGGCCTCCTCGGTGCGGTAGGCGATCGCCGCGGCGCGCCGGTGCGCCCGGGTGTGCAGGGCCAGCGCCGCGGCGTGCTCGCCGCGGCGGTGCAGCAGCCGGCCGGCCGTGTTCTCCACCTTGGCCCTGCGCAGCGGTGAGGAGCTCCACTCCACCAGCGCCAGCGTCCGCGCCAGGTGGTCGGCGGCCTGATCGGGCTGCCCGAGCCGCTGCGCGGCGTCGGCCGACAGGACCAGCGCCAGCGCGACCTGGCCGGGCTCCTTGGTCTCGTCGCACAACTCCCGTGCCTGGCCGAGGTACTGCTCGGCCTCGGCGTACGAACCCAGGCCCAGCAGGGCCGCGGCCAGGTCGGTCAGCGCCGCCAGTTCGTTCTCGTGCCGACCCAGTCGCCGGCCCAGCTCGACCGCGCGCCGGGCCGCCTCGGCCGCCTCGTCGTAGCGGCCCCACTGCTCGTACAGGGCACTGAGCAGGGTCAGGCTCTCCGCCTCGTCGCGCACCGAGCCCAACTCCTGTTGGTGGGCGATCGCCCGGGTCAGGTGGGCGAGTGCCTCGGGGAAGCGGCCCAGCAAGCTCTTGTACAGGCCCATGGTGCTCTCGCTGTGCGCCTCGGTCTGCCGGTCGCCGAGCCGGGCGGCGACGTCGCGGGCCTCCTGTGCGAGCTTGACGCCCTCCGCGAAGTGGCCCAGCTTCCAGCAGCCGACGCCGAGATTGGCCAGGCTCACCCCGAGCAGGGCCAGGTCACCGAGCCGACGCGCGGCGGCGACCGAGATCCGGCCCAGCGCCTGGAACTCGTCCAGCTGGCCGCGCGCGTGCAGCTGGAACATCACGTTGCGGGCCAGGCACACGGCGTGCCGGTCGTGGCCGTGCCGTTCGGCCAGCGCGACGGCCGAGCGCAGCGCGGTGTGCTCCCGGCTGAACCAGGCCTGGGCCCGGGTGCCGTCCGGGAGGGCCGGTAACTCGGCCGTGGCCTGCGGCATCCCGGCCAGGCTTCGGCGCCGCCCGGGGAACAGTTGCTCGCAGGCCGCCTCGGTGGCCGCCAGGTAGTAGTCGAGCAGCCGCTCGACCGCGGCGGCATCGGCCGCCTCGGTCGGCCCGCCGCGCAGGCTCTGGGCGAAGCTGCGCACCAGGTCGTGGAAGGTGTAGAGGCCGATCTCCGGCTGCTGGAGCAGATGCACGTCGAGGAGCAGTTCCAGCACCGACTCGGCCGCCCGTGCCCGGCTGCCCAGCAGCGCGGCGGCCGAGTAGACGTCGAGCTCCCCGCCGGGGTGCAGGGCGAGCAGCCGGAACGCCGAGCGGCTCTGCTCGTCCAGGATCTGGTAGGACAGGCGCAGCGTCGCGGCCACGCTGCGTTCGCCGGAGCTGAGTTCGTCCAACCGCCGGGTTTCGTCGCGCAGCCGGTCGGCCAGGTAACGCAGGGTCCAGCGCGGGCGGTTGCGCAGCCGGGCGGTGGCGATCCGCAGGGCGAGCGGGAGGTGGCCGCAGAGGCGGGCCAGTTCGGCGGCCGCCTCGGGCTCGCCGGCGATCCGGGTCGCGCCGAGGATCTCCGTGACCAGGCTCGCGCTCTCCTCGGGCGCCAGTACGTCGATCGAGATCCACTGGGCGCAGTCCAGGTCCACCAGGCGGGCCCGGCTGGTGACCAGGACCAGGCAGCCGGGCGAGGTGGGCAACAGTGGGCGCACCGCGGCGGCGTCGGCGGCGTTGTCGAGCAGGAGCAGCAGCCGCCGGCCGACCAGGGTGGCCCGCCACAGCGCGGTGCGGCCGGCCACGTCGTCCGGGATGCGGTCAGCGGGCAGGCCGAGTGCCCGCAGCAGGGTGTGCAGCGCGGTGCCGGCACCGACCGGCGGTTCGCCGGGGGCGTGGCCGCGCAGGTCGATGTGGAGCTGGCCGTCCGGGTAGGCGGCGGCCAGCCGGTGCGCGGCCCGCACCGCCAGCGAGGTCTTGCCGCTGCCGCCCATGCCGTCGATGGCCACGATGACGGTCCGCTGCCCGCCCTCCCGCTGTGCGCAGGCGAGCAGTTCGGCGAGCTCGCGGTCGCGTCCGGTGAAGTCGGCGAGGTCGTACGGCAGGGTGCTGGGCGCCCCGGCTCCTGGCACCAGTACCTGATCGGAGGCCGTAGCAGGCAATCTTGACGAAGGGTCAGAAATGGATGTAGCTGACGGTATGTCAGCCGACGGCCGGGGCGGTGCGGGTTCGTCCCGCAGGATGCCCTGATGGATCCGGGCCAGGCCCGGGCCGGGATCGACGCCGAGCTCCTCGACCAGCAACCTGCGGACCCGGCCGTACTCCTCCAGTGCCTCAGCCTGCCGGCCCGAGCGGTAGAGCGCGAGCATCAGCTGGCCGCACAGGGTCTCGCGCAGCGGGTGTTGGTGGACGAGCTGGCGCAGGTCGGCCACCAGCTCGGCGCTCTCGCCCAGGCCCAACCGCAGCTCGAAGAGCTGCTCGACGGCGGCCAGCCGGCGCTCCTCCAGCACGGTGGCCGCGGCCTGGATCACCGGGCCGCCCGTGCCCGAGAGGATCGGGCCGCGCCACAGTGCGAGGGCGCCGCGCAACGCTTCGACGGCCGCCTCGGGCCGCCCCGCCCCGGCGGCCTGCCGGGCGGTGCGGATCAGAGTGCCGAACTCGGTCAGGTCCAACTGCGCGTCAGTGATCGCCGCCCGGTAGCCGGGGCCGTCGGTCACCAGGATCCGGAGGCCGTCCGGCATGCTCCGGCGCAGCTCCGCGACGGCCTTGCGCACCTGGTGGGACGCGGTGGCGGGCGGGTCCTCGGACCAGACCGCGGCCACCAGCCGGGCGACCGGCAGCACCTTGCCGGACTCCAGCAGCAGGGTGACCAGCACCCGTTCCCGGACCGTCCCACCGAGCCGGAGCCGGTGGCCGTCTTGCCAGCCCTCAAGCGGGCCAAGGACGTTGAAGCGTAGCCCGCTCCGCGCGCCGGCAGGCATCGTTCCCCCCTACCCCTCTCCCCGTAGAGTTCGCCGCGATGGAACGTCGCCACGGCCGAACATCGGATCACGGACAGAACCAGCCCCCTCGGATCATAAGCCGAGCACTGATCTTGCGGTACTGCGCAGCCTCGCCGAAGGTTTCCGGAAGGGCCCGGTGATGCCGGGGGATGCTGGAGGGAAGCCGACGGGAAGCCGCCCCCGGACAGCGGTACCGCGCGGGGAAAGGATCGGGAAGCGCCGCCGGAATGCTGCCTGCCATCGGACGCCCCGCCCGGACCGGCCCAGGACCTCACCGTCCAGCGGCCACCGGCCCGCGGCGGGGCACGGCGGCTGATCGGGCCGGCGCCGGGTACCTGGTCGGGCCCGGGGTGCGGCCACCCTCGGATAGCGGAGGATCATCTGATGAACGTTCAGGCTCCCTCGGCCGGACTCGGCACCCTGCTGCGCAGCGCACGCCTGCGGGCCGGCCTCACGCAGCAGCAGCTGGCCGGTCTTTCGACGATCAGTGTCCGGGCCATCCGGGATCTCGAACAGGGCCGGGTCCAACACCCGCGCAAGGACACCATCAGGCTGCTGGCCGACACCATGAGGCTCAGCGGCACCCGCCGGGCCACCCTCCAACTCGCGGTCGAGAACGCCTCGGTGGCCGGCACCCTGGGCGACCTCTACGGTGTCGAGTTGGCCCCGCCGCCGGCCCCGCTGCGACCGCTGACCGGGCGTGTGGCGGAGCTGCGGGCGCTGACCGGCCTGCTCGGCGCGGAGCACGAGCGGCTGCTCACCGTGGTGGGCCTGCCCGGTGTCGGCAAGTCACGGCTGGCGCAGGAGGCGGCGCTGTGCTTTCACGCCCGGGCCAAGGCACCGGTGCTGTGGGTGGCCATGGACCGCGGCGCCGAGGAGCCGTCGGGGATGCCGCAGCGACCGCAGTCGGCCCTGGTCGGCTGGGTCAGGTCGCTGCTCGCCCAGGGCGGGAACGGCGGAGCCATGGACGAACTGGCGGGCCTGGTCCGGGACAAGCCGACGCTGCTGGTGCTCGACGGCTATGACGCGGCCCCGGGCGGCCTCGGCCCCGGGCTGCTGGCGCTGCTGCACTCCTGCGAGCGGCTGAAGGTGCTGATCACCAGCCGCCGGCCGGAACGGACGCTGGACGGACGGCTGATGCCGCTGGCCCCCCTGCCGCTGCCGGGCGGGCCGTGCCACCCCGTTCGGCGGCCGGCGGCGCCGGCCGCCGAACAGGCCGGGTCCGCCGTGGAACTGATGCTGTCGTACGTCAGCCACCTGCGCCCCGACCTGCTGCCGACCGAGTCGGTGGTCACCACCGTGGCCCGGATCTGCCACGCGCTGGACGGGCTGCCGCAGGCATTGGAGGCGGCCGGGTCCTGGCTCCTGCTGTACTCCCCGGAACAGTTGCTGGAGATCGTCCGCAGCACGCCGCTGGCGCTGATCGACGGCGCCGCCCCTCCGCTGCCCGGCGACAGCCCCCAGTTGAGCGGGCTGCTGGCCGACACCGTGCGCGAGCTGGGCCCGCGGCTGGCGGCGCTGCTCCGCGCGGTGGCACCGCTGACCGGTCCCTGGACGGTGGAGGCCGCCGCCCGGGCGCTCGGCATCCCGCCCGCGGTGGCGGCCAGGGACGTCCACGCGCTGGTGCTGCACGGCCTGTTGCGCCAGCTGCCGGCCGCAGCGGGCGGGCCCGCCCGGTTCGGCGTGCTCAACCTGGTCCGGCGGCTGAGCCTGGCGCAGCCGCCGGCACCCTGCGCGCCGGCAACACCACCGGGCGCGGCCGGGCAGGCACCGGTGCCGGCCGCCGCGGTCGCCTGACCGGGTTGCACCGCCCGGCCGACTCACACCGACCGGCCGCAGCTCCAGCGTGCAGCCGCGGAGCACGGCCCGGCGGTGCGGCGCGAACGCCTCAGGGTGATACGTGATCTCGTCGCCGTCCAGCGCCGCGAGCACCGTGTCGAGACGGTAGAAGCGGGGGTCCACCAGTGCCAGGCCGATCACCGGCCGGCCGGACGCCTGCTCGACCTCGTGTTCGGTGCGTCACGGGGGCGCGGTCGACCAGCTGGGACACGGAGTTCCTTCCGCGGCGGAGGATTGCTGGGAAGTGACGGCGGGTTCGTGCTCGGGCCGGTGGCGCAGCGGCGAGCAGCCGAGGAGCAGGGCGGGCAGCAGTGCGGCGGTCACCACGCACCACAGGGCGCCGCGCGGCCCGAGCAGCGAGCCGAGCACGCCCCCGGTGAGGGCGCCCAGGGGGATCGCGCCGAACATCAGGAAGCGGGTGGTCGCCGAGATCCGGCCGAGCAGCGGCCGAGGGGTGGCCCGCTGGCGGAAGCTGCCGACCACCACGTTGAAGACGATCAGTCCGGCGATCGGGACGGCGCTGCCGAGCACGAAGAACACGGTGGCCGCGCCGGTGCCGGTGAGCGGCAGAAGCAGGCCGAACGGAGCGGTCGCGCCCAGGCTGAGCCGGATGGTGCGCGGCTCGCCGAGCCGGCGGGTCAGCGGGGCCGCGGCGAACGCGCCGGCCAGGCCGCCGGCTCCGGTCGCGGCCATCAGCAACCCCACGGCCACGGGCGGCAGCTGGACGGTGCGGACCAGAAAGACCACCACGACGGCCTCCCAGGCGGTCAGGGTGAGGTTCGCAAGCGCGGCCACCACGGTGAACAACCGCAGCAGGCGGTGCCGCCGGACGAAGCGCAGGCCCTCCCCGATCTCCCGCCGGATCGACCCGGCCCTCGGCTCCGGGGGCCCGTCCGGCTCGCGGCCGGTCACCGGGGCGGGTTCCCCGACGGGTTCCCGGGCGAGCAGCAGGCACAGGGTCGAGGCGGCGAAGGTCCCGGCGTTCACCAGCAGCCCGACCGCCGCGCCGCACACCTGCGCGAGCACCCCGGCCAGGCTGGGACCCGCGATCTGCGCCGAGGAGTCGCTGCCCTGCAACCGGCTGTTGGCGGCGACCAGGTCGTCCGGGGCGACGATGAGCGCCACGTACACCGGGTACGCGGTGCTGAAGAACACGTTCGCCAGGCCGAGCACCGCGGCGGCGGCCATCACCTGAGCCACCGTCAGCACGTGCGCCGCGGCCGCGAGGGGAACGCTCAGCAGGCTGACGGCCGAGACCACGTTGCACGAGATCATCAGCCGTCGCGGGCTGTGCCGGTCGACCCAGGCACCGGCGGGCAGGCCGACCAGCAGCCAGGGCACCCACTGGGCAGCGATGATCAGCCCGATCCGGAAGGAGTCCGCGTGCAGCGTGACGGTGGCCAGCAGGGGGAGGGTGACCCCGGTGACCGCGGTGCCGACCTTGCCGGCGCTCTCGCCGCACCAGAGCAGCCGGAACGCGCGGTTCGTCCGCAGACCGGAGCCGGCCGCGGCCCCCGGCGACTCCCGCAGGGCCTTGGTCATCGGGGACCGACCAGCTCGGGCCCGCCGTGCAGACCGCGCAGCAGCGCGGGTCGGTCGATCTTGCCGTTGGGGTTCAGCGGCAGCCGGTCGAGGTGCACGAAGCGGCGCGGCACCATGTGGCCGGGTATCCGCTGCCGCAGCCAGGCCTTGGTGTCGGCGCGGGGCAGCGGCTCGCCGGAGTGGCAGGCCACCAGTTCGGTGCCGCCCGCTCCGGGAACGGCGACCACCACCGCCTCGACCACGCCGGGGTAGCGCCGCAGGGCCGTCTCGATCTCGCCCAGCTCGACCCGGTGGCCACGGATCTTGACCTGGTTGTCCATCCGCCCGAGGTGCACCAGCGTGCCGTGCTCCCAGCGCACCCGGTCACCCGTGCGGTAGTAGTGCTCCGGGGTCAGCGCGCTCTCGTCGCGGTGGACCTCGACCGTGTCGTCGGCCGGCCGCAGGAACCGTCCCTGGTCGTTGGCCGGGTCGAGGTAGCCGTCGAACCGCTGGACCCCGCGGACGCACAGCTCGCCCTCGGCCGCCTCGCGTCCCCGCTCGTCCAGGACCGCGGATTCGAGGTGGTCATGGACCAGGCCGATCGGGACCGAGTCGGTGGAGGTCCGCGGCCATCGCGCCCGGTCGGCGGGGAGCTGGTACGCCGTGCAGGCGACGGTCAGCTCGGTCGGCCCGTAGACGTTGGTGATGGCGCTGTTCGGCGCGACCGCGCGCCACGCCTCGACGTGCCGGTAGGTCAGCTGTTCGCCGCCGAACACGCTGTGGCGCAGCGAGGTCGCCAGTCCGGTCGGCAGGTGGCCGAGCGCCGCGCTGACCGAGATGAGCGAGGGGACCGACAGCCAGTGGGTGAGGCCGCGCTCGACCACCCAGGCCACCGGGTTGAGCAGCTCACCGCGCTGCGGGACGACCAGGGTGGCGCCCCCGCCCCAGGTGACGAACAGGTCCCACACCGACGGGTCGAAGGTGAGGTCGAAGATCTGCGTGGTCCGGGCGCCAGGGACGACCTCGAAGCGGTCGATCTGGTGCGCGATGAACGGGGAGACGTTGCGGTGCCGGATCGGCACGCCCTTGGGCCGGCCGGTCGAGCCGGAGGTGAACAGCACGTACGCGAGGTCGTCCGCGCGCGTCCGGTACGGCGGCAAGGGGACGACGGGCTCGGCGCCGGCCGGTTCCGCGGTGAGCTCCCGGTCGGTGAGCGCGACCCCGGTGGGCCGGGGCCCGCCGTCCGGGGCCGGGTGGCGCTCGGGCGCGTCACTGACTAGGACGTCCACCCGGGCCAGCGAACAGACCGCCTGGTTCCGGGCCTCGGGATGGTCGGGGTTGAGCGGGGTCACCGCGGCTCCCAGGCGCTGCGCCGCGAGGTACCCGGCGTAGGCGACCAGGCTGCGGGAAGCGCGCAGGGCGACCCGTTCGGGCCGGGTGCCGTGGGCGGCCAGGATCCGCCCGGCCAGCCGGTCGGCGTGACGGCTCAGCTCCTGGTAGCTGTAGCGGGCGTCCCCGATCTCCAGCGCCGCGGCGTCCGGACGGGCCGCCACGGAACGGGCGAACCACTCGTACAGGGTCTCGGGGGGCCGCGGCGGCAGCCGGTCGGACGACGGGAACCGGAACGACGATGACGGCCGGTCAGTCATGGAGCACCTCGGCTCGGGGCGTGGCCAGTCGCCTCAGCTGAGCGGCCACGGGTTCGACATCGGTGAACAGGAAGTCATGGCCGCCCTCGAACGTCGCGAACGCCGTGGGCGCGGTGGTGTACTCGAGCCAGTCGTCGAGTGCCGTTCCGCTCGGCGCGGAGGGGTCGGCGACCGAGTTCCAGACCCGCAGCGGGGTCGCGATCGGCCTCACCGGCCGGGACCGGTAGGCGTCGACGGCCCAGTAGTCGGCACGCCAGGAGTCGACCAGGAAGCGCAGCAACTCGGGCTCGCCGGCCAGCTCCTGGGGCAGCCCACCGCCGGTGACCCGGCGCAGCACCGCCGCGTCGTCGAGCTGATCGTCGGCGATGGGCGGGAGGCGGTGCGGCGGAAGCTGGCCGGCCACCACCAGCTCGCGCACCACGCCGGGGAGCGAATCCTGCAGGCTGCGCACGAGTTCGAGGGCGATGTACGCGCCCAGGCTGTGCCCGACGACCACCAACGAGTCCGGGCGGGGGCCGTCGACCAGCTGCCGCGCCAGCTCCGCGGCCCAGCCGGGGATCGCGTCCGCGGCGCCGGCAGTGCCGGCGCCGCCGGGCCGCCGGAGCGCGACGGCGGTCGGCACCTCGGTGAGGGCCGTGATCAGCGGCCTGACCGTACGGGCGGTGCCGCCGACGCCGGGAACCAGCACGATGGCGCTCCCCAGGGGCGGCAGGGGCGGATGCAGTCGGATCACCGGTCGTCTCCCCCCAGCACGGCGGCCGTCTCCTCCAGCACCTCGCGGTAGGCAGCGGCCAGCGCCTCGGCGCCGGCCCCGGCGGGCGCTCCCCGGTCGCAGGTGAGGACGGTGACCAGCCGCGCGCCGTCGACCACGGCGTGGACCTCGACCGGGTGGGACAGGAAGTTGTCCGGGTACCGGTCCGAGACGATCGCCTCGGTGGCGTCGGTGAACAGGTCCTCCGGCCGCTCGGTGAACCGGCCCAGGTAGTTGACCAGCACGGTGGGCACCACCGCGGAGGCGGCGCCGGCCCAGGCGTCGCCGAGCTGCCGGCCCGCCGCGGTGATCAGCGCGCGGGACTCCAGGCGGTCAGGAGTGAGCAGGACGGTCCGCAGGCGGGTGAACCAGCCGGTCGTCCGGCTGATGTCCATCCCGGCGGGGGCGGTGTCCCGGCCGTGCTGCTCGACCTCGACGCCGACCTGCTCCGGTCCGCGGACCCGGGCGACGGCGCGGGCGACCGCGGCGACCAGCAGCGCGTCCATTCCCACGCCCAGCTCGGACCGGACCCGGCCCAGCAGGGTTGCGGTCACCCGCTCGGACGCGCGCACGGTGACCGAGGCCGCGTCCGCGACCCTCGCGCTCCGGGCCACCGGCGAGGCGGGCGTCGCGCCGGGCCCGGTGGCGAGGTGTCGGGCCCACAGGCCGTACGGGCTGGTCGGCGCCGGGAGGTCGACCGGCTGCCCGAGTCGCAGCCGCCGGTAGCTCCTGGTGAGGTCGGCGCGCAGGATCCGCCAGGAAGCGCCGTCCACCGCCAGGTGGTGCGCGGTGACGAACAACCGCCGGCCGGCGTCGCCGAGTTCGAAGAGCGCGGCTCGCGCAAGCGGTCCGTCCACGGGATCGACCGAGCGCTGCAGGCGGGTGGTGTGCGCCAGCAGCTCCCGCTCCCGATCGGCGGTGGGGCGGCCGGACAGGTCCAGGTGTTCGAGCCTGACGCCGGTCTGCGCGGAGTAGCGCAGCCGGGGCTCGCCCGGGGCGCCGGCCAGGCGCAGCCGGAAGGAGTCGTGGTGGTCCAGGACGGCGGTCAGGGCCGCCTCCAGAAATGCGCCGTCCAGGCCGTCCGCGTGCCACAGCACGGACTGGGTGACGTGGCGCGGGTGCGGCTGCCCGAAGCACAGCCGGTGCTGGGCGGCGGTCAGCGGGAACTCCTCCGGCGCGGCATCAGCGGGCCGCGCGAGTGGGGCGCGGGTGATCCGGGCCGCGAGTTCGGCCACCGTCTGGTGCTCGATCAGGTCGAGCGGAGTGAACTCCAGCCCCTCCTCACGGGCCAGCGCGACCGTCTCGATGACCAGCATCGAGTCGCCGCCGAGTTCGAAGAAGTTGTCCGACCTGGTGACGGGCACCACGTCCAGGACCTCCGACCAGACCGCGGCCAACCGTTCCTCGACGGCGCCTGCGTCCAGGGTCACAGCCATGTCATCCCTCCCGAGGACTCACCGGCCGACGAGCCGCACCGGCAGCTCGTCCAGACCGAAGTTGATGATCGACTTGTTGTGCCGTGGCGTCCCGGTCAGTTCCACCGCTCGCACCCGCTCCCGCAGGGCCGAGAAGATCGCCGAGAGCTCCGCCCTGGCCAGCGCGGCACCCAGGCAGAAGTGCGCGCCCCAGCCCAGGCCCAGGTGGCGGTTGGGCGACCGGTCCAGCAGCAGTTCCTCGGGGCGGTCGAACCGGGCCGGATCGTGGTTGGCGGCCCAGGTCCACACCACGACCTTCTCCTCCGCCCGGATCGCGGCCGGCCCGAGCGTGACGTCCCGGGACGCGGTGCGGAGCACGTGCAGGCCCGAGGAGGTCCAGCGCAGCAGTTCGTCGATGGCGCCGGCCATCTCCACCTCGCCCCGCCACAGCGCGTCGAACTGACGGGGGTTGCGCAGCAGCGCGAGCATCCCCATCGCGGCGGTGTGGCGGACCGTCTGCACGCCGCCGACCAGGATGTTGTCGAGGTTCAGCACGACCTCCTCCAGCGGGAGCAGCGTGCCGTCCACCCGGTGGGTGGCCATCACGCTGACCAGGTCGTCGGCCGGCCGCGCGCGGTGCTTGATGGTGTGGGTGAACAGGTAGCGGATGAGCTCCTGGTGCCCGGTGCGGCGGGACTGCGCCGTGGTGCCGAGGAAGGCGTCGTCGCACAGCGCGACCACCGTGGCCCGGTCGGCGGCCGGGATGTCGAGCAGGTCGCACATCACCGAGAGCGGCACCGGGGCGATCACGTCGACGAAGTTGACCTCGCCCCGCGCCAGTCCGGACCGGACGGCCTCCTGCGCGAGTCGCGCCAGCCTCGGGGCGTACCCGGCGGTGTTGCGGGCGCCGAAGAACGGCGTCAGCGGGTTGCGGATGGTCCGGTGGTGCGGGGGGTCGCACAGCGCCATCATCTTTCCGGAGCCCGCCGGCACCGAGCCGTCCGGGCTGGTGCCGAGCAGCGAGCCGCCGGTCGAGCTGAAGGCCCTCGCGTCGCCCAGCACCTGGGCGGCGAGCTGGTAGGAGAGCACCGACCAGACCGGCCCGTCGCCCGCGACCGTGGTGCGGTGCACCGGGGCGGCGGCGCGCAGCGCGTCGATGCGCGCCGCGACGTCCGGGCCCTCCCAGAAGGTGGTGTCGGACAGGTCGACGTCCCGGTCCGCCGCGATGGCAGCGGGCCGGCGGGCGGGCGCGCTCGGCCGCACCGGCTGGGCCGCATCGACGGGCTGCAACGGCTGACCGGCGCCGGCGACGACGGTTCGCAGCGGCTCGACCGGTTGGACGGCGGCGGCCGCGACGGCGCGCAGCAGCTCGGCCGGGCCCGGATCGGTGGGGACCGCGAGCAGGTGCCCGCCCTCGACCACCGTGGTGTCCAGGCCATGTTCGGCGACCTCCGCCCAAGCCGCCAGGTCCTGGCCGGCCACCATTGGATCGCCGGCGCCGACGACCGCGTGCAGCCGCGTGCCGGACAGCGGGCCGGGACGGTACCGGTAGGTGCGGCACAACGCGAGGTCCGCGCCGGTGGTGGCCAGCGCCAGTGCCTCGAACTCGGCGTTCTCCGCGACGACTCGGTCGAATCCGGTGGCCGCCAGCAGCCCTGCCGCGTCGAGCTGCTCCGGCAGCTCGCGCACCCAGTGCTGGGGCGCGTGCGCGGAGGCGGGGACCAGGAAGCGGGGGCGGTGACCCGGCGGAAGGGCGCGGGCCGCCTCGAAGCCGAGCAGTGCGCCGAAGCTCTGCCCGTAGAGCCCGAAGGTGACGCCCGGGTGGGTGTGCGGCAGCAGTGCCCTGACCACCCGGTCCACCAACGCGTCGAAGTCCGTGGGCATCGGCTCGCGCAGCCGGGCGCCACGACCCGGCAGGCGCAGTGCCCACACCTCGGTCTCGGGCGCCAGGGCGCGGGCCAGTGGCGCGAACGCTGAAGCGTCGCCACCGGCGTGCGGGAAGCAGAAGAGCCTGACGCGCGCCGCGGGTTGCGGGGCCGGCAGCAGGAACCAGTCGTCCACCACCTGGGGCCGGCCCGGCCGGCGCTCCACCGTCGTCGTCATTCAGATCAGTCCTCGTGAGCCGTGGTCAGGGGCCGGCCGCCGTCGAGCAGCGGGCCCACCGGGGTGTCCGGGTGGTCGCAGAGCGCGGCCAGCAGGTCGAGGTAGTCGTCGCGGAACTGTTCGGCGGTGCTGTCCCGGTAGCGCCGGGTGTCATAGGTGAGGCAGCCCTCGATCGCCTCGGGCCCGTGCCGGCGCAGGCTGAGTTCGAGGTCGCAGCGGGCACCGTCGTCGTGCAGGATGCGGCACTCCTCGACGGCCAGGCCGTACCAGTCGTCGGCCTCGCCGCCCACCGTGGCGTCGTCAACCAGTTGGAACGCCACCTGGGCGAGTGGGGGGCGACCCGCGCTGCGGCGGATGCCGAGGATCTTGACGATCCGGTCGAACGGCAGCAGGTCGTGGTCGAGTGCGCCCGCGACACCGGCATGCGCGGCCTGGACGGTCTCGGCGAAGGTCGCTTCCGGGCGCACCGTGCTGCGCACCGGGAGCAGGTTGACGAAGTAGCCGACCACACCGTCGAGTTCCGGGAACGGACGACCGCTGCTGGGCACCCCGACCACGAGGTCGGTGCGCCGCGCGGCCCGGGCGAGCCAGAGCGTGAACGCCGCGAAGGTGACGGCGAACGGGGTGCAGGCTTGCTGCGCGGCCAGCACCGTGACCTGGCGCACGATGGCGGCCGGCAGGTCGAAGTGCACGGTCCGCCCTGGCTGTTCGATGTCTCCCGGGCCTCGGGGGTCCGGGGGTGCGGTGGACTCCTCGGGAGCGTCGGCCAGCGTTCGCCGCCAGTAGTCCAGGGCTCGCTGGTAGCGCGCCGTGCCGGACATCGCAGTGCTCTGCCAGTGCGCGAAGTCGGCGTATTGATGAGTGAGTTCGGGCAGTTCCGCAGGCGCCCCGGTCACCCGCGCCGAGTACCGCGCGGCCAGGTCGCGCAGCAGGATCCGCAGCGACCAGCCGTCCACCACGACATGGTGCAGGACCAGGACCAGCCCGTGGTCGTCCGGGGCGAACCGCAGCAGCCGGGCCCGGATCAGCGGGTCGCGGCCGAGGTCGAACGGGACGGCCAGCAACTCCCGTGCGGCGTGCTGGATCTCCGCGTCCCGCCGCTCCGGCGGCCGGCCGGTCAGCTCGGTGAGCTCCGGCGGGCTGGTCCGGCCCGGCGGATGGGTGAACCCCTGGGGGCGGCCGCGCAGGGCGGTCAGGATGTTCGTCCGCAGAGCCGGGTGCCGGGCCGCCAGGTCGGCGAACGCGCCGTCGAGGGCGTCGGGCCGCAGCGGTCCGTGCAACCGCAGCGCGGCGCAGACGTGGTAGGTGGTGGCGTCCGGCTGGAGCTGTTGGAGGAACCAGAGCTGCCGCTGGCCCTCGGTGAGCGGGATCTCGCCGGTCCGTGCGGTGTCCCGCGGCAGCGCGTCGCCGTGGCCGCTCGCCGGGTCGACCAGTGCGGCGAGCAGCTCGCGCATCGCGTCGTCCGGGCCTGGCCGGCGCTGGGAGGCAGTCATGGCGCCAGCCTTCGCACCAGCTCCGGCAGATCGGGTTCGACCCCGGCGCGGTCGAGCTCCGCCCGGATCGTCGTGGTGAACTCCGCGAGGTCCCGGGCCCCAAGCAGGCTGCTGAGCGTGATGTCCACGCCCAGTGCGGCGCGCAGCACGTACAGCAGCCGCACGGCAAGCAGCGAATGGCCGCCCAGTGTCAGGAAGTTGTCGGCTCCGGTGATTCCCTCGACGCCCAGCAGCCGACCCCAGGCCAGGGCGATGAGCTCCTGGAGCGGGTCGGTGGCCGGGGCCTGCCGGCGCGGCTCGCTCGCCACGGGGGCGGAGCCCGGCGCGGGCAGCGCCCTGCGGTCGATCTTGCCGTTGGAGGTGAGCGGGAGGGCCGGCAGCACGGTGAGGACGGCCGGGACCAGATACTCGGGCAGTTTCGCCCGCAGGTGCGCCCGAAGTTCCGCCACGTCCACCGCGCCGCCGGGGGCCGCGGTGACGTAGCCGGCCAACCGCTTGTCGCCGGGCGCGGGTTCGTCGACCACCACCGCGCAGGTGGCCACCGAGGGATGGGCGGCCAGCACGGCCTCGATCTCCCCCAGCTCGATCCGGAAGCCGCGCAGCTTCACCTGGTTGTCCCGGCGTCCAACGAACTCCAGTGAGCCGTCCGGCAGTCGGCGCACCAGGTCGCCGGTGCGGTACATCCGCGCGCCGGGTTCGGCGCTGAACGGGTCGGGCAGGAACTTCTGTGCCGTCAGGCTGGCCCGGTCGAGGTAGCCGTGGCCGAGAGCCGGACCGGCGACGTACAGCTCACCGGTCTCGCCGTCCGCGGTCGGCCGCAGTCGGTCGTCCAGCAGGTGGACGATCCGGTCGCCGACCGCCCGCCCGATCGGCAGGACGTCCCCGGCCAGGTCGGCCGGCCGCAGCGGTTGCACGGTGGTGAACACGGTCGCCTCGGACGGGCCGTAGCAGTGCACCAGTCGGGTGTCCGGGTAGCGCAGGGCGATCCGCCGGGTGTACTCGGTGTTGGCACTCTCTCCGCCGAAGAGCAGGTGCCGCGGAGCCGTGGCGGGACCGCCTTCGGTGAGGGCCAGCAGGTTGAACGCGGCCGTGGTGAGGAAGAGCACGCTGGCGCCGTACTCGGCCGCGGTGCGGGCGGTGGCGACCGGGTCTGCGTTGTCGTGGCCGGGGATCAGCACCCGGCCGCCGGACAGCAGCGCCGGGTACAGGTCCAGGATGTGCCCGTCCCAGCTCAGTGCCGCGTGCAACACCGAAGTGGCCCCGGGGCCCCAGTAGGCGTACCGCTCCCCGGTGAAGAAGCCGGGCACCGCGCGGTGCGGCACCAGCGTGCCCTTCGGCAGCCCCGTCGAGCCCGAGGTGTACGGCACGTACACCACGTCCTCGGGGGTCAGCTCCAGCCCCGGATCGCGGGTCTGCTGCCCGGCCTGCTCCAGGTCCGCCAGGTCCAGCACCGGCACCCCCGACCGGGGCGCCGCTGCCGGATCGGAGCTCACCACGACCACCGGCGCCGCGTCGCGGACGAAGTGCGCCAACCGCTCGGACGGCACCCCGGGCTCCAGCGGCAGGTACGCCGCCCCCGCCTTCAGCACCCCCAGCATCGCCGCCACGCACTCCAGCGACCGCGTCAGGTGCAGCCCCACCCGGTCACCCACACCCACCCCGTGGCCCCGCAACCACCAGGCCACCTGGTTCGCCCGCCGGTTCAGCTCCCGGTAGGACCACTCCCCCGCCCCCACCTGGACCAGCGCCACGGCCTCCGGGCTGGTCCGCACCTGCTCCTCGAAGAGGTCGACCACGGTCGCCGTACCGCCCGCGATCGTCCTGGGCTCGATCTCCAGCCCGATGGTCATCGCGCGGACTCCTCGGCCCGGCGCCGCGCGATCGAGTCCCGCAGGCTCTTCGGGCGGATGTCCGACCAGACCTGCTCGACCCGGGCCAGGCAGTCCGCCTCACTGCCGCTGGTCCCCTCCGACCGCCAGCCGAGCGGGAGTTCCAGGCCGACCGGCCAGAGCGAGTACTGCTCCTCGTCGTTGACCACGACGGTGAACTCGGTGAAGGCATCCATGATGGCTACTCCGTTCTGATGTTCTTGATGCGAAGTCAGTTGGATTGCACGATCGGGTGTTTCGAACTGTCAGTGACCGGACGCGAGGGCGTCGAGGGCCGCCAGGAAGGCGGTCGCGTACTCGGCCACCGCCCGCTGGGGTAGCCGGGCCCGGTCGTGGTCGACCAGCAGCAGACCGTCATCGGAGGTCGGGTCCAGCACCACGGCCGCACTGAGCGCGAAGTTGGTCGGCTCGTGCCGCATGGTGGGCTCGAAGCGCAGGCTGTCGCTGACGATCCGGGTCTCACCCTCGGCGAGCCGGCCCAGGGCGTGGAAGCGCAGGAAGCCGAAGTTGCTGTCCAGCGCGGTTGCGGCCATCATCCGGGCCAGGGTGGCGAACGGCATCCGGCGGTGGGGCAGCATCGCCGTCTCCTGCTCGTGCAGCAGCCTGGCCAGCGCCCCGGGGGCGCCGTCCACCGCGGCGCAGACCGGCACGGTGTTCAGGAAGAGGCCGAGCGCCTCGGTGCCGCCGTCCCGGTCCAGTCGGCCGTTGACCGACAGCCCGGTGGTCACCCGGGGCGCGCCGGTGATCCGGCCGAGCGCCAGCAGATGGGCGGCGAACGCCGCGCTTTTGGGCGTGCCGCCACTGTTGGCCGCGGCCAGCCGGAGCGTGGCGTTGACACCTCGCAGCAGCCGCTCGGTGCTGCGCATGCCCGACTCGCCTGCCAGTGGGGCGAGATCGGCCCGCGGGCGCAGACTGCCGTCCACGCCCGCCAATCGGTCGCGCCAGAAGTCCAGCGCCGCCCGGTCGACCGCGACGGCGCGCTCGGTGGCGACGAACTCGCCGAAGCCGGACTTCGGTGCGGCCAGCGGCGGGATGCCCGGGTTCGCCAGCAACTCCGCGTGTCGGCTGAGCAGTTCCGACAGTAGCGAGGTGAAGCTCCAGCCGTCCAGGATCGCGTGGTGCTCGGCGAGGGTCAGCTGGAAGGCGTCCTCGGCGAGCAGCTGCACGCTGACCGCGAAGAGCGGGGCCTCGCCGAGCGGGAAACCGGTGCGCCGGAGCCGCTCGAACTCCTGCCGGATCGCCGACCGTCGCGCCGGCTCCGGCAGTCCGCGCAGGTCGGCGACCCTGACCGGAGGCGCGAGCGTGCCGTGCACCAACTGGAGCGGCTCGCCGAAGGAGACCAGGTCGATCGAGGTCCGCAGCACCGGGTGGCGCTCCATCGCCTCGGCGACGGCCTGCTCGAAGAGCGCCGGGTCGAAGGCGCCGCTGACCCGGTAGCTGTTGACGTTGTGATAGCTGTCGGTGCCCCCGGAGAGCTCCATGTGGTAGGCCATGGCCAACTGCATGCTCACGGTCGGATAGGCGTCCACCACGCCGTCCGGCAGGGCCGCCCGGTCGGCTGCCTGGAGCAGCGCGAACGGCCGTTGCTCCACCGGCTCCTCGCCCGCCAGGTCCGCCGTGGCGGCCTTGGCCAGTGCCGCCACCGTCGGCTCGGCGAAGAAGTCCTGCAGCGGCACGACCCAGCCCGCCGCCCGCAGCGCACTCGCCACCCGCACCGCGCGCAGCGAGTCGCCGCCCAGGTGGAAGAAGTTGTCGCGGGCCCCGATGTCCCCGGTGCCCAGCACCTCGGACCAGATCTTGGCGACCAGGACCTCCAGGTCACCGCTCGGCGCCACCCGCTCGCCCGCGGCGCGGATCGCCGGCGCCGCGGACGGCTCCGGCAGCGCGGCCCGGTCGATCTTGCCGTTGGTGGTCAGCGGCAGCGCGGGCAGCACGGTGAAGCTGGCCGGAACCATGTACTCCGGCAGCGTCGTGCGCAGGTGGCGGCGCAGCTCGGCCGGGTCCGGCGCACCCTGCGGCGCGGTCGTGAGGTAGGCGGCCAGCCTCCCCTCCCCCGGCGCGGCTCCGTGCACGGTGACCACACAGGTGGCCACGGACGGATGGGCGGCCAGCGCGCTCTCGACCTCGCCCAGCTCGATCCGGTAGCCGCGGACCTTCACCTGCCCGTCCCGCCGGCCCAGGTACTCCAGCCCGCCGCCCGGCAGCCGGCGCACCAGGTCGCCGGTGCGGTACATCCGCGCCCCCGGCACCGGGCTGAACGGGTCGGCCAGGAAACGCTGCGCCGTCAGGCCGGACCGGTTCACATAACCGTGCGCCAACGCCTGGCCGCCGATGAAGAGTTCGCCCGGTACGCCATCCGGCACCGGCCGCAGCCGGTCGTCGAGCACCACCTGGGTCAGGTGCCCCAGCACCGCGCCGACCCGGCTGCGGTCGAAGTCCCGCGCGGTGTCCGCGGCGATGTCGTGGGCGGTCGCGTGCACGGTGGTCTCCGTGGTGCCGTACAGGTTGCACAGCACGGCGGGCGGCGACTGCGGCAGCTCGAACCAGCGCCGCACCGCGGGGGGATCGAGCGCCTCGCCGGCCAGCAGGACCCGGCGCAGCCGTGGCAGCGGGCGCGGGCGCTCGCCCAGTTCGGTGGTCAACTGCCGGAAGGCGGAGGGGGTCTGGGAGAGCAGGGTGACCTGTTCGCGAGCCAGCAGCGCGGCGAAGTCCTCGGGCGAGCGGCAGGTCAGGTAGGGGACCACGACCAGCCTGCCGCCGTGCAGCAGCGCGCTCCAGATCTCCCACACGGAGACGTCGAAGGCGTAGGAGTGGAAGAGCGTGGCCACGTCGCCGCTGCCGATCCCGAGCCGTGCGGCGGTGCCGGCCATGAGCTCGCCGACGCTGCGGTGGGTGATCTGCACCCCCTTGGGCCGGCCGGTCGAGCCCGAGGTGAAGATGAGGTAGGCGACGTCGTCGGCGGTGGCCGCCGTTCGGGGCCGGTGCGCGGGGCGGCGCGCGATCGCGTCCGCCTCCCGGTGCAGGTGCACGGTCCGCCAAGAGCCGACGGACGTGCCGTCCGGCTGGTCGCTCACCACCACCCGCACCTGGGCGTCGGTGAAGGCGAAGGCCAGCCGCTCGCTCGGCGCCGTGAGGTCGACCGGCACGTAGGCCGCGCCGGTCTTGAGGACGGCGAGGATCGCGACCACGGCGTCCACCGTGCGGTCCAGGTGGAGCCCGACCCGGTCGCCGCACCGCACCCCGGCCGCGTACAGGTGGTGGGCGAGCCGGTTGGCCGCCGTGTCCAACTCGGCGTAGTCGAGCGAGCGGGTGCCGTCGGTGACCGCGACGGCGGTGGGCGCCTGGTCGACCCGGCGCTCGAAGCCACGGTGCAGCGGGAGCCGGTCACCGGCCGTTTCGGCGGGCCGGGGCAGCAGGGTCGGCCGCCCGGCCTCCGGCACCAGCGGAAGCACGCCAAGCGGCGTGTCCGGCGCGCTGAGCGCCTGGTCGAGCAACTCCCGCCACGCGGTGGCCAGTCGGGCGATGGTGGTCCGGTCGAACAGGTCGGTGCTGAACTCCACCTCGCCGCGCAGTTCGCCATCGTCGTAAGTCGACCAGATCAGGTCGTACTTGGTGGTTCCGTTGGGCTGCGACCGGCCGCGACCGGTGGCGTCACCAAGCCGCAGTCCCGCCGGGTCCTCGGTGTGCGCGCCGAACAGCAGCTGCACCAGCGGCTGGTGGTTGGCCGCACGATCGACCGTCAGCTCGTTGACGATGCTGTCGAACGGGGTGTCCGCGTGGCCGTAGGCGTCGAAGGAGGTGTCACGGGCCTGCTCGACCAGCTCACGGAAGGTGGCCGCCGGCTCCGTGCGCAGGCGCAGCGGCAGCACGTTGATGAAGTAGCCCATCAGGTGGTCGAGTTCGGGTCTGCTGCGGGTGGACATCGGGGTGCCGATCACCAGGTCCCGTTCCAGGGTGTACCGGTGGACCAGCGTGGCGAAGGCGGCCAGCTGCACGGTGAACGGGGTGGCCCCGAGCTCGCGGGCCAGCTCTGCCACCCGGGCCGCGGTGCCGGGCGCCAACGCGTAGCGGTAGGTGTCCCCGTGGGATCCGGCCCGGTCCGGGCGGGGCCGGTCGGCGGGCAGCGTGGTGACTGCCGGCGCTCCGCTCAGCTGCTGCCGCCAGTAGGCCAGGTCACGCTCGCGCGGGGTGGACCGCTCCCAGGCGCTGTAGTCGGCGTACTGCACCCGCAGTTCGGGCAGGTCCGGGGTGCGGCCGGTCAGCGCCGCGTCGTACAGCTCGGTGAGCTCGCGCTCGAACAGGCCCATCGACCGCTCGTCCGCGACGATGTGGTGGAAGACGGCGACGAGGGTGCTCCGGTCGCCACCGTCTCCAGCGTCCTGTGCCGCGTGCCGGATCAGCCGGACGCGCAGCAGCGGACCGTCGGCGAGGCTGAACGCCTCCCGGGCGTCCTGCGCCACGGCGGCCGCGGTGGCCGCCGCGCGCCGGTCGGCCGGCAGGGCGCTCAGGTCGGTCAGCGCGATCGGGACCGGCAGATGGGCGTGGACCTGCTGGTAGGGCTTGCCCCGGTCGACGGCGAACGTGGTGCGCAGCACCTCGTGCCGGGCCAGGATCGCGTCCAGCGCCTGCTGGAGCGGCGCCGGGTCGACCGGCCCGTCGAGATCGAGTACCCAGGTGATGTTGTACGCCGCGCTGCCCGGGCTGAGTTGGTCGAGGAACCACAACCCGCGCTGCAGGCCGGACACCGGCGCCCGGTCGGCACGCAGCCGGGTCAAGGCATGGTAGTTGCCCATGATCACTCCAGTTCTGTGGCCCGGCATCAGGCCAGGTGGGCGGCGAGGGCCGAGACGGTCTTGCAGTTGAAGACCAGTCGGGGCGGTACCTCCCGGTCCAGCGTCTCGGCCAGCAGAACCGCGACCCGGACCGCGCGCAGCGAATCCCCGCCGAGCTGGAAGAAGTTGTCGTCGACGCTGATGCCCGGTACGCCCAGCACCTCGGACCAGATGTCGGCGATCCGCCGCTCCAGGTCGCCGGCGGGCGACTGGTTGCCGGTGTCCGGCTCCTGCACCCGCCCGGCGGCGAGGTCGGGGGCGGGCAGCGCCCGGCGGTCGACCTTCCCGTGGGGGGTCAACGGGAGTTCGGCCACCGGAGTGAAGCTGGCGGGCACCATGTACTCGGGCAGCGTCGCCAGCAGGTGGTGGCGCAGCTCCGCGGCCTGTGGCAGGACGCCGGGCTCGGCCGTGAGGTAGGCGGCCAACTGCTTCTGCCCCGGCGCCGGTTCGTGGACGATCACCGCGCAGGTGGCGACCTGCGGGTGGGCGGCGAGGGCGTTCTCGATCTCACCCAGCTCGATCCGGTACCCGCGCACCTTCACCTGGCCGTCCCTGCGGCCAATGAACTCCAGGACGCCGTCCGGCAGTCGGCGCACCAGGTCACCGGTCCGGTAGAGCCGCGCACCGGGTTCGGCGCTGAACGGGTCGGGCAGGAACTTCTGTGCCGTCAGGGCGACCCGGTTGAGGTAGCCGTGCCCCAGTGCCGGTCCGGCGATGTACAGTTCGCCTACTTCGCCCTCCGCGCTCGGTCGCAGCCGCTCATCCAGCACATGGACGGCCCGGTCACCCAGCGCGCGGCCGATCGGCACCACCTCGCGGTCCAGGTCCGCCGGCCGCACCTGGTGCACGGTGGCGGCCACCGTCGCCTCGGACGGGCCGTAGATGTGCACCACGTTGGTGCCGGGCAGCTCGGTCAGCATCCGGCGGAAGTGGTCGGAGGGAATCCGGTCGCCGCCGAGGATCAGGTCCCGCAGGTTCTTCAGCAGCCCCGGATCGGCCGTGACGACGGCGCCGAAGGCGGCGGCGCTGAGCAGCAGGACGGTCGCGCCGTGGTCGGCCGCGAACTGCGCGACGCTGATCGGGTCGCGGTCGCCCGGGTCCGGGATCAGCACCCGGCCGCCGGACAGCAGCGCCGGGTACAGGTCGAGCAGGTGCCCGTCCCAGCTGAGTGCCGAGTGCAGCACCGCTGCCGCTCCGGGCCCCCAGCAGGCGTACCCCTGCCCCGCGAAGAACCCCGGCACGGCCCGGTGCGGCACCAGTGTGCCCTTCGGCACCCCTGTGGAACCCGAGGTGTACGGGACATAGAACGCGTCCTCCGGTGACAGCCGAACGGCGGGTGCGCTGGTTTGACGGCTGTGCAACTCGGGGTCGGCCAGGTCGAGCACCCGCACCCCGAGACCTGCCGCCGTGGCCGGATCCGCGCTCACCACCACGCCCGGCGCCGCGTCCCGCGCGAAGTGCGCCAACCGCTCGAACGGCACCCCGGGCTCCAGCGGCAGGTACGCCGCCCCCGCCTTCAGCACCCCCAGCATCGCCGCCACGCACTCCAGCGACCGCGCCAGGTGCAGCCCCACCCGGTCACCCACACCCACCCCGTGGCCCCGCAACCACCAGGCCACCTGGTTCGCCCGCTCGTCCAGCTCCCGGTAGGACCACTCCCCCGCCCCCACCTGGACCAGCGCCACGGCCTCCGGGCTGATCCGCACCTGCTCCTCGAAGAGGTCGACCACCGTCCCGGCGGCCGCCACCGGCTCACCGACCGCAGCCGCTGGGTCCGTGGTGTAGTGGGCTAGCGAGTCGATCCACTCCCGGCAGAACGCGGCGACCGTCGCCCGGTCGTACAGCCGCGCGTCGAACTCGATCCAGCCGCGCAGCGCGGTGCCGGGGTCCTCGATCATCCAGACCTGCTCGAACTTGGCCACCTGGTGCGCGTGCAGCCGCCTGGTTCCGGTCAACTCGCCCAGCCGGACCGGCGATCCGCTGGCCGGGTGCAGCTCGAAGGCGGTCTGGAAGAGCGGGCTGACGTCGAGCCGCCGATCGTCGAGCACCGCGTTGACGATGCCGTCCAACGGGATGTCGCGGTGCGCGTGGGCGTCGAAGGAGGTGTCGCGGACGTGCCGGACCAGGTCGCGGAAGCCCTGCCGAGCGCCGACGGTCAGACGCAGCGGCAGCATGGTGAGGAAGCAGCCGATCAAGCCGTCGAGTTCGGCTCTGCTCCGGGTGGTGACCGGTGTGCCGATCACCAGGTCCTCGCCCTGGGAGTGCCGGTGGACCAGCGCGGCGAACGCGGCCAGCAGGACAGTGAACGGCGTTGCGCCCTCGGCGCGGGCCAGCTCGCGCACCCGCGTCACGGTCCCGGCCGGGATCTCGAAGCGGTGGCTGTCGCCGCGCGATGAGCCCTGCTCGGTGCGCGGCCGGTCGGCGGGCAGCCCGGTGACCTCCGGTGCACCGCGCAACTGGCCGACCCAGTAGTCGAGATGAAGCCGCTCTGGCTTCTCCTGCTGCCATCTTGCGTAGTCGGCGTACTGCACCGGGAGTTGGGCCAGTTCCGGCTCGCCCCGGGTCAGCGAGGCAGTGTACAGCCCGCCCAGCTCGCGTTCGAAGACGGCCAGCGAGGACTCGTCCCAGACGATGTGGTGGAAGACCGCGACCAGGGTGCTGTGTTCGTCGCCGTGCTGGATCAGCCGCACCCGGAAGAGCGGCCCGGCGGCCAGGTCGAAGGGCGCCCGCGCGTCCTCCTCGATCGCCGCCGTCTGCGCCGCCGCCCGCTCCCCGTCCGTCAGCGCGGTCAGGTCGGTGACGGCGAGCGGGGCCGGCCGAGGGGCGTGGATCAGCTGGCGCGGTTCGCCCCGCTCGGTGCCGAAGGTGGTGCGCAGCACCTCGTGCCGTGCGACCAGTCCGTCCAGTGCCGCCTGGAGGGCGGCCGGATCGACCGGACCGTCGAACTCCAGGACCCAGGGGATGTTGTAGGCAGTCGAGTCCGGGTCGAACTGGGCGTGCGTCCACAGGCCGCGCTGCAGTCCGGACAGCGGCGCGCTCGTGGCCGGCCGCCGGGTCAGCTCCGGCCCCGCCGCCGAGGCGCTCGCGGCGGTCATCGCCGCCGCGAGTTCCCTGACGGTCGGTGCCTCGAAGACGGTCACGTGGGAGACGTCCGCGTACGGGGTCTCCAGCATCCGGCCCGCGACCCGCAGGGCGGTGAGCGAGTCCCCGCCGAGGTTGAAGAAGTTCTCGTCCAGGCCGATGCCGTCCACGCCGAGGGTCTCGGACCAGATGCCGGCGATCAGGCGCTCCAGCTCGCTGCTCGGCACGTCGTCCTGCGCTTGGCCCGCTGCCTGCGGCAGGGCCTGCGCCGGGGCCGGCAGTGCGCGGCGGTCGATCTTACCGTTGGCCGTCAGCGGCAGCGCGGGCAGCACCGTGAAGGCGGCCGGCACCATGTACGCGGGCAGCAGCGCGCGCAGGTGGCGCTGGAGTTCGTCGGTCCGCGGAAGGCCGTTCCGCTCGGCCGTGACGTACGCCGCCAACCTCCTGTCCCCCGGGGTCGGCTCGTACACGGTCACCGCACAGGTCGCCACCTGCGGGTGCGCGGCCAGTGCGTTCTCGATCTCCCCGAGCTCGATCCGGTAGCCGCGCACCTTCACCTGGTCGTCCCGGCGGCCGCCGAACTCCACGGTGCCGTCCGCCAGTCGGCGCACCAAGTCACCGGTGCGGTACATCCGCGCCCCCGGCACCGGGCTGAACGGGTCGGGTACGAAGCGCTGTGCCGTCAGGCCGGGCCGGTTGAGGTAACCGAGCGCCAGTGTCGCCCCGCCGATGCACAGCTCGCCCGTCACCCCGTCGGCGACCTCGTTCAACTCCTCATCCAGCACGTGGAGTTCCCGGGCCCCGAGGCTCCGGCCGATCGGCACCGGGCGGGCCGCCTGGGCGGTGCGCACCTCGTGCACCAGGCTGGTGATCACCGCCTCGGTCGGCCCGTAGGCGTTCAGCAGCCCGATCCCGGTCACCCGCAGCCAGCGCGCGGCCGAGGCGGCGGGCATCGTGTCGCTGCCGCAGACCATCAGCCGAAGGCTCGCCAACTCGCCCGCGTAGTGGTCGAGCGAGGCCGTGAACTCCTGCCAGTACCCGGCCGGCAGGTTCGCCACCGTGACGCCCTCGCGCCGGATCAGCGCGGCCAGCTCCGCCGGCGCGGTCACCCGCGCCTCGGTGACGGCCAGGCGCGCCCCGGCGGTGAGCGCGGTGAGCACCTGCTCCACCCACACGTCGACGTAGGGCGCGCTGAACTGGAGCACCACGTCGTCAGGCGTGATCCCGAACCGCTCCCGCGCGGTGGCGAGGTGTCCGTCCAGGACCCCGCGGCCGACGGCAACACCCTTGGGGATCCCGGTCGTGCCCGAGGTGTAGATGACGTAGGCGACCTCGCCCGGGTGCGCGATCCGCCGCACGGCGGTACCGGCGTGGGCTGCGCCGTCGGACAGCAGCACCGCGCCGCTGTCCGCGAGGATCGCCGCCTGGCGTGCCTGCGGCGCCTCGGGGTCGAGCGGCAGGAAGGCGACGCCGGCCTTCAGCGCGGCCAGCAGCGCGACGACGTACTCCACCCGGTCCGTTGCCCGCACCCCCACCACCCCGCCGGGGCCGGGCGCCAGCTCCGCCAACCGGTCGGCCAGCGCATCACTTCTCCGCGCCAGCTCGGCGTAGTCGACGGTGCGGCCGGCCAGTTGAATCGCCGGCCGCGACGGGGTGCGCCGGACGGTGGCGGCGATCAGCTCCAGACAGGCGGGCGCCCCGGGGGCGGGTACCGAGCACGCGGCGGTATCCGGCGGCAGTGCGGGATGCGCCGGCGATCCGGGTTCGGCTCGCGGGTCGGGATCCGAACGCGGTGCGGGTACCGACGGCGGTTGCGGACTCAGCGGCGAACTCTTCGACTCGGCCATGTCCGAAAGCCAACCGCGCCGGGCCACCCGGCAAGGGCAGAGCATCCGGCAGGAGAGCGGCAGTTCGCTCGGGAGAGCGGCAGTTCGCTTGGGAGAGCGGCAGTTCGGCCCGTCGCCGATCTGCCGCTGGACAGCGCAGCCACCGCGGTACGCCGGGCGAGTCCGGCGGCCTGGCGAGCCTTGGGACTGCGCTCCCGTCCGACCTCGGGCTCAGACCCGAATCCGCAGGTACTGGTCGATGGTCGGCGTGTTGATCTCTGCGCTGGCCATTGGCTCGGATTCGGGGTGTTCGGGCAGGCCGGTGGCCTGGCTGTCGTACCAGGGGACGGCTTCGGCATCCACAAGGAGGCCCTGCCGTCCTGGGTGCGCCTGCCGAGGCCGACCACCGGTGAAGCGGCGACGCGGCCCGAGTCGGTGCCGCGTCGAAGGCCACGCCGGCCGACAGGAAACGGGCGTACGAACCGGCTGCGGCGCGGCCGGCCGGTCGGCCGCGGTCTCCGCGTCGCGGCCGTCCGCGAGGCGCACAGCGTCAGCTCGGTTGGGGCGGTGGATCCCGTTCCACTGCCTGTTCTGTTGGGCGTTTCTGTGGCTTCTTCCAAGCAGACGGACTTCAAGGCATGGAAGACGCGCGAGACGGACAGCAGAGCCTGCGGTCCGTGAAGGGGAGCTGCTGGTCTTTACGGGAGCTGCCGATCTTTCGGGAGCTCGGCGCCTGAGCGGGCCGACCGGGGCCCGGGCCAGTCCTCAGGCCGGGTGACCCGCCTGGATGTCCTGCACCTGACGGTACGACAGCGGCCGGATCTGCTGCCGTCGGCCGCCGGCCACCGGGGTGAGCAGGAAGCCGACGTGGTCGCCGCCCTCCACCCGGTCGACCACCCGGCCGACGAACCAGGCGGGCGCGTCGTGGAGCAGCGGGGCGCCACCGGGGCCGGGAACCCAGTCCACCCCGGCGAACTTGTCGACCTCGTCGCCGGTGTGGCCGCCGAACAGTTCGGCCAACCCGTGGCCGGGTGGCAGCAGGTGGACGGCCAGGTGATCGGTGCCCAGGGCGACCTGGTAGGTGCGGTTGGCCATGGAGATCCACACCATGAAGCGCGGCGGCCGGATCGAGCACTGGCTCGCGAAACCGACCAGGCAGCCGGCCCGCTCCGCCGCGGTCGCGGCCGTCACGATGTAGACCGGGTAGTCCAGCAGGTCGGTGAAGGCCGCGAAACCCCGTTCCGCCGAACGGTCTCCGGCCGCACGCGCGGACGGCCCGCTCATGCGGCTGCCCCGGCGGCGGAGCAGGGTCGTTGAGCGTGGGGCGGGGCTCCCTGCCGTCGGGGCGCCGGGACCCTGGCCGCGGCGGGTTCCCCGGCCGTCCACGGGCTGCCGGAGTGCGTCGCGGCCGCGTGGGGCGGCCGGCCGGACCGGTCGTGCCGCGGGCCGGCGGTGGGGGCCTGAGCTGTGGTCATTTCGCCTCCTCGGCGGGGCCACGGACGTACGGCGGTGCAGTACGGAGTTTCCGGGCGTTCCGCGCGGCGGGGCACCCGGGGCCGGACGTTCGGCGATGCGTATCCCCAGCGGCCCGCGCGCCAAACGGGGCCGCGCTCCGCCCCTGCGCCGGGACGGCCCGGACCACGGGGCACCGCACGGCCGGTGCCGCGTCGGGCAGCGGCGCCTCCGCCGGCCTGTACCCGGGGGCCGGCACCGGTGGCGGCCCGGCCCCGCCGACAGGGAAGCCCGGCCACTGGCAACGGGCTCCCCCCGGGGGCCGCCGTCCCCCCTGGGGGGCGGTGGGCTCAGCTCCGGGCGGCGTCCGGGGCGGCCGGAGCCTCGCACACCGACACCCCGACCAGGCAGGTGTCGTCATCGGTGTCCGCCGCGCTGTAGCGCAGCAGGTGGTCCAGCCTGGCCTCGAGGTCGGACCGGTCACTGGCGGAGTCGGTGCCGGCCTTCTCGGTCAGCGCCAGCAGGCCGGCCATGGACGCCTGCAGCGACTCGTCCCGCCGCTCGATGAGGCCGTCGGTGAACATCACCAGGGTGTCGCCCGCTTCCAGCTGGACTTCGTGCTCCTCGTACTCGGCCTGGTCGAGCACGCCGAGCAGCAGACCGCCGAGCTGGGGCAGCGCCTCGGCCCGGCCCATGCGCAGCAGGACCGGCGGCAGGTGTCCGGCCCGGGCCCAGCGCAGTCGGCGCGTCCCCGGGGTGTACAGCCCGCACACCGCGGTGGCGGTGACGTTGTCGGTGAGGTGGTGGGTGACGCTGTTGAGCCAGGACAGCAGCTGCGCGGGCCCGGCGCCGGTGGCGGCCAGGCCACGCAGGGCGTTGCGGAGCGCGACCATGCCGGTGGCGGCTTCGACGCCGTGCCCGGCGACGTCACCGACGCACAGCAGGACCTCCCCGGTGGGCAGGGCGAGGGCGTCGTACCAGTCGCCACCGACCAGGTGGTCCTTCTCCGCCGGCCGGTAGCGAACGGCCACCTGGAGGTCGTGCAGGCGCAGGGGGCCGCTGGCGGGCGGCATGATGGCGTGCTGGAGCTGGAGGGCCAGACGGCTGCGCTCGGCCGCCTGCTGTTCGGACTGCGCGAGCTGGTCCCGGGTGGCCGCGAGGGCCACCTCCGTCCAGTACTGGGCGGAGACGTCCTGGTAGGCCCCGCGGATCAGGGCGAGCCGCTGCTGCGAGTCGTGCACCGGCTCCGCGACGATCCGGATGTGCCGGGCGACGCCGTCGGGCCGCTGCAGCCGGAAGGCGCCGGACGCCGGGCGCTGGTGGTGCAGCAGGGTCCGCAGGAAGCGGCCGATCGCGTCGCGGTCGTCCGGGTGGGCGTGGTCGGCGAGCTGGTCCAGAGCGATCGGTTGGGCTGTCGGCGGCAGCCCGTGCAGCTCGAACAGGGCTTCGCTCCAGGCGATCTGACGGGTTCGCAGGTTCTCCTCGAACCCGCCGATCCGCCCGAGGCGCTGGGCGTGGTGGAGCAACCGGGCCACCCGCGACGTGCCGTCCTCCAGGCGCCATATGACCAGCAGGTGGCTGCCGTGGCGGCTGATGCTGACCTGTGCCTCGGCGTGCAGGGGCACGCCGTCGACGAGGGCGGCCAGGCGCATGGTCCTGGTGCGGAACGGCTCCCCGGTGGCGAACACGTGCTCGACCTTCTCGGCCAGCCCCCCGGCCTCGGCGGCCAGCGGGTACGCCTCCAGGAGCCGCGCGCCGACCACCGCGCTGGTGTGCCTGCCCGCGAAGTCGACGAAGTCCGGGTTGGCGTGCCGGATGACGAACTCCAGCGGCACCTCGCCGCTGCCCGGTGCGAGCGCCAGGACCAGGCAGGGGTCGAGGATCCCGTCGGCCAGCCGGCGCAGCCCGTCCAGCGCGGTGTCCGCCCCGCCCGTCACCGGGTCCCGGTCGCCCCAGGTCTCCAGGGTGACGGCGCACAGTTCGGCGAGCGCCTCGAACTGGCGCTGCAAGGACTGTGTCTGCGTCGGCAGGGGGCCCGCCCAGCAGATTTCCAGCACCCCGATCAGCCGTCCGCCGATCCCCGCCGGTACCGCGAGGCGGCCGCCGGAGAACTCGTGCTGGCCGATGGTCGGCACCGCGGCCTCGGCAAGGGTTCGGTAACCGACCGCGGAACGCTCGTCGAGGGCCCGCCGGGCGGGCGTGACCACCCCCGGCGGTACGTGCCGCCACCGCAGCGCCTCGGCCTCGCCGAAGCCCGCGCTGCCCTCCAGCGACAGCGACTGGTCGGGGTGGGCGCCCCAGACCGCGACCGCGACCGCTCCGAGCGGGCGCAGCGCGTGGTCGAGCATCGCCCGGGCCGCCGACTCGGTGTCGGCGGCGGTCAGGGCGTGGGCTTCGGCGCCGCGCAGTCGCAGCAGGGCGGGATCCGGGCGGTCGGTCCGGGAGGTGCTGACGAACGCCTGGGCGGCGGCGGAGATCCGGTCCGCGGAGACCTGGTTGACCAGGTCGGCGGCGAATTCGAGGACCGGGACCCGGGCCTGGTCGGCCAGGGCGGTCAGCTGGGCGGACGCCGCGGTCGGGCTGCAGCGCAACCGCTCGATCAGCACGCCGACGGCCATCTCGATGAGCGAGCGGCCCGCGGCGTCCGCGTGGGCGTGGGCGAGTTCGCCGCGCAGGCGCTCCACCGTGGCGGCGAGCCTGCTCAGCGCGCCCGGCTCCGGCTCCGGAGCGGGCCGGAGGGCTCGCGCCGGCGGGCCGGTGCCGTCCCGCTGTGCGCCGACCAGGCTGGTACCGGGCACGGCGGGGTTCCGTGCGGGGTGGTCCGTGACAGGGTCAATGGGGTGGTGCACGGCGGTCCTCTTGGGATGGGTGCGGTCAGCTCGCTGCCGGGTCCGGGGTCGGCGTCGTGAGGTGTCCCTTGATCCGGCTGATCAACTCGGCGGCGTCGACCGGTTTGGTCACGTAGTCGCTGGCGCCCGAGGCCAGGCTCTTCTCCCGGTCGCCGATCATGGCCTTGGCGGTGACGGCGATGATCGGCAGATCCCGGTGCTCGGGCATGGCCCGGATCGCGGCCGTCGCGGTGTAGCCGTCCATCTCCGGCATCATCACGTCCATCAGGATCACGTCGATCGCGGGGTGTGCCGTGAGGGCGTCGAGCGCGGCCCGTCCGGTGTCGGCCTGCAGGACGTGCATGCCGTGCATCTCGAGGATGCCGGTGAGCGCGTAGAGGTTGCGGTCGTCGTCGTCCACCACCAGGGCGGTCCGCCCGGCCAGCGAGGAGTCGATGTCCGAGCCCCAGGCGGGTTCGGCGCGGCGCGCCGCCGGCAGGATGCCGCCGGGGCGGTCGGTGCTCATGTGCAGGGCGATGCGTTCGCGCAGCTCGTCAAGGCTCGTGAAGACCTCCAGCGGCCGGGCACCGGTGTGGGTGAGCAACTCGTCGTCGGCCGTGAGGGCACGGCTCCGGTGGGCGAGGACCGGGACCGCGGCCAGGGCCGGGTCGCCCTCCATCTCCTTCAGCAGCGCCGTGGCGGCGCCGTCGGGCAGGTCGAGGTCCAGCACCACGCAGTGGCAGGGGCCGGCGGCCATGGTGGCCGCCACCTCGTGGGCCCCGACGGCCGCGACGATCTCCACGCCGTGCTCCGGCGGCCGGGCCAGCTCCGCCAGGGCGTTCTCGGCGACCAGGGCGAGGAGCCCGTGCGGGCGGGCCTCCACCACGAGCAGCCGGCGCGGCTGGGCCGGGCCCGCCGGTTCCCCGGGCGACCGGTCGTCCGGAGCGGCCGCTCCGGATGCCGGGGCGGCGGACGCTTCGAGCGCGGCGGGGCGGCCGGCGGGGAGGTACAGGGTGAAGGTGCTGCCCACGCCGAGGGTGCTCTGGACGGTGATGGCGCCGCCGAGCAACGAGGCGATCTCGCGGCTGATCGAGAGCCCCAACCCGGTGCCGCCGTACTTGCGGCTGGTGGTGCCGTCGGCCTGCTGGAAGGCACCGAAGACGGTCTCCAGGTGCTGGGGGGCGATCCCGACACCGGTGTCGATGACCCGGAAGGCGAGCACCGGTCCGCCGCGCCGCACGACGTCCGGGGCGTCCGGCCCGGCGCACTCGATGTGCAGCTCGACCCGGCCCTTCTCGGTGAACTTGACGGCGTTGGAGAGCAGGTTGCGCAGCACCTGACGCAACCTGTAGTCGTCGCTGAGGAGTTCGGCCGGCACTCCGTCGGCGGTGTGCACGGTGAAGGTGAGGTTCTTCTGGCTGGTCAGCGGCCGGAAGGTGGCCTCAACGTAGTCGAGCAGCGTGTGCAGCGGCACCGCTTCGATGTTGACGTCCATCTTGCCGGCCTCGACCTTGGACAGGTCGAGGATGTCGTTGATCAGCTGCAGCAGGTCCGAGCCCGCCGAGTGGATGATGCCCGCGTACTCGACCTGCTTGGCCGTCAGGTTCCGGCTGGGGTTCTGGGCGAGCAACTGGGCGAGGATGAGCAGGCTGTTGAGCGGGGTGCGCAGTTCGTGGCTCATGTTGGCCAGGAACTCCGACTTGTACTTCGAGGCCACGGAGAGCTCGTGGGCGCGCTCCTCGAGCTCCTGGCGGGCCTGTTCGATCTCCAGGTTCTTGGCCTCGATGTCGCGGTTCTGCTCCGCGAGCAGCTCGGCCTTCTGCTCCAGTTCCGCGTTGGAGACCTGCAGTTCCTCCTGACGGGCCTGCAACTCCTGTGACCTGGCCTGGAGTTCGGCGGTCAGACGCTGGGACTCGCCGAGCAGCTCGTCGGTGCGGGCATTGGCGATGATGGTGTTGACGTTGACGCCGATGGTCTCCATCAGCTGGTCGAGGAAGTCCCGGTGGACCTGGGCGAACGGCCGGACCGAGGCGAGTTCGATGACGCCGAGCACCTGGTCCTCGACCACGATCGGCAGCACCCTCAACGACAGCGACTCGGTGCTGCCCAGACCGGAGGAGGCAGCCAGGTAGCCGGGCGGCAGGGCGTCGACCTCGATGGTGCGCCGACTGCGGGCGGCCTGGCCGACGAACGACTCGCCCAGGCGGAAGGTGGTGGGGCGCTTGCCGTCCGGGTAGGCGTAGGACCCGACGAGCTTCAGCACGGTGCCGTCCTCGCCGTCCTCGGCGAGGTAGAACGCCCCGCACTGGGCGGCGACCAGGGGCGTCAGCTCGTCCATGACGGATTCGGCGACCATCGCGAGGTCGCGCTGTCCCTGCAGGAGGGCGGCGATGCGGGCGAGGTTGGTCTTCAGCCAGTCCTGCTCCTCGTTGGCCCGGGTCGTCTCGCGCAGCGACTCGACCATCGCGTTGATGTTGTCCTTGAGGTCGGCGACCTCACCGGAGGCGTCGACGCTGATGGAGCGGGTCAGGTCGCCGGCCGCGACGGCGCTGGTGACCTCGGCGATCGCACGGACCTGCCGGGTGAGGTTGCCGGCGAGCTCGTTGACGTTCTCGGTCAGCCGCTTCCAGGTGCCGGAGACGCCCTCCACCTCGGCCTGGCCGCCCAGGCGCCCTTCGCTGCCCACCTCGCGGGCCACCCGGGTCACCTCGGCCGCGAACGCCGACAGTTGGTCGACCATCGTGTTGATGGTGGTCTTCAGCTCCAGGATCTCCCCGCGCGCGTCGACGTCGATCTTGCGGGTCAGATCGCCCTCGGCGACCGCCGTGGTGACCTGGGCGATGTTGCGCACCTGGCTGGTGAGGTTGTGCGCCATGAAGTTGACGTTGTCGGTGAGGTCCTTCCACGTCCCGGCCACGTTGGGCACCCGGGCCTGGCCGCCCAGGATGCCCTCGGTGCCGACCTCGCGGGCCACCCGGGTCACCTCGTCGGCGAACGCCGACAGGGTGTCCACCATGGTGTTGATCACCCCCGCGAGCGCGGCGACCTCGCCCTTGGCCTCCACGGTGATCTTCTGTGACAGGTCGCCGCGGGCCACCGCCGTCGCGACCTGGGCGATCGAACGGACCTGCCCGGTCAGGTTGGAGGCCATCACGTTGACGTTGTCGGTGAGGTCCTTCCACGTCCCCGAGACCCCTCGGACGGTGGCCTGTCCCCCCAGGTTGCCCTCGGTGCCGACCTCGCGGGCCACCCGGGTGACCTCGTCGGCGAACGCCGACAGCTGGTCGACCATCGTGTTGATGGTCTCCTTGAGCTCCAGGATCTCGCCGCGCGCGTCCACCCGAATCTTCTGCGACAGGTCGCCCTCGGCGACCGCCGTGGTCACCGAGGCGATGGCCCGCACCTGGGCGGTGAGGTTGTCGGCCATCACGTTCACCGACTCGGTCAAGGCCCGCCAGGTCCCCGACACGCCCTTCACGTCGGCCTGGCCGCCCAGTCTTCCCTCGGTACCGACCTCACGGGCGACCCGGGTCACCTCACCCGCGAAGGAGGAGAGCTGGTCGACCATCGTGTTGATGGTGTTCTTCAGCTCCAGGATCTCGCCGCGCGCGTCGACGGTGATCTTCTGCGACAGGTCGCCTTCCGCGACGGCGGTGGCGACCTGGGCGATCGCCCGCACCTGGCCGGTGAGGTTGCCGGCCATGAAGTTCACCGAGTCCGTCAGGTCCCGCCAGGTCCCCGACACGCCCTTCACGTCGGCCTGGCCACCCAGTCTTCCCTCGGTACCGACCTCACGCGCGACCCGGGTCACCTCACCCGCGAAGGAGGAGAGCTGGTCGACCATCGTGTTGACGGTGTTCTTCAACTCCAGGATCTCGCCGCGCGCGTCGACGGTGATCTTCTGCGACAGGTCTCCCCTGGCCACCGCGGTGGCGACCTGGGCGATGTCCCGCACCTGGGTGGTGAGATTGCCGGCCATCGCGTTGACGGAGTCGGTCAGGTCCGCCCACGTGCCCGACACTCCGGGCACCTGCGCCTGACCGCCCAGCCGGCCCTCGGCGCCGACCTCGCGGGCCACCCGCGTCACCTCCGAGGTGAAACGCGACAGCTGATCGACCATGCCGTTGAACACGGTCGCGATCTCACCGAGCAGCCCGTCCGCCTCACCGGGCAGGCGGGTGCCGAAATCCCCGTCGCGCACCGCGGTCAGTCCGGCCAGCAGCTGCCGCAGCTCCGCCTCGCCGACCTGGGTGGGCGCGGAGACCCCGCTGCTGCCTCCGCGAGCGCCGTCGGTCCGTGTCGAGCCAGCCATCGAACGTCGCCTCTTCCTGTGCACAGTCCCGGCCCGACTCGCGGCCGACGGTCGGACAGACGGACGCCGACAGCGCGATCAAAGGCACGCACGTACCGGCACGAGGCTACCTCGGACCTGCCGGAGCCGGGAAAACCGCCGAGCGATCTCACCGCCGTTCCCGATCCCGGAGCAGCGCCGCCGGCAACGGCAGAGCCCAGCTGCGGCATTGGCGAGCCGGAGTGCGGGACCGGAGGTAACCGCTCGTTCTGCTCCGCCTGCCTCGGTCCGGGCCGCCGGCGCCCCGGGTCCGGCGGCGCCGGTCCAAGTGGCGGCTGGTGCCCGCCACTTGGGAGCGGCCCGTCGCCTCCGTCAGGCGAGCAGGGCCTCGCGCAACTTGCCCAGGGTGCGGGCGAGGATGCGGGAGACGTGCATCTGGGATATCCCGAGCTCGCGTCCGATCTCGGCCTGGGTGAGGTCCCCGGAGAACCGCAGCGAGAGGATCCGCCGTTCCCGGTCGGGCAGTTCGGCGATCAGAGGCTTGAGGCTCTCCAGCGCGAGCATCTTCTCGTACTCCGGCTCCTCGAAGGCGAGCCTGCCCACCAGGGCGGAATCCTGGCCGCCGTCGTCGTCACCGGTCGGAGCGTCCAGCGAGTGCGCGGTCTGCGCCCGCGCGGCGACCAGACCCTCCACGACCTCGGCTTCGGGCACTTCCAGGTGGGCGGCCAGCTCCGCGGGGGTGGGTGCCCGGTCGAGCAACTGCTCCATCTTGTCCGACGCCTTGGCGATGCTGAGGTGCAACTCCTGCAACCGCCGCGGCACGTGGACCATCCAGCTGGTGTCGCGGAAGAAGCGCTTGATCTCGCCGGTGATCGTCGGGATCGCGAAGGTGGAGAACTCCACCTCGTAGGACGGGTCGAAGCGGTCGATCGCCTTGATCAGGCCGACGGTGCCGACCTGCACGATGTCCTCGGCCGGCTCGCTGCGGTGCGCGAAGCGACCGGCACAGAAGCGCACCAGGGCCATGTTCAGCTCGATCAGGGTGGCACGCACGTAGGAGTATTCATCGCTCTCCTCGTCCACGGCGCGCAGCCGGACGAAGAGCACCTTCGAGAGTTCGCGCGCATCCGCCGGGCAGACCTTGGCCAGGTCCCCGACGTCGACGCCCAACTGCGTCCCGAGCGATCGGAGTTCGGACGCACCGGCGACGCGGGGGGCGGTCGTGGGCGAACCTATGGACACGGTGACCGGCATGTTCCGCTCCCTCGGAGTTCGGTGTGTGGTTGTTCGTCGGTCCACGGACGGTGGTGACGGGCGATCGGTTGCCCGCGATCACCGGAACCAATCCCGCCATCACGAAATCCCCACAGGGAACACCTATGCCCCACCCATCGGCGACCGACGGGCCACACATCCTGTGTGGATCCGGCCCCTCCCTCGACGCGCCGCCGCTCGGTGGTGGCACACTAGCGAGCGCGCCACATTCCAGTGCAGAGGAGTGTCATGCCCAGCAGTGCCGCCGAAGGAACCGGTCCCACCACCAGCCGTCTGACGGTGGACATCCGACTCCAGGACAGAAGCGTGGTCGTCTCACCCGCCGGTGAGCTGGACCACGACAGCGTCGCACTGCTGCACGAACGCCTCGCCGACGCGCTGGCCAACCCGGACACCGACCGCCTCGTGGTGGACTGCCACGACCTCCGCTTCTGTGACTCCACCGGCCTCAACGCCCTCATCGCCGCCCGTCGCGAGGCCCACGACGCCGGCGGCGCCCTGATCCTGGCCGGGCTGCGACCCGCGGTCGCCCGGATCTTCGAGATCACCGGGGCACACACCGTGTTCGACATCCGCCCCGACCTGGCCTCCGCAGTCACACGGTGAACACGCCCCGCCCGGGTGTCCGCTCCCTCGCAGCGGGCAGACGCCCCCCGGCGACCGAACCCCCGCCGCACAGCCGTCGAAGTGAGGACAGATGAGAGCGAGCGATCCGCGGACCAGCGACCAGCCGGTGCTGCCCTCGCTTGCTCCGCACGGCCAGACCCGCCGACTGACCCTGACCGGCGCCGCCGGCACCGTCGGCTGGTGCCGCGACCACACCCGCCGAGCGCTGCACGACTGGGGATGGCTGCCCACCGACGACCCCGACCAGCAAGCCCGCGCCGACGACGTCCTGATCGTCGTGTCCGAACTGGTCACCAACGCCTCCCGGCACGCCAATGGAGCCGAGCAACTCGTCCTGCACGCCACCCCTGGGCTCCTGCGCATCGAAGTCCTCGACCAGCTCACCGCGCCCCCGCAACCCCGCCACCCCCATTCGCCCGGCCAACTCGGCGGCCACGGCCTCTACACCGTCGCCCTGCTGGCCAGCCGCTGGGGCACCACGCCGCACGACGACCGGCCGGGCAAGTCCGTGTGGGCCGAATTCGACATCCCCAACCCACCGTCTCCTGAGCCGACCGGCAACCCGCCGTCTCCGCAGCCGACCTGACGACAAGTCAGGGCTGGCGAGGAGCTGGCCGTGAGCCTCCGACCGGCCGACCGCCGCGCCCACCCCACTGGCACCGGCTCGGGTGCCGCGGCGGGCATCGGCATCGGCCGCACTGCCGGTCGGCTCCCGCGAGGCGGGCGCCGACCGTGCCTCCACACCTTCCCGGGGGCCAACCCGGCGCCGACCGCCCGTCCCCCGGTCACTGGCGCGGGTCGGCGGGCCTCCCGGCCGCGCGCGCCCACGGGGAGCGGTTCGGCAGGCGCCCCAGCATGCTTTCACCCGTTGCGTCGGCGAACTGCCAGGCGCACAGTGCGCGCCCGGAGTGGATCCGGGGCGGTGCGATCACCTCCGTCGGTGTGACGGCCGCTCGACCCGGCCGCCGTCAACGACGAGCGACTGGTCGGGCTTTCGGGGAACAGACTTCCCCCGGGCGACCCCGCACTGCCCTGGCAGTGGCGGCGGCGCACGCCCTCTGGTGTTGTACGAGTCCCGCCGCAGGACCGCCGAAACCTCCACGCCGCTGGCCGGCACACCGCTGCCCTGGGCTGGAGGCACCGCTCCTGAGCTTTCCCAGCCGGGCGAGGCCGGGGGCGCGGCGGACCGCGAGCCCCGTCCGCCGCGCGGCGGGTACGCGCGACCGGCTCCGACGCGTGCGCCGCCCGCCCGAACCTCGCAGCGCCGACAACCTTCTGACATCACGCCAGGACGGCGTGAATGAGTCGGCGCAACCGGGACAGACGAGCGGTCGACCAGCTTTCCCGAAACGATGAGGATCACCTCCATGGCGCAGATCTCCCGCTTGCCCGGTGCCTACGACCACCATTGGAACTGGCAGCTGCGCGGCTCCTGCCGCAACACCGGGACCAGCCTCTTCTTCCATCCCGCCGGCGAGCGCGGACCTGCTCATGACGAGCGCGAGGAGGCCGCGAAGGCCGTCTGCGGCGGCTGCCCCGTCCGAGTCGAGTGCCGCCGCTACGCCCTCGCCGCCCGCGAGCCGTACGGCGTGTGGGGCGGCCTCACCGAGGACGAACGTCACCGGCTGCTCGCCGGTGGCCTGGTCGAGCGGAGGACAGCCGCCTGACGCGCATCGACCCGCCGCCGCGGCGGGGTGACGCCTGGGCTCCCGGTGATCGGCCTCCAGGGCCGGCCACCGGGAGCCTCCGCGTCCCGAACCGGGCTCCGACGCCGGGGACGTGCAGCAGGCCTGTCAGCACCTACCACCCACGCGGTTGGTCTCGATCGCCGCGGCCGGGTGCCGCCCGAACTCCTGGTGGCCGGCGTCCAGGCCGACCCCTCGGGAACCCTCCCGTCCAGCACTCGGTTACGACGCGGCGGGCGAGCAGCAGGTCCGATCGGCGCGAGCCACTCGCAGCCGGGGCTCAACCACCGCAGCGGGAGGACGGCGAGGCTCCCGGTGGCCGGCCCCCTGGGGCCAATCACCGGGAGCCTCGGCACCCCGTTCCGACGCGGCGGCCAAGCGCCGGCCCCGATCCCGGGAGCGAGCTACCCACGCGGTTGGGGTCAACTGCGCCTCCCCGCACCTGCGGGCAGCGGTGGGTCTGCCTGCGGCGCGCTCGCCGCACGGCAGACGGTAGAACGCGAGGCCCAGCGTGGAACGGGCGGCGACTGCCTGCTGCCAGGCCAGGACGGCCGACAGCGCGACCACCACCGGACCC
>NZ_JAJJPA010000109.1 GCF_020907985.1 Kitasatospora humi | reverse complement strand
CTCCGCGTGTCCGTGGCCTGACCTTCGGTCAGGCTGACCCGCGCTTCGCGCGGGCTGACGGTCGCTCCGCTTCGCTCCACTCCCTTCCGTGGCTGAGCCCGCTATCATGCTGTCTAACTGGGAACATGGCGGGAGTTCAAGCAAGCAGACTAGGGGTGGGGGGTGGCTCGGCGGGGCGCGCACCGGCCCCGTTCACCTCCCCTTGACTGATGCCGGATCAGGTGAATCCGGTGCGCACTGACAGCTTCGTCGGCTAGACTGGGAGACGTCCCGTTCGGTGAGTGTATCACTTGTACAGCGGGAATTGATCCGGTCGCACGACCCATACAAACCCCTTGATCGGCCGCCTTGAAATCTGAAAAATCGGCCCCTCGATTCCATCCCATCTCAAACGCAATACCCGTCTTTAGTTCCGCAGGAACTGCCCCTCGCTTCTGTATCAGAAGAAGAGCGGGAAACGATCCCGGGTAACGGCCAGAGCCGCCCCGATAGTCGAAAGGAAAGCGTTCCGTGAGCATCATCAAGCCGGGCCTGGAAGCCGCGAAGACGTCGGGTGGAATCACTCTCCGGGGCCACCAGGCAGAGGCGCTGGAACCCATTGTGCGGGCGCTCACCCCCGGGCCCGGCATCGTGATGCCCAACGGCCTGAGGGCCACCACGCAGATGGCCACAGGATCCGGGAAATCTTACGTCGGAGCGGTTGCCGCCCAGAGGCTGGCTGCGCACGGTGCTGTGCTGGTCGTCGTCCCCACCCTGGATCTCCTGGTCCAGATGATCGGCTCCTGGCGGCGGGCCGGCCGGGCCGGTGAGATGTATGCGGTCTGCTCGCTTGGCCCCGGGGACCTGCCCCATGGGGTGATGGGCACCACCAGTGCGCTGCAGGTCGCCTTGTGGCTCGACCGCGCCGGCAAGCGCCGTCGTCCCGTCACTCTCTTCGCCACCTACGCCTCCGCTGGCGCGGTGGCGGATGCCTACGAGGTGAAGTCCGATCTGGTGGACGAGGTGCCGCAGCTGGCGCTGATGGTCTGTGATGAGGCGCACCGTTCCAGTGGGTCGGCGCTGAAGACCTGGACGGTGGTACATCACCAGCACCGGATCCCCGCGGCGCGCCGGCTCTACATGACGGCCACGCCGCGGGTGTGGGAGCCGCCGAAGTTCAAGGCCCGGCCGGATGCCCATCAGCCGCTGACGGAGGATCTGGTCTGCTCCATGGACGACATCGCCATCTACGGCCGACAAGTATTCACGCTCGGCTTGGCGGAGGCGATCGACCGGAAACTCCTGGCCCCGTTCGAGATCGTAGTCCTGGAGCTGCGTGCGCCCGAGGGCAATGAGGAGCTGGCGGAGCGTCAGCCGCTGCCGTGGGGCGCGGGGGTGGGCGAGGACGAGGAGGAGGACCGGGTCGACCCGCGGCGGGTGGCCGCGATCCAGGCCGGCCTCATCAAGACCGCGGTCGAGCGGAAGCTGCGCAAGACCATCACTTTCCACTCCCGCACGATCGAGGCCCGATATTTCTCTGAAACGCTGAACCAGACCGTCGAAAACCTTTTTTTGGAAGACCCCGAGAAGTATCCAGAAGAGGTCTGGGCGCAGTGGCTTTCCGGTGAGCATGACGTGGATTTCCGTACGGAGGTCATCGGCGACTTCGGAGCTACCGGTGAGAGCGATGGACTGTTGTATGCCTTCCTCAGTAACTGCAAGGTTCTGGGCGAAGGCGTTGACATTCCGAATGCGGACGCGGTTCTTCTGCAGGGTCGAGGGTCGATGGTGGATATCGTCCAGGCCATCGGTCGGGCTCTTCGGATGCAGCCCGGCGAGGGGAAGGTGGCGTCTATCATCGTCCCTGTTTTCCTCAAGCCGGACGAGGAACCCGGAGACATCCTCGAATCCGAGAGCTACGCACCGCTCGTCAAGATTCTCACCGCGCTGAGGGCGCACGACGCCGAGGTCGTGGAGACCCTCGCTGTCCCGCAGAGCGGCGGTCGGCGGACCAAGGGGAGCAGCGCTGAAGCCGTTGCAGGACCTGGCGTTTCGAAGGAGGGGGCGCCGTCGTTCACGCTGCCTGTCCGGTTCCAGACGCCGGTGGACGCGAACACGCTGGCGCTGTTCGTGAATACGCGGGTGCTGACGGGTGAGAACCAGTACTGGCGGGAAGGTATTTCCGCTGCCAGGAAGTGGTTCGAGGAGCACGGGAATCTTGAGGTCCCCTATTCGGCGCTGGTAGGAAAGGCCGGTAACTTCCCGCTCGGAAAGTGGCTTTCCGAGCGTCGCAGGGAGTATGCGGCGGGGAATTTGGCGCGACACCGGATCATGATGCTCGACTCGCTCGACATGGTGTGGTCCGTCTCGGACGCCGCGTTCGAATCCGGTCTGGACTGGGCGCGGGCGTGGGCGGCGGAGCACTTCAACTCACTCGCGGCGCCAACTCGGGCGTCAATTGGGGGTTTTGGGGTCGGGAAGTGGCTGCAGGCACTCAGGGCTGCTGCGGAAGTGCCGGCGGGTGAGGAGGGCGCGCTGGATCCGGAGAGGCGGCGCCGGTTGGAGGAGATCGACCCGTGGTGGGCGCCGGCATGGTCGATCGCCTGGCAGCGGGCCTACGTCGCTGCTCGCGCCTGGTGGCTGGCCAGCGGCGGTGTCGTCGACTGGCCAGCCCTGGGCCGGGACGTCGAGTTCGAGGACGAGCCGGTGGGGCGGTTCGTCCACCGGGTGCGCGCGGAGTGGGCAGCGCTCGCGGAGGGGCAGCAGGAACTGCTCGCGGCGATCGGCATCGAGGAGGACGCGGAGCTGGCCGCGGCGAGGGCGGCGGCGGCCGCGAAGCCGAAGCGGTCCCAGACGGATCGCTTCCAGCAAGGCCTGACTGCCCTGTCCGCGTTCGTTGAGCGTGAGGGCCACGCACGGGTTCCGCGGGCCCACAAGGAGGTGCTGGGCCCGGCGCAGGGTGTCGTGGAGGGTGCGGGCGGCAGGGAGGCGGTGGTGTCGCTTGGCACCTGGCTGAACAACCTGAAGGCCCGGCGGGCGAAGCTCAGCGCGGAGCAGCTCGGGCAGCTAGAGGCGCTTGGGGTGGCCTGGAGCAGCTGATGAGACCCTCAAGCGCGCCATGTTCGGCCGGGCTTCCTTCCGGCTCCTCCGGGTCCGTATCCTCACGAATCACCGCTGAAGTGCGACGGTACGACTCAGGCCCGGAGGAACGATGGGATGGTCGGTAGGACCGCGATTCCGCTTGGCGTGCACGGAAGCGAGGTGGGATACCGATCAGCAGGACCGTGTGCTGGGGCTGGCCTTCGCGGCCTCCACCACTCCGGCGTTGATCAGGGCCGTGCGAAGGACGTTGGCTGGCTCGGACATCTTCAGTGTGGTCGCGGCGAGCAGGCTGGTCGCCTGGCGCTGGATCTCGTCGGCGCGGAATCGGTCTTGTTGCACAGTGAGGGCTGCCGCCACGATGTGCAGAGCGTGCGGTGAGTCGAGGTGCTGGGCGGCACGGGCTGTTACCTTCTCCAGGGCGTTAAGGTCCTGCTGGCGTTCCACGGTGCGGGCGGTGAGCTCCAGCCAGGCTTCGTCCGGAATCTGGGGCGTGTAGGCGAACCGGCCAGTCCCAGCCAGCGCTGGTCCGGGGAGGTCGGCATCCAGGGCGGTCTGCCAGAGCTGGATGGCCCGTTGGATCTGAGCTGGATCGTCGACGTGGCTGGTGGCAAAGGCGAGCCGGGATAGCAGCGCGGAGACGGCTTCCGGGCCGCCGTCTAGGGCGGCAAGGTCAGCCAGGAAGTCCCTCGGCGGGCCGAGTGGCTCCACTGGGTCCAGAAGTGCGAGCCAAGTCTTGTCGAGGGCCGGCTCTGCATCTGGCGCGCGCAGTACGGCCAGCAGGCCGGTTCGTGCGAGCTCGGCCATGACTCCGTTGTCGGGCTCCCCGTGGCGCAGCCAGCTACGGGCGGGCCGCCATGGCTCGGCCAACGGTTGGAGCCATTCGGTGTGTTCAGCCGTCCAGGCTGGCGCTTGGTGGCGGAGTTGGCGCATGCACCTGCCGATCACCGCGAGCGCCTGGCTGTCCGGCTCGGCCCTCAGCAGGACGTCCAGCCGATGGGCGAGGACGGGTGGGAGCGTGCCGTCCTTCGTGTGGCGCAGACCCCAGGCGATCAGGGTGAGCAAGGCGGTGCCGCCGGCCGTGTAGCTCGCTGCGAGCAGGGGGTCGAGGGTGCTGGTGCTGCGGGGGCGGGTCCAGGCGGTGATCAGTGAGAAGCGATTCCCAAACCGGGTGCCGTGGCTGCCGATCGAACTCTTGGTCGGGGAACGCTCGTTACGGTGATCGGCCGGGTGCCGGCGCATAGAAGCAGGGCCTCCTGCGCAGTTCGGTGGTGTCTAGTCATCGAAGCAGCAAGGAGGCCCTTGTGCTCCACTTTGGCGTGCCCGCTCCGTCCGCGTCCAGCTCCGGCATGTCGTGCGATTGCCTCGCACACCGGCTCGGGAACGCCGCTGACCAGCCCGACCGGACCCGCCACTACAACTCCGACCTGACCGACGCCGAATGGGCGCTGGTCCGGCCATTGCTGCCGGTCCCGGCCTGGATGAACGGACGCGGCGGACGCCCGGAGGGATACTGCCACCGCCAAATGATGGATGCAGTGCGCTATCTGGTCGCCGAGGGTGTGCGCTGGGCCAGCCTGCCCGCCGACTTCCCCAACTGGCGGGCCGTGTACCGGTTTTTCCGCCGCTGGCGCGACAACGACCTCATCAAGGAGCTCTACGGCCGACTGCGCAAGATGCTGCGCGAACTGGTCGGCAAGAAGGAAGAGCCCACCGCCGCGATCATCGACTCGCAGTCGGTCAAGGCCGACGCCACCGTCGGCGCCGCCACCCGCGGCTACGACGG
>NZ_JAJJPA010000108.1 GCF_020907985.1 Kitasatospora humi | reverse complement strand
CAACGTTCTCGGAGGCCGAAGGGAGCTACGAGGACGGAGGCGGGGCGCCGGGTGAGCTGCGCCGCCCCGGCATTCTCGGCCAGCTCTGCCGGGTACTGTCCCTCTGTAGGCCGAAGCGGTCCGACCGGCGGGAGGGACGACGGTGTTGGAGGAGCGGGAGTCGATCGGGAAGCGTGTTCGTCGGCAGCGACTCCGACTCGGTATGCCACAGGCAGACCTTGCGGCGGCGCTCGGGCGGTCGCAGGGGTGGGTCTCGAAGGTCGAGAAGGGGCACATCGAACTCGACCGCGCCAGCCTCATCAACGAGGTTGCGGCCGCGCTGCACTGCCATCCGAACGACCTGATCGAGCGCCCGTTCGTCGCGGGCAAAGCTTCCGAGAACCAGTGGCAGGTGGCCGCTGCGTCGATCTTGCGCGAGCTGCGCCGCTACGACCTGACGCCGGTCTTCGACGGCCGCCCTCGGGCCTCCCGGCAACTCTGGCAAGAGACGGAACGGCTGCACCGCCTGCGGGACGCTGCGGCCAACGTCGCCATCCTGCGCGTCCTCCCCGACCTGCTCAGGGAGGCACGGGCTCTGGCCGAGATCTCCAAGGGCCACGAACGCGAGGAAGCGTTCGGCATCTACGCCGTGTGCTGCAAGTTCGCCCACACGGCCGCCCACACGCTCGGCCACCCGGAACTGATCGCCATGGCGTGCGAGCGCTCTGCCTGGGCTGCGGAGCGCTCCGGCGACGTGGTCCTACCTGCGGTGGCCAACTGGATGCGCGTCTGGGACATGTGGGCCACGGCCGACTGGGCGGACTCGCTGGCCTTGTCGGACAAGGCGCTCCGGTCAATCGAGGGTGAGTACTACGCGGGTGAACCGCTGGCCGTCCGGGCATGGGGAACGCTGCAACTTCGCGCAGCGGTCTCGGCGGCTCGCGCCGGCCAGGCTGAGGAAACCGAAGGCCGTATCCGCCTGGCCCAGGTGGCCGCAGAGCGCATGGACGACAACGGAACTCCGGTCTTCGATCGCCACTCGCTGACCTTCTCCGCCGGAAACGTCCAAATCCACTCCATCTCAGTCCAGTTGGAGATGGGGGACCACGCCAAGGCCCTCGTGCTCCACGAACGGGCCGACCCTGAGCAGGTCGCCATACTGCCCAACTCCCGGCGCGGTCACCACCACATGGACCTGGCACGGGCGTGGCTCTGGGACGGCAATAGGGACAAGGCCCTGACGGAGCTGGAGAAGGCCGAGCACATCGCACCCCAGCTCGTCCGGAACCATCCAATCGCCCGCGCCACCTTGCGCAAGATCGTCTACGCCGAGCGAGCCGCCACCCGGGAGAAGCTCCGCCGCATGTCCGACCGCTTCCACCTGGACGGATAAGCAGTATTCCGCTGATTCATATTCAGCTGTAGTTGTCCGCCTACCTTCTGTTGCATGAGCGGACGACGCATCAGTCCCCGAGACGCGAACGAACCCGCAACACCCTGGACTCCTCGCCTCGGCGACCTCGCATACGACACGGCCACCCTGACCGTCGGCGTGATCGTGGACGTTCCCGGCGAAGGCGTCTACTCCTACCACCTGCGCCCGCCCGAAGGCGGAGAGGAGTGGACCGCGCACCGGGACGCTTCCTCCCTGCGCCCTGCCAACAGCACGCCCTTCGACTCGCAGGGCGGTAACTGCTGATGAGCGATGCAGCTTCATTCCCTGTTCCGCAAGAGTGGGACGTCGAGCCGGATGCGGCGGCTGTGCCCTCGGCGCGGCGCCTGGTGGTCGAGATCGCGCGGTTCTGGCGGGTGCCGCTGTCGGACGACGCGTTGCGCGATGTGGAGTTGTGCACCAGCGAGATCGTGGCGAACGCCATGGAGCACACGAAGGCTCGGTGTCGGGTGACGGTGCGCTGGACCGGGGAGCGCCTGCGGGTGGAGGTCAGCGATTCGAGCCTGAGGCTTCCCGATCGGGACACGGCCCAGGACATGATCACCGGTGGCCGTGGCCTTCTCCTGGTCGAAGGGCTCTCGCACTCGTGGGGCTGGTACCCGGCCGAGGCGGGCAAGGTCGTCTGGTTCGAGTGCGCGGCTGACCAACTGGTGACGGGACACGCGCGGCTCGCGGTACTCGTCCACGCCTCACAGGCACACACGGCCTCGCTGGCTCAGAGCGTCTAACCACCCATCAGTCTCCACCTGGCCGTGCTGAGCCCGGCCGGGTGGATCGGCGGCGCCGGCCGAGTCACCCCCTGCGGTCGGCGCCGTCCACCGCTCCAGTCCCAAGTGCCCCAGGCACATGGGTGGTTCACCTCAGATCTTCCGCCCGGACCCGGGCGGAAGCCCGAGAAGGAAGGAGCACCACATGGAGGACATCAGGAAGCCGCTGCCGGAGAGGAGCGGGTTGCTGGTCGCGGTCGAGGAGTTGGCCGCTGTCCAGGACCGCTACGACAGCCTCCGCTCCGACAACGCCGGATCCTCCGGCGACGCGCCGTGGCCCGGTGGTGACGGCAACCTGACCGACGTCGAGTAGGACCCGGTCACTCCCGGGGCGGGGGCCCGTGCACCCGGCGGGCTCCCGCCCCTCATCGAACACACTCCTACGGAGGTAGCAGTGGAACACCGCCTGGTCACCGCCATCGAGACCGCCTTGGGCTGGAACAGCTCCGAGCCGATCGGCACCGGCTTCGCGCTCGGCCGGATCGAGGACGACGCGCTCCTGTCGCGCATCCTCACCCCGAACAAGCTGCTCGACATCGCCATGCGACGCAGCCTCAACCGGCCGCAGTTCCGGGCCTTCCAGAAGGGTGAGGAAGTCCACCCGGCGGTGTACTTCACCGATACCGTCAGCCCGCGGGGCCAGTCCGTCCCGATGACCAACATGCACCGCCTCGGCGACCTGCTCCGCGACGGCGCGACGCTCATCATGGACCAGGTCAACGTCTTCGACCCGACCATGGAAGCAACCTGCCGCGCCCTGCAGTGGTGGGCGCACGAGCGCGTGCAGGTGAACGCCTACCTCACCACGAACGACGCCGCCGGGTTCCCGCTCCACTGGGACGACCACGACGTGATCATCGTCCAGCTCTCGGGTGAGAAGGACTGGGACGTCCGCGCCACCTCCCGGACTGCACCCATGTACCGGGACGCCGACCCCAACAACACCCCCAGCGACACCGTGATCTTCAACGGCACGCTCCAGGCCGGCGACGTCATGCACATCCCGCGCGGCCACTGGCACCAGGCCACCCGCACCGGCAGCGGAGCCGGTCACAGCCTCCACGTCACCTTCGGCATCACCAAGCGCACCGGGGCCTCGTGGATGGCATGGCTGAGCGACTGGTGCCGCGAACAGGAGATCTTCCGTCACGACCTCGACCGCGTCGCCTCCGGCAGTAGCGCGCTGGTGGAAGCCGCCACCCGCCTCGTCGGCCAGCGCGGCCCCGAGGACTTCCTGCCTGCCTACGAGCAGCGGACCACTCCCGGGCGCCACGTGCCCTTCCTCGGGATCTTCGGCCCGCTCGATGCCGTGGTGTGCACCGCGCATTTCCCGCCCAGGATCAAGGAGAACGGGAACACCGTGGAGGTCACGGCGGCCGGGAAGCAGCTCACCTTCGCTGCCAAGGCCCTGCCCGCCCTTCGCCTGCTGCTCAGCGGCCGGCCGGTCCCGCTCGCGCGGGCCGCCGCGACTGCTGGCGACGAGATCCACGAGGTTGCCGAGATCCTGATCAAGGAGGAGCTGTGCGCCCCGCTGACCGACGAACTGTCCTCGGGCTACACCGGTCTCGTCACCGACGCGACCTCCTGACTGGCGCCCTGGACCTCGGCGTCACCGCACTCGACACCGCCTCGAACTACCTCGGCCACCACTCCCACCGCACCCTCGCGGCGGTCGCTGGCGACCTGCTCCCCAAGTTCTCGATCTCCACCAAGGTCGGCTACGTCGAGGACGGGCACAGCCTTGACCCGGCGCGGCTCCGGAGCGCTGTTGAGAGAGCGGCGAAGAACCTCGGCCGTGAGCCGGACACGGTGCTCCTCCACAACCCCGAGCAGTCCACGCCGGACGCCGAGACGTTGAGGAAGGCATGCGCCGTCCTGGCTGATGCGGCAGCGGGCGGCCTGTGCGGAGCGTGGGGGGTCTCCACCTGGGATCCGCGACCGCTGGTCGGCCTCGACTTACCCCGGCCGGATGTCCTCATGGTCCGCTGCGGTCTCCTGGTCAGCAGCAGCGTCCTCGATGCCGGTGAGGCTCTGGTGACGGGGTGGCGGCCAGCCGCTGTGTGGGGCATGAGCCCATTCGGCGGCAGCCCGATCGCACCTGTGTGGGAGAAGGTCGACGCGAGGGTGTTCCTGCGGGCGGCAGATGCCACGCCGGTACAGGCAGCGCTCCGTGTCGCCTTCGCTCTCCCGAAGGTTGCGGCGGTGGCTGTCGGCACCGACGACACCGGGCACCTGCGGGAGCTGGTCGGCGCCACCGCCTACGAGATCAACGCTGACGTGGTCCGTGAGTACCGGCACCTCCTGCGTCAGGCTGCTTGAAGGTCCCTCACCATCTGCTCCGCCACTGCGCAGGCACCTTCACGGCGCGGGTCCTCGGGATGCGCGTACGGCCCGAGGATCTTCGCCGCGACGAACAGCGTCATCAGCTTGCCGTCCCGGCTCGCGAAATCGCCGCTCCGCTCCGCGCGGACGCGGTCGGCCAGTGCCGGGACCGCAAGCGAGGCCGCCCACAGCGTGGCCGCGTCCAGGCCTCGGGGAGCCATCCCCCAGTCCTCCCAGTCGAAGACGCAGAACTCCGGCGCCGTCACGTTCGCCCAGTTCAGATCCGCGTGCGCCGGACGCCACTCGCCCACCGTGGTGTTGACAGCTGGGAAGACCTGACGAATCGTCTGGGTCACGAGATCCTGAGTGATCGTCTCGGTGTCCGGCGTGGCGATCCGGTTCGTGTGCTGGCCCGCGAGCGCGTCGAGAGACACGTTCAGCCCCGCCCACCAATCTGGCGACAGCTCGGGCGCCTCCGCCACAACCGCGGACCCCACGGGGGCGGACGGCAACCACTCGGTCTCATCGGCCCGCCACATCACCGGCTCAGCCTCGTCCCGCCACGCGACGCCAGCCAACCACGCGGGCTTCGCGATGCCGCGCAACGCCTCGGCGGACGGGGTGCCATCGCCACCCTGGATGCCGATCCGGTCCAGTCCCCGCCGCTCGATCCGAACCCACGTGCCACGCTCGGTGCCTGCCCCCACAGACCGGCGCTTGCGGACCACCGTCGCCCGGTCGAGCCGCGCCACCAACGCCGCTTCAACACGCTCCAGCACCTCGTCAACCGATACCCGGCGCAGATCCGTCATGGGACAACGGTACCGATACTCAGCAGAGTTGAGGGTCGCTTGAGGTGTTGCACATCCCCCGGTCCCGCTCTGCGGCCGGGGTCGTCGGCATGTCGGGGACCATTCCGG
>NZ_JAJJPA010000107.1 GCF_020907985.1 Kitasatospora humi | reverse complement strand
CAGACCGGCCCGCCCCCTGCGACAAGGGGGGCGGGCCCACCACGGCTGTGCTCAGTCCTCGTCCGGGACCTCGGCCTTGATCGGCGGCGGGGCCGTCAGCAGGATCCGCCAGGTGACGTACATCGCCAGCAGCATCGGCGGGATGCCCAGTGCCACCTTGAGCCAGCCCAGCAGGTTGACGTCCCCGGTGAAGTACAGCGGGAAGAGGATCACCGGCTTGAGGCCCATGATCACCACCCAGGCCCAGGTGGCCTTGGTGTAGGCCTTGAGCCGGCCGGGGTTCTGGGTCCGCCAGGTGAACATCTCACCGGTCACCGGGCCCAGGGTCAGCCCGATCAGCGGCCAGCGGACCAGCGCCGAGAGCGCCAGGCCCGCGCAGTAGGCGACGTTCCAGAGCAGCCCCGGCAGGTAGAAGTCCTGCGCCTTGCCGGTGTGGGTGGCGATCCAGGCGCCGATGGCCACTCCGAAGACGCCGCTGAAGGCGTGCTGGATGGTCTCCCGGCGCAGCAGCCGGATCACCACGAAGAGCCCGCTCAGGCCGAGCGCGGCGTAGGCGGCGTGGCCGACCTGGTGGGTGAGGTTGTAGGTGACGATGAAGGCCAGGCCCGGCAGCGTCATGTCGATCATGCCGCGGACGCCGCCGAAGGCCTGGATGACGGTGTCGGCCGCCTCCTTGGCCTGCGCCTGCTCGCGCGCGGCGATCTGCTCCGGGGTCTCCGGCTGGTGGTCAGCGATCAAGGCGGGCGAGGCGGCGTGGTCGCCGCCGAGCGGGTCGGTCACTGGCTTTCGCTCCCCTGTCCCACCGGACGAAGCTCGTAACGAGGGTTAAACAGCACGCGGCGCCCGCGTGCGTGGCTGATCCGACCGCTGGCGCTGAGCCGGCGGCCCGGTTCGATGCCCGCGATCGTGTGCCGCCCGAGCCAGACCACGTCCAGCGCGTCGGTGCCGTCGAAGAGCTCGGCCTCCAGTGCGGGCACCCCGGCCCGCGGGCGCAGCGTGACGGTGCGCAGGGTGCCGGAGACGGTGACCACCTCGCGGTCGCCCGCCTCGGCGATCGGCGTGAAGCCCGCCACCACCACGTCCTGGCGCAGCTCCTCGGCCTGGAGCTCCTCCGGGCTGGTGGTGAGCCGGGAGAACATCCGGCGCAGTCGGCCCCGCGGCTGGTCGCCGCTGTTACCAGTCATGCGGGAAGGGTACCGGCTACCATCCCTCGAACGGAGCGGTCGAACAGCCCGCGCCACGGCCCGGAGCCGGCTCGGGACTCAGGGTTCGAAGCGGTAACCCATGCCCGCCTCGGTGATGAAGTGGCGCGGGTGCGAAGGGTCGGCCTCCAGCTTGCGGCGCAGCTGGGCGAGGTAAACCCGCAGGTAGTTGGTCTCCGTGCGGTACGCCGGGCCCCACACCTCCTGGAGCAGCTGGGTCTGGCTGACCAGCCGGCCGGCGTTGCGCACGAGCACCTCCAGCAGGTGCCACTCGGTGGGGGTGAGCCGGACGTCCGTGCCCCCCTTGTTCACCTTCTTGGCGGCCAGGTCGACCGTGAAGGCGTCGGTGGTGACCAGCGAGTCGTCCTCCCCGGCGACCGGCTCGGCGCGGCGCACCGCGGCCCGCATCCGGGCGAGCAGCTCGTCCATTCCGAACGGCTTGGTGACGTAGTCGTCGGCGCCCGCGTCCAGCGCCTCGACCTTCTCGTCGGAGGCGTGCCGGGCCGACAGCACGATGATCGGCACCCGGGTCCAGCCGCGCAGGCCCTTGATCACCTCGACGCCGTCCATGTCCGGCAGGCCGAGGTCGAGCACCACCACGTCGGGGTGCCGGACGGCCGCCAGCTCCAGCGCGGCGGCGCCGTCATGGGCCGCGTCGACCTCGTACTTGCGGGCCTTGAGGTTGATCACCAGGGCGCGGACGATCTGCGGTTCGTCGTCCACGACGAGGACCCGGGTCATGCGTGCTCCGCCTTTCGGGGGGCCAGGGAGGTCAGGGGTTCGAGGCCGTTCGACCGTTCGGGCGGCCGCTCCACGGCGGGCAGCGAGACCACCATGGTGAGACCGCCGCCGGGGGTGTCCTCGGCGGTGATGGTGCCGCCCATCGACTCGACGAAGCCGCGGGCCACCGCCAGACCGAGGCCCACCCCGGCGCCGCGGGGCGCGTCCCCGTAGCGCTGGAACGGCGCGAAGATCTTCTCCCTGGCCTCCTCGGGCACTCCCGGCCCGCGGTCGACCACCCGCAGTTCGACCGTCGCACCGGTGGCGCGCGGGGGCTCCAGGGCGTCGGCCCGGACCAGTACCTTGACGCCCGGCGGGCTGTACTTCACGGCGTTCTCGATCAGGTTGGCCAGCGCCCGCTCCAGCAGACCGGCGTCCGCGGAGACCATCGGGACCGTCTCCGGGACCTCCAGCTGCACCGACTCCAGCGGCACCCCGCCGAGCGCGATGGGCACCACCTCGTCCAGGTCCACCTCCTGGATCAGCGGGGTGACCGTGCCGGTCTGCAGCCGGCTCATGTCCAGCAGGTTGTTGATCAGGTGGTCCAACCGGTCGGCGCCGGCCTCGATCCCGGCCAGCAGCTCCGCCTCGTCGGCCTCGCTCCACTCGACGTCCTCGGCGCGCAGCGAGGAGACCGCGGCCTTGATCCCGGCCAGCGGGGTGCGCAGGTCGTGCGAGACGGCGGCCAGCAGCGCGGTGCGGATCCGGTTGCCCTCGGCCTGGCGCCGGGCGGCGGCGGCCTCCCGGGCCAGTTGCTCGCGTTCGGCCAGCACCGCGGCCTGGGCGGCGAAGGCCCCGAGCAGCCGCCGGTCCGAGGCCGGCAGCACCCGACCGCAGAGCACCAGGCTCAGGGTCTTGCCGGCGGGGACGTCCACCTCGCCGTCCTCCGGGTGCTCGGGCGGGTTCGGGCCGGTCGCCGCGATGGCGTGCCAGGGGTCGAACTCGTGCCGTCGCTCCAGCAAGGCGACCGAATCCACCTGGAAGGTCTCCCGCACCTGGTCCAGCAGCGCCTTGAGCATCCCGTCCCCCGAGGGCGAGCCGCCGCGCAGCACGGTGCCGGCCAGCGTGCTCAGGGTCTGCGCCTCGGCCTGGGCACGGGCCGCCTCGTGGGTGCGTCGGGCTCCCATGTCCACCACCGTGGCCACCGCGATGCTCACCGCGGCGAATACCCCCACCGCCAGGATGTTCTGCGGGTCGGAGATGGTCAGCCGGTGGATCGGCGGGGTGAAGTAGTAGTTCAGCGCGGTGGAGCTGACCAGCGCCGAGGCGATCGCCGGGAACAGCCCGCCGATCAGCGCCGCGCAGATGGTCACCGAGAAGAACAGCAGCATGTCGGTGGGCAGCGCGGTGTCGTTCAGATGGGTGAGCAGCACCGCCAGCAGCGGTGGGCCGGCCACCCCGATCAGCCAGCCGGCCACCGCCCGCGGCCGGCCGAGGTCGGTCACCTTGCGGATCGGGACCCGGCCGTGCCCGTGCGCGGCCTGCTCGTGGGTGACGATGTGCACGTCGATGTCGCCGGAGTCGCGGGCCACCGTGGAGCCGACGCCCGGGCCGTAGACGTACTGCCAGGCCTTGCGGCGGCTGGAACCCAGCACGATCTGGGTGGCGTTGACACCGCGGGCGAACTCCAGCAGCGCGGGCGCCGGGTCGTCGCCCAGCACCGTGTGGAAGGTGCCGCCCAGGCTCTCCACCAGGGCCCGCTGCTCGATCAGCGCCTGCGGGGAGCCGCCCCTGACCAGACCGTCGGAGCGCGAGATGTGCACCGCCAGCAGTTCGCTGCCGGAGCCCTTGGCGGCGATCCGGGCGGCGCGGCGGATCAGCGTGGCGCCCTCCGGGCCACCGGTCAGGCCGACCACGATCCGTTCCCGGGCCTGCCAGGTGCTGTCTATGCCCTGCTCGGCCCGGTACCGCTGGAGGTACTCGTCCACCCGGTCGGCGGTCCACAGCAGCGCCAGTTCGCGCAGCGCGGTCAGGTTGCCGGGGCGGAAGTAGTTGGACAGCGCCGCGTCGATCTTCTCCGGCGTGTAGACGTTGCCGTGGGCCAGCCGGCGGCGCAGCGCCTGCGGGGACATGTCGACCAGCTCGATCTGGTCGGCCCGGCGTACCACCTCGTCGGGCACCGTCTCGCGCTGTCGCACACCGGTGATGCCCTCCACCGCGTCGCCCAGCGACTCCAGGTGCTGGATGTTGACGGTGGATATCACGTCGATGCCGGCTGCCAACAGCTCCTCGACGTCCTGCCAGCGCTTGGCGTGGCGGCAGCCGGGCACGTTGGTGTGGGCCAGCTCGTCGACCAGTGCCACCTGCGGGCGCCGGGCCAGCAGCGCGTCCAGGTCCAGCTCGGTGAACTCGGCGCCGCGGTGCTCCACCACGCGGCGGGGTACCGCCTCCAGGCCGTGCAGCAGCTCGGCGGTGTTCGCGCGGCCGTGGGTCTCGACGAACCCGACCACGACGTCGGTGCCGCGGGACGCCCGGCGATGGGCCTCGCAGAGCATCGCGTACGTCTTCCCCACCCCGGGGGCCGCCCCGAGGTAGATCCGCAGCCTTCCGCGTGCCATGCGTCCCATTCTTGATCGAGCCCGGTCCGGGGACCAGCCCCGGACATCTGTTCGCGCTGTCGAGACTACGGGCTAAGGCGCTCGCCGCCTTCGATCAGGCTGGTCAGAGGGCAGATTTAGCGGCATCTTGACGGGGTGTGGCAGTCGCCGAAGGGTGGAAACAAGGCTGCCGGGCCGCCTCGATCGGACGGCCCGGCAGGGGTGCGGAGCGGTGGACGCTCCTGCAGCTGCTACGACTTCAGGAAGTGCAGGCAGAGGGTGAAGTCGTCGGAGCCCTGCTTCTGCGTGTAGTACCCGTCCGCGTCCGGGTACTTCTTGCAGGTCATGTCGGGGAGCAGGGTGCCCGGCTCCTTAGCGACGATCTTGGCGTCGGCGTTGGGGTCGGTGCAGGAGACGGTCACCACGTCCGGGTTGCGGTCCTCCGCGCCGGCCGTCGGGCTCCCGTTCTTGTTGTGCACGCAGTCACCGACCTTGGCGTAGCTCGGGTCGTTCTTGTTGAGGAACAAGAGGACCCCGCCGGCCACCGCCAGGACGACCAGGGACACGATGATCCTCAGCGCCCTCTTGCCGCCCGAGCGGCGCGTGGGCTGGACGTTGTACCCGCCGTAGGCCGGCTGCTGGGCGTAGCCCTGGGGCGGCTGGCCGTACGGCTGCTGCTGTGCATAACCGGGCTGCGGCTGGGCATAGCCCTGTTGGACCGGGGCGCCGTAGCCCGGCTGCTGCGGCGGGGCACCGTAGGCGCCCTGCGGCGGGCCGTAGTACCCACCGCCTTGCGGCGGCGGGTACTGCCCCTGGGGTGGCGGCGGAGTGGACAAGCGATTCCCCCGAACGAGGTGCGGTCAACTGGGCGGCCGCCGAACGCGGCCGAAGCCGCGACCCTATCGGTGGCGGCGTGTCAGCCGAAAGCCGGTACCGGCCGGACCGACAGGGCTTCACCGAACGGTGGCCTAACCGTGATCGCTCGTCAGCCCGCGACGGGCCGTCAGTCCACGATCTGGCCGTCCCTCAACTCGACCACCCGGTCCGAGAGCTCCATCAGCTGCGGGTCGTGGGTCGCGACCAGCACCGTGACGCCCTCGCTTCCGACCACCGCGCGCAGCAGCTGCATCACCGAGCGGCCGGTCTCCGAATCCAGTTGGCCGGTGGGCTCGTCAGCGATGATCAGCGCCGGGTCGTTGGCCAGCGCCCGGGCGATCGCCACCCGCTGCTGCTGACCGCCGGACAGCTCGGTGGGCCGCTGCTCGGCATGGTCGGCCAGGCCCACCAGTGCCAACAGGGTGCGCACCCGTTCCTCGCGCTGGGCGGCCGGCACCTTGCGCAGCCGCATCGGCACCCCGACGTTCTCGGCGGCGCTGAGGATCGGGATCAGTCCGAAGGACTGGAAGACGAAACCGATCCGGTCGCGACGCATCGTCAGCCGATCGGTCTCGTCCAGGGCGGCCAGATCGGTGCCGTCCAGCACGATCCGGCCGGAGCTCGGGGCGTCCAGTCCCCCGACCAGGTTGAGCAGCGTGGTCTTGCCGGAGCCCGACCGGCCGCGCAGCGCGGTGAGCTCCCCGCGTCGGGCGGTGAACGACACGCCTCGCAGCGCGTGCACGGCGGTGGCACCGGCGCCGAAGCTTCGCCAGACGTCCTGGACCTCGACCATCGGCGCGAGCGTGGTGGCGGCCACGGCCGCACCCTCCTGCTGGGTCACTGCTCAGTCCCCCTCCTGACGCTCCACCAGACGGGTAAGGCGGCCGGCGCGTCATCCGTGATCAGTACGGTAACCCGCGGGCATCGGTGGGGGACAGGGTCGCGCGCGACACGGAGCCACAACGCGAAGAAGCCCCGACGGGTG
>NZ_JAJJPA010000106.1 GCF_020907985.1 Kitasatospora humi | reverse complement strand
CACCGCATCCGGCGTCCGCGCCACCTGCGCCGCGAACAACCCCGGCAACGTCGCACCCACCAACGGCCGAGCCGTGTCGTTCCACTCCTCCACCACCAGCCGACGCTCGACCTCACCCAGCACATCCACGGCACTCAGCCGAGTCCCCGGCTGGGCCGTCACCGTCTCCAGGACCCGGAGCAGCCAGGTCGCGATCCGCTCGACCGTGCCCTCGTCGAACAAGTCAGCGGCCCCGATCAGGGAACCGCGCAGACCTGCCGGAGCGCCCTGAGCGTCGAAGACCTCACCAAGGGTCACCTCGAGGTCGAACCTCGCCGACGCCGTGTTCGCATGCTCGGCCAGCGGACTGATGCGCAGTCCGGCCGAGCCCGCGCCGGCTCCGGCAGGCCCCGCCACCGTCGTGGCGGTGTTCTGGACGGTGAGCATGACCTGGAACAGCGGATGCCGGGCCAGCGACCGGGTCGGCGACAGTTCCTCCACCAGCCGCTCGAACGGCACGTCCTGGTGCTCGAAGGCGCTCAAGCCCGCCTCGCGGACCCGCTCGACCACCTCGTCGAAGGACGGGTCATCAGAGAGGTCGGTGCGAACCACCAGGGTGTTGACGAAGAAGCCGATCAGATCGTTGAGCGCCTCGTCGGTGCGCCCAGCAATCGCCGTGCCGATCGGAACGTCGATCCCCGCGCCGATGCGCGAGAGCGTGAGCGCCAAAGCTGCCTGGATCACCATGAACAGGGTTGCTCCCCGTTCCCGGGCCAGCGCTGTCAGCCGCTGGTGGGTCTCGGCGGAGACGGTCAGTTCCGTGCTCTCGCCGCGGTGCGATGCGATCGCGGGTCGGGGTCGGTCAGTGGGCAGGCTGAGCTCTTCCGGCGCGCCGGCCAGGACCTCGCGCCAGTACGCCACCTGACCAGACAGCACGCTCTCCGGGTCCTGCTCGTCACCGAGCAACTCCCGCTGCCACAGCGCGTAGTCCGCGTACTGCACCGGCAGCGGCTCGAACGCAGGCACCTGCCCCGCGGCCCGCGCCGCATACGCCACCGACAGGTCCCGCGCCAACGGCGCCGTCGACCAACCATCGGTCGCCACGTGATGGACCGCCATCACCAGCACGTGCTCGGCCTCGCCGAGCGCGAACAACGTCGCCCGAATCGGGATCTCCGAGGTCAGGTCGAACGCGTACTCGAGCGCCTCCGCCACTGCCGCATCCAGCTCCTGCGGCGCCAGCTCGACCACCGACACCTCGAAGCCGGACTCCTCCAGCGACAGCACCCGCTGGTACGGCTCGCCGTCCGCCACCGGCAGCACCGTGCGCAGCACCTCGTGACGCCCCACCACATCCCGCAGCGCCGCAGCCAGTGCATCCCGGTCCAACTGCCCGGTCAGCCGTAGCGCCATCGGGATGTTGTAGGTCGCGCTCGGACCCTCCAACTGGCCCAGGAACCACAGACGGCGCTGCGCGAACGACAACGGCACCCGCTCCGGACGCACCAGCGGGGTCACTCCAGCCCGACCTGCGGTGGCCTCACCCAGCCACGCCGCCAGCCGTGCCGGTGTCGGGTGTTCGAAGAGCACGCGCATCGGTAGTTCCACGCCCAGCACCGCACGCACCCGGCTCACCAGCCGCATCGCCAGCAGCGAATGCCCGCCCAACTCGAAGAAGTCGTCCGCAACGCCGACTCGCTCCAAGTCCAGGACCTGCGCGAACGCCTGGCACAGGAGCTCTTCCTGCACCGTGGCCGGCGCCCGACCCTCACCGGCCGAAACGCCAAGGTCCGGCTTGGGCAGGGCCTTGCGGTCGACCTTGCCGTTCACTGTCAGCGGCAGCGCGTCCAGCACCACGACCGCGGAGGGCACCATGTGCTCCGGCAGCCGGCCAGCCGCGAACTCCCGTACCAGGCGCGCCAGATCATCCAGCTCGCCATCCGGTTCGGCAGCGACCACATAGGCGACCAGGCGCTTGTCACCCGCAGTGTCCTCGCGCGCCATCACCGCCGCCTGCGCCACCTGCGGATGCCCAGCCAACACCGCCTCGATCTCACCCAACTCGATCCGGAAACCACGGACCTTCACCTGCTCATCGACACGACCCAGGTACTCCAGCCGGCCATCCGCCGTCCAGCGCACCACATCACCCGAGCGGTACATCCGCTCACCCTGCTCGAACGGCGACGCCACAAACCGCTCCGCCGTCAACCCCGCACGACCCAAATACCCACGAGCCAACTGCGCACCCGCGATATACAACTCACCCGACACACCCACCGGCACCGGCCGCAGAGACCCATCCAGCACGAACAGACGCGTGTTCGCGATCGGACGACCGATCGGAACCGTGTCCACAATGTCCTGACCGGCAGTCAGCTCAAAGACACAGCAACCCACCACCGTCTCCGTCGGACCGTACTCGTTCACCACCACCGAACCCGGAACCCGCGCCAACCACGCCCGCACATCAGCACCATGCAACGCCTCACCACCCACCACCAGACGACGCGTCGAACCCGCCACCGCCTCATCCGACACCAACTCCGCCAACAACGGCAGATGACCAGGCACCGCCTTCACCAACCCGAACCCACCCCGGCCGGCAAGCAGCTCCGCCAGACCCTCCGCACCACCAGCCGCACTCGCCACCACCGCCGAACCCGACACCAACGGCACCACCACACTCGTCACCGTCAAATCGAACGACAACGACGAATGCAACGGCGCACCACCACCCCCGTCCATCCCATACGCGTCGACAGCCCACCGCACATAGTTCGCCAACCCGCCATGCGTGACCGCCACACCCTTCGGCCGACCCGTCGACCCCGACGTGTAGATCACATACGCCAACTGGCCCGGCAGCAGGTTGAGTTCAGGAGCCGTCGCGGGCTGCGCCGCCAACGCCCCCACCACCAGCGGCTCATCCACCGCGATCGTACGAACCCCCCACCCCACCGGCAGCTCATCCAGCACCTCCTCCACACCCACCAGCACCGACGCACCACTGTCACGCAACATGAACGCCAACCGCTCCGCCGGATACTCAGGATCCAACGGCACATACGCCGCCCCCGCCTTCCACACCCCCAACACCGCGGTCACCATCTCCACCCCACGCGGCAGACACAACCCCACCAACGACTCCGCATCCACACCCTGCGCACGCAGATAATGCGCCAACCGATTCGCCCGCACCTCCAGTTCAGCGAACGACAGCTCCACACCATCCGCCACCACCGCCACCGCACCCGGCGTCGCAGCCACCCGCCCAGCGAACAACCCCGGCACCAACTCCGAACCGAACTCCACCCCCGTCCGGTTCCACTCCTCCACCACCAACCCACGCTCAGCCTCACCCAACACCTCAACCGCCGACAACCGCGTCTGCGGAGCCACCTCCAACGCCGCCACCAGGTTCCCCACCGCCGTCTGCAACAGCGCACAGATCTGCTCGGCATCGGCCGGTGCCACCACCTGGGCGGTCACGAAAAACCCGTCCCCGACATCGTCGATGGACATGTTCACCGGATAGTTGTTGTAGTCACCCTTGGTCAACAACCCCACACCGTCAAGCGTGGGCCCACTACCCCGCGCAGCACTCACACCGTGCCGGTAGTTGAAGATCGAGCTGAACAGCGGGCTGCCGGCGGGCACCCCACTGGCCTTCTGGGCCAGCGCCAGCGGCGCGTGCTCGTGCACCAGCAGCTCCGCCAACTGATGCCGCATACCGGCCAGCGCCTCACCAACGCTCTGCCCCGCCACCCGCACCCGCACCGGCAGCGTATTGAGGAACAGACCCGGCACCCGGTCCGAGCCGGCACCGGAGTTCATCCGACCGAACAGCACCGTGCCGAACACCACGTCCTCACGACCGGCGATCGCGGCCAGCACCCGGGCCCACGCCAGGTGGAACACCGTGGCCGGGCTCACGCCCTGCCGCCGCGCCACATCACGGAGTCGGCCGGCCACTTCAGCATCGAGGGGGATCTGGAAGCGCATCGCACCGGTGCCGTCACCGTGCACATCCAGCACACCGAAGGGCGCCGTCGTCTCGGTGACGTCCCCCAGCAGGCCGTCGAAGTACCGCAGGTGCTCCTCACGCGGCACGCTCAGGCGGGCCTGCGCCACGAAGTCGCGGAACGGCAGCGGCTCCGGCAACGACTCGCCCTGACCCGCCAGGAACGCGGAGAGCTCCTCCAGCAGCACGTCCTGCGAGGTGTGATCCTGCACCATGTGGTGGGTTCGCAGTAGTGCCAGCCAGCGGTCACTGCCGGGCTCCGCCGCGATGTGGACCGTCATCAGGGGCGCCCGGGTCAGATCCATCCACGATCCACCGAGGGCCATCAACTGCTCCGTCGCAGCCGGGCCGCTCGGGTCCAGCACGACCTCCTGGACCGGCAGCTCCACCCGGCGCGACACCACCTGCACCGGCTCGGCCAGGCCCTCCCACACGAACGCCGTGCGGTAGATGTCATGCCGGTCGATCACCCACTGCAACGCCTCCACGAACGCATCCGCGCGCTCCCGCGAGTCGAACCCCAACACCGACGGCTGCATGTACACATCCGCCTCCCCACCCCGATCCGCCATCATGTGGTGGAAGAGCATGCCCTCCTGCAGGGGCGCCAGCGGATACACGTCCGCCACATTGGCCGCACCACCCTCGACCGCGGCCACGACATGCTCGATCTCGGCCGGGGTCAGCTCCACCAGCGGCAGCATCTCCGACGTGATCTCGGTGGCACCCTCGGGGATCAGGTTCGGCGGCACCACGGCCTGCACCGGGCCTGCCGCACCGGCGAGGCCGGTAGGCGTGGGATTGCGCAGCAGGGTGCGGATGGAGATCGACACACCCCGGACCCGCAGGTACTCCACCAGCTTGACGGCCAGCAGGGAGTGTCCGCCCAGAGCGAAGAAGTTGTCCTCCACGCCGACGCTCTCCAGCCCCAGGACGTGTGCGAACCCGGCGCACAGGATCTCCTCCTGCACCGTCGCCGGACCGCGGCTCACCCGGACGTCCTCATCCGCGGTGCCGGAGTCGTCCGGTGCGGGCAGGGCCGCGAGGTCCAGCGTCCCGTCCGACGTCAGCGGCAGCGTGTCCAGCACCACCACGGAGGGCACCAGTTGCTCCGCCAGACGGTCGTCGGCGAACTGCCGCACCGCGTCTGCCAGGGCTGCGTGATCAGTGCCGGAGTCGGCGGGTACGACATATGCGACCAGCTTCGCCCGGCTGTGAGGCGCGGGAGCCAGCGCGTCGTCCGCACCGTGCTCGCGCTCGATGACCACCACATCCGCCAAGCCGGGCTGTGCGGCCAGCACGGTCCGCACCTGACGCGCGGTTCGCCCGCGCGTCAGGATCCGCTCCCGCTCGTCCTTGCCCAGCACGTCCACTGCCGAGAGCCGGATCTGCGGCTCGGCCGTGACCGTCTCCAGGACCCGGACCAGCCAGACCGCGATCCGCTCGGCCGTGTCCGCGTCGAACAAGTCCGCCGCCGCAACCATGGCACCACGCAGGCCCGCCGGATCACCCTGGGCGTCGAAGACCTCCCCGAGCTCCATGTCCAGATCGAACTTCGCCAGCCCCGTCCCGGCGGCCTGCTGGCCGACCCGCAGCCCCGGCAACTCCGACGCCGACCGGCCGGTGCCGGAGGCCGCGGCGTTGTTCTGCAAGGTGAGCGTGACCTGGAAGAGCGGGTGCCGGGCCAGCGACCGGGTCGGCGCCAGCTCCTCCACCAACCGGTCGAACGGCACGTCCTGGTTCTCGAAGGCGCGCAGGCCCGTCTCCCGGACCCGGTCGACCACCTCGTCGAAGGTCGGGTCGCCGGACAGGTCGGTGCGGATCACCAACGTGTTGACGAAGAAGCCGACCAGCTCGTTGAGCGCCTCGTCGGTGCGCCCGGCGATCGCCGCACCGATCGGGATGTCCGTGCCCGCACCGATCCGACTGAGGGTGACCGCCAACGCCGCCTGCAGCACCATGAACAGGGTCGCCCCCCGCTCCCGCGCCAGCGCCAGCAGGCCCTCGTGCAGCTCTGCAGGGATCTCCAGCCCCACCGTGTGACCGCGGTGGGTGGGTGTCGCGGGTCGCGCCAGGTCAGTGGGCAGGGTGAGCTCTTCCGGCGCCCCGGCCAGGGCCTCACGCCAGTACGCCACCTGCCCGGACAGCACACTGCCCGGATCGTCCTCGCTCCCGAGCACATCCCGCTGCCACAGCGCGTAGTCCGCGTACTGCACCGGCAACGGCTCCCACGCAGGCGCCCGACCCTCCAACCGCGCCGCATACGCCACCGACACATCCCGCGCCAACGGCGCCGTCGACCAAGCATCGGTCGCCACGTGATGGGCCGCCATCACCAGCACGTGCTCGGCCTCGCCGAGCGCGAACAACGTCGCCCGAATCGGGATCTCCGAGGTCAAGTCGAACACGTAGCCGACCGCCTCCGCCACCGCCGCATCCAGCTCCTCCGGCGCCACCTCGACCACCGACACCTCGAAGCCGCACTCCTCCAACGACAGCACCCGCTGGAACGGCTCACCATCCGCCACCGGCAGCACCGTGCGCAGCACCTCGTGCCGCCCCACCACATCCCGCAACGCCTCAGCCATGGCCCCACGGTCCAACTCCCCGGTCAACCGCAGCGCCATCGGAATGTTGTAGGTCGCGCTCGAACCCTCCAACTGCCCCAGGAACCACAGGCGGCGCTGCGCGAACGACAACGGCACCCGCTCCGGACGCTCCACCGGCACCAACGCCGCCCGGCCCGCGCCGGCCTCACCCAGCCAGCCCGCGACCGCAGCCGGCGTCGAACGCTCGAACAGCACCCGCAACGGCAACTCCACACCCAGCACCGCACGCACCCGGCTCACCAACCGCATCGCCAGCAGCGAGTGGCCACCCAGCATGAAGAAGTCGTCGTCGACACCGACCGCCGGCAGGCCGAGGACCTCGGCGAACGCCTGGCACAGGAGCTCCTCCTGCACCGTCGCCGGCGCCCGACCCGCACCGACCGCATACTCCGGCGCGGGCAGGGCCTTGCGGTCCAGCTTGCCGTTCACCGTCAGCGGCAACTCATCCAGCACCACCACCGCCGACGGAACCATGTACGACGGCAACCGCT
>NZ_JAJJPA010000105.1 GCF_020907985.1 Kitasatospora humi | reverse complement strand
GAGTCCAGGAGCAGGTTCACCAGGGCGTCGTCGCCGCGGCCGGCCGCGATCAGCAGCGGCGTCAGACCGCTGGCCGGGTCGACCCGGTTGACGTCGGCGTTCTCCACCTCGACCAGGGTCCGGACGGCCGCGGTGTCCCCTGCCCAGGCGGCCTGGATCAGCCGCTCCTGCCGGTCGGCGGTGAACGCGGCGACCTCGGTGTCGGGGTCGAAGTAGACCTTCCAGTGGGTTATCCGCCCGGACTCGTCCACGACGAACCGGTGGGCGTCCTCGATCTCGAACTCCTGGCGGGTCCGGGTGTGGGCCGCTCTGGTGTACACCACGGCGAAGGCGGTGTCGCCCTCGGCCCGCAGGTCGCGGACCTCGTACTCCAGCACCTCGGTGGTCTCGGCCCGGCCGGCGAAGGCCGCTTGCACCGCGTCGCGGCCTCTGTGCCGTCCCAGGTAGTTGACCACCCGGTTGTACCGGTCGACCGGCAACTCGAAGTCGACGTCCGGGGCCAGGCCGTTGATGACGGACTCCATGTCACCGCGGCCCAGTGCGTCGAACCACTGCGCGACGGCCTCGTGCGTGCGCTTGCTGTCCATCCGAGCGTCCTCCTAACGGACTGCGTCCGGCTGCAGGTTGGCGAACAGGACGTCCCAGTCGGCGCGAGCGCCGCCGGACGTGTTGTACATCTCGAAGGTCTTGCCGACCGCTGCCGGGCTGTAGAGCGCCTCGACACAGGCGTCGGCGACGTCCTGACGGGTGATCTGGCCGTCGCCCCGGTCGCCCTGTTCGAGGCGGACCGCGGTGCCGCCCGGACCACCGGTCAGCCAGCTCGGCCGGACCACGGTGTAGGGCAGCCCGGAGGCCCGGACGGCGTCCTCGCCGGCCAGCCGCCAGTCGAGCATCCGACCGGTGGCGTTGATCGGGTGGTTCTTGCGGGTCACGTAGATCTGGCTGACCAGCACGATGTGCGGCTTCTCGCCGCCGGCGGTGGCGGCGTCCAGCATGTTGCGGACACCGCTGTGCATGGTGGCCTCGGGGCTGTTCGGGCCGCTGTTGGCGGTGCCCGGCTCGACGCTGAACACCACGGCGGAGCAGCCCGCCAGCGGCGCGGCCAGCGACGCGCGGTCGCGCACGTCGGCCTGGAACGCCTGGGTGCCGCCGGCGGCGGCGCGGGCCCGGCGGCTGACCACCCGCACCTGCTCGCCGCGGGCCACCAGGCCGGCCACCACCAGTCGGCCGACGCTTCCGGCGCCACCGATCACCGCTACCGGGTTCTCCACGGGTCTGTCTCCTCGGTCGTTCCGCCGGACGTTCGATCCGGCACGTGGGAAGCCGGCGGCCGGTCGGAAGCCGGCCGCCGGCAAGGGCGTCAGGTGAAGCGGCCGTCGATCCGAGTGATCACTCCGCCGCTGATCCGATAGGTGTAGGCCAGCTCCTCGCGCAGCCCCGCCGCGGTGCGGAACCGGTACCGGACGGTCACCCCGTCCGCCTCGTTCAGCACTCCGGTCTCGGTGTAACGGCCCGAGACCCGGACCACCCAGGGCTCGAAGAATTGCTTCAGCACCGGCCCCCGGCCACTGATCACCGTCCCGGCCATGTCAATTCTGACGGTCGGGGCGAGCAGCCTTTCGAGCGCCGCGGTGTCGCCCTCGTTCGCGGCCGAGATGAATTCCCGGGCGACATCGATTGCGGGCCGCTGCGGAGCGGTCTCAGTGGTCTCGTCCATCACACCTCCGGCTTCGGTCACATAGCTTCCAAGCTGCATGACAGACGGTCAATCACCGAGTTGAACAAGTCCCCGCGAAAAACAATTCGTATTGCCTACGATTGGTTTCGGCGGGAGCCGGAGGTGCCTGGCCGCTCAGGCCTCGCTGGCCGCCTGGGTCAGCGACTGGTCGGCGGTGGTGTCGGTGGTCGCGCCGGCCACCGGGTGGCTGGCGCCGGAGCCGCGGCGCAGCCCCAGGAAGCCGACCACCAGGCCGACCACCGAGAACAGCCCGGCGACCAGGAACGCCCAGTGGTAGCCGCTCACCGAGTTGCCGTGCTGGGTGGCGGTCAGCACCGCGGCCAGCACGGCCACGCCGACGCCGGCGCCGACCTGGTAGGAGGCGGTGATCAGGCCGGCCGCCACGCCCTGCCGGTCGTCCGCCACGCCGTTGACGCCGGCGATGTTGACGGACGGGTAGACCAGGCCGTTGCCGATGCCGTGCAGGATGATGCCGGGCAGCATCGCCGCCGCGTAGCCGCTGTGCATGCCGACGCCCAGGTAGAGCAGCACGCCGACGGCCTGGATGGTCATGCCGAGGGTGAGCACGGCCCGCATGCCGAAGCGGTTGACCATCGGGCCGGAGGCGAACTTGGCGACCGCCACGATGATCACGCCGAGCGGCAGGAAGCAGAACGCGGTGCGCAGCGCGCTGTAGTGCATCGCCTCCTGCAGGTACAGGGTGGCGACGAACTGCCAGCCGATGGTGGAGCCGGCCCAGACCAGGCTGACCAGGTTGGCGGTGCTCAGGGTGCGGGCCCGGAACAGCGACAGCGGGACCAGCGGCGACTTGTGCTTGGACTCGATCAACACGAACAGCCCGAGCAGCGCGACGGCGCCCAGCAGGCAGCCGATGGTGGCGCCGGAGCCCCAGCCCCAGCCGGGCGCCTGCACCAGCGCGTAGACCAGCAGCATGATGCCCAGGGTCACGGAGAGGGCTCCGGCGCCGTCGAAGCTCTGGCGCGGGCCGGTGCGGCGCTCGTCCGCCCGGATCACCGGGGTGGCCAGCAGCACCAGGATCGCGATGAGGCCCGGTGCGAAGAACACCAGGCGCCAGTTGATCTCGGTGAGCACGCCGGAGAGCACCAGGCCGAAGCTGTAGCCGCCGGCCCCGGTCATGGCGAAGAAGCCCAGCGCGCGGTTGCGCTCCGGCCCCTCCTTGAAGGTGGTGGTGATCAGCGACATCGCGGCCGGTGCGGTGAAACCGGCGGCGATGCCCTTCAGCACCCGGGTGGCGATCAGCAGCGCGCCGGAGGTCAGCACGCCACCCAGCAGGCTGGCGACGATGAAGAGCACGGTCGCGGCCATGAAGGTCCGACGCCGGCCGGCCATGTCCGCGACCCGGCCGCCGAGCAGCAGGAAACCGCCGTAGCCGACGGTGTAGCCGGACACGAGCCACTGCAGCGATCCGTCGGACAGGTGCAGGCCGTTCTTGATGCTGGGGAGCGACACCCCCAGCAGGGAGATGTCGAGCGCGTCCAGGAAAACCGCGCCGCAAAGAATCAGCAGCGCCAACTGCTTCCTTCTCGCGGACTGCTCTTCCGGGGCGATCGCGGATGCACGATCAATGGCAGACATGAGGTGTACGGCTCCTCGGTCTCAGAGCGGGACAAAGTGACGCCCCACCAGAGAACCGCCAGCATCAATCATTGTCAATCGAAGAGTCAATACTCTACGCTCCGAAAGACTGCGGACGGGACCGGGCCAAGAACTATCGGCCGCTTGCATTCTTGAGGACAACGGAGGGGCAATGTCCACCGACTTGACGCAGCAGCGAGTTGTAGATCACGCAATATCGATGTCGGCCTGCATCGTGGTTGCAAATATCGAACGATCAGTGGACTGGTACCGACGAATTCTCGGCCTGGAAATGATCAAAAGGCTGGATATTCCCGAGCGGGGCGAGCGGATCGCGTTCCTCGGCCGGGGCGCGCTGCGGCTGGAGCTGGCGGAGCGGACCGGCTCGGTCGGCCTGCGCCGGGCCGATCCGCCGGAGCACGGCTTCGCCCAGGGCCCGAGCCACGTCACCTTCTACGTCGACGACCTCGACGCCGTCCTGGCGGAACTGGCCGCGGTGGACGTGAAGCCGGTGGTCGGCCCGGTGGACGTGGCCCCGCTGGCACTGCGGGTCGCCTTCATCCGCGACCCCGAGGACCACCTGATCGAGTTCATCCAGACCGCGTCGTCCTGAATCCGGTTCGGGCGCGGGGCCGTTCTGCCACCCACCGCGGTCACCGTCCTCAGTCAGTCCCGTTCTGTCCTGCCAGCTCGGACAAGGAGCCTCACATGCCCGAAACCATGCGCGCGATCCGCCAGCACAGCTTCGGCGGTCCGGAGGTGCTCAAGATCGAGGAGGTGCCCCGTCCGGAGCCGCTCTGGACCGAGGTGCTGATCCGGGTGCACGCCGCCGGCGTCAACCCGGTGGACTGCAAGACCCGTTCCGGCGGCGGCATCCTGGCCACCCAGGGGCCGCTGCCGTTCACCATCGGCTGGGACGTCTCCGGCGAGGTCGTCGCCATCGGCAGTGGGGTGACCCGCTTCAAGGTCGGCGACCAGGTCTACGGAATGGTCAACTTCCCCAGAGTGGGCGCAGGTTACGCCGAGTACGTGACGGCGGACTCGCGCCAGCTGGCGCCCAAGCCGAGCGTGCTGAGCCACGAGGAGGCCGCCGGGGTGCCGCTGGTGGCGCTGACCGCCTGGCAGAGCCTGGTCAGCGTCGGGCGGATCGGCCCGGGCAGCCGGGTGCTGGTGCACGGCGCCGCCGGCGGACTCGGCCACATCGCGGTGCAGATCGCCCGGGCCCGCGGTGCCTGGGTGGCGGCCACCGTCTCCACCGACCGGGTCGAGCTGGTCAAATCGCTCGGCGCCGACGAGATCCACGACTACACCAAGGTCCGCTTCGAGGAACTGGCCCACGACATCGACGTGGTGGTCGACACCGTGGCCGGCGAGAACGGGCTGCGCTCGCTGCGCACCATGCGCACCGGTGGGGTGCTGGTCTCGCTGCCGGTGCCGCCCGACCCGCAGACGATCGCCGAGGCCGAGCGGCTCGGCCTGCGGGCCGTGTCGCTGACCGTCGAGGCGGACCGCACCGACCTGGAGGACCTCACCGCACTCATCGAGCGCGGCGCGATCAAGCCGATCATCGACACCGTGCTTCCGCTGGAACGCGCCGACAAGGCCCATGAGTTGATCGAGACCGGCCGGGCCAAGGGCAAGATCGTCCTCCGGGTCGCCGACTGACCCGCCGCTTCGACGTCCTCCGGGTCGCCGACTGACCCGCCGCTTCGACGTCCTCCGGGGCGCCGACCGATCCGCCGACGTCCTCCGGGTCGCCGACCGACCCGCCACTCGAACCGCCCGTCCGCGCCCGCCCCGGCAGAAAGCGGCAGCGCACCCCCCTCACTCCACGAATCGAGGATCTCCATGCCCATCATCCGGGTGAGCCTCATGGAAGGCTTCGCCACCGCGGCCGAGAAGGCCCAGATCACCACCGAGATGACCGAGGCCCTGGTCACCGTCATGGGTGAGGTGACCAGACGCCTGACCTACGTGACCGTGGAAGACCTGAAGCTCGGCGCCACCTCGATCGGCGGCCAGTTGGTGACCGACGAGATGATGCGCGGCGGCATCGTCAGCTCGGAGCAGGAGTTGGCGGTCAAGGTCACCGTCGCCCGGGTCCGGGCCGCCTACGCCGCGCTGGACGGCGGCGACCGCGCCGCCGTCGAGCAGTACTGGGACCAGGACGTCAGCTGGTCGGTGCCGGGCGACAACCCGCTGTCCGGCACCTACCGGGGGCTCGATGCCTTCCTCGGCTACGTGCGCGACCGCCAGGAGCGCACCGGCGGTTCGTTCCGCTCCGAGGAGGAGCAGATCATGATCGACGGTCAGGTCTCGGCGTACCTGTGCCGCAACTCGGCGATCCGCTCCGAGTCCGACGGCTCCCGCACGCTGGCCGCCGACCTGGTCCAGTTGCTGCACTGGAAGGACGGCCGGGTGGTGAGCGGGCGGGAGGCCTTCTTCGGCGAGGGCGCCGCCGGCAACGACGACTTCTGGCGCTAGCCGCCGCGGCACCGAGAAGGGAGCGGGGGTACCGGGTCGACCGGTACCCCCGCTCCGTCATGTCCGGGGGCCGCGCCGCGGCCCGGTCCCGCGACGATCACCGATCGTTTGCGAATGAACGTAATGGCAGGCCCATCGGCAGTGAACGAGCAATCTGACCCAGGGTGTTGAGATAGTGACAGCAAGCCCCTTTCCCGCAACGGAGGGATGATCATGCACACTCCCATCACGGTCACCGCCGGCCGGCGAGGCGCCGGCCGCCAGAGCGTCGGACCGGCGCCGAGCACCGGCCGCCGCGACCGCACGCCGGCCAACGGGGCAGCGGTGGTGCGCAGATGACCGCGCCGGACTCCGCCCCGCTGCCGGTCCTGGGGTTGTCCGCCTGCCTGTCGGTGGCGGACCTGCCCCGCATGGCCGAGTGGTACCGCACGGTGCTCGGTTTCACCCTGATCCGCGGGCTCGAACTGCCGCAGTTCGACGCCGAGGTGGCCTATCTGGGCAACGGCGCCCAGGTGGTCGAGCTGGTGCGGGTGGCCAACGGCATCGACCAGCGGCGCCCGCTGCCGCCGAACCACGGCGCGCTCCGCGGGCTCAGCCAACTCGCCTTCTACGTCGCCGACCTGGCCGCCACTGCCAGCGAACTCAAGGCGCGTGGAGCGGAGTTGGTGACGGAACCGACCGATGCTCCGGCCCTCGGCGTCAGGGTCGTCTTCGTGCGCGACCCGGAGGGCAACTACCTCGAGTTCATCCAGGCCGACTGGCTCTGACCAACGCCCCGTCGGCTCCTGGTGACCCCCCAGAGTAGGAGAACCGACATGACCGAGTCCCAGCAGACCGCGCAGACCCGAGCGGTCGCCGAGCGCTGGTTCACCGCGCTCTTCACCGGGGACTTCCCGACCGCCCTCGACTGCCTGGCCGAGGACGTCGAATTCATCAACTACGCGCCGGTGCCCGGATACAACGACGACATGGCGTGGATCGGCACCTACCACGGCCGGCAGGCGGTGCTGGACAGCCTCGGCGTCTTCACCAGCGTGGCCCAGGTGGATAAGGAGGAACTGGTCCGCATCTCGGTCGACGGCGAGTTCGCGGCCGGCGTGGTCCACGAGCGGTCCACCATCAAGGCGACCGGACTGCCGTTCGAGATCGAGTTCGTCCAGTGGCTCACGGTGCGCGACGGCAAGATCGTGCGCTGGAAGTCCTACACCGACCCGTCCCAGATCATCCGGGCGATCCGCGGCGACGACGATCCCCGCAGCCGCCACCACAGCGCGGCCTTGCTGGACGCCGTCCGGCGGCGGGACACCGCGGCCGCGGCCACGCTGCTCACCCGGGGTGCGGACGCCAACACCCGGGACGCGGACAGCGGGCTGACCGCGCTGATGATCGCGGCCGGCCAGGCGGACCCGGAGACCGTCGAGCTGCTGCTGGCGCA
>NZ_JAJJPA010000104.1 GCF_020907985.1 Kitasatospora humi | reverse complement strand
ACCGACTCCAACCGCCCTCGGCGGCAGCATCAATCCCACGAACAGCCCAACGAGCCAACCGCCGTCACGTCACGTGAACAACCGGCTGTAGTACTAGCAGCCGCAGGACCTGTCCGCGCACTTGATCAGCGCCAGAGAGCGCCAAGTGCGAACCCGTCAGGCTGAGGCTGCGATCACGGTGAGCAACCATCGAAGCCACAGTTGTGACCGATAGAGCAGATATAAAGGCAGGAACGACGCAGATAGTCACCGGTTCACGACGCCAGACGGCCTCCGCCCCAGTGTCGAACCGTAAAAGTGTGAGACGGATGTCAGAGGCATGCCCCGGAGAACGCCAAAAGCCGCTTCCTCGCGAACGAGAAAACGGCCTCTGACCTGCGACAATGGGGCGAACCCCAGTCGGGACGACAGGATTTGAACCTGCGCCCCCTTGACCCCCAGTCAGGAAGGGTTTCCCTTTTTCTGCCTGAAATGTACCCCCACGCATGTCGTGCGTGTGCAGATGAGAACGTTTCGCGCACATCACGCGCCAACGCGTATGACGTGTCCCCAGCTGGTCCCCAGGACAAGGGCTCGACGGAGGGCCCAAGTGGAATTCAGCCTCCAAGGTAATGCCACTTCGGCCGCGGATCCAGCGATTCCCACGGGTCTCCCAGCGACTCACCGAACAGGGATCATAAACTGCGTGGCGGAATTAATCCGATCTGGACCGAACGTCAGCCAGAAATTGGCACGAGAATCCCGACCTCGCTCATTACCTGCGGGCTTGCGGAATTCTCGGCGCTCGCCGTAGCTCATTCCGAAGACCGGTCCGAGGCTCGGCGCCGTCACAACCGTGCCTGCTCCGGGTTGTACAATCCCAACACCCAACGGCCGGCCGGCAGGCAGCCTCTCCCGACCCGCGGCCACTCTCCCGAGCAGCCCCCCGTGCGGGCCGAGGCTGCGCGATCAAGCTGCCCTACCCACCATCCGCACACCATGATCGTCCTCGTGGCGAGTCGCCAGCGGGTGCCCCGGCCAGTCGATCTTGCTTCTGTTCCACGCGCCACCCCTCATGCTCTGCCGCTGCACCCACCACTCCCGCAACTCTGGACACGCCATCACCACTTGGTTCGAGGAGGAGCCCAGCTCGTAGGTGGATTCGTCGCCCGGCAAGTCCGGCCGCGCGCGGCAGCGGCGGCGTCAGTGGTCCTTGGTCGGAAGGACGCGCAGGGCGAGCACGGATCCATCCGGGTGGACGGAAACCGGGCCGTCCCATTCGTCATCCCAGGTATCGGTCGGCGACGAGGCTCGGCGGGCATGGGCCTCGTCGCGGTAGCTGGTGAGCCGGTTGTTCGCAAGGTGTTCGAAGAGGTCCTGGGCGACACCCGAGAAGGCCTCCACCCGGGTGCGATTGAGGCGGAAGACGTGGTCGGTGCCGACGAACGGTATGCCGAGGAGCTCGTGCTCCGCGTCCTGGACGCTGCCAATCGCGGCGTGCGAGATACCCTCGTACCGCTTACGGCCCTGCCGGTTGGTGAGGTACGGGACGGTGGCGTCCGCGTCGCCGGCGAAGGCAGTCAGGCCGGCTGCGCCGGTACGGGCGAGGGCGTGCTGGAACCAGGCGTAGTGCCCCGGCTGGATGTGGAAGCCCGGCACGGGTTCGGGGGTCTCGCCGTCCTGCGCGGGCGGCTGGATTCCGGGAAAGATGTTGTCCTCGTCAAGTTCCTTGTCCAAGTCACGGGCTGCACCGGCTGGGTGGCTGAGTTTGCCGCCGTTGCCGCACGCCTGCAACGCGTGGACGGTCATTGGCCCGTCGACGGGAATCTCAGTGCTGAAGATCAGGGCTGGTGTATCGGTCCATCCGCCGATGTGCACAGCGTCGGCGTGGACCGCCCCGGAGGCCAGCTGGGTGTGGGAGACGGAGGCACCGCTGTGGTTGCCCTTGCAGGCGATCGGGAAGACCCGCGAGGGTTGGCCAGGCGCCCACACCTCGGCGAAGTACTGGGGGCGGTAGCGGTAGCCGACGGATGTCCCAGAGTCCCTGCCGGTGACGGCGAAGCGAGCTCGCAGCGCGGTGTCGGCAGGAACAATGGACACACTGTGGTCCGGAAAGCGCCTGGCCAGGACGTGTTTGGCTAGGGCAAGCGCGAAGCCGACCCCAAGCTCGTCGGACTGCAGCGCCTTGTAGTAGTCCGCGGTGTCACGCCCCTCGGCCGACAGGGCCATGAAGGTGCCGAGCGTGCCTTCCAGTGCCTGGCTGTACTTCAGGCAACCCCAGTGCTCCGCGAGCCCGCGCCCGGCGCCGCGCCGCGAGAGCGCAATCGCGCGCCCGAGGGTGTGCAGCACCTTCCACGGCGTCAGCTGCACTCCTTCGCCGACTTCCTTGGCCGGTATGAGTTGGAGACCCTGCTTGCGGCGGAGCGCGTCGAGCTCCTTCTCCTCCCGCTCATCGTCGTCCTTCGCCGCGGCCGTTTCCAGCTCGCCGACCAGCCTGGCAGTGGAATGCACCGCGATGTTCGACTGCTGAGCAAGCTGCCGAAGCACCTCACGAATGTCCTTCAACGCGTTGCCCTCCACGCATCCCCCAACTCTTCAGCGCCGCAGAGCAGATGCTGCACCTTAAGTCGCGATTTCGGGGCGCATGCCAGGGGCGTACACGAGCACGCCCGGCCTCTGCTCGTGCACCGTATGCTGCACAACCAAGGTTTCGGACCCAGCACAGCCAGCGACCGCCCGGCGGTTAGCAGACCTTCCGCGACTGGTTCCGTGAGCAGCTCGGTCTGCCCAGCATCCGGGTACCGCAGGCACCGACCCAGGAGACTAGTCGCGTGGTGCCTACGCGTACGGGTCGCGCAGCGGTCTGGGCTCACGAACCCCGCGAGTGATTGCCTCGGGGAGGTTCGGACCGGCGGTGTAGTAGCGTCCCTGGGCTTCTCCCTTGGCGGCCAGCCAATCAGCTCGGACCAGTTCGCGAATGTCGCGCTGGGCCTGCTGCTCGCTGAGCTCGGCATCGGCCTGGTAAGTGGCCCGGCGGACGCGGTTGCCCATAGCCGCAGGGTAGAGCGCGTAGAGCATGCGATCGGGCCAGCCGCGCTCCTCGACAGCTTCGTCGAGGGCGGTCCAGACCTCACGGGTGGTGTTCACCTGGCGCTCGACGCTCTGAGCCTGCTGGTGGTGGGCGCGCAGGCAGAACCGCACCCATGGCAGCGTGGCCCGATCCGGGGTCCATACGGGCCCGCCGACGTCGGCGAGAACGTCGTAATAGCGGTAGGTGTTGCGGGCCCGGCCAAGCCATTCTTCGATGCTGGAGAACTCCGGGGCCATGATGCCTTCGCGGGCGAGGACCAGAGTGTGCAGGGCGCGGGACATCCGCCCATTGCCGTCCGACCACGGGTGGATCGCGACCAAGTTGAGGTGCGCCATCGACGCCCGTACCAGCCCAGGCGCGTCGAGGTCCCCCTCGTTCAGCCAATGCACCAATTCCCCGGTCAGGGCCGGCACCTGGTCGGAATCCGGAGCAGTGTACGCGGCAATGGTCGGGTCCTCCGCCGAGGTCACGTACACCGGACCGCTGCGCCACCAACCGGGCCGCTTCAGCAAGTGGTGACCCTGCATCATGAAGTGCAGCGCGTTCAACAGGCCCTTGCTGTACGCGAAGTCGTCGCCGGCCTCAGCAAGACGCTGGATGTAGGTCATCGCCTGCCGATAGCCGTCAATCTCGGCAGTCACGGCCTCGTTCGCATCGATCGGTGCCTCGCCGACCATGATGTCCTCGACATCGGAGACGCTCGCAGCGTAACCCTCGATGGTGTTCGACCCCGCGATAGCCCGCGCGGTCAGGTTTCGCCGCAGTTGACCCTCCCAACGGCGGGGCGTGCGCAGATGCAACCGCAGACGGTCCCGCATCTCGTCGATCTCGGCGAGGACTCTCAGATCCGCTTCTTCCAGCACAGGCGAGGAATACAACATGTAGCAATGACACCATCATGGCATCACAGCGTCAAGCCAGCTATCCGCCGATTGCGACGCATCGAATCCTGCCGGGCCCTGGAGATCGCCACCGCCCCTGTTGGGTCTCTACAACAGCACCGACGCCCCCGAGATCAATTTGCGCATTCCCGCATGGCAAAGCCAGCAATATCCCAACCAGCCTCAGCGGCAGGCGCAAAACTTGCCACCCCGGTTGCGCCAGGTGCGCCAGAGTACCGCCGCCTCATCGCCTTGTCCGGCTCAGCATGGCCGACGCACAGCATCAACGATCCACCCGCCCGTCGCTCGCCTGCGGAATTCGCACCGCTGCGATTTTTCCGGCCACCAATACGGCGATGTACATCGTCGCCACCCTGATTCCCGAGGCCAGCACTTCAGCCGGGTTTACCCCAATTTGCCACCGCTACCGCACTTGACTGGCGAGCCCAGTGGGTCAAGGTGCGCCACCGTCAGACTCCGTGCCACACCCAAGTACCGACGGCGTGTCAGTGTCGATGGGGGTGATTCGGACAAAAGCCCCACCTCGGCGCCCTTGTCGATGTGATTCACGGGGCGCATCGAGAGCGCGATCCTTGACTCTGGTCCCCAGCTGGCCCCCAGGGCAACAGCAAGAGCCGGTACCTGGATTCCCAAGTACCGGCTCCCACAACCGACTTCACAGTCGGGACGACAGGATTTGAACCTGCGACCCCTTGACCCCCAGATTGTCAGCTGCCGGAGCGTCACCGCTCCGGCTTTTTTGTTGCCCAACTAGCTTGAGGTGCATATGAGTTGGCGTTCCATCCCAAGGACACCCGCCGAACGAGCTGACCGTTTGCCAGTTGTTACTTTGCGCACGATTGCCCGATTCGGCCTGTGGGCGCGGAGTTGGGCCATCAGGACCTGGTCCCAAAGTGGTCCCCAGGCCATAGACCCCACTCCGGCTACTGCCGGTGACGAGGATCTGTCGGTCCTTCAGGAACCGCTGTGGCAAGGCGCGGGTGGCCGCGGAGACGACAGTGCAGGTGGGCGACGCTCCGGCGCTACGGCTGTGGGCGGATCATGGTCGCTTACCCACTGGCTACGGATCGTCATCTTCCATGCGCCCGGGTTCGACGTAATTCGTGGGTTCTAGAGGTGCTCTGGGGTTGAAGGTGCAGGTCATCGGGCTGCGGTGAGTGCGGGCGCCCGAGAATGCCTAGAGACGCGACTTCTGTGATTTGCCTGCACTGGCCTGCTGCTTCGGCCTATCGTCTGGAGTCATGTACGTGAAGACGACGAAGCGGGAGAACAAGTCCGGGACGGTCCGGTACCTGCACCTGGCCCACAACGAGTGGGACCCGGTGAAGGGGCGGGCGGTGCCGAAGGTGCTGTTCACCTTCGGCCGCGAGGACGATCTGGACCGCGACGCGGTCAAGCGCCTGGTCGCGTCTCTATCGAGGCTGCTGGAACCGGGGGACGCCCTGGCCGCGACCGCCGCCTCGGACCTGGAGTTCGTCTCCTCGGTGCCGTTCGGCGGCGCCTACGTGCTCGACCACCTCTGGCGCCGACTGCGGATCGATCAGATCGTGGGCCGGGTCGGGCAGCCCAAGCGGGGTCGCCGCCGGGACATGACCGCGACCGAGCGGGTGGTGTTCGCCCTGGTCGCCAACCGCGCGCTGGCCCCCTCCTCCAAGCTCGCGGCCGCGGACTGGATCACGAACGACGTGCACATCGACGGCCTGGCCGAGGCCGGCGAGCAGACCTGCTACCGGGCGATGGACTGGCTGCACGAGGTCAAGGACGACCTGGAGAAGCAGGTGTTCGACGAGGTCGCGAACCTGCTGAACCTGGAGGTGGACCTGCTGTTCTTCGACACCACCAGCACCTACTTCGAGCTGGAGGAGCCCGACGAACCGGTCGCCCGCGACGACGCCGGCCGCAGGCTGGAGGGCGACGGCCAGGCAGACGGCGACGCGAAGCCGGTCGGGTTCCGGACCTACGGCAAGTCGAAGGACTCCCGCGACGACCTGCCGCAGATCGTCATCGGCATGGCCGTCACCCGCGACGGGATCCCGGTGCGCTGCTGGTGCTGGCCGGGCAACGCCTCCGACCAAACGCTGATCCGGCAGGTCAAGGACGAGATGCGGGACTGGACCCTCTCCAAGATCGTGTGGGTGGCCGACCGTGGCTTCTCCTCCGCCGAGAACCGCCGCTACCTGCGCAAGGGCGACCACGCCTACATCATCGGCGAGAAGCTCCGCTCAGGCAGTCCCGAGGTGCAGGCCGCCCTGTCCCGGCAGGGCCGCTACCAGGACGTCGGCGAGAACATGCGCGTCAAGGAAGTGCGGATATCCGACACCGACCGGTTCGTGATCTGCCACAACCCCGAAGCGGCCGAGCGCGACCGGCACATGCGCGAACAACTCGTCGCCTAACTTGCCGACTTGATCGCCGACACCGACAAGCTCAGCGACTTCAAGCGGGGCGAACTACGCGGCAGGATCGCCGACAAGCCGGGCCTGAACCGCTACCTTCGCGCCACCCCCGCCGGCAAGCTCCGCATCGACCAGGCGAAGATCAAGACGGAGGAGAACCTCGACGGAAAGTACCTCCTGCGCTGCTCGGACCCCCACCTGAGCGCCGAGGACATCGCGCTCGGCTACAAGCAACTGCTCGAAGTCGAGCGCGGCTGGCGCGACATGAAGCAGATCATCGACCTGCGGCCCGTCTACCACCGACTCGAAGAACGCATCCGAGCCCACGTCATCCTGTGCTGGCTCGCCCTCCTGCTGATCCGGATCACCGAGACCACCACCGGTGACACCTGGCCGCACATCCGACGCGAGCTCGACCGCCTCCACCTGGGCACCTTCACCGGCCCCACCGGAACCTTCCAGCAGGTCACCACCCTGACCAAGCCCCAGCGAGACCTGCTCGCGAAGCTGCAGATCCCCGTCCCCAAGCAGGTCGTCGCGCTCCAGCCCGCAACCCGCTGACCAGCCCAGACGTGACCGCCTAGAGAAACGCCCTCCAAGCGGTCACAAGCACGTCCGCCCAGGTCAGACCCCGGATTCGCCACTCCAGGCCGCCGAATTATGTCGAACCCGGGATGCGGTGTGTCGTCTGGAGCGTGTCCTTCCCGGTCGGTCCCGCCGTGCCTCGCGCCCCTGACCTCACGCTCTGCCGACACGCCCAGCCGCCCGGCGAACCTTGGTCCCAGGAGATCAACCGCTCATCGAGAGAGGAAGCCCATGGGACAGCGAGCGCAGCGTGGTCGGGTGTACCGGCGGTGTGGCTGCACGGACGAGCACGGGAAGCAGCTCGGTCCGTGGTGCCTGAGGTTGGTGGCAGAGGCGAACCACGGGAAGTGGACGTACTGCGTCGACCTGGCCCGGGAGGAGGGCAGGCGCCGCACCCGTCGGCGAGGCGGCTTCGCCACCCGCGCGGAGGCGGCTCGTGAGATGAAGGCGGTGCTCGACGGTGAGGTGCGCGGGGTGTATGAGGACCGCCGCACGACTGTGGCGAGTTACCTGCGCGAGTGGCTGGCCTCGGTGAAGGAGCGGCTCGCGCCGAACACCTACGCCGGCTACGCGGACTGCGTCGAGCGGGACTTGATCCCCGCATTCGGCCATCACCGCCTCCCTGACCTGCGCCCCAAGCACATTGACTGCTGGGTCGCCGCCCAGCAGGACGCCGGGCGGGGCCGCGTGACGATCTACCGGGTCGTCTCCACCCTGCGCAACGCGCTCAACGCTGCCGTCCGCTCATGGCGGCTGCGCTACAACCCGGCCAAGCATTCCGTCCCGCCCAAGCCCCGCGCCGCCGAACGCACCTGCTGGACTCCGGACGAGGCAGCGACGTTCCTGCGGCACAACGCCGAGCACTACGCCGACCGGCTCACCGACCTGTTCGAGGTCATGCTCGGCACCGGCATGCGCCGCGGCGAAGTCCTCGCCCTGCA
>NZ_JAJJPA010000103.1 GCF_020907985.1 Kitasatospora humi | reverse complement strand
CGCAGCCCGATCGACGGCGGCCGGACGGCGGCCACGCGGGCGGCGCAGCCCCGACTGTTTCTAACTGGCCGCTGAACTGCACCGAAACCCGAAACTTACCGGGTGCGAGGCGAAACTCCCCGGCACAGGTCAGCGGGGGTGGCGAAACTCCCCGGTGCAGGTCACAGCGGTGAGGCCGGGTGCAACGCGGGTGCGGGGTGCAACACGTCTGCCCATGGGCCCGGATCAGCGGGTGTTTTCGCAGGTGAGGGCTGCAACGCGGTGGCCGGGCGGCCCGGCGCGTTGCAGTCGTGTTGCACCCCGCGTCGCAGTGCCGGCCGAACCGGCAGGGTCAGGAGCGGCGCCACCAGGAGCCGGTGTTCTTCGCCCTGGCGGCCGCGAGGGCGAGCAGGGCGGTGACGGTGCGCCACCGGCGTGAAGTGATCATGCGTCACAGGTACCGGCGCGGGCCGCCGGTATACCGCACCGGCGTTCGTTCGTGGGCGTGCCGCCGGGGTGTTGACGCTTCGGGCGCAGCCTGCGTCATCCGAGCGGGAGGGAAGCGGATACCGACGCGGGCTGATACCGACCATGTGGTCCCACGTGCGGGTGCATGGTGTGTGAACCAGGCGGTGTTGCTGCCGGACACATCTGGCCTGTCGGCGGCTGGCTGGTGCGCTCCCTCGCCGATAGCGGCATCAGCGGGAGGTGAGCAGGGCCCGCTGGGCGTTTGTGATCTGGCGGATCACCTGGAGCACGAGGATGGCCGCGACGGTGTCGGGGAGAGCGAGCCAGGGGATGGCGGAGCCGCGGTAGTCGGCGAGGGCACAGACGAGCAAGAGGACTGGGAAGCCCAGGAGGTGGGTGAGCCAGGCGGTCCACCAGGCGTTGATCAGGCGGATGTTGACGCCGCCGCTTGCGCGGGCAAGGTCCAGGGTGGCCCGGCGCGGCTGCCACAGGCAAGCCACCGGGATGAACCAGACCGCGACAGCCATGCCCGGGGTGAACGCCAGCCGGTCCGGGGCGAAGGCGTGGGCGTTGGCCTGGCAGTATCGGAACCAGAGCAGGAAGGTGACGCCGGCCACGAACAGGGCGGGCATCTGCAGTCGGGCGAGCGGGAAGAGCAGCGGACCGCCGGTCTGCGTGGTGACGGCGTAGGCGAGGTTGAGGGTGGCCTCGAGCGCGATCAGGATCTGGCTGGCCACGGCGAGGTTCTGCGGGTCGGTCAGCTGTCCCCGGTGGTGGGCTAGGCGCAGACGCTGTTGCAGGACGGTGTCCATCGGTGGTGCTCCCCCTTGGTCGAACGGGTGATCGCGGCCAGGCTACTGGGTGGTGTCGCCCAGCCCGCCCGGCGAGTGAGGGGCGGCCCCGCTGGCGGCGTGAAAGCCGGCCCGTCGGGGCAGCCGCCGGGGACGGCGTCGGCCCGGTCCCCGCTGCACCGCCCAGGTGCGCGGGCACATCGGGACCATCGACGAAGGCCCTCCGGTCGGGGCCGTTCAGCGCTGGGGGGAAGGCGAAGCGGGCTGGGTGCCGGGTGGGATGGGAGTGCCGGGGCGGGCGCGGTCGGCGGTGTTCGGCGTTCTGCGGCAGGGGTGCCAGGGCCTGGTCGGGCGGGGCAAGGAGGCGGGTTCCGACGATGGTGGGGGTTCGGGTAGTGGGCGGCGGCGCCCAACAAGAGGCGGTCCCGGTAACGGAGTTCGTAGGTGGCGCGGGGGGAGAGTGAGGATGGCGCAGGTGGGGTGGGTAGGGTGGTGGCCGGCCGGGGGGCGGTCGCGAGGTGATGGAGGGACACGCCGGCGACGAAGACGGCGAAGAGCGCTGACGGCAAGTCAGGTGTTAACGTCTGCACCGCCGCCCTGGTCGGACCGGAGGCGACCGCCCGGCGACCTGGACGGAACCGGCTCCGGCGACGGGGGCGCACCCGATCGATTCCCCTACGAAAGGGCCAGCGGACTCCGTTGATACCCCGACCCCGGCATTCCCGCCGTACAGCACACGGCCTGCCGCGCCTCACCACCGCTGTCGCCGCCTGCACGACCGGTCTGGCCCTGGTCACCGGCATGACCGTCGGCGCCGTCCCGGCATTCGCGGCGGCTGCGGCCGCCCCGGCCCAGGATACGCTGCAGCGCCAGTTCAGCTCCGCGGCCGCCGAGTTCCACGTGCCGGCCAGCGTGCTGCTGGCCGTCTCCTACCAGCAGACCCGCTGGGACTCCCACCAGGGCACGCCCAGCACCACTGGCAACTACAACGTGATGGGCCTGACCCAGGTCGACGCGGCCGCCGTCACCGCCGCCCTCGCCAAGGGCCCGGGGCCCGAGACCGACGGACGCGGCGACAGCGCCGCTGCGAAGCCGGCCAAGAAAGCGCCGGCAGGACCCGTGGTGCAGGACGGCCCCGCGCTGCACACCCTGGACGAGGCCGCCAGGCTGATCCACCGTCCGGCCGACGACCTCAAGCGGGATACGGCCCAGAGCGTGCGCGGTGGCGCGGCGCTGCTGGCGAAGTACCAGAAGGAGACGGGGAAGGCCGCCTCCGCCGACCCCGGCTCCTGGTACCAGGCGGTGGCCAGGTTCAGCCAGGCCGGCGACCCGGCCGGTGCCGGCACCTTCGCCGACCGCGTCTTCGCCACGATCCGCACGGGTGCGTCCCGGCACACCGCCGACGGCCAGTCGGTCGTCCTCACCGCGACCCCCGGCGTCAAGGCGGACCGCCCGGCCGCACCGGTGCACGCCGCAGCACGCGCCGCCGCGGCCCCGGCGGCGGACGACACCACTCCCGAATGCCCCGTCGAGCTGGACTGCGACTTCCAGCCCGCCGCCTATGCGCTGACCGATCCCAACGACCTCACCTCGTTCGGCAACTACAGCAAGGCCAACCGCCCGGACGACGGTGACAAGATCCAGTACATCGTCATCCACGACACCGAGGGCGGCTTCGACGCCTCCATCGGCCTCTTCCAGAACCCGGCCAACCAGGACAGCTCGCACTACATCGTGCGCTCCTCGGACGGCCACGTCACCCAGCTGGTGCACACCAAGGACATCGCCTGGCACGCCGGGAACAAGTCCCTCAACATGCACGGCATCGGAATCGAGCACGAAGGCTACGCCCTCCCCACCGACCGCCCGACCTGGTACTCGGAGCAGCTGTACCAGTCTTCGGCCGACCTGGTGCGCTACCTGGCCGCCCGCTACGACATCCCGCTGGACCGCCAGCACATCATCGGCCACGACGACGTGCCCGGCCCGATCCAGTCGTACGTCGCGGGCATGCACTGGGATCCCGGCACCTTCTGGGACTGGTCGCACTACATGGACCTGCTGGGCGCCCCCGTCTGCGCGAACCTCGGCGGCCCGCTCGTGGTCGGCGGCGTGGTCACCGTCTCGCCGGCCTTCGACGCCACCAACCAGCCCCCGGTTACCGGGACGGCCGACCGGCCGGAGAACTTCGTCTACCTGCGCACCCAGCCGGACCCGAACGCCCCGCTGATCAACAGCGGTACCACCCAGGCCTCCGACTGGCACGACAAGGCCGTGTACGGGACCAGCTACGTCGTCGCGGACCTGCATGGCGACTGGACCGCCATCTGGTACGACGGCCAGAAGGCCTGGTTCTACAATCCGTCAGGTCAAACCGGTGGTGCCGACAACCGGCCCGGCCGGACGGTGCTCACCCCCAAGCCGGGCGTGGCCTCCATCCCGGTGTACGGCCGCAACTACCCCGAGGCCGCCGCGTACACCTCGTACCCGGGGATCGCCCCGCAGCCCGTGGTACCACTGACCGCCACCATCCCGGCGGGCCAATCCTACGTCTCCGGCAGCGACGCCCCGGTGCCATCGGACTTCTTCTACTCGCACACCATCGACGACAGCGCACCCAACGACTGGACCCTGGTGGTCGGTGCCGACACCTACTACCCGATCCGCTACAACCACCGGCTCGCCTATCTGAAGGCTTCCGACGTCCAGGTCGGCACGGCCGCCACGCCCGTCGACAACCCGATGCACAGCAGCGCCAACTCCTGACGCCACGTCAGAAGAGGGGCCGGTTGCCGCGGCAGCGCTGCCGCGGGAACCGGGCCGCTCGGTGTCACACGAACCGGCACCCACTCCAGCGTGCAGTTGTCCCGCCCAGCTGTCGCACCCCGGTCAGGCAAGGGGGCAAGCGCCCCCTCGGTCAGGGCGCCGGAAGTAGGGCCGGCTCGGCCCTCAGACACCTGCTGCCACCGCGGCGCCCAACCCCAGCAGGACGACGGCGGTGGTCACACTGAGTCCCCGCAGGACGGCCGGCCGCGACACCAGAACGCGCCCTCGGCCGACGGCCCAGGTGAGCAGCGTGTACCAGGAGGCGCTGACGAGCGCCCGCAGGGCTCCCAGGTGCGATGGTCGACAGGAACACCGGGCCGTTGGCCGTCACGAACTGGGGCAGGACCGAGACGGCGAACACGCCGGCCTTGGGGTTGCCGAGGTTGGTGCTCAGGCCGGTGAGGTAGCCGCCCGCGAAGCCGGTGCGGCGCCCGCCCTCGGAGTGCGCAGGGGTGGAGACGGTGGACAGCGCGGTTCGCAGCGTCTTCGCCCCGAGGAACATCAGCACGATGCCGCCCGCGATCCGGAGCGCCGCGTACGCGGTGGGGCTGGCCAGCAGGACGGCGGACAGCCCGGCCGCGGCGGCCGTGGACCACAGCAGGAAGCCGGAGGCGTTGCCCGCGAGCGTCCCTCGGACGGTGCGTTGGCCGCCTTCCAGAACCTAAAGTGGCAGGGCTGCCTGCGAGATGGGCAGGGACGGACCGGCTCCGAGGAGGCGAGCCGGGCAGCCTCGGCGAGACGCAGGCTCAGCGAGGGCCGAAAGGCCGAGAGAATGCGGATGGGCCAAGTAACCGCTGCGGCACGAGAAAGCCGGTCCTCGGCGGACAGCCTTGGCCGGTCGGCCGCACACTCACCAGTAACCGCCCGGGCCGGCCGCGATGCAACCGGGGGCGGCCTATCGCCGACCTCTCCGTGCACTGTCGAAGGGGCACCCGGCGGCACAGCAGGGTATCGCCGACTGCGCGCCGCCGGCCTCGGCGAAGACGGCGACGACTTCCAGGATGCCGTCGGTCGCGAACTCCAGGAACTGACCGCCCGGGCCCACCCGATCCCGGCCCCAGGCCGCATCACCGAGGATGAGGTCGTCGCGGCCATCCTCGCCGACCCGGCCATCGCTGCCGCCGCCGCGGCGGCCGTCGACCAGGTCGCCAGCACCGAAAGCAACTGACCCGCCTTCAGCTTTACCCGGTCGGCCGCTCGGCTCGAAGAACCAACGGCCCGCCGAACGCCACGAGGTGGACAGAGTGCCCGCCATCGGCGAGGCCTACGCCCGGCCCGCCCATCACCACAAGGGCACCAAGCCACGGCGAACAGTATGACCGGCCGGGTCTCGTGTCGGAACCGCTCCATATGCTGCCGCCCATGAGCATGAACGGCGAGTACCTGCGCGTCACACTCGGAGAGCTGACCCAAGCCCTGAAGGATCCCGAGTGGGCCCTGGACCTCGCCGACGGCATCCAGGATTCCCAGGAAGACGGGACGGCACCATCCGAAGCGCGGCACTTCACCACCCACCAGACCTGGAACCTGCTGGACTTCCTGCTGAAGCGTTCGGCGTTCCCGGTCGACATCGTGTACGGCGAGGAGCCCTTCGCCGAAGCCGATGACTGGGGCTACGGACCGCCGCGATACCTGAGTGCCCGGGTGCGGCTGGCCACCGCCAGGCTGAACCTGATGACCTACGACGAGCTGATTCACGGCGTCGATCACACCGAACTCGTTGCAGCCGGCATCTATCCCCAGATCTGCGAGGCCGCGGTGGGCGGCGTCGGTGGTCTGTCGGGCCTGGTGGGCGGCGCGGGTTTTCTCGGCCGGCGGAGATCGGTGACGTCGATATGGACGCCGGAACCGTCGTGCTCTTGCAGGAGCTGATTGGCAGGCCGGCCCGCTCGCGCTGACTGCAGGGCCCGCAGTTGATGCGCAATTTCAACGCCCGGTGCGCAAAATCGGCGATCAGGGCGCAATGACGGCGGACCGCAACGGTCGCACCACCTACCAGCAGCTTCAGGGCACGATCCAATCGAACGTGACTGTCACACAGTCAAGTTGAAAGGTCCATTGCTCAGCCGGTCTGGCCAGCCGCCCGCAACGGGCATCCGGTGCCGACGCGCGCGTCGAGGTCCGCCCGTAGGGCGGCAAGCTCGGCCATGCGCGCGTCGATGACTCGGATCTTCTCCTCGAACAGCGCAGACAGTGCCTCGGCGGCATCCGGCGCGTCGCTCAGTTCCTCGCCGTTCCGCGCGATCTCAGCCAGCGAGAAGCCGAGCGACTGTGCGGTTCGGACATAACGCAGCCACTCCACCGTCTCCGGCGCGAAGTCGCGATAGCCGTTGGCCAGCCGTTGACCCGTGACGAGGCCGATCTTCTCGTAGAACCGAATCGTGTCCTTGGTGATACCCGTTTTCGCGGCCAGCTCTCCGATACGCATGACCCTCCGCCCGGCTGTGAACCTTGACCCTGGAGAGTACTCCACGGTTTACCGTGAGGCGTCGCTGCCGTGAGACCAGCAGGAGCCTCGTCGTGATCCGTCTTTCCGTCCCTTCCCGCTACACCTACCTCCGCGTCGTACGCGCGAGTGCCTGGTACGACCTCGTCGTCACAGCGCCATTCGCGACACCGTGGACGTACGCGCTGCTGCACGACGCGCTGTCGTCGCTGGGTCACACGTTCGGGCTGGGCGTCCTGCCCGAACTCGACCCGATACAGACCCTGTACGCGAATCTGATGGGTTCGGTCGTGGTCGTCTGGGCACTCCTGCGGATCGCCAAGCCGCTGCCGTCGCACGGACTGCTCGACGGCATCGCGCGCACGCTGTTCGCCGCGTGGCAGGCGTACGCGCTGGCCCACGGTGCCACACGACTGCTGTGGCTCTTCTTCGTTGTGGAGGTCGCATTCGGTGTCGTTCAGTTCCTGCCGTGGTGGCGGGCTCGCACCAACACCACCGTCCACTCCGCCGGCCGAGCCAGCGAAGACCCGCTCAGCACTGGCACCGCCGCTTCATAGAGCCCGTCGCCCACGCTACGCACTGAAGCCGCCCTGACGCGAAACTGCCCTGATCGCCCGCCCGGCGCCGACACAATGAGTGTGCATCAGGCTCGGATTCACCAATCCCCCAGCGTCGTCCGTGTAGGCGTTGAGTGTGTAGGAGTCATCCATGGTGTGCGGTGTTCGGGCTCTCGGCGCGGGCAGCACCACTCCGGTGTCCAGGTTCACCAGGGCGATGTTGCCCCTGCGGGCAATCTCAGCTCCTCACCACGTGGTGCTGTCCGACAACCGGTTCACCGACACTGCGCGCACCACCGGCGGGCGTCTGGCCTCCGAAGCCACCAACAACTGCTCTCAATGGCCACCTGCTCAGTCGGCTCACTGCCACTGCTGCTTCGACCAGTCACCCCGAGAGCGATAAGCACGGCCGTCACCGATCTGCTTCATCCCGCCGGGAAGCACGTCCCCGTGGCACGGATACTGCCCCGTCACCGCCGCCAGCAGGAACTCCAGGAAGCCGCCCTCGAACAGATCCCACTCCCGCAACGAGTCGAACTTGGCAGCGACCGGCCATCGGTCCGGGTCCCAGCCCCGCATCAGCCAGAAGAACTGGTCGGAGTTCCAGTTGTTGCCCCACTTCAACAGCGGATACGGGCACTCGTCGTAGTCCCCCTCCAGGTAGGCCTGGGCCAGCATGGCGCAGTATCCGTAGGGGTCCGTGGTGTGGTGCAGGAATTCCTCGAAACCGATCGGCTGCCCGGGATTGGGGCTGGGCGCTGCCGACGGTGTGTAGATGTGGAGCTCGTCGCTGATGCTGACCATCCCGTACCAGTCGGCGAACGCCAGGTAGTCCGCGGACAGCTGGAAACCGAGCTCCTCGGGCCCAAGTCCCCACGGGACCGGGACCACCCCTTCCAGGGGCGGCGGCCCGATCACCTCGGCAAGCCGGTCCAGCAACCTCTCAGCGTTCATGTCGACTCCATTCCTCAGGAAGCGGTGGGCCGTTCCGGCCGAGTTGTCCGGGACAGCGGGGATCGGTACGGGGCAGGTCAGCCGGTGACCGTCTCAGCGCGCGAGTGGAGTGCGTCCAGCAGCGCGGCCTGCTGGGCGGTCAGCTTCCCGTCGGTGCGGGCCTTGTCCTGCTTGCGCAGCCAGGTGCCGGGGCGGAACGTCGGGTCGTCGCCGAGGCCGGTGAGGCTGACCGGTCCGGTGAGGGTTCCGCCGGCGGCGAGGTGCCGGTTCTTCCGCTGCTGGCGCGACAACGTCCTGATCAAGGAGCTCTACGGTCGGCTGCGCGCCCGCCTGCGCGAGCTGGCCGGAAAGAAGGAAGAGCCCACCGCCGCGATCATCGACTCCCAGGCGGTGAAGGGCGACGCCACCGTGCCCGCCGCCTCGCGCGGCTACGACGC
>NZ_JAJJPA010000102.1 GCF_020907985.1 Kitasatospora humi | reverse complement strand
CCCGACAGCCCGAGCGCAGGCCGATGGGACTGACGACCAACTCGGCTACCCCCGTGAGCGGAGTTAGCTGACAGCTATCGGCAAGGTCCACCGTGTCGGAGTCCGGCGCGATTGTCAACTGGCAGCTAATCTGCGAAACTGACGCATAGCCAAGCGCTAATGCCAGGGAGGTAACGGGGGGAGACCTGGATGTCCGCGTCCGAGACCGACGAGCGTCCGATGCTGGCGGTTCGTCTGGACGACCTCTTCAAGACGGTCCGGCCCAAGGGCAAGCACTGGACCAATGCCGAGGTCGCCGAGGAGCTGAAGCGGCTCAATCCCGATCTCAAGGTCGGCGGCGTCTACCTGTCCCAGCTGCGGACGGGCAAACGCTCCAACCCCACCCCCGATCTGCTGGCCGCGCTGGCCCGGTTCTTCGGCGTGTCGGTCGCCTACTTCTTCGACGACCAGGTCGCCGCGTCGGTGCTCAACCAGGTCGCCGCCATCGAGGCGCTGCGGCAGGCCGGGGTGCGCGCGGTGGCGATGCGGGCGGCCGGAATGAAGAAGGAGAACCTGCAGGCCATCACGGCCATCATGGACCAGTACCGCGAGATGCAGGGCCTGCCGCCGGTCACCGACTCCGCAGAGCCCGAGTGAGGGGGCCGGCGGCGGTGATGGGCAGCAGAAAGGGCTGGCTGGCCGACCAGGCCCGCCGCAGCCAGCTCAAGAGGCTCCGCAAGGCCGGCGTCCGGCGGATCGCCGAGCTCGGCCTGCCGCAGACCGCCGACGTCGCCGAACTCTGCGCCTACCTCGGCGAGGTCCGCGAGCGGCCGATCCTGCTGGTCCCGATGCCGATGCCCGCGTCGCACCCGTGCGGCATATGGGTCGCCGCCCGCGACGAGGACCTCATCTTCTACGACGCCAACACGACCGGCGCGCACCAGGAGCACATCATCTTGCACGAGCTGGGGCACATCATCTGCTGCCACCGCGGAGCCGGCGGGCTGGACGAGGCGAGCGCCCGACTGCTCTTCCCCGACCTCGACCCCGAGATCGTGCGGGACATGTTGCTGCGGGCGACCTACGACGACGTCCAGGAGCAGGAGGCCGAGATCATCGCCTACCTGCTCTCCCAGCGCGTCGGTGCGGCCGCCGACGCCCCGGCCGGATCGGCCGGATCGGCCGGGGACGCCGCGGACTCCGGCAGCGGGAGCGACGCCATGCGCAGCCGGATCGAACGCACGCTGATCTGAACCGGACCGGCGCCGGCGAGCCTGCCCGCAACCGGCGCCGGCAGACCTGGCGAGCCTGCCCGCAACCGCCGCCGGCAGACCCGGCGAGCCCGGAACCGGCGCCGCTCAGGCCTGGGGCAGGCCGGTCGCGGAGCCGGCGGGCCCCGGGGACGCCCAGGGTCCGGCGGTCAGCACCGGGCGTTCGCCACCTCCTCGGCCAGGATCGCCACGGCCCGCCGGATGTCCGCCTCGCGGTGCTCGCTGGTGACGAAGAACCGCAGCCGGGCCAGCCCCTCCTCGACGGCGGGGTGGAAGATCGGGTCGGCGATGACCCCCCGCTCGAACAGCCGGTCCGCGACCCGCAGGGTGCGCGCCGAGTCGCCGAGCAGGCACGGCACGATCGGCGTGTCCGCGCTGGCCCCGGTGGCCAGGCCCGCCGCGGCGGCCAGGTCGAGGAAGAGCGCCGCATTGCGCCGCAGCGCGGCCACCCGGCCCGGCTCGGCGGTGATCAGCTCGGTGGCGGCCAGCGCGGCGGCCGCGTTGGCGGGGGTCAGGCCCACGCTGTAGACGAAGCCGGGCAGCGTGTGCCGCAGCCACCGCACCATCCGGGCCGAGCCGCCCAGGTAGCCGCCGCAGCTGGCGAACGCCTTGGAGAGGGTGCCCATCCAGAGGTCCACGTCCGCCCGGTCGACGTCGAAGTGCTCGCCGACGCCGCGCCCCAGCCGGCCCACGGTGCCGATGCTGTGCGCCTCGTCGACCATCAGCAGCGCGCCGTACCGCTTCTTCACGTCGACCGCGGCGGGCAGGTCCACCAGGTCGCCGTCCATGCTGTAGGCGCCCTCGACGGCGATCAGCACGCGGCGGAACCGGGAGCGGTTGAGCCGGCAGAGGTGGTCCAGCTGCTCCATGTCGTTGTGGGCGAACGGGCGCCGGGCCGCTCCGGACAGGGCGCAGCCCTGCAGGATGCTGTCGTGGGCGAGTGCGTCGTGCAGTACCAGGTCACCGGGGCCGACCAGGTGCCCGATCGTGGTGACGTTGGTGGCATGGCCGCTCACCAGCGCCAGGCAGTCCGGCACGCTCAGGAACCGGGCCAGTTCCTGTTCGAGCCGGACGGTCAACTCCCGCTCCCCGGAGAGCACCCGGCTCGCCGAGACGGAGCTGCCGTAGCGCTCGACCGCCTGGTGCACGGCCTCGTTCACGGCCGGATGGCCGGACAGGCCGAGGTAGTTGTAGCTGCCGAAGGAGAGGTAGCCGCGGCCGTCGACCACGGTGGTGTCGCGGATGGTGCCCTGGTGGATCCGGAAGTACGGGAAGCCCGCGCCGCTGCCGGTGACGGCGCTCAGCCGCTCCTCGAACTGCCGCACCTCCGGGAAGTCGTCGACCCGGGCGGTCTCCTTCGCCCACTCGGTGCCGCGCTGCCGGGGCACGGAACGCTCGGGGGGCGCCGGGGGCGCCTGCGGTGCCGGGTGCCGCGGATCGGCCAGGGCGATCAGCTGTCCGATGGTGAGTTCGGGGGAGTACACCTCGGCGGCGTCGACGCCCGGCAGCCGGTTGGTGAGGTTGACCTCCAACTCCTGCAGCATCAGGGAGTCGAAGCCGAGGTCGGCCACCAGGGTCAGCCGCTCGTCGAGCTCGGAGGGCGGGAAGACGCCGACGCGGGAGATCTCCTGGAGCACAACCGCCGCGATCGAGCCGGGCGTTGACGGCGTGCGCGGTGCTGAGCGCGCCGAGTCGTCCACCACCCAGTGGCGGCGCGGTGCGAGCGGACTCGGCGGCAGGGTGACCGGAGGTATGCGGTCCGGCGACGGACGCGGGGTGGTGCCGGCGACCGACTGCGCGGCGAGCCGGGCCAGTTCCGCCGTGCGCTCGGCGGCGGGCAGCGAACCCGGCGCCGGGATGGTGGCCTTGGCAGCCGGCTCGCCGCGCCGCGCCGTGCCGGCCCACCGGTCGGCGCCGAGGCCGCCGTTGTGCCCCGCCGCCACGGCGTCGGCCGCCGCGGTCAGCTTGGCGATGGCGTCGGTGGCGCCGTCGGCCACCAGGGCGAGCCGCTCGGGCAGCGGCGCCCGGCGCGCCAGGGTGTCGGCCACGGCGGCCGGCGGCAGCCGGTCGTCGGCGAGGGTCTGCGCCAACCGCCGTGCGTAACGGGCGAGTCCGTCGCGGTCGCGGGCGCTCAGCAGTAGCAGCTGCGGCTCATCGGCCGGGGCTGCCGCGGGCGTCGGGCCCTCCTCCAGCACCAGGTGCACCCCGGTGCCGCCGAAGCCGAAGGCGCTGACGCCGGCCCGGCGCGGCTCCTCGGTGGCGGGCCAGGGCGTCGGCGCGGTCGCGACGGTCAGCCGCGCGTCGGCCAGCGCCGGGTGGTCGGCGAGGGCGAACTCCGGCTGCGGCGGGACCACCCCGCGCTGCACGGCCAGCGCCGTCTTGATCAGCCCGGCGATGCCCGCCGCGTTCAGCGCGTGCCCGACCACGGCCTTCACCGCGCCCAGGTAGGCGGGTTCGGGCTGCTCGCCGCGCAGCTCGCGCAGCACCTCGACCTCCACCGGATCGCCGACGGTGGTCCCGGTGCCGTGCGCCTCCAGGTAGCCCACCGCGGCGGGCGCCAGGCCGGCGTCGCGGTAGGCCCGCCGCAGCGCCCGGAGTTGGCCGGACGCCTGCGGATGCATACCGCCGGCCACCGTCCCGTCGTTGGCGGTGCCCACGCCCCGCACGACCGCGTAGACCCGGTCGCCGGCCGCCAGGGCGTCGGCCAGCGGCCGCAGCACCAGCACACCCGCGCCCTCGCCCAGCACGAAACCGTCGGCCTCGGCGCCGAACGGCAGGCAGCGGCCGCTGCGCGAGAGCGCGCCGATCCGGCTGAGTCCCACCAACAGGTCCGGAGTGAGGTTCAGTTGGGCGCCGCCCGCGATCGCGATCCGGCAGCGGCCGGCCCGCAGCGCGAACACCGCGTTGGCCACGGCCAGCAGGCCGCCGGAGCACGCCGAGTCCAGGGCATAGCTTTCGCCGTGCAGGTCCAGCACCGAACTGACGGTGTTGGGGCCCATGTTGAGCAGCAGACCGGCCACCGAGCTGCCGTGCAGCCGGTCCACCGCGCGGGCCGCTTCCAGCCACTGCGGATCGCTCGGTCGGGCGCCGAACTCGCCGCCGGCCAGCTGGCGCATCCTCAGGTGCAGCGTGCTGATCTCACGGTAGCCGCTCTCGGTGAGCGCGGTGATGACCGAGGTCTCCTCGCGGTCGAAGCCCTCGGCCTCCCAGCCCGCGTCCTGGATCGCCTCGCGGGCCAGGTCGATCAGCAGCCGGTGCTGCGGGTCCATCGAACGGGCCCGGCGCGGCGGGATGTTGTAGTGCGCGGCGTCGAAGTGGCCGACGTCCGGCAGCAGCGCCATGGTGTCCGTGTAGGAGGCGGACGTGTCGCGCACGTCGTCGCTGCGGAAGGTCTCGCCGTGCCACCGCGAGCCGGGGACGGGCCCGAACTGCGGCCGCGGGTCGGTGAGCAGCCGCCAGTACTCGTTCAGGTCGCGGGCGCCCGGGAACCGGCAGGCCATGCCCACGATGGCGATGTCGCCGGGTCTGGAGCCGTCGGCCGTCATCGTGCGCCGTCCTGTCTGGCGCGCCACCACGCCACCGTCGCCTCGATCTGCTCGTCGAGAGGAGTGGCCCGGAGTGCGAACTCGGCCTCGTACGCGCTGGAGTCGATGACGAACGGACGGTCGAACTGGTAGCGGATCTCCTTGAGTTCGCGGATCAGCGGGGAGACCAGCGACATGAGCCCCAGGACGGCCGGCGGGACGGGACGCACCGCGACCGGTCCGCTCCCCGCTGCTGCGGCCAGGCGAGTCACCATCTCCCGGGTGGAGAGCGGGGGTTGGGTCGGCACGTGCCAGGCCCGCCCCCAGGCGGCTCCCTCGCCGGCCACCTCGACCAGGGCGGCGGCCACGTCGGGGAGGTAGGTCCAGCTGTGCGGGGCGTCCGGATCGCCGAGCGCGGAGACCGCCTTGCCGCGCAGCAGCTTGGGCATGACGCGGGCGGCGAGGTGCCCGCCGTCGGTGACACCCGGGCCGAAGAAGTCCGAGGCGCGCACCTCGACGGCACGGATCCTGCCCTGCTGGTGCAGGGTGTGCGCCTGCTCCCAGACGGCGGCGCGGACCCGGCCCTTGGTGCCGGGGGCGGCGAGCGGCAGCTCTTCGGTCAGCGGGCCGTCGACCGGGCCGTAGCCGTAGAGGTTGCCGAGGATGACCAGCACCGCGCCGGTCGCCTCGGCCGCCTCGCAGGCCGAGGCGGCCAGCGGCGGCCAGTCGCTCGCCCAGCGGTGGTAGGGCGGCGCGGCGCAGTTGAAGATCGAGGCGGCACCCTGCGCGGCCTCGATCAGCTTCTTGCTGTCCGTCGCGTCCAGCGCGACGTGCTCGATGCCGGGCTCCGGGCTGCCGCCCGACCTGGTGATGACCCGCACCGAGTGCCCCTGCTCGGCCAGCAGGCGAGCGGTGGCGGCCCCGGCGGGCCCGAATCCCATGACGACTTGAAGGCTCACGCACGCACACTAGCGCGGGAGTGGTGAGGCCCTGTCAGGGGACGTTCCGAGCCGGTATGACCACTTCGTGGCCGCCTGATCGCGTGGGTTCGGGCGGGTTCGGGCCGGCCGTACGGCTTGGTCCTGCCGGGCGGTTCGGGTGAGTGACCGCAAGCCCCGCTGGTGGGAACGGTGCGGATCCAGGCGGTGCCTACTGGATGCTCCAGCGGTGCGGATGTTCCGGACTCGTGGGGCAGGTGAAGACGTTCAGCAGCCCGTAGCGCCCGAAGGCCAGCTTGGCGGGGCGGGGGTCCCGCAGGTGTGCGGGGAGGCGGTGGTCCTCGGCGGGCATCCAGCTGGTGCAGCCACCGTCCCATTCCCGGCTGTCCAAGGTCAGCAGCAGGGCCATGGGAGTGCCGCAGGCCGCGCAGCTCGTCGCGTGCGGGTCGGTGCTGTGCCAGGAGGGGAAACCGCCGACCCGGTAGCCGGGCGGGATCGACAGGTCGTGCCGGTAGGTGAGCACGTGGGCGTCCGGGCCCTCGTCCGCCTGCCGCTCCTGCCGCTCCTCCCAGGCATCGATCTCGGACTGCAGGCGAGCGGGCAGCGTGGCCGGGTGGGGATGGGTGGCCACCTGCTCGGGGTGCAGCACGCACGGCTCGGGCAGCGCTCCCTCGAAGCCGACCAACAGCGGCTCCGGTGCGGCGCGCAGCGGCTCGCCGACCTGCTCGGACCGACGCCAGGCCACGTGCAGGGCGAGGCCGTGGCCGCTCGGCCCATGGGCCTCGAACGGGCACCAGAGCACTTGCAGCAGATCGCAGCCGTCCGGCCCGGCCGGCAGGCCCGGCACGTCCCGCCGGTACAGCTGGACCAGGCCGATCAGCGGGACCGGATCGGTGTCCGCGAGGTCGGGCACGCGGTGCTTCCGCTCCAATTCCTTGAGCAGGACCCGTTCCTCGTCCGTCGGCCCCGGTGCCACGTCGCGGGCCCAGGCCCGTGCGAGCAACTGCCGCCGGCGGCGGATGTCCGCGATCCGGTAGCCGCGCCCTCGCCGGTGCGGCTCGGTGCACATCGGCCACGGTTCGTCTGCGGGCCAGAGCAGTGGGCCGCCGATCGAGCTCGCCGAGGTGTCCGGGCTCCCGGTCCGCGGGTGGAGCCGGGTGTTCACGCCACGGTGGTCGGCCGGCTTCGGGAAGAGCTCTTCGATGTCCAGCGGCCGGGGCGGCGTGGTCCTGGTCATGGCCGTGACCGTAGAGCACCGTGCTGACCCGGCCTCCTACGGAACTGTCGGAGCGGCCGGAGGACCGCGCTCGGTGGGCACATGACGCTTGACCCTCACGTGACGTGATGCCGGATAGTCGGCGGCGTGGAGGAGCACCTGACCGTGGGACGCGTGGCCGAGCTGGCCGGCGTGAGCGTCCGCACACTGCATCACTACGACGAGATCGGCCTCGTACAGCCGTCCGCGCGGACGCCGGTCGGATACCGGGCCTACTCGGCGGACGACGTGGAACGGCTGCGGGAGGTGCTCGCCTACCGGCGGCTGGGCTTCGGACTGCGCGAGATCGCGGATCTGGTGGACGACCCGGCCACCGACGCGGTCGCGCACCTGCACCGGCTGCGCGGCCTGCTGGTGGCGCAGCGCGACAGCGCTGCCGCCATGGTGACGGCCATCGACAGGGAACTGGAGGCACGGACAATGGGGATCAGGACGACGCCGGAGGAGCAACTCAAGGTGTTCGGCGCGCAGTTGTACGAACTCATCGGGTCCGCCTATCCGGCGACGCGGCGCACCGAGCCGCGGATCGCCGCGAGGGTCTGGGAGGCGCTCGGCGATGCGCGGACGGTCTTGAACGTCGGTGCCGGCACCGGCTCCTACGAGCCCCCGGACCGCGAGGTGACCGCGGTGGAGCCGTCGGCGGTGATGCGGGCGCAGCGTCCCGCGGGCGCGGCGCCGTGCGTGGCCGCCAGTGCGGAGCGCCTGCCGTTCGCCGACCAGTCCTTCGACGCCGCGATGGCCTTCAGCACCATCCACCACTGGCAGGACCCGATCGCCGGGCTGCGCGAGATGCGGCGGGTGGCCCGACGGGTGGTGGTGTTCACGCACGACTCCAGCGACGCGGGATGGCTGAACCGGTTCTGGCTCAGCCGCGACTACCTGCCCGAGGTCGCCGACCTGGTCGTCGGTCGACCAACGGTGGACGAGCTGGCCGGCGCGATCGGGGCCCGCCTGGAGCCGGTGCTCATCCCGTGGGACTGCGCCGACGGCTTCTTCGAGGCCTACTGGCGCCGGCCCGAGGCGTACCTGGAGGAACACGTGCGCCGCGCGGTGTCGGTGTGGACCAGGGTCGGGCCACAGGCGGAGCGGCGGGCGGTGGAGCGACTCCGCGAGGACCTCGTCTCGGGCCGGTGGGCCGAGCGCAACGGCGAGCTGGTCGGCCTCGATGCGGCGGAGCTGGGCCTGCGCCTGCTGGTGGCCTGAACCTGCGCGTAAGCGCGGGCGCCGGTGCGGTCGCCCTCGCGGGCGGGCAGGCGTGACGTGACCACCTGCGTCACGCTGCCGCCTTGACCTGGATCCGGCACCAGACCTCCTTGCCGGCGTCGCCGAGCGGCCGCACGCCCCACGCCTCGGCGAGCAGGTCCACCAGGAACAGGCCGCGACCTCCCTCCCGGTGGCAGTGCTCCTGGAGCACGGTGAGGCCGAGGGCGGAGCCGTCGGCCACCCCGAGGTGGAGCCGGTCGCCGTGCAGCCGCCAGGCGACGGCGGCGGCCTCCCC
>NZ_JAJJPA010000101.1 GCF_020907985.1 Kitasatospora humi | reverse complement strand
AAATACGCGCCCTAGCGGCTACTTCTTCCGGGCCACCGCGGCATAGCCCGGCGCCCACACGTCGGCCGCCCCGGCGGACTCCGGCCGCCACTCGGGCAGGACCACCAGGCCGGGCTCGACCGGCTCCAGGCCCTCCAGGAACCGCTCGACCTGCTCCCGGGTGCGCGGGGTCGCCTGGGCGGCGGCCCGCCGGTAGACCTCCTTCCCGGCCTCCGTCTGGGCCGGGTCGCCGAAGTCGCCGGTGCCGTGCGACAGGATCAGGAAGCTACCCGAGGCCAGTGCGTCCATCAGGGTCTTGACGATCCCGTACGGATCCTGGTCCTCGTCCACGAAGTGCAGCACCGCGACCAGCATCAGCGCGACCGGCCGGTCGAAGTCCAGCGCCGCGCGCACCCGCGGGTCGGCGAGGATCGCGGCCGGGTCGCGCAGGTCCGCCTGCAGGGCCACCGTCCGGCCCTGCCCGGCGCCGGCCATCAGGGCCCGGGCGTGCGCGAGCACGATCGGGTCGTTGTCCACGTAGACCACCCGGGCCCGCGGGTCGACCCGCTGCGCCACCTCGTGGGTGTTGCCCTCGGTCGGGATGCCGGTGCCGATGTCAAGGAACTGGTTGACGCCCTGCTCGGTGACGAACCGAACGGCGCGCTGCAGGAACGCCCGGTTGGCCTTGGCGGCCTCCGGCATGCCCGGCGCGATCGCGATGATCTGCTCGGCGGCCGCGCGGTCGGCCGGGAAGTTGTCCTTGCCACCCAGGAAGTAGTCGTAGATCCGGGCAGGATGCGGGATCTCCGGCCGCAGATCGGTGGCCGGCGGGGGCTCGTCCGGCCAGTCCTGTGCCATCCAGTCCGTCTCGTTGGCCATCCTCGGCTCCCGCCCTCATCGGTGATGTGGGAGCAGCATAGACAGTGGGCGATCAGCTGTCCGACAGACCGTCAGATTTTCTCCGGACGCCAACCGTGACCAGTACGGTGAGAATTCACCAGCAATTCCCGGGAGTGCCTGAGAGTGGGCTGCGAAACGTCAACAACTGACACGACCCTGGTCACCGGATGGGCACCATGACCAGGGTCGCTACGCAGGACGGACTAGTCGAGCGGACCGCCCGCGACGTAAATCACCTGGCCGCTGACGAAACCGGCGCCCTCGCTCACCAGGAACGAGATGGTGTGGGCGATGTCCTCCGGGACACCCACCCGCTGCACCGGGATCTGGCTGGCGGCGGCCTCCTTGAACGCCTCGAACTCCATGCCGACCCGGGCCGCGGTGGCGGCCGTCATGTCGGTGGCGATGAAGCCGGGGGCGACCGCGTTGGCGGTGACGCCGAACTTGCCCAGCTCGATCGCCAGGGTCTTGGTGAAGCCCTGCAGGCCGGCCTTGGCGGCCGAGTAGTTGGCCTGGCCGCGGTTGCCCTGGGCGGACGAGGACGAGAGGTTGACGATCCGCCCGTAGTGGGCGTCCACCATGTGCTTCTGCACCGCACGGGTCATCAGGAAGGCGCCGCGCAGGTGCACGTTCATGACGGTGTCCCAGTCCGACTGGGACATCTTGAACAGCAGGTTGTCGCGCAGCACACCGGCGTTGTTGACCAGCACCAGTGGGGCGCCCAGCTCGGTCGCGATCCGCTCCACGGCCGCCGCGACCTGGGCCTCGTCCGACACGTCCGCGCCCACCGCCAGGGCCCGCCCGCCGGCCGCGACGATCTTGTCCACGGTGTCCTTGCCCGCGGTCTCCTCCAGGTCGACCACCGCGACGGCGAAGCCGTCGGCGGCGAGCCGCAGCGCGGTGGCGGCACCGATGCCACGGGCGGCACCGGTGACGACGGCGACCTTCTCGGTGCTGGTCTGCTCGGTCATTCGCAGTACTCGTCTCTACTCGATTCGGGGTGCAGTTACCTTACCGGCGAGTAGAGGAGTCCAGAAGAGCGCCCGCCGGGTGAAAGCTCAACTCCACGGTGCGGGACGAATTACCACAAGTACACCGAACATCCGTCTACTATCCGCCCCTGCCTGCCGCATTGCGGCCTCCGTTTGTATAGTGTGCGCCAGCAGCCGTCGGCTGCACGGCGGAGCTCCCCTCGAAAAGGGTCGACATCACTGCGGTTGATGGCGATTCGCTTGGGGGAGGCCAGCGCGCCGCTACTGCCCCGCCCGGGTGTCCCACAGCACGCCGGGTGTGACATCAGGACGGATTCATGGTGCTGGGGGAGATCCCGACGACCCGCGTGCCCGGCAGACTGCAGCAGTCACCCGGGCACCTCATCCGCGTGGCCCAGCAGGTGCACACCCGGCTGTGGTCCGAACACGTGGGAGCCGAATTGACGGCTCCTCAGTTCGCGGTCCTGCTTGCCCTCGCCCTCGAACCAGGCGCCGACCAGCGCACGGTGGGGGAGCGGGCCTCGCTGGACAAGGCGACGATGGCCGAGATGGTCGCTCGGCTGGTACGGCGCGGCCTGGTGCTGCGCCGCCGCGATCCGGCGGACGGCCGGCGCAAACTACTCGCGCTCTCGCAGAACGGCGCCCAGGCGGTCCGAGAGGCCACCGGCGGCGTGGTGCGGGTGCAACGCATGCTGTTCGAACCGCTCTCGGGTGAGGAACAGCTCGAACTGGTAAGGGTGCTGGCCAAGATAGCCCGGCTGGAGCCGGCCGCCGTCGCCTCGTTGACGGACACCCGACCGCTGCTGGACGCCCAGCGTGCGGTCGGGTACCTGATTCGGGTTGGCCAGCAGGTACACACCAAACTCTGGTCGGAGTACGTCGGTTCGGAGCTGACGGCACCTCAGTTCGCGGTGCTGGACGCCCTGGAGACCGAGCCGGGCGCCGACCAGCGCACGGTCGGCGAGCTCGCCTCGCTGGACAAGGCGACGATGGCCGAGATGGTCTCGCGACTGGTCCGCCGTGGTCTGGTGCTGCGCCGGCGCGACCCTTCGGATGGACGGCGCAACCTGCTCTCGCTCTCGCCCACCGGTCAGGAGCTGCTGCACAGCGCCGCGGCCGGAGTGGCGCAGGTCGAGCGGCAGCTGCTCGAACCGCTCGACGAACTGGAGCGGCAGCGGGTGCTGGTGCTGCTGACGAAGGCCGCCCGCCTCGCACCGGTGGCGTAACGATTCGTCAGCTTTTCGCTGGTCGACCCACGTATGAGCGCCCCTCGATTCCAGGGGCGCTCATACGATTTTTCACTGGTTGGCGAACAGCCATCCCGGTGGGCGACTGGACCGCCCGCCGAGCGGTGGACAACTCGGCAGGCGCAGCGGTCAGTTCCAGTCGAAGCCGACCGGGTCCGGGCCGAGCCGCTTGCCGGTGGCGACGCCGTCGATCGCGGCGAGGTCCTCGGCGTCCAGCTCGAAGCCGGTGACCTCGAAGTTCTCCCGGATCCGGGAGGGCGTCACGGACTTCGGGATCACGATGACGCCCTGCTGCAGGTGCCAGCGCAGCACCACCTGAGCCACCGTGCGGCCGTGCTTGGCGGCGATCTTGACCAGGGCCGGCTCGGTCAGCAGCGCGCCGCCCTGGCCCAACGGGCTCCAGGCCTCGGTGGCGATGCCGTGCTCCGCGTGGAAGGCGCGCAACTCCTGCTGCGGGAAGTGCGGGTGCAGCTCCACCTGGTTGAGCGCCGGGACCACCGAGGTGTTCTCGAACAGCCGGGTGAGCTCGGCCGGGCCGAAGTTGGAGACGCCGATCGCCTTGGTCCGCCCGCCGGCGAGCAGCTCCTCGAAGGCGGCCCAGATGTTGTCGTAGCTGCCGTGCATCGGGCGCGGCCAGTGGATCAGGTAGAGGTCGAGGTAGTCGGTGCCGAGCCGGGCCAGCGAGGCGTCGAACTCACGCAGCACGGCGTCCCGCCCGGCCTGGCCCGACCAGTCGCGGGTGCCGCTGTTCCACAGCTTGGTGGTGAGGAAGAGCTCCTCCCGGGGGACGCCGGCCTGCCGGATGCCCTCGCCGGTGCCGGCCTCGTTCTCGTAGATCGCGGCGGTGTCGATGCTGCGGTAGCCGGCCTCGATCGCGGTGCGCACCGCGGCGGCCGCCTCCTCGTCAGGAACCTGCCAGACGCCGAAGCCGAGTTGCGGGATGACCGCGCCGTTGTTCAGGGTGATGCCGGGGATGCTGCTCACGAAAGCTTCGCGCCTCTCGTCATGGTTCGGTGTGTTTCGTTCAGTGAACCAACGGCACCGCCGCGGTGTTCCCGAGCCGGCGGGTACGGTCCACCCGTTCGGGTGAGCGGTGGTCCGCCGAACGAGGGACGGGGTCGTGCCTGGGTCGATCTTCGTGAAACCTCGTGCGCAGACTTGCGAAGTGACCAGGTATCCGGGCCGTCAGTCCGACGGCAGGAAGAAGAGCGAGATCGCGGGCATCCCGACCGGCATCGTGGTCGGCGTGGTGACGGCCCTTCTGGCGCTCTGGTTCCTGCTGGCCAACCTCGAGAGGGTGAGGATCCAGTTCTGGCTGTTCACCGTGATCGCGCCGCTGTGGATCGCGCTCGCCGCGACCCTGCTGATCGGCGGGGTGCTGGGCTGGGTGCTGAAGGGCCGGCGCGGCAACAGGTAGTCGGCGAAGGAGGGGGGTCGGGTGAGCGCCGCGGCATTCACCCCGCTGATCGAGCTCAGCGGGGTCAACAAGCACTTCGGCGAGCTGCACGTGCTGAAGGACGTCGACCTCACGGTGGGCCGCGGCGAGGTGGTGGTGGTCATCGGCCCGTCGGGCTCCGGCAAGTCGACGCTCTGCCGGGTGATCAACCGGCTGGAGCCGATCGAGAGCGGCACCATCACCATCGACGGCCGTCCGCTGCCGGCCGACGGCAAGGGGCTGGCCCGGCTGCGCGCCGAGGTCGGCATGGTCTTCCAGTCCTTCAACCTGTTCGCCCACAAGACGGCGCTGGAGAACGTGACGCTGGCCCAGCTGAAGGTCCGCAAGCGGACCAAGGACGAGGCGCAGGCCAGGGGCCGGGCGCTGCTGGACCGGGTCGGCCTGCTGGCGTACGCCGACAAGTACCCGGCCCAGCTCTCCGGCGGTCAGCAGCAGCGGGTGGCGATCGCCCGGGCACTGGCGATGGATCCCAAGGCGCTGCTCTTCGACGAGCCCACCTCCGCGCTCGATCCGGAGATGATCAACGAAGTGCTGGACGTGATGCGCTCACTGGCGGCGGAGGGGATGACCATGGTGGTGGTCACCCATGAGATGGGCTTCGCCCGGGCCTCCGCCAACCGGGTGGTCTTCATGGCGGACGGCCGGATCGTCGAGGACGGGGCACCCGAGGAGTTCTTCGCCCATCCGCAGACCGAGCGGGCCCGGGACTTCCTCTCCAAGATCCTCGCGCGCTGAGGGGGCGACAGGTCTCGACTACGACCTGCCGTTCATCCCGGTGGTGATGGTGATCCCCCGGTCTACATCGGAGATGCCTGCTGCTCCCCTGGCCGGCGCACGCGGTCGAACGGCGCGGGCGGCGCAGTGTTCGACTGCGGGGCGGGCCGGCGGTCGCGTCGGCGGGCGTGCCGATGGGTCTGCCGAGTGAGGTGCGGGAACACCCCGAGGAACAGGGCTGATCATCTAATCAGCTGTTCTTGGGACAGATCCGATTGCCCAAAATTCTGCTTATGATTGGGCATGCTTGACTCCCGGCACATCCGGACCTTCCACGAAGTCGTGAGCAGTGGCTCGTTCACCGCCGCGGCCCGCGCGCTCGGTTACACCCAGCCCGCCGTGACCCAGCAGATCCGCGCGCTGGAGCGGGAGGCCGGGGTGCCGCTGTTCGCCCGGGACGGCCGCCGGATGAAGCTCACCGAGGCCGGCGAGACCCTCGCCCGGCACGCCGAGGTGATCCTGGGCAACCTCGGCGCCGCCGCCCAGCAGCTCCAGGCGCTGGCCCGGCTGCGGGCCGGCCGGGTCCGGGTCTGCGCCTTTCCCAGCGCCAACGCCACCCTGATCCCCGAGGCGATGGCCCGGCTGATCGCCGACCACCCCGACGTGCGGGTCGAGCTCCAGGAGGCCGAGCCGCCGGAGTCGGTCAACCGGCTGCTGGCCGGGGAGTGCGACATCGCCCTCTCCTTCAGCTACCCCGGGATCCGCACCGAACTGCCCCCGGACGTGGTCGAGGTGCCGCTGATGGAGGACCTGCTCACCGTGCTGCTGCCGGTCGGCCACCCGCTGGCCCGCCGGCACGCCGTCCGGCTGGCCGAGCTCTCCCAGGCCCGCTGGGTGGCCGGCTGCCCGCGCTGCCGCGCCAACTTCCTGCACATCTGCGCCGACCAGGGCTTCGAACCCGACATCGTCTTCACCACCGACGACAACCTGGCGATGCAGAGCCTGGTCGCCGCCGGGGTGGGCCTGGCCGTGGCGCCCTCCCTGGTGCTCTCCTTCCTCTGCCACCGCAAGGTCACCGGCCGGGCGTTGGAACCCCATGTGCGCCGCCAGGTCAGCGCCTTCGTACTGCGCGAGCACCTGCCGCTGCCGGCCACCGCCGTGGTGCTGGCGCAGTTGCGGACGGCCGGGGCCAGCCGGGTCGGATGCTGACGGGGCGTTGGTTTCCGAGAATTCATAAGCGCAGCTAGGCAACCGCCAACGTACGCTCCTTGGACGTAGCGCCCCCGCGCGACGCACGCTGCTCGGCATGACATCGACCACCACGGAGCGCCCCGGCAGCGGACAGCTCACCCCCGAGGCACAGGCCCTGATCGCCGACACCCGGGCCGTGGTGGCCCGAGGCCTGGCCCCCGACCTCACGGCCTTCCTGGTCGGCGAGCAGCTGCGCGAGCGACTCGGCCGACCGGGCCTGCTGACCCCCGCCCAGTGCGAGCCCGACCCCGAGCACTACCGCACGCACGTCCTGCACACTGAAGAGGACGGCAGCTTCTCGGTGGTGGCCCTGGTCTGGCTGCCCGGGCAGCGCACCTGCATACACGACCACGTCTGCTGGGGCGTGGCCGGCGTGCACCAGGGCCAGGAGGTCGAGCGCCGCTACCGGCTGGTGCCGGACGGGCCGCGCGCCCAGCTGCTGCCCACCGAGGAGCTGGTCAACGACACCGGCTCGGTGAGCGCCTTCACCCCGCCCGGTGACATCCACCGGGTCCGCAACGGGGGCGGCGACCTGGCCGTCTCCATCCACATCTACGGCGCCGACGTGCGGCGCCTCGGCAGCAGCGTCCGCCGGACGTACCCGAGTCTGGCGGGCGAACAGGACTGATGAGCTTCACTCGTACACAGCCACACATCACGGCCCCCCTGTCCGGGCTGCGGCGCCGCCCACCCGCCGCACTGCCCGGACTGCTGCTGGCCGCTCTCGGCGTGGTCGCGGCCATCCTGGTGCACCGAGCGGTCCCCGCCGTGCCGATGCTCACCGCCTCGGTGGTGCTCGGCATCGCGGCCGCGCAGCTGCCCGGCAGCCGGCAGCTGGTGCAGGGCGCCGCCAAGGCCGGACTGGGCGTCGCCGCCAAGCGGCTGATGCGGGTCGGCGTGGTGCTGCTCGGACTCAAACTGAGCCTGTCCGACGTGGCCGGGCTGGGCTGGGCCACCGTCGCCCTGGTGCTCACCGTGGTCGCCGCCACCTTCGCCGGCACCTGGTGGCTGGGCCGCCGCCTCGGCCTGCCCGGCGACCAGCCGCTGCTGGTCGCCACCGGCTACTCGATCTGCGGTGCCTCGGCGATCGGCGCGGTCAGCCAGGTGACGGGCAGCGAGGAGGAGGACATCGCCGGCTCGGTGGCGCTGGTCACCCTGTGCGGCACGCTGGCGATCGCCGTGCTCCCGCTGCTGCACACCCCGCTCGGCCTCGACCCGGTGGGCTTCGGCCGCTGGGTCGGTGCGAGCGTGCACGACGTCGGCCAGGTGGTCGCGACCGCGCAGACCGCAGGGCCGGTGGCGCTGCGCCAGGCCGTGCTGGTCAAGCTGATGCGGGTGGCCCTGCTGGCCCCGCTGGTCGCCGGCCTGGGCGTGGCGGCGCGGCGCGGATGGGTGGCGCGACGGACCGAGGAGGGTGCGGGCGGGAAGCGGACGCCGGTGCTGCCGCTGTTCGTGGCCGGCTTCCTGGTGATGATCCTGCTGCGCAGCACCGGGCTGCTGCCGAGCGCGGTGCTCGACGACGCCGACCAGGTGCAGCAGCTGGTGCTGGCGGCGGCGCTGTTCGGCCTGGGCGCGGCGGTGAACCTGCGGACCTTGGTGCGCACCGGTGGGCGGATGGCGGCGCTGGGGCTGGCGTCCTGGGTGATGGTGGCCGGGGTGTCGTACGCGGGAGTCCTGTTGACGGTCGGCTGACACCGGACGGCCTGGGCGCGGGCTCCGCAGCGGGTGGTGGACCCGGTGCGGAGCCCGCGGCCGTTCGTGCGTGCGGCGGCGCGGGTCGGCGTCGCGTGTCGGCGGCGCGGGTGAACGGCGCGGGGCTTCGGCGGTGGGCTTCGGCGGTGGGCCTCGCCGATGCGTTTCGCCGGCGGCTTCGCGGGCGGGTCAGCCGAACGGGTCAGCGGTGCGGGTGCCGAACGGGTCGGAGGCGGGAGCGGTGGCCTGGGCGGGGACGGCCTGGGCGGGGACGACGTCCGCCGGAGCGGAGGTGCTC
>NZ_JAJJPA010000100.1 GCF_020907985.1 Kitasatospora humi | reverse complement strand
CCCCGCCCCCGCTGGTGGCGCCAGGGACAGTGATCAAGGAATACCAAGATCCCCGACAGAGTCACTCAATGGTCACGGTGATCTGCGAGTGGCCCGGGACCTCCATCACCATGTGCGCCTTCGTCCCCGAGGGGCGCAGCGTCCACCACCTCAGTAGTCAACGGTCCTGGGGTCAACTCGCAGCAGTACAGCGTCTGCGCGATGGTAGGCGATCTACTTACGGCGTTGGGTGCAGATCGTCCCAGGGGGATCTGCACCCGTTCTCGAGCTTCACTGCGTAGAGCTGTCGACGCCTCTCTGGCGCACCCAATAGGATGCGGCGTTCAAATCGGGATGAAGCAAGAGGGGGCGCGGGATGCTACTGACGTGCCGGAAGTGTCGGCAGCGTGAAGTTGCTTTTGACGGGATCAAAGGGCTGTGTCCGGTCTGTCAGCAGGAGAGCGACTTGTCGAAGCCGCCGCAGCGTCGCGGTCGCAACGACAAGGCGGCGTTGCTGGTCCAGTCGAGGGTGAGTCCGGGGCGGGTTTCGATGACGGGCCCACTGGTCACGGTACTGGCCGCAGCCGCGGTGGCCGTCGGAACCGAGGCCGTGCGGTTCTCCGCCGAGCGCACGCGGGCACACCAGTGGGCCTTGGCCGACGCCGGCAACGGCTACGACCGGCAGGCCTTCCACAGTGCACTCCAAACGATCAACACCACGAACCTGTTTCGCTTCGTGGCCTTCATGGCAGTCATGTACGCCTACCAGCGGTGGGTGCGCGTCGGCCACGCGAACGCCATGTCACGCTCCGACATCGGGCTGGGATGGATCAGGGCCCTGCCAGGCGGCCGCGGAGTTGTATGGACCTACGGCGCGTGGTTCCTGTCGGTTTTCGCCGCGGTCTACGTGTCATTCGTGACCAACTCCAACCTGCAAACGTACGGCGACTACGAGAGCGCGGCGAACGTGGACGCCATCTACAGCCTGGTCCGAATAGCCCTGTCCGTCCTGCTGTGCGCGTTCGTCGTGCAGTTGACCATCGGGCTGAACAAGCTGCTGGCCACGCCGCAGACGGTGGCCGTGGCCGACCGGCCCGTCGAGTTGCAGACCGTCGGCGAGGAGTAACGCGGTACGCCTGACCAGCTCGCCGCCAACACGAGCACGGCACGGGACGACTCGCTCAGCTCGGGCCGCTCCTCACGGAAGCCGGTTGCGCCGAACTCATGGTCAGCGGGCGGTCAGCGGGCGGTGGCGCGGCCCGCTTCCGGCTTTCCGGGACCGGCGGGTGAGCGTCTCCTGGCCCGGCGGCGCATGACTGCCGGTTCGATCCGGCGCAGCAGCCAGTAGACCAGCAAGCCGTAGGCCAGGCTGAGCACCAGCAGCATTCCCGCGCTCAGCAGCCAGACCCCTGCGCTGTGCCGGAACAGGGGATCGGCGGCCAGGCTGTTGCCGGGCGCGATGGTTCGTAGGTCGACGGTGGCCGCCATCGCCGCCATGGCCCAGCGGGACGGCACCAACCAGGACAGCTGTTCGAGCCCCGGCACCCCGTACAGCCGCAGCTGGGTGCCGGTGAAGACGACCTGCACGATGGCCAGCAGCACCAGCAGCGGCATGGTGGCCTCCTCCTTGCCGACCAGTGCGGAGACCAGTAGTCCCAGCATCATTCCGGCGAAGGAGAGCAGCGCCATGATGATGATGATTTCGGCGAGCGGCGGTAGGAAGACCCCGCTGCCGCCCTGGGGTCTGAGCCGCACTCCGGCCAGCGCGACCATGGTGAGCACCACGGCCTGGACCACCGTGACCGTGCCGAGCACCACCACCTTCGAGCAGAGGTAGGCCGATCGGGACAGTCCGACGGCGCGCTCCCGCCGGTAGATCACCCGCTCCTTGACCAGTTCGCGGACCGCATTGGCGGCGCCGGTGAGCACCCCGCCGACGCAGAGGATCAGCAGCGCACTGAACGCACTGCTCTGGGTGAGCTTGCCGCCGGCCAGTGCCCGGGCGAGCACGCCCATCACGAACGGCAGGGCGATCATGATCACCACGAAGGTGCGGTCGGCGGCCAGCGCGGCGGTGTAGCGGCGCACCAGGGTGCCAAGCTGGCGGTCCCAGCGCTGCGGCTGAGGGGGCGGCTTGGCCGGTAGCGGCACGGGCCGCGCACGGCGTCGCACGACGGGCAGCGGGGTCCTCGGGCTGCGGTGCCCGGCCGGCGCGGACAGCCTGCTGCGCTGCTCGGTTGGTTCGGACAACCTGCTGCGCTGCTCGGCCGGCTCGGACGGCACGTCGCGCTGCTCGGGCGGCCCCGGTGGCGGCGCGCCGGCTTCCTCGGCCGCCTCCGGCGGCGGCAGCTCGATCGGCACCGGGGGCGCGGCCGGGCCTTCGCGCCGCTGCATGGGCGTGATGTACCGGCGGTACGCGGGCGAAGCCCGGTACTCACCCTCCCAGTCGCGGTCCTCCTGGGTCTCGAAGTTCTCGAACGCCTGCGGCCACTGCGTGCAGCCGAAGTACTCCAGGGCGTCGCCGGGCGGTCCGTAGTACGCGGTGCGACCGCCCGGGGCGAGCATCAGCAGACGGTCGCAGAGATCGAGGCTCAGCACGCTGTGCGTCACCACGACGACCGTGCGACCGTCGTCCGCCAAGCCCCGCAGCATCTGCATCACCGAGCGGTCCATGCCCGGGTCCAGCCCGGAGGTCGGCTCGTCCAGGAAGAGCAGCGACGGCTTGGTGAGCAGTTCCAGTGCCACGCTGACCCGCTTGCGCTGGCCGCCGGAGAGGCTCGCGACCACCAGGTCGGCCCGCTTGTCCAGGCCCAGCTCGGCGATCACCTCCTCGACCCGGGCGGTCCGCTCGGCCGCCCCGGTGTCGCCGGGGAACCGCAGTTCGGCGGCGTAGCCCAGGGCGCGCCGAACGGTCAGCTGGGTGTGCAGGATGTCGTCCTGCGGCACCAGCCCGATCCGGTGGCGCAGTTCGGCGTAGTCGCGGTAGAGGTCGCGACCGTCGTAGCGCACGGTGCCGCCGTCGGCGGGGCGGAGCCCGGTGAGCGCGTTCAGCAGGGTGGACTTGCCCGAGCCGCTCGGTCCGGTGACCGCCAGCAGGCAGTCCTGACCGACCGGGAAGCTGATCCCGTCGAGCAGCCGGCGGTCGTCGTCGACCGTGACCACCAGGTCGGCCACGTCGAGGGTGATGTCGCCGGTGTCGACGAACTCCTGGAGCTCACCGTCGACCAGGCAGAACTCCGAGTGGCCGATGCCCAGCAGGTCCCCCGGAGCGATCACGGCCTGCGTCACCGGTTGACCGTTGAGATAGGTGCCGTTGTGGCTGTGCAGGTCGGTGATCGCGCACCGGCCGTCGGCGGTCGTGTGCAGTTCGGCGTGGTGGCGGGAGACCTCGAGGTCGGTCAGGACGAGGTCGTTGTCGGGTGCGCGGCCGATCCGCAGGGTGTGGGCGACCAGCGGATGGATGCTGGTGGGCGGCCGGTAGGACCCGGTGATCGGGGTCAGTGCGCTGGGGCGCGGGACGGCAGGCTGCTGCGGCGCCACGGTGAGCTCCACCTCGGGGCCGTCGCCGGGGTTGCCGAACCGGATGACGCTGTCGGCACCGAGATCCAGACGCGAGATCCGGCGGCCCTCGGACCAGGTGCCGTTGGCGCTGTCAAGATCGTCCAACATCCAGTGTCCGTCGCCGAGGTGCAGCACCGCGTGATGCCATGACACCCGGGGGTCACTGAGCGGAATCTCGCTGCCCGGGTCGCGGCCGACGTGGTACGAGCGGCTCGGGGTGAGGACCCGCGAGTCGCCGTCGCTCGTCAGTACCAGGTCCGGCGCGATGGGCGCGACCTGTCGCTCTCCCATGTATTCGACCATAAACCTTTCGGCACGCGGGGGCGGTTCCAGCGCTCAGGGGGCTGGTCGGGCACGGGTTCCGCGAGTGCTCGCCCGCGCAGGCCCCGGGGGTCCGGACCGGGAAGCACGGGCCGATCGGCGACGCGGCGGACCCGGTCGCCGGGGAGCCGGTCGCACCGCGCGTCGACGGCCCCAGGCTGCGACCGAGCCGACTGGAGCCCGCCCCGGCGACCGTCGCCCCCACGCCGGGCCGCACCGGGGCGATGTCGGTGAACGGGTATCCGTCCTGCCGGCGCGGCGATCTGACTCAGTGTCAGGAGGATGGCCGGCGAGACGCTGTGCCTCGGCGTCCGGCCGGGGCGGGCGGATCGGCGTCCGGCCGGGGCGGCAGGCAAGCGGGTGACCGTCGAAGCGTCCTGGTGTTGCCTCGACCGCGCGCCGGTTGGTGGCGCGAAGGAATCCCGCGGGCGCCGGCGCACTGCTCGGAGTCGGCCGGTGGGGGCTGGCACAGCGGCCCCGGGCCTGCAGGGCGGGGCCGCTGGGCGAGTGCTCGAGGGCGAGTGCTCGAGCGCGTCAGGCTGCCACGGGCACCAGGGGGTGCATCGCGTCGTTGCCGTCCTCCTGGATGACGCCGTAGGACGCCTCGGGGACGGGGTTCCAGGCGCCGGGGAGGTCGCCGAGGGGTTCGGACACCACGATGCGGGTCTCGTCGGAGACCAGGCGCAGGTGGCGGACCTCGGGGTGGAGGGCGCGCAGGGCCTCGACCTCGGTGCTGTAGAAGAGGGAGCGGCTGGCGCGCTCGGTGGAGTAGCGGAACGCCCACAGGCTGCTGCCGTCGGAGACGGCGACCGTCATGTTGATGGCGTTGGGGATGCCGTGGTGGTCGGCAGCGGCTTCCACCATGCCGATCATGCGTGCCACCGCGCCCGGCGGGTCGTCCCGCAGACCGAGGGTGAGGGCGAGGTAGAACATGGTTTCGGAGTCGGTGGTGCCCTCGATGGAGGGGAAGAGGGAGGGGTCCACGGCGAGCATGAGCTCGCGGCGCAGCTCGTGGAAGCGGTTGATCAGGCCGTTGTGCATCCACAGCCACCGGTCGTAGCGGAACGGGTGGCAGTTGCTCTCCTGGACCGCGGTACCGGTGCCGGTGCTGGCCCGGATGTGGGCGAAGAAAAGGTGCGAGCGGACGTGGGTCGCCAGGTCGTACAGGTTCCGGTTGCTCCAGGCCGGGCCGACACCGTGGAACAACGCCGGCCTCTCGTCCGGGTCGAGCGGGTCGGTCGCGGGGTCGGTGTACCAGCCGACTCCGAAGCCGTCCCCGTTGGTCGTCTCGGCACCCAGTCGGGAGTGGCGGCTCTGGTCGATCAGGGAGTGCTCCGGCTTGTAGATCAGTTCGTCGAGCAGGATGGGTGTCCCGGAGTAGGCCAGCCATCGGCACATGGGTTCTCACCACCTTGCCGGCGCGGCGCGGCGCACGGCGTCGAGGCATGCGGTCCCCTCCACGGTAGGGCGGCGTGCGGGCGGCGGCGCGTTGGGCGGCAGCGGGGGAGCGGTCGGCAATCGAGCCCCGGGCAGCAGTGGTCAGTAATCCAGTCCCGGGTACCAGTCGCCGCGCCCCTGCGGGGTGAGGTCCAGCAGGCTCCAGACCGGCGAGAGCAGGTCGATGCCGCGCTGGTCGAGATCCGCGTCCATCCGCGGGCGGGTCGAGTACTGGTGGCGGACGGTCCCGTCGCCGTCCCTGGTGAAGACCGAGATCGTCGAGTCCTGGTTGCCTGCCTCGTCCTCGCTGCCCAAGTCGTACTTGAACGAGTTGGCCCCGCAGCTGAGCAGCCGCAGCCGGTCCCAGCGCCGCCGCCGGGCGTGCTCCCGCAGCTGCTCCGGATCGGCGGCGGCGATCACCACGAAGTCGACCTGGCGCTGCACGTGGCCGACCACCCCGTTGAAGCCGTCGAGCCACATGGTGCACATCGGGCAGGGGTCGACCTGCTTCTTGCCGTACATGAACTGGTAGGCCAGCAGGGGGCGTCCGGGCTCGGTGAAGAGCGCGGAGAGCTGCACCGGGCGGACCGGCAGGTCGCCCTGGTCGAGGTGGTCAGGCCCCTCCAGGAAGATGTAGTCGGTCACCGCCGGACCGGGCGGCAGGGCACGCCGCTTCTCCGCGACACCTTCCCGCTGCCGCATCAACTCGATTTCGGCACGTTGCAGTCGGTCGCGGGCCTCGACGTACTCGGGGCTCTCGTTGGGCAACCGGGTGGCGTACGGGTGGAACGGCGAGACTGACGGCATGCGGCCAGCCTCGATCGGGGCAGTGGGCCGGGCAACCGGGGTGTGCCGGACGGGTGGTGCGGGGGCGCCCCTGGTCGGCGGCACCCCCGCACCACTCGGCGGGCCGGATCAGCGGTGGTTCGGGAACTCCACCACCTGCTGGTAGGTCGGCCGGTTCTGCCAGGTCGTGGTGGCGTCGGTGATCCCACCCAGCGGACGCTGGATGATCGCGTCGGCGCACCACTGGTCACCGGCCGAGCAACTGCTGTCACCCGGGTAGACCTGGGACGCGGGCTCGGCGGCGGCCTGCTGCAGCGTGTTCAGCAGTACGGTCCGGCAGGCCGCCAACTGCCCGCCACCGCAGAACTGCTGGGACAGCGGGCCGGCCACCGGCTGGCCGAGCACCGAGCGCAGGTCCTTGTCCAGGTAGCTCCACCAGCCGTACTGGAACGACGAACCCTTGTGCGGGATCGACTCGTTGGCGCTGACCGAGCCGCTGGTGGCCCCGGTCTGCCCACCCGAGGGCGACTCGTTGATCTGCAGCGCACCGGTCAGCGCGGTGTAGGCCTGGTCGCCGAGGCCGGGGTGCATGATGCCGTCGGCGACCAGCGGCCACCAGGCGTCCATCACCTGGATCGCGGTGGCATCGGTGTAGGCGTGGCTGCCTGCGGAGGTCTCCAAGCGCTTGCTGCCGGACGCCTGCCAGGCGGTCAACTCCTGTACGACCGAGGCGAGCTGGGGATCGGTCACCGGGGCGCTGTTGATCACCTTGAGCAGGTCGGGCAGCACGTCCTCACCGCGCAGGTCGGTGACCGCGGCGTCCTCCATCGCCTGGGTGAGCGAGGCCCGGGTCACTCCGCCCTTGGCGACCAGCGCCTTGACCCGGGAGTCCAGCAGATTGGCCCGGTGCACCGAGCCGTCGCCGAAGCCGGCCGAACCGTAGTCCGCGGCCTGCTTGTTGTTCCAGGAGACGTAGTAGTCCTGGTCCACCGACTGCGGGTGCTGGGACGGCGGCGTGTACTGGGCGGTGTTGGTGGCCGGGTCGAAACCCTGCCACTCGTAGGCGGGTTGGGCCATGATCGGCAGGCCGGCATCGACGCCGGGAGCACGCACCGGGTTGTTCCCGGAGTTGTAGTAGGCGGTGTGCTGGGAGTCGGCGTAGAACCAGTTGAAGGTGTAGTTGATGTTCTGCGTCGCCTGCTGGAAGCCGGCCGGACCCGTCACCACGGACGGATCGTTGAGCATCTGGAACCCGACGATCGAGTCCGCCTCGTGCTTGTAGCTGGAGCGCAGCGAGGTGAATGCCACCGGCTGCCCGCCGACCTTGCCGCGGGCCGTCACCAGGCCGTAGTTCGAGCGGTACATCACCAGCGAGTAGGAGCCGGCCGGGGTGGAGTCGGCGGTGGTCGGCGACCAGGAGTCGTCCCGCTCCAGCTTGTCGAACGGGGTGCAGACCCCGTGGTAGAGGTAGGACTCGGCGGCCAGCGTCACCGGGGAGCCGTCGGTGGTGCAGAGCGGCACGGCGTAGGTGTCGGTGATGTCCTGCCCGGCCGAGGTGGCGCTCCACGCGTAGTCCTGGCCGCGGCCCAGCTCGACGTAGAAGCTCAGCCCGGCGAAGGCGGCACCGCGGGCGCTGATCCCCGGACCCTGCAGCTCCTCCAGCATCAGCAGCTGTGGGGCGAAGTAGCCGGTCTGCGGCCCGAAGACGGCCACCGGGTGCCCGCTGGCGGTGTACTTGCCGGACACCACAAGGGCGTTGGACATGCCGTGCTTGGCGGTCAGCAGATTGCCGGGCAGCACGCCGGTGGCGGTCGTGGTGCTGCTGGTGGCCGATCCGGTGGCGTTGTAGATCAGTTGCTCGGGAACCACCGAGCCCGCGTCCGGCATGGCCACGCCCTGCGGGTTGTCGGGCGGCAGCGCGTACGGGAAGGACTGGCCGTCGTGCACGGTGGCGACGGCCTCCGGATCGTTGGCCTCGCGCAGCGAGAGCCACAACTGGTCGCCGACCGCGGTGCCGTAGCGGGCCTCGGCGGCCTGCTTGACGGCGGCCGACTGCAGTTCGCCACCGCCGCCGGAGCCGAACAGCGCACCGATCACCGAGGCCAGTGCGACCAGGTCGGTCAGCTTGAACGGCTGGATCGAACCGGCGTTGGTGATGGCGTTGACCTGCCCGGTCAGGTCGTACTCGCCCGGGAAGTAGCGGCCGTTGTAGGACTCGCTGATGTACTGGTTGATCCCGTCGACGTAGGCCTGGGCGTCCGCGAGGGCCTGCTTGGTGCGGTCGTTCTGATTGGCCAACGAGTCTATCTGGGCCTGGAGTTCGGCCTCGGTGTAGGGTGCGGCCTGCCAGAAGCTCTGCTCCAGTTGGCGGTTGGCGGCCGCGCCGCCGGCGAAGCTGGACAGTTCGCCCCGGCCGACGTGCCGGAACAGGTCCATCACCCAGAGCCGGTCCTGGGCGGCCGCGTAGCCGGCGCCGAACTCGGTGCCGTACCTGGTCGTGCCGGTGATGTGCGGTACGCCGACGTTGTCGCGCACGATGGTGACGTCCGGGCGCGGGTTGCTGGTGCTGGTGATCTGGCCGGCCGGGACGCCGAACGAGGCGTCGTTGAAGAAGTTGTTCAACTTGTCGTTGGTCAGGCCGGGGTAGCTCGACGCGAGCGACGCATAGGGGCCGAGCTGGTCGTCGGTGTGGCCCGGCTTGGTGCCGAACACCTTGTTGGCGAGGATGTCGGCGAGGGTGGCGTTGCCGTTCTCGCCCGGGGGCAGGATGTCGCTGCACTGGTCGGCGCAGTAGTCGTTGGCGGCGGTGACCCGGCCGGTGGCGGCCTGGGCGGTCACGGCGCCCGGAACGGCAGCCAGCAGAGCGGCGGCCAGGGTGGCGGCCAGGGCGGTTCTGATTCCTATGGGGCGACGGTCACCGGCGTGTTGCCGCCGACTCCGCAAGGGCATGCGTGGGGGCACGATCAGCTCCTCGCTGTGCGGGAAGGGAAACCTGACGGTAAGTCGGATTCCAGTCGGTGCCTAGCTCCTGCGCGCGGATTCGGTGTGATTATTTGTCATGTCTTGACGACTCTTGGGGATTCGGGGCCGCGACGGGCCCGGCCGCAGGGTGCGGTGCGCGGCAGCGGGGG
>NZ_JAJJPA010000010.1 GCF_020907985.1 Kitasatospora humi | reverse complement strand
CGATGAGGGCGGCAGGAGACGCCGGGGGCCCCGGGGCCGGCGAATCCCACCGGCCGCGGGGCCCCCGGTCCGTGCGGCGTGCGGAGCGTCAGCCCCAGGTGATCAGCCGCTTGGGCTTCTCCAGGATGGCGGCCACGTCGGCCAGCACCTTGGAGCCCAGCTCGCCGTCGACCAGGCGGTGGTCGAAGGAGAGCGCCAGCGTGGTCACCAGGCGGGGCACCACCCGGCCCTTGTGCACCCACGGCAGCTCCCGCACCGCGCCGAAGGCCAGGATGGCGGCCTCGCCGGGGTTGAGGATCGGGGTGCCGGTGTCGACGCCGAAGACGCCGACGTTGGTGATGGTGATGGTGCCGCCGGTCATGGCGGCCGGCGAGGTCTTGCCCTGCCGGGCGGTCTCGATCAGCGAACCCAGCTCGGTGGCCAGTGCGGGCAGCGTGAGCGCACCGGCGTTCTTGATGTTCGGCACGATCAGGCCGCGCGGCGTGGCGGCCGCGATGCCCAGGTTCACCTGCCCCTTGAGCACGATCTCCTGGTTGGCCTCGTCCCAGGCCGCGTTGATCTCCGGGTACCGCTTCACCGCGGTGAGCAGCGCCTTGGCGACCAGCAGCAGCGGGGAGACCCGCACGCCGGCGCCCAGCTCGCCGCTCTCCTTGAGCTCGCGCACCAGCTTCATCGTGCGGGTGACGTCGACCTGCACGAACTCGGTGACGTGCGGCGCGGTGAAGGCGGAGGAGACCATCGCCTGCGCGGTGGCCTTGCGCACGCCCTTGACCGGGATCCGCACGTCCAGGCCGGTGGCGAGCGGGGCGGTCGGCACCTCGACCGGCGCGGCGTCGGCGACCGGCGCCTCGACCGGCGGCGGGGTGGCCGGCTGCGCCGGCTGCGGCGCCGGAGCGGCGGCCGCGTGCACGTCCTCGCGGGTGATGACGCCGTCCTTGCCGGTCGGCACCACGGTGCGCAGGTCGACGCCGAGGTCCTTGGCCAGCTTGCGCACCGGCGGCTTGGCCAGCGGGCGCTCGGTGACCTGGGCCGCCGGGGCGGGCGCGGCGACCGGAGCAGGCGTGGGGGCAGGAGCCGGAGCGGGGGCAGGAGCCGCGACCGGAGCAGCGGCGGCCACCGGGGCGGCCGGGGCGGTGCGCCGGGCCCGGCGCTGCGCCGCACCGGTGCGGGGGCCGTAGCCGACCAGCACCTCGCGGCGCTCCGGCTCGGTCTCCTCGGCCGGCGCGGCGGCCGGCGCGGCCGGAGCCGCGGCAGCCGGAGCCGCGGCGGGAGCGGCGCCGGCCACCGCGACCGCGATGATCGCGGTGCCCACGTCGACCGTGGTGCCCTCGGCGAAGTGCAGCGCCTCGACCGTCCCGTTGAACGGGATGGGCAGCTCGACGGCGGCCTTGGCGGTCTCCACCTCGCAGACGATCTGGCCGTCCGTCACGGTGTCACCCGGCTGGACGTACCACTTGAGGATCTCGGCCTCGGTCAGCCCCTCGCCCACGTCGGGCATCTTGAACTCACGGAGTGAGCGAACTTCGGTGGTCATGGACCCACTCCCTCTCAGAACGCCAGCGCGCGGTCGACGGCGTCCAGCACCCGGTCCAGGTCGGGCAGGAACTGCTCCTCGACCCGGGACGGCGGGTACGGCGCGAAGTAGCCGCCGACCCGCAGGATCGGCGCCTCCAGGTGGTAGAAGCACTGCTCCGTGAGCCGGGCCGCCAGTTCGGCGCCCATGCCCATGAAGACCGGCGCCTCGTGCACCACCACGGCCCGGCCGGTGCGCTTGACCGACTCGGCGAGGGTGGCGAAGTCCACCGGGGAGAGCGAGCGCAGGTCGACCACCTCGATGCGGTGACCGTCCTGCTCGGCGACCGCGGCGGCCTCCAGGCAGGTCTTCACCATCGGGCCGTAGGCCAGCAGCGTCAGGTCGGTGCCGGGGCGGACCACCTTGGCGGCGTGCAGGTCCAGCACGGGGGCCGCGCTGATCTCCGCCTTGTCCCAGTAGCGGGCCTTGGGCTCCAGGAAGATGACCGGGTCGTCGGACTCCACCGACTGCCGCAGCATCCAGTACGCGTCGTCCGGGTTGGACGGGGTGACCACCCGCAGGCCCGCGGTGTGCGCGAAGTAGGCCTCGTGCGACTCGCTGTGGTGCTCCACGGCGCCGATGCCGCCGGCGTACGGGATCCGGACGGTGACCGGCATCTTGACGTGGCCGAGCGCACGGGCGTGCATCTTGGCCAGCTGGGTGACGATCTGGTCGAAGGCCGGGTAGACGAAGCCGTCGAACTGGATCTCCACGATCGGCCGGTAGCCGCGCAGCGCCAGACCGATCGCGGTGCCCATGATCCCGGACTCGGCGAGCGGGGTGTCGATCACCCGGTCCTCGCCGAAGTCCTTCTGCAGGCCGTCGGTGACGCGGAAGACGCCGCCCAGCTTGCCGACGTCCTCCCCCATGATCACGGTCTTGGGGTCGGTCTCCAGGCACTTGCGCAGGCCCTCGTTGATGGCCTTCGACATGGTGAGCTTGGACATGGTCGGACTTACTCCCCACCCTCGAACGACTGCGCGTAGGCCACGTATTCGGCCCGCTCCTCTTCCACCAGGGCGTGCGGCTCGGCGTACACGTGGTCGAAGATCAGGGTCGGGTCCGGGTCCGGCATCGAACGGACGCCCTCCCGGACCCGCAGGCCGAGCGCCTCGCTCTCGGTGTCGACCGCGGCGAAGAACTCCTCGTCCGCCAGGCCCTCCTTCTCCAGGTGGGCCCGCAGCCGCGCGATCGGGTCCTTGGCCTTCCAGGCCTCGGTCTCCTCGGCGGAGCGGTAGCGGGTCGGGTCGTCCGAGGTGGTGTGCGCGCCCATCCGGTAGGTGAACGCCTCGATCAGCACCGGGCCGCCGCCGTTGCGGGCCCGGTCCAGCGCCCAGCGGGTGACCGCGAGGCAGGCCAGCACGTCGTTGCCGTCCACCCGCACGCCCGGGAAGCCGAAGCCGGAGGCCCGGCGGTACAGCGGGATCTTGGTCTGGTTGACGGTGGGCTCGGAGATCGCCCACTGGTTGTTCTGGCAGAAGAACACCACCGGCGCGTTGTACACCGAGGCGAAGGTGAACGCCTCGTTGACGTCACCCTGGCTGGAGGCGCCGTCGCCGAAGTAGGCGATCACCGCGTCCTCGGCGCCGTCCTTGGTGATGCCCATCGCGTAGCCCGTCGCGTGCAGCGTCTGGGAGCCGATCACGATGGTGTAGAGGTGGAAGTTCTTCTCGTTCGGGTCCCAACCGCCGTGGTTCACGCCGCGGAACATCCCGAGCAGGTTGAGCGGGTCCACCCCGCGGCACCAGGCGACGCCGTGCTCGCGGTAGGTGGGGAAGGCGTAGTCGCCCTCGCGCATCGCGCGGCCGCTGCCGACCTGGGCCGCCTCCTGGCCCAGCAGTGAGGCCCACAGGCCCAGTTCGCCCTGGCGCTGCAGCGCGGTGGCCTCGCCGTCGAACCGGCGCACCAGGACCAGGTCGCGGTAGAGCGCGCGCAGTTCCTCCGGGCTGACGGTGAGCGGGAACTCGGGGTTCTCCACCCGGTCGCCCTCGGGGGTGAGCAACTGCACGAGCTCAGCGGGGGCGTCCTGCCCGGTACGGGCGCTGTCGGGGACGCCGGGGGCGGCCTTCTTGCGCGCCCTCGACGTGCTTTTGACGGTCACGTTCACTCCTCGGTCTGTCCGGCCGCCCGGGGTCGCCGGTGCCGGTCCGGTCACCTCCGCGCTCGGCGCACCGGGTGAGCGGCCGATGACGTGGCAGGCGGTGATCCTTTGCCGACGGCTTTCCCACGAGAACGTTACCCAGCGAGCGCGTTGGGCGCTCCTGCGCTAGGACGTCCTACTTTTCCGACCGGGTGGGGCTGGAACCGGGTGGCGGTCAGCCTTCCCGGGGGCGCACGTCAGGACACCTGCGCACGCTATCCGGGCGCGGCCTTTCGCGTAAGGGGGTTGCTCGGACGGATTGTGCGGACCGGCAGTGCGGGCGATAGATCATCCCTGTGGGGGTATGGGAGCATTTGTCAATGAGCAAAAACGGACAAATCAGGGTTTTCCTACTGGATGATCATGAGATTGTCCGACGCGGAGTTCGTGAGCTCCTGTCCGCAGAACCGGACATCGAGGTGGTCGGCGAGGCCGGCACCGCGGCCGAGGCGCTCAGCCGGATCCCCGCGGTGCTGCCCGACGTCGCGGTACTGGACGTGAGGCTACCGGACGGTAATGGAATCGAGGTCTGCCGCGAGGTGCGCTCCCGCCACCCCGGGGTCCGCTGCCTGATGCTCACCTCGTTCTCCGACGACGATTCGCTCTTCGACTCGATCATGGCCGGCGCCTCCGGTTACGTGCTCAAGGCGATCCGCGGCACCGACCTGCTCTCGGCGGTGCGCGACGTGGCGGCCGGCAAGTCGCTGCTCGATCCGGCGGCCACCTCGCGGGTGCTGGAACGGCTGCGCACCGGCGGCGAGCCAAAGGACGAGAAGCTGGCGCAACTCACCCGGCAGGAGCGGCGGATCCTGGAGCTGATCGGCAAGGGCCTGACGAACCGGCAGATCGGCGGCGAACTGCACCTCGCCGAGAAGACGGTGAAGAACTACGTCTCCAGCCTGCTGGCCAAGCTCGGCATGGAGCGGCGCACCCAGGCGGCCGCCTACGTCGCACGACTGGGCAGGGATCAGCAGCACTGAGGCAGCTTTCGATCACCGATTGGGCACATCCGGCCAACCGGACGGTGATCAGCCCGTTTCACTACGATCAACGGGCGTGACAGAGAGTCAGATTGTCGCGTTTGCAGCCGGTTTCGCCGAGATCGACGGGCCCGACGCGGACGCACCACCGGTCGGCACGCTCAGCCCCCCGATCCCGGGCTGGGCCCTCGAGCGGGTGCTGCGCCGCTACCGGACCGGCCGGGTGCTGGCCGTCGAGCCGGTCGCCGAGGGACTGCTCAACCGCAGCTACCGGATCACCACCAGCACCGGCCGCTACTTCCTCAAGTGCTACGTCGACCAGACCACGGCGACCCAGGCCGCGATCGCCGCCCAGCACCACGCCACCACCCGGCTGGCCGCCCTCGGCCTGCCGGTGCCGCCGCCGCTGCCGGACCGCACCGGCCGCACCGTCACCACCGTGCTGGGCCGCCGGTTCGCCCTCTACCCCTGGGCGGCGGGGCGGCACCGCACCGGCGCCGAGCTCGGCCCGGACCGGTGCGCCGCGCTCGGCGCCCTGCTCGGCCGACTGCACGGCGCGCTCGCCGAGGTCTGCGCCCCCGTCACCCAGCCCACCACCCTGCCCAGCGCCGACCCGGACACCACCGCCGCGCTGATCGCCGAGCTGCGCGGCCTGGCCGCCCGGCACCGGCCGTACGGCGCCTTCGACCGGCTCGCCGAACGCCGGCTGGCCGAGCGGCTCGACCTGCTGGTCGGCCACCGGCACCGGCGCCCCCGCCCCACCGCCATCGGCCGGTCCGGCTGGGTGCACGGGGACTTCCACGGGCTCAACCTGCTGCACCTGGGCGACCGGGTGACCGCCGTGCTGGACTGGGACCGGCTGCGGGTGCGGCCGCGCGCCGAGGAGGCGGTGCGGGCGGCCACCCTGGTCTTCAACCACCCGGTGACCGGCGTGCTGGACCTGGCCCGGGTGCGCCGCTACGCCCGCGGCTACCGGGCGGCGACCGGGGCGGACGCCGCGGAGCTGGCGCTGGCGGTGCACCGGGTCTGGTGGGAGCGGCTCAACGACTTCTGGATGCTGCGCTGGCGCTACCAGCGCGCCGACCGGCGGGCCGATCCGCTCTTCCCGGCCGCTGCCGCCCAGACCGTCTGGTGGTGCCAGGAGTACGAGCAGGTGCTGGACGCGTTCGTGAACTGACCGGCCGACTCATGGCAGCGGGCGCCGGCCGGCTCACTGCCGGTCGGCGCCCGCGGTCGCTACTGCGGCGAGGCCGCTCCGCTGGGCGGCCCGCCGATGGTCTTCGTCGGCACCGGGATGCTCGGCGGTGCGGCGGTGGTGCCGCCGCCCGAGGTCGGCTCACCGGTCGCCGTGGAGCCCGAGGACGCGGTCGACGACGCACCGCCGGTCGGGCTGGGCTCGCCGGTGGCCGTGGCCTCCCCGGTCGACGTCGCGGTCGGGCTGGAGTGGCCCCGGGAGGTCGGCTGGCTGGTGTACCCGTCGCCGCTGGAGGACGTCGGGGTGTTCGAGGCGTGGCCGTGCGTGGACGGGGCCGTGGTCGGGGCCAGGCTCGGGCTGTCGCTGGTCGGCTCGTCGCTCGGCGACTGGGTGTCCGAGGCCGGGGCGCTCGGCGCCACCGAGCTCCCACCGGTCGTGCCGCCACCGTTGTGGTTGTTCTGGGAGGCCATCGCGATGCCGATCACGGCCGCGACCACCAGCACCACGCCGACCGCGATGGCCGCCAACCGGCGCCGGCCGCCGCCCGGCCGGGGCTCGCCGTAGCCGTCGTCCCCGCCGTGGCCGCCCTGACCGCCACCGCCGTAGCCGCCCTGCCCGCCGCCACCGCCCGGGCCGCCGCCCTGGTACGGACCCCCCTGGTAGGGGCCGCCCTGGTAACCGCCGGCCGCCGAACCGTAGGGCAGCACCGTGGTGCGGTCGCCGACGCCGCCGAGCAGCTGGGTGACCGCGGTGCCGTCGGCGGGGGTGCCGCCGCCCAGCACGGTGGTCGGGTAGCCGCCCGACGCGGAGTGCATCTCGCGCAGCGCGTGCTGCAGGTGGGCGCGGAACTCGGCGGCGCTCTGGAACCGCTCGTCCGGGTTCTTGGCGAGCGAGCGCAGCACCAACTCGTCCAGCTGCCACGGCACTCGGGAGTTGGCCTGGGACGGCGGCACCGGCGCGTCCTGGACGTGCTGGTAGACCACGGAGAGCGGGGTGTCGCCGGTGAACGGCGGGCGCAGCGCCAGCAGCTCGTAGAGCATGCAGCCGGCCGCGTACAGGTCGGAGCGGTGGTCCACCTGCTTGCCCAGCGCCTGCTCCGGCGACAGGTACTGCGGGGTGCCCATCACCATGCCGGTCTGGGTCATGGTGGTGGCCTCACCGGCCAGCGCCCGGGCGATGCCGAAGTCCATCACCTTGACGGCGCCGGTGGTCGTGATGATCACGTTGGCCGGCTTGATGTCCCGGTGCACGATGCCGTGCCGGTGGCTGTAGTCCAGCGCCTCCAGCACCCCGGCGATGATGATCAGCGCCTGGTCGACCGGCGGCGCCTCCTCGGCCACCAGCAGCTCGCGGACCGTGCGGCCCTCGACCAGCTCCATCACGATGTACGGCGTCGACTCCCCGTCCACCAGCTCCTCGCCGGTGTCGTAGACGGCGACGATCGAGTGGTGGTTGAGCGAGGCGACCGAGTGCGCCTCACGGGTGAACCGCAGCCGGGCCACCTCGTCCTGGGCCAGCTCGGCGCGGAGCAGCTTGACCGCCACCGTGCGGCCGAGCCGGATGTCCTGGGCGGCCAGCACCTCGGCCATGCCGCCGCGGCCCAGGCGGTGGGTCAGCCGGTAGCGGCCGCCACCGAGGGTGCCGAGGGCGGACACGCCCCGGCCCGGAGTGGCCGGGCCGCCGAAGGGCGCACCGGCCGGCTGGTCGGCCGCGCGGGCGGCCGTGGTCCCCTCCGCGGCGCTCGGCATCGGAGTCAAGGGGGTACCCCCGGCCGAAGGCGGCTGGGGGAGGGTGACCGCCTCGTCGGCGTCATCGCCTCGGCCAGGTCCGGTACCCGCGAAGGACTCGGGCTCTCCCTCGCCGTCGCCCGGCTGCTGCGTCTGTGCCATTACTCCTCGCCCCGGGTCGAACGCTCTGGTCGCGGTCGCCCTTTCGATTCGCTTCCCAGAACGCTACCGCCTCCGGCCCCCGCACCCCGAATGCGCGCGGCGGCCGCAGGCGTGCGACGACTACCGCTGCGCCTGGTCCGGCAACAACTGCGCCACGTGCGCGGTCAGACTCGGCAGGCTGCTGCTGGAGCTGTCGGTCTTGGTCACCACGATGGCGATGATGATGATGAACAGGATGATCACACCGATGATCACACCGACCACCACGAGCGCCGTCGAGCAGCCGTTGCCGCTGTTCGCCTTCACCGGGGCGAAGCCGCCCCCGTGGACCGGCATCGGCGCCGGAGTGGGCGTCGGCTGTGCGAAGGCCGGCGGCGGGGTCTGGAACTGCTGCTGACCCATCGGTGTCGGGTACTGCGCCGGCGGCGGCGTCTGGAACTGCTGCTGGCCCAGCGGAGTCGGGTACTGCGCCGGCGGCGGGGTCTGCGGCCCGTACGGCCCGGCCTGCGGCGGCTGGTAGGGCTGCTGCACCTGCGGGGTCGGGGTGTTGATGTCCCCGGGCACCGGCGCGAAGTTCTTCAGCCCCGAGGAGTGCGCGGCCGACGGACCCTGGCCGATCACCAGTGGGCCGGCCATCAGCGGCGTGCCGCCCGTCTTCTCGCCGGCCGCGACCCGCTCGACCTCCTCGCGCATCGCCTCGGCGGTCGGGAACCGGTGCGCCGGGTCCTTGCGCAGCGCCCGGGCGACCAGCGCGTCCACCGCCGGGGTGACCGCGCGGTTCAGGCCGGACGGCGCCGGCGGCTCCTCCTGGACGTGCTTGTAGGCGATCGAGAACGGCGAGTCACCGTCGAACGGCAGCTGGCCGGTGAGCAGTTCGAAGAGCATGCAGCCGACCGAGTACAGGTCGGAGCGGGCGTCCACGCTCTTGCCCAGCGCCTGCTCGGGCGACAGGTACTGCGGGGTGCCGACCACCATGCCGGTCTGGGTCATCGAGGTGACCCCCGACTGCATGGCCCGGGCGATGCCGAAGTCCATCACCTTGACGACGCCCTTGGTGTTCACCATGACGTTGCCCGGCTTGATGTCGCGGTGCACCAGCCCCTGGTCGTGCGAGACGTCCAGCGCGGCCAGCACCGCGGCGGTGATCTTCAGCGCCTGCTCGGTGGGCATCGCGCCGTGCTCGGCGATCGCCTGGTTCAGCACGTCGCGCAGCGACTGGCCCTCGACGTACTCCATCACGATGTACGGCACGGTCGCACCGTCGGCGAAGACCTCCTCACCGCTGTCGTACACCGTGACGATGTTGGTGTGCTGCAGCCGGGCCACCGCCTGCGCCTCGCGGCGGAACCGCTCGCGGAACGACGACTCGCGACCCAGCTCGGTGTGCAGCGTCTTGATCGCGACCGGGCGGCCGAGCACCTTGTCGTGGGCCAGGTGGACCGAGGCCATGCCGCCCTGCCCCAGCAGGTGCTGCAGCACGTACCGGCCGTTACCCAGCGAGTGCAGCTGCGGCTGCGGCTGGTCCACTCCGGCGATGCCGTCCTCGCTCATGGTCCTCTGCTTCCCCCTCGGCGCGACCGGTCGGCCACCGCCGTGAATGGTGGTCTCTGAGACGTGGGTGGGAACACCCGGCGTCAGGGTATCGGCCCCGCGCCCCGGCGAAACCCGCAGGGGCGCGGCGCTGAGGGCCGGTCAGCCCGAGGTGCTACAGGTAAGGACCCGAACGGATACCGCGCCCCTCGCCCGGCTCGTCGCCCTCCGAATCGCCCAGCACACCCGGCGGCAGCGCCCGGCGCATCTGCTCCAGCTGCGCGCGGGCCGCCATCTGCTGGGCGAACAGCGCGGTCTGGATGCCGTGGAACAGGCCCTCCAGCCAGCCGACCAGCTGGGCCTGGGCGATCCGCAGCTCGGCCTCGGTGGGGATGCTGTCCTCGGTGAACGGCAGCGACAGCCGCTCCAGCTCCTCGACCAGCTCCGGGGCCAGGCCCTTCTCCAGCTCCTTGATCGAACTGGCGTGGATGTCCTTCAGCCGGGCCCGGCTCGCCTCGTCCAGGGGCGCCGCCCTGACCTCCTCCAGCAGCTGCTTGATCATGCTGCCGATCCGCATGACCTTGGCGGGCTGCTCGACCATCTCGGTCACCGGCAGCTCCCGCTGCTCGCCGCCCTCGCCCGCGGACCGGTCGTGCAGCCGCCCGGCGGCACCGCCGACCGCCAGGCCGTCCGGGCCGACGATCAGCACCTGCGGGTTCTCCTCGGACCGCCCGTTCGACCCGGTCGATCCCTGATACGGCTCGTGCTCCGGCCGTTCGTTCAGCGGCTTCGTCATACCCCCTTCATATGCTTCCGCGCTGAGCAGGGTCAACCGACCGACCCGCCGGGCGCAGCTCGGGGCCTCAACCGCGGCGCAGTCGCAGACCCACCAGGGCGAGCCCCAGACCGATCAGCACCAGTCCCGCGCCCATCGGCAGCACCAGCACCACCGGGCCGCTGAACCGGACGGCGGCGGCCGGGGCCGGCGCGCCCGCCGGGACCACCGCGGCCGGCCCGGCGACCGGCGGCCCGGCGACCGGCCCGGCGGTGGTCGGCGGGGCGGTGGCGGGGGCGCTCGCCGACGGGTCGCCGGTGCCCCGGGCCGGACCGGCCGGCGTCTGCGCCGCCGACGGGTCGCCGAGCGTCAGCGCGTTCGTGCCCTGGCCGGGGGTCTGGTCGTGGGCCGGGGCTCCCGGGTCGAGCGGGGCGTTCGAGTCCGCCGACTCCGTCGAGTCGGTCGGGTCGGTCGGGTCATCGGTCGGGTCGGTCGGGACGGCCCCCGGTGGGGCGGGGGAGGCCGGGTGGACCGCCGTCGCGGTGGGAGGGTCCGACGGGGAGCCCGGCGGGGTGGCGGACGGGACGGTGGCCGCGCCGCTGGGATCGGTGCCGGGCTTGCCGTTCTGCTGGGGCGAGGGCTGGTCGGCGGTGGCGGTGGCGGCCGGGAGCGGCACCGCCGGGGGCGGCACCGCCGGGGGCGATCCGGGCGCACCGGCCGGGCCGGGCCGGCCGGCGGTCCCGCCCCCGAGCGTGGTGCCGCCGGTGGTCCCGGCCGCGCCCTGGTCCGTCCCGGCGCTGCCCGGGTCGGTGGGCGTCCTGCCGGGCTCGGGTATCGGCCGCAGCTGCGGGTGCGACGGCCCGGACGCGGATTGGGTGGGCCGGCTCCCGTCGGTGGGATCGGCCTGCGCGGCGACCGGCAGCACGGCGGTGAGCAGCAGCGGGAGGGCGAGGGTCGCCCCGGCGGCGAGCCGGCGGGGCGGCGCGGCGCGGCGCGGCGAACTGCGCGGCGAGCGGCGCGGAAAGCGGTGGGGGGAGCGAGCGGGGCGGTGGAACGGCGGGAGCGGAGCGGCCACGGACGACGGTCCCTTCCAACGGCCGGCATCCGCGGGGATCCCGGCGGCGGAACAGCTCCGCTCCAGAGTCACACGGGACGGCCGTACGGGCACACCGAACGGCCCCTGCCGCTCCCGCAAAGTCGGCCGCCCACCGGATCGGCCGGGCTGACCGGGGGCGGCCCCGACCGGCCCCGCACCCGGGACAGAGGCCGGGGCGGGGGCAGGTCAGGGGCAGGGTGCGGCTACGACCGGTGCGCGCCGGCCGCAACCGCGAGCGGCGGGAGGCGTCAGGCCCCCGTGCCGTTCCACTCCGCCGGCTGCACCGCCGAGCCGGTGTTGTTCCACACCGACGGACGCACCGCGGAGCCGGTGTTGTTCCAGTCCGACGGCTGCACCGCCGCGCCGGTGTTGTTCCAGTCCGACGGCTGCACCGCCGAGCCGGTGCTGTTCCACTCCGCCGGCGTCGGCGTCCCACCGCTCTGCGCGAAGGCCGTACCGGCCGCCGCCACGCTCGCGGCGCCCACCAGCAGGCCCACCAGGCCCAGCCCCGCCGCCGCCCGGCTGAGCGTCCCGGGCCTCGTCACTCGTGCGTTGTCCATCTCGTTCCCCCGTCCCTGGTCACGCGCTGGGCGTGCTGCCGGCCGGCTTTCGGCCGCCGTGAACGGGGATTGTGCCACTCGTTGATCATCTACCGACAGGGGTTTTCCGCAGACCCGACGCGATGCCGTCCGACGGGCCGTCAGCCGTCCAGTACGCCTGGCGCACCCGGCGCAGCCACGCCTCCACCCGGGCCTCGTCGGGTGCCTGCGGCAGCACCCCGGGGCGGTCCAGCCGCCGCTCGGCGTCGGCCAGCAGCGGCTCGGCCAGCTCCGGGCGGGCGGCGATCCGCTCGCCCGCCTCCCGCACCTGCTCGGGGTCGGCGAGGCGCACCACCAGCTCCCCGGTCTCGTGCAGCCGGACGCCCTGCTCCAGCAGCCGCACCAGGTGCCGGGCGTGCTTGGCGGCCCGCGGCCGTTCGTCCGGCCCTCGGGTGAGCAGCTTGCGGAACTGCTGCCCGGCGTAGCCGAGGTACGAGCCACGCACCGCCCGCTCGCTGAGCAGTGCGCCGCGCAGGGCGATCAGCTCGTCGCCGAGCGCGGTCCGCACCTCGTACAACTCGTCTGGCAGCCAGACCAGTTCGCTCGCCGTCGGGTTGGCGGACAGGGCCAGCCGGCACCACTTGGCCGCCTCGTGCATGGTCCGGTCCGGCTCCGGCGCCGAGCTCACCACCGACTCCACCGGTCGGCGAAGCCCGTGCAGTTCTTCGGTGGGCACCGCGAACAGCCCGAGCCGGTCCACGTCCGAGCCGGCTCGCGCCAGCCCGTAGGCCGTCGACCCGACCACTCCTGCCAGCACCACGTGCACCGGCCCACCCCCTCTTCCCAGTCCGCGGGGGTTCCCCGCGGCAGGCTGGGGAGAGTCTGGCGCCCATGGTCCCGCAGGCGCACCTACTTTTCCCGCTCGATCAGCACGGCGAGGCCGTCGAGCAGCCGCTGCAGACCGAACTCGAAGAGGGCGTCCAGGTCGAAGTCGTAGCCCTCGGCGACCAGTCGGTTCATCATCGGGAAGTCGCCGCCGGCCATGATGGCGTGCAGCGCGGGCTCCTGACTGTCCATCCACTCCTCGTTGTCGATGCCGCTGTGCGCCTGTGCCTCCAGCTCGGACTCGACGTTGACCGCCGTGCCCCGCACGTGGTTGAAGAGCATCAGGTGGGCGTTGAAGGCGGTGCCCAGGTCGAGTCCCTGGGCGGCCAGCGAGGCCAGCACCCACTCGCTGTAGGGGATCGCGCCGGCCACCGGCTGCGGGCGGGTCACCGACAGGGCCGACGCCAGCCACGGGTGGCGGCGGAACATCGCCCACATCATCCGGGTGGCCAGTTCGAGCCGCTCCCGCCAGCCCCGCGGCGGGTCGGCGGGCAGCGGCCACTCGGTGAAGGCCCGGTCCATCATCTGCACCAACAGGCCGTCCTTGTCCGCGACATGGCGGTAGAGCGACATGGTCGCCACGCCCAGCTCGGCCGCCACCCGCCGCATCGAGACGGCGGCCAGTCCCTCCTGGTCGGCGATCCCGATCGCGGCGGCGACGATCCGCTCCGGGGTCAGTGCTCCCTCCTGGGCAGCCCGCCGTGCGGGGCGCGGGGACGCTGCCGCGGGCGCCTGCGGGGCCGCGAGCGCCTGCGAGGCCGCCGCCTGGGGGCCCGACGCTTGGGGGCCCGACGCTCGGGGAGCGGCCGCTACCACCGTGCCCACGCCGGGCACCGCGCGCACCAGACCGGTCTGGCGCAGCTCGGTCAGCACCCGGGTTGCGGTCGCCATCGCCACCCCCCACTGCCGGGTGATCTCCCGGGTCGACGGCACCCGGTCGCCCACCGCCAGCTCGCCCGCCTCGATGCGTCCCCGCAGCTCCGCCGCGATCCGGCGGTAGCGCGGCTCCTCCGGCTCGTCCATGCCCTCTCCTCCGCACTAGTGCACCAGCAGTGCACCGCCACCCTAGTCCACCAGGCCACAGGGGTGCGCAAGCCCTCCGACGCACCCGGCATGCACTAGTGCACTAGGCGGCAACTCCCTTGTTTTCCTTGCAGCATATGGGTTGCACTACCTCATGCATACGCCGTACATTCATCGCTATGACGAACACCGAGATCCTCATCTCCGGCGGCGGCATCGCCGGCCCCGCTCTTGCGTACTGGCTACACCGCGCCGGATTCAGCGTGACCCTGGTCGAGCGCGCCCCGGCACCGCGCCCGGGCGGGCAGACCGTCGACCTGCGCGGTGCGGGGCGCACGGTGATCACCCGCATGGGCCTGATGGAGCAGGTCCGGGCCCGGACCGTCGAGCAGCGCGGGCTCGCCCTCGTCGACGCCGCCGGTCGGACCACCGCCACCATGGCGGAGGACGCCTTCGGCGGCGAGGGCATCATCTCCGAGATCGAGATCCTCCGCGGCGACCTGGCCGACGTGCTCCACCAGGCCACCCGGCACGACGTGGAGTACCTCTTCGACGACAGCGTCACCGACCTCCGGCAGGACGAGCACGGCGTCACCGTCACCTTCGAGAAGGCCGCCCCGCGCCGCTTCGCCCTGGTGGTCGGAGCCGACGGCCTGCACTCGGTGGTCCGCCGGCTGGCCTTCGGCCCGGAGCGGGAGCTGGTCCGCCCGCTGGGCATCTACAACGCCTGGTTCACCACCACCGAGCCGCTCCGACTCGACGGCTGGTACAAGATGTTCAACGCCCCCGGTGGCCTGGTCGCCGCCGCCCGCCCCGGGCGGCTCCCCGGCGAGGTCAAGGCCGCACTCAGCTTCCGCACCGCCGAGCCGATCGGTTACGACCGCCGGGACACGGCCGCGCAGCGCGAACTGCTCGCCCGCCGCTTCGCCGGGGTGTCCGGCTGGGAGGTCCCCGCCCTGGTGCGCGCGCTGCGCACCGCTCCCGACTTCACCTTCGACCCGATGGGTCAGGTGCACCTGGACTCCTGGTCGCGCGGCCGCACCGTGCTGCTCGGCGACGCCGGCTACTGCGCCACCCCGCTCACCGGCCTGGGCACCAGCCTGGCCCTGGTCGGCGCCTACGTGCTGGCCGGCGAGCTGGCCGCGGCCGCCGGCGACCACCGCACCGCCTTCCGCGCCTACGACCGCATCATGCGCCCCTACGTCGACCAGGCCCAGGAGCTCCCGCCCGGCGGCGCCAAGGGCTACGCACCGTCCAGCGCGCTGGCGATCCGCCTGCGGGCCATGTCGATGCGGTCCATGACCCGCTGGCCGATGCGCGCCATCCTGGCCGCCCAGTTCGCCAAGGCCGGCAACATCGACCTCCCCGACTACCGCCTGCCGAGCGCCGCTCGGGCCGCATGAGCCGCTCGGGCCGCACGGGCCGCGTCGTCGCCCGGCCCGGGAAGCTCGAGGAGGTCCAGGAAGGCGGCCGCCGCGGGGGTGCGGCCGACGGGACTCCAGATGACGTACTCGATCCGCACCGGCCCGTCCGTGACCTCGACGGCGGTGACGCCGGAGAGCCGGTGCACCGAGGCGGAGGGGAACATCGCGACCCCGAGCCCCTGCCCGACCAGCCGGTCCATGTAGTCCGCGGTGGTCACCTCGAAGGCGACCTCACGGGTCAGGCCGGCCGCGGCGAAGGCCTGGTCGGTCTGGATCCGCCCCGCCGTCCCGGCCGGCAGGTCGACGAACACCTCACCGGCGAGCCCGGCGAGGCTGACCGAGGGCTCGCCGGCCAGCGGATGGTCCGGCGCGACCACGGCGACCAGCCGGTCCCGGGCCAGTTCCCGTGCCTCGACGCCCTGGACCCGAGCCGTGGTCGGCAGCCCGAGGAACGCCACGTCCAGGGCGCCCCCTTGACCTGCTCGACCAGGTCGTCGCTGGCACCGACCCGCAGGCCGACCCGCACCTGCGGATAGCGTCGGCGGAACTCCCGCAGCGCGCCCGGGACATCGACGGCGGCGACGGTGGGGATCAGGCCCACCACGAGCCGTCCGCGCACCTCACCCAACGCCGCCGCCACCTCGGCGGCCGCCCGCTCGGCGGCGTCCAGGCACTGTCGGGCGGCGGGCAGGAACGCCGCCCCGGCCGGTGTCAGCCGCACCCTGCGGCTGGTGCGCTCGAACAGGCGGGCGCCCAACTCCCTTTCCAGGCGCGCGATCTGATGACTGAGCGCGGACTGGACGACCAGGCACCGCTCGGCGGCCCGGGTGAAACTGTTGGTCTCGGCCACGGCGATCACATAGCGCATCTGCTGGAGCTCCATGGATCCATCGTGATTCGAGATCGATGAAGTGAAAAGCCTGTGTTGGACTCATCGGTTGATCACACGTCAGTTTTGAGGCGTGACCAGCTCAACCGTCCAGCGCGCCTCCCGAGGCGCCGGAGTTCCCGACGCTCCCCGCGGCCATCTGCCGCGCACCGCCCTGACCGCCATCACTCCCGTCATCTGGGGCACGACCTACGTCGTCACCACCGAGTTCCTGCCACCGGCGCACCCGCTCTTCGCGGGACTCATGCGCGCGCTGCCCGCCGGCCTGATCGCGCTGGCGGTCACCAGGACGCTGCCGCGCGGGGCCTGGTGGGCGAAGGCCGCGGCCCTCGGCCTGCTGAACATCGGCCTGTGCTTCCCCCTGCTGTTCCTCGCCGCCGAACGCCTGCCGGGAGGCGTCGCCGCCACCACGGCGGCCGCCCAACCACTCGTCGTCGCCGTCCTGGCCGTGGCGGTGCTGGGTGAGCGGCTGTCCGGCTGGCGCCTCGCCTGGGGGGTGGTGGGCGTGCTCGGCGTCGGCCTGGTGGTGCTCGGGCCGAAGGCCGCGCTCGACACCGTGGGGGTCATGGCCGGTCTGGGCAACGCGGCCTCGATGGCGCTCGGGGTGACGCTCACCAAGCGCTGGGGACGCCCCGCCGGGGTCGGTCCCACCGCGTTCGCCGGCTGGCAGCTCACGGCGGGAGGCCTGTTCCTGCTGCCGGTCACCTTCCTGGTCGAGGGACCGGCGCCGGCCATCGACCTGCGCGCCGTCCTCGGCTACCTCTGGATGGCGCTGGCCGGCGGCCTCCTGGCCTACGTGCTCTGGTTCCGCGGCGTCACCGCCCTGCCGGTCGGCTCGGTTGCCGTGCTGGTGCTGATCTCACCGCTGGTGGCCGCGGTCCTGGGCGCCGCGGTGCTCGGCCAGACCCTCGGCGCGGTCCAGCTCCTGGGCTTCGTGATCTCGCTCGCCGCCATCGTCGCCGGCCAACTCCCCGCACCGGCCAAGTCGTCCACCCGTCGTTGAAAGGACCTCGCAGTGTCGAACACCAAGGCGGCCGTGCTGGTCACGGGCGCGACCGGCGGCCAGGGCGGCGTCGTCGCCCGCACCCTGCTCGCCCGCGGCTGGGCCGTACGTGCCCTGGTCCGCGACCCGGACAGCCCACGGGCCAAGGCCCTCCAGGAGCTGGGCGCCGACCTGGTCAGGGGCGATCTCGGCGATCCGGGATCGCTGCGCGCGGCGGCCCGCGGCGCGTACGGCGTCTTCAGCGTCCAGCCCTCCGATCCGGCCGACCCGAACCCCGAGTTGGAGGTGCGGCAGGGCGGGAACGTCGCCGACGCGGCCCGGGCCGCCGGTGTCGCGCACCTGGTCTACAGCTCGGTCGGCGGCGCCGAACGGCGCTCCGGCGTGCCGCACTTCGAGACCAAGGCGGCGATCGAGGCGCACCTCGCCGCCGGCGGCGTGCCCGCCACCGTGCTGCGGCCGGTGTTCTTCATGGAGAACTGGCGCCACCTGCTGCCGCCGCCCGAGGGCGGCGAGCGGGTCGGTGCCATCGCACTGGACCACGACACACCGCTGCAGATGATCGCCCTCACCGACATCGCCCGGATCGCCGCCGAAGCCTTCGCCCATCCCGAGGAGTTCGTCGGCCGGCAGCTGGAGATCGCCGGTGACGAACTGACCGTGCGCCAGGTGGCCGACGCCTTCACCAGGGCCGACGGCATCCCGACCCGCTTCACTCGCCTACCGATCGCCGAACTGCACTCACAGGTACCGGACTTGGCTGCCATGTTCGACTGGTTGAGCGGGCACGGCTTCCGGGCCGACCTCGCCGCCCTGCGCGCGCGCCACCCCGAACTGCTCACCCTGGAGTCGTGGTTGTCGCCGACTGACCGCCGTCCGTGTCGCGAAACCGCCAGCGCGCAGCGGTCCGCGTTGCTCTAATGGTGATCATGACCGCACAGCACGACAGCGCGAAGCTGTTCCACGCCCTCCACGACCCCGCCGCCCCGCTCGCCCTGGCCAATGCCTGGGACGCCGCCAGCGCCCGCCTCGTCGAGGCCACCGGCGCCCGGGCCATCGCCACCACCAGCGCCGGAGTCGCCTGGGGCCTGGGGGCGGCGGACGGCGACCACCTCGACCGGGACGAGGCGGTCGCGCTGGTCCGGCGCGTGGTGAACGCCGTGTCCGTGCCGGTCACCGCCGACATCGAGAGCGGTTTCGGGGCCACCCCGGCCGAGGTCGGGGACACCGTCGCCCAGGTCATCGCGGCCGGTGCCGTCGGGATCAACCTCGAGGACGCCCACCGGAGCGGCGCCACCCCGCTGCGTCCCGTCGCCGAGCAGTGCGAGCGCCTCGCCGCCGCCCGCTCGGCGGCCGAGCGGGCGGGCGTGCCGCTCTACATCAACGCCCGGGTGGACACCTACCTGCGCGCCGTCGGCCCCGAGGAGACCCGCCTCCAGGAGACCCTGGACCGCGCCCGCGCCTACCTCGACGCCGGGGCCACCGGGATCTTCGTCCCCGGCGTGGCCGACGCTGCCGTGATCGCCGCCCTGGCCGAGTCCATCCCCGCCCCGCTGAACATCCTGGCCGGCCCCGGCACCCCGTCCGTGCCCGAGCTGGCGAAGCTGGGCGTGGCCCGGGTCAGCCTCGGCTCCGGGGTCGCCGAGGCGGCCTACGCCGTTGTGCGCCGGGTGGCGACCGAACTGGCCACCACCGGCACCTACGCCAGCGTGACCGGTGCCCTCGACTACTCCGAGCTCAACGCACTGATGCGCGGCTGAGGAACGCGACCGGGCAACCCGGCGCCGGCCACCGCGGCGGACGGTGGCCGGCCGGCCGCCCGGGGCACCGGAACGGCGGCGACGGCCGTCACGTCCAGAGCTGTTCGCCGAGCGTCCCGCCGGCCGCGGCGCCCGGCAGCACGTAGCACACCGCCGACGCCTGGTGCTGGAGGAACGGCGTGAGGGCGTCGCGGGAGGCCAGGCGGTCCTGGACGCGGACGAACTGGGCGGGGTCGCGCATGAAGGCGCAGAACAGCAGGCCGCGATCGGCCGGGCCGTCGTCGTAGCTGTAGCTGCGGCGCAGCATCCGGGCGCCGCCGTCGAGCCGCGGGCTGGTGAGGCGGACGTGGGCGTCGACGGGGATCACGTAGGAGCCGTCGGGGTTCTTGGCGTAGATGTCCGGGTCGTCGTGCTCGGCGGTGCCGGTGAGCGGCACGCCGTCGCCGGCCCGGCGGCCGATCACCCGGTCGCGCCGGTCCGCGGGGAGGGCGGCGAACCCGGCGACGTCCATGCGGATCCGGCGGTAGACCATGACGGTGCCGTTCCGGTGGGCCCCGGGCGGGCCCCAGACCCACTGCTCGGCCGCCGCGTCATCGGGGTTGGCGGTGCCGTCCTTGAAGCCGAACAGGTTGCGCGGGGTGGTGCCCGGGGCGGTCCGGGGCAGGAAACCGGACTGCGACCAGCGGGGGGCGGCGCCGGCGGCGTGTGCGGCCGTGCCGGCGAGTTCGGCGACGACGGTCAGGGTCCAGCGGTCGGCCGCGCACAGCTGGAGCACGAGGTCGCCGTTGCCGCGCGCCGGGTCCAGGCGGTCGCCGGGGAAGGCCGGCAACTCGGCGAGTGCGGCGGGGACGTCGAGGCCGAGCCGGGCGGCGAGGGCGGGGCCGACGCCGACCAGGGAGGTGAGCCGGGTGGTGCCGCCGCCCTGCAGTCGCGGGTCCGGCGGGGTGTCGGAGGCCACGGCGGCGAGGGTGCGGCCGAGCGCGTCGAGGACGCCCCGCAGGGTCTGCCGGTCGGCGGCGGCGGAGGTCTGCGGGAGGTCGAAGGCGAGCAGCTGGGTGGCCGGTTGCTGAGGCGCCGTCACCCCCGCCTGCCGGACGCCGTGGAAGGGGATCGCCGGCCCGGGCGGCGGGCCGCCGGCGCTGCCGGTGCGGTTGGCCGCCCGGTCGCCCCTCGCCAGTTCGTCGGCCGCCGCGCCGATCCCGGCGGCGAGCACCGCTCCGGCGGCGAGCAGTGCGCCGCGCCGACCGAAACCGGTGGTGGCGGGTCGGATCGGATCCTGCGCGTTTTCCGGTTCGGTCGGCATGCGGCTATTGGAGACGATAGAACACTTGTCATGCAAATGCTGGGTCCTGAAAGCCCGTTGAGTCGCTCTACTGTCCGAACGGCGGTGGTCCGGACGGCACCGGCGCGCCTCTCGTTGCTGGCCGTCTCGGTCGCGCTGGCGGTCGCCGGATGCTCCGCCACGGGCTCCCGGTCCGCCGACGCACGGCACCCGGCCGGGACGGTGCTGCGCGTGCCGCAGGACTTCCGCACCGTGCAGCAGGCGGTGGACACCGCCCGGGCGGGGGACACCGTGCTGATCGGCCCCGGCGTGTACCGGGAGAGCGTGCACGTCACCAAGCCCCGCGTGGTGCTGCGCGGAACGGACCGCAACGCGGTGGTCTTCGACGGCGGCGTGCGCCTGGTCAACGGCATCACCGTGACCGGTGCCGGCTCGGTGGTCGAGAACCTCACCGTGCACGGCTACCTCGCCAACGGCGTGCTGTTCACCGGCGTCACCGACGAGCGGCTGCAGCAGCGCGGCGCCGGCGGCTCCGCCTACAACCCGCTGGACACCGCCCGCTTCCCGGCCGTCCAGGGCTTCCGCGCGACCCGCGTGACGGCGTACGACAACGGCCTGTACGGCATCTACGCCTTCGACGCGCGCGAGGGCGCGATCGAGGACTCCTACGCCTCCGGGCAGGCCGATTCGGGCATCTACGTCGGCCAGTGCCGGCCGTGCGACACCGTGGTGCGCGGGAACACCATGGAGCACAACGCGGTCGGCATCGAACTGACCAACGCCTCCGAGGGGTTGTCGGTGCTGGGCAACCTGGTCGCGGGCAACCGGGTCGGCGTCACGGTGAACTCCAACGACCAGGAGGCGCTCGCCCCGCAGCACGGCGCGGTGATCGCGGGCAACGTGGTCGCCGACGACAACGCCGCCGACACGCCCGAGCAGGCGGACGGCGGCTTCGGGATCGGCATCGGGATCGGCGGCGGCACCGGGAACCGCGTCCAGCGCAACCTGGTCCAGGGCAACGAGGCGGCCGGGGTGATCATCACCGACCCGCCCGGCCACCCGGCGAGCGACAACCGCGTGGAGGGCAACCGGGTCACCGGCAACGGGGCCGACCTGGTGCTGGCCGCGGCCGATCCCGGCAACTGCTTCAGCGGCAACCAGCCCGCCACCCAGAGCCCGGACGGCCTGGAGGGCCTGGCTGGCTGCGGGACCGGCGGCCGGGGCACGCTGCCGATGGGCCGGACGGCGTCGGTGCAGGCACCGCCCGGCATCCCGTTCAGCCAGGTCACGGCTCCGCCCGCGCAGCCGTCCCTGCCCGACCCGACGGCCCCGGCCGTCCCGGCGACCGGCCTGCCGGGGGCCGTCGACCCGAACGCGTACCCGCTGCCGACGGATCCGGGCACGGTGCCGAAGCCGCAGCCGCAGCCGCAGCCGCACTGACGGTCCGGTGCGCCCTGCGGTCAGTCCGTGGCCCAGGGCGCCTCGGGGAGCTTGGCGTCGGCGTCGTGCCCGGCGAACTGCAGGGTGGTCGGCGTTCCCAGGCCGGGCATCCGCATCGTCACCCGGAGCAGGCCGCCGTTGCCGTCGACCCAGTAGGTCAGCGGCGACCGCCCGTCGTCGGGCCCGGTACCGGGCGTGGTGCCCTCGGCGCGCGGGCCGGCGATCCGGTCGTAGCTGCGGCCGTCGATCCGGTCGCGGCCCAGCCAGCGGGCGCCGGACTGGGCGAGCAGCAGCGGGTTGTCGGGCCGGTCCGCCCCGAGCTCCATCAGCAACTGGAGCCCGGCGTCCAGCGGGTCGCTCGTGTAGGAGCGCGGCGACCAGCCCGAGCGGGGTATGTGCTCGGCCTGCTGCCAGGGCGGGGTGCCGTCCAGCGCGGGGGCCAGGCCGAGGCCGTCGCTGTCCCAGACGATCAGACCGTGGTCGAGCTGCGGGGCAGGCGACGCGGCCGCTCCGGCGGCCCCGGTGGTCAGGTAGCTCCCCACCGCCCGGTGGGTGCGGTAGTCGACGACTCCGCTGACCCGCAGCACCACCCCGCCGCCCTCGGTGGCCGTGAGGGTGACCGCGACCGGGCTGGCCTGGTACAGGTTGAGCCGGGTCAGCGCCAGCCGGGACGCCTCGTCCATGGTCACCGGGCGCTCCGCGGTGCTGCCGGCGAGGCTCCGGTAGGCGGCGACGCCGCCCACCGCGGTGCCGCAGACCGCGAGCGCGATCAGTGCCCTGAACCAGCGGGTCCGGTGCGGCGTTCGGACGTCGGTCCTGGTCTTCCGAGCCATGCGGCCGCCTTCTCTCATCGGTCTCTCGCCGGTCTTCGCCGGTCTCTCATCGGTCTCCCGCCGGTCCTTCGCCGATCGGCCACTCCCGATCGGTTACGCGGTCGGGCGGCCACGCGGTCGGGCGGGTCCACGGACCGCTGTCCGCGAACCCGCCCGGTCCGGCCCGGGGTCACCCGTGCCGGCTGCCCCGCTCAGGGGCTAGCGGTGCTGCGCCCTGCGCCTGCGCATCAGCACGAGCAGCGCCGAGCCGAGGGCGGTGAGCGCGGCACCGCCGGTCAGGGCCATCGGCACCAGCCCGCTCATGCCGGTGAACGCCAGGTGCGAGCCGGGCGGGGGGCCCGCCGGGGGCGGTGCGCCCGGTGTGTTCGGCGCCGGCGTCGTCGGTGTCGGCGCCGGTGTCGGGGTCAGCGACGCGCTCGGCGTCGGCGTGGGACTGGGGCTGGGGGTGACGAGCTTCTGGTTGACCGCCGTCACCGAGACGCCGGTGCCGAGGTTGTCGGCATCCAGCACCAGCGGCCCGAACACCGTGTCGGTCGGTGCGGCGTACCCGGCGGGCGGGCTGACCTCCTGCCAGTAGTACGTCCCCACCGTCCCGCTGCCCTGGCAGACGCCGTCGGCCCCGGTGGTGCAGGGGTCGCCGACCCGGGTGTCCGGCTTCGCCCCGGTGGTCTGCAGGCCGTCGGAGCCGTTCGACTCCTTCCACAGCTGGAACTTGGCCCCGGCCAGCGGCTTGCCGTCCTGGTCGTGCTTGACCAGCCGCAGCACGCCCTCCTGCTGCCGGAAGCCGAAGTCGTAGGTGTGGTTGTTCTCGCCGGGCCCACCGGTCGTCAACGCCTTGACGGGGTAGGCCGTGCCGGGCGGCACGGTGCCCTTGGAGTCGATGAAGTGGTTGGTCCCGACGTTCGCATCGGTCGGCACCCACTCGTAGAGCGGGCCGCCCTTGGCGTAGTCGGCCGGGTTGTCGAGCTTGATGGTGTAGTCGGTCTTCGGCTTCAGCCCGCCGGAGACGTCGGAGTCGTCGAAGTAGTACTCACCCCGCGCCGTCGTCCTGGTGGTGCCGACCAACTTGCCCGAACCGTCGTAGAGGTGGACGGTCGCGCCCACCACCGGCTTCTGGCCCGGGTTCTGGATGCCCTTGCGCTCGGGGTCGTACCAGACCCGGTTGCCGATCTGCAGCGGGGCCTGGTCGCAGAGCACCTCCAGGTCGCCCATCGAGGCGCCCTTGCCGAAGGGGGCGCTGGTCCCCTTCGGGGTCAGCCGCAGGCCGAACTGCGGGTCGTGCGTGCCGTCCTTGCGCTCCAGGAACGACGTGCCGTAGCCGACGGGGGTGTGGTCGGGGTCGAAGGCGGAGACCGCGATGGTGCTCTCGACCTTCGAGAGCGCCATTCCGGCGAACGCCGTGTTGTGGTGGCCCACCCCCTCCCAGGCGGTGTCGAAGAACCGGGTGCCGCGGGGGGACAGCCCGCAGCCGTTGTTGGTGTCCATCACGTACATGCCGTTCGCCAGGCATGCCTTGTCGAGGTCACCGCCGGACATGACGTTGGAGACCGAGCCCGGCGCGGGGGCGCCCGGCCCGCGGTCGGCGAACCGGTCGCGGAAGGCGAGCAGCATCGAACCGTCGGTCTCGAAGAGGATCTCGCCCAACTCCGGTTCGGGGTTGGCGATGGTGGAGTTGCCGCACGCCTTGCCGTTCTGCGTGGTCGGGTACGTGCTGGTCCACGGGAACCAGCCCGCGCCGTCGCACGGACCCCCGCCGACCGTCGACTGGCGCGGGTAGTCCAGCGGCTGGTCCAGCACCGCCTTGCGGAACGCGCCGGTGGTGAGGTCGAACGGCAGGACCACCGCGCGCACGTCCGTGAGCTTGCCGGTGGACTGGCCGGAGCAGACGCCGCCGACGTACCCGGTGCCGTCCTGGAGACCGAGACCGAACGGCCGCCAGTCCCCGTCCGCCGGGCAGCCCGGGTCCGGGATCGGGTAGACCGCCTTCGGCGCCGAGGCCGTCGGCACGGAGGCGTCGTAGCGGTACAGCTCGCGGTCGTTGAGGTTGACGACGAAGAGGTCCTTGCCGTCATCGGTGATCTTGATGCCGCCCAGGCTCTCCTTGCCGGGCACGTCGAGGAAGGCGTCGTCCGTGCCCGGCCCGTGCACGGTGCTGCCCGCGTCCGGCACGGTGGTGAAGAGCGTCGTCTTGTTCTGCGCGAGGTCGGTGACGTAGACCGCGCCCGCGCCGCCCGGGCCGTAGTCGGTGCCGCGCTTGGCCACCGCCGAGGAGAAGAGCCGCTGGTCGGTCTTGTTCCAGGCGACGCCGTACAGCGTGCCGGTGTCGGCGTTGGTGGCGATGGTCGTCGCGTGGGCGTCGACGCCGTCCTGACCGCGCGCGCTGTACGGGAAGGTGACCAGCGTGCGCTCGGCCCCGCCCTCGTTGCTGGTCGGCTGACAGGTCGCCACCAGCGGCGCGTTCTTCTGGCAGTAGTCCGCCGGGTTCCACAGCCCCGTGGTGTACGCCACGCTCTTCCCACCGGAGAGGTCGACGAACTCCTCGTTGCTGCTCAGCTGGGTGGGAGCGCCGTCCAGGCCCTGGGGCGAGGCGAAGGCCGGGAACAGCACGCCGGGTTGCGGATTCACCACCTGCACCCGGTACTTGCCGCCGGCGGCCTTGCTCGCGGCCGGGGCCAGGGTCACCGTGCCGTCGGCCGCCGTGACCCCGTTGATGCTGGTCCCGGCGTCGTCGGTGAGGGTCACCGTGACGCCCGCGATGCCCGGTTCCAGACCGGGCGTCCAGACACCGCTGGTGTCCACGGCCCGGATCACCCGGACCGTCACCGAGCCGTCCCCTGCCTGCGGGTACGCCGTCGGCGCCGCCGCCAGCGAGCAGCTGCCGATCCCGAGGAGGATCGCCGCGAGACTGCCTAAGGTGCGACGACCTGCCGACCCTGCCCACCGGCGCGGTTGGCGCGCGGTGCCATCCGATTGGTCATGTGTAGATGTCATCCCCTGCTCTCATCCTCAGAGGGGCCAACGCCCGACCTCGTTGGGGGAGTTCACGAAGTTGGCGGAGTACCGCCATGCGCCGAGCTTAAAGGTGAATTAAGCAAGATCGTGGCGGAATGGCGAATTCAACTTCCGCTTCTCCATCGCACAGGTGTTCATGGTTCGCCCTGCCGTTCGATCCGCTTCACCGGGATCCCAGGGCCGGGGCACCCCGCCCACCCTCCGAACACCTCGCCGAACCGACCCGCAGAACCCTCCCGGCGGGACCCGGCCGACCTAGGGTGAGCAGGCCGACCGGCGGTGGTTGGCGGCCAAGGGAAGGGGCACACCGTGCTGTCAGACGATGCCAAGAAGTACCTCGACGACAACCCGGTCTTCGCGACCGTGGCCACCATCCAGCCCGACGGCAGCGCCCAGCTGTCGGTCGTGTGGATCAAGCGCGACGGCGACGACCTGCTGTTCTCCACGACCGTCGGGCGCCGCAAGCAGCGGAACCTGAGCCGCGATCCGCGGGTGACCGTCATGATCAACCCCCCGAACGCGCCCTACACCTACGCCGAGATCCGCGGCACGGCCACCATGACCACCGAGGGCGGCCAGGAGCTGATCAACGAGCTCTCCCGCAAGTACACCGGCAAGGACTACGCCGAGTTCAACCCGGCCTCGGCGCAGGACGCCCAGCGGGTGGTCGTCCGCATCACTCCCCGCAAGGTCGTCGGCAGCCTCTGAAACCCGGCGCCGTGGCAGCCGGCCGGCGCCACCACCCGCCGCGGCCGCCGGTCTCGGGCGGCAGCGGGCCGCCCAGCGGCGCGCCGAGGCTCGCGCCCCCCGGCGCGAAAGCGCGCACCCGGCCGGCTAACTGTACTTCTCTCTCCTTGCCGGCGGGATCACCGGCTTCAGAAGCCGGCACTGGTCGGCGGCGTCCTGAACGCCGACTTCTCAGCGGCTCGGCGGATCTGCCGGCCAACGACACTGCCTGGCAGATCCGCCAAAAACGCGGCTCACGCCTGGAGCACGACCTTCCCCACCTGCTCGCCCGCCTCCAGCGCCCGGTGCGCCTGGGCCGCGTCCTGCAGCGGCAGCACCCGGTCGATCACCGGCTTCACCACGCCCGACTCGATCAGCGGCCAGACGTGCTCGCGCACCGCCGCCACGATGGCCGCCTTCTCCGCCAGCGGACGCGGCCGCAGCGAGGTCGCCACCACCGCGGCGCGCTTGGCCAGCAGCTTGCCCAGGTCCAGTTCGGCGGTGCGGCCGCCCTGCAGGCCGATGATCACCAAACGGCCCGCCATCGCCAGCGCGTCCACGTTCCGCTGCAGGTACTTGGCCCCCATGATGTCCAGGATCACGTCCACCCCATGACCCTCGGTGGCCTCCCGCACCACCTCGACGAAGTCCTGCTCCCGGTAGTTCACCAGGACGTCGGCACCGAGCTCCTTGCAGCGGGCGAGCTTCTTGGCACTGCCGGCGGTCACGATCACCTTCGCACCGACCGCCTTCGCCAACTGCGTCGCCATCGTCCCGATGCCACTCGCGCCACCGTGCAGCAGCACCGTCTCGTTCGGGCGCAGATGGGCCACCATGAAGAGGTTGGACCACACGGTGGCGGCGACCTCCGGGAGGGCGGCGGCGGCGACCAGGCCCAGGCCGCGCGGGATCGGCAGCAGCTGGCCGACCGGGACGGCGACCTTCTCGGCGTAGCCGCCGCCGGCCAGCAGGGCGCACACCTCGTCGCCGACCGCCCAGCCCGAGACACCGGGGCCCAGCGCCACGATCCGACCGGAGCACTCCAGGCCGGGGTGGGCGGAGGCACCGGGCGGCGGGGCGTAGTTGCCCTGACGCTGCAGCAGGTCGGCACGGTTGACGGCGGTGGCGGCGACCTCGACCAGGACCTCGCCATCGCCGGGGACCGGGTCCTCGGCCTCGGCCCAGACGAGGGCTTCGGGACCGCCGGGCTCAGGAATCGTGATTGCGTACATGGGTCGAAGTTACTCGTCGGTGCAGCCGATCGGGCCTGCGCCACCCTGTGGCCGGCCACACACGACCACATCTCGCCGGCGACGCCGCCCCGCGGGCACCGCACGGGCGCGGGACGGGCACCGCACGGGCGCGGGACGGCTGCCGCGCGAATGCCGGACACCGGCCTGTGACCCGTGAACTGACGGTACATCAGCTGTGGCAGGATGCGACTACCGATCCTTTCGACCGGAAGAGCCGCCGTGCGCGACGAGACGATCAGTGACTTCCTGGACCGACTGGCCACGGGGCCTCGCCCGGCCACAGGCCGGGGGAGGGTGCCCGCGCCCGGCGCCGGTGCGTCGGCCGCCCTGCACGCCGCCCAGGCCGGGGCGCTGCTCGCCTTGGTGGCCCGCTACAGCACCGGGGAGAAGTACGCCGCCCACCAGGTCATGGTGGACCGGATCATCCGGGAGGCCGACGCGCTGCGCGGGCGGGCGCTGACACTGGCCGAACAGGACGGTGCCGCGTTCACCGCGCTGGCCGACGCCCACCGGCTGCCCGAGGACCCCGAGCAGGCCACGACGGTCCGGTCGGCGGCGATCGCCCGGGCGCTGGTCGGGGCCGCCCGGCCGTCGGCCGAAGTGATCGCGGTGGCACTGGACGCGCTGGAACTGGCCGAGGCGCTGCTGCCGATCGGCAACCCCAGCGTGATCACTGACGTGGCTGCCGCCGCGGAGGCGGCCCGCGCCGCCGCGACCACCGCGCGGGTGAACGTCGAGGCCAATCTGACCGGGATCCGGGACGAGCGGGCCCGTGGCGCGCTGCTCGCGGACACCGCCCGGGTGGACGAGATCTCTGCCCGGGCCGAGCAGGTCACCGCAGCGGTCCGCGCCGAGCTGGCCAAGTGACCGGGCGGTAGCGCCGACCGACGAGCCGCGCCTGATGCCGCGCGCTTCATGCCGGATGAGTCGCGGCCGGCCTCAAGCGCACCCCGCAGCGCAGCCCCGAAGCACAACCCCGACGCGCAGCCCCGAAGCCCGACGCGCAGCCCCGAAGCGCCGCCCCGCAGCGCCGGCTCGAAGCGCCCGTCAGGTCGGCACCGGCAGCAGCTCCACCCGCTCCCCGGCCGCCACGCCGCCGGGCGGCAGCACGGCCAGCGCATCCGCCAGCGCCAGGCCGCGCAGCATCGCGGGACCGTCGAAGGCGAGCGGCACCGGACCGTCCTCGGTCAGCCGGACCGGGAGCAGCCGGGTGTCGGCCGGCAGGCCGCGCAACGGCTGCAACGTCCGGGTGAACCGGCCGCCGGACGCCCGGCCGACCAGTGCGTGCAGCAGCGGCAGCGCCAGGGTGACCGTGCCGGCCACCGCGGCCAGCGGGTTGCCGGGCAGCCCGACCAGGTGGCGCACCGGGCCGCCGGGCCGGACCGGCGGCAGTTCGGCGAGCAGCATCGGATGGCCGGGACGGACCGCGACCCCGTCCACCAGCAGCCGGGCGCCGCTGTCGGCCAGCGCGGCGTGCAGGAAGTCCACCGGCCCGGCGGCGGTCCCGCCGGTGGTGACCACCACCTCGGCGGCCGAGTGGCGCAGCGCGTCCCGCAGCAGGCCGAAGTCGTCCCGCACCGCGCGGCGGCCGAGCAGTTCGGCGCCGGCGGCGGCCAGCCAGGGCTGGAGCAGCGGGCCCAGGGCGTCGCGGACCAGGCCCGGCCCGGGCAAACCGGCCGTCAGCAGCTCGTCGCCGAGCACCAGCAGCTCGACGGTGGGGCGCCGGCGAACCGTCAGCCGGTCGTGGCCGCAGGCGGCCGCCAGCCCGAGGACGGCCGCCGTCACCAGGGCGCCCGCCGGCAGCAGCTGCTCCTCCGAGCGGCACTCCTGGCCGCGCGGGCGGACGTCTTTGCCCGGCCCGAGCACGGTGGTGGCCCGCAGCGTGCGGGTCGCCGGGGCGGGACCGCCCGCGACCGTGCCGTGCTCGCGCCGCAGCACCGCGGTGGCGCCCGGCGGCAACTGCGCGCCGGTGGCGATCTCGGTCGCCCAGCCGTCGGCCAGCGGGGGCGGGGTGCGGCAGCCGGCCAGCACCCTGCCCCAGCCTTCGGCCGGGGGCACCCCCATGGCCAACCGCCACGGACCTGGTCCGGCCACCGCCCAGCCATCCATCGCGGAGGTGTCGAAGGCCGGCAGATCGGTGAGCGCGGTCAGCGGTTCGGCCAGCACCTGGCCGAGGGCGTCGGCCAGGGCGGTCTCGGCGCCGGGCTGCAGCCGGTGGGCGCCGGCTTGCCGGGCGGTGTCGCGGGCCTGCGGCCAGGGGAGGGTGGCGAGCCCGCGGGCCGCCGTCACGGTCACCGCTGCTCCGCGGACCCGTCGGAGGCGGCGGCCCGCGCCCACCGCTCGGCGAGTGCGGTCATCTGCTGCGCCGCCTCGCTGACGGCGGCCGCGCCGCCCCCGCGGCCGGCCGCGGCGTAGCCGACCAGGAAGGCGGTGAGCGGGGCGGCCGGGCGCTCCACCCCGTGCGCGACCACCCGGGTCATGTCGAGCAGTTCCCTGATGTCGGCCGTCAGCTCGATGCCCAGCTCGGCGGCGGCCTCGGCCATCCAGTCGTCCAGCGTGCGTCCCATGGGGCACCATGCTGCCCGATCGGGGCGACGGAGTGACGCCCCGGGTGTGAGCGGCGTGGGTCGTTTCGCTCACGTGGTGGGCCGGCGGCCGGTGAGCCCCCCGGCACCCGGCGGCCGGTGAGCCACCGCGCCGGCGCACAGCCGGCTGCCCGCGCCGACGCCCCGCGAGCCACCCGCACCGGCACACGACCGGCTGCCCACGCCGGCGCCCGGCGAGCCACCCGCCGCCCACGCCCGGTGAGCCACCCGGGTCGGTGCCCGGGGGAGCCCGGGGGCGTTCAGCCGGACGTCGCGGTGTTGGCCCGCGCCCCCTCCGTCAGGAACAGCGGCAGGGTGAGCTGCCCGTAGCGCTCGCCCATCGCGGTGATCAGGGCCTCCGGGTCGCCGGGGTGGTCGGCCAGCAGCCGGTCGAACTCCCGCAGGTAGCCGCCAGTGAAATCGAGCACCCGGCCCGCGTCGTCGTCCTGCTCCGGGGCCCGGTGGCCGGCCACCACCCGTTCGGCGTGGAGTTCGGCGATCCGGTTCAGGTTGGCCAGCCAGGCGGCCCGCTGCTCACTGGTGGTCTCGGCGGTCCTCAGGTGGGTGCCGTTGAAGGCGAAGTCACCGGCGATCACGGTGCGCGAACTCGGTACGTGCACCACGGTGGAGTGCGCGCAGTCGCCCTGTCCCAGCAGCAGCACCCGGATCAGCTGGCGGTCGAGCATCAGCGGCAGCGGACGCAGCGGACGCGGCACCAGCGGGTGCTCCGGAACGTCGTCGCCGAAGACCGGCCGCAGCTCGGCGCGGTGGCGTTCGACGTGGGTGGCGATCTCCCCGACCACGGGCGGGGCCGCCAGCACGTGGGCCTGGGGGAAGAGCCGCAGCACCTCCTCGACGCCGAAGTAGTGGTCGGGGTGCGGGTGGGTGATCACCACGGCCACCAGGTTGCGGCCCTTGCCGGCGATCCACTCGGCGAGCGCGCGGCCCGCGCTCCGGGTGGGCTGGGCGTCCACCAGGATGGCGTCTCGAGCGCCGATGATCAGGGTGGAGGTGGTGAAGAAGCCCGACTCGGGGCCGGTGAAGACGGCGATCTCCAGCGGCGGTGCCGGAGACGGGGTGGCGGGCGGGCCGCCCGGTCCGCCCGGCCGGCCGTGCGACGGAACCGGCCCCGGCGGCCGCGCGGGCGCCGACCCGGGCGCGAGCCCGGACGGCCCGCCCGCCACCCCGGAGTCCGGCTCGGACGACGGCTCGGACGATGACGTCGGCGGCACGGGCGCTCCCTGATCGGCGGCGGGCAGGTCGCCCCCCAGCATGGAAGGCCCGCCGTGACCCCGCCCGGCAGGCGCGCCCGGCCGGGTGAGCCGACGCGGTGTGAGGTCCCCCACCACCGATCCCCCGCCGACGACGCGCCAACCGTTTGACGCCCTGTCAGTGGCGGTGTCAGTCCCGGACGAACCCGAACTCGCTCCACCGCACGTCCGACCGCCCGTGCAGGTCACCGCGCTCGTCCCGGTGCACCAGGCGCAGCCCGGCGGCGCCCGCCTGGCCGAGCAGCTCGGCGTCCGGCACCTCGAACATCCGCCGGCCGGCCGGCACCGGACCGTGCCGCACCGTCAACAGCAGCGTGCCGCCGGGCGCCAGCAGCTCCAGCACCCGCGCGAACGCCCCGGCCCGCTCCGCCGGGGAGAGGTGCATCCACACCGCCGTCCCCATGACCAGGTCGAACGGTCCGGAGACACCCGGCAGCAGCGGCAGTGCCCCGGCCACCCACTCGATGTCGACGCCCGCGTGGCGCCGCCGCCCGAGTTCGCGCAGTTCGGCCACCGGTTCGGCGGCGGTCACCCGGTAGCCGCGCCCGGCCAGCGCCGCCGCGTCCCGCCCCGTCCCCGCGCCCAGGTCGAGCACCCGCGCCGGGGCCGGCGGCAGCAGCGGCAGCACCCGCTGGTGCACCTGCTCGAAGCTGACGCCCTCGTACTGCTCCAGCAGCTGCCCGGCCGCCGCCGCGTACCCCGCGGTGCCGGCGGTCGCCCGCTGGCCCGCGCCGCCCAGCTCCTCCAGCAGCACCGGAAGCTCTCCCATGTCGGTGAAGACCTGCGCGCCCTCCGCGGCCAGCCAGTCGGCCGGGGTCAGCCCGCCCGCGTAGCCGAGCACCCGCATCCCGGCCGCCCGCGCCGCCCGCACGCCGTACTTGCTGTCCTCCACCACCACGCACGCTTCGGCCCGCACACCCATCCGCCGGGCCGCGTGCAGGAACAGGTCCGGGGCGGGCTTGCCGCGCGGCACCTCACTGGCGCTGAATATCCGACCGTCGAACCAGTCGTACAGGCCGGTCCGACCCAGCGTGTGCCGCATCTTCTCGTGGCTGCCGCTGGACGCCACACAGCTCGGCAGCCGCAGCTCGGCCAACGCGTCCCGGATGCCGGGCACCACGGCCAACTCGGTCTCCACCGCCTCCCGGTGCAGCTCCTCGAAGCGGCACTGCCACGGAACCACCGCCTGCGCGCCGAGCCGCTCGGCCACCTGCTCGCCGATCGAGGCGCTCGACCGGCCGACGAACCGCTCCACCACCTCTTCGCCGGTCAGCGGCCAGCCCAGCTCCGCCCCCGCCACCACGTGCGCGCGCACCGCGATCGGCTCCGTGTCCACCAGCACACCGTCGCAGTCGAAGACCACCAGCTCGATTTCCGTCATCGGGTCAGGCTAGCCAGTCGCCCGTGCACGACTACCTATGCACGACTGATTCAGGTCCGGCCCCCACCGCCTACCGTCGTGACCACCGCAGCGAAACCACGGATCCCAGACGGAGGACACCATGACCGCGTACGCCCTCGGCAACCTGCACTCGGTCGACTTCGGCCCGCAGATCATCGAGTACCTGGAGAGGATCGACGCCACCCTGGAGGAGTTCGGCGGCCGGTTCATCGTCCACGGGAACCCGATCGACCTGCGAGAAGGCCACTGGGAGGGTGACCTGATCATCATCGAGTTCCCCGACCTGGAGCGGGCGCGGGCCTGGTACGACTCCCCCGAGTACCGGGAGATCCTGCCGCTGCGCACCGACAACTCGGTGGGCGACGTGCTGCTGGTCGGCGGCGTCCCGGAGGGCTACCGGGGCGCCGACTCACTGAAGCACTGACCGGTCGGCGTCCCGACTCGCCGTTCGCCCAGGGAGAAGCCGGTCCACCGGCGGCCGAACCTGGCTGACTATACGTCAGTTCGTCCTTACCGTCGGTTCCATGGACCTCATCCAGCTCACCCCCACCGTCTGGCAGCTCCCGCTCCCGGTCGGCCACGTCCACCTGGTGCGCCGGGAGGACGGTTTCGCGGTCGTCGACACCGGCGTCCCCGGCACCGCGCCGGCCGTCCTGGCCGCCCTGCACGAACTCGGCGGCCGGCCCGCGGACCTGCGCCAGATCGTCCTCACCCACTCGCACTTCGACCACATGGGCTCGGCCGCGGAGCTGGTCGCGGCCACCGGCGCAGAGGTGCTGGCCGGTGCTGTCGACGCCCCGGTGATCAGCGGCGAGGAGCCCGAGCCGGTGCCGGAGCTCAGCCCCGCCGAGGCGGAGCTCCACCAGAAGGTCACCGCGGGCCTCACCGCCGCGCCGCGCCACCTGCCGGTGGACCGAACACTGGCGGACGGCGACCAGCTGGCCGGCTGGGGCGAGCCCGTCCGGGTGCTCCACGTGCCCGGGCACACCTTCGGCGCCATCGCCCTCCACCTGCCCGACAGCGGTGTGCTCTTCCCCGGCGACCTCATCGGCACCGGCCCCGGCGAGGCCCACCTCGGACCGTTCAACGTCGACCGGGCGCAGGCCATCGCCTCGTTCCACCGGCTGGCCGCACTGGCCCCCAAGGTCCTCTGCCCGCCGCACGGCACCCCGGTCACCACCGGAGCCGCCGACCTGCTGCGCGCGGCCACCCCGGAGCTGGACTGGGCCTGACCCGGCCTCAGTCCAGATAGGCGGCCAACACCCGGGCCTCGACGCGCAGTTGCTCGGCCCGGGTGGACTGCCCGGCCTGTTCGTACTGCTCGGCGGCGGCCTCCCGCTCGGCCACCTCGGCCGCCAGCAGCGCGATGTCCTCGGCCTCGGTCAGCTGGCGGCGCGGCGCCTCCGCCGCACCGGCGCCGACCGGGATCCGGCCGATCGCCAGGTTCCGATCGGCGTCCGCGTCCCGCTCCACCGCCTCGGCGTTCTGCAGTACACCGAGGGCCACCCGCAGCACCCCGGCCGTCGCCCGGTCCCGCCCCCGCATCGCCTCGGTCAGCCCGGCCCGCAGCCGCTCCCGCAGCGCACTCCCCGTCGCGTTCACCATGCCCGCGACCATACGGACGGAGTCACGGCCGCGGCGAATGCTTTTCCCCGACTCCCCGCAGCCGCCTCCCTACAGTGGTAAGCATTCACTCACCCGTCAGGAAGAGGGCGCTTGAGCACCCGAGAGCGGATCCTGGACGCCGCCGCCGAGGTCCTGCGCGCACGGTGACGTCCCGCCCGCCGCCGACCTGGTGGCCGGCCTCCTCCCGGCGCTCGACCCGCCGGCGCTCAACTCCTAGCCGGGTCCAGATCCTTGGGCCCGTAGAGGGCGGCCGACGCGCCGGTCCGCAGGGCCCAGTAGCGGTCGCCGTACGACCAGTGCCACCACTCCGTCGGGTAGTTGACCAGCCCGGCGGCGGTCAATGCGCCGCCCAGGACCTCCCGGTTGGCGCGCGCCTGGGCGCTGATGTTCCCGGCCGCCGTGTAGCAGGCGCCGGCGCTCTCCTCGGGAGTCGCGTTCATCCGGGTGCCCAGGTCGAGTTCACGGCCGTCGGCGTCCGCCAGCGTCAGGTCGACGGCCGCACCGGCGCTGTGCGGCGCGATCTCGGGCGGCGAGACGTACCGGCTGGCCGCCTCCCGCACCTGCTCGGCGGACCAGTCGGGCCGCTCGGCCCGCAACCGCGCCGCGTACTCCTCGTAGTACCGCCGCTGCAGGGCCGGCGGGCGGTACCCCTCGACGAACAGCAGCCGTATCCCGTCCGGCAGTTGCTCCTGGGCCCGGCACAGCCGCGCCAGCACCCCGTCGCGCAGCCACCCGAACGCCCCCTCGGAGTCATGCCACTTGCGCTCGTCCACCCGCACCCGGCCGTCCCGCCGCACGTCCACCAGCCGCTCGCCGCACTCCCGGACGGGCACCGCCGCGACCCTCGGGTCGGCCATCAGAATGATCTCGGTCATGCCGTGATCATCTCGCCCGACTGAGTGGCCGTCAGTCCCGGGTCATGTCCACGAAGCGCGAGTAGTGGCCCTGGAACGCCACCGTGATGGTGGCCGTCGGACCGTTACGGTGCTTGGCGACGATCAGGTCGGCCTCACCGGCGCGCGGCGACTCCTTCTCGTAGGCGTCCTCGCGGTGCAGCAGGATGACCATGTCGGCGTCCTGCTCGATGGAGCCCGACTCACGCAGGTCCGAGACCATCGGCTTCTTGTCGGTGCGCTGCTCGGGGCCACGGTTCAGCTGGGAGAGCGCGATCACCGGGACCTCCAGCTCCTTGGCCAGCAGCTTGAGGTTACGGGACATGTCCGAGACCTCCTGCTGACGGCTCTCGGCCCGCCGCGAGCCGCCGGACTGCATCAGCTGCAGGTAGTCGATGACCACCAGCTTGAGGTCGTTGCGCTGCTTGAGGCGGCGGCACTTGGCCCGGATCTCCATCATCGACAGGTTCGGCGAGTCGTCGATGTACAGCGGCGCCGCCGTCACGTCCGGCATCCGCCGCGCCACTCTGGTCCAGTCGTCGTCGGTCATGTTGCCCGACCGCATGTGGTGCAGCGCCACCCGCGCCTCGGCCGACAGCAGACGCATCGCGATCTCGTTGCGCCCCATTTCGAGGGAGAAGATCACGCTGGGCAGGCCGTTGGTGATCGAGCAGGCCCGGGAGAAGTCCAGGGCCAGGGTGGAGTTGTGTGTGGGAACCATCGACCGGGTGGCGAGATACAGGTGATCCGGATTGTCGACCTGGACACAGCGGACCGGGACGCTGTCGACCTCGCGAGCCGCGACGATGAATCGCTGCTTGAGCCGCGCTGTGGCCGCTCGGCGGCGTGCCGCGTGCACTGACCGCTTCCGCTCCAGCCTGAACACCTCGTCGGTCGGCGTGAACGTGATGATGTACGCCGTCGACGACTCCGCGGAGCGCCCGGCGACCCGCTTGGTGGAGAAGCCGCAGCGGTAGCCCAGCCCGACGATCAGCTCTCGGAAGTCCTCCGCCAGAGCTCGCTTCGTCACTACGAACTGCACCGATCCTGTTCCCGTGACCGTCCCGTCGGTGTCGAGGAGCCCCGCCAGGAGCGCCCTGCGCTGAGCGACCGATCCACGCAGGTACTCCGCCGGGATGTGTTTGTTCCCGAGCACGCCCAGGTCACGCAGCACCGCCAGGAGGCTCCCGTGCCTCCTGGTGCAGCTGTCGCAACGGGGCTCGGAGAACGGCGAGGAGCACTCGCTGCCGCAGTCCACGCAGGTCGTGGGAGCCGCTGGTGCCGAGACGACGCGGGCCTTGCCGCCACAGGACCGCCCGCAGCTGCGCACGTGGGCGAGCTCGGGGACGAAAGCCTTGCTGCAGACGACACAGGTCCGCTCGAAGGTCTGCGGCTCCTGCACCGAGAACCGGACCGCGTACGTCAGCGACGTCCCCACCTGGCGCAGCTCGAACCCGTCCTCGGCGATGCCGCGGATCACCTCGGGGTCGGCCGAGGTGATCCGCGCAGCGTCGCTGTGCCCGTCGCCCAGCCAAGCGCCCAGTGTGTACGGCGGCACGGGGAGCTCCCGGTGCGGAAGGTCGAGCGGTGCGGCGTTCCGCACCGAGTGGTTGTGACGCCGGTCGGCCGTGTCGCAGCACAGCGTCGCAGCGATCTCCTTGGTCGTCCTGACCTGACCGGACCGGCCCGAGCGGCGCGAAGCCCGGGTTTCGGTCAGCCACTGGTGGTCCGCGTCCGCGATCACGGAGGTGCCGTCGTCGAACACCACCTCGAAGCACGGTCTCCCGGTCATGACCTCGGTCGCAGCCACGACCCGCGTCGGCTTCCCGTCGGCGTCGAGCAGGTAGTCACCCTCCTGCACATCGCCCATGGTCGTCCACCCCTCCGGCGTCGGGAGCGGGGTGTCGAGGGACAAGGCCTTACCCATCGCGGGTCGGGCCGCGATGACGATCATCTGGCCCGGGTGCAGGCCGTTGGTGAGGGCGTCCAGGTCGGCGAAGCCGGTGGGGACGCCGGACATCTGGCCCTGGCGGGAGCCGATGGCCTCGATCTCGTCGAGGGCGCCCTCCATGATGTCGGCCAGCGGGGCGTAGTCCTCGTTGGTGCGCTGCTCGGTGACGGCGTAGATCTCGGCCTGGGCGGCGTTGACGATCTCGTCCACGTCGCCCTCGGCCGCGTAGCCCATGCCGGCGATCCGGGTGCCGGCCTCGACCAGGCGGCGCAGCACCGCGCGCTCGTGGACGATCTCCGCGTAGTACTCGGCGTTGGCCGCGGTGGGGACGGAGTTGACCAGGGTGTGCAGGTAGGTGGGGCCGCCGACCCGGCTGAGCTCGCCCCGCTTGGTGAGCTCGCTGGCGACGGTGATCGGGTCGGCCGGCTCGCCGCGGGCGTAGAGGTCGAGGATCGCGCTGTGGATCAGCTCGTGGGCCGGGCGGTAGTAGTCGATCGGCTTGAGGACCTCGACCACGTCGGCGATGGCGTCCTTGGACAGCATCATGCCGCCGAGCACGGACTGCTCGGCCGGGATGTCCTGCGGCGGGACCCGCTCGAAGCCCTCGGCACCGCCGTGGCCGTCCCGGTCGCCGTCACCGTCCCGCTTGCGGAAGTCACCCTTGCGGAAGTCACCCTTGCGGAACTCGCCGTTCTTGCGGAACTCGCCGTCGCCCTGGCGGCGGGCGGCCGGGAGGCGGTCGCTGGGGGTGTCGGTGGGGAAGTCGTCCAGGCCGGCCCAGTCGTCCTCCGGGGGCGGCGGCACGTCGTTGTCGTCGTACTGGGTGCCGGTCACGCGTGATCCCCGTTCAGCGAGCGTGCGAGTGGTGCGAAGGGTGAACGACCACGCTACGGGGACGGTCGCACCGGGGCCAAGCCGGACCACGCCAGTTATCCACAGGGGGTGTGGATGGTTCTCCCAAGTCTGTGGACAAGAGCCCGAAACCTGTGCACAAGCATGGGGACAGTCCTGTGGATAACCACACGATCTCTTCGGTGTCAACTCGCTGACCTGCGACAACTCTGTCCACTGGCTGTGCATGAGAAAAACTTCACACGTACCTGCCGCCCCCGCGGTGCCCTGTGGATGGCTACGGTGCCACCATGTCCGCTCGCACATCCGCCCGAAGCCCCGCCCAGTCTCCGGCCGGGAGGGGCCCCCGGCACGACCGGGAGATCCTGGCGCTGGCGGTCCCGGCCTTCGGCGCCCTCGTCGCGGAGCCGCTGTTCCTGATCGGTGACTCGGCGATCGTCGGGCACCTGGGCACCGCCCAGCTGGCCGGTCTCGGGGTGGCCGGGACGGCGCTGACCACGCTGACCGGGGTGTTCGTCTTCCTCGCCTACGCGACCACCGCTGCGGTGGCCCGGCGGATCGGTGCCGGTGACCGCCGGGCGGCCGTCCAGCAGGGCTTGGACGGGCTCTGGCTGGCCCTGCTGCTGGGGCTGCCGCTGGGCCTGCTGTCGTACCTGCTGGCGCCCGCGGTGGCCGGTGCGCTGGGCGCGTCGAGCACCGCCGCGCCGTACGCGGTGACCTACCTGCGGATCAGCGCGCTGGGGATCCCGGCGATGCTGCTGGTGCTGGCGGCCACCGGGGTGCTGCGGGGCCTGCAGGACACCCGCACTCCGCTGGCGGTGGCCGTCGGGTCGTTCTCAGCCAACCTGCTGCTCAATGCGGGGCTGGTCTACGGCGCCGGCCTGGGGGTGGCCGGCTCGGCCTGGGGCACGGTGCTGGCGCAGACCGGGATGGCGGCGGTCTACCTGGTGGTCGTGGTGCGCGGCGCCCGGCGGGAGCGGGCCGGGCTGCGGCCGCACCCGGCCGGGATCCGGGCCTGCGCGCGGGCCGGCGGGCCGCTGCTGATCCGCACCCTCTCGCTGCGGGCGATCCTGGTGCTCGCCACCGCGGTGGCCGCCCGGCTCGGGGACCAGCAGGTCGCGGCCCATCAGATCGCGATGACGCTGTGGAGCTTCCTGGCCTTCGCGCTGGACGCCATCGCGATCGCCGGGCAGGCGGTCATCGGACGCTACCTGGGGGCCGACGACCCGGCGGGGGCGCGGGCGGCGACCCGGCGGATGACCCGGTGGGGGATCGGCTCCGGGGTGGTGCTGGGGCTGCTGGTGGTGGTCGCGGGGCCGCTCTGCACACCGCTGTTCACCGCCGACCCCGGGGTGCGCCACCAGCTGGCCGGGGTGCTGGTGCTGCTCGCGCTGACCGAGCCGGCCTGCGGGCTGGCCTTCGTGCTGGACGGCGTGCTGATGGGCGCCGGCGACGGCCGCTACCTGGCCGGGGCGATGCTCGCCACCCTGGCGCTCTTCGCGCCGGTGGCACTCGCCCTGCCGGCGCTGGGCGGCGGACTGGCCGGCCTCTGGTGGGCGATGAACCTGATGATGCTGGTCCGCGCGGCGTTCCTGGTCGGCCGGATGCGCACCGGCCGCTGGCTGGTCACCGGCGCGGTCCGGGCCTGACCGACCGGCCCCGGGAACGCCCGGGGCCGGGACCTTCCTGGTGGAAGGCCCCGGCCCCGGGGTCACGACCGGTGGTGCGCCTGGACTCAGGCGACGACCAGGTCGAGGTTGGCCTGAACGTCAGCGTGCAGCTTGACGGCGACCTTGTGGGTGCCCACGGTCTTGATCGGCGAGCCGATGGTGACGGCGCGCTTGTCCACCGCCGGGCCGCCGGCGGCCTTGACGGCCTCGACGACGTCGGCCTGGGTCACCGAGCCGAACAGGCGGCCGGCGTCACCGGAGCGCACCTTCAGCTTCAGCTGCAGGCCCTCGAGGGTGGCCTTGACCTCGTTGGCCGCCTCGATGGTCTGGATCTCGTGGATCTTGCGGGCGCGACGGATCGCGTCGACGTCCTTCTGGCCGCCCTTGGTCCAGCGGATGGCGAAGCCACGCGGGACCAGGTAGTTGCGGGCGTAGCCGTCCTTGACCTCGACGACCTCGCCGGCGCTGCCGAGGCCGGCGACCTCGTGGGTGAGGATGATCTTCATTCTTCGGTCACCCTCTCTTAGCGCGCGGTGCTGGTGTAGGGCAGCAGCGCCATCTCACGGCTGTTCTTCACGGCCGTGGCGACGTCACGCTGGTGCTGGGTGCAGTTGCCGGTGACCCGGCGGGCACGGATCTTGCCGCGGTCGGAGATGAACTTCCGCAGCAGGTTCGTGTCCTTGTAGTCAACGTAGTTGACCTTGTCCTTGCAGAAGACGCAAACCTTCTTCTTCGGCTTGCGAGCAGGCGGCTTCGCCATGGTGTGCTCCAAATGAGGATCACGATCCGGGTCCGTCGACGGGACGGGGCCCGGGTCGCACGAAATCTGTCAGCTCTTTAGAACGGAGGCTCTTCCGAGTAACCGCCACCCGACGGCGCACCCCAGCCACCGCCGGCGTTGCCGCCGGACGGCGCACTGGACGCCCACGGGTCGTCGGACGGGCCGGACTGGCCGCCGCCGGAGTTGCCACCCCAGCCGCCGCCACCCTGGTTGCCGCCCTGGCCACCCCAGCCGCCCTGGCCGCCGCCCTGCTGCGGGCCGCCGCCAAAGCCACCACCGCCGCCACCGGGACCGCGGTTGGCCCGGGTCACCTTGGCGGTCGCCGAACGCAGGCTCGGGCCGACCTCGTCGACCTCGACCTCGAAGACCGTCCGCTTCTCGCCTTCCTTGGTCTCGTAAGACCGCTGGCGCAGTCGGCCCTGCACGATCACGCGCATGCCGCGCTGCAGCGACTCGGCCACGTTCTCCGCCGGTTGACGCCAGACGTTGCACGTGAGGAAGAGGCTCTCGCCGTCCTTCCACTCGTTGGTCTGGCGGTCGAAGGTGCGGGGAGTGGACGCGATGCGGAACTTCGCGACCGCCGCACCCGAGGGGGTGAAACGCAGCTCGGGGTCGTCGACGAGATTGCCGACGAGGGTGATGACGGTCTCGCCTGCCATGGTGTGCTGACCTCTCGGGAGGAGGAGTTCCGTTCAGCGATGTTTCACGTGAAACATCGGACGCGAGCCCTCGGGACCGTCAACGGTCCCGCAGGTGGCTCAGTGGGTGTCCGGGCGCAGGACCTTGGTCCGCAGAACCTGCTCGCTCAGCGACAGCTGGCGGTCAAGCTCCTTGACGACCTCAGGCGTGGCCTTGAGGTCGATGACCGAGTAGATGCCCTCGGGCTGCTTCTTGATCTCGTACGCCAGGCGACGACGGCCCCAGGTGTCGACCTTCTCGACGGTGCCGCCACCAGTGCGGACAACGTTGAGGAAGCTCTCGATCAGGGGGGAGACAGCGCGCTCCTCGACCGACGGGTCGAGGATGACCATCACCTCGTAGTGACGCATGGGTAAACCCACCTCCTTTGGACTCAGCGGCCACGGTCTCTCCGTGGCAGGAGGGTTGTACGGCGTCGGCACTGGTGGGTGACGTGCCTTCGGCCACCGTAGCGGCCCGGTCCGACAGCCGGCCCCCAGGTGGCCCAAGAGTGGGCAGACGGGGGCACAGATACACCAGTGCAGTCCGCACAGCCTACCCGCACCCATCCGGCCGAACAAAACGCCCATCGATTGCCGCCCGGTCTCAACGGGCGCAATCTGGGCAGAACGGGTTTCATCAGCATCGCCCGGCCCGCTGGAGGTGGGTTTCCATGGCACAGACCATCCGCCGAGTCCCCGCGTTCACCCTCAACACCGACGGCCACCCGCACCCCAGGGAGAACACCCTGGTCGCGGTGACCGCCGTGCTCGGTGTACTGGCGTTCACCTCGTCGTTCTTCCACGACCTGCACCTGTTGAGCTCCTGGAGCGGCCTGATCGGCGTGGTCACCGGCCTGTGGGGGCAGTTCATCTCGGCCACCACCGCGGAGCGGTTCGTCCTGGTGATCGGCATCGCGATGGCCGCCTTCGGCTTCGGCATCGCACTCGCCCACGGCGGGCTGTTCGGCGCCACCAGGGGCTGACCGCCGAGCGGGTGCGACGGGGGTGCGAACCCCGGCGCGAGCACGGCGCACGAGACGGCGCTCCCCGTGCGGGGGCGCCGTTTCGGCACCCCGAGCCCTCGTCCCCGCCCCGGCTCTAGGGTTCGATCGAACGCGCCGCGCCGGAGCCACGCGAAACGGACTATTCGGGCGTTAGGGTCAAGTGCCAACAAAATCTTCCAAGGGAGCACCCGGAGCAATGAGCCTGCGTCTGAGGACGATCACCCGTGAGGAGCACCTCGCCTTCGTGCGCGGTCGGCCCTCCGTCAGCCACATGCAGGTGCCCTCCTGGGGCGAGGTCAAGTCGGAATGGCGCCACGAGTCGATCGGCTGGTTCGACGCCGCCAACACGCTGGTCGGCACCGGCCTGGTGCTCTACCGGCAGCTGCCCAAGCTCAAGCGCTACCTGGCCTACCTGCCCGAGGGCCCGGTGATCGACTGGTTCGACCAGGACCTGGACCGCTGGCTGCACCCGATGCTGGACCACCTGAAGGAGCAGGGGGCCTTCTCGGTGAAGATCGGTCCGCCGGTGGTGATCCGCCGCTGGGGCGCCGCGACCATCAAGGAGGCGGTGGCCGGCGGACAGGCCAAGCGGCTGCGCGACGTGGACCCGGACTGGTACGAGCCGCGGGCCTTCGCGGTGGCCGAGCGGCTGCGCAAGGCCGGCTGGCGGCAGGGCGAGGACGGCGGCGCCGGCTTCGGCGACGTCCAGCCGCGCTACGTCTTCCAGGTGCCGCTGGCCAACCGCTCGCTGGACGACATCCAGCGCAACTTCAACCAGCTGTGGCGGCGCAACATCAAGAAGGCCGAGAAGAGCGGCGTCGAGGTGGTCCAGGGCGGCTACGACGACCTGCCGGTCTTCCACCGGCTCTACCTGATGACCGCCGAGCGGGACGGGTTCACCCCGCGCCCGCTGGACTACTTCCAGCGCCAGTGGCAGGTGCTCACCGCCGAGGACCCCAACCGGATGCGGCTCTACCTGGGCTACCACGAGGGCGAGCCGCTGGCCGCGACCACCATGCTGACCGTCGGGCAGCACGTCTGGTACTCCTACGGCGCCTCGGCCAACCACAAGCGCGAGGTCAAACCCTCCAACGCCGTCCAGTGGCGGATGATCCGGGACGCCTACGCGCTGGGTGCCGGCGTCTACGACATGCGCGGGATCAGCGACACGCTGGAGGAGGACGACCCGCTCTACGGGCTGATCCAGTTCAAACTGGGCACGGGTGGCCAGGCCGCCGAGTACCTGGGCGAATGGGACTTCCCGGTCAACAAGCTGCTGCACAAGGCGCTGGACCTCTACATGTCGCGCCGCTGACCGGGCCCGCCCCAGCCGCAGCACCGCACCACCCCGCCCCCAGCCTCCGGCCGGGGGCGCCCCCACCGCAGGGAGCGCACCATGAGCCTTTCGCTGTACGTGGACACCGACCGCTGGCGGGCCCACCAGCGCGCCCTGCTGGCCGAGTTCCCGGGCCTCGTGCCGGTGGCGAAGGGCAACGGCTACGGACTGGGCAACCTGCGGCTGGCGCAGGAGGCGCAGCTGCTGGGGAGCGACCTGCTGGCGGTCGGCACCGCCGCCGAGGCCGCCGAGGTGCTCGCCGCCGGCTATCCGGGCGAGGTGCTGGTGCTCACCCCGTACCGGGTCGGCGAGCCGACCGTGGCACTGCCCCGACCCGACGACGGGCGCAGGGTGCTGCGCACCGTGGCCGGCCTGGAGGCGCTGCGGGCGCTGGCGGGGGCCCGGGTGGTGGTGGAGTGCATGACCGGCATGCGCCGGCACGGGATCGCCCGGGCCGACCTGGCGCACTGCGCGCAGGCCGCCGGCCCGGCGGACGGGACGTGCTCGTCGACCGGTGGCGGGGGGACGATCGAGGGCTTCGCGCTGCACCTGCCGCTGGACCGGCCGGACCGCAGCAGCCCGGTCGCCGAGGTGGCCGACTGGGTGGCCGCGATCACCGGGGCCGGGCTGCCGGCCGGAACCGTCTACCTCAGCCACCTGAGCGCCGCCGGAGTGGCCGAGCTGGCCGGCCACCACCCGCGCACGGTGTTCCGCTCCCGGATCGGCACCCGGCTGTGGCTGGGCGACGTGGCGGCGCTGGAGGCGCGGGCCGCCGTGCTGGACGTGACCCCGGTGCGCCGGGGGGAGCGGTACGGCTACCGGCAGCACCGGGCGCCGGCCGACGGGCACCTGCTGGTGGTCTCCGGCGGCACCGCCCACGGCATCGGCATGGAGGCCCCCAAGTACCTGCACGGGATGCTGCCCCGGCTCAAGGGCATCGCCAAGGCCGGACTGGCCACCGTCAACCGGACCCTGTCGCCGTACCAGTGGGGCGGCCGCCAGCTGTGGTTCGCCGAGCCGCCGCACATGCAGGTGAGCATCCTCTTCCTGCCCGGCGGCGCCAAGCCGCCGGTGGTGGGGGACGAGCTGGTGGTGACCGTGCGGCACACCACCACCCACTTCGACCGGGTGCTCGACCGTCAGGCCCGGGCGCTGCCGTCGGACCCGGCGGGCCCCCACTCCTCGACGGCCACCGACAGCTCCTCCACCGGCGCGTCGCCGTGGACGTCCCCCGGCGCGTCCCGGGGCGCGTCCACCGGGGTTTCCCGGGGTGCCGACCAGTCCACCACCCCGTCGACCGGGGCGGTCGGGACGTAGACGGCGTGGAGCGCCCGGTCGCGCAGCCGGCGGGCGGCACCCAGCACGAACGCGTCCGGCGCGAAGTCCAGCACCCCGCCCGACGGATCGTCGCTGCCGTCCCAGCGCACCGGGTCGCATTCCGGGCGCAGGATGTCGCGGACCACCATCACGCACAGGTAGAACGTGCCGGCCAGGTGCAGGATGATCGCGAAGTGGTACCAGTCCTGGCCGATCCCGTGCTGCTTGGCATCTCCGCTGTAGGCCAGGTATGACCAGATGCCGAGGTAGTAGAGCACCTCGCAGGCCTGCCAGACGAGGAAGTCGCGCCAGCGCGGCCGGGCCAGCACCGCCAGCGGCAGCAGCCAGAGCACGTACTGCGGCGAGTAGACCTTGTTGGTGAGCACGAACACGGCCACCACCAGGAAGACCAGCTGGGCGTAGCGGGGCCGCCGCGGGGCGGTCAGCGCCAGCCAGCCGATCATCAGGCAGAGCCCGATCAGCAGCCCCGCGATCCAGCTGTTCAGGGTGTCCAGCGACTGGTTGCGGTCCTGCATGAGGATCATCCAGAACGAGCCGAAGTCCTCCTTGCGGCTCTGGCTGAAGGTGTAGAAGGTCTTCCAGCCGTCCCAGCTGGCGATCATGATCGGCAGGTTGACCACCAGCCAGGCGCCGACGGCGGCACCGGCGGCCTGGCCGAAGGCCCGCCAGCGGCCGGCCCGCCAGCAGAGCACCAGCAGCGGGCCGAGCAGCAGCAGCGGGTAGAACTTGGCGGCAGTGGCCAGGCCGATGAAGACCCCGGCCCAGACCGGGCGGCTGCGCGACCACTGGGCCATCGCGACGGCGGTCAGCGCGACCGCTAGCAGGTCCCAGTTGATGGTGGCGTTCAGCGCCAGCGCCGGGGCCAGCGCGAAGAGCAGCGCGTCCCACGGGCGGCGGCGGTGGGTGCGGGAGAGCGCGACCACCGTGACCACCGCGCAGATCAGCAGCATGGCGGCGTTGACCAGCCAGAACCACTGCTCGCGACCCTGGATCGCCCCGGTGGTGGGGGTCAGCCAGCCGGCGATCTGCATGAACAGACCGGTCAGCACCGGGTACTCCAGGAACTTCATGTCCGGGGTGGGCATGGGGATCTGGTCGAGGTACGGGTGCAGGCCGTCGGCCAGGCCGCGGGCGGTGTAGAGGTGCGGGATGTCGCTGTAGCAGGCGTGGGTGTACTGGCTGGTGGCGCCGTAGAACCAGCCGCTGGTGTAGCAGGGCAGCTTCTGGACCAGGCCGAGGCAGTAGGTGAGCACGGTGGCCAGCGCCAGGAAGCGGGCCGGGATCCACCAGGAGACCCCGAGCAGCGCCCGGCGCCCGGGCGGGCCGCCGATCAGCTCGCTGCCGGCCGCCGAGACCGGGTCCTCGTCCGCGGGGACGACCACGGTGTTGGACAGCGGGCCTTGCGGCTGGACCGGGACGGCCTCGGCGGCGGTCTGGTCGCGCGTGCTGGACGTCATGGCCGACATACTGCCGCACGCGCCGCCGATCCGACGAGGACCGGCCCGTGGTGGTGCCGGAAAGGCCTGCGGCCCCGCTCCGAGGAGCGGGGCCGCAGGGGGATGTGGTGCGGGGTCAGCCGCCGGCCGGGTTGGCGGCCCCGGTGGGCGTGCTGCCGCCGGTGGGCCCGGTGCCGCCGGGGCCACCTGGGCCGCCGGTGCCACCGGTACCACCGGAGCCGCCGTGGTGCGGCGGCGGCGAGGCCGGGGTACTGGTGTCCGGCGGGCAGAGCAGCCCCACGCAGCCGCCGTTGCCACCGCCGTTGCCGCCACCGTTGCCGCCGCCGTTGCCACCGCCCGGGCTCTTGCTGGTCGGCGAGCCGGTGGTGCAGTCCAGACCCTGCAGGCAGGTCTCCGGCGCGCTGGTCGGAGTCGGCGCCTGGGTGGTCGCCGGGGCCGTGGTCGGCGCCTGGGTGGACGCCGAGGCGCTGGGCGAGGTCGTCGGGGAGGACGAGGTCGACGGGGACGCCGAGGCGGTGCTGGGCGCGCCCGAGGAGTCGACCTCGGTGTTGACCGGAGCCGGGTCGGGGAAGTCCGCCGGCGGGGTGTTGGCCAGCGCGGCCTTCATGTAGTCGGCCCAGATCTCGGTCGGCAGGTCACCACCGTAGAACGTCTTGCCGCCGCCGGTGCCGATGAGCGACTGCAGGCCGGGGTGGGCCGGGTCCTCGCGGAACATGGCGACCGCGGTGGCCAGCTGCGGCGTGTAGCCGTCGAACCAGGCCGAGGTGCCCTTGTCGGTGGTACCGGTCTTGCCCGCCACCGGCCGCCCGATCTGCGCCTTCACACCGGTGCCCTTCTGCACCACGTCCTGCAGCACGCTGGTGATGTTGTCGGCCACCGCCTCCTCGAGCACCTTCTTCTTGGCCGGCTTGGCGAGGGTGCTCAGCTCGTGGCCCTGGTACTCGACCTTGGTCACCGCGTACATGTCGGTCTGCTGACCGCGGGCCGCGAAGACCGAGTAGCCGGAGGCCATCTGGATCGCGCTCGGGGTGCCGGTGCCGATCGCGAAGGACGCGGTGTTCTGGGTCGCCAGCTGCGGCGCCTTCGCCGGGTCGAGGTTCATCATCAGGCCGGCCATCTTGGCCACGTTCGGGTCGCCGACGTCCTCGCCGAGCTGCACGTAGGGCACGTTGTACGAGTTGATCATCGCGTCCCGCAGGGTCACGTAGCCCTGCTTGCCGGGCTCGTCGTTGTGCTGGCGGAAGACCGAGCCGTCCGCGTTGGTCACCAGCGAGCCGTCCGGCTTGCGGATGGTGCTCAGGTCGTCGGCGTTGTAGCGGCTGTCCTCGTTGATCCGCATCGGCTTGCCGTCCGGACCGGTCTGGGTCAGCACGCCGTCCTGCATCGCGGTGGCCAGCACGTAGGGCTTGAAGGTCGAGCCGACCGGCACACCGCTGGTGTCGGCGTTGTTGGCGTACTGGCCCTTGTCCTGGCCCGGACCGCCGTAGATGGCGACCAAGGCACCGTCACCCGGTACCACCGAGGCGGCGCCGACCTGCACGAAGGTGTCGTTCGAGGGGCGCTTGACCGGGTCCAGGTTGGCCTTCGCCATGTCGTCGACGGCCTTGGACAGCATGTCCACCTTGTCCTTCTGCAGGGTGGTGTAGATGTTGTAGCCGCCGTGACCGAGCTTGGCATCGGTGATCGACGGGTCCTTGGACTCGATGTACTGGTTGACCGTGTCGACGATGTAGCCGATCTGGCCGTTCAGGTTGGAGGACGGCGCCTGCTTTATCGGCTCCGGCAGTCCGGCCTTGGTGCACTGGTCCATCTGGGCCTGGGTGATGGCCTTGGTCTGCACCATCTTGCCGAGGATCCACTCCCAGCGGCCGCTCGCCGGGTCGCTGGGGGTGCCGAACATCCGGGCGTGGTTGGCGGCGCTGAGCGACGGGTCGTAGTAGCCGGCGCCCTTCAGCAGACCGGCCAGCATGGCGCTCTGGCAGGGGGTCAGGTCCTTGGCCTCCACCCCGTAGTACGAGTGCGCGGCGGCCTGGATGCCGGTGGAGTTGCGGCCGAACCAGCTGGTGTTCAGGTACCCGTCCAGGATCTGGTCCTTGGACGTCGTCTGACTGAGCTTCAGGGTGATGAACATCTCCTTGAGCTTCCGGGTGACCGTCTGCTCCTGGCTCAGGTAGGCGTTCTTCACGTACTGCTGGGTGATCGTCGAGCCGCCCTGGGTGGACTGGCCGGAGGCCATGTTGTAGATGGCCCGGGCGATGCCCTTGGGGTCGATGCCGCTGTCGGTGCGGAAGGTCTCGTTCTCGGCCGCGATCACCGCGTCCTGCATCGACTTGTTGATGTCGCCGATGTCCACCAGCTGGCGGTTGGTCTGGCCGGTCCGGGTCATCTCCGAGCCGTCGGCCCAGTAGTAGATGTTGTTCTGCGGCGGGTTTATGTCCTTCAGCTGGGGCACGGTGGTCATCTCGTAGGCCGTGCCGACGGCCGCCACGCCGCCGCCGAAGAAGATCAGGAAGAGCGACAGCACCAGCTTCCAGGACGGCAGCCAGCGCCGGACCCCGCGCTTGCCCCAGCGCGGGTAGTCGATGAACCGCTTCTTGCCCGGCGGCTTGCCGCCGCCCCCGCCGCGTCGGCCGCCGCCGTCGGCCGGACCGCGGCCACCCGGGCCCTCCGGGCCCCGGCGGCCGCCCTTCTGGGCGGCCTTGCGCATCTCGGCCCTAGTCAGCCGGGGCTGCTGACTCGTCTCCCGCATGCCCTGCGGGCCGCGCGGACCGGCTGCGCGGTTCCCGGGTACCGCGCGGCCGGGCATGTCATAGGACGGCGCCCCTTCCTGCGGGGTGCCGTAGCCATGCGGCCGCGCGCCCGGACGGTTCGGCGGCTGCTCGCCGCCGCCCTGACCGGGCGTCCGTCGCCGGTGTTCGCTCATGTCCAGTAACTCCTAGGCCAGGCGTCAGCGCCCGTCGGCAGGATTGCTTCCGATGCCCGCAACCGCCCTAGGCCCTTGTACCGGCCCGCTTCCCCGGAGGTGGTCCTCGTGCACACGCGACAGCGTACGCATGACGAATGAGAGATAAATCGGGCATTTCGCAGCAATCTTCATGAATCACCGTCAGATCATTACGAGCCCGTTGCCCAGTCACCCCGAGTCGGCCTTGAACCGGCCGTCCGAAACTCACTCCATCAGCGGAAACGCCCCCGGGAGATGACGCTGTGAACTCCTGTGATCACATTCACCCGTGCCCCCCTTGCCCGAATCGTGACCCCGGCCTATCGTTCTCGATATATCGAGTCGATACATCGCGGCGGCATAGCCGTGGCGATGCGGCGAATCGGGAGCCGTCGGAAGGAGGCCGGACCGCGTGAGCAGGCGCTCAGGAGTGCTGGAGTTCGCCGTCCTCGGCCTGCTGCACGACGCCCCGATGCACGGTTACGAGCTGCGCAAGCGCCTCAACGTGCTGCTCGGTTCGTTCCGTGCCTTCTCCTACGGCACGCTCTACCCGTGCCTGAAGAGCCTGGTCGCCCAGGGATTCCTGGTGGAGGACAACCCGGACACCCAGTACGTCCCGGCCACGGCGCTGAACGGCAAGCGATCGAAGATCGTCTACCGGCTCTCCGCCGAGGGCAAGCAGCGGTTCGAGGAACTGCTCGCCGACTCCGGCCCGGACGCCTGGGAGGACGAGCACTTCGGCGTGCACTTCGCGTTCTTCGGTCAGACCGACCGAGCAGTGCGGATGCGCGTACTGGAGGGCCGGCGCAGCCGGCTGGAGGAGCGCCTCGAGCGAATGCGCTCCTCGATCGCACGCACCCGCGAGCGGTTCGACGACTACACCCTCGAACTGCAGCGGCACGGTCTCGAATCGGTGGAGCGCGAGGTCCGCTGGCTCAACGAGCTGATCGAGACCGAGCGGGCCAACCGGACCGGTCGGGCCGCCGCACCGCCGGGTGGACCCGGCACACCGCAGACTTCGGACGGCCGTGACCACGCGGACGGATCCCCCGATCCGGCCCGGTCACCGTACGACCGCCCGGGGCGCTCCGGATAGGGAGAGCCACCACCGCGCCCGCGTGCTCGCTACGCGCGTCGCGCGGTGGACCTGGGCGCCGTGCGCGCCCGTCAGATAGTCAGATGAGATGCACACGAGGGTCGTCGTTCCGCGGCGAAGCCTCACGAGTACACAGGGAGCAACCGGAATGGGTTCGGTTCGCGTAGCCATCGTGGGCGTGGGCAACTGCGCCGCGTCGCTGGTGCAGGGTGTCGAGTACTACAAGGACGCCGACCCGGCCGGCAAGGTCCCGGGCCTGATGCACGTGCAGTTCGGCGAGTACCACGTCCGTGACGTGGAGTTCGTCGCGGCGTTCGACGTCGACGCCAAGAAGGTCGGCCAGGACCTGGCGCACGCCATCACCGCCAGCGAGAACAACACCATCAAGATCTGCGACGTGCCGCCGACCGGCGTCACCGTGCAGCGCGGTCACACCCTCGACGGTCTGGGCAAGTACTACCTGGAGACCATCGAGGAGTCGGACGAGGCCCCGGTCGACGTCGTCCAGGTCCTCAAGGACACCAAGGCCGACGTCCTGGTCTGCTACCTGCCGGTGGGCTCCGAGGCCGCCGCCAAGTTCTACGCCCAGTGCGCCATCGACGCCAAGGTCGCCTTCGTGAACGCCCTGCCGGTGTTCATCGCCGGCACCAAGGAGTGGGCCGACAAGTTCACCGAGGCCGGCGTGCCGATCGTCGGTGACGACATCAAGTCGCAGGTCGGCGCCACCATCACGCACCGCGTGATGGCCAAGCTCTTCGAGGACCGCGGTGTCATCCTCGAGCGCACCATGCAGCTGAACGTCGGCGGCAACATGGACTTCAAGAACATGCTCGAGCGCGAGCGCCTGGAGTCCAAGAAGATCTCCAAGACCCAGGCCGTCACCTCGCAGATCCGCGACCGCGACCTGGGCGCCAAGAACGTCCACATCGGTCCGTCGGACTACGTCGCCTGGCTGGACGACCGCAAGTGGGCGTACGTCCGCCTGGAGGGCCGCGCGTTCGGTGACGTCCCGCTGAACCTGGAGTACAAGCTCGAGGTCTGGGACTCCCCGAACTCGGCCGGCGTGATCATCGACGCGCTGCGCGCCGCGAAGATCGCCAAGGACCGCGGCATCGGCGGCCCGATCCTCTCCGCGTCCTCCTACTTCATGAAGTCGCCGCCGGTCCAGTACTTCGACGACGAGGCCAAGGAGAACGTCGAGAAGTTCATCCGCGGCGAGGTCGAGCGCTGAACACCCGGCACCCGGTGACCGAGTACCGCTGACACCGCGCCGGCACCCGCGAGGGCCGATGTTTCACGTGAAACATCGGCCCTCGTCGTGTCACCCTGGGCGGGTGGCGATCACTCGACGACCGGCGCCGGCCTCCCGCGCCCCGGATGGCGGCCGGGCGGGCCTGCGCGGCCTGCTGCGGGCCCGGGACTTCCGGCGGCTGCTGGGGGTGCGGCTGCTCTCCCAGCTCTCCGACGGCGTCTTCCAGGCCTCCCTCGCCTCCTACGTGATCTTCTCCCCGGAGCGCCAGTCCACCCCGGCGGACATCGCCTCGATGATGGCGGTGCTGCTGCTGCCGTTCTCGGTGGTCGGCCCGTTCGCCGGTGTGCTGCTGGACCGCTGGCGCCGCCGGCAGGTGCTCTACCTGGGCAACCTGACCCGGTTCGGCCTGGGCCTGGGCACCGCCGCCATGCTCCTGCTGCACGCCCAGGAGTGGCTCTTCCTGGTGGCCGCCCTGCTGGTCACCGCGGTCAACCGGTTCATCCTGGCCGGCCTGTCCGCCGCCCTGCCCCGGGTGGTCCAACCCGACCGCCTGGTCACCGCCAACGCGCTCTGCCCGACCGCCGGCACGGTCGCCGCGGTGGTCGGCGGCGGGGCCGGCTTCGTGGTGCACCAGGTGCTCCCGCCCGGCCCGCACGCCGACGCCACGCTGGTCACGGTGGCCGCCGTGCTCTACCTGGCGGCCGGGCTGGCGGCCCGCCGGATGGACGTGGAGCTGCTCGGCCCCGAGCACCACCCCGACCGGCCCGATCTGCGCCAGGCCCTCGGCCAGGCCGGACGGGCACTGGCCGAGGGGCTGCGCCACCTGGCGCGGGAGAGCCGGCCCGCGGTGCGCGCGCTGGCCGCGGTGACCGCCGCCCGGTTCTGCTACGGGGTGCTGATCGTCACCGTGCTGATGCTCTCCCGCTACACCTTCAACGCCCCGACCGACTCCCGTGGCGGGCTGGCCACCCTGGGCACCGCGCTGGCCTTCTCCGCCGTCGGCTTCTTCCTGGCCGCCGTGGTCAGTCCCTGGTGCTCCCGGCGGCTCGGGCTGGACGGCTGGATGACCGCCTGCCTGGCCTCCGCCGCGGTCTTCGTGCCCGGGCTCGGACTGTTCTTCGCCCCCGGTCCGGTGATGGCGGCCGCACTGCTGCTCGGGTTGATCACCCAGGGCACCAAGATCTGCGCGGACACCATCGTGCAGAACTCGGTGGCGGACGACTACCGGGGCCGGGTCTTCGCCGTCTACGACGTGCTCTTCAACGTCGCCTTCGTCGCGGCGGCCGCCGTCTCCGCCCTGGTGGTGCCGCTCAGCGGCCGGTCCGTGCCGGTCGTGGCCGCGGTCTCGTTGGCATACGCAGTCAGTGCCGCCCTTTACTCCCGGGCCGGCACCCGGCGGCGCTAAGGTACCTGGGCGCACCGACGCCCCGTCAGCCGACCACCGGAGAGCCGTGGTGACCCAGCCTCAACAGCCGCCGAACCCGTACGTTCCGCCACCACCGACGGTGCCGCCGGCCGTACCCACCCCGGTACCCGCCCAGCCGAACCCCTGGGCGGCACCGGCACCCGCCACGCCGTACCCGGCACCGCCGGCACCGCCGCAGGACGCGGTCCCGCCGGCGTTCCCCGCCCCGCCCACCGCCGCCCCGCAGTTCGGCCCGCCGCAGCCCGACCACCCCTACGGCAGCTACCCGCCCCCGGCCCCGGGGTACGGCTACCCGCAGCTGCTCGCCTGCCGGATCTGCGGCGGCATACCGGCGGCCGACGTCACGGTCCGCGGCCACCAGGGCCTGGTCGTGATGATGCGGTTCCTGAGCAGCCGCGGCCCGTTCTGCCAGGTCTGCGGCACCTCGGTGGTCCGCGACATGTCCGAGCGGACCCTGTGGCGCGGCTGGTGGAGCTACGTGTCCAGCCTCTTCACGCTGATCGCGCTGCTCCGCAACCGGTCCGCCTACCAACGACTGCGCCGACTGCCGGCGCCGCAGCCCGGCACCCACGGTCCGCAGCTCGACCCGGGCCGTCCGCTCACCAAGCGGGCGGCGATCTGGATGCTGCTGCTCCCGGTGGTCGCGGTGGTGCTGGCCGTGGTGCTGCCGCTGGTACTGGCGGCCTCCGCGGCCGACGGATCCACCGACACCGGTGCCGACGTGGTCACCGTGCAGGCCGGCGACTGCATCCACGACGCCAACGGCAGCGGCGGTTCGGACGACGCCAACGCCTCGGTCACCGTGGTCCCCTGCTCCGGCTCACTGGCCGACTACAAGGTGGTGGCCCGGGTCGCCAGCCTCGGCGACGAGCCCTCGCAGGACTGCCGGCCGTACTCCAACGCCACCCACTGGTTCGTCCACCACGACGCCGCTCGGAGCTTCGTGCTCTGCCTGGCCTCGCCGCAGTCCGCGGACAGCGGCGGCAGCAGCGGCGGCGGCAGCGGCTCGGGCAGCGGCAGCTCGGTCTCCGAGCAGACCTGACGCGGCCCCGGGCCCGGCGCGCCGCCGACCGGGCGGTGCGTCAGGCCCGGGGCTGGGCGGCCCACCAGGCCTTGAGCTCGGCCACCGCCTCGTCCCGGGTCATCGGGCCGTGCTCCAGGCGCAGCTCCAGCAGGTGCTTGTAGGCCCGGCCGACCACCGGCCCGGGCTTCAGCCCCAGCAGCTCCATGATCTCGTTGCCGTTCAGCGCCGGCCGGATCGCGTCCAGCTCCTCCTGGGCCCGCAGCTGGGCGATCCGCTCCTCCAGGCCGTCATAGGTGCGCGACAGCGCGGCGGCCTTCTTCTTGTTCCGGGTGGTGCAGTCCGACCGGGTCAGCCGGTGCAGCCGCTCCAGCAGCGGTCCGGCGTCGGTCACGTAGCGGCGCACCGCGGAGTCGGTCCACTCGCCGCCGCCGTAGCCGTGGAACCGCAGGTGCAGCTCGACCAGCCGCGAGACGTCGTCGATCAGGTCCTTGGAGTACTTCAGCTCCCGCATCCGCTTGCGGGTCATCTTGGCGCCGACGATCTCGTGGTGGTGGAACGACACCCGGCCGTCCGGCTCGAACCGGCGGGTGCGCGGCTTGCCGATGTCGTGCAGCAGCGCGGCCAGCCGAAGTGTCAGGTCCGGTCCGTCCGACTCCAGCGCGATCGCCTGCTCCAGCACGGTCAGCGAGTGCTCGTAGACGTCCTTGTGCCGGTGGTGCTCGTCCTTCTCCAGGCTCAGCGCCGGCAGCTCGGGCAGCACGAAGCCGGCCAGGCCGGTGTCCACCAGCAGCCGCAGGCCCTTGACCGGGTGCTTGGCCAGCAGCAGCTTGTTCAGCTCGGCCTGGATCCGCTCGGCCGACACGATGGTGATCCGCTCGGCCATGGCGGTCATCGCGGCCACCACCTCGGGCGCCGGGTCGAAGTCCAGCTGGGCGGCGAACCGGGCGGCCCGCATCATCCGCAGCGGGTCGTCGGAGAAGGACTCCTCGGGGGTGGCCGGCGTGCGCAGCACCCGGGCCTCCAGGTCCTCCAGGCCGTGGTGCGGGTCGACGAAACCGCGCCCGGGCAGGTCCACCGCCATCGCGTTGACCGTGAAGTCGCGGCGCACCAGGTCCTGCTCGATGGTGTCGCCGTAGGTCACCTCCGGCTTGCGAGAGGTGCGGTCGTACGCCTCGCTGCGGTAGGTGGTGATCTCGATCTGGAAGCTGCCGCCGTCCGGGGTGTCCTTGCGGGCGCCGACCGTGCCGAAGGCGATGCCGACGTCCCAGACCGCGTCCGCCCAGCCCCGCACCAGCTTGAGCACCTGCTTGGGGCGGGCGTCGGTGGTGAAGTCCAGGTCGTTGCCGAGCCGGCCGAGCAGCGCGTCCCGCACCGAGCCGCCGACCAGCGCCAGCCGGAATCCGGCATCCTGGAACCGGCGGGCGATCTCGTCCGCCACCGGAGAGACCCGCAGCAGCTCCTGCAACCCCAGGGCCTGGGCCTCGCTCAGCCCTGGCAGGGCCGCGACGGCGGACGGGGCGGTACGGATCTCGGTGGGCTCATCAGTGTTGGACACGGCACACAAGGGTACGTGGCCGCGTCCACCCGTCGCTCGCGCCTTTTTCCGGGCGCCCGCGCGCTCCCGGCGACGCCCGCTTCGCCCAGCCCGCAACACCGGGACCCGGGCAGCGTCGTTACCATGCCGGGGAACCCGCGAAGCGGCGCGACGCGTCGCTTGTGGGTGGACGCACACCGGGCAGCACGACGGCACGGCGATCAGCAGCGAAGACGACGGCGATCCAGAACGGCGAGGACGAAGCGCGTGGGCGAGCCAGCACGGCACTCCGAGGGTACCCGCGGCGCGCGCCGGGGCCGCCGACGTGGCCCCAGCCGGAGACTGGGGACGGCCGGGCCGGCCCCCCAGCCGCGGGCCGGCCGGACGGCCGCCCTGCTGGGCGGCGCGCTGGCACTGATCGGCGTCACCGCCGCCCCGCCGGCCGTCGCCGCCTCCCCCGACTACCCGGCCACCGTGACGATCACCGATGTGCAGCAGACCCCCGACGGCAAGCTGGACGTCTACGGCACGGTCAGCAATCCCGGTCCGACCGCGCTGAAGGCCCCGAAGATCGGCCTGACCCTGGGGCGCGGCAGCCAGCCGCTGCAACTGCGCGGTGACATCGCGGCGATGCTCTCCCGGACCGATCCGGTCTACCAGGACGGCAGCCCGCTGCCCGCCCCGGTGCAGCAGCTCTCCGACCTGGCACCCGGCGGCAGCGCGCCGTTCCACCTGCCCACCACGCTGGCCGAGCTGAAGCCGGGTCAGAACGGCTTCTACGAGCTGGCCGTGGACGTCGAGGCCGGCACCGCCGAGGACGACAGCCCGCACCAGGTGGGCATCGGCCGCACCACGCTGTCGTACTACCCGACCCCGGGCGACGACAAGCCGCTGCAGGTGGCCACCCTGTGGCCGCTCACCCACGCACCCGAGCTGGTCCCGCAGACCGTCCAGGACAGCGACCAGCCGGTGCTGCGCGACGACACCCTGGCCACCGACCTCGGCCCGAACGGCCGGCTCGGCCGGCTGCTCGCCGACGGGCAGGACATCCCCAGCCTCACCTGGGTGATCGATCCCGACCTGCTGGACGCGGTGCAGGCGATGACCAAGCCGTACCGGGTGCAGCAGCCCGGCCACTCCGGGGAGCCGGCGACCGAGAGCAACACCGTGCCGGGCACCGGCACCGCCGTGGCCACCGACTGGCTGAACAAGCTGCGCGCGGCGGTCGTCAAGCCGAACGACCAGGTGATCGCGCTGCCCTACGGCGACCCGGACCTGGCCTCGATCGCGCACGTCGGCGGCGCGCTGCCCGATCCGGGCACCTTCCTGACCACCGCCCGCACCGCCGGCAAGCTGACCGTCGACGGCCGGCTGCCGGTGGACTCGCTGGACACCGTGGCCTGGCCCTACCAGGGCTACCTGGACCCCCAGACCGCCCGGACGACCCAGCAACTGGGCGCCACCCAGGTACTGGTGGACAGCGCCAGCCTGCCGGACCACCTCAACTACAGCCCGAACGCGGCCCGGCCGATCGGCCAGAACCAGACCGCGGTGGTCGCCGACGACACCATCGCCGGCCTGTTCCGGTCCGACCTGAAGACTCCCGAAGCCAAGACCCAGGCCCGGCAGCGCTTCCTGGCCGAGACCCTGGCGATCCAGCAGCAGCGCGCGTCCGTCCAGCGGACCCTGCTGGTGATGCCGCCGCGCGACCTGACCGCGGACACCGCCGACGTGCTGAAGGCCTCGCTGAAGGCCGCCGGCGACGGCCACTGGATCAGCCCGGCCTCCTACACCGCGGTGGCGACCGCCGCGCCGGACGCCGACGCCGACACCGGCGTGGCCGGCCCCGACGCCTACCCGGCCGACCTGCGGGGCAGCGAACTGCCCGCCGACACCTTCGACCGGATCGGCACGACCCAGCAGCAGGAGCAACTGCTGCTGCAGATCCTGACCAACCAGGAGCGGGTGAGCGCGCCGTTCGCCGCGGCGCTGGAGCGGGCGACCTCCACCCAGTGGCGGGGCGACAAGTCGGCCGCGTCGGGCTACCTGGAGAACGCCCAGAACTACCTGGGCCACCTGCACAACGCGGTGCGGATCCCCGACAAGAGCAAGACCATCACGCTCGCGGGCGACTCCGGGGTGCTCCAGGTGAGCGTCCGCAACGAGCTCCAGCAGGGCGTGACCAACCTGGAGCTGCGGCTCACCTCGGGGCAGTCCAACCGGCTCATGGTGACCAGCCGGCAGCCGATCACGCTGGACCCGGCGCAGAGCACCTCGGCCCGGTTCCAGGCGCAGGCCCTGGGCAACGGCGCGGTGCAGATGACCGCCCGGCTGTACACGACCGGACCGAACGGCCAGCCGTACGGCGAGCCGGTGACCTTCACCGTGAACGTCACCCAGGTGACCAGCGGCGTCTGGTGGGTGGTCGGAGCCGGGACGGTGCTGGTGCTGGCCGCCGGGCTGCGGATCTTCCTGAAGCGCCGCAAGCACGGTGACGAGCCGCCGGCGGACCCGGACGCCCCGCTGGCCGACCCCGACGGCCCGGCGACCGACTCCGACGATCCGGCGGGCGCTCAGGTCGACCCGCAGGCCCCTGGTGCCCTCGGCGCCCCTGAGACCCCTGAGGCCCCTGAGGCCCCGACCGACGGCGAGGACCGGGCAACCGACCCCGCGGTGGCGCCTTCCTAGTCCCGGCGACGGGAGTTCTCCCGGCCGGCTGCGTTGAAAACCGGGTTCGGACCGGCGGTGATGAGACAGTAGGTGCTCAGGCCGGACCCGGACAGCGATGAGGTGGCATGAGCGAGCGCGGCGGCAACGATCGGCTGGCCGAGGAGCCGGACTGGTACCTCGACGAGACCTACGCGAAGGACCCGTTCGCCGCCGACCCGTATGCGACCGCCACCGGGCCGGGCCCGTACGAGCGGTCGACCGAACCCGCGGCAGGGGCGGCGGCCGGGACGGTGACCGAACCGGCGGCAGGAGCGGCCGGGGAAGCCACCGGGAGCGACGCGGTGGCCGCCGCGGCGCCGGTGCGCGAGTCGTCTGCGGTGCCGGCGGGGGAGGGCGGCGAGGCCATCGAGCGGCCCGCTGCGGCACGGGAACCGGCCCGGGGGCCGGACCGGCCGGCCGACGGCCCGGAGCCGACGGCGCCGGTCTCCCGCTGGGCCCGGCTGGCCGCTGCCGCCCGGGCCCGGGTGGCGGCGGCCGAGGCCGCGTCGGACGCCCTGGAGCACGACGACCCGGAGGAGGAGGCGGCGGCACGGTCCGGTGCCCCGGACGACGCCGCCCCGCCGCTCGCCTTCGACGCCGCCCTGCTCGCCCCGGCTGCCGGGGCCAAGGCCCCCGGGGCGAAGACCCCCGGGGCAACGGCCGCCGGGGCGATGGCCCCCGGGGCGATGGCCGAAGCCGACGCCGGTGAGCCGTTCGTCCCGGTGATCGAGTTCGACCCGCCGCTCAGCCCGGCCGAGACCGCGGCCGCGGCCCGCCGGCCGGCCGAGACCCCCGCGCCGACCGCGCCGACCGCACCGACCGCACCCGCCGCGCCTCCCGTGCCGCCGATGCCCCCGCGGCCACCGGCGGCGGCGCCCTCGGCCGCGCCCGACGAGCCGGCCGCCGAACCGCCCGTCGGACGCCCCGGGGACTTCACCGAGGAACTCACCGAGGAACTCACCGAGGAAGACGGGTTCGACCCAACGGCCCACCCGGCGGCTCCGGACCGGGTCGCCACCCTGCGGGGCTCCAGCGCGATCATGGCGGCCGGCACCCTGGCCTCCCGCGCCACCGGCTTCCTGCGCACCATGGTGATCGCGGCCGCGATCGGCGTCGGCACCATGGGCGACTCCTACTCGGCCGCCAACACCCTGCCCACCCTGCTCTACATCCTGATCGGTGGCGGCGCCCTCAACGCGGTCTTCGTGCCCCAGCTGGTGCGCAGCATGAAGCAGGACGAGGACGGGGGCACCGCCTACGCCAACCGCCTGCTCACCCTGGTGATGGCGGGTCTGGCCGGGGTGGTCTTCGTGGCCGTGCTGGCCGCCCCGCTGCTGGTGCAGCTGATCTCGCACTCGCTGATGTCCAGCACGGCCGGCGCCGACACCACGGTCGCCCTGGCCCGCTACTGCCTGCCGACCATCTTCTTCATGGGCGTCCACGTGGTGCTGGGCCAGATCCTCAACGCCCGTGGCCGGTTCGGCGCCATGATGTGGACCCCGGTGCTCAACAACGTGGTGGTGATCTTCACCTTCGCGATGTACCTGTGGGTCTTCGGGGCCTTCCAGAACAGCCGGGTCACCCCCGATTCGGTCAGCCCGGAGGGCCTGCGGCTGCTCGGCGCCGGCACCCTGCTCGGGCTGGCCGTCCAGGCGCTGGCCATGGTGCCGTACCTGCGCTCGGCGGGCTTCCGGTTCCGGCCCCGGTTCGACTGGCGCGGGCACGGGCTGGGCAAGGCCGCGCGGCTGGCCAAGTGGACCTTCTTCTTCGTGCTCGCCAACCAGGCCGGCTACCTGGTGGTCGCTCAGCTGGCCACCGCCGCCGGCAGCCGCGCGGCCGACCACGGCTACCTCGGCGTGGGCCTGGCCGCCTACTCCAACGCGCTGCTGATCTGGCAGCTGCCGATGGCGGTGATCACCGTCTCGGTGATGAGCGCCGTGCTGCCCCGGCTCTCCCGGGCGGCCGCCGACGGCGACGACGGCGCGGTCCGCGACGACCTCTCCCACGGGCTGCGCACCTCGGCGGTGGCGATCGTGCCGGCCGCGTTCCTCTTCCTGGCGCTCGGCCCGCAGATCGGCGGCGCCATCTACGGCCTGGGCAACGGCGGCAGCGCCGCGCACGGCACCACGGCGGTCGGCTACATGCTCTCCGCGTTCGCGCTCGGTCTGATCCCCTACTCGGTGCAGTACGTGCTGCTGCGCGGCTTCTACGCCTACGAGGACACCCGCACGCCGTTCTCCAACACCGTCTGGGTGGCCGTCACCCAGGCCGGCACCGCGCTGCTCTGCTACCTGCTGCTGCCGGCCCAGTGGGCGGTCACCGGGATGGCGCTCGGCTACGGCGCCGCTTACGTGGTCGGCGTCGCGGTGGCGGTGCCCAAGCTGAAGCGGCGGATCGGCGGACTGGACACCCCGCGGATCACCAAGACCTACGTCCGGTTGGTGATCGCCTGCCTGCCGGCCGGTGCGGTCGGTTTCCTGCTCGCGCTGGCGCTCGGTAGCGTGCTCTCCGGATGGCTGGGCAACGTGGTCGCGGTGCTGTTGGCGGGCGCCGCGCAGTCGGCGCTCTTCGTCGTGCTGGCCCGCCGGATGCGGATCGAGGAGCTGAACGCGATGATCGGCATGGTCCGCGGCCGACTCGGCCGCTGACCGCCTCTCAGTTTGTCCACCGACCGACCAGTGTGGGGGCGGACGGAACCGGATGGCCGCATCAGCGGTCGTACTCCGGTGGGAAGAGTGGGCACAATTGTCTTCGAACGACTGGGACCGCGGTCGCCGCGGCCCCGGGTCCTCGCCTGTCCTCCTCCCGAGGCAGCACGGCGAGGGCGCCGTACCGGGCGCTACAAGGGGAGGCTGGACGACGGTGGCTGATCGCACCACGGATCGCACCGAGGCGGCCGTCGACATGTCAACTGCCGAGGCCACCGGTGAGATCACGGCACCGCTGCCGACCGCCGAGGCAGTGGCCGACCTGACCATGCCGCTGCCCGCCGCGGATCCCTCCACCGACCGGACCGTGCCGCTGCCGATCGCGGAGGCCACGGCGGAGCTCACCATGCCGCTGCCCGGCGCCAAGGCGCGGGCCAGGACCGGCACCAGGAGCTCCCTCAGGACGCCGGGCCACCCGGCGGCGGGCCGGAGCCCGGGCAAGGCGCCCGCGAAGGCACCCACCAAGACGGCCGCGGCGGCCGGCACGGCGGCGGGCAAGTCCAGGGCCGCCGGACCGGGCGGCGCGGCGTCCAAGCCACCGGTGCGCCCGCAGAACCGCACCGCCGCCGAACGGGCCGCGGAGCGGTCGGTGGAACGGGCCGTCGAGGCCACCGGTGAGATCACCGCACCGCTCTCGGCCACCGAGATCGCCGCCGAGCTCGCCCAGCCCGCGGGCCCCAAGACCGCCGGGACGGCCCCCAGCGCCGCTTCTGAGCCCGCCGCGGCTCCCGGGCCCGCCGCACCCGCGGCCGTGCCGCCCAGGAGCACCGACGAGCCGTCAGCGCCCGGGAAGCCGTCGGCGTCCGGGGCGCCGTCGGCCGCGCCGGGCACCCCGCCGGCGACGGACGACGCGCTGCCCGAGCAGTTGCCGGCGCCGGTGCGGCAGAGCGGCGACCGGATCGCCGGGCGGTACCGGCTGGAGGAGTGCATCACCCAGTCGGCGGCCTTCAGCAGTTGGCGCGCCGTCGACGAGATGCTGCGCCGCGCGGTCGGCGTGCACCTGATCGCCGCGGGCAGCCGCCGGGCCGACGCGGTGCTGGCCGCCGCCCGCTCGGCCGCCCTGCTCGGTGACCCGCGCTTCGTCCAGGTGCTCGACGCGGTCCGGGAGGGCGAACTGGTCTACGTGATCCGGGAGTGGCTCCCGGACGCCACCGACCTCGCCACCATGCTGGCCGCCGGCCCGCTGGCGCCGCACGAGGCCTACCAGATGGCCCGCCAGGTCACCGACGCGATCGCCGCCGCCCACCGCGGCGGTCGCTCGCACCTGCGGCTCACCCCGCGCGCCGTGCTGCGCACCGACACCGGCCAGTACCGGATCAACGGCGTGGCGGTGGACGCCGCCCTGCGCGGCCTGTCCGCACCCGAGGACCGGGCGGCCGCCGAGCTGGCCGACACCAGGGCCATCGGCACCCTGCTCTACGCGGCCCTCACCCACCGCTGGCCGCAGCCCGAGGACCGCTACCAGCTGCGCGGCCTGCCCGACGGCGTGCCCGCGCCCGAGGTGCTGCGCCCCGACGCACCGCCCACTCTCTGCGCCCTGGCCGCCCGGATCCTCTGCACCCCCGGCACCGGCCCGCAGGCTCCGATCACCACCCCGGCCGCCCTGGCCAAGGCGATCGCCGCGCTGCCCAAGATCCACCAGCCGGAGGGCGGACCGAACAGCGGCGACCGCTCCGCGCACCGCTACCCGCCCGGCCAGACCGTCGGCCGGACGCCGGCCGCACCCGCCGGCGCGCCCCGCACCCGGCAGCCGCGCCCCGCCCCCGGTGGCCCGGTCCGGCCCGCCCCGGTCCGACCCGCCCCGATGCGACCGGCGCCGGACGCCGTCCCCGGCCACCCGGCACCGCGCCCGGTCGCCCGGCGGGGCAAGCGGGTGCTCACCTGGGCCGTCTCGGCGGTGGTGCTGGCGGCGATCGGCTACGGCTCCTGGCAGTTGGCCGGCACCCTCGGCGCGACCGGCACCAGCAGCGGCCCCACCACGCTCGGCAGCACGGTGAGCAGCCAGCCGCCCAGCAACGGACCCACCAGCGCCGCCCCACCGGTCGGCCCGCTGACGATCAGTGACGTCACCTCGTTCAACCCGTACGGCGGCACCCCGACGCACCCCAACCAGCTGGCGCTGAGTCACGACGGCAACCCCCAAACCGCCTGGACGACCGAGGGTTACCACGACGACCTGCCCACCATCGGCCACGGCAACGGACTGCTGGTCGACCTGGGCGCCGTCAAGTCGGTCAGCTCGGTCGAGGTGCAGTTCCTCGGCGGCGCCACCGGCGTCTCGCTGCAGGTGCCGAAGGACACCTCGGGCACCACGGCGCCCACCCGCTACGAGGACTTCGCGGCACCCCTGGCGAAGGCCACCGACAGCGACGCGAAGTTCCCGCTCTCCACCCCGGTCCGCACCCGCTACCTCTTGATCTGGCTCACCAGCCTCCCCAAGGATGGGGACAGTTACCGCGGCCAGGTGGCCGAGATCAAGGTGACCGGCTGAACGGCCGGACCGGCCCGGAAAGGTAGGGCGGATGGCAGGACCGGCGCGACCCGAGCGCGAGGAGATCGACCTCCCGCCGTCCGCCGAGCTCGGTGACGCCGAGCTGCTGGCCCGCCACCTCGCGGGGGACCAGGCGGCGTTCGGCGTACTGGTGGCGCGGCACCGGGACCGGCTGTGGGCCATCGCGCTGCGCACCCTGGGGGACCGCGAGGAGGCCGCCGACGCGCTGCAGGACGCCCTGGTGTCCGCACTCCGCGCGGCACACACCTTCCAGGGCCGAGCCGCCGTCACCACCTGGCTGCACCGCATCGTGGTCAACGCGTGCCTGGACCGGGCCCGCCGCGCAGCCGCCCGCCGCACCAAATCGCTGGACGCCCTGGAGGCCCCGGACGACCGACCGCCGCTGGACTCGCTGGTGCCGGCGGCCGAGGCCACCGAGACCCTGGTGCTCCGTCACGAGCTGCGCCGCGAACTGGGGGCGGCGCTGGCGGAGCTGCCGGCCGAGCAGCGGGCCGCACTGGTCCTGGTCGACATGCAGGGCTATCCGGTCGCGGAGGCCGCCGAGCTGCTGGGGGTGCCGGTCGGCACCGTCAAGAGCCGCTGCGCCCGGGGTCGGGCCAAGCTGCTGCCGCTGGTGCGCCACCTGCGCGGCGGCGCCGAGGACGGTGTTTCACGTGAAACACCGTCGGCGCGCGGCGGCCCGCCGACCGTTCCGGATGGAACGTCGTCGGCGGTTCCCCGTGAAACGTCGCCGACCGTTCCACGGGGAACGACGCCGGCGGTTTCACGTGAAACGTCGCCACCGGGGAACCCGATGCCCCGCCGCTCCGTCCCATCCGCGAGCCCGGCCGTCCCCGCCCAAGAGTCGACGCTGAGAGGAGATGCGACGAACCGATGACGAACCAGACGCCCGAACCGGTCGCCGACGCCTCCCACCCCGACATCGAAACCCTGGCGGACCTGTCGGAGGACCTGCTCGCGCCGGCCGAGGCCGCGGCGCTGCGCGGCCATCTCGCCGACTGCCCGGAATGCGCGGACACCCTGGCCGCCCTGACCGAGGTCGCCGCGCTGCTGGCGGCCGACCGGGTGGAGCCGATGCCCGCCGACGTCGCCCTGCGGATCGACGCCGCGCTGACCGCCGCTCAGCCGCCGAGCGCGCCGAGCGCGCCCAACGGGCCGAGCACCCCGAGCACCCCGAGCCCCGCCGGCGCCCGGCGACCGGCGGCCGCGGCGGGCCCCGGCAGCGCCGGGCCGCCCACCCGGAACGAGCGCAGCAGCCGGCCGGGCGGGGCCCGCTCCCGGCGCCGTCGACTGGTGCTGGCCGTGGTCGGCTGCCTGGCCGCGCTCGGCCTGGGCGCCACCGGGCTGGTGCTGAGCCGGGGCGGCTCGGCGCCGGCCGCCGTCAGCGCCGGCACCCCCGGCACCGAACAGCACCCGCTCGCCGCCGCCGGCCCGGAGTTCACCGCCGCCGACCTGTCCGAGCAGATCGACCGCCTGCTGCCGTCCGGCCCCGGCGGCCAGCCGCACGCCAGCGCCCAGCAGAGCGGCGGCGGGCTGCCCGACTGCGTCCAGCGGGCCGTCACCGGTCACCAGGGCGAGACCCCGCTGCTGATCACCCACGGCAGCTACCAGGGCGCCCCGGTGGAGGCCTACGTCTTCCGGCTCGCCGGCGCCCCCGGCCGGCTGGACGTCTTCCTGCTCACCCCCGGCTGCACCACCGACCCGGCCACCGTCCGACTGGAGCAGCAGATCCCGGCACGCTGACCGGGGCCGCCTGGTGCGCCGGGCGCTGGGAATGCGGGAGACTGGTCAGTCGTTGACCAGGGGCGGCGGAGACGACCGCCGTCCCTCCCCCCGCTGGTGCGGGTCGCGATGCCAACCAGGAGATGCAGTGAGCGACGTCCGTAATGTGATCATCATCGGTTCCGGCCCCGCCGGGTACACGGCAGCGCTCTACACCGCCCGGGCGTCCCTCAAGCCCCTCGTCTTCGAGGGCGCGGTGACGGCCGGCGGTGCCCTGATGAACACCACCGAGGTGGAGAACTTCCCGGGCTTCCGGGACGGCATCATGGGCCCCGAGCTGATGGACAACATGCGGGCCCAGGCCGAGCGGTTCGGCGCCGAGCTGGTGCCGGACGACATCGTGGCGGTCGACCTCACCGGTGACGTCAAGACCGTGACCGACTCCGAAGGCACCGTGCACCGGGCCAAGGCGGTCATCGTCACCACCGGCTCCCAGCACCGCAAGCTCGGCCTGCCCCGCGAGGACGCGCTCTCCGGTCGCGGCGTCTCCTGGTGCGCCACCTGCGACGGCTTCTTCTTCAAGGACCAGGACATCGCCGTGGTCGGCGGCGGCGACACTGCCCTGGAGGAGGCCACCTTCCTCTCCCGGTTCGCCAAGAGCGTCACCGTGGTCCACCGCCGCAACGAGCTGCGCGCCTCCAAGGCGATGCAGGAGCGCGCCTTCGCCGACCCGAAGATCACCTTCGCCTGGGACAGCGCGGTCGAGGCGATCCACGGCGACCCCAAGCTCACCGGCCTGACCCTGCGCGACACCACCACCGGAGAGCTGCGCGAACTGCCGGTCACCGGCCTGTTCATCGCGATCGGCCACGACCCGCGCACCGAGCTCTTCAAGGGCCAGCTGGAGCTGGACGCCGAGGGCTACCTCAAGGTCGACGCCCCCTCGACCCGCACCAACCTGACCGGTGTCTTCGCCGCGGGCGACGTGGTGGACCACACCTACCGCCAGGCGATCACCGCCGCCGGCACCGGCTGTGCCGCCGCGCTGGACGCCGAGCGGTACCTTGCTCACCTGGCGCACGCCGCCGAGCAGGAGAAGGCCGCGGCCGCCGTCGCCGTCTGACCCTCACCGGGCGGGTGCTGAAACAGATCGGCGCCCGCTGTTGTTGCCCCCACAGAACACCCCGAACAGACCCTAGGAGATCCCGTGGCCGGCTCCACCATCAACGTGACCGACGCGACCTTCGACGCCGATGTCCTCCAGAGCGAGAAGCCCGTTCTGGTGGACTTCTGGGCGACTTGGTGCGGCCCGTGCCGCCAGGTGGCCCCGGTCCTGGAGGCCATCGCCGAGGAGCACGGCGACAAGCTGACCGTCGCCAAGGTCGACGTGGACAACAACCCGGCCACCGCCGCCAAGTACGGCGTGGTCTCCATCCCGACCCTGAACGTCTACGTCAAGGGCGAGCTGGTCAAGAGCATCGTCGGCGCCAAGCCGAAGGCCGCGCTGCTGCGCGACCTGGAGGGCCTCATCTGATCCCGCGCGACTGCGCGGCGAAGGGGCGGCCGTCGGGTCCGCCCCTTCGCCGTTCACCGGACCATCCGTCAGGCCGGACCGACCGTCAGAACGGACGCAACGCGGGCTCCTTGGGCGCGGCCCCACCGAGCAACCGCTCCAGCGCGGCAGGGCGGCGCCAGGAGAGCGTCGTCCTGGACTCCAGCCGCAGCCGCGGGTAGCGGTGGTGCGGCCGCACCGTCTTGAAGCCCACCGCCAGCAGATGGTCGGCCGGCAGCAGACAGCTGGGCCGGTCCTTGCCGACCACCCCGATCGCCTCGATCGCCCTGATGTCGCGCCGGACCAGGTCCTTGGCCACCGTCTGCACCAGTGCCCGGCCGAGCCCCTGCCCCTGGAACGGCGGCAGCACCCGGCTGATCATCAGCTGAACGGCGTCCGGCGAGACCGGACTGGTCGGAAAGGACTGCGAGCCCGGCACATAGGCCGGCGGGGCGTACAGCGCGAAGCCGGCCGGCCGCTGGTCCACGTAGGCGATCCGCCCGCAGGACCCCCACTCCAGCAGCACGGCGGAGATCCACCCCTCCTTCTCGGCCTCCGCCTTGCCCGCTTCCACCGCCTCGCGCCCCCGCACCGGATCGAGCTCCCAGAAGACGCAGGAGCGGCAGGGTCCGGGTAGGTCCGCCAGATTGTCCAATGTCAACGGGACGATCCTGCGACCCATGCAGCACACCTCCTCGTTCGGTTCCTCCCCCTGGCGGCCCCGTCCCACACGGTTCGGGCAGTCGACCCGATCGGGCCGCCAGCACCTACAACGCCTGTGGGTGCATGTTTCACGTGAAACATGCACCCACAGTTGGCCCCACGTGCGAAACCGCCGCCGGCCGTGCTCAGCTCCCCGCGAGCCGCAGCCCGTCCTCCCCCGGAGCCAGGCTGTCCAGGATCCGGTTGAGGTCCTCCACCGAGGCGAACTCCAGCACCACCTTGCCCTTGCCCAGCTTCCCGTTGCGCTGCGACACCTCGACCTTGACCCGGGTGTCGAACCGGTCCGAGAGCCGGCCCGCCAGATCGTTGAAGGCCGGCGACAGCAGCTTGCCCGCCTTGGGGCCGGCGGCGCGCTTGGCCTTCTGCGGCTCCTCGTCCTTCATCAGCGCGACGATCTCCTCGACGGTCCGCACCGAGAGACCCTCCGCGATGATCCGGGTGGCCAGCGCATCCTGCCGCTCGGTGTCCGGAACGCCCAGCAGCGCCCGGGCGTGGCCTGCCGTGAGCACACCGGCCGCCACCCGGCTCTGCACCGCCCCGGGGAGCCGCAGCAGCCGCAGGGTGTTGGAGACATGCTCCCGGGAGCGGCCGATCCGGTCGGCCAGCGCGATCTGGGTGCAGCCGAAGTCCTTCAGCAGCTGGTCGTAGGCGGCCGCCTCCTCCAGCGGGTTCAGCTCCGCCCGGTGCAGGTTCTCCAGCAGCGCGTCCAGCAGCAGCTTGTCGTCCTCGGTGGCCCGCACGATCGCCGGGATCCGCTCCAGGCCGGCCTCCCGAGAGGCCCGCCAGCGCCGCTCACCCATGATCAGCTCATAGCGGTCCAGTCCGACCTGACGGACCACCACCGGCTGCAGCAGACCCACCTCCTTGATGGAGGTGACCAGCTCCTCGAGCTTCTGCTCGTCGAAGACCTCACGCGGCTGCCGCGGGTTGGGGGTGATCGCGTCCAGCGGCAGCTCCGCGAACCGCGCACCGGCCACCGGCGCCAGCTCGGTCAACGCCTGCTCGGCCGCCTTCTCCGCCACCGTGCCCCGCCCGGGCGGCAGCAGCGGCACCGCGGTCGGCGAGACCGCACCGGCCCCGGACGCCGAGCCCACCGACCGGCCTGCCGCCGGACCCGCGGGCGCGGCTGCCGCACCCGCGGGCGCCGGTGACGCCGCCGGGATCAGCGCGCCCAGCCCCTTGCCCAGACCCCTGCGCCCACTCACCGATTACCCTCCATCGTGCTCTGCTCCGTCATCGGCACCGCCTGCGCCCCGATCGTGTGCCGTCCCACCGCGCCGAGCGCCTCGGCCGCCGCCTGCTCCACCGCCGTCGGGGCTCCCGTCTCCGGCGCCACCGCACGCAGCGCCAGCTCCCGCGCCGCCTCCAGGTAGGAGAGCGCCCCGGTGGACCCCGGGTCATAGGTGAGCACCGTCTGGCCGTAGCTGGGCGCCTCGGAGATCCGCACCGAGCGGGGGATCGCGGTCCGCAGCACCTCGGTGGCGAAGTGGTTGCGCACCTCCTCCGCCACCTGTGCGGCCAGCCTGGTCCGGGCGTCGTACATGGTGAGCAGGATGGTGGAGACGTGCAGCGCCGGGTTGAGGTGCGCCCGCACCAGGTCCACGTTGCGCAGCAACTGCCCCAGGCCCTCCAGTGCGTAGTACTCGCACTGGATCGGGATCATCACTTCCTGACCCGCCACCAGGGCATTGACCGTCAGCAGGCCCAGCGAGGGCGGACAGTCGATCAGGATGTAGTCCAGCGGCTGCTCATAGGCCGCAATGGCCCGGGCCAGCCGGCTCTCCCGGGCCACCAGCGACACCAGCTCGATCTCCGCGCCCGCCAGGTCGATGGTGGCGGGCACGCAGAAGAGCCCCTCCACCTCCAGGACCGGCTGCACCACATCGGCCAGCGGCTTGCCCTCCACCAGAACGTCGTAGATCGACGGCACCTCCGCATGGTGGTCGATGCCCAGGGCGGTCGAGGCATTGCCCTGCGGGTCCAGGTCGATCACCAGCACCCTGAGCCCGTGCATCGCCAGCGCCGCGGCCATGTTGACGGTACTGGTGGTCTTCCCCACCCCGCCCTTCTGGTTGGCCACCACGATCACCCGGGTCGCCGGCGGCCGCGGCAGGCCCTCGCCCGCCCGCCCCAGCGCCTGCACTGCGGCCTGCGCCGCCCGCGCGATGGGGGTGTCATCGATCTGATCGATGGTCTCCGACTCCTGCATGGGGGTCAGTGTTTCACGTGAAACCGGAGCGGCGACAGTCGCCGCCCGGCCGCGCCCGAGGATGCCGAAGAGCAGAGAACGACGTTTCACGTGAAACACCATGCCCGCTATGTCGGAATTCTGACGATGCGACACTCCGGGAGCGGCAAGCGCAAGACTCCTGGACCACAAAGAGCCCCCGATCGCACCACGGCGACCAGGGGCTCTCTCCATACGGTGGTCAGCGCCGGCGGCGCCCACCACCACGCGGCTCGGCCGGCCGACCGCTCGCCCGCCCGGCCCGCGCCGCCTTGGCACGGCGCGTCGCCGCCTTAACGCCCCCCGGGCTCTCCCCGGCCTTCACCTGGACCACCCGGGTCGAGGCACCGAGCACCTGCTCCCCGACCGGCAGCACCGCCCACTCCACCGCGCCCAGCTTGACCAACGCCGACCGGGACTCCGCCAGCTCCTGCTCGGCGGTGTCCCCCTTGAGCGCCAGCATCTGACCGTACGGCCGCAGCAGCGGCATGCCCCAGCCGGCCAGTCGGTCCAGCGGTGCCACCGCCCGCGCCGTGACGATCTCCACCGAGATCTTGCCGACCATCTCCTCGGCCCGCCCGCGCAGCACCGTGACGTTCGCCAGGCCGAGCTCGCGCACCACCTCCTCCAGGAAGGTGGTCCGGCGCAGCAGCGGCTCCAGCAGCGTCACCGAAAGGTCCGGCCGGGCCAGCGCCACCGGGATCCCCGGCAGCCCGGCACCCGACCCCACGTCGCACAGCGACGCCCCGGCCGGCAGCAGCTCGGCCAGCACCGCGCAGTTGAGCACATGGCGGTCCCAGAGTCGCGGCACCTCCCGAGGACCGATCAGCCCGCGCTGCACCCCCGCCGAAGCCAGCAGCTCCGTGTAGCGCCGCGCCGCCGGAAAGTTCTCACCGAAGATCTCCCGCGCCGTCGGCGGGGCCTCGGGCAGGCCCTGGGCACCGCCCTCGCCCGCCGCACTCTCCGTCGCCATCTCAGTCTCTCCGCTCACTGCCCCTGCCGTTTCACGTGAAACAATCCCACGCCATTCTCCGGGCCGCCGCACGCGCTACGTACGAAGACCCCGCCCGCACCGACGTGCGAGCGGGGTCCCTGGCCGGTCGCCCGGAGCGATCAGCTCGCCAGCACCACGACGCAGCGCTGCGGCTCCTCGCCCTCCGACTCGCTGCGCAGCCCGGCCGCCGCCACCGCGTCGTGCACCACCTTGCGCTCGAACGGCGTCATCGGCCGCAGCTTCACCGGCTCGCCGGTCTGCTTGGCCTGCTCCGCCGCCTTCGCTCCGAGCTCCGCCAGCTCGGCCCGCTTGCGGGCCCGGAAGCCCGCGATGTCCAGCATCAGGCGGCTGCGCTCGCCGGTCTCCCGGTGCACGGCCAACCGGGTCAGCTCCTGGAGCGCCTCCAGCACCTCGCCCTCCTGGCCCACCAGCCGCTGCAGGGTGCGGTCGTTGCCCTCGCTCACGATGGAGACCAGGGCCCGGTCGCCCTCGACGTCCATGTCGATGTCGCCGTCCAGGTCGGCGATGTCCAGCAGGCCTTCGAGGTAGTCGGCCGCGATCTCACCCTCCTGCTCCAGGCGAGCGACCAGGGTGTCCGCGTCGGCCGCGGCGTCCGAGCCGTTGGGGGCAGCGGAGGTGGTGCCTTCCGTCACGGGAGGGGCTCCTTAGTGGATACGGGCCCGGCGAGCGGGCCGGGAACGACGTTCGGATGCGAGGGTGGGCCGACCGGTGCGGCTCAGGACTTCTTCTTGGGCCGCTGACCGCCCTGCTGCGGACCGCGCTTGGCCCCACCGCTCTGCTTGGCGGCCGGGCGCTTGCCGCCGCCGCCCTGCGTCCGGCCGGCGCCCTGGCCACTGGGCACCGCGTCCTCGACCGGCGCGGCCGGCTCCTGGGACTCCTTGGCCGCCGCCGGCTTGGCCGCCGCCGACTCGTGCTTGGCGGCGGCGGTGCCGCCGTGGTGCTGGCGCTGCGCCTTGGTCTGCTTGCGCGGCTGCTGGCGGCGCACCTGCACCGACTCCTGCACCAGCGCGGCGGCCTCCTGCGGAGCCGGGCCGGCAGCCTTGCCGCCGCCGAACAGCTTGCCGAGCGGGCCGCTGCCCTTGATCACGGTGCCGTCCGGGTTCAGCCGGCCGGCCGCCTTCAGGCGGGCCTGCCGCTCGTCCCAGGCCTTGGAGCCCGGCGTCGGGTTGTTGCGGATGACGACCAGCTGCTGGGCCATCGACCAGACGTTGGTGGTGAGCCAGTAGACCAGCACACCGACCGGGAAGTTGATGCCCATCACGGCGAACATCACCGGGAAGACGTACATCAGCATCTTCTGCTGCTGCATGAACGGCGTCTTGACCGAGAGGTCCACGTTCTTGGTCATCAGCTGGCGCTGGGTGATGAACTGCGACAGCGACATCAGCACGATCATCACCGCGGTGACGATCTTCACGCTGAGCTCGGGGCTGCTCACGAAGGTCGCGGACAGCGGGGCGCCGAAGATGTGCGCCTGCTTCGCGCTGTCCAGCAGGGAGCCGTTGATGACACCGATCTGCTGGTGGTGCGCGACGTGGCTCAGCACCCCGTAGAGGGCGGTGAAGAACGGCATCTGCACCAGGATCGGAAGGCAGCTCGAGAAGGGGTTGGTACCCGCCTCCTTGTAGAGCTTCATCATTTCTTCCGACTGGCGCTGCCGGTCGTTCTTGTAGCGCTCCTGGATGGCCTTCATCTTCGGCTGGATCGCCTGCATGGCCCGGGTCGACTTGATCTGCTTCACGAAGAGCGGGATCAGGGCGATCCGGATCACGACCACCATCGAGGCGATCGACAGGCCCCAGGCCCAGCCGCCGTTGGGGTCGAAGATGTGGCTGTACAGCGAGTGGAACTGGACGATGATCCAGGAGACCGCTGTGTAGAGGGGGTTCAGGAAGGACCAGGTCACCGGTCAGACTCCTTGAGCATTGGGCTTGGTCGTCGGCTCCGGGAGCGCGGCGCTACCGGTCGTCCTGGGGCGCACCAGTTCTCGTAGTCGCTGGTGCCAGACGGGACGCTTGCGCGGCGGTACGTGGTCCACTCCACCCGGGGACCATGGGTTGCAGCGCAGAATGCGCCATGCGGTGAGCACACTGCCCTTCACCGCCCCGTGCACCCGCACGGCTTCGTAGCCGTAGTGCGAGCACGAGGGGTAGTAGCGGCAGACCTGACCGAGCAGCGGACTGATCGTCCACTGATAGACCCTGATCAGCCCCATCAGCAGGTACTTCATCGCCCTGATCCTGTCGGCCCTGATCCTGTCGCTGTGGCCGGATCCGTCCGGAGCAACCGCTTCAGCGCGGCATCCAGGTCGTGTGCAAGATCCGTGTAGGACGCCGACCCCGCCGGAGGTAGCGCCCGTACCACTATCAGGCTACCTGCGGGCAGACCACCCAGACGCTCTCGTACGAGGTGACGAAGACGACGCTTCACCAGGTTCCGCACGACCGCGGAGCCGACCGCCTTGCTCACGACGAAACCCGCACGCACCGAGGGAAGCCCCTCGGCGGCGTGCGGGTGGGAGTCGCTGTACCCGTCCCCCGCCGGTCCGTCCTCTCGTCTGAGATGGACCACCAGCAGGGGCCGACCGGCCCGGCGGCCGCGTTTCACCGCGGTCGAGAAGTCCTGGCGCCGCCGCAGCCGATTCTCGGAGGGCAGCACTGCAGACTCTGCCGCGGATCAGGCGGACAGGCTGGCGCGGCCCTTGGAACGGCGGGCCGCCAGGATGGCACGGCCGGCGCGGGTACGCATCCGCAGCCGGAAGCCGTGGGTCTTGGCGCGACGACGGTTGTTCGGCTGGAAGGTGCGCTTGCTCACTCGGGGGCTCCTGGGGTGAATCGTAGGGTGACGAACTGCGGCATGGCCGTCACCGTGCGTCCGCGCGATCTCCCCTCACTTCTGGGAAATCCGGCCCGAATCCCCAGGTCCGCTGGGTTTCGGACAATCCACGGCGCCCGTGCTGCGCGCCTTCTGGAAGCGGGTTTGACCCGCGGGCATGCGGCAGCGGCCATCGACAACTCGACCTCGTTACGGTACGCGGCGGGACGCCCGAGGGTCAAACCGGACCCCGGTCGAGCACTAACCCACAGCCTGTGGACAACAACTTGAATCAGCTCTGCCCGCTGACTACCGTTGCAGGACTTGTCTGGTTTTGTTCATCCCCCCGATGGGGGAACGAGAAAGCGTGCACCAGTGGCTGATGTCAACAGCGACCTCGTCCCCGCCTGGGCGGAGGTCGTCGAGCGGCTGGTCAACGACACCTCGGTGGGTGACAAGGACAAGGTCTGGGTGCAGCGCACCCAGCCGATGTGGATGATGCACGACACCGCCCTGCTGGCCGCCCCCAACGAGTGGGCGAAGCAGGTGTTGGAGGGCCGGCTGCTGCCGCAGCTGACCGAGGAGCTCAGCCGGCTGTTCGGCCGCCCGGTGCGGATCGCCGTGATGGTCGACGCCAACGCCGCCCCGCCCACGCCGGCCCCCGCGCCGCCGCGCCCCGCCGAGCCCGAGCCGGGCTACCGCGAGCCGCAGCCGTACCAGGACTACTCCTACGAGGAGCGCCGCTCTCCCGGCTACCCCCAGCAGCAGCCCTACGGCGACTACCCGCCGTACCAGGAGCAGCCCTACGGCGGGCCGGCCTACCAGCAGCCCACCGGGTACCAGGAGCAGCAGCCGTACCAGTACCGCGACTGGGAGGCCGAGAACGCCCAGGCCGGCGGCCAGCCCGGCGGCCCCGCCCAGGGCGACCTGTTCGGCGGCGCCTACGACTCCACCGAGCCGCAGGGCCGGGGCGGTCGCGGCACCGGCCGCTCGCTGCCGCCGGTCCGCCGCGACCTACCGCCGGCCTCGCTGCGCCAGCCCCCCGGCCGCCCCGGCGAGGAGCCGACCGCCGCCGGCGGCGGCGAGCGCCCCGAACCCGAGCGTCCCGAGCCCGCCGACCGGCCGGGCTCCGCCGGACTGCCCGAGCGGGCCGGCGAGCGTGGCGTGCCCGCACCCCCCGGCGGTTCTTCCGGCGAGCTCGGGCGCAAGGACGAGCCGGCCGCCCGGCTGAACCCCAAGTACCTCTTCGACACCTTCGTGATCGGCGCCAGCAACCGGTTCGCGCACGCGGCCGCGGTGGCGGTCGCCGAGGCCCCGGCCAAGGCCTACAACCCGCTGTTCATCTACGGCGAGTCCGGCCTCGGCAAGACCCACCTGCTGCACGCCATCGGGCACTACTCGCGCAGCCTCTTCCCCGGCACCCGGGTGCGGTACGTGAGCTCGGAGGAGTTCACCAACGAGTTCATCAACTCCATCCGGGACGGCAAGGCGGACGCCTTCCGCAAGCGCTACCGGGACATGGACATCCTGCTGGTCGACGACATCCAGTTCCTCGCGCAGAAGGAGTCGACCCAGGAGGAGTTCTTCCACACCTTCAACACGCTGCACAACGCCAACAAGCAGATCGTGCTCTCCTCGGACCGGCCGCCCAAGCTGCTGACCACCCTGGAGGACCGGCTGCGCAACCGGTTCGAGTGGGGCCTGATCACCGACGTGACCCCGCCGGAGCTGGAGACCCGGATCGCGATCCTGCGCAAGAAGGCGATCCAGGAGCGGCTCAACGCCCCTGCGGACGTGCTGGAGTTCATCGCCTCCCGGATCACCCGCAACATCCGCGAGCTGGAGGGCGCGCTGATCCGGGTGACCGCGTTCGCCAACCTGAACCGCTCGCCGGTCGACCTGGAGCTGGCCGGGATCGTCCTCAAGGACCTGATCCCGGGCGGCGACGAGGACGCCGGGCCGGAGATCACCGCCCAGGTGATCATGCAGCAGACGGCGGCCTACTTCGGGCTCACCGTCGAGGACCTGTGCGGCTCCTCGCGCAGCCGGGTGCTGGCGACGGCCCGTCAGATCGCCATGTACCTCTGCCGGGAGCTCACCGACCTGTCGCTGCCGAAGATCGGCGCCCAGTTCGGCGGCCGCGACCACACCACCGTGATGCACGCGGACCGCAAGATCCGCTCGCTGATGGCCGAGCGCCGCTCGCTCTACAACCAGGTCACCGAACTCACCAACCGCATCAAGAGCTAGCGACTCCGCCACCCGGTCCCCAGGGCCGGTGGACGACCGTTTCCGGCCGTCCACCGGCCCTTTCGGTGTCCGGCGCCGTTTCGTCCCCGGGGTCGGGTGTAGCCGCCCGCAGCCCGGGGAAGGGATCGAGCTGACGCCCCACCAAGCTCCGGGCCGCTTCGCACAACTGAGCAGCAATTCGAACACTGCGGTCCCGTCGAGCCGTTCTCCACAGACGCGGGAGTTTTCCCCGGTCCACAGGGTGGGGAGCGCGGAGTTATCCAGAATTCCTCCACAGGGGACCCGCCGCTACGCTCTTCGCCGCAGGTCAGCTGCCTGTGGACTTGTGCACAACAGTTATCCACAGGCTGTGGACACTTGGCTGCCCGTCAGACCGCCGGAAAGTTGTCCACCGTCAATCCACAGGACCAGGGCGGTTGTCCCCAGCTTCTCCACAGCGATGTCCACTGTTCGACAGCCGTCAGGCCCGCTTCATCGACCTGTGTGAAAGCCGTCACGCGATGTTGACCCGGCCGCCGTGGATAACCCGGGGGAAAGCTGGGGAAGGAGCTGGGGAAAACCTGTGGATACCCAGAGTGCCCTGTGAGTAACACTCCGCCGTCCACAGCGGCGACTGGTTATCCACCGGCGCCCTCCACAGCCACTGTGGACAAAAAAGCGGCGATGACCTGGGAAAACGGGGTTATCCACGGTATCCACAGGCCCTACTACTACCGCTGAACCTAGAGAGCCCCCGAATCGCGAAACAGCGGGGTGGGCCGAAATCTGTGGACAAGCCGCCAGGACGCGTGTTCGCCCGACTTGCGCCGGTCGGCATCGACTGTCCGCGGAGTACGTCAGACTGTCTTCGGCAACAACAGAGCAAGACCAAGATCAGCAAGCGACAGCAGGATCCAGGAGGCGGTTACCGGTGAAGTTCCGGGTGGAGCGTGACGTCCTCGCGGAGGCAGTGGCCTGGGCCGCCCGCAGCCTCCCGGCACGGCCGCCGGTGCCGGTGCTGGCCGGCCTGCTGCTGACCGCGCAGGACGGCACCCTGGCGCTGTCCGGCTTCGACTACGAGGTCTCGGCCCGGGTGGAGCTGGAGGCCGACGTCGAGGAGTCCGGCACCGTGCTGGTCTCCGGCCGGCTGCTCAACGACATCTCCCGCAACCTGCCCAACCGCCCGGTGGAGATCTCCACCGACGGCATGCGGGTCAGCGTGGTCTGCGGCAGCTCGCGCTTCACCCTGCCGACCCTGCCGGTCGAGGAGTACCCGGCGCTGCCCCAGATGCCCACCGCGACCGGCACGGTCTCCGGCGACGTGTTCGCCACCGCCGTCAGCCAGGCCGCCGTGGCCGCCGGGCGCGACGACACCCTGCCGGTGCTCACCGGTGTCCGGGTCGAGATCGAGGGCGACCGGATCACCCTGGCCGCCACCGACCGCTACCGGTTCGCCGTCCGCGAGCTGATGTGGAAGCCCGAGCAGCCGGACATCTCCGCGGTCGCCCTGGTGCCGGCCCGCACGCTGCAGGACATCGCCAAGTCCCTGGGCAGCGGTGACAGCGTCTCGATCGCGCTCTCCTCGGGCGGTGCCGGCGAGGGCCTGATCGGCTTCGAGGGGGCCGGCCGCCGCACCACCACCCGGCTGCTGGAGGGCGAGTTCCCCAAGTTCCGCAGCCTCTTCCCGACCGAGTTCAGCGCGGTCGCCGCGGTGCAGACCCAGCCGTTCCTGGAGGCCCTCAAGCGGGTCTCGCTGGTCGCCGAGCGCAACACCCCGGTGCGCCTCAACTTCGAGCAGGGCGTGCTGACCCTGGAGGCCGGCTCGGGCGACGACGCCCAGGCCACCGAGCGGATCGACGCCGACCTGGAGGGCGACGACATCTCGATCGCCTTCAACCCGGGCTACCTGGAGGAGGGCCTCAAGGCGGTCGACGCGGCCTACGCCCAGCTGTCCTTCACCACCTCCACCAAGCCGGCCCTGCTGTCCGGCAAGCCCGCGGTGGACGCGGAGGCCGACGAGGCCTACCAGTACCTGATCATGCCGGTCCGGCTGTCCGGCTGATCCACAGCCGTTCGATGTGACGAAGCGCCGGTGTCCACATTCGGCCCGAACTCCTGGGGACACCGGCGCGGCGTAGGCTCTGAGGCGCGGCAACGGCGCCGCCGGATTGCACGAACTTCAGGTAAGGACAAGTCATGGAGCTCGGCCTCATCGGTCTCGGCAAGATGGGCGGCAACATGCGCGAGCGCATCCGCCGCGCCGGCCACACCGTCATCGGCTACGACCGCAACCCCGACCTCGCCGACGTCGCGAGCCTCCAGGAGCTCGTCACCAAGCTGCAGGGCCCGCGCGTGGTCTGGGTGATGGTGCCGGCCGGTGCACCGACCCAGCAGACCATCGAGGAGCTGGCCCGGCTGCTCTCGCCGGGCGACATCGTGGTGGACGGCGGCAACTCGCGCTGGACCGACGACGAGAAGCACGCCGCGCTGCTGGCCGAGAAGGGCATCGGCTTCGTCGACTGCGGCGTCTCCGGCGGTGTCTGGGGCCTGCAGAACGGCTACGCACTGATGTACGGCGGCGAGGCCGAGCACATCGCCCGGGTGCAGCCGGTCTTCGACGCGCTCAAGCCCGAGGGCGAGTACGGCGCGGTGCACGCCGGCAAGGCGGGCGCCGGCCACTTCGCCAAGATGGTCCACAACGGCATCGAGTACGCCATGATGCAGGCCTACGCCGAGGGCTGGGAGCTGCTGGAGGCCGTGGACAGCGTGACCGACGTCCGGGAGATCTTCCGCTCCTGGAAGGAGGGCACGGTGATCCGCTCCTGGCTGCTCGACCTGGCGGTGGACGCCCTGGACAAGGACGAGCACCTGGACAAGCTGCGGGGCTACGCGGCCGACTCCGGCGAGGGCCGCTGGACGGTCGAGGCCGCGATCGACCACGCCGTGCCGCTGCCGGCGATCACCGCCTCGCTGTTCGCCCGGTTCGCCTCCCGTCAGGACGACTCCCCGCAGATGAAGATGATCGCCGCGCTGCGCAACGAGTTCGGCGGCCACGCGGTCGAGTCCAAGTAACGAAGCACCAGAAGGCGGGCGCAGTACCTCCCCATGCATGTCGCGCACCTGTCGCTCGCCGATTTCCGGTCCTACGCCCGGGCCGAGGTACCCCTCGACCCGGGCGTGACCGCGTTCGTGGGGCCCAACGGCCAGGGCAAGACCAATCTGGTGGAGGCGATCGGCTACCTGGCGACGCTGGGCAGCCACCGGGTGGCCACCGACGCCCCGCTGGTCCGCCAGGGCGCCGAGCGGGCGGTGGTGCGCGGCTCGGTCGAGGACCGCGGCCGGACCACCCTGATCGAACTGGAGATCACCCCGGGCAAGGCCAACCGGGCCCGGATCAACCGCTCCGACAACGTCCGTCCGCGCGACGTGCTGGGCCTGCTGCGCACTGTGCTGTTCGCCCCCGAGGACCTGGCGCTGGTCAAGGGCGACCCGGGGGAGCGGCGGCGGTTCCTGGACGAGCTGCTGACTTCCCGGGCGCCCCGGCTGGCCGGCGTGCGCGCCGACTACGAGCGGGTGCTCAAGCAGCGCAACGCGCTGCTGAAGACCGCCGCGATGGCCCGCCGGGCCGGCGGCGGCAAGGGCGCCGACCTGTCCACGCTGGAGGTCTGGGACGGCCATCTGGCCCGGGCGGGGGCGGAGCTGACGGCCTTCCGGCTGCAGCTGGTCGCGGCCCTGCAGCCGCTGGTGGCGCAGGCCTACGAGCGGCTGGCGCCGGGCGGCGGCCCGACCGCCCTGGAGTACCGGGCCTCGGCCTTCGAGGGCGCCCTGCCGGGCAGCCGGGAGGAGGCGGAGCAGCGGCTGCTGGAGGCGCTGCGGGCGGTGCGCAGGCAGGAGACCGAGCGCGGGCTGACCCTGGTCGGACCGCACCGGGACGAGCTGGGCCTGCTGCTCGGCACCCTGCCCGCCAAGGGCTACGCCAGCCACGGCGAGTCCTGGTCGTTCGCGCTGGCGCTGCGGCTGGCCTCCTACGAGCTGCTGCGGGCGGACGGCGGCGAGCCGGTGCTGATCCTGGACGACGTCTTCGCCGAGCTGGACGCCAGGCGGCGCGACCAGCTGGCCGAGCTGGTGGCCGGCGGCGAGCAGGTGCTGGTCACCGCGGCGGTGCCGGAGGACGTGCCCAAGGCGCTGGCCGGCGCGCGGTACGCGGTGGCGGACGGCGAGGTCAGCCGGATCCACCCCTGACGGATCCGACGGCGGGGGGCGCGAAGCCGTACTCTGGTCTGTCCACAGCCTGGGGAAGAAGGAGCGCACCGCCGATGAGCGACGAACCGCAGCTCTCCGGCGTCGACCTGGCCCGGGTCGCGCTGCGGGCGGCCAAGGAGCAGGCCCGGCAGCGCGGCGAGCAGGTGCGCGAGAAGCGCGAGGCGAAGCGGCACGGGCTGCGCAGCGGGGCCCGGGCGGACGGCCGGGACCCGGTGCCGCTGGGGGCCGCGCTCAATCGTTTGATCACGGAGCGTGGCTGGGAGGCGCCGGCCGCGGTGGCCGGGGTGATGGGCCGCTGGCCGCAGATCGTCGGCCCGGACATCGCCGCGCACTGCGCCCCGGAGCACTTCGACGAGGCCGAGGCGGTGCTGACGGTGCGTTGTGACTCCACCGCGTGGGCCACTCAGTTGCGTTTGCTGGCAAGGCAGTTGGTGGCGCGGCTCAACCACGAGCTGGGGCACGGCACGGTCCGGGTGATCCGGGTGTTCGGGCCGTCGGTGCCGCAGCGGCGGTACGGCCGGCTGCGCGCGCCGGGCAGCACGGGTCCGCGCGACACCTGGGGCTGAGTCGTCGGGCGCGGTGACGCAGGAGCGCCTCTTGACGGAGCGCACACCTCCGGAACCGCTGGCGGCCTGCGTGAAGCCGCTCAGCCCCCCGGGCGAGTATCGGGACATGTGCGGAGGGGATTCGGGGCGGCAAATCCGCCTTCAAGGCCTGCCAAACGCCCATCTATGTCAGTCGTACCGGTAGACTGAACCGCAAACACTGCAACTTGCGGTAACTGAGTCGAAACGACGTGGTCGCACCCTCGCCCGAACCGGGCGGGGATGCGGCCCGCGCTGTGCCAGAGAGGGCGCTTCGTGGCCGATTCCGGCGAGTCCAGCCAGTCCCCCGTCCCCACCGACCCGGCGACCACCCCTGCCGAAAAGGGGTCGTCGTACGACGCCAGCGCGATCCAGGTGCTGGAGGGCCTCGACGCGGTCCGCAAGCGCCCCGGCATGTACATCGGTTCGACCGGTGAGCGCGGTCTCCACCACCTGGTCCAGGAGGTCGTGGACAACGCCGTCGACGAGGCCATGGCCGGCCACGCCGACACCATCGACGTGACCATCCTGGCCGACGGCGGCATCCGGGTCGTCGACAACGGCCGCGGCATCCCGGTCGGCCTGGTGCCCGGCCAGGACAAGCCGGCCGTCGAGGTGGTGCTCACCGTGCTGCACGCCGGCGGCAAGTTCGGCGGCGGCGGCTACGCGGTCTCCGGCGGTCTGCACGGTGTCGGCGTCTCGGTCGTCAACGCGCTCTCCACCCGCCTCGCGGTGGAGATCCACACCGACGGCCACCGCTGGACCCAGGACTACAAGATGGGCGCCCCGACCGCGCCGCTGGCCAAGCACGAGGCCACCGACCGGACCGGCACCAGCGTCACCTTCTGGGCCGACGGCGACATCTTCGAGACCACCGTCTACTCGTTCGAGACCCTGTCGCGCCGGTTCAAGGAGATGGCCTTCCTCAACAAGGGCCTGACCATCCGGCTGACCGACGAGCGCCCGGAGCACACCGACGACGAGGGCAACCCGCTCTCGGTGACCTACCACTACGAGGGCGGCATCGCCGACTTCGTGAAGGACCTCAACTCCCGCAAGGGCGAGGTCGTGCACCCCTCGGTGATCGACTTCGAGGCGGAGGACAAGGACAAGACGATCTCGGTGGAGATCGCCATGCAGTGGAACGCCTCCTACACCGAGGGCGTCTACTCCTTCGTCAACACCATCCACACGCACGGCGGCGGCACCCACGAGGAGGGCTTCCGGGCGGCGCTGACCGGCCTGGTCAACCGCTACGCGCGGGAGAAGAAGCTGCTCCGCGAGAAGGACGAGAACCTCTCCGGCGAGGACATCCGCGAGGGCCTGACCGCGGTCATCTCGGTCAAGCTCGGCGAGCCGCAGTTCGAGGGCCAGACCAAGGACAAGCTGGGCAACACCGAGGCCAAGACCTTCGTCCAGAAGGTGGTGCACGAGCACCTCAACGACTGGCTGGACCGCAACCCGAACGAGGCCGCGGACATCATCCGCAAGTCCATCACCGCGGCCACCGCGCGGATGGCGGCCCGCAAGGCGCGCGACCTGACCCGCCGCAAGGGCCTGCTGGAGAGCGCCTCGCTGCCGGGCAAGCTGAGCGACTGCCAGTCCAAGGACCCGGGCGAGTGCGAGATCTTCATCGTCGAGGGTGACTCCGCCGGCGGCTCGGCCAAGCAGGGCCGCGACCCGCGCACCCAGGCCATCCTGCCGATCCGCGGCAAGATCCTGAACGTCGAGAAGGCGCGGATCGACAAGGTGCTGCAGAACACCGAGGTCCAGGCGCTGATCTCGGCCTTCGGCTGCGGCATCCAGGAGGACTACGACGAGTCCAAGCTGCGCTACCACAAGATCGTGCTGATGGCCGACGCCGACGTCGACGGGCAGCACATCCGCACCCTGCTGCTGACCCTGCTGTTCCGCTTCATGCGCCCGCTGGTCGAGGCCGGCTACGTCTACCTGGCGATGCCGCCGCTGTACAAGATCAAGTGGGGCAAGGACGACTTCGAGTACGCCTACTCCGACCGCGAGCGCGACGCCCTGATCGAGGCCGGCGTGTCGGCCGGGCGCCGGCTGCCCAAGGACGACGCGATCCAGCGCTTCAAGGGTCTGGGCGAGATGAACGCCGAGGAGCTGCGGGTCACCACCATGGACCCGGCCCACCGGCTGCTGCTCCAGGTGACCCTGGAGGACGCGGCCCGCGCCGACGACCTGTTCTCGGTGCTGATGGGCGAGGACGTCGAGGCCCGTCGCTCCTTCATCCAGCGCAACGCCAAGGACGTCCGCTTCTTGGATGTGTAGGTGCCTGGACGTGTGATCGACCGTCCGTCTCCGCCCGTCCAGTCACGCGTGAAAGGAAACTGACCAGCAGTGGTCGACGACAACCGCCCCGAGAGCGAAGAGCAGCCGCAGGCTGCCCAGGCCCAGGGCGCGCTGCGGATCGAGCCGATCGAGCTCGAGACCGAGATGCAGCGCTCCTACCTCGACTACGCGATGAGCGTGATCGTCTCCCGCGCGCTGCCCGAGGTCCGCGACGGCCTCAAGCCGGTGCACCGCCGGGTGCTGTACGCGATGTACGACGGCGGCTACCGGCCCGAGAAGGGCTACTACAAGTGCGCCCGCGTGGTCGGCGACGTGATGGGCAACTACCACCCGCACGGCGACACCTCGATCTACGACACCGTGGTGCGCCTGGCGCAGCCCTGGTCGATGCGGATGCCGCTGGTCGACGGCAACGGCAACTTCGGCTCCCCGGGCAACGACCCGGCCGCGGCGATGCGCTACACCGAGTGCAAGATGGCGCCGCTGTCGATGGAGATGATGCGCGACATCGACGAGGAGACCGTCGACTTCGCCGCCAACTACGACGGCCGCTCGCAGGAGCCGACCGTCCTGCCGGCGCGCATCCCCAACCTGCTGGTCAACGGCGCCACCGGCATCGCGGTCGGCATGGCCACCAACATCCCGCCGCACAACCTGCGCGAGGTGGCCTCCGGCGCGCTCTGGGCGCTGCAGCACCCGGACGCCTCCAACGAGGAGCTGCTGGAGGCCCTGATCGAGCGGATCAAGGGCCCCGACTTCCCGACCGGCGCGCTGATCGTCGGCCGCCGCGGGATCGAGGAGGCGTACCGAACCGGGCGCGGCTCGATCACCATGCGCGCGGTGGTCGAGGTGGAGGAGATCCAGGGCCGCCAGTGCCTGGTGATCACCGAGCTGCCGTACCAGGTGAACCCGGACAACCTGGCGCTGAAGATCGCCGACCTGGTGAAGGACGGCCGGGTCGCCGGCATCGCGGACGTCCGCGACGAGTCCTCCTCGCGGACCGGCCAGCGCCTGGTGATCGTGCTCAAGCGCGAGGCCGTCGCCAAGGTCGTGCTCAACAACCTGTACAAGCACACCGACCTGCAGACCAACTTCGGCGCCAACATGCTGGCCCTGGTCGACGGGGTGCCGCGCACCCTCTCGCTGGACGCCTTCATCCGGCACTGGGTCAACCACCAGGTCGACGTGATCGTCCGGCGCACCCGGTTCCGGCTGCGCAAGGCCGAGGAGCGGGCGCACATCCTGCGCGCGCTGCTCAAGGCGCTGGACATGATCGACGCGGTGATCTCGCTGATCCGCGCCTCGGCGTCGGCCGACGCCGCCCGCACCGGCCTGATGGACCTGCTCACCATCGACGAGCTGCAGGCCAACGCGATCCTGGAGATGCAGCTGCGCCGGCTGGCCGCCCTGGAGCGGCAGCGGATCACCGACGAGCACGACGAGCTGCAGCGCAAGATCGACGAGTACAACGCGATCCTGGCCTCCCCGGCCCGGCAGCGGGAGATCGTCTCCGAGGAGCTCACCGCGATCGTCGAGAAGTACGGCGACGAGCGGCGCTCCACGCTGATCCCCTCGGACGGCGACCTGTCGATCGAGGACCTGATCGCGGAGGAGGACATCGTCGTCACGATCACCCGTGGCGGCTACGTCAAGCGGACCCGCTCCGACCTGTACCGCTCGCAGAAGCGCGGCGGCAAGGGCGTGCGCGGCGCCCAGCTGAAGCAGGACGACATCGTGGACCACTTCTTCGTGACCACGACCCACAACTGGATCCTCTTCTTCACCAACAAGGGCCGGGTCTACCGGGCCAAGGGCTACGAGCTGCCGGACGCCGGCCGGGACGCCCGCGGCCAGCACGTGGCCAACCTGCTGGCCTTCCAGCCGGAGGAGCACATCACCCAGGTGATGGCGATCCGCACCTACGAGGACAAGCCCTACCTGGTGCTGGCCACGCGTGAGGGCCTGGTGAAGAAGTCCCCGCTGAAGGACTACGACTCGCCGCGCTCCGGCGGCCTGATCGCGATCAACCTGCGCACCGACGAGAACGGCCGCGACGACGAGCTGATCGGCGCCGAGCTGGTCTCCGCCGACGACGACCTGCTGCTGGTCTCCAAGAAGGCCCAGTCGATCCGGTTCACCGCCACCGACGAGGCGCTGCGCCCGATGAGCCGGGCCACCTCCGGCGTCAAGGGCATGGCGTTCCGCGAGGACGACGAGCTGCTGTCGATGAACGTGGTCCGCCCGGGCACCTTCGTCTTCACCGCGACCGACGGCGGCTACGCCAAGCGGACCCCGGTGGCCGAGTACCGGGTGCAGGGCCGCGGCGGCTTCGGCATCAAGGCGGCGAAGACCGTCGAGGGCCGCGGCTCGCTGGTCGGCGCGCTGGTGGTCGAGGAGACCGACGAGATCATGGCCATCACCCTGTCCGGCGGGGTGATCCGGACCAGGGTTTCCGGGGTCCGTGAAACCGGACGTGACACCATGGGCGTCCAACTGATCAACCTCGGGAAGCGCGACGCGGTGGTGGGCATGGCCCGCAACGCGGAGGCCGAGGAAGAGGAGATCGCCGACGGTACGGCCGAGGCTGTCGAATCGGTCGAGGGCGCGGGCACCGACATTGTGGCGGATGCCCCAGCCGGCTCGTCCGAAGCGGCTGACCAGGGCTGACGGTGGTGGGGCAGCCGGTACCCCCGCCGTTCGACGGGGGCACCGGCTGCCCCGGTTTCGGGCTTCTCAGCTTGATGCCGCACAGTGGAGTGTCGACCGGGACGTGGCCGCGTCCCGGGCAGGAACTGCGGGAGGAACCAGAGTGAGTGGGACCACGGGTGCTGCGGGAGGTGCCGCGCCGGGCGGTGCGCCGTTCGGAGGTGTTCCGCAGCCGTCGGCCGAGCATCCGGCGGCGTCCACCTCTGTGATGTCCTCGGTGGGCTCCACCGGCGGCTACAGCGGTGGCACGGCCGACAAGCCGACGGTGCCCCCGCCGGGTCAGTCGGCGGCCGGCGGGTACTCCCAGCCGACCACCTACACCAAGGGGCAGCCGGCCGCCGGGCGCGGCACCCGCGCCCCGGGCCAGGCGGGCCAGTCGGCCCCCCGGCCGGCCGCCGCGGCGCCGTCGGCCGGCTCCGGCCGGACCCGCAAGGCGCGGCTGCGGGTGCTCAAGGCCGACCCCTGGTCGGTGATGAAGGTCAGCTTCCTGCTGTCGCTGGCGCTCGGCATCATCATGATCGTGGCCGCCATCGTGCTCTGGAGCACGCTGGACACCCTGGGCGTCTTCGACTCGATCGGCAAGACCCTCAAGGAGGTCACCGGCTCGGGCAGCACCGGCACCGGCGGCGTCAACATCATGGACTACGTCGGCTTCGGGCAGGTGCTCACCTGGACCGCGCTGATCGCCGTGGTCGACGTGGTGCTGCTGACCGCGCTCTCCACCCTCGCCGCGTTCATCTACAACTCGGCGGCCGGCTTCACCGGCGGCGTCGAGCTGACGCTGGCCGAGGAGGAGTGACCCGACCCGGGCGGCTCCCGGCTGACCGCGCGTCAGCCTGACACATCGTCACGACTTCACTCAGTACGCACCGGTTCACGAACCAGTTTCGCGAAATCCGGCATAGGCGGGCCCCTTCGGCGGTTTCATCGAAGGGGCCCGCCTCGTCATTCGGGTGACAGCCGTCCGGTCCCGGCGTGCCGCCGGGACTTCGCGCGGCCGTTCGGATTGGCTGGTGCGGCTGCCTGCACGGCTACCGGTACGGATTCAGGGGGCGGCTGCTCGGCGTTCAGCTGTCCCCACGGTTGCGCGGAGGTTCCACACGATGGCTCAGATCGCATCGCAGCTCGTCGAGGCAGTGGAGGGCCTGCTCGGGTCCCGGCTGCCGTTCCGGCTGCAAGCTTGGGACGGCAGCACCGCCGGGGCGGCCGACGCCCCGGTGCTGGTGCTGCGCAACCGGCGGGCGCTGCGCCGGCTGCTCTGGGCCCCCGGCGAGCTCGGCCTGGCCAGGGCCTACGTCTCCGGCGACCTGGAGCTCGGCCAAGGCGAGGACCTCTACGCGGTGCTGGCCGAGGCGGCGCACTTCGCCGAGCGGCCCGAGGTGCGCGACCTGCACCTGGGCCCGGCCGACCTGGCCGGCCCGGCCGGGCGGCGGGCCCTGGCCGCGCTGGCCAGGGCCGGCGCGCTCGGCCCGAATCCCGCGCTGCCGCCCGAGGAGGCCCGCCAGCAGGGCCGGCTGCACAGCCGCAGCCGGGACCGGGCCGCGATCAGCCACCACTACGACGTGGGCAACGAGTTCTACCGCCTGGTGCTCGGCCCGTCGATGGTCTACTCGTGCGCCTACTGGGCTCCGGAGGGCAAGAGCCTGGAGGACGCGCAGTTCGCCAAGCTCGACCTGATCTGCCGCAAGCTCGGCCTGGAGCCCGGCATGCGGCTGCTCGACGTCGGCTGCGGCTGGGGCTCGATGGTGCTGCACGCGGCCGAGCACTACGGGGTCACCGCGGTCGGCGTGTCCATCTCCGCCGAGCAGGTGGCGCTCGCCCGGGAGCGGGTGGCCGCGGCCGGGCTGGCGGACCGGGTGGAGATCCGGCTGCAGGACTACCGCGAGATCCCCGACGGGCCCTATGACGCGATCTCCTCGATCGGCATGGCCGAGCACGTCGGCAGCGCCCAGTACCGGGTCTACGCGGAGGGCCTGTACGACCTGCTGGTCCCCGGCGGCCGACTGCTCAACCACCAGATCGCCCGCCGCCCCGACCGCCCCGGGGTGCCGCACACCCCCAGCCCCTTCATCAACCGCTACGTCTTCCCGGACGGCGAGCTCTCCCCGGTCGGCAGCACCGTCTCCTCGCTGGAGGAGGCCGGCTTCGAGGTGCGCGACGTCGAATCGCTGCGCGAGCACTACGCCCTGACGCTGCGCGAGTGGGTGGCCAACCTGGAGGCCAACTGGCCGCAGGCGGTCCGACTGGCCGGCCGCGGCCGGGCCAGGGTCTGGCGGCTCTACATGGCGGCCTCCGCGCTGGCCTTCGAGGAGAACCGGATCGGGATCAACCAGGTCCTCGCCGTGCGCACCACCCCCAGCGGCACCAGCGGCCTCCCGGCCACCCGCGAGCAGTGGCTGCGCCGCCGGTCGACCGGGACCGGAACTGCCGAGGTGAGGCCTGCGATCGGGGGGCCGAAGGAGGGCCAGGGTATCGATTTGGGAGATCGGCCGTCGGTCCGCTAATCTTTCAGTGCGGCAAGGGCCTATAGCTCAGACGGTTAGAGCGCTTCCCTGATAAGGAAGAGGCCACAGGTTCAAGTCCTGTTAGGCCCACCTGCGGAAACGCCCGCTCACCGGGATCGGTGAGCGGGCGTTTCGTTTTGGCGGCGGCTGCGCGACGGACGGGAGCGGCGATGCAGCGGAGCTGCGCGGGTGCTGCGGGCCGGGAACGAGGCCGTCTGCGCCCTGCACGGCGGCAGCTGCGACCTGGGCAACCCCGGTGCTGGACGACCGGCTGGAGCGGTTGCCGACGTACGACCGGGCCGGCGTGTCGCGGCTGTGCGACGCGGCCTGCGGCTTCTGGTGGCGAGCACTCGCCCCGAGTCCGCCGACCAGGCGCTCACCGGCTCCCGTCCGCCGGCCGGGGTGCGGCGCTTCGCGGTGCTCGCCGACGGCGTGTCGCGGCTGGTGGAGCGGTACGGCCGGAGCTGGGCACGCTGGAGACCCCGGACGAGCGGGGTCCGGGCGCGGTGCCGGCGGTCGTGCGGGCCGCCGCGCACGCGGACCCGCCCGGCCGGTTCCCGGCAAGCGGCACGACGACGCCACCGTGGTCTTCGGCCGGACCGGCCCCGCCGATCGGCCGTCCTGCGCGCCGTGACGTCAAACCGTGGGCCGCGTCCCCATGTTGGGGCGCCGGATAGCCGGTCTCGAACAGGACACGGGTGTGTATCATCGGCCGCAGGGCGGTTCGGTCGATTTCGGTCGCCAACCACACCCCGCACATCACAGGCCCGCCACCCCGGCCGCCCGGCCGGGACCCTGGCGGGTGAGTCCCCGAACTGCTGAGAAGGACGAGGTCCCGCGGTGAAGAAGCTCCTCCTGGTCGCCCTGGTCGCCCTCGGCGGCTTCTTTGTCTACCGTCAGGTCCAGGCCGACCGCGCCGAGCAGGACCTGTGGACCGAGGCCACCGACCCGATCCCGGCCGGTCGCTGACCTCAGGTCGCCGCGGCGGAACGCGGGAGGTCCGCTCGGGACCTCCCCGCCGCTGCTCCTGCCCACCCGGTGGGCCGGACACCCGCGCACGGCCCCCGGTCATGGGGCCCCTGACCGGCGGCCGGGGGAGGGCGGGAGGTGCCCCCAGTCCGGTCGACCCGGTACGCTGTTCTCCGATGGCGCCACGGGTGCCGTCCCGGGGCTTTAGCTCAGTTGGTAGAGCGCTGCCTTTGCAAGGCAGATGTCAGGAGTTCGAGTCTCCTAAGCTCCACGGAAACGCCGATGGCCGGCCTGGTCCTCCAGGCCGGCCATCGGCGTTCCGGCGCACTGCGTCCGGCGGTGCGTCAGACCGGTCCGCTGCCGTCCGGCCGGTCGTCCTCGCCGGTCTGCCCGTCGGGTCGCTCAGCCGCCTCCGAGGCGTCCCCAGCGGTGCCGGTGGCACGCGAGGCCGGGTGCACCGGGTTCAGCGGGTGCTGCACCTCGGGCGGCTCGATCAGCCACTCCGGCTCGCTGCGCCGCCGGTACCAGGCCCAGAGCAGCACCCCGCCGCCGATCGCCAGCAGCCCCACCGCGGCCAGTGACCCGCGGCGACCGCGCTCGGCCCGGGCGGCCCGCCGGGCCTCGGCGGTCATCCGACGGCGGCTGCAGCCGCAACGCCGCGCCGCCGGCTGCTTGCCCTGGAGGGCGGACAGCGCGGCCGCACCCCGGGCCTGGGCCTCCTGCACCACCGGCAGCGCGGCGGCCCGGGCGTGCTCGGCCGAGTGCCGGGCGTGCAGCGCGGCCTCCTGGGCCCGGTGGACGGCCTTGACGGCGTTCTCCTGGCTCTTCGGTGGCAGCGCGGCGAAGGCCTGTCCGACTCGCGGTGCCAGGCCGGCGCGGGCCGACTGGGCCGCCTGCAGCCCGCCCGCCCTGGCTTGGTCGACGGCCGCCTCCAGCCGCGGCCCCAGCGCCTCCAGGGCCGGGCCCAGCCGCTGCCGGGCTCCGTCCGCGTACTGCGCCGCGGTGTCCCGGGCCGTCGCCGCATAGGGCGCCAGCGTCTCCAGGGTCCGGCCGGCCGTCTCACGTGCGCCTTCGAGGGAGGGCACGGCGGGCATACGGGTCACGGAAGATCCACCTCCTGGGGTGTTGTAGCGGCACTTATCCACCTGATTCGAGATCATGCATGCCGTTTTATCCCTTTGCATGGCAGGCTGGGCCGTCTGCCATGATGCAGAGGTCAGTGACCAAGAGAAGGAAGGCATCCTCGTGGCCGAGGAACTGTTCGCGACCCTCAAGACGAACCACGGCGACATCGTGGTCAAGCTCTTCCCCAACCACGCCCCCAAGACCGTGGCGAACTTCGTCGAGCTGGCCGAGGGCACGCGCGAGTGGACCGACCCGCGCACCGGCCAGAAGACCAATGCCAAGCTCTACGACGGCACCATATTCCACCGGATCATCGACGGCTTCATGATCCAGGGCGGTGACCCGCTGGGTCAGGGCATCGGCGGCCCGGGCTACAAGTTCGGCGACGAGTTCCACCCCGACCTGGCCTTCACCAAGCCGTTCCTGCTCGCCATGGCCAACGCCGGCCCGGGCACCAACGGCTCGCAGTTCTTCATCACGGTGGCCCCCACCACCTGGTTGACCGGCAAGCACACCATCTTCGGCGCGGTCGAGGACGAGGCCAGCCAGAAGGTCGTCGCCGTGATCGCCGGTGTCAAGACCGGCCCCAACGACCGTCCGGTCCAGGACGTGGTGATCAACTCGGTGGAGATCACCCGCCGCTGACGCCTGTCGGCGTCCCCGGCGCGGCAGTAGCCTTGACGGTCCCGGTGGTCCGCCACGCGGTGGTGGGCCCCGGGACTCGTCATGCCAGGCAGAGAGAGGCGCGATGACCCAGGGCGACCCGACCGGTCCGGCGGCACCCACCGGAGCCGGTGCGCACCGGCTGCCGCGCTGCTACCGGCACCCCGAGCAGGAGACCGGGGTCAGCTGCTCGCGCTGCGGCCGGCCCATCTGCCCCCGGTGCATGGTCGACGCCTCGGTCGGCTTCCACTGCCCGGAGTGCGTGAACGGAACCTCGTCGCATCCGCCCGCGCAGCAGCCGCAGCAGTCGCAGGTGCCCACCACCCGGTTCGGCGGCAAGCTCACCGGGGACGGCAGCCTGGTCACCAAGATCCTGATCGGGATCAACCTGGCGCTGTTCGTGGTGTCCTCGTTCCTCTACAAGCCGCTGACCTACCAGTGGGACCTGGCCAGCTGGGTGGACCAGTACGGCCACCTGCACGGTGTGGCGGGCGGCGAGTACTACCGGCTGTTCACCGCGATCTTCATGCACCAGCCGACGAATCCGCTGCACGTGGGCTCCAACATGCTGGCGCTGTGGTGGATCGGCCCCAACCTGGAGCGGGTGCTGGGCCGGCTGCGGTTCCTGGCGCTCTACGTGGTCAGCGGGCTGGCCGGCAGCGCGCTGGTCTACCTGGTGTCGGGGAGCGGCACCGCCTCGCTGGGCGCCTCAGGAGCGATCTTCGGCCTGTTCGGCGCTACCGCGGTGCTGTTCCGGGCGGCCCGCCAGCCGATCGGCCCGGTGGTCGCGCTGATCGTCTTCAACCTGGTGATCACCTTCTCGGTGCCCGGCATCGACTGGCGGGCGCACATCGGCGGGTTGGTCGCCGGGACCGTCACCGGGATCGGCCTGATGCACGCGCCCCGGGCCCACCGCGATCTGGTGCAGGCCACCACCGTGGCCCTGATGCTGGCGGCGATCGTCGCCGTGGTCCTGGTGGAGACCGCCCGACTCAGCGGCTGAGCCGCACAGTTGTCCACAGTGCGCAGTGATGTGCACACAGTCGGTGCCCGCCTGGTCTACGCGCGTCCCGCTGCGGGATCGTCAGGCGATCCGGAGATCGCACAGAGTTATCCACAAGGTGGGTCGACTTTTCCCCACTGTGGATAACCATGTGGACAAGCGGACGGTATGACCGACCCGCGCCGCGCGCGGACAGCCCGGCGGACCGCTCCGCCGGGCTGCGGCGAAGCGGTCCTCGTCCCCTCGGTCAGCGGGGGCCGCTCAGGGCGCGGGCGCTACTTCCACTGGGTGGAGACGCCGAAGCCCCCGGCGATGAAGCCGAAGCCCACCAGGATGTTCCAGTTGCCCCAGGCCCGCACCGGGTAGCTCGCACTCGTCACGTAGTAGGTGACGATCCAGGCCAGCCCGATGAGGAACAGTGCCAGCATCACCGGAGCGACCCAGGTGCGGCCCGAGCTGATCTTGACTGCGGTCGCCGTGGTCGGCGGGGTGTAGTCGGACTTCTTGCGGAGTCGAGACTTCGGCACGAGGGGCTCTCCTGTCGATGCGCTGTGAGACCGCGCAGGGTGCAGCGGGGCGGGGCGGCGAATGCGGAGCCGGGTCGGTACAGAGGAGACCGGGAGGTACTCCGCAGATGCCACCGGCGTCCGTTAGCGTAGTGGCTCGCCGGGTCGGAAGGAGATAAGGGTACGGTGCCGAATTCCGAGAATTCCGGAGAGCAGGACCCCCCGGAGGGCATCGGCCGCCGAAACTCCACCCGAATTGTCGGTCGTGCCCTGACCTGCGGTGTCTTCGCCCTCGCGGGTGTCCTGTTCTACGTCAGCGCGCACGCCTCCCACGGCATCGACCTGCGCTCGGACAACTCGCTGCTCCGCCTGGGCGATCTGATACAGCAGCGCAGCGACCAGAACCGGCAGGCCCAGGCCGACCTCTCCGAGCTCCAGCAGCGCGCCGACGCCCTGACCAGGCAGCAGGTCGGCGACCCGGCCGACGCCGACCGACTCGCCCAGCAGCGCCGACTGGCCGGCCTCGACCAGCTGCAGGGCCCCGGCCTCACCGTCACCCTGAACGACGCGCCGGCCGACGCCACCGCCCGGATCCCCGGCGTCCCCGAACCAGGCGTCAACGACCTGGTGATCCATCAGCAGGACATCCAGGCCGTCGTCAACGCACTGTGGCGCGGTGGCGCCGAAGGAGTGCAAGTGATGGACCAGCGGCTGATCGCCACCAGCGCGGTCCGCTGCGTCGGCAACACCCTGCTGCTGCAGGGCCGGGTCTACTCGCCGCCGTACGTCATCCGGGCCGTCGGCAGGACGGCCGACCTGCGCGCCGCGGTCGACGCCGACCCCTCGATCCGCAACTACCTGCAGTACGTCGCGGCCTACGGCCTGGGCTGGAAGGTGCAGGAGACCGGCGACCTCACCCTGCCCGGCTACACCGGCGGCACCGACCTGCACGCCGTCACCGGTCAGTAGCACCCCTCGCGCCGGGGCGCGGGAAATTTCCCGGTCCGGCCAACGGCCGTGGCTCGCGGTCTACTCTGGTGCCCACGGCCCGACTGTAGGGAGCACCATGTACGCCTGGATCTGGCGGCACCTGCCGGGGAACACCCTGGTCCGCGCGATCATCTCGCTGCTGCTCGTCCTCGGCGTGGTCTACCTGCTCTTCCAGTACGTCTTCCCGTGGGCGGAACCGCTGCTCCCGTTCAACGACGTCACGGTGAACAACGGCGGTGGCCACGGCTGACCGTCCCCCGGCCGCCCGGACCGGGCACGCCACCTCCCGCCAGCAGTCCCGCCCGCACCCCACCGGAGTCAGCAGCCATGGCCTCGACCGTCACCACCCCGCGCATCCTCGTGGTGGACAACTACGACAGCTTCGTCTTCAACCTGGTCCAGTACCTCTACCAGCTGGGCGCCACCTGCGAGGTGGTGCGCAATGACGAGCTGACGGCGGGTCGGGCGGTGCGGCGCGACGGCGAGCGGGGGTACGACGGGGTGCTGCTCTCCCCCGGCCCCGGCGCGCCCGAGGAGGCCGGGGTCTGCATCGAGATGGTGCGGCACTGTGCCGCCATCGGACTGCCGCTGTTCGGCGTCTGCCTGGGCCTGCAGTCGATCGCGGTGGCCTACGGCGCGGTGGTCGACCGGGCCCCCGAGCTGCTGCACGGCAAGACCTCGCTGGTCGAACACGAGGACGGTGGTGTCTTCGCCGGCCTGCCCTCGCCGATGACCGCCACCCGCTACCACTCGCTGGCCGTCGAGCCGACCACGGTCCCCGCCGAGCTGGTGGTCACCGCGCGGACCGAGAGCGGTGTCATCATGGGGCTGAGGCACCGGGAGCTGCCCGTGGAAGGGGTGCAGTTCCACCCCGAGTCGGTGCTCACCGAGGGGGGACACCGAATGCTGGCCAACTGGTTGGCCGAGTGCGGCGACCCGGAGGCGGTCGGCCGATCGGTCGGACTCGCACCGGTGATCGGCCGGGGTTGAGGCGATGACGGCCGTGCGCCCGGAAGGGCGCCGAGACGAGGGGTACGGCGGTCGGTGGCAGGAGCCGCCGGCCGGGGCGCACCAGGGCGAGTCCGACGGCTGGGGGGTCTACCAGCCCGTCGAACCGGCGGTCCCCGCGGCCGAGCAGCCGGACTACCCGGCGCCGGAGTATCCGTGGCTGGCCGATCAGACGCTGCAACTGCGGGCGGTCACCGTGCCCGCGCAGTCGGCCGGCCGGTCGGGCGAGCAGGGCGGCCGGAGCGAGGGGCGGCGCGCCCAGGGCCGGGTCGGGGTGCGCTCGGGCAGCGGCCGCCGGCGGTCCACCGGGCGACGCGGGCCGGTGGTCCGGCCCAAGGAGCGCAAGCGGGTGATCGCGGCCCGGCTGGTCGGCGAGCTGTTCATCACCACGGGCCTGGTGATGCTGCTGTTCGTCGCCTACCAGCTCTGGTGGACCAACGTGCAGGCCGATGCGATAGCTGACGGCACCCGCGACAAGCTGGAGCAGCAGTTCGACCACCCCACCGCACCGCCGCCCGGCCCCGGTCAGTCCGCGCCGCCGCCGGCGTTCGCCCCCGGCAAGGGCTTCGCCATCATCCACGTGCCCAAGATCGGCCTCACCGACCCGGTCGCCGAGGGCACCGACACCACCAAGGTGCTCGACCACGGCCTGGTCGGCCACTACACCGGCACCTCGATGCCCTGGGACCCGTCCGGCAACTTCGCCGTGGCCGGTCACCGCACCACGCACGGCCAACCGTTCCGCAAGCTCGCCGAGCTCGCCCCCGGCGACAAGATCGTGGTGGAGACGGGCACCGACTACTACACCTACGAGGTGGAGGGCGGCATCCCGGAGACCCCGCCGACCAACGTCTCGGTGCTGCAGGCGGTCCCCAAGGGGTCGCCGTTCACCCAATCGGGGCGGTACATCACCATGACCACCTGTACGCCCGAGTTCAGCGCCAGGGGTCGGCTGATCGTCTTTGGCAAGATGATCGATGACCGACCGAGGAGTCAGGGAGAGCCGCCGGCCCTCACCAGCCCCTGACCCGAGGCTTCTCCACCCACCGGGAGCGAGGCCGCATGGCGCAGCAGCCAGCCGGGAGCACCAGGCTGCCGCGCCGCCGCTCGCCGACCGCCCGGGTGCTCGGGCTCGCCGGTGAGCTGCTGGTCACCCTCGGGGTGGTGCTGGCGCTCTTCGTCGCCTACTCGCTCTGGTGGACCGACCTGCTGGCGGACCGTCAGGCCGACCAGGACGGCCGGCGGCTGCGCGGGTCCTGGACGGTTCCGGGTGACGCGGCGCCGGCCGGCCTCGACGCCGGGGGCATCGGGTTCCTGCACGTGCCGGCGATGGGGCGCGGCTACTCGGTGCTGATCAAGCTCGGCACCGACCCCGCGGTGCTCAACCAGGGCGTCGCCGGGGTCTACACCCAGCCCTTCGGCCCCGCGATGCCGTGGGACCCGTCCGGCAACTTCGCCCTGGCCGCCCACCGCGACGGCCACGGCGCCCGGTTCCACGACCTGGACGCGGTCTCCAAGGGTGACCCGATCGTGGTGGAGACCCGCGACCACTGGTACGTCTACCGGGTGGACGCGGTACTCGACCGGACCACCGAGGACGACGTCGGCGTCGTCGCCCCGGTCCCGGCGAAGGCGGGCTACACCAAGCCGGGGCGGTACATCACCCTGACCACCTGCACGCCGGTGTACACCTCGGAGTACCGGACGGCGGTCTGGGGGAGCCTGGTGCGGGTGGACCCGGTGGACGCGAAGCGGACTTTGCCGGGGGAGTTGCGGTGAGGGGAGGTGTAACCACTGGTTGCACCTCCAGGGTTGTCCACAGGCACGAGAGGTCGGTGCGGCCCGCGGTCCTCAGAATGCTTGGAGACCGGGCGCACTCCCGTGCGCCGGGGTGGTGCGCTGGGGCGGCGCGCTACCAGCCGTTCGGGCGAATCGTTTGGGTTGGTATGACGAACATGGAAAACCCGGTCATCCCGTTCGACTTCGAGGGCCGGGAAGTCCGGGTGGTGACCATTGAGGGCGAGCCTTGGTGGGTCGCGGCGGATGTCTGCGCGGTGCTGGAGCACAGCAACTCGCGGAAGGCTCTGCAGACGCTCGACGAGGACGAGGTTGGTGTAACCATTGCTTACACCAGCGTCGGCCGTCGACGCGTCTCCATCATCAACGAGCCTGGCCTGTACTCGCTGGTCCTCCGCTCCCGCAAGCCGCAGGCCCGCGCCTTCAAGCGCTGGCTCACTCACGAGGTCATCCCCGCGATCCGCCGCACCGGCCGCTATGCGCCCGAGCCCGAGCCCGAGGCGGCCCCGCGACCGGGTTGGGCCGAAGCCATGGTCACCGACATCGCCGGCCGGGCCACTCAGCTCTTCGAGCACCGCGTCCAGGAGCTGGAAGCCCGCCACGAGGGCCTCCTGGACCAGGTCACCGCCCTGGAGCAGCGCCACGCCGAGCTCTCCCTGCGGGTGCGGCGGGACGCGGAGCTGCTGGCGGCGATGAGTGCCCGGCTGGCCGAGGTGTCGGGGGCGATGTGGACGCTGGGCGGGCGGGTGGAGCTGCTCTGCACCATGTCCGGCGCGCCGGGCCACGGCCGCCGGCGCCGGTACTGACGGGCTGTGGACAACGCGGCGGGGACGCTGCTCCGGGAAAGGCCAAGGGGCTGTGGGCAACTGACGGGTTGTCCACAGCCCCCTGTGCTCGCTCAGGGTCCGCTACCGGTGGTGCCTAGTTGCCCCCGCCGAGGGGGGGAAAGCCGGTGAGCCCCCCGGCGGCGGGGCTGCCCCCTTTGCCGGGCGGGCTCGCGTTCCCCGGCTGGGTGGTCAGCTGGATCACCTGCGACGGGTCGACCTGCGAACCGGCCTGGGGGTTGACGGCGGTGACGATCGCATTGTCGTCCTGCGGTCCGGCGACCACCGTCGATGCCAGGTGCAGCGCGTTGAGTGCTGCGAACGCGTCCTTGTAGGTCTTGCCGACGACGATCGGCACGGTGACCTTGGCCGGCGGCCCGTAGACGGTCAGCGTGATGGTCGCCCCCGGGGCCGCCTTGGCGGGGCTCTGCGAGGCCACGGTGTTGACCACCTGGCTGGCGTTGGTGCTCGGGGTGCTCTTGCTGGAGTCGACCGAGAAGCCGGCGTTCTTCAGGGTGGCGGTCGCCTGGTCGACCGGCTGGCCGACCACGTTGGGCACGGTGGTCATGCCCGTGCCCTGCGAGACGTGCAGGGTGACCGTGGAGCCGGGAGCCACCTGGGTGCCGGCCGGCGGGTCCTGCGAGATCACCGAATCCTGCGGGACGGAGTCGCTGTTCTCGTAGACCGGCGAGCCGAGCTGGAAGCCGGCCTTCTGCAGCTCGGCGGTCGCGGTGTCCTTGTTCTTGCCGCTCTCGTCGGGCACCTGGACCTGGCTGGGGCCGCTGGAGAGCTGGACGTCGATCGTGCCGTTCTCGGGCATCTGGGTGCCGGCCGTGGGGCTCTGCTGGCAGACCTGGTCCTTGGCCACGTTGCCGCAGGGCATCGCGGCGCCCTTCGCCACGGTCAGTTTGGCGCTGACGTTGTGCGCGTAGTTGGTGGCGTCGTCGAACGTCTTGCCGGCGAGGTTGGGCGCGGCGATCTGCTTGCTGCCGCCGCCGCCCTTGAACATGGCCTGGGCGACGAAGAACGAACCGACCAGCACCAGCACCGCGGCGAGCGCCAGGATGACCCAGGAGGTGTTGCTCTTCTTCGGCTGGTCGTCGCGGCGCCGGCTGCGCGGGACGTCGTCGCCGCCGTCGCCGTAGCCGTCGTCGGGGTAGCCGTTCGAGTCGTAGCCGCCCTGGCCGCCGACCGGCGGGAGCATGGTGGTGGGCGCGGCGGCACCGGCCTGCGGCATCATGCTGGTCTGGCCGTACGGGTCGTGCTGCGCCGGGTAGCCGTGCTGGTCGTAGCCGTAGCCGCCCATGCCGTAGGCGGCGGCCTGCTGGGCGGCCGCGACCGGGAGGCCGTCGAGGAAGCGCTCGATGTCGTCGCGCATCTCGTCGGCGCTCTGGTAGCGGTAGTCACGCTCCTTGGCGAGCGCCTTGAGCACGATCGCGTCGATCTCCGGCCGGACCTCGGGGTCGTAGCTGGACGGCGGCGCGGCCTCCTCGCGGACGTGCTGGTAGGCGACCGCGACGGGCGAGTCGCCGACGAACGGCGGGCGCAGCGTGAGCAGTTCGTAGAGCAGGCAGCCGGTGGAGTAGAGGTCGGAGCGGGCGTCCACGGTCTCGCCCTTGGCCTGCTCGGGCGAGAGGTACTGGGCGGTGCCGATCACGGCCGAGGTCTGGGTCATGGTCATGCCGGCGTCACCCATCGCACGGGCGATGCCGAAGTCCATCACCTTGACGTTGCCCTGGCGGGTGAGCATCACGTTGGCCGGCTTGATGTCCCGGTGCACGATGCCGGCGCGGTGCGAGTACTCCAGCGCCTGGAGGATGCCGATGGTCATCTCCAGCGCCCGCTCCGGCAGCAACCGGCGCCCGGAGTGCAGCAGTTCGCGCAGCGTGGAGCCCTCGACGTACTCCATCACGATGTACGGGATGGAGATGCCGTCGATGTAGTCCTCGCCGGTGTCGTACACGGCGACGATGGCGGGGTGGTTGAGGGAGGCGGCGGACTGGGCCTCGCGGCGGAAGCGGGCCTGGAACGAGGGGTCCCGCGCCATGTCCGCCCGGAGCGTCTTCACTGCGACGGAGCGGCCGAGCCGGGTGTCATGGGCGAGGTAGACCTCGGCCATGCCGCCGCGTCCGAGGACGCCGCCGAGCTCGTACCTGCCGCCGAGGCGACGAGGCTCTTCCATAGTTCCGACCCTCTCCCCCACCGTCCGGTGAGGATGTGACGTAGGTGTCCCCGCACGTTCCTGTAGTGACGCTGCTCTCGTCACGCGTGGTTCTGGTGACGATGGTCCCAGCCGCCGCGACGAGGCGGAACCGGGCAGCGGGCAGACCCGCCGCTGGCGGATACGCTACCGGTCGCCGCACGGACAACTCGACACGCCCGCCAGCTGAGACCAGACCGGTATCGGAGCCTACTGGTGTCGGAGACGAAACGCCGCGAAGTGGCGCCGGTCCGTCACTGCTTGCCGATGGCCGCCTGCATGATCTGCTTGGCGATCGGAGCGGCCAGGCTGCCGCCGCTGATCTCCTCGCTCTGCGCGGCACCGTCCTCGACCACCACCGCGACCGCGATCGGGTAGTCGTTGCCGACCTTGGCGTAGGAGACGAACCAGGCGAACGGCAGTCCCTTGTTGTCCACGCCGTGCTGGGCGGTGCCGGTCTTGCCGCCGACCTCGACGCCGGGGATCTGGGCGTTCTTGCCGGTGCCGTTCTGCACCACGTCCACCATCATCTGCTGCAGCTTCTGCGCGGTGGCGGGGCTGACCGACTGGTTGAGCACCTTCTCGGTGTGCTTGGAGATGGTGGTGCCGCCGGCCGAGCGCTCCTCGTCGACCAGGTAGGGCTGCATCTCCTTGCCGTTGTTGGCGATCGCGGCGGCGACCATGGCCATCTGCAGCGGGGTGGCGGTGGTGTTGTGCTGGCCGATCGCGTCCTGGGCGGTGCCGTCGGGGGTGGAGTCGGTGGGGAAGTTGCTGGCCGCGGAACGGATCGGGGTGTCCACCGTGCTGTTGAAGCCGAACTTCTGCGCCTGGGCGAGCAGCTTGCCCCCGCCGAGGTCGGCGCCGAGCTTGCCGTAGACGGTGTTGCAGGAGATCTCGAGGGCGTACTTGAGGGTGGCCTGGCCGCAGTTCTCACTGTCGCTGTCGTTGTGCAGGACGGTGTTGGTGCCGGGCAGGGTGTAGACGTCCGGGGTGTCCGTCTGGTCGTCCGGGCTGTTGTACTTGCCGGTCTCGAAGGCGGTGGCGGCGGTGACCAGCTTGAAGGTGGAGCCGGGCGGGTAGGTCTGGCGGAGCGCCCGGTCGAGCAACGGCTGGTTGGGGTCGTTGGTGAGTGCCTGCCAGGCCTTGCTGTCGGTGTTGGCGACGTTGGGGTCGTAGGACGGGGTGCTGACCAGGGCCAGGATGGCGCCGGTGCGCGGGTCGAGCGCGACGGCGGCGCCCTTCTTGTCACCCATCGCCTGGAAGGCGGCCTTCTGCACGTTCGGGTTGATGGTGGTGATCACGTCGCCGCCGCGCTGGGGCTTGCCGGTGAGCGTGTCCATCGCGTTGCCGAAGGCCAGCCGGTCGTCGGTGCCGCCGAGTATGCCGTTCTCCAGGTTCTCCAGGGCGCTGGAGTCGTACGGCGTGGAGTAGCCGGTGATCGGCGCGTACATCGGGCCGTCGGTGAAGCCGGTCTGGTACTTGAACCGGACGCCGTTGACGAGATTGGACGTGGTGATCGCCTGGCCGTTGGGGCCGCCGACGATGAGGCTGCCGCGCGGGTGGGCGTACGCCTCGTACTGGGGGCGCTCGTTGTGGGGGTTGTCGGCGTAGCTGTCGGCGACCACCGCCTGCACCCAGTTGGCGCGCAGCAGCAGCGCGAAGATCAGCACCATGCAGAAGACGGCAACCCGTCGGATGGGCTTGTTCATGAGGCGGGTCCCCTCCTTCGACGACACCTGGGCAGGCGGCGCATGCCATTCAACCGCACAGGTGCAGGGGTGCTGACCGGCAGGCCCCGGGCCGGCCGGTCAGCGGTGGGTCAGGACGGCTGCGGGCAGGACTTCTGCAGCTCCTGGTCGGCCGCGCTCAGCGACGACTGACCGCCCGGGGTGGCCGGGGCGCTCGGCGAGCCGTCGGCCGCCGGGCTGCTCGGAACGGCCGTCGGCGAGCTCGGCGGCGCGGACGGCTCGCCGGCGCCGGTGCTCCCCTGGCCGGGCGCGGCGCTCGGGGTGGGCGTGACCGGGGCGCCGACCCTGGGTGCGCTCCGGTAGGAGGCCGCGGTGACCGGCTGGCCCTGGCTGTCGGTCGGCTGCTGCTGCGCCACCTTGGAGCAGACGTCGGCCTGGTGGGAGTAGACGCTCACCTTGGCGTTGGCGTCCTCCAGGCTGCTGGCCGCGACGGTGCTCTTGAGCGCGTTCTGCGACTCGACCGGGAGCAGCCGGGTCTGCACGGCCGTGGTGCTGTGCACCTTGGACAGGCTGATGCCGGCGATGTTCTCGTTGATGCCCTGGTAGACCGTGACGTGGCCGTCGCTGATGCCCAGGTAGTACTTGTCCTGGGTCCAGGAGTAGCCGGCGTAGGCGGCGCCGCCGACCAGGGCGAGGGCCACCACGGTGATCGCCGAGCGGCGGAACCAGCGGCGCTTGCGCGGCGGCTGCTCGGCGCCGGCGGGCTGCGCCTCGGGGGACTGGGCCTGGCCGTAGCCGCCCTCCGGGCCGCCCGGGTAGCCGGCGGGTGCCTGGGGGTCGCCCGGGCCGTAGCCCTCGGCCCCGTAGCCCTCGCCGCCGTAGCCGTCGGCCCCGTAGCCCTCGGCGGGGCCGAAGCCGCCCGGCGCCTGCCCGTCGTAGCCGTCGGCCGGGCCGAAGGCGCCCTGCGGCGGCTGCTGGCGGCCCAGCCCGGCGGCACGGCCGGCCGGGGTGTCGATGATCTGGTTGTCCACGGCGGTGCCGTGCGGGCCCTCGGCGATGGCGCCGACCACCACGGGGGTGGTGGTGAACTGGCCGCTGTGGGTGTCGTTGGGGCCGATGTCGAGCACGTCGGCCACGATGCAGGTGATGTTGTCGGGGCCGCCGCCGCGCAGCGCCAGCTGGATCAGCTCCTGGATGGTCGGCTCGGGGGCGTAGAAGCTCCCCAGCGTCTCCTCCAGGGTCTGGTGGCTGACCGGGCCGGACAGGCCGTCGGAGCAGATCAGGTAGCGGTCGCCGGCCCGGACCTCGCGGATCGCCAGGTCGGGCTCGACCTGGCCGCGGCCGTCCAGGGCGCGCATCAGCAACGAGCGCTGCGGGTGGGTCTCGGCCTCCTCGGCGGTGATCCGGCCCTCGTCCACCAGGCGCTGCACCCAGGTGTGGTCCTGGGTGATCTGGGTCAGCGAGCCGTCGCGCAACAGGTACGCGCGGGAGTCGCCGACGTGCACCAGGCCCATCCGCTCGCCGGTCCACAGCAGCGCGGTCAGGGTGCAGCCCATGCCTTCGAGCTGGGGATCCTGTTCGACCATCAGGCGCAGCCGGTCGTTGGCGTTCTGCACCGCGTCGTTCAGCAGGGTCAGCAGGTCGGCCTGGGGGTCGGCCTCGTCCAGCGCGATGAGCGAGCTCAGGGCCTCGGAGGAGGCGACTTCGCCGGCCGCCGCACCGCCCATGCCGTCCGCCACCGCCAGCAGGCGGGGGCCGGCGTAGCCGGAGTCCTCGTTCCCCTCCCGGATCAGTCCCTTGTGGGACCCGGCGGCGAACCGCAGCACCAGACTCATGCGCCCACCCCGCAAAGCCCGGTGAGGTCATTCGCCCACGCGCGCCCTCCAACGACGAGCTCTCCCCCGGCCTTCGGCCGGGGGTGCCCCCATCGCTCGCTCGCGGCGCCCGCTCCCCTCTGCTCCTCGCACAGGGCAGCGGCAGCGGCCGCGCTGCCTTCCCGGCTGTTCATGGACGGGGTGCTGTCCCTCATGCGCTACTACTTCCGCAGTTCGATGACGGTCCTGCCGATACGGATCGGCACGCCGATCTGCAGCGGCAACGGCTGTGTCAGCCGCTGACGGTCGAGATACGTGCCGTTGGTGGAGCCTAGATCCTCCACGGTCCACTGCCCAGTCTGGTCGGGGTAGATCCTGGCATGACGCGAGGAGGCGTAGTCGTCATCGAGCACGATGGTGGAGTCGTGGGCGCGACCCAGCGTGATGACCTGGCCCTGGAGCGCGACGGTGGTGCCGGCCAGCCCGCCCTCGACCACCACCAGCTGGGTGGGGGCGTTCCGGGGGGCCCGGCGGCCGCCGGGCTGCGGCCCGCCGGCCGGGCCGGCGCCCTCTCGGGGGCCGGGCTGCGGGCGGGCCGGTGCGCTGCTCGCGGCGGCCGCGGGGGCGGCCGCGCCCGCGGTCCGGCGGCCGATGCGGCCGGTGCCCCTGGCGCCGAACAGATCGCTGCGGATCACCTGCACCGCCACGATCACGAACAGCCACAGCACGGCCAGGAAACCCAGCCGCATGACTGTCAGAGTGAGTTCGGACACCGCTGCTCGCCCTACCCTTCGACCTGTCGGTAGATGATCGTCGTGGAGCCCACGACGATCCGCGAGCCGTCGCGGAGCGTAGCGCGCTGGGTGTGCTGTCCGTCCACCACGATGCCGTTGGTGGAGCCGAGGTCGAGGACCATGGCCGGGTTCCCGGGGCGGATCTCGGCGTGCTTGCGGGAGACCCCGGGGTCGTCGATCCGCACGTCCGCCTCGGTGGAGCGGCCGAGCACGCAGGCGTTGCCGGTGATCTGGTGGCGGGTGCCGTTGACCTCGATCCAGCGTCGGGTGCCGGCTCCGGTGCCCGAGCCGGGGAACGGGCGGACGTTGCCGCCCGCCGGCGCGGCCGGCGGGGTGGCGGGAGGGGTCGGCGACAGCGGCGCGGAGCCCGCGTACGTCGGCTGGCTGCTCTGCGCCCAGCCCGGGCCCGGCTCGGGCTGGCCGTAGCCGGGCTGCGGGGCGGGCTGCTGGTAGGCGGCGGCCGACGGCTCGGGTGCGTCGCCGGCGAGGGTGCGGCTGCGGACCCGGTAGAGGCCGGTGTCCAGGTCGTCGGCGCGCTCCAGGTTCACCTGCAGCGGGCCGAGGAAGCTGTAGCGCTGGGCCTCGGCGTACTCCAGCACCATCCCGGCGAGCTCCTGGCCGAGCTGCCCGGCGTACGGGCTGAGTCGCTCGTGGTCGTGCGGGCTGAGCTCGACGATGAAGTCGTTGGGGACTACGGTGCGTTCCCGGTTCCAGATGGTGGCGTTGTTGTCGCACTCGCGCTGCAGCGCACCGGCGATCTCCACGGGCTGGACCTCGGACTTGAACACCTTGGCGAAGGTGCCGTTCACGAGACCCTCAAGTCGCTGCTCGAACTTCTTCAGCACTCCCACGGGGCACCCCCTTCCAAGGGCTCTCGGGCTTCCGGTCGGGCCGGGGGCCCGATTGCGGTACTTCCGTACTGATCGTATCCACGCCGCGGCCATCTGTACGGTTCCCCGGCCATGTGGTCGCGGGGCGTGGGATGCCCCACAACGGCCATGTGGCGCGCAGGGACAGGTACCCCCGGCCGGGCGCCGTCATCCGCGGCTCACCCGTTCGTCTCCGCCGTCCCGCGACCGCTCCGGGTGGCGGGCCCGGCGCGGCCGTGCAGGGGGTGCCGGGGGATGGATTCGTAGGTTGGGTCGCGGCCGTGCTAATGTTTTCCACGTCGGAAGGGGCGCCCGAGAGGGAGCCGAAACCGGCCGAGTGGGAAAGAAGCCGGATCGAACCGGTTCGACCTCACCCGGACGATCGGCTAGCATCTTCGACAACACCCAGATGCGCGGGTGGCGGAATAGGCAGACGCGCTGGATTCAGGTTCCAGTGCCCGAAAGGGCGTGGGGGTTCAACTCCCCCCTCGCGCACAACCGGAAGGCCCGGTTCGGAGAAATCCGAACCGGGCCTTCGGCATGTACGGAGGCGGTGCGGCATGGCGCTCCGGGGCTCGCGACCGGGGCCGGAGCGCGCGGTCCGGCCCGGCGGGACGGTCGGCTTCGACCTCACCCGGACGATCGGCTAGCATCTTCAACAGCACCCAGATGCGCGGGTGGCGGAATAGGCAGACGCGCTGGATTCAGGTTCCAGTGCCCGAAAGGGCGTGGGGGTTCAACTCCCCCCTCGCGCACAACCGGAAGGCCCGGTTCGGAGAAATCCGAACCGGGCCTTCGGCATGTACGGGGGCGGTGCGGAAAGGCTCAAGTGTTGCCGCGTTCCTCGGACGGGGTGTGCGGCAGGTTGATCCCGTGGCTGGCGGCCAGCCTGAGCAGCCCGGCGATCCGGCCCTCGCAGGCCTGCACGCCGTCGAGGTCGCCCTCGGCGGTGGCTCTGGCCAGGTCCTCGCGGGCCGCCGCCAGCTGCGCGCGGAGCTCCTCTTCGAACATCCCGGTCATCTGACCAGCATGTGCCCGAGGTGCGGATTCCTCAACCCTGGCCGCCGGACCGGTCCCCGCCGATCCGGCCGCCGCCGATCCGGCAGCGGTGAGGGGCGGCGCGGGCGGTCCATGGGCTCCACCTTGATCCGGGGCGGGGCTGGCGGCCCGATCAGCTGCGCCGTCCGGGCCTGGGTCGGGTCGGGCCGGGCCGGTAGCGTGAGGGGCATGCAACCCCAGCCCTTCATTCGCTCCGTCAACATCGGGACGGCACGGCCGACCGACTTCGCCGCGCCCGGCAGGACCGGGATCGACAAGCGGCCGGTGACCGGCCCGGTGGTGGTCGCGCCTGCGGCGGACGGCAGCGGGGTGGCCGGTGACACCGTCTGCGACCTGCGTCACCACGGCGGCCCCGACCAGGCGGTGTACGCCTATGCGGCCGAGGACCTGGCCGACTGGGCGCTGGAACTGGACCGGGAGCTGCCGCCCGGGGTGTTCGGCGAGAACCTGACCACCGAGGGCCTGGACGTCAACGGCGCGCTGATCGGCGAGCGCTGGCAGATCGGGGACGGACCGCTGCTGGAGGTCTGCGCACCGCGGATCCCGTGCCGCACCTTCCAGGGTTGGCTGGGCGTGCAGGGCTGGGTGCGGCGGTTCTCCGAGCGGGCCCGACCGGGTGCCTATCTGCGGGTGGTCGAGGCGGGGCCGGTGGCCGCCGGGGACCGGGTGCGGGTGGTGCACCGGCCCGGGCACGGGCTGGACGTGGCCACCGTCTTCCGGGCGGTGACCCTGGAGCCGGCGCTGCTGCCCAGGCTGCTGCCGGTGGCCGAGCTGCCGGAGAAGCTGCGGGACCGGGCCCGGCGGCGGGTCGAGGAGAAGGCGGGCTAGTCGTGGCGCAGCGGACCGCGACGGCGGCGCAGTACCAGGCGGTGGCCGTGGTGGGGGTCGGGGGTGTGCTCGGCGCGGAGGTGCGGTACGGGCTCGGGCTGCTGTGGCCGACGCCCGGCGGGACCTTCCCGTGGACCACCCTGCTGATCAACGCGGCGGGCTGCCTGGTGATCGGGGTCTTCCTGGTGGCGGTCACCGAAGGGCGGCCGGCCCACCGGCTGGTCCGGCCGTTCTTCGGCACCGGGGTGCTGGGCGGGTTCACCACCTTCTCCACCTACTGCCTGGACGTGCGCCGGCTGCTGGTCGGCCATCACCCGGCGCTCGCCGTCGGCTACCTGACGGGCACCCTGCTGGCCGCGCTGGCGGCGGTGGCGGCGGGCGCGGCCGGCACCCGCTGGTGGCTGGTCCGGCGCGGGGCCGCGCGATGAGGCGGGGCGGGCCGGAGGCCGGAGGATGAACGGGGCGGTACTGGTGGCGGTGGGTGCCGTGGTGGGCGCGCCACTGCGGTTCCTGACGGACCGCGCGGTGCAGGCGCGGTACGGCTCGGAGTTCCCCTGGGGCACCCTGGTGGTGAACGCGCTCGGTTCGCTGGTGCTGGGGCTGGTGGCCGGGGCGGTGGCGTCCGGGGCGGCGTCCGGGCAGCTGCAACTGCTGGTCGGCACCGGGTTCTGCGGGGCGCTGACCACCTACTCGACGTTCGGTTACGAGACCTTGCGGCTGCTGGAGACCGGTGCTCGGCGCTGGGCGGCGGCCAATGTCGCGGTGTCGCTGCTGGTGGGGATGGCGGCGGTGTACGCGGGCGCCGGGCTGGCCGGGCTGCTGTCCTGACGGCCCGCCCGGCCGCTCCGGGCGGCCCGGTCAGACCGTCAGTCCGCTCTCCACCCGCCGGATGTGATGGCGTGCCATCGCCAGGTTGGCGCGGGACCGGTCCAGCACCAGGTAGAGGAAGAGGCCCTCGCCGCCCGGGCCGGTCAGCGGCCGGATCAGGTGGTACTGGTGGGTCAGCGTGGTGAGGATGTCCTCCATCGCCTCGCCGGTGCGGCCCTGCAGCTCGTTGGCCCGCAGGGTGGCCCGGACCAGGTCGGTGCTGCCGGCCGCGGCCAGCGTGAGGTCCAGGTCGGCGGAGTGTCCCAGGGTGCCCAGGGCCATGCCGCTGCTCATGTCGACCAGGGCCGCGCCCAGGGCGCCGTCGATGGTCAGCGCCTCCTTGAGCGCTGTCTCGACTCCGGCCATCGGGTACCTCCAGGTGCGGGAAGGCGATCGTGGTGCTGGTCACGAGGGTAGGGAGACGGCGGGTCCATGCCGGGCGGCTGACCGGTATTGGTCGATAGTTGTCCGGGCCTGCCGGAGATCGTCTGTGCAGGACCGACTGATGGCAGGAGGAGCCGGATGACGAGGCTGCGGTGGAAGGTCCGATCGGCCGGGGCCCGCGCGGTGGTGCTGGTGCTGCACGGCGGGCGGGAGGCCGATCTGGCGCCGGCCCGGCCCTGGCAGCCGGCGGCGGTGCGGATGGCGCCCTTCCTGCGCCCGCTGCGCCGGGCCACCGCGGGCGGTGAGGTGGCGGTGGGCCTGGTGCGGTACCGGCACCGGGGCTGGAACGGGCAGCGGGCCGACGCCGCCCAGGACGTGCTGGCCGCGCTGGACGCGGTGGCCGCCGAGTGCGGGCCGGTGCCGGTGGTGCTGCTCGGGCACTCGATGGGCGGTCGGGCCGCGCTGCGGGCTGCCGGGCACCGGGCGGTCACCGGTGTGGTCGCGCTGGCCCCCTGGTGCCCGGCCGGGGAACCCTGCGAGCAGTTGGCCGGCCGCACCTTGGTCACCCTGCACGGCGACCGGGACCGGATCACCGATCCGGCCGCCACCCTGGCCTTCGCCGCGCGGGCCCGGGCGGCCGGGGCGGCGGTGGCCGGGATCGAGGTGGCCGGTGGTGACCACGCGATGCTGCGGCGGCACCGGGACTGGCACCGCGGCGCGGCCGACCTGGTGGCCGCGCTGCTCGGGCTGCGGCCGGTGCCCGGGCCGGTGGCCGAGGCGCTGACGGCGCGCGGGGCGGACCGGGCGGGGCTGCACATTCCGCTGCCGAGGAGTCGTCCGCTGCCGGTGAGCCGCTGATCGGGCCGGCCCGGTCGGCCGCTGATCGGTGGGCCGGGCCCGGTCGGCCGCTGCCGGGGAGACCGGTGCGGCCGGCGCGGCGCCGCTAGTTCTCCCGGACGGCGCGCACGCCCAGCGCCGCCGCGGTGGACACCAGCTGGAAGACCGCGCCCGCCGCCAGCACCGTCCCGGTGCCCAGCAGCGCCGCGGCCGGTCCGGCCAGCGCCAGCCCCACCGGGCCGAGGGCGAAGGCGCCGAGGTAGCCGTAGGCACTCACCCGGGCCTGCAGCTCCCGCGGAATCAGCCGCTGCCAGGCCAGCGTGCTCAGGCTCCCGCCGACCGCCGAGGCGATGCCGGCCAGCAGCGCGGCCGCGCAGACCCAGGTCAGTGCGGCACGGCACGCCAGTGCGGCCGAGGGCAGCACATAGCCGAGCCCAGTGATCGTGGAGACCAGCACCGGCCGGCGCGGGTCGCGACCGAGCAGCAGCAGCGAGCCCAGCACCGAGCCGCCGCCGAAGCAGGCCAGCACCACGCCCCAGGCCCGGGCTCCGCCCAGGTGCTGCTCGGTGTCGGCCGGGCCGAGCACCAGGAACGGCGCCCAGAGCAGCAGATTGAAGAAGCAGGCCTGCAGACAGGTGGTCCACAGCCAGTTGTGGGAGCGGAACTCGCCCCAGCCGTCGCGCAGTTCGGCGAGCAGGCCGGGTCGGTGCCCGGCGGGCGGCGGCAGGGCGACGACCACCCGGCTGAGCGCCAGCAGGCTGACCGCGAAGCTGCCCGCGTCCGCCGCCAGCACCACGCCGGGGCCGGCCCAGGCGGTGAGCAGGCCGGCCAGCGCCGGCCCGGCCACGTTGGCGGTGGACCGGACCAGGGTGATCGTCGCATTGGCCTGGGCGAGCTGCTCGGCGGGCGCGAGCCGAGGGATCAGGGCGTTCAGCGCCGGGGTGAAGACCGCCTCGCCGACGCCGCCCACCGCGGCCAGCGCCAGCAGCAGGCCGAGCGGCCGGTACCCCGTCAGCAGCGCGAGGGCGAAGCCGCTCTGCGAGACGACCCGCACCGCGTCGGCGGTCAGCATCACCCGGCGGCTGCCCAGCCGGTCCGCCGCCGCGCCACCGACCAGCAGCATCAGCACCACCGGCACGATCCTGGCGGTCAGCACCCAGCCCAGGGTGTCGGCCCCGCCGGAGCCCGGCAGCAGCGCGAAGGCGAGCGCGACGGGGGCCATCGCGGAGCCGAACAGCGAGGTGGCGTGGCCGGGGAGGAACCAGCGGAAGTTCTCCTCCCGCCGTAACAAGGACATGGCGGAGCGCACCCCGCGGGCCCGGCCGGGCCCGCGGCGCTCCTGCAGCGCGGTGGTCATGGGCAGCAGCGTGCCGCGCGCGAATGCCGGCGCACAAGGGTTCCGCGGCCAGAAATTGAGTTATTCGGCATCAATTCCTGACTATGCTTCAAATGGCGCAGTAAATCGGCGCTGAGCTGGGCAGAGAGGGGATTTCCTTGTGAGTGATTTACTGCGGGAACCGGTGGAGTACTCGGTGGCGGTGGAGCGTTATCTGACGGCCGCCCGGCTTTCCGAGGGCTCCCGTCGGGTGTACCGGATCGCGCTGGCGACCTGGGCCTGGGCGCTGGCCGACCGCCCGCCGCCGGTCGGCGCACAGCGGCGCCGGGCGGCCCCGCCGGTGCTGCCGCTGGCCCTGCTCGACGACCCCCGGGCGGCGCAGCGGCTGCGGTCGGCGGTGGCGGCGCGTGCGGCCGAGCCGCGCACCGTGAACCGGGAGCTGTCGGCGCTGCGCGGTGCGATCGGTTGGTGGCGGGCCCAGGGCTGGCTGGTCACCGACCCACTGGGCGGTCAGGCGGCCGTCGAGCCGGTGGCGGCGGTGGGGGTCCCCGGAGGCGGGGGGAGGGCTCCGCTCACCGAGGCGCAGGTGCGGGCGGTGCTGGCGCTGCCGGCGCCGCTGCGGGACCAGGTCTGCTGGCACCTGATCCATGAGTCGGGGGCGCCGATCAGGCGGATCCTGGCGCTGGACGTGGACGACATCGACCGGTCCGGGCGGCGCGGCCGCGGTCGGGCGGCCGATCTGAGCTGGGGTGCCGGCACTGCCCGGCTGCTGCCGCTACTGCTGGTCAGCCGGGCCGGCGGACCGCTGCTGCTGACGGACCGGCGGGCCCCGGCCGGGGTGCCGGCGGCCGACCGCTGCCCGCTGACCGGGCGCGGGCGACTCTCCTACCGCCGGGCCGCCGAGCTGTTCACGGCGGCCACCCGCGAGCTGGATCCGGCGGGCCGGGGGTGGACGCTGTGCCGGCTGCGGCGGGGCGGCGCGCCCGGGCCGGCGGGCACCGGGCAGAGGCGCGGACGGCGAACGGCCGGCCCCGCCTGAGTGGCGGGACCGGCCGGTGCTTGCGCGCGGGCTCGATCAGTCGTCGTCGCCGTCGTGGTCGTGGTCGTGGTCGTGGTCGTGATCGTGGTCGTGGTCGCACCCGCGGTCGCACCCGTGGTCGTGGTCACGCCCGTGGTCGTGGTCACGCCCGTGGTCGCGGTCGCGGTCACGGTCACGGTCGTTGTCACGGCCGCGGTCGTTCACGTCCGCGTTGATGCAGGTGTTCCCGGCCGCCGGGTTGAGCAGACCGATCAGGCTGATCGAGTTGCCGCAGACGTTGACCGGGATGTGGACCGGGATCTGCACGACGTTGCCGGACAGGATGCCGGGCGAGCCGATCGCGGCGCCCTCCGCGGTGGCGTCGGCCGACGCGACGCCGGCCCCACCCAGCACGAGAGCGCCGGCAGCGCAGGTCAGCACCAGAGCCCTGCGGAAGTCCTTCATGTGTGTTCTCCAATTCCTTGCGGAGCGAACGAGTCAAAGAGCGAGCACATTCGGCCGGAGTTGACCGAATGTGTTCCCCTGGTCACTCTTCGTCTTGGAGTCCTGTTTGGCGCGCTACGCCGCCCAGTAGGGGCGCTCAAGTCACCCGCACGGCGCAGCCCGCGCCACCGGTCGGGCGAGGTGCGGCGGGTCGGGGCCCGTGGCAGGTCAGTGGCGGGGCGGGCGGACCAGGCCGGCCCGGTGGGCGATCACCGCGGCCTGCACCCGGTTCGCGGCCCTGAGCTTGCCGAGGATGGCGCTGATGTGGTCCTTGACGGTGCCGGTGCCCAGCAGCAGTCGGTCGGCGATCTCGGCGTTGGCCAGTCCCTCGCCGAGCAGCGCCAGCACCTCCAGCTCACGCCCGGTCAGGGTGCGGACCAGGGCGAGTGCGTCGGCGTCCGGGCCGCCGCCCTCCACGTAGCCGCCGATCACCGTGCGGGTCACCGCGGGCGACAGCATCGAGCCGCCGGCCGCCAGCACCCGCACCGCGTGCACCAACTGGTCGGGCGCGGTGTCCTTGAGCAGGAAGCCGGCCGCACCGCCGCGCAGCGCGGTGCCGATGTACTCGTCGGTGTCGAAGGTGGTGAGCATCGAGACGGCCGGCGGGTCGGGCAGGGCGCGCAGCAGCCGCAGCACCGCGAGGCCGTCCAGATCGGGCATCCGGACGTCCAGCAGCACCACGTGCGGCTTCAGCCGGCGCGCGTGCTCCTCGGCCTCGCCGCCGGAGCAGGTGCCCACCAGTTCCAGGCCGGGCGCCGAGCCGACGATCATGCCCAGGCCCGAGCGGACCAGCAGCTCGTCGTCGACGATCAGCACGCGGATCGGTTCCACTGCTCCTCCTCTGTCCTTCCCAGGGGACGAGCGTAGGGCCAATCGCGGTTGCCACCCCCGCCGATCGGCGGGGGCCGAATCCACTGGCCGCATCACGCGTTCGGGTAGGCGGTTGAGCCACGATGGATGACGTGCCACCAGGTGCGGATGCGCCCCTGGAACTGATCGTTTGGAATTGATCCCGTGTCCTCCCCCACCAAGCAGCCGGCGCCGGCTGCCTCGGCCGCGCCCCGACCGGGCCTGCCGGCCCGGCTGCGTCCGCTCGCCGCCACCGGCACCGTCTGGTACCTGCGGCTGATCGCGCTGCTCAACCTGGTGGCGGTGGTCGCCGTGCCGTTCCGGCAGACGGTTCGCCACCACTCCGAGGGGCAGTTCTTCACTCCGTACCTGATGACCGCCGGCCTGGCCGCCGCGGTGCTGTCGCTGTTCCTCGCGGTGGCGATGCGGCGGCGCAAGCGGGCCGCCTGGATCTTCAACGCCGGTCTGGGCGGGCTGACCTTCCTGACCTACGTGCTGGCGCTGAGCTTGCCCGGCACGGACCACTTCAACCGGCACCCGTTCAACTACTTCTCCGCCGTGCTGACCGGCCTGTTCATGCTCTGCCTGCTGGTCGGGCGCAAGGAGTTCACCTCCAAGGGCGACCGCTCCAACCCGTGGACGGCGGCAATCACCTTCGTCGCCGGCCTGCTGCTCGGCGGGCTGATCGGCTCGCTGCTGGTGGACGCCAACAACTCGCTGCCGGGCGCCGACTTCGGCGACCGGTTCGGCTACGCGATCGCCCGGATGGTCACGGTGACCCCGTCCGACCGGGTGATGGACGTGATCGACGTCCCGAACTGGGTCAACACCTTCATCAACGCGATGGGCGCGGTGCTCTTCCTGCTGGTGCTCTACGTGGCCTTCCGCAGCCCGCGCGGCAAGGAACTGCTCACCGCGGAGGACGAGGTCCGGCTGCGCGAGCTGCTGGCCAAGCAGGGTGAGCGGGACTCGCTGGGGTACTTCGCCACCCGGCGCGACAAGGCGGTGATCTTCTCGCCGTCCGGCAAGGCCGCGGTCACCTACCGGGTGGTCGGCGGGGTGTCGCTGGCCTCCGGCGACCCGATCGGCGACCCGGAGGCCTGGCCGAGCGCGATCGAGCTCTGGCTGGCCGAGGCCCGGGAGCACGCCTGGGCGCCGGCCGTCACCGGGGCCTCCGAGGAGGCCGGGGTGATCTACGCCCGGCACGGCCTGGACGCCCTGGAGCTGGGCGACGAGGCGATCGTCGAGCTCGACGACTTCTCCATGGAGGGCCGCGCGATGCGGGTGGTCCGCCAGGCCTACAACCGGGTCAAGCGGGCCGGCTACATGGTGCGGATCCGGCGGCACGAGGACATCCCCGAGCAGGAGATGGCCGCGCTGCTGGACCGGGCCGACCACTGGCGGGACGGCCAGACCGAGCGCGGCTTCTCGATGGCCCTGGGCCGGCTCGGCGATCCGGCCGACGGGCGCTGCGTGATGCTGGAGTGCCATGACGGGGACGGTGAGCTGCGGGCCCTGCTGAGCTTCGTGCCGTGGGGCGAGAAGGGCCTTTCGCTCGACCTGATGCGCCGCGACCGGGACTCCGAGAACGGCCTGGTCGAGTTCATGGTGATCGAACTACTGGAGAAGGGCCGCAAGGAACTCCAGTTGGAGCGGGTTTCGCTGAACTTCGCGATGTTCCGCTCGGTTTTCGAGCGCGGTTCCCGACTCGGCGCCGGCCCGGTGCTGCGGTTGTGGCGCTCGATTCTCGGATTCTTCTCCCGGTGGTGGCAGATCGAGTCGCTCTACCGGGCGAACGCCAAGTACCGGCCGATCTGGGAGCCGCGCTACCTGCTCTTCGAGAAGAGCAGCGAGCTGCCCCGGATCGGCATCGCCAACGCCCGTGCGGAGGGCTTCATCACCGCACCCAGCCTCCCAGCGCTCTTCCGTCGCCGGCATCGGCGGCCCGCCGTCCAGGCGCCGCCGTCGGCGCCCGCGGCGGAAGGCGACGGGAAGGGGTAGCCCTCCGCCGGGGGGCGGAGGGGGACCGCGACAGCCGGTCCCTAGGGGGGAACCCGGGTTTGCCCCGTCCCGGAGCAGGGCAATGCCCCGACCTTTGAATGTGCGCCATCCCACCTGAGGATGACGCCCGACTCGGTATGGAGAGCGATTCGCTCGTTGTTGGAACTGCCTAGGCTTGAAAACGGCTCCAACTGAGCGGCACAGGATCGGGACCGGGCTCGATCCGACCACGATTCGTGAACAGAACAGAGAGGTCGTCGTGAATCAGAAGGCCCACGCGGGGGACGTGCGGCAGGGGCGGTCGGGGTTGGTCCGACGCGCCGTTGTCGCCGAGTGGGGAACCCTCTTCGGCACCGTCCGGGAGTCGCTGCGCACCAAGCGGCTCGCCGCCGTTCCGCTGGCGATCGGTGCGACGCTGCTCATCCTGCTCTTCGACGTCGCCCAGCACCTGCCGCACGGTCAGCACGTGGTGAACCAGCTCGGCGGGGTCAAGGCCGGGCAGCCGCTGGACCTGTCGCTGCTGCGCACCCCGCTGTCGCTCTTCGTGCCGGCGCTCGACCTGCCGGTGTGGGGCGCGCTGGTCCAGGTGCTGGTGGTGTTCGGGATCGCCGAAATCGTGCTGGGCCGCCGGGCCACCCTGGTGATCGCCTACGCCTGCACCCTGGCCGGCACCCTCTTCGCCCGGATCGGGGTCGCGCTCGGCCGCGACCACCTGCCGGGCCTGTCGCCGGCGATCGCGCACGTGCGGGACACCGGCCCGTCGGCCGCCGTGGTGGCGCTCATCCTCTGCGCGGCCTGGCGGACCCGGGCCCGGGCCACCGCGGTCGGAGTGTTCGCGGTGATGGCCGTCGAGGTGATCGCGATACCCAACCTGGCGGGCATGGAGCACATCGTGGCGCTCTGCACCGCGCTGCTGCTGGCCGTCGCGGGCGAGCTGACCGGCAACTACTGGTCCCGGGTGTGGAACGGCGTGGGCGCGGCCAACCTGTTCGCCGAGCAGCGGGCTGCCTGAGCCCGGCGCCGCCGGCCTGAGCCCGGTGCCGCCGACCGGCCGACCGCCGGCTGCACCGACCGGGCCGGCCGACCGCCGGCGGCACCGACCGGACCGGCTGCCGGCCGGTCAGTCGCGCGGCAGCGCCTGGTAGCCGCGCGGCAGCGACTGCTCGAACCAGACCACCTTGCCCACCGCCTTTCGGGCCGTGCCCCAGCGCTCGGCCAGCTGGCTCACCAGGTTGAGGCCCCGGCCGTTCTCGTCCATCGACTCGGCCGGCACCAGCGAGGGCAGGTTGTAGTTGTCGTCGCTGACCTCCACCAGCAGCTTGTCCACCCGGATGAGCTGCAGCTGCACGTAGTCCCTGGCCACCCGGACGGCGTTCGTCACCAGCTCGCTGACCAGCAGCTCGGTGGTGTCCCCGAGCGCGCCCAGCCCCCAGGCGGCCAGCCGCTCGCGGACCAGCAGCCGGGCCCGGCCCACCTCGGCGGTGTCCACGGCCAGTGTCCAGGTCGCCACCTCGGTCTCCGCCACCCCGTCGAACCGGGCCACCAGCAGCGCCACGTCGTCCTTGCGGTCGTCGCTGTGCAGCCGGTCCAGCACCGTGTCGCAGGCCTCCTCCGGGCTGCGCCGGGGATCGATCAGGTTGCCGCAGAGCGCGGCCAGCCCGGCTCCTATGTCGCCACCGCGCACCTCGACCAGCCCGTCGGTGCACATCACCAGCATCGAACCGTCGCTGACGTCGATCTTCTTGGCCACGAACGGCACCCCGCCGACGCCGATCGGCGCACCGGCCGGGATCTCCAGCAGCTCACCGGTGCCGTCCGGGTGCACCAGCACCGGCGGCACGTGCCCGGCGCTGGCCAGCTCGCAGGTGCGGTTGATCGGGTCGTAGACCGCGTAGAGGCAGGTCGCCAGGTGGTCGTCGCCCAGCTTGTGGGCCAGGTTGTCCAGGTGGCGCAGCAACTGCCCGGGCGGCAGGTCGAGCGCGGCCAGGGTCTGCATCGCGGTGCGGAACCGGCCCATCGCGGCGGCCGAGTGCAGCCCGTGCCCCATCACGTCGCCGACGACCAGCGCCACCCGGCTGCCGGGCAGCTGGATCGCGTCGAACCAGTCGCCGCCCACCTCGGCCCGGCGGTCGCCCGGCATGTAGCGGTGGGCGATCTGCACCCCGGGGATCTGCGGCGGCCGGCTCGGGATCATCGAGCGCTGCAGGGTGGTGGCCACCTTCGACTCGGCCCGGTGCAGTCGGGCGTTGTCCAGCGACAGCGCGGCCCGGGCGGCCAGCTCCAGCAGGGTGGCGGCGTCCGACTCGTCGAAGGGCGTGCGGTCCGGCAGCCGCAGCAGTTTGAGGATGCCCAGCACGGTGCCGCGCGCGGACAGCGGCAGCACCAGCATCGAGCGGCCGGAGACCACCGGTACCAGGCCCGGCCCGCCGCCCAGTGCCGCCGCGTAGTCCACCGCGATGTCCGCGCCGACCACCGGCACCAGCACCGCCTGGTTCTTCTGCAGGGCCATCCCGGGCGGGGTGGAGCGCGGCATCGCCAGCAGCGCGCCCTCGTCCAGCACGTGCCCCCACTGGTCGCCGGCCCGGTGGAAGCTGCGGGCCACCCGGCGCAGCATGGTGTCGTCGTCCGGCTGCTCCTCGGGCAGTTCGGCGTCCGAGATCAACCGGTCCAGCAGGTCCACGCAGGCGAAGTCGGCGACCCGGGGCACCAGCACCTGGCAGAGCTCGCGGGCGGTGGTGTCCAGGTCCAGGGTGGTGCCGACCTTGGAGCCGACCTCGTTCAGCAGGGTCAGCTGATCTCCCGCCTGACCGTTCGTCAGCAGCTGGGAGAGCTGCTCGGCGCCGGCCCGCGGGTGGCCGTTGGCGTCGGCCGGTGCCGCAGCGCCGCGCGGGGCCGGCACCGGCGAGGCCGGGTCGGGCCGGGGCTCGCCGCCCGGTTCCGGTACCACCCGCAGGGCGGGCGGGCCGCCCGCCGCGCTGACCCGCTGCTGCGGGGTCGGGTAGCGCCGGCCCAGCCCGGCGGCCAGCGCGGCCACCCCGGCGGTCTGCGGCTCGTAGGGGACCACCGGCAGCCGGGTGCCGGCGTCCACCCAGAGCGCGGGCACCCCGGCGGCGGCCACCTGGCGCAGCAGCAGCTGCTGCCGGGCGGGGCTGATCCGCGGCAGCAGCGGGGCGAGCGGCCCGGCACCGCCCGGGGTGGCCGGGCCCAGGGTGGCCGAGATCCAGTGGAAGGCTCCGCCGGCCTCCGACCGGGTGGCACCCCACTGGCCGCCCTCGGCGGCGGCGTAGGGCATCAGCTTCCGGCCGATCGCGATCCGCGGCCCGCGGGCCCGCAGCGGCCGGGCGTCGGCGGCGAGCACCAGCAGGCTGCGGCCGTCCGGCTCGACCAGTGGATAGGCCCACCAGAGCACCGAGCGGGCCCGGTCCTCCCGGTCGGTCACCGGCATCAGGCCGGCCCAGGCACCCGTTCCGGTCAGGTCGTCCAGGGTGTCGAAGGCGTCGCAGCGGCGGGCGGCCGGCAGCGGCGGCTCGCTCGCGATCCGCGGTTCGACGGCCGGCAGCAGGCCGCGGGCGGGAAGGCCCTGCACCGCCCCGGTGCGATGGCCGAAGAGCTCCTCGGCCGCCCGGGTCCAGAGCGCGATCCGGCCGTCCGGATCGATGAGCACGGCTGCCAGCCGCACCATGGCCACCACGCCGGCCGGCTGCTGCCCGGCCGCGCTCGACTCCGCGGTGGCTGGCGCCAACGCGCCCACGGCACCGGGGAGTTCGCTGGGTGTGTCCACTGTGGAGTTCGGGTCATCCGCCATGGGACTGCTATCGCTCCCGCCTGTCCGACCGCGCTGGGGCCGCCACCTGTGCGGCTGTCAGGTCTCCGCGTCGCTGTTGCCGCTCCCAGCGAAGCACGGACGGACCGGAGACCGGTACCGAAACCGCCAGATTGCTCAGTATCAGTTGCGTGTCACCCAGCGTGCGCCGTCTCGCACGGTCTGTCCATCGGTTCATGACCTGAAATCGCTGTACTCGGCGTCCCGCGCGCCCCCGGGTAGGCTCGGCCGGGTGGATGAGCGAGGCGCCGTGAGCGAGCGGTGGGGGTCCCCCCGGCCGGAGGCCGGGGGAGGGGCCGCCCCCGAGGGGTGCGCGTGGGCGGATGCCCCCGCCGAGCCGGGCCGGCGAAGCGTGGTCGCCGCCGGGGTGGGCGCATGAGTACTCCGGCGCAGTGGTTCGACCCCGAGCTGGCGCTCCTGGAGGAGCGCGTCGCGGCCACCGAACTGGCCTGGCTGACCCTGGACGTGGACGTGGCCACGCTGCGGGTGGAGATCGACAACTTCGCGTTGATCCACCACGAGCGGCTCGGCCCCCTCTACGCCCGGCTGGACGAGCTGGAGGCCCTGGTCGCGGAGGCCCGGGCGGCCCGCACCGGCGATCCGGAGGACCTCCGCCGGGCGGCCGAGGCCCGCCAGGTGGTGGACGAGCTGCCCGATCTGGACGCGCTGTTCGCCGACATCCGGGAGGCCGAGGCGGCCCGCTCCGAGCAGCGCCCGCCGGGCGGGCCGCAGTCCGGCGAGCCGCCCAGGGAGGACCCCCGGGCCGGCGAGCCGCCCAGGGAGGTCCCCGGGGCCGCCGGCTGGGGAAGGGTCCGCCCCGGCAAGGAGGCGCAGCGGCTCTACCGGGAGCTGGCCCGCGCCGCCCACCCCGACCTGAGCACCGACCCGGCCGAGCAGCGGCGCCGCTCGGAGTTCATCGCGCGGGCCAACGAGGCCTACGGCCGCGGCGACACCGAGGCGCTGCGGGTGCTCGCCGAGGAGTGGTCGACGGCACCCGAGGCCGCCCCGCACCCGCAGGCGCCGGAGCGCGGCCAGTGGCTGCGCCAGCGCCTGGAGTGGCTGGGCGCCCGGATCGGCGAACTGGCCGCCGAGCGGGTGCGGCTGGAGTCCAGCCCGATGGGCGCCCTGCTGGCGCTGGCCCCGGGCGAGCCGGAGCGGCTGCTCACCGAGCTGGCCGACCAGCTGCTGGCCACCGCCGCGGAACGGCAGCGCGAGCTGGAGCGGCTGCTCGGCGAAGCCGCCCCGGCCGGCGGTCACGCCAGGCACAATGGGCCCTTCCCCGACTTCCGTCCGGGTGGTCCCACATCGGCTCACCGGCCACCGTCACCACAGGAGACTCCGAGCATGTTCCAGCAGATCCCCACCGTCGTGGTCGAGACCGTTCCCGCCGGGGCGGCGCTGATCGACGTGCGCGAGCAGGACGAGTGGGACGCCGGGCACGCCGAGGGCGCGCTGCACCTGCCGATGAGCCAGTTCACCGCCCGGCTCGACGAGCTGCCGGACGGTCCGCTGTACGTGGTGTGCCGGGTCGGCGGCCGCTCTGCCCAGGTGGTGCAGTACCTGGTGGCGCAGGGCCGGGAGGCGTTCAACGTCGACGGCGGGATGTTCGCCTGGGAGCAGGCCGGCCGCCCGCTGGTGTCCGGCTCGGGCGACCAGGCGTACGTGCTCTGACCGGCCCGCGCGGGGCCGCAGCCGACCAGACCGGAGGGGGAGTCGATGGCGGAGCGGGGCGAGGTGCCGGAACCGGAATCGGAGCCCGAGCCGGAGCCCGAGCCGGGGCCCGGGCGCGGGGCCGGGGGCGAGTCGGGGCCCGGGGCTGGGCCGCGGGTCTGGTCGCTGCCCGCGCTGGTGGTGCTGTCCGCCGCCGCGATGGCGCTGCTGTCGGCCACCGCGGTGCTGCTGGGCGCGCTGCTGCTGACCAACGCGCCGCCGAACTCGCTCTCGCAGCGCTACCAGAGCCAGCTGAACGGGCTGGTCTATCCGGAGTTCGAGCAGAATTGGCGGCTGTTCGCGCCGGATCCGCTGCAGGACAACATCAACGTGCGGGTCAGGGCGCGTAGCGCGGCCGGCGACGGCGGCTGGGTCGACCTGACGGCGCAGGACATCGCCGCGATCCGCGGCAATCCGTTCCCCAGCCACGCCGAGCAGAACGAGCTGCGCCGGGCCTGGGACTTCTACGACACCACCCACGACGACCGGGAGATGCCGACCGCCGGGGTGCGCAGCTCGCTGGCCGACGAGTACCTCAAGCGGATCGCGCTGCAGCGGCTCGGCCGGACCTCGGGCGGGGCGCCGATCACCGGTGTCGAGCTGCGGGCCGACACCGTGCCGGTGGCCCCGCCGCCGTGGACCGCGGCGCCCCGGCCGGCCGCCGCCGGGCCGCAGTCGCGCGAGCTGCCCTGGTGGTCGGTGTCCGACCAGGATTACGCGGGGTTGTGATGAGCAGTCAGGAAGTCAGCCGCCAGGACACGGACGAGCGCCAGGAGCCGCTGTCCGGCACCCCGCGCCGGCCCGCCCAGGCCGGGCCACCCGCCGTGCCCGCACTCGCCATCGAGCCCCCCGCCGCCGTGCCCGCCACTGCTGCCGTGCCCCCCGCCCAGGCCGGGCCCCCCGCCACAGCCCTGCTCCCCGCCGCCGCCGGGCCCGCCACCGCTGCCCGGCCCGCCCCCGCCGCCGGACCGCCGCCGTTGTCCGCGGCAGCCCGGCCCGGGGTGGCCGCGCAGGCCGGCCAGGCCGCGGCGGCCGCCTTCGCCGCCTTCACCGGCCGCCCGATGGCCCGCTACCAGGCCGCCGTGGTGCGGATCGGCTTCGCCCTGGTGGTCCTGGTCCAACTGCTGCGCGAGTGGCCCGGGAGCCGCGAGCTGTACGGCGACCGGTCGCCCTGGAGCCTCGACATGGCCCGCCGGCTGGCGCAGCAGACCCATGCCTTCTCGGTGCTGGAGTGGCAGGACGGGTGCTGGTGGTTCGAGGCCTGTTACGCGCTGACCGTGCTGGCCGCGGTGCTGATGCTGCTCGGCTGGCGCACCAGGTTCAGCTCGGTCGCCTTCCTGGTGGGGGTGCTGTCGGTGCAGAACCGCGGCGTGCTGGTCGGCGACGGCGGCGACAACCTGGTCCATCTGATGGCGATCTACCTGGCCTTCACCCGGTGCGCCGAGGTCTGGTCGCTGGACGCCCGCCGCCGGGACCGGGGCGCGGCTCCCGGGGTGGGCGGGGTGCTGCTCTGGGGCGTGGCGGCGGGTCTGCTGGGCTGGGCGCAGTTGACCGGCCGGATCTCCTGGGCGTCGGCGGGCGGCTGGTCCGGCCCCGGGTGGGCCGCGCTGTTCTGGACGCTCTGGGCGGTGGCCGGCCTCTGGTGGGTCGTCAACCGCCGGTGGCCGGCCGGTGAGGGCCGGGCGGTGCTGGACGCGCTCGGCAGCATGGTGCACCACTGCGCGCTGTTCATGGTCGGTGCGCAGGTGGTGCTGGTCTATGCGACGGCCGGCCTCTACAAGGTGCAGGGCCCCCGCTGGCAGGACGGCACCGCGCTCTACTACCCGCTGCATCTGGACTACTTCACGCCCTGGCCGGGGCTGTCGGCGCTGCTCGGCTCCAGCGCGCTGCTGGTCTTCGCGTTCTCCTACGGCACGGTGCTGCTGCAGGTGGCGTTCCCGTTCACGCTGGTGAACCGCAGGCTGAAGAACGTGCTGCTGGCGGTGATGGTGCTGGAGCACCTGGGGATCGCGGTGCTGCTCGGCCTGCCGGTCTTCTCGCTGGCGATGATCGCGGCGGACGCGGTCTTCCTGCCCACCGGACTGCTGCTCTGGTTGGACCGAAGGGCGGGTGAGTGGCGGCCGGGCAGGCGGCCGCGCCCCGCCTAGACTGTCCGTTATGCCCTGGCTCGATGCGCTTCGTCACACGAGCCGGGCCGCTTTGGCGGTCGAGCGGCAGTTCAACGAGCCCAAGCGGGCGGCTCGCGGGGCGTTCGCGGTGGCACTGGTGGTCTTCCCGGTGCTGGCGATCGGCGGGCCGCGGCCGGCCACCTCGGCCGCGACGGGCGCCTTCATCGCCGGGATCGCCACCTTCCAGCGCAGCTTCCGGCCGCGGCCCTCGCTGGCCCTGGCCGCCGGGATCGGACTGGGCGTCAGCACCTTCGTGGGCTATCTGGCGGTCGGGGTGACCGGGCTGTTCCTGCTGCTGCTGGCCGTCTGGTCGTTCGCCGCCGGGCTGGCCTGGTCGATGGGCCCGACCGCCGGGGTGCTGGCCGCCAACACCGTCACGGTGATGCTGGTGGTGGTGCAGCTGCCGGTCAGCGTGTCGACCGCGCTCGGCCACGCGCTGCTCTGCTCGCTCGGCGGCGCGGTGCAGGCCCTGGTGATCATCGTGCTGCCGCTGCGCAGCTGGGGCGCCCACCGGGACGCGCTGGCCGACGCCTACGCCGAGCTGGCCCACTTCGCCCGTCGGCTGCGGCACGACCCGCGGGCCGTCCTGGACCCCGAGCCGCTGATGGAGGCCCGGCACGCCGAAGCCCTGACGCCCTGGCAGGAGCGCCGCCGGCCACCGGAGCTGCCCGGGCTGCGCGCCATCGCGGAGCGGATCCGGCCGGCCCTGGCGGGGATCGCCGCGGTGGAGTTCGGCCGGGTCATCGAGCCGCTGGAGCCCTGGTCGGCCCTCGGCGGGGAGGAGCCCCCGGAGCCGGCGGACGTGCCGGAGGATCCGGAGCTGGCCGAGGTGGAGGCCCGGCTGTCGGCCGCGGCCGAGGCGGAGAACGAGGCCGAGTACGACCGCTCCCGCGAGGTGCTGGCCGGCGCCGCGCAGATGCTGGACGCGCTGGCCCGGGCGATCCGCACCGGCGACCTGGTCGCCTATCCCCGATCGGCCCCCGCGACGCTGGCCCCGTCCGGTCGGCAGGCGCTGCGCGGCCCCGCACTGCGCGCCGCCCGACTGCTGACCACGCTGCTCGGCCGGGCCGCCGAGGAGCTGGAGCGCAGCCGGGAGACCCCGCTGACCGGACCGGTGGCCGGCCACGATGGCGTGCTGCGCCGGCCGGGGCTGGCCCGGATGGTGCCGGTGGCGGCCCGCACCGCCTGGCGGCAGATCCAGCTCGGCACCCCGGTGCTGCACCACGCGATGCGGCTGTCCGGCGTGGTCACCGCGGCCTACCTGCTGGCCAAGCTGACCGGGCTGCACCACAGCTACTGGGCGGCGATGACCGCCGCCATGGTGATCCGTCCGGACTTCCGCCAGACCTACAGCCGCGGCGTGGCCCGGGTGCTGGGCACCCTCACCGGCGTGGTGGTGGCCACCGCGGTGGTGGAGCTGGCCCACCCCGACCAGTGGGTCACCTGCGCCCTGGCGGTGCTCTTCATGAGCTTCGCCTACCTCCTGCTGCCCACCGGCTACGCGGTGATCACCACCTGCATCTCCGGCTACGCGGTCTTCCTGCTCAGCCTGGTGTCGGGCAGCGCGCTGGCCGACGCCTGGGAGCGGGTGGTGATGACGCTGCTCGGCGGTGCGGTGGCGCTGGTCGCCTACGCGCTCTTCCCGACCTGGGAGACGGTGCGGCTGCCGGAGCGCACCGCCGAGTGGATCGCGGCGGCGGGCCGCTACGCGGGGGCCGTGCTGGCCGGCTACGGCGATCCGGCGGGCCGGGACCCGCGCACCGTGCGGTCCGCCCTGCTGGCCCAACGGGAGGCCCGGGCGGACTTCCTGCAGGCCCGGGAGCGGGCCGCCGCCGAGCCGGTGGCGCTGGCCGACCGGCACCCCCGGCTGGGCCGCAAGCAGTTGGGCCGGGCCCGCGAGGCACTCGGCTACCTCGCCCGGGTGGCGCTGCTGATGGAGGCGCACCTGCCGGGACCGACGGCCGAACCGGTGCCGGGGGCGAGCGAGTTCGGCGCGCTGCTGACCGAGTCCACGGCGGCCGCCGGTGCCGCGGTGCTGACCGGTGACCCGGTCGACTTCACCTCGCTGCGGGCCGCCTACCAGGCCTGGGAGGACGCCGACATGCCGGCCACCGACCTGGAGTTGGAGTACAGCCACCGTGGCACCAGCGAGCAGCAGGACGTGGTCCGGTCGGGCTGCCGGCTGCTGCTGGCCGCCTTCGGCGAGCTGGAACGGGCGCTGCAGCCCCGTCCCTGAACCCGACGGGCGGTCAGGACGTCTCGGTGTGGGACATCCAGTGGAACAGTCCCATGCCGACCGAGGTGGCCAGGTTGAAGCTGGAGACCCGGGGGCGCATCGGGATCGCCAGCAGGCCGTCCGCCCCGGCCCGCAGCTCCTGGGAGACGCCGTGCCGCTCCGAACCGAACACCAGCAGCGCGTCGTCGGGCAGCACCACCGAGCGGATGTCGCTGCCCTCGGGGTCGAGCACGAACCGCGGGCCGGCCGGCAGCCGGTCGGCGGGCAGCCGGGCCACGTTGGTGGCGAAGTGCAACCCGGCACCGGCCCGGACCACGCCCGGGTGCCAGGGGTCGACGTCGCCGGTGGTCACCACCCCGGTGGCGCCGAAGCCGGCCGCCAGCCGGACCACGGCGCCGATGTTGCCCAGGTTGCGCGGGTTGTCCAGCACCACCACCGGGGCCCGGCGCGGCAGCGCGGCCAGCCGGTCGAGCACGGCGCCCTGGTCGGGGCGCACGGCGAGCGCGGCCACCCCGGTGGGGTGCGGCCGGGGCACCAGCTCGCGCAGCACGGCGGGCGGCACCGGGGTGGCGGCCGCCAGGATCCGCTCGGCCACGTCCGGCGCCAGCTTCTCCGCGAGCACGGCCAGCCCGGCGGCGTCGGCGGTGAGCACCTGGTGGACCTCACCGCCGAACCGCAGGGCGTGCTTGAGCGCGTGGAAGCCGTCGATCAGCAGGCTCTCCGGCCGCTCCGCCGCCGACCGCCAGCGGCGCACGGCGAGGTCGGGGTCCTGAGGTCCGGTCGTGCCCGCATCCATGGTCATGGCGAGAACTCTCGCACGACGCCGGCGCGGGGCCGTACCGGTGGCGGGGCCTCAGTAGTACCGGCGCATCAACTCGGTCGCCCATTCGGGTTGCGCGGTGGCGCCCAGCGGACCGAACTCGGCCATCCACGGCTTGAGGTCCAGCACCGGGGTGCCGGCCACCGCGTCGAGACCCTGGACGTGCACCCGCAGGCCGTCCACCTTCAGCAGGCGGCAGCGGGAGACGCCGAGCCGGTTGGGCCGGTTCTTGCCGCGCTGGGCGAAGATCCCCACCTCGGGCCAGTCCGGGTTGCCGCGCGGCCGGCGGGCGGTGGTCTCGATCTTCTCCGGCGCCACCTTGTGGAAGTGGAACACCACCTCCAGGTGCGAGAAGGCGTCCAGCCCGCGCAGCGCCTCCTCGGTGTACCGGTCGCCGTCCAGCTCGATCACGGCGGTCTCCCGGCCCCAGTCGTCGTCCGCCACCTCGGTGCGGCCGCCGACCACCGTTCCGATCGGGTGCAGCTCGACGGGTGCGTCCTGGCTCATCGTTCCCCCAACAGCTCGTCGTTGGGAGTGATCATGCCGCATCGCGGGCCGGATCAGTCCCATTCCCAGCGGATTCCGGTCTGGCCGGGCTGCTGGTCGGTGACCAGGGCGTGCACGCTGGCCGAGGCGCCGATCCAGAGCCGCTCGCGCACCCGGTCCCGGTCCTCGCCGCCGTCCCGCTCGTAGCGCTCGCAGTGCGCCGGCAGCGCGGCCGGATCGAAGTGCACCTGGAGCACGAACTCCCGCACCGGTACCGCGAACCTGCGCCCGTACAGCTGGGTCGGCTCGGACGGCGGCAGCTCCACCTCGTACTCGAAGACCGCCGCGTCGCCCAGCCCCAGCGGCCGGTCCAGCAGCAGCTCGGCGACCAGCAGCCCGATCCCCGGGCGGCGCCGCACCCGGCCGAGCCGGGCGTGCCGCACCGAGGTGATCTCCGGGCAGCCGGTCGCGTTGGCATCGGCCTGGTGCACCACCAGGCAGCGGGTCACCTCCTGCACGGTGGCCCGCACCACCTGGCGGGTGCGCAGCAGTTGACCCTGCCGCCGGGCGCTGACGAAGTACGAGTCGTGCACGCTGAGCCGCTCCAACTCGCCGATCGGCGGGGCGTCCAGCTCCTCGAAGACCTCGGCGACCTGCTGCTCCTCGGGCCAGACCGCGGAGACCGGCAGGCTGTCCGGGACCTGCTGGGCGACCCAGCGGCCACGCGGCCGGGGCGGGCCGAGCAGGCTGGACAACGTGGTGGTCTCCAGGCCGAGCAGCTCCTCCAGCAGGCCGACCGCACGGACCGAGGCGGCGCGCTCCGGCTGGCTGCGCCCGCGCCGCCAGTAACTGAGCGTGGTGACACTGACCCTGACGCCCTGCTGGGCCAGCTCGGTGCGGATCCGGTCGAGGCTCAGACCGCTGGCCTCGATGGCGTTGTGCAGCGTCTGGGCGAAGTTGCCCGCCGCCGTCGTGGCCGGGCAGGCCGAGGGGAACGGCCGCAGGCCGACCGGCGGAGCCGACTGGCCGCGCAGCAGCACCGAGGCCGTCGACTGCTGCTCCACCAGACGGAGGTGCCCGGCGTTCTGCTGGTATTGCGAGCCCATGCGAATAACCTTCCCCACCAGCCGCCCCGTGGCCCGGAGATTACGCGGCGGGACCGGCCCGATGGTGTTGTGGGGACACCACCGAGATGCAGGAACCTTACGCAGGCACCAGAGGCTACGTCATCCGCGGGCCCCTATGACAGTGGTCACGACAAACAATTTCACACCGTTTACAGCGGTCTACGAAAGTTGGAAACAAGAATGCAACAAACCCGCTGTTTCCGGGCAATGCCGGGAAACAGCGGGTTGTCTCACTACCTGGGATTATCCGGCGAACCGGTGCCTGCGCGCTACCAGGTGATGACGGGTTGTTGTCAGTTCACGTTCAGGTTCGCGTCGTCGATGACGAAGCTGGTCTGGTTGCTGGAGTCCTCGGTGCCGGTGAACTGCAGGGTGACGGTCTGGCCGGCGTAGGCGGACAGGTCGACGGTCTGCTGGGTGTAGCCGTTGGCGGCGTTCGCGTTCGACCAGGTCTTCAGCGTGGTGCCGTTGGCGGTCAGCTTCAGGGTGTCGTACGCGGTGCTGTCGGTCTCGGCGGTGTCGATGTGCAGCCAGAAGGTGAAGCTGCCCTTGCAGTTGGCCGGGATGGTGACCTTCTGCGAGAGGGTGTCGGTGTGGGTGGTGCCGTAGCCGTCCAGCCAGGCGAAGTAGCTGCCGCTGTGAGCGGACTCACCGGTGCTGTTGGTGATGACGCCGGGGGAGGCGGTCCACGGGGAGGTGCCGTTCTCGAAGCCGCCGTTGCCGATCAGCTGGCCCGGGGTGGTGCAGCCGCTGCCGGCGGTGGCCACGGTGAAGGTGAAGGTGGCGGTGCCGGTGGCGCCGGTGCCGTCCGTCGCGGTGACCGTGACGGTGCTGCTGCCCGCGGCGGTCGGGGTGCCGGAGATCAGGCCCGAGGAGCTGATCGACAGGCCGGCCGGCAGGCCGGTGGCCGAGTAGGTCAGGGTCTGGCCCGAAGCCGAGTCAGAGGCGTTGACCTGCAGCGAGACGGCGGTGCCGACGGTGCCGTTCTGGTTGCCCGGGCTGGTCACGGTCACGGTGTTGCCGCCGGTCGAGCCCGAGCCGCCCAGCAGCGCGGTGGTCAGCGCGTCGGCGACCGGGGAGCCCCAGCCGGTGACCTGGTCGTAGCCGGTCTTGGCCGAGAAGTCCTGGTTGGCACCGCTGGTGACGTCGTGGAAGGCGGTGCCGTAGGCCGAGGAGTTGGCGACCTGGTAGAGCGCGGGGTTGGCCTGGCCGAGGTTGGCCTTGCCGGCAGCCTTGGCCTTCTGGTTGAAGAGCGCGGTGTAGCCGGACCAGAGCGGGGCCGCGGCGCTGGTGCCGCCGTAGACCTGCCAGCCCGGAGCGGAGGTGCCCTGGGTGTAGATGGCGAAGCCGCTGTTGGGGTCGGCGTTGGACGAGACGTCCGGCACGGTGCGCATGGTGCCGCTGACGCCGGTGCCGGTCTGCCAGGACGGCTTGGCGAACTGGGTGGAGACGCCGCCGCCGGCGGTGCTCCAGGCGCTCTCCGAGCCGAAGCCGGTGCCGGAGAGCTGCAGGTTGGTGCCGCCGACGCCGGTCACGTTCGGGTCCGAGGCCGGGTAGTCGACCGCCTTGACGTTGGCACCGCTGGTCGAACGGGTGCAGTCGCGCGAGCCGTCGTCACCGGAGGCCGAGTAGGCCGACTGGCCCTGGGCGGCGGCCTGCTTGAAGGAGTTGGCGACCGTGTTCATCAACGAGGCGGTGGTGTCCGGCTCGCAGGAGCCCCAGGAGATCGAGATCACCGAGGCCTGGTTGTCCGACACGATCTTGGCGGCCATGTCGATCTCGCCCTGGTCGCTGTTGGGGGCCTCGTAGATCAGCTGGGTGGCCTTGGGGGCGACACCGCGGACGATCTCCGAGTCCAGCTCGACCTCGCCCTGGCCGTCGCCGGGGGCGCTGTCGTAGTTGGCGCCGTCCACCGAGACGGTCTGCACGGCCGGCCCGGTCAGGCCGTACTGGTTGTCGTAGGTGGTGAGGTTGGACGACTTGTAGCCGTCGAACTCCCAGAGCGCGACCTTGACGCCGGTGCCGTCGGCGCCGACCTTGTTGAGGTTGTAGGCGCCGTCGTACTGGCTCGGGCCGTAGCCGCTCGGAGTCGCGTTGGAGGACGCATTGGCGGGCTTGACCAGGCTCGGGGTGCGCACGGTGTGGTTGGACAGGCCGCCCATGCCGACCACCAGCGAGGCGATGTCCGCCGGCAGCGAGGCGGCGCCGTCGTTGGCGAAGAAGTCCTTCTTCTGCTGGTTGTCGAAGTAGGCGCTCTCGTGGGTGCCGAACGCCGCGGAGATCTGGGCGGAGGTGCCCTTCACGTCGACCACCTGGCGGTTGGCCGAGACGGTGGCGGTCAGGCCGTGCGACTTCAGGTAGTTGACCACGTGGTCGATGTCCGCCTGGGCGGGCGCGTACCGGTCGGCGAACTGCTGCGGGGTCAGGTAGTGGCCGTACAGCGCAGACTTGGGGTCGGAGACCTGGGCCAGGAAGGCGTCCAGGTCCGCGCTGTTGCGCAGCTTCAGGCCGACGGCGACCGAGAGCTGCTGGTTCGCCGGGACGTCGCCCTTCTTCTGCGAGTGGGCCACCGCCGGGGTGACGGTGTCCGGCAGTGCCACGCGCGGGGCCGCGGCGTTGGGGGTGGCGGCCTGGGCGGTGCTGATGCCCAGCGAGGCGACCGAGAGCGGCAGCAGGGCTATCGCGGCTGCGAGGGCGAGGGGGCGGGGACGCACGGGCTCCTCCTCCGGCCGGCGCTGTGGGGCGCCGGCAGACGTTCTTACGTGTGGGGTCGAAAACGCTTCTGATGAAGATCCCAGAAATTTCCTGGGAATTGAGCAATGATCAGGTAATGAACTGACAAATAACAGTCAAGTGTGGAAGCGCACGAATTCAACCGTGTGAAGCGGGTTCCATACAGTGAATGGGATTGGTATGGACAAGCGGACTGCCGGCTCCGGGTGGGAGCCGGTGGTTCGGGAGCGTCCGGTGGTGGTCGGCGGGCGGCTATTCCGCCGGGGCTGCCGGGGCCTGCGGGGCCGCCGGGCCGGCCGGGCCTCCCGGGATCGCCGGGCCGGCCGGGTGCACCGGGCAGCCGCCCCCGGCCCCGGCACCGGGGAAGGTGCCGAGCTCGGGGATCCGGAAGCCGGCCCGGTAGCTCTTGATCTCCGGGTTCTGCCTGCTCCAGTGCGGTCGGCGGCGCGGCGGCAGCGCCCGCACCACGCGGGCCCGCAGTCGCAGTGCGCCGGAGACCAGCGAGACGGTCAGCGGCGCCGGGTCCGGGTACCGGAAGGCCCGGCGCAGCGGCTCGTCGAGCAGCGCCCGGGCGGCCGCCGTGGCCGCGGAGCGCAGCGGTGCCGGGTACCAGGAGGCCATCAGCGCCAGCGTGGCGTCGGAGACCCGCCGGGCCCCCTCGTCCCAGCCGAAGTGCTCGGCCTCATAGGCGTCCAGGCACTCCTCGAACTCCTGGTGGGTGCGCGGGATGTCCTTGATGCCCATCAGCTCGCCGAGCCGGCGGTAGTAGGCGGCGGTGGCCCGCAGCTCGTGCTCGCTGAGCCGCCGCCAGCCGTACTCGGCGATCCACCGCTTGGGCATCACCACGAAGGTGCAGAGCACGTAGCGCATGTCCTCGTTGCTGATGTCGTAGCGCTGGTGCATCTGGTTGATCCGACGGATCGCCATCCGGCCGCGCGGGCTCTCGAAGCCGTGCTCCACCACCGCGCCCAGCAGCAGCGAGGTGTCGTCGTAGCGCTTCTGGGAGCGGTCGGTCAGCTCGGCCGTCCGGTCCAGCAGCCGCCCGATGCTCGGCACCGCGTAGGTGCGGTAGAGCGCCAGCTCCAGTGCCCTGGTGTGGTCCCACGGGAACTCGTAGGCCGAGCAGAGCCGGTAGATCTCCAGGTAGTCCCGCTCCGGGTCGAGGCGGCGGATCTGGCGCAGGCGGTCGAAGCGCTTCATATCGACGTATGGTCGCACAGCGCCGTCGTCGGGCTGAGCCGTGGTCAGCTCGCTGCCGGCCGCCGCCGGGACGGCTCACTGGTAGCCGTGGCCGGCGGGTGGCCGGCGCACTGCTCGGCGGGCCGGGCGGGGGGCCGGCTCACTGCTCGGCGGGCTGGGCGGGTGGCCGGCGCACTGCTCGGCGGGCTGGGCGGGTGGCCGGCGCACTGCTCGGCGGGCCGGGCGGGGGGCCGGCTCACTGCTCGGCGGGCTCGCCCACCCATCGCACCAGGGCCCGGCGCAGCTCCTCCCGGCTGGGGTCGGCCGCCGCCCAGGCCGCGTAGCCGTCCGGCCGCACCAGCAGCACGGTGGCCCGCAGCTTGCCGTGCGGGTCGGCCGGGGCCGCGTGCACCAGCCGCCCCTGCCAGGGCGCCGTGACCTCCGGCTGCAGCCCGCTGAAGACCGAGCCCGGTGCCCGCTCGTCGGCGGTCACCAGCACGAACTTCCCGCTCCGCAGGGCCTCGTGGAGCCGGGCCGGGGCGCCGGGGGCGTCCTGGGCCAGCCGCAGGTCCGGCACCCGCCGGCCGGCCAGCGGGTGCGAGCCGGGCTCGGCGCGGTAGTGGATCCCGATCCCGGAGACCATCCGGGCACCGCGCGCCACCAGCGGGTTGACCACCCCGCCCAGCCCGCCGACCACCGAGCGCACGGCCCGCACCGCGCCGGACTGCGCCAGCGCCATCCGGATCAGCCCGCCGGACAGCCGCAGCACCAGCTTGCCGACCGGGTGCCGCTCGTCCTGGTAGCTGTCCAGCAGGCTCTCCGGCGAGTGGCCCCGGACCACCGCGGCCAGCTTCCAGCCGAGGTTGGCGGCGTCCTGCAGCCCGGTGTTCATGCCCATCCCACCCGCCGGGGAGTGGCAGTGCGCGGCGTCGCCGGCGAGCAGCACCCGGCCGTCCCGGTAGCGCGGCGCCTGGCGTTCGTCGCTGTGGAACCGGGACAGCCAGCGGGCGTCGTGCAGCCCGTAGTCCTCACCCAGCGTCCGACGGGTCAGTTCGGCCAGTTCGTCCAGCGCCACCGGTGCGTCGTCCGGGAACTGGTGGTGGCGGTCCCAGGCGATCACCCGGTACCAGCCGTCCCCGAAGGGCACCATGAAGGCGAAGCCGTCAGCGGTGGCGCCGACCGTCATCAGCTCGTCCGGCGCCCGCTCCAGCCGGACGTCGGCCAGCACCACCGAGTTGACCACCGACTCGCCGGGGAACGGGATGCCGACCAGCTCGCGCACCGAGCTGTGCACCCCGTCGGCCCCCACCACGTAGCGGGTGCGGTGGGTCACCGTGCCGTCGGCGGTCTGCGCCTGCAGCGTCACCCCGTCGGCGTCCTGCCGCAGGCCGGTCACCCGGTGGCCCCGCAGCAGCACCGCGCCGGCCTTCAACGCCCGCTCCTCGAGCAGCCGTTCGGTGTGCGACTGCGGGGTCATCAGCACGAACGGGAACCGGCTGGGCAGCCGACCGAGGTCCAGCTCCAGGGAGTTGAACAGCCGCAGCCGGGTGACGGGGGTACCGGTGGCGATCAGCTCCTCGGCCAGCCCCCGGGCGTCCAACTGCTCCAGGGAGCGGGCGTGCACGGCGAACGCCCGGGTCAGGTTGGACTCCGCGGCGCGCTTCTCCAGCACCACCACCCTGACGCCCGCGGTCGCCAGATCCCCGGCCAGCAGCAGACCGGTGGGCCCGGCACCGACCACCGCGACCTCGGACTCCGACACCGTACTGGTCATGCGATCTCCCCGACTCTCGAAAGGGCAAGCTGCGGCGGGCCGTTCCCGGCCCGCTCTCAGCTTGCCACCCCCACGGGCCGGTTCGGCACTGTGCCGCACCACCGCCGGTCGGCACCCTTTCGAGGTGACGGCCGGCCACGGGCCCGGTGAGGGGTGCTACTGCGCCGGTTGCTTGACGGTGAAGTGGTAGTCGCGGCGGATCCGGCCGTTCTCGTCGAGCTGGAGGACGGCCCGGGCCGCCCAGGCGACCTCGCCGGCCGCCTCCAGCCGGATGGTGAAGACCACGCAGTCGTGGTGGCCGCGGGCGTCGTCGGCGGCGGTGACGGTGAAGGCGCCGGCGAACTGCCGGTACGCGTGCGAGACCCGCTGCTCCAACTCGGCGAGGCCGCTGAACCGGGCGCCCGCGTCGGCCAGATGGATCGCGCCGGGGGCCCAGAGCCCGGCCACGGCGACGGCGCGCCGGGCGGCGTCGGGCTCGGTCCAGACGGCGAGGTAGCGGGCCACCAGGTCGGCGATCTCGGCCTCGGTGAGCTCCAGGTCGAGCGGGGTCGTGGTCATGGGGCGTGCTCCGTTCGCTTCGGGCTTCGGTTGCCTGGCGAAAGGCTCGGTGCTGCGGCGGCGGGAGGGGCAAGGGCGGTGGGCCGGGGAAACCCTCCCTCGGGGGGAGACCCACAGAATGGGACCCATGGCGAGCTACCTCTCGATCGGCGACTTCTCCCGGGCGACCCACCTGACCGTCAAGACGCTGCGGCACTACCACCAGTCGGGGCTGCTGGAGCCGGCCGCCGTGGACCGGGCGACGGGCTACCGGCGGTACGAGGTGGAGCAGATCGGCACGGCGCGGGTGATCCGCCGGCTGCGGGAGCTGGACATGCCGCTGGAGGAGGTCCGGGCGCTGCTGATCGCGCCCGACCTGGCCGCCCGCAACGACCGGCTGACCGCTCATCTGGCGCGGATGGAAGCCGAGTCGGCCCGCGCGCAGGCTGCCGTCGAGGCCCTGCGGGACTTGCTCGCGCCCGCCGCCGAAGCCGAGTTGGAGCTGCGCGGCGTGCCGGACACCCCGGTGCTGGCGATCACCGAGACGGTGGCCGCCGAAGACGCCTGCCTCTGGCTCCAGGGCGCCCTGGGCGAGCTCCACGGTCTGCTGGCCGCCCAGGGTGCGACGCCGGACGGGCCGCCCGGCGGGGTCTACGGCGACGACTTCTTCGCCGAGCACCGCGGCTCCGTCACCGCCTACCTGCCGTGCGCGACCCCCGTCCGGCCGCTGGGCCGGGCCACGCCCGGCACGCTGCCCGCGGTCGACCTGGCCGTCATCGTCCACGCCGGCCCGCCCGTCGACACCGCCCGGACGTACGGGGTGCTCGCCACCCACGTGGCCCGCCACGCCCTGCCGGTCGACGGCCCGATCCGCGAGCACTACCTGGTCGGCCCCCGCGACACCGCGGACAGCACCCGCTGGCGCACCGAGATCGGCTGGCCGGTGTTCCGCACGGGGGCGGCATGAGCGGCGGGCCACCGGTGCGTCGTCCGGGCGGTCACCGCCGCGCCGGGCGAACGGGTCAGGCCGGGATCGGCTCGCCGAGGGCGTCCCGGGCCAGCACGCGGTAGACGGCGTTGACCGTCGGTTCGCTGACCAGGTGCTTGATGCGCTCGTAGCGCCGCTCCTCGACGGGGGCGATGCGCTCCATCCAGAGCGGGATGTCCTCGGGCTCGACGTCCTCCACGATGGCGAGGGTGCACAGCTCCCGGGGGTCCTCCAGGTTGGTCGCGCTGAGCACCACCCGCGGATCGCCGGGGACGACCTCGTCGGGAAGCCAGGCCGCGCGGAACCGCTCGTAGTCCACGCCCTCGTTCAGCCGCCGGACCATCACCGCGACGATCTTCATGGTTCTCGCCCCCTCCCCGGTGGCGCTCCCCGCCGCCGGCTTTTTCTTACGCCGTAAGAACTTGCTGGGACCAAGATTGTCTTACAGTGCAAGAAACAGCAAGGGGGTACCCATGGCCAATCGGCGTTCCCGCCCGCGTTCCGGGCTGACCAGGGAGAAGGTCCTCGACGCGGCGATCGCCTTCGTCGACGAGCACGGGCCGGCCGCCCTGTCGACGCGCAAGCTGGGCACCGCGCTCGGGGTGGAGGGCATGACGCTCTACTACTACGTCCCGAACAAGGCCGCGCTGCTCGACGGCATGGTGGAGCGGATCCTACAGTGGGCGATCGCCGAGGCGGGTCCGCTCGACTCGCCGGTCCCCTGGCCCGAGACCGTCCGGAACACCGCCACTGCCCTGCGCACGGTGCTGCGCCGGCACCCCGGCACGCTGGCGGTCATCGCCACCCGGCCGGCCGCCTCGCCGGCCGCCCTGCGGATCCTGGAGGACGGGCTGGCCGCCCTGTGCGCGCAGGACGTGCCGCTGGACCTGGCCATGGACGTGCTCAACGCGGCGGTCGTGTTCACCATCGGCCACACCCTGGCCGAGGTCGGCCGGACGCCGGGTGCCGACGCCGATGACACCGCCGCCCCGGACGTCACGGCCTATCCGCACGTCGCCCGGGCCTACACGACCGGTGCCGGCCTCGACTCCGAGCGCCGGTACGACCGCACCCTGCAGATGATCATCGACGGCCACGCCGCGCTCATCGGGTAGTGCGGCGCTGATCGGGTGAGCTCACTCGCCCGCACCGGCGCGGTCACCCCCGGACCCGTGGGAGCACCGGGCGTGGCGCCGGCGCCCGGAGGCACGCGCAGCTGAGCGGCCCGCCCGGCGTGGTGGTCAGCCGGGCGGGCCGCTGTTCGGGGGCGGGACGGGGATCAGGCCGGGCGGCGGACCTCGATGACGCGGAAGCGGTTGGCCACGAAGGCGGCGTCGGTGTAGGCGGCGTTGGCGGCAGGGTTGGCGCCGGTGCCGTGGAGGTCCGAGAAGGCGGCGGTCTGGTTGGGGTAGACCCCGCCGGTCAGGTTGAGGGAGAGGCAGACGCCGCTGTCCAGGCAGGCCTGGATCATGGCCTGCTCGACCTCGGCGGAGGTGGTGTAGCCGGTGGCGGTCATCGCGCCGTGCTCGCTGACGCTCTGGCGCAGCAGGTCGACGGCGTCGGCGGTGGACTCGGTGGCCACCGCGAAGTAGACCGGGCCGAAGCACTCGGTCAGGAAGTGCGAACGGTCGTCCGGCTTGTGCGCCTCGACCTTGACCAGGGCGGGGGTGCGCACCGTGGCGCCGGGGAACTCCGGGTGCTCGATCACCCGGGGCGCCAGCGCCAGGTCGCCGTACTCGCCGCCGGCCGCCGCCGCGCTGCGCTGCAGCACGGCCGGGTTGACCACGGCGCCGAGGATCGCGGTGGCCCGGGCGTCGTCGCCGAGCAGGCCCTCGATGGCGCGGGCCAGGTCGGCCACCACGTCGTCGTAGGCCTTGGGGCCCTGGTCGGTGGTGATGCCGGTGCGCGGGATGAGCAGGTTCTGCGGGGTGGTGCACATCTGGCCGGTGTAGAGCGAGAGGGCGAAGGCCAGGTTGTTCAGCATCCCCTTGTAGTCGTCGGTGGAGTCGATGACGACGGTGTTGACGCCGGCCTTCTCGGTGTAGACGAGGGCCTGCTTCGCGTTCTCCTCCAGCCAGGTGCCGAACTCGGTGGAGCCGGTGTAGTCGATGATCCGCACGTCGGGGTGGACGGCGAGGGCCTTGGCGATGCCCTGCCCGTCCCGCTCGACGGCCAGCGTGACCAGGTCGGGGTCGAAGCCGGCCTCGGTCAGCACCTCCCGGGCGATCCGCACGGTGAGCGCCAGCGGCAGCACGGCGCGCGGGTGCGGCTTGACCACCACCGGGTTGCCGGTGGCCAGCGAGGCGAACAGCCCGGGGTAGCCGTTCCAGGTCGGGAAGGTGTTGCAGCCGATCACCAGCGCGGTGCCGCGCGGCACGGTGATGAAGTCCTTGCTGAGCTTCAGCGGGTCGCGCTTGCCCTGCGGCTTGGTCCAGGAGGCGGTGCCGGGCAGCTTGGTCTGCTCGGCGTAGGCGTAGGCGACCGCCTCCAGGCCGCGGTCCTGGGCGTGCGGGCCACCGGCCTGGAACGCCATCGCGTAGGCCTGGCCGGTGGTGTGCATCACGGCCTGGGCCATCTCGTGCGAGCGCGCGTTGATCCGGGCCAGGATCTCCAGGCAGACCGCCGCCCGGGCGGCCGGCGAGGCGGCGGCCCAGCCGGGGCGGGCGGCCGCGGCGGCGGTGAGCAGGGCGTCCACGTCGGCGCGCGGGTAGCCGATGTTCAGCTCGACGCCGTACGGCGAGACCTCGGAGCCGGCCGTCTCGCCGGACTCCGGGTGGCCGGGCAGCGCGAAGGGCGTGCCGAGCAGCGCCTCGAAGGCGGCCTTGCCGTCGGCGGCGCCGGTTTCGCCGTAGGCCTTGAGGATCTCCGGGTACGGGGACCAGTAGTCCCGCTCGGCGAGCGCGGTCAGCGCCCGGGAGAGGGTGTCCTGGTGACGCTCGATCAGTTCGTCGACGGGGGCCATGCGGCGCTCCTCGGAAGACAGGAAGGGGCTGACCCTCCTCAGCGTAACCGAACGATCGGTCGGGTCAACAGCCCCCGCGCCGGATCCGACCGCGCGCCGTGGATACTCGGAGCATGGCCGAGAACCCCACCCGCACCACCTACACCGTCGACTCCTTGCTCGCGGTCACCGTGCAGGTCTTCAACGACCGCGGCTACGACGGCACTTCGATGGAGGACCTGTCGCGGGCGGCCGGGATCTCCAAGTCCTCGATCTACCACCACGTGCGCGGCAAGGAGGAGCTGCTGCGGCTCGCGGTGGGCCGGGCGCTGGACGGGCTGTTCGGCATCCTCGACGAGCCGGAGTCCGCGCAGGGCCGCCCGGTCGACCGGCTGGAGCACGTGGTGCGGCGGACGGCCGAGGTGCTGCTCACCGAGCTGCCCTACGTGACGCTGCTGCTGCGGGTGCGCGGCAACACCGGGACGGAGCTGTGGGCGCTGGAGCGGCGGCGGGACTTCGACCACCGGGTGGCCGAGCTGCTGCGGGACGCGGTGGCGGCCGGCGAGCTGCGGGCTGACGTGGAGCCGCGGCTGGCGACCCGGCTGCTCTTCGGCATGATCAACTCGATCGTGGAGTGGTACCGCCCGGACCACGGCGGCACCGACGGCATCGCGGACGCCGTGGTCCGGCTGGCCTTCGACGGCCTGCGGGCCTGACCGGAGCCGACGGCTTGCCGGCCCGCCCTGCGCGGACGGCTTGCGTCCTTGCTCGGCGCGGAGGCTTCCGGGCCTGGCCGGCGCCGACGGCTTGCGGGCCGGACCGGGTGCCGCGCGGGCGGCCTGCCGGTCCGGACCCGCCGGGAGTCACGCCGGCGGCACCCGGTCGGTCTCCTCGAAGACCAGCAGGGTCTGGGTGGAGAGCACGTCCGGGATCGACTGGATGCTGTTGAGCACCAGTTCCCGCAGCTCGCGGTTGTCGGCCGTGTGCACCAGCAGCAGCACGTCGAACTCCCCGCCGACCAGCGCGATGTGCGCGACCCCGGGCAGGTCGAGCAGCCGCTCCCGCACGGTCCGCCAGGAGTTCTGCACGATCTTCAGGGTGACGTAGGCGCAGGCGCTCAGTCCGGCCCGTTCGTGGTCGACCCGTGCGGTGAAGCCGCGGATCACCCCGTCCTCCATCATCCGGGCGATCCGGGCGTAGGCGTTGGCCCGGGAGACGTGCACCCGCTCGGCCACCGAGCGCACCGAGGCCCGGCCGTCCTGCTGGAGCAGCCGCAGGATCGAGCGGTCCACCCGGTCCAGGCCGCGTTCGACCGCCGACGGCGGTCCGGCCGACGGCGGTCCGGCCGGCGAGCCGCCGGCCGGCGACGGCACGGGCAGCACCGGTCGGGCGCCACCCGGTCCGACCATTTGTTCAGTGCTCATGTCCCCCAGCCCTCCGATGATGGACGTGCTGCTTTCAGCAGACTGCCGAGCAGGCCGATTGTCCAGCACCTTCACCGTGCTGTGGCCACAATGAAAAGACAACCGAACAATCGGTTGGGAGGCAATCCCCCGCTGCGCCCTGCTGCCCTCCCCACCCTTTGGAGGTGCCCGATGCCCGTTCTCGAACACCGGCCGACCGCGCCGGTGCCCAGCTGGCTCCCCGGTGCGACCGCACCGCGGACCGACCCGGCGCCCCTCCTGCCGGACCCGTCACCCGTCCGGATGCTCGGCACCGACGAGCTCAAGGACCAGGACCCGGCCCTGCTGCTGGACCTCTACCGGCGCCTGGTGGTGGGCCGCCGCTACAACCAGCAGGCCACCACCCTGACCAGGCAGGGCCGGCTGGCGGTCTACCCGTCCTCGACCGGCCAGGAGGCCTGCCAGGTGGCGGCCGCCATGGTGCTGCGGCAGGACGACTGGCTGTTCCCCAGCTACCGGGACACCCTCGCGGTGGTCGGCCGCGGCGTCGACCCGCTGGAGGCGCTGACCCTGCTGCGCGGCAACGCGCACACCGGCTACGACCCGCTGGCCACCCGCACCGCGCCGCTCTGCACCCCGCTGGCCACCCAGGCGCCGCACGCGGTGGGCCTGGCGCACGCGGCCCGGCTGGCCGGCGACCCGGTGGTGGCGCTGGCCATGATGGGCGACGGCGGCACCAGCGAGGGCGACTTCCACGAGGCGCTGAACTTCGCAGCCGTGCTGAACGCCCCGGTGGTCTTCCTGGTGCAGAACAACGGCTACGCCATCTCGGTGCCGCTGGCCAAGCAGTCCGCCGCGCCCAGCCTGGCGCACAAGGCGGTCGGCTACGGCATGCGCGGCCGCCTGGTGGACGGCAACGACGTGGTGGCGGTGCACCAGGTGCTGGCCGAGGCCATGGAGCAGGCCCGCACCGGCGGCGGCCCGACCCTGGTGGAGGCGCTGACCTACCGCCTGGACGCCCACACCAACGCCGACGACGCCACCCGCTACCGCGGCTCGGACGAGGTGACGGCCTGGCAGGAGCACGATCCGCTGCTGCTGATGGAGCGCCGACTGCGCGACCTCGGCCTGCTGGACGACGCGGCCGCGGCCGAGGCGAGCGAGGCGGCCGAGACCCTGGCGGCCCGGATGCGCGCCGAGTTCCACGCCGAGCCGGTGCTCGACCCGATGTCCCTCTTCCAGCATGTCTACGCCCACCCCACCCCGCAACTCCTGGAGCAGCAGCACCAGTTGGCGGCCGAGCTGGCCGCGGAGGCCGAGCGGTGACAACCATGACCCCGACCCGTACCGTCACCATGGCCCAGGCGCTCAACACCGCACTGCGCGACGCGATGCGCGAGGACGCCTCGGTCCACCTGCTCGGCGAGGACGTCGGCCGGCTCGGCGGCGTGTTCCGGATCACCGACGGCCTGGCCGCCGAGTTCGGCGAGCAGCGCTGCCTGGACACCCCGCTGGCCGAGGCCGGCATCCTGGGCACCGCGATCGGGATGGCCATGTACGGCCTGCGTCCGGTGGTGGAGATGCAGTTCGACGCGTTCGCCTACCCGGCGATGGAGCAGCTGATCTCCCACGTGGCCAAGATGCGCAACCGCACGGCCGGCCGGCTGCCGCTGCCGATCACCGTGCGGATCCCCTACGGCGGCGGCATCGGCGGGGTGGAGCACCACAGCGACTCCTCCGAGGCGTACTACGTCGCCACCCCCGGCCTGCACGTGGTCACCCCGGCCACCGCCGCGGATGCCTACGGCCTGCTGCGCGCCTCGATCGCCTCCGACGACCCGGTGGTCTTCCTGGAGCCCAAGCGGCTCTACTGGTCCAAGGCCGACCTGGACACCACCGGCGCGGTGGAGCCGATCGGCCGGGCGGTGCTGCGCCGGCCGGGCCGCTCGGCGGTGCTGATCACCTACGGTCCGTCGCTGCCGGTCTGCCTGGAGGCGGCCGAGGCGGCGGTCGCGGAGGGCTGGGACCTGGCGGTGCTGGACCTGCGCTCGCTGGTGCCGTTCGACGACGCCACGGTGGAGAACGTGGTCCGCTCGGTGGGCCGGGCCGTGGTGGTGCACGAGTCCACCGGCTTCGGCGGCATGGGCGCGGAGATCGCGGCCCGGGTCTCCGAGCGGTGCTTCCACCACCTGGCGGCGCCGGTGCTGCGGGTGACCGGGTTCGACATCCCGTACCCGGCACCGATGCTGGAGCACCATCACCTGCCGGGCGTGGACCGGATCCTGGACGCGGTCGCCAAGCTGCAGTGGGAGGACTGACCGTGATGCCGATCGTGCGCGAGTTCACGCTGCCCGACCTGGGCGAGGGACTGACCGGTGCCGAGGTGGTGCGCTGGATGGTCGAGGTCGGCGAGGTGATCGCCGTCGACCAGCCGGTGGTGGAGGTGGAGACCGCCAAGGCGGTGGTCGAGGTGCCCTGCCCGTACGGCGGGGTGGTGACCGCGCGGTTCGGCGAGGTCGGCGAGGAACGCGCGGTCGGGCAGCCGCTGGTCACGGTGGCGGTGGCACCGGAGCCGGGCACCGAGGTGCCGGCGGCCGACGCCCCGACCGAGACCCCGGCCGAGCGGCCGCTGGTCGGGTACGGCGTGGCGGAGGGCGGCAAGGGTGCTCGCCGCCGCCGGGTCGGAGTACCGGCCGCAACCACGGCCGCGCCGGAGCCCGTGGCGGCCGCGCCCGTGGCACCGGCGGCAGCCGCGCCCGTGGCACCGGCGGCACCTGCGGCCGCCGCGCCCGCCGTGGTCGCCGTGATCTCCCCGCTGGTGCGCCGACTGGCCCGCGAGCACGGCATCGAGCTGGCAGCGGTCACCGGAAGTGGCCCGGACGGGCTGATCATGCGCGCCGACGTGGAGCGCGCGATCCAGGCCGGGCAGGCTCCGGCCCCGGCGGCCGCTCCCGTGGCCGCGGCTGCTGCCGCCGGTGAGGTGATCCCGCTGCGCGGCCTGCGCCGCACGGTGGCCGAGAAGCTCACCCGCAGCCACCACGAGATCCCCGCCGCCACCTGCTGGGTGGACGCCGACGCGACCGAACTGCTCGCCGTCCGTGCCCAGATGAACCAGGGTGACGCCCCCAAGGTCAGTCTGCTGGCCCTGCTGGGCCGGATCTGCGTGGCCGCGCTGGCCCGTTACCCGGAGCTCAACGCCGGCGTGGACCTGGACGAACAGGGCCGCGCGGTGGCGCTGCGCCGGCACTCCGCCGTGCACCTGGGCTTCGCGGCGCAGAGCGAGCGCGGCCTGGTGGTGCCGGTGGTGCGCGACGCCCAGCTGCTCAGTACCGAGCAACTCGGCGCTGAGCTCAGCCGGTTGACCGCCGCCGCGCGGGCCGGTTCGCTCACCCCGGCCGAGCTGACCGGCGGCACCTTCACGCTGAACAACTACGGCGTCTTCGGCGTCGACGGCTCCACGCCGATCATCAACCACCCCGAGGCGGCGATGCTCGGAGTCGGCCGGATCGTCGCCAAACCATGGGTGCACGACGGCGAGTTGGCTGTCCGTCAGGTCACGCAGCTGTCGTTCACCTTCGACCACCGGGTCTGCGACGGCGGCACCTCGGGCGGGTTCCTGCGGTTCGTCGCGGACTGCGTCGAGCGGCCGGGGATGTTGCTGCGGCAGCTCTGACTGCTGCCGCAGCTCCGAGCGGAGTGCGGGGATGAGGCTGCGGCGGCGCTCCATGATGACCGCCGTCGCAGCCGAACTGATCAGGGGACGGCGTCAGGGGCGCCAGCGCTGGGCGATGGTGGTGATCGCGCCGCTCCTGTTGACGGTGATCACGTACTGGTTGCGGCACGAGGCCGGATACTGAACGGCGCCGGGGTTGCCCTTGCAGAGGTGAACGCGCTGCAGGAGGTCGGCCACACTGACCTCCTGACCCGAGGCGCGGTTGAGCAGGAAGGCCTTGGCGCCGCGGGCGAACTTGAAGTTCTTGGGCTTGCCCACCGGAATGAACACGCCATCGTCGTAGCCGCACGGGTCGAACTTGGTGTTCTGGCCGATCAGCGACTTGCCGGAAGCACTCACGTCGATGGCCTGCACGACCCGCATGTGGTTCGCGTTGCCCCCGCAGTCGGCCGCCGACGGCGCCGCCGACGCGGTGGTGGCGCCGAGCGCGGTCAGGGTGAGGGCCGCACTGGCCACACCGGCGGCGACGAACCCGAAGTGACGAGATATCAAGAAGACTCCCTGGAAAGGATTCAAGGCGTCCATGGCGGATCGCCTCACTTCCCTACAACGCCGCGAACGGCCGCTCGCGTTGCACCCCAGGGCGGTCCGGCAGTGCCTGGTCAGCCACCGGGCCCGCCCGTACGGCCCGCCCCTACGGCCCGCCCGGGTGCCGGCTCGCGGTGGTCAGGCGGTGCTACCGGGATGCCCGTCAGGGCCGTCCGCGCCGAGGCCGGCGCCCAGGCCGGCGAGCAGGCGCAGCCCGTCCTCAGCCGGGCTGCCGGGGGCCGCGGACAGCACCAGCAGCTCCATGCCCGATTCGTCCGGCAGGGCGAAGTTCTCATGGTGCAGTTCCAGCAGCCCGACCAGCGGGTGCCGGTACGCCTTGCGCCCATGGGTGCGGGCGCGCACGTCCGCGCGGGCCCAGAGGACGCGGAACCGCTCGCTGCCCATCGCCAACTCGCCGATGAGCGAGGCCAGGCGGGGGTCGTCGGGGTACTTGCCGGCGGCCAGCCGCAGGTGCCCGACCACATCGAGGGTGCAGTTCTCCCAGTCCGCGTAGAGGCCGCGCTCGGCCTCCTCGAGGAAGATGTGCCGGGCGGTGTTCAGGCCCGGGATCGGCCGGCCGTAGAGGAGCCCGGCGAGGCGGTTCCCGGCGAGCACGTCCATGCGGTGGTCCGTGATCAGCGCGGGTGCGTCGGTGACCAGGCCGAGGACGCGCAGCAGCTCCGGCCGGATCCGCCCGCCCGGCGCCTTCGCCCGGCGGCGCCGCTGCCGGGCGAGCCGGTCGAGGTGCCCGCGTTCGGTCTCGTCGAGGCCGAGCACGCGGGCGAGCGCGTCGACGACCTGCTCTGAGGGCTGGGTCGCGCGCCCCTGCTCCAGGCGCACGTAGTAGTCGACGCTGACCCCGGACAGGTGCGCGACCTCTTCGCGGCGCAGCCCCTCGACCCGGCGGCGGCTGTCGGCGGGGATGCCGACGGCGGCCGGGTCGACCCGGGAGCGCCGGGTCCGCAGGAAGCCCGCGAGATCGTCCATGCCGTCAGTATGGCCTCGGTCGGCGCCCGCGAGGGTGGTCCTGCCGTTACCAGGAAGTCCCGTCCGACGGAAGGGGGGCCCCTGAACGCCGGGCGCCGCGGCGTCCAGGATCGGAGGCATCCGATCCGAAGGAGTTCCGATGAAGACGCTGATCGTCTACGCCCACCCGGAGCCGATGTCGCTCAACGGCTCACTGAAGGACCTCGCGGTCTCCACCCTGGAGGCCGCCGGGCACGAGGTGCGGGTGAGCGACCTCTACGCGATGAACTGGAAGGCGGTCGTGGACGCCGCGGACTACGGCCCCGAGGCGTCGAGCCCGCTGAAGGTCGCCGTGGACTCGGGCCGGGCGTTCGACGCCGGGACGCTCACCGCCGACGTCCGGGCCGAGCAGGAGAAACTGCTCTGGGCCGACACGATCATCTTCCAGTTCCCGCTGTGGTGGTACACGATGCCCGCGATCCTCAAGGGCTGGGTGGACCGGGTGTTCACCTACCACTTCGCCTACGGCGTCGGCGAGCACAGCGACACCAAGTACGGCGAGCGCTTCGGCGAAGGCACCCTCGCGGGCAGGAAGGCCCTGTTGTCGGTGACCACCGGCGGCCCGGAGTCGCACTACGCCGCCCGCGGGATCAACGGCCCCATCGAGGACCTGCTCTTCCCCATCCAGCACGGCATCCTCTACTACCCGGGCATCGAGGTGCTGCCGCCGTTCCTGCTGCACGGCACCGACCGGATGACCGGCGAGGACTACGCGGACGCCGCCAAGGCCTGGGAGCAGCGCCTGCTCACCCTGGAAACCACCGAGCCGATCGCGTTCCGGCGGCAGAACTTCGGCGACTACGAGATCCCCTCGCTGCAACTGAGGGAGGGCCTCGAGCCCACGGGCCGCACGGGTTTCGGGCTGCACGTGCGCGGCTGACCTCCGGCGGCCCGGTCCGGTGTCGGTGCCGCAGCCGCTGATCCCCCTCAGCGCCGGTCGTGCAGTGCTGCGACCCCTTCGCAGTGGTGGGGCCGGGGCGCCAGGTCAGGCTGCACCTTCCAGCAGCAGGCCACCTCGACCAGCAGGAGCAGCGGGGCGAGGAAGAGCAGCAAGGCCAGCAACGGATCCAGCCGTCCGGCCACCCGGCGTCCGGCCCGGGTCGCGGACCTGAGGAGCAGGGCGGCGGTCACCGTGGTGGAGAGGCCGATCGCGGGAGCGGCCCAGGTCGCTACCTGTCCCAGTGCCGGCATGCCCGGGCTGTTGACGCAGGACGCCAGCACGTGGATCACGTAGCGCTGGTCGGCCCAGGTGGCGCTGAAGGCGCTCAGCAGGCCCAGCGGAGCCGCCAGGAGGGCGGTCCGCGCCGTCCAGCGCCACCAGGTGGGGGCCGGTGGCGCCGTTGGGGCGGCTTCGTCGATCGCTGGTGAGGGCTGTCGGTCGGTCATGTCAGTACCAGTCCGGATTCACCCGGACGAAGTGCAGCTTCTGGTGACCTCGTCCCTCTTGGAAGGCGTCGATGCGGCCGTTGATGCTGCCGTTCTTCATGTCGCCGCTGTGCTGCGTGTAACGGATGTCGCCGTCGGGGGTGACCGCGGTCACGACCGCGGTGTGGTGGATCGCGCCCTTGTGGTCCTGGGTGTCCTGGTCCGAGTCCTCCTCGTAGTAGACGAGGTCGCCGGGCTTCACCGCGTCGGGCGGGATCTCCTGGCCGCCGTGCGCCATCATGAAGTCGTGCATGTTCTGGGCCCCGCCCCAGGCGTGGGTGTGCTGGGGCAGGATCGCGTCCAGGCCGAACCCGGAGTCGTCCGTGCCACCGCGGAACCAGCCGCTGTCGTCCAGGGTGTTCCACCCCTTGTACTGGACACCGCCCTGGTGGAGCGCCTCGGAGGCGAAGTTGGTGCAGTTGTCGCTGTCCATGTCGCTGCTGTCGTCGTTCCAGTGGTCCAGCGCCCACTGGACGACCTTCACCCGGTCGTACTTGGCCCCCGGGCCGCCGCGCAGGTTCTGCTTGACGTCGTCGGGGATGCCGTTGAGATTGGCCAGTGCGACCGGGCTGGACAGTTCCAACTGCTGCTGCTGGTCGATGTCGAGGCCGTTCCACCAGTCGGCGACCAGCTTCGGGTCGTCACCGCTGGGGATGCCCCCGTTGTACATGTCCAGTTCGGTCTGGGACGCCTCGCCCTGGAGGGAGTCGAGGGCCTTGTTCGGACTGGTTTCACAGGTTGCCCCGGCGAGCTTGCGCAGTTCGGCCGCGGCCTTCTGATCCGCCTGGGTGGCCTCGCGCAGCGCCTCCTGCAGGAGTGCGTTGATCTCGCGCACCGCATCGGCCGCGTCGGGCGCGCTGCTGACGGCGTCGGAGCGCACCTGCCCGGCTGCCTCGTCGATGGTGAAGCCGTGTGACGAAGCCATGGCGAAGGCGTTGACCAGGGTCGTCTTGGCCCGGATGACCTCGGCGGTGAGACCGTCGAGCACCATCGCCACCCCGCGCATGATGTCGGCACCGGCCTCCAGGATGTCGGCCTGCTGCGCGAGCTTCGGGCCCGCGAGCCGGCCGACCCGGTCCTGCCAGTTCTGCTTGACCGGGTTCACGCCGTTGTCATGGATGTCGTTGACGGCTTGCCAGCACTCCTTGGCCAGCGCTGTCCAGCCGTCGGCGGCAGCCTTGAGGTTGATGCTGTTCGCCTGCTTGAGGCTCGCGATGTCCACGCTCACTGCCCCTTCGCGTTGAGGTCGGCGAGCGCCTGCTGGAAGCGTCGCGCCGCTTCCTGGTTGACCGCGTCATAGGAGTCCGCGGAGGCGTGCAGCTGATCGGCGTAGGTCTGCAGTTGCTGCGTCACCGAGACGATGTGGGCCTGCCAGCCCTGGGCGCAGTCGTTCAGCGCCGCACCGGACTCCCACCCGCTCAGGTCGCCGGCTGCGGTGAAGCTCGCGTCCAGCCAGTGCCCCGGGGCCGCGGCCGTCTGGGCAGCCGTGGTCTGGAGCGCGCCGGACGCCTGACGCAGCGTCGGTGGGTGCACCTGGATGTCGGCCATCGAATCCCCCTCGGTCGACCGTAATCGATCTTCGAGCCTACTACTCACACCGTCCCCACCTCGCCGCCAACACGCGACCGCCTTCCTCCCCGTTGGGGGAAGGCAGGAGCCTGGCCCCGGGAGCCGGAGAGCGCGAGCGGGAGACGGTCGCCAGGGGCGGCGGCGCGATGATCAAGCCGGCCTAGGTGCCGGGCCTCAGCGGCGGCTACCGACGAGGCGCCGGCCGAGCCGGGCGGCGAGGTCCTGGAGCAGGTGCTCGGCTTGCTGGCGGGTGAGGGCGAGGGCGAGCTGCTCGCCGGGGCCGACGTGGATGTCGAGGTCGACGGCGGCGCGGAGCTGGATGGCGGTGTCGGGCGCGGATTCGACGTCGAGGTGGGCGACGGTGGTCCGCTCGACGCGGGCCGGGCCGGTGCCGAGCGGGCTCAGGACTCGCACGGGCTGCCCTTCGCTTCCGCGTCGGTGGGGAGGTTGAGGAGGTTGAGGAGGTTGAGGAGCGTGCTGACCGGGGCGTTACCGAAGTTCACCAGCACCCGCCCGTTGGCCGTGCCGTTGGTCCGAGCGGATCCCCAGAGCAGGCCCGAGCTGCTGCCGCGCTCCTGGAGTCGGCGGATCAGCCGGTCGACCTGCGCTTCGGTGTAGGCGTGCGCCTCGGGGGAGTCCGACGCGATCGGCTCGCGGCGGGCGGTCACGCGGCCGAGTCCAGCTCGAACCAGACGCGCTTGCCGCCGCGCTTGTGCGGTGCGGTGCCGAACCGGTGGGTGAGCGAGCGGACCAGGTGCAGGCCCCGGCCGGACAGTTCGAAGGGGTCGGCGGCGCGGGTGCGCTGCTCGGGCAGGGCGGGGCTGTCGTCGGCGACGGAGACCCGGAGCGTGCGGAGCGCCTGGTCGGCGAGGAGCACGACGACCACGACGGGCGCGGAACTGCCGCCGTGCTTCCAGGCGTTGACGAACAGCTCGTGGAGGGCGAGTTCGGCGTCGCGGACGAGCTCGTCGGCCCACTCGGCGGCGGCCAGCAGGTCGCGCAACTCCTCCCGGGCGGCCGACCAGTCGGGCGGCTCGGGGGACTTGGCGGATCCGGTGGGCTGGGAGAGTTCGGTGGATCGGGCGAGTCCGGCGGATCCGGGCACGTCGGGGCAGGAGTTCATGGGGAACCTCCGTGAGGCTGTGGTGATGGTGCGGTGACCGGCGGAGTGCGTCGCCGTGAGCCAGGCCAGGGCGGGACTGGTTGAGGTCGCGTGTGGCTGCTCTGCGGTGCGGGGCAGCAGGCGCCTACTGCCCTGGTGAAAGGTGTTACTGACGACCCGTCGGATCGGTATGGCAACGACCCTAGCGCGCAGCCATGGAAAATTTTCCATGGATTCGAGATGTTCACCCTCACGTGTCAGCGCCCACGACCTACGTGGACCGGTGCGCAGCCCACGCGGCAGACTGGGGACACCCTGTTGTGGAAGGAAGCCATGGCCCGCACGAACCCGACACTGCGTCAGCGTCGTTTGGGCGCAGAGCTGCGAAGGATGCGGGAGCAGGCCGGCTTCGGGGGAAGTGAGCTCGGCCGTGCGGTCGGGATGAACCCGGCCCAGGTGACGCAGATGGAGTCAGGGAAGATCGGCATCAGTGTGGAGCGGCTGCGCACGATCGCTGCGACCTGCATGTGTGTCAACGAGGCTCTCATCGAGGCGCTTGCCGAGATCATCACGGAGCGAGGCAAGAGCGGTTGGTGGGAGGAGTACCGCGATGTCCTCGCGACGGACTTCCTTGAGGTCGCGGAGCTTGAGAGCAGCGCACGGACGCTGACCGGGTACACCACCTCGTTCATCCCTGGCCTGCTCCAGACCGGTGCCTACTCATCCGCGCTGTTCGCTCAGACCTACCCACCGCTGCCACACCATGAGATCGACCTCAGAACGGCCTTTCGCATGCAGCGTCAGCGCGTAGTGAGGTCGGGAGCGATGCCCTACACGGTATTCGTCCATGAAGCAGCCCTCCACATGCAGTTCGGGGGCCCAAAGGTCCTCACGGAACAGCTTGCGGCGCTCGTCATAGACTCTGAGCTTCCGAACGTATCTCTTCGAGTGGTGCCGTTCAGCGCCGGTGTCGTTCCGAGCCCCAGCGAGAACTTCACCTTCGCGGCTGGGCCGATCCCGGAGCTGGACACTGCGCAGATGGACACTGGCCACGGGAACCAATACTTCGATGCCCCAGCCCACCTTGCGAGGTTCCGTGCCCTCATCTCCCAGATGGATGCCACGGCTCTATCGGAGGAGGACGCGCGAGAGTTGATCTGGTCTGTGAAAGAAGAGATGGAGCACAAGAATGGCTAGTTCGGGATGGCAGAAGTCCAGCTACTCTGCCGCGAACGACAACTGCGTCGAAGTCCGTACCGCTGACGGCCTGGTCGAACTCCGTGAGTCCGACGAGGGCGACGTCATCGTCCGCACCACCCCGGTCAAGTTCGCCAAGTTCCTCCAGGGCGTCAAGGCCGGCGAGTTCGACCACTTCGCCGACTTCGCCAGCTGACTCGGTCGGTGACCTCTGCGCTCTCGGAGCGGGGGACATCGGTTCGAACCCGACCGGGGAGGGCACAGTGTGCGCCCCGGATGCTGCAGCTCGGGCCTGCTGGAAGCTTCGCCACCGGCCCCGGGCGACTCGTCCGGGGCCGTCTGTGCGAGCGGGCATGCGACTTCACGGAGGACTGCCCGTTCGGTCCTGTCGGCCTACGCTGGCGAGACGATGGCGTATGGAAGGCCATGGAGGACGAAAGGTCCGGATGAGCAGCAAGAACTTCACCAGCTGGACAGAAACCAAGGCCAAGGCGCGTGCGCTTCGTGAGGCTGCGGGCACCCAGCGGACACCAGCTGGTGGCGGGGTCCCCGCCGGGTGATCTCGAAATGAGTGAGGGCCTTACCCACATTCGTGGCCCCTGGCGACGTCGCAGACCTTCCGATGCACCACACGCAGCGGCTCCGACTCCGGAACTTCCTGGAGCACCAGGCGACCTCGTACCTGGGATAGCCGGCCAGTGGGTGATCCGGGTCTGCCGGCAGTCGGTGCTCACATGCCGGACGGTACCTCGGCGCTGAACGCTCGATACGGCGTGGCGAAGTGCCAAGCTGCATCCCGTACTTGGCAGGCGCGGGCCACCTGCACCGGGTCGGTGACCAGTTCCACGCCGGTCAGGTCGTCGTCGGCGTCGAAGTGCAGCAGGGCGATCACACGCGAGTCGAACAACCAGGTGTCCTCGTTCGGCAGGCTCAGACGTTCGGCGTCGGAACGCCAGAGGTACCGGATGTCCTCACCGACGGCACAGTTGCGTTCGGCGTTGTCGAGCAGGTACCGCTGCCCCGGGGTGGGCGGGTTGTCCATGATCCTCACCCGCTCGAACCGCTTGCCCGAGGCCACCTGCTCACGCCGTGAACGGCACCAGGGGTCTTCCAGGTCCCATCCGACCGGCTGCCCTGCGGTGAACCGGCGGTAGGTCTCCGTCTGTTCGTCAGAGCGGTACCCGGCGGCGGGTCTCCAGGCGGAAGGCCGTGTGCTGGAAGCTCGCGAACATGTCGGCGAACTCGTCGAAGCTGATCACGACTGACTCGCGGTCCACGTCGCGCGGCGAGAAATCAGCGAGCAGCACGCGGGGCACGATGACGAACCCCTCGCCGGGCTTGATGTCGCGGAGCTGGGCCACCTCGTCGGGGTCGGTCACCGCAACACCCTGGACCAGCACTTCCCCGGTCTCCACGTCTTCATAGAGCTTTGGGCATCCGTTGTTCCTGGAGTTGCTTCCGATGTACCGCAGTCGTCGACTCACAGCAGCTCCCCTCGCCGTCGGACAGGCGGGATCAGGATGCCCTGGGATCGCCTCCAGTGAGCGCCGATTCTCGAATATCCGCCCGAGGTGACGAAGCCCAGCTCGGCAGGGCAACGCCAGCGTCCGCACCACGCCGGTCAAGTTCGCCAAGTTTCGCCAGGGCGTCAAGGCCGGCGAGTTCGACCACTTCGCCGACTTCGCCAGCTGACCGGCCAACGGCCGCCCCGCACGCGAAGGGACCCCCGCCGGGTGGCCCGGCCGGTCTGAGGGTCAGCTGATGACGTTGTCAGGGTCGTCCAGCCAGACGTCCTGTTGCCCATCGGTGCGCACCGTCACCCCGAAACGGGTCAGCTCGGGCATGCCCTGCTCCGTCCACCACTGCCGGGCCGCCTCCACTTCGTTCCAGAGCCTGCGGGGACCGAGTTGGTAGACCGTGTCCGGTTCCGTCCAGCGGGCGTACCTGATGGAAGCCCAGGAGCCGGCACCATCGGAGAGCTGCATCCGGACCGTCCCCGCCGGGTCTTCTTCGTCCCAGGTGTGTGCGTACCGCACTCCGGGCAACCGAATACCGATGCCGAACGCCGCGTGCACGTTCTCGATGGCGAGATCAGGATTCATCCCTGACGGGCCTCGATGCTCTGGTGCGCTCTCTGGACGGGTGACCCGGTGTGGGCGCTGGGCCCGCATCCACATGAAGTTGACGTTCTCCACGAACCGTCCGTGTGACGGCTCGCCTGGCTCGCCGACCTGCAAGCGCAGCAATCCGGCGTTGGCGTACATGGTGCCCCACGGGGTGACGATGGTCCCACCGGGCCGAGTCTGGGCCACCCACGCGGCCGGTACTTTGTGCACCGCAGCAGTGGAGTGAATCGCGTCGTACGGTGCCGACTTGTCCCAGCCGGCCAGGCCGTCAGCCACGACAGTCGTCGGGAAGAGTTCCTGTGCATTCAGCGCGAGCAGGGCCTCTGCGGCTATCGCCTTGTCCACCTCGACCGTGGTCACGCTGTCTCCGCCGAGGCGTGCTGCGAGGAGCCCGGCCGTCCAGCCGGTGCCGGTGCCGATGTCCAGCACCCTGTCACCCGGGGAGACGTGGAGCTGACGCAGCATCGTGGCCACCAGGGACGGCAGTGATGCCGAAGACGTTGCCACCCCGGGTCCGTCGTCGATCCCGTCGTCCAACTGTGTGACGACAACTGAGTTGGCGTTGACCAGGCCCTCCCAACGCTCCGGGTCGGCAGTCCGGTCAAGACGGACGTGACCGTTGCGGCTGCCCGGCGCCCGGACCCACACCTTGTCGGGGATGAACGCAGAGCGCGGGGCGCGCTCGAACGCGCCCAGCCACTCCCCGCCCAGGTGACCCGATTCGCTCAGCTCGTCGAGCAACTGCGCGTATCGATCCATGAGTTGGCTACTCACTCACTTCTTGTTCGGGTCGGTCTCGGGCCCAGGGACGGGCCGGGTCCACTGACCGTCCTGCTCCTGCGGGGACGGGTTCTGGTCGCCCTGCTCTCCGCCCTGGCCATCGCCGTGCTTGCCCACTGCGAACTCCTGTCATGAGACGGTCTCGGTCACCTACTTGGTGGATACCAAGGTCCGACAGCCGCCCGGGACGATGGAACCTCATGCGAAGGACCTTCCGGGGCGTCCCTCGTGCGGTAGAACGTCCCTGGCAAATGACCGGTGTCGGTGGGGAGACAGTCACGATGCCGAACGAGAGACTGAAGAGCATTATGGTGTCGGGTGGTTGGACTTACACCTCCCTGGCAGAGAAGGCCGGCGTGGACACCAAGTCGGTGGAACGATGGGCCAACCAGAACAGGACGCCCCGGTTGGTGGCAGCCCGCCTGGCTGCCGAAGCGCTGGGAGAGGACATGTTCACACTGTGGCCGAGCCTGCGGCGGCCCCGCGCTGCACGAGCGATAAGCCCTGAGGTGGTGGCGCTGTACGAGCAGCGGGCTGACTTGCCGGTGTCCGCCTTCGTGGGCTTGTTCGGTCAGGCTACTGAGCGCATCGACGTTCTGGTCTACGCGGCGGTCTTCCTCCACGAAGCGTTCCCCCGGCTCAACGATCTCCTTCGGGAGCGTGCTGCCAAGGGTTGCACCGTGCGGATCGCACTCGGCGACGCCGAGAGCGAGAACGTCAGGCAGCGCGGGCGGGAGGAGAAGTTCGGCCACGGCATCGAGTCGCGATGCCGGCTTGCCCTCCTGCACTACGGCCCGCTGCTCGGCACGTCAGGCATTGAAGTCCGCACCCACGGAACCACCTTGTACAACAGCCTCTACCGGGCAGACGACCAGATGCTGGTGAACGCGCACGTCTGGGGGGTCAACGCCTTCGGTGCCCCTGTCTGGCACCTACGACGAACCGGAACGGGGACACTGTTCGACACCTATGCTGCGAGCTTCGACGACGTGTGGAACGCCGCCCGACCCGTTGAGGAGAGCTGACCACGTGCCCCGGACCGAGTACTACGACGATCCCGACGCACCCGAGCCGAACCGGCTGGTGGTGGCGGCGTCCGCCGTGGTGACGGACGGCGAAGGGCGCATCCTGCTCCAGCGGCGGGCCGACAACGGCCTGTACGCACTGCCCGGCGGGACGATGGACCTCGGTGAATCCCTTCCGGGCACGGCTGTTCGGGAGGTCCGCGAGGAAACCGGTCTTGAGGTCGAGATCACCGGACTGGTCGGCACGTACACCGACCCCCGGCACGTGATCGCCTACTCTGACGGCGAGGTCCGGCAGCAGTTCAACGTCTGCTTCACCGCGCGCGTCATCGGCGGGGAACTCCGGATCTCCGACGAGTCCACCGATCTCAAGTTCGTGGCCCCGGCAGACATCGCAGACCTTCCGATGCACCACACCCAGCAGTTGAGGCTGCGGCACTTCCTGGAGCACCGGGCGACCCCGTACCTGGGATAGACCGCCAATGGGCGGTGGTTCGGCTGCCCGCCCGGCGTGCTGAGGGGGACCTCAGCGTGCCGTGCGGGAAACAGCGATCACCTGTTCCGGACCGTAGCCAGGCTGTTGTCAGCTCGCGTTGCTGATGGAGCCCGGAGCGCCCTTCAGCTCGTCGCTGAGGTCCTGGGTGTCGCCGGCCGGCGGCGCGGTGACGGTGACCGGGGTGGTGCTGTAGTCGGAGTAGTCGACCGTCATGCCGAGCCGGCTGGTGGCCGTCGGCGGCGTGGACTCGTGGATGCGGACCGGGAGGCTCTGGTCGTTGACCCACAGGTCGACGTCCATCGTGGTGATGCCGAGCTTGGCGGACTGGGAGAGCAGGGACTTGATCGACGAATCCTGGGTGGCCGCGAGCTTGGTGAAGTCGACCGTGCCGGAGTAGTGCGTCGCTTGGACACCGTCCACGGTCTCCTGGCCCACGCGCTTGATGTCGGGCGAGGAGGTGAACAGCTTCAGCTGCGTCGCCGGGTCGTTGTTGGAGCTGTTGTTCATCTGGTCGGCCAACGCCTGGCCCGCGGCGCCGAGCGCGGTGAGGTCCATCTTCAGCCAGTGCTTGCCACCGAGCTTGGCGGCCGCTGCGTCGCCCATGTTCTCGTAGATGGTGGTGCCGTTCATCAGCATGTGGATCGAGCCGTCGCCGCCGAGTTGCGCGGCGAGCTGCGGCACGGTCATCGTCATGTCCATCGCCATCGGCTTCCAGGACATGGCGCCGGAGCCGGTGGTGCTGAAGTCCTGCCCCTGGGCGTTGATGTTCTCGGACAGCTTCATCCTGACCGAGGCGTAGTGCGAGGTGGCCTTGGTGCTCTTCGACATGGCATCCGCCACGGTGACCATCGGCACGGAGGTGGCGCTCGTGGTGCCGGAGGCGTTGGAAGCGTTGGAGGCGGTCTTGGGACCGCCACAAGCGGCCAGTCCGGCCGCCGCCAGGACCGTGGCAGCGGCCACGAGAGTACGAGTGTGACGCATGGATCCCCCTGTTTGCGAACCGTCCGAACGCTGACGCTACACCCGCCCCACGGTGGCGCACCGGCCGGCAGCCGCTCCGTTGCCGGAGCTGGTACCGGCCCGTTACGCACGTAGGGGCGGCGCAGTTCGCGGGTCCGGCTCGAAGGGCGGCGTCACCGTCCGACGGGCGGGATCAGGGTGCTCTGGGATCGCCCCGCAGTGAGCGCCGATTCTCGAGTGTTCTCCCGGGTCGACCAGCGGCCCGGCTCGTGCGAAGCCAATGAGGTGAGGCGCTGATACCGGATCCATCGCGTCGCCGAGGGCCACTGCGGCGGCCGGTAAATCCGAACGCCCGTCTGCCGCGCCGAGTACAGTGATTCTCGCCCGCTGGTGCGACGACAACGCGTACTTCCTGGTTCAACTCCTGGTAGGCCCACTCCATGGGCCTATTGCCCAAGCTGGTTGGGCATTCGCGTCGTCAACTTGACCTCGGCGGGCACCGATCGTCCTGCACCTCCCGGTGCGCTGCCCCTGGCTACTCCTTGCCAATGAACCGACCGGTGTCGACATTGATCCCGGGAGGCAGCAACTCCTGCCCGGCAGGGGGAAACCACGTGTTGCTCGTCTCCCAGTCGAGCTGCGGCGCGTCGGGGTAGGCATTGGGGGTTGACGGCTCCGACGGCCTCCCTCGGCGGCCGGCACGCCGTTAGGCTGCCCGCATGCTGATCGCCTGGTGGATCCTCGTCTTCGCTGCAATCTGCGGGAACCTGGGGTTCTGGCTGCGTCGCCTTGGCCGTGCCCGCCGCAGGTTCATGGCCGAGCACCCGGCCGAGTGGGCCCGGATGGGCAGCCGGGAACAGGGCAGCCCGGGCCCGGAATCCGGGCGGATACTCCTGTGGCACGCGTTCACGTTCCTCCTGCTGATCGCCGTCGGCGGGGTCGGGGCTGCCGGTATCTCCGGCAGGCTCTGACGGAACAGCCGGCCACGCACCCAGACCTTCGGCCGAGCAAGGTGCGTGTCGGATCAAGTGCTTCCAGCGGCGATCAGGCGTGTGGTCGAACGTCGCTGGCGATCAGTCTGGGCTCCTTGGTGGCACAGGACGACCGCCTGCGCTCTCCGGTCCCGGAGGACGGTCGGCGCCCTACCGCCGGGCCAGCCAGGTCGTGATCTCTTCCACCACCGCGGGCTCGACGTGCCCCGGTTGGGCGTACTCGGCCGCAGTGGCGGGGCCGCTGCCGGGGAAGAACAGGTGGTCGGCGTCCTGGTGGATCCGGATCGCCACATCGGGACGCGCTGCCAGTGCGGCCTGCCACCGCGTCAGGTCGTCGGCGACGGTCACCTGGTAGTCCCGCCCGCCCTGGAGGATCAGCATCGGGCAGGCCAGTGCGGCCGCCGTGGACACCGGGTCGTAGGCGCGCAGGTCGAGCCAGTACGCGGCGGAGAAGCCGAGCGGCAGCAGCTCGGACGGGGTGTCAGGCGTGAGGTCGGCGCTCGCCACCAGCGCGGCCTGCCGGGTCAGCGCTGCCAGCGCCTCGTTGGTGCTCGGACCGGGGGCGAGCGCCGCGAGATGGCGGGCCACCCGGACGGCCGCCTCGTGCATCGGCTCGGCGTCCGCGGCGAGCAGCACCAGCCCTGCGATCGAGGGGTCGGCGGCGGCGATCCGGGGCGCCACCTTGCCGCCCATGCTGTGGCCGACCAGGTGGATCCGGTCCGGGGCCACTTCGGGTTGCTGCCGCAGCAGTCGGACGGCGGCGAGCGCATGCGGCAGGTACTCGTCGGCCATGGTGAAGTCCGGCGGCAGGCGCTCCGGATGCACGAAGGTCGCCTTGTCGAAGCGCAGCACGGCCACCTGCCGGGAGGCGAGCCCCCAGGCGAGGTCCTTGAGCGGTTTGTTCGGGCCGCTGCTCTCGTCCCGGTCGAACGCACCGCCGCCGCTGAGCAGCACCGCGGCGGGCCACGGTCCGGGCCCTGCGGGCAGGCTCAGCGTGCCGGGCACGGCGAGCGGACCGGTGCCGAGGAGCACCTCCCGCTCGGTGAACCGCTCCGGATCCGCGTAGCCGGGCGGCTGCCACCCGGCGCCGCCGTCCGGGTCGAGACGCAGGCCGTGCAGCAGGCCGTCCCCGCCGACCGAAGTGACCACGGTGAAGCCGCCGTTCACACAGGTCACCGGGATGCGCACCCGCACCAGGTCGGCCTCGCCGGGCTCGCTCACCGGCTCCCCGAACGCAGCGATCCCGCCGCGTCCGGCGACCTCGGCGGCCCATGCGAGCCGCAGCGCCTCGACGGAGACCGCGGCGCGCAGCGGTGGCGCGAACAGCTCCACGGTCCCGGCGAAGTCCTCCGCCCGCAGCAGCGCGGCGAACTCCCGCGTCACCAACTCCCTTGGCGCGTCCATTCTCATGCTTGAGAAAGGTAGCAGCTGTGAGAACATTTGGCCATGGACTCACTGGAGCTGCTCGCCCACCCCATCCGGCTGCGGATCGTGCATGCGATGGGCGGAGGGCGGCTGCTGACCACCGCTGAGCTCTGCGCACGGATCCCGGAAGCCTCCAAGGCCACCGTCTACCGGCACATCGATCTGCTCGTGGCCGGCGGGATCATGGAGGTGGCCGAGGAGCGGCGGGTGCGGGGCGCGGTGGAGCGGCACTACCGCCTGCGCCAGGACCGGGCGCTGATCGGCCCCGAGGCGGTCCGCTCGGCCACCACCGAGGACCATCGGCGTGCCTTCGCGACCGCGATGACCGCCCTGCTGGCCGAGTTCAACGCCTACCTCGACCGCCCGCAGGCCGACCCGGTGGCCGACCAGGTGGGTTACCGGCAGCACGCGCTCTGGCTGAGTCCGGTGGAGCTGGACGAACTGATCGGCGAAATGCGTGCGGCCATCGCGCCCAGGCTGGCCAACCGGCCGAGCCCGGAGCGGGCGCAGTACCTGCTGAGCCCGATCCACTTCCCGCTGGATACGCCGCCCCGGTAGGCGGGGCAGCCGGCGACCGGGGCCGACCAGGACATGGTCGGGCGAGCGGCCGGACCGCTCTTCGCGACCGGATCCGCCCGTCGCCGATGGCGTGCGGGGGTCCGTGGTCCTCACCGCTCGGACCGGCTTGCCCGGGCCGCCTGCTCATGTCGCGACCGACCAGTGCGCCACCTGGAACCAGCGCGGCCCGGCGCGCGAAGGGGCGACTTTAGCGCGCCGTGCGGCCGTCCGTCCGGTGTTTGAGCGATTTGTCGGATCAGCTTTCCGGCCGGTGCCACGCTACCCACGGCGTTGCTGGGACGACCGGAGGCGAAACGATTCTCTTGAGTACGCGTCAGGTGGCAGGGAAGTCGCTCGCCGCGCTGCTGGTCCGCTCCGCCCGGGGCTCGGCGGCGGCCACGGCGGTGCCTGGCATGGCGGTGCCGGGCATGGCGGGGGCGGACGGCGGGGTGCCGGGTGCCGGGGTGCCGAGGCTGGTCGTGCCGCCCAAACCCGTTGACCCGCCACGGGTGCCGGCGCCACCGGCGGAAACGATTCAGCCGGAGCCGGTCCCCGCGAGCGCGCCACTCGGGTCGGTCCCTGTGAGCCCGCCACTCGAGCCGGTCCCCGCGACCCGGCAGCCCGAGCCGGTCCCTGTGAGCCCGCCACTCGAGCCGGTCCCCGCGACCCGGCAGCCCGAGCCCACCCCCGAGCGCCCCGCCATCGAGCCGCTGTTCAGCTGGGCGCCCGGCCTCAACTGGGCGGGGCCCGGCGACCATTGGGCCCAGGCTTGGGAGGCCGAGCAGCACCCCGTCCCCGCCCCGTCCCCGCCGGCCGCGCCCGTCCCGGGCAGCGCCGTCGACCTGCCGCCCACCCCGCGCGACCTGGAGCTGATCGCCGCCACCCTGGCCGCGGTCGAACCGGTCGCCGACCGCGCGACCGCGCACTTCTACGCGCTGCTCTTCCTGCACTACCCGCAGCTGCGCTCGCTCTTCCCGGCCGCCATGGACCTGCAGCGCGACCGGCTGTTCCGCGCCCTGCTCCAGGCGGCCGGCGGCGTCGGCGACCCGGTCGGCCTGGCCGCCCAGCTGGGCGCCCTGGGCCGCGGCCACCGCAAGTACGGCACCCTGGCCGCGCACTACGGCCCGGTCGGCGAGTGCCTGCTGGCGGCGCTGGCCAGGTACGCGGGCGGTCACTGGGATGCCGAGGCGGAGCTGGCCTGGCGCCGGGCCTACCGGATGGTCTCCCAGATCATGATCGACGCCGCCGAGCAGGCGGCCCGCACCGCACCGCCCTGGTGGCAGGGCGAGGTGGTCTCGCACCAGGTGCGCGGCCGGGACGTCGTCGTGCTCACCGTCCGCCCCGACCAGCCCTACCCCTACCGGGCCGGCCAGTACGCCACCCTGGAGACCCCCTGGTGGCCCCGGGTCTGGCGGAGCTACTCGTTCGCCACCGCCCCCCGCCCCGACGGCCTGCTGACCTTCCACGTCCGGGCGGTGCAGGCCGGCTGGGTGAGCAACGCCCTGCTGCGCCGGGCCCGCCCGGGCGACGTGCTGCGGCTCGGCCCGCCCGCCGGGCGGATGGTGCTGGACCACGCCGATCCGGCCCCGCTGCTCTGCGTGGGCGGTGGCACCGGGATCGCGCCGGTCTCCGCGCTGGTCGAGGAGGTCGCCGAGCACGGCGCCGCCGGCCGCACCGTCGAGGTGCTCTACGGCGCCCGCCGTGCCGACGACCTCTACCAGCTCGAAGCACTGCGCCAACTGGAGCGCAGGCACCCGTGGTTGACCGTCCGCCCGGTGCTCTCCGAGCCGGGCGGACGGGCGGGGGAGCCGGCCGGGCTGCTCAGCGACGTGGCCGCGCAGCTCGGCCCGTGGGACGGCCACCGCGCCTTCCTGGCCGGCCCGGCGGCGATGGTGCGCCGGGCGGCGGCGGCGCTGGCCCGCTCGGGGGTGCGCCCGGAACTGATCCGGCACGACCTGCCCGAGGAGTAGGGGCGGCCGTGCGGCGGCTCACAGGTCGGGCGCCAGCAGGGCCAGGACGCCCTCGATGTTGGCGGCGAGGTAGGCGCGCAGCGAGGGCGGGACCAGGTTGACCGCGGTGACGCCCTCGCGGGTGAACGGCAGCCGGACGATCTCGTACTCGCCGTGCGGCTCGTCGACCTCCGGGCCGTGCCGCCGGGCCGGGTCCATGCCGACCAGCCGGCAGGCGAAGAAGTGCTGCACCTTGACCCCGTGCGGGTGCGCCAGGGTGCCGTCCTCGTGGTGGGAGTGGGCGACGGTGTCGACGAAGGCCGGCACCACGTCGGCCACCTTGCCGCCGAGCTCCTCGTCCACCTCGCGGTGCAGCGCCTCGGTGACGGTGCGGTCCCCGGGCTCCACGCCGCCGCCGGGGGTGATCCAGTACGGATCGCAACCGGGCCTGGTGCGCTTGATCACGATCAGCGCGGCGGGACCGTGCCGCGGGTCGCCGGCGGGCAGGTCGAGGAGGATCGCGCGGGCGGTGCGTTTGACCACCGGCCGCGGCGTCGGCGTCGGCCCGGTGACCGTGGCCGTCCCCGGCATCCCCGGCGTGGTCCCTGGAGCCACCGACCTCACCTCCGCGAGCGTTGTGCGGGAGCATCCCGCAGCTCACGGCGGACGAAACCCGAACGGGCGGACGAAATGGAGCGATGGCTTCCGGTGCGGCGCCGGACCGGGCACATGGAAGGTCCGGGACCACCACGGGCACGTCGGAGGGAAACCGTGGTTCACGCGACCGTCGAAGAGAGGTACTGGCGCATGCAGAGCACGGTCCGGGGACAGGTCGTGATGAGCCTGGTGGTGTCCGACCGGCTGTCCTTCCGCCTGGTGGCCGACCTGGAGTACGCCGCGGCCGACCCCTACGCCGTCCGGCTCACCTTCCACCTGCCCGGGGACGCCCCGGTGAGCTGGGTGTTCGGCAGGGAGCTGTTGGTCGACGGGCTGCACGGGCCCAGCGGTGAGGGGGACGTGCGGGTGCGGCCGGTGGCGGGCACCGGCCGGGTGCCGGAGATCGCCATCCTGCTGCGGGCGCCGGAGGGCGACGCGCTGCTGCGCTGTGCGGCGCCACCGGTGAGCGGCTTCCTGGACCGGGCCGGCCGCCTGGTGCCGATCGGCGAGGAGCCGACGGCGGCCTCGCTGGACGCGGCGCTGGCCGCGATCCTCAGCCGTGGCCTGGAGAGCCAGGGCTGATCCGCCCGCGCTGGGGCCCGCCTCCGAACGGTTCGGTGGGGAGGCGGGCCCCACTGTGGGCGGAGCAGCGTCAGTCCCGCTCGTCGCCCAGCGCCAGGTGCAGCCCCCAGGCGACCACGCTGATGATCAGCGAGCCGAACAGCGCCGGCAGGAAGCCGTTCACATGGAAGTTCAGCTTCAGCTGGTCGGAGGCGGCCGAGGTCAGCCAGAGCATCAGCGCGTTGATCACGAAGGTGAACAGGCCGAGGGTCAGGATGAACAGCGGGAACGAGAAGAACTTCACCAGCGGCTTGATCAACCAGTTCACCACCCCGAAGATCAGCGCGACGGCGATCACCGTCAGCGCCTGCTTGCCCCAGGTGCCGCCGGACAGGGTTATCCCCTTGACGACCCAGGCGGCCACCCAGATGGCGGCGGCGTTGACCAGTGTCTTCAGAACGAAGTGCTTCATGCTCCCGCATGGTGACAGGCTCGGGCGGTCGACGGAAGCACCTGGCAGGGAGCGGGGCGATGAAGGTTTTCCGACTGGATCAGCTGGACGCGGAGCGGGCCGCCGAACAGGGCGCCTACCTGCGCTTCCTCAAGGAGCGCACGATGTCGGTGGGCCTGTACGCGCTGGCGCCGGGAGAGGCGGACCCGCAGAGCGCCCACCAGCAGGACGAGCTCTACCAGGTGGTCAGCGGGCGGGCCTACCTCACCGTGGGCGACGAGACCGCGACGGTCGGTCGGGGCAGCGTGGTCTTCGTCCCGGCCGGGGTGCCGCACCGGTTCCACCACGTCACCGAGGAGCTGCGGGTGCTGGTGGTCTTCTCACCGCCGGAGCCGTGAGGCGGCTCACCTAGGCTTCGGGGCATGACCCAGACCCTGACCGAGCAGCTGTGGGCCGCCGTCGAGCCGGTCTACGCCGAGATCCTCGACCACCCGTTCCTGGCCGGCCTGACCGACGGCACGCTGCCCCGCCCGGCCTTCCGCCACTTCGTGGTGCAGGACTCCCACTACCTGCGGGACTACGCCAGGGCGCTGGCGGTCTGCGCGGCCAAGGCACCGGGCGAGGCCGAGGTGCGGGCCTTCGCCGACGACGCGATCGGCGCGCTCGCCGCCGAGCAGGGCATGCACGCCGAGTTCCTCACCGCCTTCGGCGAGAGCGCCGAGCAGGCCGCCGCCGAGCCGGTGCTGCCCACCACCCGGGCCTACACCAGCTACCTGTTGGCCACCGTCTACGGCGGCTCGTTCGCCGAGGCGGTGGCCGCCGTACTGCCCTGCTACTGGGTCTACGCCCGGGTCGGCGAGCACCTGCTGGTCCGCTCCTCCCCCGACCCGCTCTACGCCCGCTGGATCGCCACCTACGGCGACGAGGCGTTCCAGTCCGTGGTGCGCAGGGTGCTGGCGCTCACCGACCGGCTCGGCGAGCAGCTCTCGGAAGCGGAGCGGGGGCGGGTGTTCGAGCACTTCACCACCACCACCCGCTACGAGTGGATGTTCTGGGACGCGGCCTGGCGGGGCGAGCGGTGGCCGGTGTGACCGAACCGGCCCGCAGGTAGGGGCTGACCCGAGGAGTGCCCCTCAGGGCTTTATCCGGGTTTCCTCGGGGACGGAATCGCTCGTCACCGCTGCTCGGCCCTCCTACGATCGAACTATCGAAAAGCGGACAGGGTGCGGCACCGCAGAGCCGACCCGAACGGGAGAAGAGGTAACCGACATGGCTGGGATCTGGAAGTCGCTGCCGGGGTTCGTGCGCAACATCGTGGTGCCGATCATCCTGCTGGTGATCGCTTTCAACATCATCGGTGCGGTGTTCGGCCTGATCGGTGCACTGGTGGGATTCGTGATCAAGGCCCTGGTGGTGGTCGGCATCGCGGCCGCGGTGGTGATCCTGGTGAAGAAGGCCGCCCGGAGCTGACCCTTCCCGCACCCTCCGCTCAAGCGCCCGTCCCCGGTTGGGGGCGGGCGCTCGGCGTTCGCGGCGGGCCGCGGCCGTGACGTGCCGCGGCTGTGACCGGTCACGGTCGGGACGAGCCGAGGCTGTGACGGGCCGGGGCTGTGACCGGTCACGGCTGTGACGGGCCGGGGCTGTGACGTGTCGTCGGCCCGGGCCGTGACAGTTGTCACGAGGAGCCCGGCACGAATGACACTGACGCCCGGTCAGGTCCTGCTGCCACTCTTGATCACGTCAAGGGACGCACGGGGGAAGGACCACTCAGATGAGCACCGCAGAACTGCCGGCCGGCTCCACCAAGACCCGCAATCCGCTGGTCGACGCGCTGCTGCCGCTGGCCGTCGACGTCGCGCTGCCGCTGGGCACCTACTACGCGGCGCGGGCGTTCGGCGTCGGGCTGGTTCCGGCACTGATCGTCTCCAGCGTGGTCCCGGCCGTGCGCACCGTCTACGGCCTGGTGCGCTCGCACCGGGCCGGGGCCGGGAGCAGGACCGGTGGAGGCCTGGCACCGCTGATCCTGGCGGTGAACGTGGTGGGCCTGGTGAGCACCTTCATCACCGGCGACCCCCGATTGATGATCGCCAAGGACGGGCTGGTCAGCAGCGCGATCGGGATCGGCATCCTGGTCTCGGTGGTGCGCGGCCGGCCGGTGATGAGCGCGGGCCTGCGGCCCTTCCTGACCAAGGGCGAAGCCGCGCGGGAAGCCGCCTGGGAGGCCTTGCGGACCGGTTCCGGGCAGGTCGGCACCGCCGGCTCGGCCGCGTTCCGCCGCAGCGAGCTGGCCTACTCGGTGGTCTGGGGCGTGGCCCTGGTGCTGGAGTGCGTGATCCGGGTGGTCGGCGCCTACACCCTGCCGCTGGCCACCATGGTCTGGCTGCCCACCGTGCTGCTGATCGGAGCGATCGTGGTGGCGATCGTGATCAGCGGCCCGTTCACCGAGCGCATGAAGAAGCTGGTGGACCAGCAGGTCGAGAACGGGGAGTGAGCACGGTGACCGGCATGACGATGCGGGGCCGCGGAATCAACTACGACACCGGGTTCGCCCCGATGGGAGACCTCTCCAGGCCCCGGTTCGAGCCCGCCGAGGTCCGTGCGGAGCTGCGGGTGATCGCCGAGGAGCTGCACTGCACGGCGGTGCGGATCTCCGGAGGCGTGCCGGAGCGGATCGAGCTCGCGGCCGAGGCCGCCGCCGCACACGGTCTGGAGGTCTGGTTCGCGCCGTTCCCGTGCGACCTGACCCCTGAGCAGCTGATCCCCTTCTTCCGGGACTGCGCGGGACGGGCCGAGCGGATCCGCCGCTCGGGCGCCGAGGTGGTGCTCGTCCTGGGGTGCGAACTCAGCCTCTTCGCCGAGGGGTTCATCCCCGGCGACGGCTTCGCCGGCCGGCTGGCCGCGCTGACCGCACCCGACCGGACGCCGCTGGCCGGCACCGGGGAGCGGATGAACGCCTTCTTCGCCGAACTGCTGCCGAAGGTGCGGGCGGAGTTCGGCGGCCGGATCAGCTACGCCTCGGGCGTCTGGGAGCAGCCGGACTGGTCGGGGTTCGACCTCGTCGGGGTGGACGCCTACCGGGACGCGCACAACGCCGACCACTTCCACCACCTGCTGGAGCGCGCCTTCGCGCACGGCAAGCCGGTGGCGGTCACCGAGTTCGGCTGCTGCGCCTATCAGGGCGCGGGTGCCCGGGGCGGGATGGGCTGGGCGGTCGCGGACTTCGAGGCCGAGCCGCCGCGCATCACGGAGCCCCTGGTCCGGGACGAGCAGGAGCAGGTGCGGTACCTGCGGGAGCTGCTCGCGGACTTCGAGGCAGCGGGGGTCGACTCGGCGTTCTGGTTCACCTTCGCGGCCTTCGGGGCTCCGCACCGGCCCGAGGACCCGGCCCACGACATGGACCTCGGCAGCTACGGGGTGGTGGCGATGCTGCCCGGGGGCGGCTGGCGGCCGAAGGCCGTCTTCGGCGCGCTGGCCGAGGCCTACCGGCGCTGACTGCGGGTCGGGGCCTACCGGCGCTGACTGCGGGTCGGGGCCGGTTCCCCGGACCACCAGAAGCCGAACGCGGCCGCGCTCGGTCCCTCCGGGGGGAGGGACCGGTCGCGGCCGCGTTCTCCTCGTGCCTCACGGCCGGTCAGTTCACTGGGCGTCCTGCAGCGGGATCGACTGCGACGCGGGCTTGGCCGGCTTGGCCTCCTTGGCCTCCTCGCCGGCGCCCGGGTTCATCGCACCGAGCAGCTGCCGGGCCAGCCCGAGGCCGGTGCCGCCCATGGTGAGCGCCTTGGCGAACATCTCGCCCATGCCCTCGGCGCCGTTGAGCAGCACCATGTGCTCCACGTTGCCGAACGCGTCGGCCCCGGCCCGGACGATCTCCGGCCAGTTCTCGGCGAGCTGCTGGGCGACCACGGCCTCCTGGTTCTCCGCCAGTGCGGCGGCCCGGGCCTTGATCGCCTCGGCCTCGGCCAGACCGAGGGCCCGGGCCGCCTCGGCGGCGGCCAGGCCCTTGGCCTCGGCGGCGGCGGCCTCGGCCTGACCGGTCGCCCGGGTGGCCTCGGCGCTGGCCAGACCACGGGCCTTGGTGGCCTCGGCCTCGGCCTGCGCGGCGATCTTGACCCGGTTGGCCTCGGCGCCGGCCTTCAGCTCGGTCTCCTTGGCCTGCGCCTGGGCGGACGAGATCCGGGCGTCGCGCTCGGCCTCGGCGTGGGTGCGGACCTCGTAGGCGCGGGCGTCGGCCGGCTTGCGGACCTCGGCCTGCAGCTGCTGCTCCTTGCGCAGACCCTCCAGCTCGGCGACCTTGGTCTCCTGGACCACGACCTCCTGCCGGGCGGCGGCCTCGGCGAGCGGGCCGGCCTGCAGCGCGCGGGCCGCGGCGGTGTCCATCTCGGCCTGGTAACCGGCCTGTTGGATGCCGGAGTTGCGGGTCGCCTCGGCCTTGCGGGCGAACGCCTCCTGCTCGGCCTCGGTGGCCACCCGGTCGGCTTCGGCGGCCGCGATGCGGGCGTCCCGCTGCACGGCGGCGGCGTGCGGCGCGGCCAGGTTCTTGATGTAGCCGGTCGGGTCCAGGATCTCCTGGATCTGCAGCGAGTCGATGATCAGGCCGAGCTTCTCCATCTCGGAGCCGGAGGCCGCCCGGGTCTCACCGGTGAGCCGCTCGCGGTCGCGGATCATTTCCTCGACCGTCAACCCGCCGACGATGGAGCGCAGATGACCGGCGAACACGTTGTGCACCCGCTGGCCCATGTACTTCTGCTGGTCCAGGAAGCGCCGGGCGGCATTGGCGATGGACACCGTGTCGTCGCCGACCTTGAATATCACCACGCCCTTGACCTGCACCGGGATGCCCTGCCTGGTCACGCACTCGACGTCCAGCTCGGCCTCGTTGAGGTCCAGCGACAGCTTGCGCACGGTCTGGATGCCCGGAGTCACCAAGGTCCCGCGGCCCGTGACGATCCGGAACCCGAGTCCTTCTCCGACACCCTCGGTGCGGTGCTTGGACCCGGAGATGATCAGTGCCTCGTTCGGCTCGGCGACTCGCCAGCAGAGCTTGAAGAGCACGATCAGAAGAATGACGGCGGCGACGGCCGCCCCCGCGATGATGCCGATCAACATCGGCTGCTTCCCCCTTCAGGGCGCACCGCTCCGTGGCTGCTCTCGGTTGTGCAGGATTGCGCGGAACGCGGTGGCGAGTGCAGATTCTGCGCTCGATCCATTCCGTTGGGAACACCGGGTCGGCGTGTCGCCGATGTTGTCACCCAGAGGTGACAAAGTGCGGACACTCCGCCCGCGCACCGCGCCCGCCGACCGGCGCCGCGTCAGCCCACCGTCGGCGCCACGAAGACGGTCCGCGGCGGCTGGTACTCGACCACCACCACCGGGGTGCCGACCGGCAGCGGATCGCCCGGCACCGCCAGGTGCGCGAGGAAGGCCTCGGTGCCCACCCGCTCCGGCACGTGCACCATCACCTCGCCGACCAGCCCCTGGCCGACCTTGCCCGTGACTCGTCCGGTGTACCCGATCACCGTTGCGCACCCCCTGTCGCCGCACCTCCGCCGTCCCTCGGCGAACCCCAAGTCTGCCCCCGCGCACTGACGGCTGCCCAGGGTCGCGCACGCCTCGCCGGGCCGGACCCCCCTCTGGACGCTCCGCCGCGGCGCCGGTTACCGTGTGGAGGTCTTCAGGCAGGCACTTCCGCCTGCCGAACGGGAGCTCGGAGCACCGGGCTGAGAGGGCGCTGAACGGTCCGTCGACGGACGGGCCGACCGCTGCGCCGACCGCAGGAACCTGACCGGGTAATGCCGGCGTAGGGAGTAGAAGGTCTGATGACCAGTTTGGATGACGCACGCCCGGCCACCGCCGAGGACCGGACCGCGGTCAGCAGCGCCGCCACCGGGTATCCCACCCCGGCCTGGCGCAAGGCCTACCGCCAGGGGTCCCGCCCCGACCTGCGGGTGCCCTACCGCGAGGTCCACCTCACCAACGGCGCCACCGTGCCGCTCTACGACACCTCCGGGCCGTACACCGACCCCGACCACCAGCCCGACGTGCGCCGCGGCCTGCCCGCACTGCGCGACTCCTGGATCCGCCAGCGCGGCGACGTCGAGGAGTACGACGGGCGCGAGCGGCGCCCCGAGGACGACGGGATCAAGCACACCTCACCGCGCGGCGGCGACCTGCGCAACCTCGACGCGGTCTTCCCGGGCCGCCCGCGCCGCCCGCTGCGCGCCCGCGACGGGGTGGCGGTGACCCAACTCGGCTACGCCAAGCGCGGGATCATCACCCCCGAGATGGAGTTCGTGGCGCTGCGCGAGGGCCTGGAGCCGGAGTTCGTCCGCGACGCGGTGGCCCGCGGCCGCGCCGTGATCCCGGTGAACGTCAACCACCCCGAGGTGGAGCCGGCCATCATCGGCACCGACTTCCTGGTGAAGATCAACGCCAACATCGGCAACTCGGCGGTCACTTCGTCCATCGAGGAGGAGGTGGAGAAGATGACCTGGGCCACCCGCTGGGGCGCCGACACCGTCATGGACCTCTCCACCGGCCGCAACATCCACACCACCCGCGAGTGGATCCTGCGCAACTCCCCGGTGCCGATCGGCACCGTGCCGCTCTACCAGGCGCTGGAGAAGGTGGACGGCCGGGCCGAGCAACTGAGTTGGGAGGTGTACCGGGACACCGTCATCGAGCAGTGCGAACAGGGCGTCGACTACATGACGGTGCACGCCGGCGTGCTGCTGCGCTACGTCCCGCTGACCGCCCGCCGCAAGACCGGCATCGTCTCGCGCGGCGGCTCCATCATGGCCGCCTGGTGCCTGGCGCACCATCAGGAGAACTTCCTCTACACCAACTTCGAGGAACTCTGCGACATCCTGCGCGCCTACGACGTCACCTTCTCGCTGGGCGACGGGCTGCGCCCGGGCTCGACGGCGGACGCCAACGACGAGGCGCAGTTCGCCGAGCTGCAGACCCTCGGCGAGCTCGGCCGGATCGCCCGCGGGCGCGACGTCCAGGTGATGATCGAGGGCCCCGGCCACGTCGCGATGAACAAGATCAAGGAGAACATGGATCTCCAGAAGGAGATCTGCGACGAGGCGCCCTTCTACACCCTGGGCCCCCTGACCACCGATGTGGCGCCCGGCTACGACCACATCACCTCGGGCATCGGCGCGGCGATGATCGCCTGGTGGGGCACCGCGATGCTCTGCTACGTCACGCCCAAGGAGCACCTGGGCCTGCCCAACCGGGACGACGTCAAGACCGGTGTGATCACCTACAAGATCGCCGCCCACGCCGCCGACCTCGCCAAGGGCCACCCCGGCGCCTCCGCCTGGGACGACGCCCTCTCCGACGCCCGCTTCGAGTTCCGCTGGGAGGACCAGTTCAACCTGGCCCTCGACCCGGAGACCGCGCGCGCCTTCCACGACGAGACGCTGCCCGCCGAGCCGGCGAAGACGGCGCACTTCTGCTCGATGTGCGGCCCGAAGTTCTGCTCGATGAAGATTAGTAAAAGCATCAATGAGAAGTTCGGCAACGGCCAGGCCTCGCCGGAGTACGACGAGACGGCCGTCGAGGGCATGAAGGCCATGTCCGAGGAGTTCAAGGCCCAGGGCAACCGGGTCTACCTGCCGCTGGCGGACTGACCTCGTCCATCAGTCGGCGGG
>NZ_JAJJPA010000001.1 GCF_020907985.1 Kitasatospora humi | reverse complement strand
TCCGCTTCGACCGGCCGGCTCCGACCGCCCATCAGCTTCTCGGTGAGGGCCTGCCGCTTGGCGAACACCCCGGCCCGGCGCTCGGCCATCTGTCGCAGTGCGTCCTTGCGGTCCCGCTTGGCGAGCCGGTCGACGTAGAGCCGGCCGTCGAGGTGGTCGGCCTCGTGCTGCAGGCAGCGCGCGAAGTACCCGAACCCCTCGATGGTGAGCGGCTCTCCGTCCTTGTCGTAGCCGTGCAGCACGGTGCGGTCCGGCCTGGCGACGTCCATCGCCGCCCCGGGCACGGACAGGCAACCCTCGACGTCCTCGATCAGCCGGCGCCCGCGTGCCGCCGTGGCCTCCTCGATCACCGGGTTGAGGACGTGGCCGACGTGCCGGACCCCGTCCTCGTCCAGGCAGTCGTAGACGAAGAGCCTGAGGTCGACGTCCACCTGGTTGGCCGCCAGGCCGGCGCCGGCGGCGATGTACATCGTGGCGAACATGTCGTCGACCAACCGGGCCAGCTCCGGGGTCCCGAACTCGGCGTCCGCCGGGCGGCACGGCCGGTGCAGGATCTCCTCCCCGATCTCGGTGATCCGCAGCACCGAGCCGCGCGCGGCCTCCGGCGGCAGCACCGGGTAGCCGTCCACCGGTCGGCCCTGCAGCAGCACTCGCCTGCCGGCGCCGGGCCGCTCGAACTCGTCGAGCTGCTGGACGTCCTCGGGTGATTCGGACATCGGTCCCTCTCCTCGGTCGGCACGCTTGCCAATGGGCTTTGCAAAGTAGCAGACTTTGCAAAGTGACCGAAGACCTCGCAGCGCCCGCCCCGGGCACGGCTTCTGACGGACTGCCGGACCACGAGGTGCGCACCGCGCTGCTCCGGCTGCTGGAGACCGAGGGCACCGTGACGGCCACCCTGGCGGCCCGGCGACTCGGCTACAGCTCCGGCCTCTGCTCGTTCCACCTGCGCCGACTGGCCCGCCACGGCCGGATCGAACCGGTCCCCACCAGCGGCGGCCGGGCTCGCCCCTGGCGCCTGCGGTCGTCGGCGCCAACGGCCGGCGAACCGCGAGCGGCGCAGCCGGCGGGCGAGTTCGACCAGCTGGCGCGGCGGCTGGAGGACGAGAGCTACCAGCGCTGGCTGGCCCACCGCGACCGGGCGGAGCCGCAGTGGCGGCACGACGAGGCCTTCAGCTCGGTCGTCTACCTGACCCCCGAGGAGCTCGGCCAGGTTGCCGACTCGGTGCGGCGGCTGCTCGCCGAGTTCCGGCACCGCGAAGCCGATCCGGCCGCCCGGCCGGCCGGCGCCCGCCCGGTCGCCGCCATCACCCGGCTCTTCCCCCTGCTGCCCGGGGCAACGGAGTAGGGGCCCGACGGCGGTGGGGATGCCGCGAGCCCCCGGAAAAACCGCTGGCCAAACCGCCCCGGTCCTGCCTAGCTTCGCACCCATGGACCTTCCCACCGCCCCCGCCAGGAACCGACTTGACAGCAAGGCGGTGGCCGCGGCCGTCATCGCCGTGCTGCTCTGGGCCTCCGCCTTCGTGGCGATCCGTACCGCCGCCAAGCACTTCGGCCCCGGCGAACTGGCGCTCGGGAGACTGGTCGTGGGATCGGTGGCGCTGCTCGCCGTCTGGGCGCTGCGCGGGGAGAAGCTGCCCCCGCGCGGCGCCTGGCCGGGCATCGTGGTGTCCGGGCTGCTCTGGTTCGGGCTCTACATGGTGGCGCTCAACTGGGGTGAGCAGAAGGTCGATGCGGGCACCGCCGCGATGGTGGTCAACGTCGGCCCGCTGGCGATCGCGCTGTTGGGCGGGCTGCTGCTCAAGGAGGGTTTTCCGCGCGGTCTGCTCGCCGGGATGGCCGTCTCCTTCGGCGGTGCCGTGGTGGTCGGGATATCCAGCAGTGGCGGCGGCCACGGCTCGTCCGTCCTCGGGGTGCTGCTCTGCCTGCTGGCCGCGCTGCTCTACGCCGCCGGCGTGGTGGCCCAGAAGCCCGCGCTCCGGCACGGCACCGCCCTCCAGGTGACCTCCTTCGGCTGCCTGATCGGCACCCTCGCCTGCCTGCCCTTCACCCCCTCGCTGCTCCACCAGCTGGACCGCGCCCCGCTCTCCGCCGACCTGGACCTGGTCTACCTGGGCCTGTTCCCGACCGCGCTGGCGTTCGGCGTCTGGGCCTACGCGCTGTCCCGGAGCACGGCGGGACGGATGGGCGCGACCACCTACGCCGTGCCGGCGCTGGTCGTCCTGATGTCCTGGGCCGCCCTCGGCGAGGTGCCCGCTTGGCTCACCCTGCTGGGCGGTTGCCTCTGCCTCGGCGGCGTCGCCCTGTCGCGACGCCGCAGTTGAGGCGGCGGCGGGTCAACTCCCGTAGCACTGGCACTGGCACTGGCACTGGCCGACTCCCATGGTCGTGCCGCGGTTGCGGCACGATCGGGTCAACTCCCGTAGCGGAGCCGCTGGTAGCGTTCCCAAAGGTCCCGCTCGCCGTCGTGGCCGAAGAACTTCTCCAGCAGGAACTGCAGGAAGACGGCTTCCGTCGCCGCCGTCCCGCCCCGGTAGCGCTCACGGGACGACTCCACCCACGCCGCCACCGGCCGGGCGCCGTTCCCGGCCGGCTCGATGTCCACCGTGAAGACGCAATGGCCGGTCCAGCCACGGCAGATCACCAGCCGGTCGCCGTCGAAGACCGCCTCCCACTTCTCCTCCATGGCCGACGACGGCACACCGTGCCGCACCCGCTGCCACTGGCCGGGCGTCCACCGCAGCTCCGGCACCGGGACCGGCCGCGGCTTGAGCATCGGCTTCATCGGGGTCACCTCGCCGGGCCCGGTGTCGGCACCGAGCCGATCGGGCTCGACCCAGTCGGGCAGTTGCTCGACGGCGGCCGACCACTCCTGCGGGATGCCCGCAACTCCGAGGCGGGCGGACAGGATTCCGCCGACGATCGCGCAGGTGGTGTCCACATCGCCACCGGCCGAGGCGGTCGCGCGCAGCCCGGCGGCGAAGTCGTCCAGGTGCCGGGCCGCACACCAGAGGGTGAACGGCCCGGTGTCGTACGCGCTGACGTTGCGCCCGTTGCCCAAGCGGTGCGCGGCCAGCTCCACATGCGGCTGCTTGGCCAGCTCAAGGGCCTCGCCGATCGCGTCCCGGACCCGGCCCGCCGGGGTCAGCTCGATCACCGGGCGCAGCAGCTCCTCCGGGGCCAGTCGGCGCCCCCGGCTGTCGGCCGCCACCGCCGCCGCGACCGCCACGGCCACCGCGCCGGCGACCGCCTCGGGGTGCGTGTGGGTCACCGTCGCCGAGCGCGCGGCCTGCCAGGCCGCCTGGGCCGGGTCGACCGCGAACCAGGCGCCGAGCGGAGCGACCCGCATCGCCGCACCGTTCCCCCAGGAGCCCTGCCCGCCGAACAGCCCGGCGGCCCGCTCGGGGCGCCAGCCGCCCTCTCGGCTCTCGCGCAGCAGCCGGTGCATCGCCGCGCCGTAGCCGCGATCGAAGTCGTGGTGCTGGGCGAAGGAACGGCCCAGCTCCCACTGGTTGACGGTGCCGCACCGCCGGAGCGTGGCGAAGACCGAGCACGCCATCTCGGCGTCGTCGGTCCAGGGCCAGGGGGTGGCGGGCAGGCGACCCGCTCGCAGCACCTCCAGGTTCTCGGGGACGAAGTGCTGGGCGCCGTAAGCGTCGCCGACGGCCAGGCCGTGCAGCGAGTCGCGGGCGATGGCGCGGTAGTCGAAGGAGCTCCAGAATGTGGTCGAATCAGTCGATGAAGAGAAGTGATGAGTCATCAGCAGACATGATCTCACCGTCCCCTGCGAGAGGAACACCCGTGTCGCTCACCCCCGAGGACCAGCTCCAGCGCGCACTCGCCTTCCGTGATCTGCACAACGGACCGGGTGCCTTCGTCATGCCCAACGTCTGGGACGCGGGCACCGCCAGCCTGCTGACCGGGCTCGGCTACCGGGCGCTGGCCGGCACCAGCGGCGGGCTGGCCCACAGCCTCGGACGGGCCGACGGGACCAACCTGGTGGGGCGGGAGGAGACCCTGGCCAACGCGCGGGCGCTGGTGGGCGCCACTCACCTCCCGGTCTCCGCCGACCTGGAGAGCGGCTTCGGCGCCGATCCCGAACATGTCGCCGAGACCATCCGACTCGCTGCCGACGCCGGCCTGGTCGGCGGCTCGATCGAGGACGCGACGGGCGACCCGCAGGCGCCGCTGTACCCGTTCGCCGACGCCGTGGCCCGCGTGCGGGCGGCGGTGCTGGCGGCGCGCGAGCTCGACTTCCCGTTCACGCTGACGGCTCGTGCCGAGAACTTCCTCTACGGGCAGCCGGACCTGGACGACACCATCCGCCGCCTGCAGGCCTTCGAGGAGGCGGGCGCGGATGTGCTCTTCGCCCCCGGGCTGCCGGACGCGGAGTCGGTGCGCGCCGTCTGCGCCGCCGTGTCCCGTCCGGTCAGCGTGCTGGCGGCCGGACCGCTGCTCACGCTGACGGTGGACCGGCTCGGCGAGCTGGGCGCGCGCCGGATCAGCCTGGGCTCCGGCCTCTCCCGCCTGGCCCTCACCACCACCCTGCACGCGGCCCGGGACATCCAGCACACCGGCTCCTTCGCCGCCCTCGCCGACGCGCTGCCCTATGCCGCCGTCAACGCCCTGCTCAGCGCACCGGGCCCGACCTGGCCCTGACCCGCTGGTCCCGGCTTCCCAGGAGACCGTCCGCCGGCCCGCCCGGCGCGGGCCGGCCGGTCCCGGTCATCAGTCCCCACTCGCACCAGCCGCTTCCGGGCCCCCGGTTCGGACCGCACCCGCGCCATCGTTCACAAGTCGGGAAGGCCTGGGTCCACGCCCGATGGTCGCATGCGGTAACTCAGTGGCGAACCCGGGCCGTTGCGTACCAGCATGGCGGGCATGAGTGACCGACCCGCGCGCTGGACCCAGGCGACCGTCTACCCAGACATGTGGACCGATCCGGACGACGATCCGCGCAACAGCGAAGGGCTCGATCCCGAAGGCGAACTGGCGACGCTGCAGGAGTACCTGGCCAACTACCGCCTGACGCTGCGGATGAAGTGCGAGGGGCTGGACGCCGAGCAGCTGGCCCGCCGGTCGGTTCCGCCGTCGACGCTGTCGCTGCTCGGGCTGCTCCGGCACCTCGCCGAGGTTGAACGGGACTGGCGCAACTGGATCACCGCTGGCGACCCGCTGCCGAAGCTGTACGGTGAGCGCGATGCGGACTTCGGCGGAGCCGTCGCCGATCAGGCCGTGGTCGACGCCGCGTACGCCGACCTGGAGCGCGAGCAGGCCGCGACCGACGCCGCGCTGGCCGGGTTCCCGGACCTGGGCGAGCGGGTGGGCAAGGACAGGGTCGCCATCCGGTCACTACTGGTGCACAGGATCGAGGAGTACGCCCGTCACTGCGGGCAGGCCGACCTGCTGCGCGAGTGCGTCGACGGGAGGGTGGGCCAGTGACTCGGGCCGCCCCGGTCCTTCTCCCGGCTACCTGCCGAGCAGCGGGTCGGGCAGGCTGAGCGGTCACCGATCGTGGAGTTGCGCGGTGTCGGGGAGGAGGAAAGCCTGTAAGGGACCGACACCGCACCACGGCTTTGGAGTGATCATGGGTATCGGTGACAAGTTCCGCGACAAGGCCCAGCAGCTCGAGGACGAGGGCAAGCAGCGCGAGGGGTCCGCGAAGGACGACGCCCAGCAGAAGGCGGCCCAGGCCGAACAGCAAGGGAAGCAGGACCTGGACGACCTCGGTGATGACCTCAAGGGCGACCAGTAGCAACGAAGGGCGGAAGTCACCCGCGGCAGCCGTGCCCTCATCCGCCGGTGATGAGCTGGACCAGCCGGATCACCAGCACGGCGACGGAGAAGGCCAGGTAGCCGCGCAGGGTGAGGAGTCCGGCGCGGCGGCCCGGGCTCATCGCGGGGCGCCGCAGGGTGTCCAGCGGCGGGGTGCGCCAGGCGGCGCGGCTCTCGGCGAGTTGTTCGCGTCGCTGCCGCTTCTCGAGGCGGGTGGGACGGCGGTCGGCGGATCGCCGCGGTCGCGGCCGGCGCCACCACAGCACGGTGGCGGTCAGCAGTCCCAGTCCGGCACAGACCCCGATGCCCAGCAGGATCTGGTGGGTGGTGATGTCGGGGTAGAAGGTGGTGACGACGGGGGCCAGTGAGAAGGTGGTGACCGCCCACACGATCACGCCGGCCATCGTGTTCTGCCGCGCGGTGTTGACCCAGGGCCCCAGCACCGCCTTGTCGTTGGCCAGGAGCAGCAGGAAGACCACGGCGGAGGGCAGCAGCACGCCGTTGAGGGCTTCGACGTAGTCGATGAACGTTCCCATCGCGTCGCCGGCGGTCAGAACCAGCGCGGCGCAGCCGGCGAGCAGCACGGCGTAGCTGCCGTAGAACAGCGGAGCCTGGCGCGGCTTCGCGTGCAGCGAGTGCCGCATGCCCGGGAAGATGTCGCCGAGGGTGTAACTGGTCGTCAGTCCGACCAGGTTGGCGCCGATCAGCGATCCGTCGAGGGTCGCCAGCGCGACCAGGGCCCCGATGCCGTGACCGATGTGGCGGTCCAGGGCGTGGGCGGTGCTTGCGATGGTGTCGAAGTGGCCGAAGGCGTCGGTGTGCGCGAGCCCGAACGCGGTGGCCGCCAACAGGGCGAGGGCAGCGGCGAGTTCGATCAGGATGCCGGCGGTCAGGTCGATCCGCGCGTACCGGATCCAGCGCGGGGTGATGCGCTTGTCGACGATGCTGGACTGCTGGAAGAAGAGCTGCCAGGGCTCGACCGTGGTGCCCACGATGGCGATGATGATCAGCAGCAGGGCGCTGTTCACTCCCCCGGGCAGGTTGGGAACGAACCCGGCGGCGGTGGTGGCGGCCGAGGGGTGGACCAGGAACGCCATGGGCAGAGCCGCGAGGTTGACCAGCACCAGGACCACCATGAAGCGTTCCCAGATGCGGAAGGTGCCGCCGGCGATGGCCAGGGTGAGCAGCACCACGGACGCCGGGACGGCGATGTAGTCCGGTATCCCGAAGTAGCCGAGCGCCAGGGAGAGTCCGAGGAAGTCGGCCATCACGGTGGCAGCGTTGATGATCAGCAGGTCGACCACCGAGAAGGTGCCCCAGAACCTGCCGAACCTGGCGAAGATCAGCCTGGCGTGGCCGACTCCGGAGACCGCACCTAGCCGGATCACCATCTCCTGGTTGACGTACAGGATCGGGAAGAGCAGCACCAGGACCCAGAGCAGGCCCATGCCGTAGTCCTGCCCCATCTGCAGGTAGACCTGCACGCCGCCGGCGTCGTTGCCGCCGCCCATCACGATGAGGCCGGGGCCGAGCACGGCCAGCAGCATCCGCAACCGCTTGCGCCGCGAGGGTGTTCGCCCGGTCTCCGTCAGCGGTATGGTCCCGAGTGCTCCGATGATGTCGCCGCTCCGCTCGCGGCCGGGGGCCGTTGGGTCGACGGTTCCGGCCGGTGCGCCGTGGGATGGCGGCGCGCTGGGATCGTCTGTCGTCACGTTGCTCCGCTCCAAGGTCAGCGCGACACAAGCTGATTGGGTCGGCGATCGGCGCGCGCGGGCGCAACGATCGCGGCGGAGCCGGGTCTCCGGGCGGGGATGGCCCTGCCCGGGAGGACGAGAACCGGCCTGGGGAAGACGTCGACGGCAGGCAGCACCGGACGGTGTTGGCGTGCTGCACTCACCATGGCGGGGATGGAGTTCATGGTAAGGGCGGGAGAAAACGGCGGTCAACGCCGGGCGATTCAGTTGCTTCCCATTGGAATTGGAACAGTCGGCTCCCCGAAGGGACTTGTCGCTGGGTGGAGCCGATGGTGGTCGGGCCGGTCTCAGGGTGTCCGCCCTGCCGAGCTGCTGAGGATGACCAGCTGCCGGGTCGCCCGGGTCATCGCGACATAGCGGTCGACCGCGCCTTCGATCCCCTCGCCGAAGGTCTGCGGATCGATGAGGACGACCAGGTCGAACTCCAGGCCCTTCGACAGCTCCGGGGTCAGTGACCGGACCCGGCAGGTCGCCCGGAATCCGGGGGCGCCGATGACGCAGGCGACGCCTTCGGCGTGCTCGGCGTGCCAGTCGTCGAGGATCGACTCCAACTCCGCGACGGAGCCGTGCCGAACCGGAACTCCACTACTGCGGATGGAGGTCGGCACGTTGGCGTCCGGGAGAGCCGCCCGGATGACCGGCTCGGCTTGCGCCATCACCTCCTCCGGCGTGCGGTAGTTGACGCTCAGCGAAGCCGTCTCGACCCGGTCGAGGCCGATCCGTTCCAGCCGCTCCCGCCACGACTCGGCGAATCCGTGCCTGGCCTGGGCGCGGTCCCCGACGATGGTGAAGCTCCGGGACGGGCAGCGGAGCAGCAGCATCTGCCACTCGGCGTCGGTCAGTTCCTGCGCCTCGTCGACGACGATGTGCCCGAACGGGCCGGCCAGCCGGTCCGGCGCGGCGGCGGGCTGGGCGGTCTCGTCGATCAGCGTGCTCTGCAGGTCCGCGCCGCGCAGCATGGTCACCGCGCCCTCGCCGTCGTCGTCTGCCTGGACGATGTGCTCGATGACGTCGGCCATCCGCGCCCGCTCGGCGGCGAGCGCGGCCTCCTGCCGGCGCCTGCGCCGCACGTCGCCGGGGTCGCCGAGCCGTTGCCGGGCGGCGTCCAGCAGCGGCAGGTCGGAGACCGTCCAGGCCTGGGCGTCCGTGCGCCGCAGCTTGCGCACCTCGTCCGGGCCGAGCCAGGGAGCGCACATCCGCAGGTAGGCGGGGACCGTCCACAAGTCCCCGACCAGGTCGGCGGCTTCGAGCAGCGGCCAGGCGCGATCGAGGGTCGTGACCAACTCCTCGTCGTGCAGCAGCGATCTGCGGAACACGGTGCGCGAGATGTCGCCGTCGTCGTCGCCGTGTTTGTCCAGCAGGATCGTGACCAGGGCTTCCCAGACCAGGTCACGTGCCTCGTTGTGCGGGATGCCCGGTTCCGCCGCCTCGAACGCCTCGGCCCAGTCGTCGGGGCTGAGCCAGATGTCGGACCAGTCGGTGCTGACCGTCATGCCCTCGCTGGGCGGCTCCTCGTAGAACCGGACCGCCTTCTCGATCGCCCCCACCATGGCGGCGGACGCCTTCAGGCGGGCCACCTCCGGGGCGGTCTCGATCGCCGCCCCGGCTCCCTCGGCGACCAGGTCACGCAGGGTGCAGGTCTGCACGCCCTCCTCGCCGAGGCTGGGGAGGACGTCGGCGACGTAGGCCAGGTAGGGCTGGTGGGGGCCGACGAACAGCACGCCGCCGCCGCGGTGCCGGTGGCCGAGGCGGGGGTCGGCGTAGAGCAGGTAGGCGGCGCGGTGCAGGGCGACGACGGTCTTGCCGGTGCCCGGCCCGCCGTCGACGACCAGGGCGCCCCGGGATCCCGCCCGGACGATGGCGTCCTGGTCGGCCTGGATGGTGGCGAGCACGTCCCGCATCCGGGCCGACCGACTGGTGCCCAGGCTGGCGATGAACGCGGACTGGTCGTCGAGCGCGGCGCGTCCTTCGAGCCCGTCGGCGGTGAACACCTCGTCCCAGTAGTCGCTGATCCGGCCGCGGGTCCAGCGGTACCTGCGGCGGCTCGCCAGGCCCATCGGGTTGGCGTGGGTCGCCGCGAAGAACGGTTCGGCCGCGGGCGAGCGCCAGTCGAGCAGCAGGCGCCGGCCGTCGCTGTCGGTGAGGCCGAGTCGCCCGATGTACACGGGCTCGGGGTCCTCGGCGCTGACGATGTGGCCGACGAACAGGTCCAGGCCGAAACGGCGCAGGGCGCGCAGGCGGCCGGTCAGCCGGTGGATCTCCGTGTCGCGGTCCATCGCCTCCCGGCCGACGCCACCAGGGGCCTTGCGCAGGGTGTCAAGGCGGTCGGAGAGTTCGGCGATCGACTGCTCGAGGCTTTCCGCGATGGCCGTGAAGTGCTGCTCGTCGGCGGCGATCAGCGCCGGGTCGGCCTTGGCGGCAAGACGCGCGGGCAGGTCGAACGCGCTGGTGGTCAGGGGATTCATGGCAGCGGCTCCGCTCCGTCGGCCGACAAAGGCACCGGTATTCCATGCATCGCGCAGTTTGCGCAGGTTCCGGCTTGGATCAGCGATTGTGCGGCATGCCCAGGGCCTTGCCGCAAGGCCCCCCGCACGGTATAAGTTGAAAATGGCGGGGAGTGCTTTCATTGCTGTGCAATAACTTCCACTCCCTTTACCGGAACAGAAGTTCGAAAAAGCGGGGGTTCACGGCGCGGACCGGTGGCATGATCTCCCACCGTGATGGAAGACGTGTCAACGCGCAGCTGCCCACAGTGCGGGTCCGAATTCGAGTCCGATCCCCGGTACAGCGACTGGTGCCCGAACTGCGAGTGGAACCTCACCGTGCCGCCCGTCGGCCGGCGGACCGCCCGTCGCCGTGCGAGGGAACGTGCGCGGTCCGAGGCGTTGTACGCGCGACTGGCCGAGCCGGATTCGAAGAGGCGGAGGTCGGGCAGCCGCTTGGCGGCAGTGGTGCTGGCCTCACTGGTCCATGTGGTCACCCTGGCGGTCGCGGCCGGGGCGATCTGGCTGCTGCTGTCCGGGCAGCCCATCCTGATGGTGTTCGGCGTCATCGGCGTGGGCCTGGTGTGGCTGCTGCGCCCGCGGCTCGGTGGCCGACCGAACGACGCCACCCTGGTGACGCGGGAAGAGGCGCCGCAGCTGCATGAGTTGATCGAGCGGATCGCCGACGAGCTGGGCGTGCGACGGCCCGACCGGCTCCGGATGCACGCCGGCTACCAAACGACGTACGCCCGCCGAGGAGTGCGTCAAGAGGTGGAACTCACCGTCGGGTTGGCGCTCTAGGTGACTGGTGTTAATCGGGCTGTCCTGAGCGTGCTGGTTCGCCGTCGGTGGCGTCGGATCCATGCTGCCCGCTGGGGGCCGGGGTGCCGTCGAACGGCCGGGCTCGAGCTGGGGCCGTTCGGGAGCTCTGTGTGGCCGCGCGCGAGCCGTTCGCGGGTCCCCGGGGCCCCGGGACGGGTCAGCCGGCGGCGATCGCCCACTTTCCACGGCCCGCGGACATGATTCCGAGCATGCCGAGCCGCGCGACGTTGACGGCGGCGGCCAGCAGGGCGAAGTCGGCGGCGATCTTGGCCCTGCCGCGCACGCGGGCACGGCGTCCGCCGTGCCGTCGCCGCATCAGGTGGGCGATCTTGCGTTCGACCTTGGGCCGGGTGGCCCGGTAGACGGCCAGCCAGGCCGGGTCCGCACTGCGGGCCCGGCCCTGGGCCAGATGCTCCTCGTGCGGAGTGATGGTGATGACGCGTCCGTTCTTCGCCGTGGTGCACTGAGCTGCCAGGGGGCAGGTGACGCAGACGGCGCCGAACCGGGCCTGCCCACCGCCATCGCTGTGCGGGCGGATCGGGACGGTGACCTGGTTCGGGCAGGTGACCTGCCCCGCCTGAACGTCGACAATGAAGGCGTCCTTGGAGAACCGCCCGCCGGGCGCGTTCGCCGCCTGGACCTTGACCATCACTGCAACGTCGGCCTCGGCCAGTTCGGCCAGCAGCGGCCCGGTCCCGTAGGCGGCGTCACCGTAGACCTCGGCCCGCTCGTCCTCGGCCCGCTCGTCCGGGGCGGGTGGTTGGAGGACGTCGGCCAGCAGTTCGGCAGCGGGTTCGGCATCGCCGACGTTGCCCGCGGTGACCTCGGTGGCGGTGATGACCTCGCTGTCGGGGTCCTCGGCCACGTGGCCCTTGTAGCCGTCGAAGGCCCGGCGGACGGTCTTGTGCCCGTGCCGGGCCTCGGGGTCGACCGTGGAGATGACCCGGTCCCGAGCCACCTTGCGGGCGATTTTGAAGACCTCCCCGTCCTGCTCCAGGTCCTGCCCGAGCACGGTGGCCAACAGCCGCGCGGCCTCGGCGACGCCGCTTTCCAGGCTCCGGCCCTCCAGCATGGCCAGCAGCGCGTACCCGTCCCGGGCCCGGGAATCCACCAGGGCCTCCCGCTCGGCCGCGTCCGTCCAGTCGATGGCCGGCTTGGCCGTGCCGCTGTAGGCGTCCCCGCTGGAGATCACCGCCCGCAGCTCCGCCCGCAGCCCGTGATCGGCAGCCCGCAACAAGCCCCGGATGGCCGAGCGAATCAGCGTGATGGTGTCCTGCGTGGCCACCGCGTCATAGATCGGCGCGGAGTCCAGCACCCGCCGACGGCCGACCAGCCCGGCCTGCGCGGCCACCTCCACCGTCCGCTCGAAGATCCGGTTCGGCCGGGCCGACGCGGCCAGCCGGGCCCGCATGTCCACCAGGACGGTGTGCACGAACCCCGGATGGTCGAAGTCCAGCCCGCCGGCGGCGTACTTCCAGCGCACGTCGAAGGCGAACCGCTCGACCGCCTCCCGGTCGGACAGGCCCTCCAGACGCTGCAGGACCATCACGACCGCCACGATCATCGGCGGCACCGACCTGCGGCCGTCCTCGGCGAACAGATCGACGAACATCTCGTCCGGGAACAGTGCCCGGCACTCGCGGTGCAACACCGCGTAGATCGAGTTCGGCGCCAGCCGACCCTCGCAGAAACCCGCCGTGGAGGAGAGCAACCCCGGCTGCATCGGAGTCTGGCCCACTGCCATCGCTCAAGCTCTCCCCGCTCCCGGCGACCAACGACCGTCAGCCTGGCACAGGTTGGAGACCCAGCGCGAGCTCACACGATTAACACCAGTCACCTAGACGGTGCTCAGCCCGCAGCAGCGCATCGCCATGCTGGCCAGGGAGCTCGGGCACGGCGCGACCGCCGGCCCCCGGCACGGACTGTGGCTGAGGCTCGCGCTGGACACCCTGGACGCCTGGTACGGACTGCTGATGCCGGGCCACGGCGATGAGTTGATGTCGACCGGCCTGCGCAACGCCGGCCTGACCGGCTACCGCGACATCACCGCCGCCACCATGCAGGCGCAGGTGGTCGGCAGCGCGCAGCGCGCCCTGATGGACGGGCTGGCCAATCGGCTGCTGCTGGTCTGCGCACTGCCGGTGCGGCTGATCCGGAGCTGCCTGCACCGGCTGCTGGTGTCGGGCAGTCAACAGGCGGAGTACGCGGCGGACGACCTGGCGGTCCGCGTCGCCTCCTCGTCGGCCACTGCCGCACTGCTGGACACGCTGTTCCTGGAGGAGATCGCAGCCGGATACCTGCTCCGGCAGCGTGCGCTCGTCGGGCACGGCGGGGTGCCGCGCCCGGCGGACATCGCGGAGGCGCTCTGGAACGGGCTGGCCGACTCCGTGGCGTCCGTCCCGGAACTCGAGCACGAGCGCCGCCGCCGGCTCGCCGTGCACGCGGTGACCGCCGTCGACGCCTGGCATCCGCCGACGCACCTGCGGCTCCGGCGGCAGCGCGAGCGGCCCGAACAGGCGGCGGCCGTGCTCGCCGACGCGGTCGACTGGACGGCCATCCATGCCGAGTTGGACGACTCCCGCTGGCGGGCGGCCATCCTGGTCCTGGGCATCTGACGTCGAGTCAGTTTTCCGCCGTTTCGACGATCCTCCGCAGCGCCCGCACCAGCGCATCGACTTCGGCGGCCGGTAGCAGTGCGGTGTGCACCAGTAGGAACACCGCGACCGCGACGCCGGTACCGGCCGGCGGTCGGGGCGGGACCGGCGCCCGGCCGGTCGGGGCACCCAGCGCGGGAACGACAGACCCCAGGGGGCAAACCGGGCTCAGCGCCAAACCACCCGCCAGGGCGGCCAATTCGCACAGCCTCCCGCCCGGGCCGCTGAGCAGCGAATCCACTTGCCGAGCCTGCACACCGTCCGCCAGGGTTCGACCATGACGAACCTTGATCAAGAGCCCGGCTCCGCTCCGGCCCTCGCCCCGGAGATCCTGGGCTATTACGCCCAGGGGCAGGAGGACGGGCGGCTGCGGGCGGGCGCTGGCCGGCTGGAACTGCTGCGCACCCAGGACGTGCTGCGCCGACTGCTGCCACCCGCGCCGGCCCGGCTGCTGGACGTGGGCGGGGGCAGCGGGATCCACGCCGAGTGGCTGACCGCCGCCGGCTACCAGGTGGAACTGGTCGACCCGGTGCCGCTGCACGTCGAGCAGGCCGGCCGGCTCGCGGGGGTGCGCGCACGGCTCGGCGACGCCCGGGCACTGGACGCGGCGGATGACTCCTTCGACGTGGTGCTGCTGCTCGGCCCGCTCTACCACCTCACGGACCCCGCCGACCGGGCTCGGGCGCTGGCCGAGGCCCGCCGGGTGCTGAGCGCCGGGGGCCTGCTGGTGGCGGCGACCATCAACCGGTTCGCCGGCCTCCACGACACGCTCAACCAGGGCCGCTGGTTCGACCCCGAGCGCCGCCCCTACATCGAGGCCGTGACCCGGGACGGCCGACTGCGCAGCGAGAACCCGCGGTCCGGCTTCACCACCGCCTACTTCCACCAACCCGCGGAGATCGTGCGTGAGTTCACCGCCGCCGGCCTCACCCTGCTCGGCCAGTACGGCGTGGAGGGCGCCGGCTGGCTGATGGGCGCGGTCGGCGACTGGCTGGACGACCCGACCCGCCGGGAGTCGCTCCTGGACGCCCTGCGGCTCGCCGAGTCGGACCCGGCGCTGCTGGGCGTCAGCGGCCACCTCCTCACCGCCGGCCGCAAGTCCGAGGCCGCCCGATGACCCCGCTCACCCCCGAGGCCATCCGCACCGAGCGGCTGACGCTGCTGCCGCTGCGGGTCGAACACGCCGAGGAGATGGCCGCGGTGCTGTCCGACCCGGCACTGCACACCTTCATCGGCGGCGAGCCGGCCACCCCGGCGGCGCTGCGGGCGCGCTACGAACGCCTGGTGGCCGGCTCCCCGGACCCCGCCGTGGCCTGGTGCAACTGGGTCGTCCAGCTCCGCGACCGGGCGTGCCTGGTCGGCACCGTCCAGGCGACGGTCACCACGGACGGGCAGCAGGGCCTCCGCGCGGAGGTCGCCTGGGTGGTGGGAACGCCCTGGCAGCGACGGGGCATCGCGGGCGAGGCCGCCCGGGGCCTCGTCAACTGGCTCGGCGGGCAGGCGGTGCGGACCGTCGTCGCGCACGTCCACCCGGAGCACCGGGCCTCCGCCCACGTCGCCGCCTCGGCGGGCCTGACCGCCACCGACCAGTGGCAGGACGGCGAGATCAGATGGCAGCTGATCGTCCGTCAGATGACGATCTCCTGACCGTCCTCCGCGACCTCGGCGCGGCCGGCCGCCAGCGCGGAGCGGGCCGGAGAGCCGGGGTCGCTGAGCGGATTGGTGTTGTTGAGGTGGGTGTAGAGCACCCGGGGGCCGGGGCGCAGCCGGGCGAGGGTGCCGTCGGGGCCGCTGATCGGCAGGTGGCCCATGGCGGTCGCGGTGCGGCTGCCGGGGTGGACGGCGGCCATCTCGTCCTCGGTCCAGAAGGTGCCGTCGAGCAGGGCGCAGTGGGCGCCGTCCAGTAGGGCGTCGAGCTCGGCCGGCCAGCGGGCCAGCGAGGGAGCGTAGACCAGGGTGGCACCGGTGGCGGTCTCCCGGAGGCGGTAGCCGACCACCCAGGGCCCGGCCGCCGGGGACTGGGCGGCGTAGCGTGGCCGCTTGTCGCTGATCGGCACCGCGCTGACGGCCAACCGACCGTCGTCCAGGAGGAGTTCACCGCCCGCGTCCGGCGTCGGCTGCCAGCGCACCGTGCCGTACGGGGCGAGCAGTCCGCGCAGCGGGAAGGCGTCGGTGAGGGCCGTGAGCACCGCCTGGGGAGCGTGGATGTCCAGCTCGGCACCCTCGCGCAGCGCGAACAGGCCCACTGTGTGGTCGAGTTCGCCGTCGGTGAGGAGGACGCCGCGCACCGGGGTGCGCCTGGTGCCGGCGAGCGGAGCGAGGTCGGGGACGGCGAGCAGCTGGCCGCGGGTGTCCGGTGAGGCGTTCACCAGGTACCAGGCGTCGTCGGAGACGCTGACCGCCAGCGTCTCCTGACCGCGCCAGGCACCGGGCCCCACCGCGCGCGCCCTGGCGCACGGGCCGCACCCGCAGTTCCACTGCGGCAGCCCGCCGCCTGCCGCCGTCCCGAGCACCCGAACCCGCACGTCCACTCCTCCCGCGCCGTTCCCTCCGGCCTACCCGCTGCCCCGTCGCCCCATGCTCCACGCGGGCGCCTCCCGCGTCACCGGACTCCGGCATCGGCCCGACCCGGACCCGTGACCCTGGCCCGCGCCCCGGCCGCCGGCCGACCGCCATCGACCGGGAACACCGCTCGCCCCGTGCGGCGTTGGCCCTGACATGAGTGCTCTGTTCGGTGTTGCCGGGGGCCTGATGGTGCCGGCCGTGGTGACCGTACTGTTCTTCACCGCCGCCGTAGCCCGGAAGTTGCTGCTCAGGTCGCGTCCGGCGGCTGAGGGGGCCCCGCCGGGCCGGGCGGCCGGTGCGGTCGCCACGGAGGAGTTGCACGCCCTGCTCTACCCGGGCAAGCGGGCCCAGTTGGAGCAGCGGCGCGTGGAGTCGGTGCTGCGGGACGACGAGCAGGACGGTGCCCCGCCGCGCACCGGCATCGATCTCGCGGCCGGCCGGGCCGTCATCCGGGCGCCCCGCTCCTGAGACGTGGGTGAACGGGGTGCCGCGCCGGCCCGTACTGGCTACGGTAGCCCGCATGGAGATCCGCGTTGCGTCGACCGAGGACTGGCCCAGCATCTATCCGTTCTACGCCGTGACCATGGCGGAGGGCCGGACCTACGCCTTCCCCGAGGGCCAGAGCCTGGAGGAGGCGCGGCCGTGGTGGATGGAACAGGCGCCGGGGCAGACCGTGGTGGCGGTCGAGGACGGCGCGGTGGTGGGCTCGGCGAAGATGGGCCCCAACCGGCCGGGGCGCGGCTCGCACATCGGCACCGCCTCGTTCCTGGTGGATCCGGCGCACCGCGGCAAGGGGGTGGGGCGGGCGCTCGGTGAGTACGTCGTCGAATGGTGCCGGGCGCAGGGCTTCCACGGGATCCAGTTCAACGCGGTGGTGGAGGCCAACGCACCGGCGGTGCACCTGTGGACGTCGCTCGGCTTCGAGGTGCTCGGGACCGTTCCGGAGGCCTTCGACCACCCCGAGCACGGGCTGGTCGGCCTGCATGTGATGTTCCGTCGGCTCTGACGGGTTGCGGGGCGTCAGCAGGAGCCGCCCGGGCCCAGGCAGGTGCCCTCGATCAGGCCCTGCTCGGCCAGGCCGGAGAGGAAGGCCAACACCTGCTCCCCGGCGACCGCGTGGTGTTCGGCGAGGAGCGCGGCGGTGATGTCGGCGGCGCCGCGGCTGCCGTCGCACAGGCGCAGCACGGCGGCGGCGGTCTCGTTGAGCGGCAGCGCGCCCCCGGAGAGGAGCAGGGCGGGCAGCCCTCGCGCCTCGTCCCGCCCCAACCGCACGCCGGCCCCGAGCCGCCAGCCCACCGGGTGGGCCAGCGCCCCGCGTCCCACCCAGCCGTCTGCCTGGCCGCACCATTCGCCCATGGGCTACTTCCACCGTTCTCAGGGTGATGAGGATGGACGTGCTCGCTCGTGCTCGCTCCAGCCTGGGCCAGGTACCGGGGCGCTCGCAATCGCCGGATCGAGTGAACCAGGGTCATCAGACCTGCCGATCCCATCATCACAACAGGCGTGCCCCGGGCCCTGCCTGCGGCGCCTCCCTGACCCCGCGGCCGGTGTGCACCGCGCCCCTCCTGCAGCGCGTCCGGTGTCCCACCTGCGGCGCGCTCCGATGGCTCGGTCCCGGCGGCGGTGGAAAGCTCGGCGGTGAAACACCCCAAGGCCCGCCGCCAGTGCCACCCCGAGGAGCCCGCGATGTCCGAGCGCGCCACGTCCCGCACCGGATCCACCGCTCAGGCACCGGCCGTGTCGGGGCCGCAGGAGCTGCGCAACGTGGTGCTGGTCGGGCTGAGCGGCTCCGGCAAGACCACGCTCACCGAGTCCCTGGCCCTGGCCGCGGGCGCGATCACCAGGGCGGGCAAGGTCGGCGAGGGCAGCACCGTCTCCGACTTCGAGGAGATCGAGCACCAGCAGCAGCGCTCGGTACGGCTCTCGCTGGTCCCGATCCAGTGGCGGGGCGTCAAGATCAACCTGCTGGACCCGCCCGGCCACGCCGATTTCGCCGGTGAGCTCAGGGCCGCGCTGCGGGCCGCCGACGCGGCGGTCTTCACGATCTCCGCCACCGACCCGGTGACCGGCCCGGTGCTGGCGCTCTGGCAGGAGTGCGCGCGGGCCGGACTGCCCCGGGCCATCGCCGTCACCCATATGGATGCGGCCAGGGCCGACTTCGACGAGGTGCTGGCGGCCTGCCGGCAGGCGTTCGCCGACGGACACCCGGATGCCGTGCAGCCCGTGGACCTGCCGGTGCGCGGGGACGGCCGGATGCGCGGCACGGTCGAGCTGCTCTCCGGGGAGACCCACGGCCAGGCCGACCCACTGCCGCCGACCGAGCCGGCCCGGGAGCAACTGGTGGAGGCGATCGCCGGTGAGGACGACGAGTTGCTGGAGCGCTACCTCGGCGGCGAACAGCTGGACTCCGGCGCGCTGACCCGGGGCCTGCGCGGAGCGGTGCTGCACGACTCGATCCACCCGGTGCTGCCGCTGACCGAGGACGGCACCGGCGCGGTGGACCTGCTGGACCTCATCGTCTCGGCCTTCCCGGCGCCACCGGACCGCCCGATGCCCGAGCCCCTGCCCCCCGACCAGGCCCCGGATCCGGACGCCCCGCTGGTGGCCCAGGTGATCCAGAACACCGGCGATCCCTATGTCGGCCGGCTCAGCCTGCTCCGGGTCTTCACCGGCACCCTGCACCCGGACGAGCCGCTGCTGGTGACCGGCCCGGACGGCGAGCCGACCCAGGAGCGGGCCGCCGGGCTGACCTCCCCGTTCGGCAAGCAGCAGCGCACCATGGACCGGGCGGTGGCCGGCGACCTGGTGTGCGTCGGCAAGCTGGGCTCGGCCAAGGTGGGCGACACCGTGTCGGATCCGGCGGCGCCGACCCGGCTGGAGCCGTGGAGCCTGCCGGAACCGCTGCTGCCGGTCGCGATCGAGGCGCACAGCCGCAGCGACGAGGACAAGCTGTCCCAGGGGCTGTCCCGGCTCACCGCGCAGGATCCGACCGTGCGGGTGGAGCAGAACCCGGCGACCCGCCAACTGGTGCTCTGGTGCACGGGCGAGGCGCACGTGGGCGTGGTGCTGCACCAACTGGCCGAGCAGCACGGCGTGCAGGTGGCGCAGGTGCCGTACAAGGTGGCGTTGCGGGAGACCTTCGGTGGCACGGCGACCGGGCACGGCCGGCTGGTCAAGCAGTCCGGCGGCCACGGGCAGTACGCGATCTGCGAACTGCGGGTGGAGCCACTGCCGGGCGGCTCCGGGTTCGAGTTCGTCGACCAGGTGGTGGGCGGCGCGGTGCCCAAGCACTTCATCCCCTCGGTGGAGAAGGGGGTGCGCGCCCAGTTGGAGAAGGGCGTGGGGGCCGGCTATCCGCTGGTGGACGTGCGGGTGACGCTGGTGGACGGCAAGGCCCATTCGGTGGACTCTTCGGACGCCGCCTTCCAGTCGGCCGGTGCGCTGGCCCTGCGGGACGCCGCCACCCGGACCACGATCCGGCTGCTGGAGCCGGTGGCCGAGGTGGCGGTGCTGCTGCCGGACGAGTACCAGGGCCCGGTCTTCAGCGATCTGTCGGTCCGCCGCGCCCGGGTTCTGGGCACCGAGCCGGCGGGCCCGGGGCAGAGCCTGCTGCGGGCGGAGGTGCCCGAACTGGAGCTGACCCGGTACGCGGTCGACCTGCGGGCGCTGACCCACGGCACCGGCTCGTTCACCAGGACTCCGGTGCGCTACGAGCCGATGCCGCCCGCGCTGGCCGCCAAGCTGGTGAAGGCCGAGGCCTAGTCGGCTGCGCTGGCCAGCAGCCTGACGGCCGCCTCGCGCATCTCCACCTTGCGGACCTTGCCGGTGACGGTCATCGGGAAGGCGTCGACGACGTGCAGGTAGCGCGGGATCTTGTAGCGCGCCAACGCGCCGGTGCAGAAGGCCCGCAGCGCGTTCTCGGTGAGTTCGGCGGCGCCGGGGCGCAGCCGCACCCAGGCCATCAGCTCCTCGCCGTACTTCTCGTCGGGCACGCCGATCACCTGGGCGTCCAGGATGTCCGGGTGGGTGAGCAGGAACTCCTCGATCTCCCGGGGGTAGATGTTCTCGCCGCCGCGGATGACCATGTCCTTGATCCGCCCGGTGATGGCGAGGAAGCCGTCCTGGTCCATCACGGCGAGGTCGCCGGTGTGCATCCAGCCCTCGGCGTCGACGACCTCGGCGGTCTTCTCCGGCTCGTTCCAGTAGCCGAGCATCACCGAGTAGCCGCGGGTGCAGAGTTCGCCGGCCGCGCCGCGCGGCACGGTGGCGCCGCTGACCGGGTCGACGACCTTGACCTCCAGGTGCGGGCCGACCCGGCCGACGGTGCGGATCCGCTGCTCGAAGCTGTCGCCGGGGCGGGTCTGGGTGGAGACCGGGGAGGTCTCGGTCATGCCGTAGCAGATCGACACGTCGCGCATGTGCATCCGCTCGATGACCTGCTTCATCACCTCGGCGGGGCAGGGTGAGCCGGCCATGATGCCGGTGCGCAGGGTGCTCAGGTCGTGCTCGTCGAAGCCCGGGTCGTTGAGCTCGGCGATGAACATGGTGGGCACGCCGTAGAGCGAGGTGCAGCGTTCGGCGGCGACGGCGGCCAGGGTGGCGGCCGGGTCGAAGGCGGGGGCCGGGATGACCACGCAGGCGCCGTGCGAGGTGGCGGCCAGGTTGGCCATCACCATGCCGAAGCAGTGGTAGAAGGGCACCGGCGCGCAGATCCGGTCGGCCTCGGTGTAGCCGCACAACTCACCGACGAGGTAACCGTTGTTGAGGATGTTGCGGTGCGACAGGGTGGCGCCCTTGGGGAATCCGGTGGTGCCCGAGGTGTACTGGATGTTGATCGGGTCGTCCGCCGTCAATCGCTCTTCGATCGCGATGAGTTCGGCCGTGTCGCGGTCCCGTCCCGCCGCCGCCGGCCGCTCCCAGGAGTCCTCGCCGATCAGCAGCACGTCGCGCAGCTCGGGGCAGCCCGGGCGGGCCTCGGCGAGCATCGCGGCGTAGTCGGAGGACTTGAAGGACGGCATCGCCACCACCGTGCGCACCCCGGACTGGCGCAGCACGTACGCCAGTTCATGGGTGCGGTAGCTGGGGTTGATGGTCACCAGGACGGCGCCGATCCGCGCGGTGGCGTACTGCAGCAGCATCCACTCGGGGCAGTTGGGCGACCAGATGCCGACCCGGTCGCCGGTCCGCACGCCCAGGTCCAGCAGGCCGAGGGCGATCGCCGCAGTGTCGGCGCTGAACTGGCGGTAGGTCCAGCGCCGGCCGCTGGGCACGTCGACCAGCACCTCCCGATCGCCGAAGGCGGCCACCGCGCGGGCCAGATCGGCGCCGATGGTGCCGCTCAGCAGGGGCGGTTCGACGGGGCCGCGGGCGTGGCTGGGCTGGGCGGCGACGGACATGGTGCTGCTCCGGGGGTGAGGCTCCTGCTGGTGGTTGCGAGGCTGTCACACCTGACGGGCCGTTACCAGTCCCTTGCGGGTCACTTCAGCAGCTTGGAGAGCCGGCGGTCGGCCAGCGGCTTGCCGCCGGTCTGGCAGGTCGGGCAGTACTGCAGCGACGAGTCGGCGAAGGAGACCTCGCGGATGGTGTCCCCGCAGACCGGGCACGGCAGGCCGGTGCGGCCGTGCACCCGCAGGCCGGTCTTCTTCTCGCTCTTGAGTTCGCCGGCGGCCAGCCCCCGGGAACGCTCGACCGCGTCCCGCAGGGTGTCGCCGATCGCCGCGTGGAGGGTGGCGGTCTCGGCCTCGGTGAGCCGGGCGGCCGGCTTGAAGGGGGACAGCCTGGCGGCGTGCAGGATCTCGTCGGAGTAGGCGTTGCCGATGCCGGCCAGCACGCTCTGGTCCCGCAGCACACCCTTGAGCTGCCGCTTCTCCCCGGCCAGCAGCTGGTGCAGCCGCTCGGTGGTGAACGCCGGGTCGAGGGGGTCGGGGCCGAGCCGGGCGATGCCGGGCACCTGCTCGGGGTCGGTGACGCAGTAGACGGCCAGCCGCTTCTGGGTGCCAGCCTCGGTGAGGTCGAAACCGGTCGTCGCGGGCTCGGCGAGCTGCACCCGCATCGCCAACGGGCCCTTGCCGGGGCGGGGAGGAGCGGCGGGCAGCTTCTGCTGCCAGCGCAGCCAGCCGGCCCGGGCCAGGTGCACCACCAGGGCCAGGTCGCCCGCGCTGATCACCAGGAACTTGCCGCGCCGTCCGACCGCGTCGACGGTGCGCCCCTGGAGCGCGGTGACGGGCGGGTCATAGGTCTTGAGCACATTGACCGCCACCGGGTGGACCCGCCCGATCTCCCGGCCGACCAAGTGCTCGGTGAGGAAGGCGCTCAGCGCTTCGACTTCTGGCAGCTCCGGCACGCCCGACAGTCTGCCGGGCCATCGCCGCTGGTCAGCGGCGCCACGCCATGAAAGGGTCGGGCATATGTCAGATCAGCAGATGGACTTTCAGCATGAGCTCGAGCTGGCCGTGGAGGCGGCCCGCCCGATGCTGGCCACCGGCCGGGTGGCCGACTACATACCCGCGCTGGGCGCGGCCGACCCAGGCGCCTTCGGGCTGGCGCTGGCCACCGTCGACGGCGAGCTGTACGGCGCCGGCGACTGGCAGACACCGTTCTCCATCCAGTCCATCTCCAAACTGTTCGCCCTCGCCCTGACCCTGGCCAGCGGCGACGCCATCTGGCACCGCGTCGGCCGGGAGCCGTCCGGCACGCCGTTCAACTCGCTGGTGCAGCTGGAGTCCGAGCACGGCATTCCGCGCAACCCGTTCATCAACGCCGGCGCCATCGTGGTGACCGACCGGCTGCTCAGCCTGACCGGCAACGCGGGCGCCGCGATCCGCGAGTTCCTGCGTGCCGAGTCCGGCAACCCGCACCTGGACACCGACCGCCTGGTGGCCGCCTCGGAGGCCGAGCACGGCCACCGCAACGCGGCGCTCACCCACTTCATCGCCAGCTACGGCAACCTGGAGAACCCGGTCGAGGCGGTGCTCCGGCACTACTACGAGCACTGCGCGATCTCCGCGAGCTGCCGCGATCTGGCCCTGGCCGGCCTCTTCCTGGCCCGGCACGGCGTGCGCGCCGACGGCAGCCGGCTGCTCTCCCCCAGCGACGCCAAGCGGGTGAACGCGGTGCTGCTGACCTGCGGCACCTATGACGCCGCCGGGGACTTCGCCTACCGCGTCGGCCTGCCCGGCAAGAGCGGCGTCGGCGGCGGCATCCTCGCCGTCGTCCCGGGCCGCGGCACCCTCTGCGCCTGGGGCCCGGCGCTCGACCGCGCCGGCAACTCGGTCGGCTCCGTCGCCGCGCTGGAAGCCTTCACCACCGCCACCGGCTGGTCGGTCTTCTGACCCGCGGGCGACACATCGGCCGGTCGCACTGACGCACCGCGACCGAATGGCTACCCTGGGTCGGACCGCACCGACCCAGGAGCTCCCGCCGATGATCCAGACGCCCCGCGAGGCCCTGCTGACGATCCGCCAGGACCTGGCCCCCGCCGAATCGGAGAACCGGCTGGTGCCCCGGATCGACCAGGGCCAGGCGCCGGTCTCGCTGATCGCCGAGCTGGCCGCCCAGGAGTACCGGATCGTCCGCAGTGACCGCCGCAGCCTGCTGGTGCTCGCCGCCCGCTGCGCGGACACCCCCGCCGGGGCGTACTTCGCCGCGCTGGCGGCCGGCGAGGCCCGGGCCCTGGCCGAGCTGCCGCCGCTCGCCGCCGCCTGCGGCATGGACGAGCAGCGGCTGGCCGAGCGCGAACCGCTGGCCGGCTGCCAGGCCTACCCGGCGCAGCTGGCCTGGCTGGCGCTGAACGGCGAGCCGGTCGCCACCGTGCTTGCGCTCACCGCCAACTTCGACGCCTGGGGCCGCTACTGCGCGGTCACCGCGGCGGCGCTGCGCCGGCACTACGGCTTCTCCGACCAGGCCTGCGCGTTCTTCGACTTCTTCGCCACCCCGGCCCCGGAGCTGGAGGAGGAGGCGATCGCGGTGCTGGCCGCGGGCGGGCTGGACGCCGCCAAGCTCGCCGAGGGCCGCCGCTACGGCCGCCTGCTCCAGTCCTACGAGCTGCTCTTCTGGAACACCCTGGCCGGCCTCTCCCCGACCGCCGAGCCGACGGTCGACTCCGGGCTCGGCCTGGCCTGACGGGCCGGCCGGGGGCGGGCTCTGGTTGCCCGGGCCGTGTCACCGGGCGCAGGCTGGAGGTGTCGCGGCGGACCGTCCCGGTCGGCCGCCGGAACCTCGGAGGTTCTGATGCCCACCGTCAGCCCGGAGCGGCCCGGAGGGGGCGCCGCGGGGGCGAAAGAGCAGGAGCAGGAGGACACCACTCTGCTGGAGGGTGTCACCTCCGAACAGGTGAAGCACGCGCAGGACGAGTCCCGCGCGGAAGGCGACCCCTTCGAGTACCAGGAGTGATCGATGCACACGCTGGAAGAGCAGATCGACCTGGACGTCCCACTGCAGGTGGCCTGGGAGCAGTTGCACCGAGTGCACCAGTACCCGGAGTTCGTCGAAGGGGTGAAGCACGCCCATGCCCACGGCAACCACCGGGCCCACCTCGAAACCGAGGTGCACGGCCACGAGCGGGTCTTCGAGACCGAGATCACCGACCGCGGCGGCAACCAGGTGATGGCCTGGCGCACCCTGGACGGCGCCCACCTGAACGGCACGGTGGTGCTGCGGCAGTTGGACGCCGGCTCGACCCAGCTGCAGGTGCGGGTCGAGTACGAGCCCGAGGCCGTGCACCAGACCTACGGCGGTCCGCGCGGCTTCGCCCAGTCCGGGGCGATCGAGCGGGCCGTGCACGGTGACCTCGAACACTTCAAGGAGCTGGTCGAGGCCGACCGCCCGCTCCCGGGCGGCGGCCGCTGACCGGCACCGGCCACCGTGCGGAGCGGCCCCGCCGGGGCCGCTCCGCCGTGCTGCCGGGGCTTTCCTGCCAGGGTCAGCGGAGGTGCTCCAGCAGCGCGGCCAGGAACTCCCCGGGCCGCTCCAGCTGCACGCTGTGGCCGGCTCCCGCCACCACCACCTCGCGCACCCGGCCGCCGGCCGCGGCGTAGCGGTCGAGCACGGCCCGGGTCTGGGTGACCATCGGCTGGGCCGGGCACCGCTCGGGGCCGGGCCAGCCGGGGAGCACGCCGAGCGCCCCCAGGTGGGCCGGGTCGAAGAGCGAGGTGTCGGAGACGATCACGTCGTCGGCGCCGCGGATCCACAGCACGGGGGGCTTGGGGTCGATCAGGTGCAGGTCGTCGATCCGGAAGTGGGTCGGGGCCATCGTGTTGAGCACCCCGCGCTCGCCCGGCGCGAAGCCCGGCCAGGCTTCGCTGGGGCGGCTGTCGCCCGGGTAGTGGTCGTCCCCGCAGCGGGTGGTGAGCATGGCGGCGACGTACCGGTCGGGGTCGGGCAGCGGCTGCTTGACGTAGGCCGCGTCCAGCACCGAGCGCGGGGCGAGCGGCGAGTCCGCCCCGGTCTCTCCGGCCGCCAGCAGCCGGACGAACTCGGGGTTGGCGCCACCGCCGCCCGCGCCCGCGCCGTCGGGCGAGTTGAGCTCGCCGTCCGGGCCGTGGGTGCCGCCGAAGCCGTAGGGCGAGACCGGGTTGAGCAGGGTCACTGATCGCACCGAGGCCGCTCGGTCACGCAGTAGTTGGAGCACCACGCCGCCGCCCATGCTCCAGCCGACCAGGTGGACCGGGCCGAGCGCGAGGCTGTCGACCAGGGCGAGCAGGTCGTCGCTGTAGTCGCGCACACCCCGGGTGGCGTCCACCGGCAGCGGTTCGGTGCCGCCGAAGCCGCGCAGGTCGGGCGCCAATGGACGGTAGTGGTCCGGAAGTTCGCACATCGTGGCGTGCCAGAAGGCGGCGGAGGAGACGTTGCCGTGCACGAAGAGCACGGGCTCGCCGGAACGCCCTTCGATTTCCGCGTAGTTGACGGTCGAGCGGGCTGTGGTGACCAGTCGGTCGGCTATCACGTGTGGCCTGTCCTTCAGTTGAGCCAGCCGGCGACCTGCGCGTCGGCCGCGCTGTCCCAGCCCAGTTCCAGGTGGTTGGCGCCGACGATCAGCGCGGTACCGGCGACCTTTCCGATTCCGGCGGTGTCCAGGGCGCTGGCCTCGAAGACCACGCCGTCGCTGGGCCCGCGGTCCTCGTTGAAGATGCCCAGCACATCGGGGGTGCCGCCGGCCAGCAGGTAGGTCTGCACGCCGGCGGGCACACCGGCGGCCTGCAGCGGGGCGATCAGCGAGCCGGCGTTGATCGCGGCCTGGATGCCACCGCCGTCGGTGTAGAAGCCCTGGCCGCCGTAGTAGGTGGTGTACCAGTCCTGCTGTGTCTGGTCGACGCCGAAGGTGCCGTCCCAGCGGGCGAGCATCTGCCGCTGGCCGGGGTAGTCGTCATGGCCGCCGCTCGGGGTGAAGGAGAACTCGGGGTGCGCGGTGTACGTGCCGTAGCAGGTCATGTGCAGGTGCGGGGAGGGCGCGTTGATCTGGCCGCCGCACTCCGGCCAGATCGAGAAGTCGTGGGCCCAGCCGTGCGCGAACGGGTAGTCGTAGCCGCCGTTGGGTCCGCCCAGGGTGATCAGCTTGCGCACGTCGCCGGCGTAGGCGCGGCCCCAGGAGGGCTTGAGTGAGGAGACGTAGGCGCGGGCGGACATCTCGCCCTTGCTCCAGCCGATCAGGTCCACCTGCGGCACCTGGAGCTTGGCCCGGATCAGCGCGACGGCGTCCCCGACCTCCTGGGCCTGCATCAGGTTGTCACCCTGCTTGTGGGCGAAGCCGATGGCGAACACCCGGTAGCCGCGCGCCACCAGGTACTGCATCAGCCCGGTGCTGGGGCAGTCGGCGGCGCCGCAGCCGTAGCCGCCGGACTCGCCCGGGTTGGCCCAGGCGCGGTCCGGGTTGTCGTTGGCGCCGTGCACCAGCAGCACCGGCACCTGGTGGGACCCGGTGTTCCAGCCGGGTGCGGAGTAGAGCAGGAAGCGCCCGGAGTAGGGCTCCTTGACGCCGCCGAAGAAGGTGAGGCGCTGGCCGTCCTGGTCGCCGCGGCCGTCCGGTGGGTACTGCTCCTGGTGGAAGCCGGTCGTGGTGTCGAGGTAGCGCTCGACGTGGTCCCAGCCGTTGGCGACCGTGCTGTAACCGGCTTCCATGGTCAGGTAGGAGGGCGTGGCGGCCGCCGCCGGGCGGGCCAGTCCGACCGCGCCGAGCAGCACCGCCACCACCACCGTGAGCAATCGCCGTCTTCCTCGCACGCCGTGTCAACTCCTCTCGCCCCGGGGCCGGTCGGCCCGCGCCCCGACACGTTAGGCGCCGGCCGCTCCCGCCTCCATGTGCGGCGGCCACACCGGGTGGGCGTCCGGCGGTGTGCGAAGTCGCCACCTACCTCTCGGCGGTGACGAAGCTGCGCTGGGAGGTGACGTAGTCGGCGCCGCGGCCGACGGCGATGGCGACGTCGGCGCGGTCGTTCCGCTCGGCCCGCCAGCCGTGCCGGTCCAGCCAGGCGACCGGGTCCTCGTCCAGCCCGCCGCGCCACAGGCCCATCACATCGGTGAGTTCGGCGGCCGAGTGCTCGGGGGCCGGCGGTTCGGGGGACTGCCGCCGGCCCCGGTTGCCGAGGCCGTGGGTGAGGGCCAATCGGCTGCCCGGGGCGCTGAGTTCGGTGATGGTGGTGAGGATCGCGGCGACGTCGTCGGATTCGAGGTAGACCAGCAGGCCTTCGAGCAGCCAGACGGTCGGCGCGGTCGGGTCGAAGCCGGCCCGGATCAGCGCGGTGGCCCAGTCCTCGCGCAGGTCGGCGGCGATGACGGTGCGCGGACCGGCCGGCTGGGCGCCCTGTTCGGCCAGCACCCGTTCCTTGAAGGCCAGCACGGCGGGCATGTCGAGCTCGTAGAACCGGGTGCCGGCCGGCCAGTCGAGCCGGAAGGCCCGGGTGTCCAGGCCGGCCGCAGGCGTCACCACCTGGCGGCAGCCGCTCTCGGCCGCGGCCACCAGGTAGTCGTCGAAGAAGCGGGTGCGCAGCACCAGGTGGCGGACCATCGCGACCAGGCCCGGCGACGGCTCTGCGGTGACGGCCAGGTCGCGCCGGCCGTCGGCGACGACGAAGGCGGCCGCGTAGGGGTCGTTGAAGAGGCGGTCGCGCCGGGTGCTCTCATGGGCCCGCACCCGGGCCACCCCGATCGCGGTACGGCCGACACCGTCGGGGATCTGTTCCTTGATCATGCGGCGGATGGTACGCCGCCGGCGCCGAACTCGGGCGTGAGTTCGGCGCCGGCGACGCTCAGCTGGGCGGACGGTGTGTCAGTGGCCGCCCTCGTCGACGACCTCGACGTCGGCGATGTTGCGGTCGATCTCCTCGGCGGGCAGCGCCACGGCGCGGGCCCAGTAGTAGATCGCGAGGGAGAAGACCGTGACGATCGCGATGTCGACCCAGAGCGGGATGATCTTCTGGGCGCTGTCGCCGAAGCCGCCCAGGTAGGAGATGACACCCAGGCCGATCAGGTAGGCCGGCAGCCACTGCGCTGCCTTGAAGGCCAGGCGCGGCGCGGTCGGCAGCTGCTTGGCGGTCGCGTACCAGGCGTAGCCGCCGAGCAGCAGGTAGCCGAAGACGATCGCCAGGCCCAGGCGCCACAGGGTGTCCCAGCCGGACCAGTAGATGACCAGGCTGGCGACCACGAAGGAGAGCGGGGCGATGACCTCACCGGCCGGCAGGCGGTACGGGCGGTGCATGTCCGGCTTGCGGACGCGCAGGGCGCCGAAGGCCAGCGGAGCACCGGCGTACATCAGCACGCTGGCCGAGGTGATGAAGCTGACCAGCTGCTGCCAGCTCGGGAAGGGCAGGAAGCAGATGACGCCGGTGACGAAGGAGATCAGCAGGCCGAACCACGGCACACCGCGGTCGTCGGTGCGCTGGAAGAGCTCCGGGGCGTAGCCGTTCTTGCTGAGGCCGTAGGAGATCCGGGAGGTGGAGGTGGTGTAGATCAGGCCGGTTCCACCGGGCGAGATCACCGCGTCGGCGTACAGCACCCAGGCCAGCCAGCCGAGACCGATCACGGTGGCCAGACCGGCGAACGGACCGCTGATGCCCGCGTAGTCGAGGTTGGCCCAGCCCTTGACGATGCTGGCGCCCGGGATGGCGCCGATGTAGACGACCTGCAGCAGGGTGTAGATGACCGCGCCGATGGCGACCGAGCCGAGCACCGCGCGGGGGATGTCGCGCTTGGGGTTCTTGCTCTCACCGGAGAGCTGGATCGCCTGCTCGAAGCCGAGCAGCGCGAAGATGATGCCGCTGGTGCTGATCGCGCCGAGCACGCCCTTGGCGCCGAACGGCATGAAGCCGTGCGAGGTGAAGTTGGACGCGTGGAAGTGGGTGAACGCCAGCACGAAGATGGCCAGCAGCGGGATGAAGATTTTCCACCAGGTGGCGGCGCTGTTGGTGTGGGCGAGCACCCGCACGCCGAGGAAGTTGACGGCGACGAAGACCGCCATCAGCAGGGCGGCGACGACGAAGCCGGTGGCCGTCAGCGTGCCGTTGGTGTTCTGGAGGTCCTGGAAGAACTTCCCGAAGTGGCTGGAGTAGCCGATCATGGCCTCGACCTCGATCGGCGCCACGGTGGCCGCCTGCAGCCAGGAGAACCAGCCGAAGCTCATGCCGGCCAGGCCACCGAAGGTGTAGTGCGGGTAGCGCGCGGTGCCACCGGCGACCGGGAACATCCCGCCCAGCTCGGCGTGGACCAGCGCGAGCAGCACGATGGCGACCGCCCCGATCCCCCACGAGATGACGGCCGCGGGACCGGCGACCACCACTGCGTTCTTCGCGCCGTACAGCCAGCCGGAGCCGATGATCGAGCCGACCGATGCCCAGAGCAGGCCGATCAGGCCGATGTCCCGGCGGAGCTTGTTACCGGAGCCCGTACCGGACGACGCTTTTGTGTCAACAACTGCCATGTGTGGGGACCCTCTTCAATGATGGCGGGTGAGAGTGCGGTGAACGCTAGCGGTCGATTAGGGATCTGCAAAGACCCGTGTTCCGAATAGTTATGTTCCGACGTCCGCTAGCACGGGAATTGGGGAATCGCACCCGCTGTCCAGCTGCTGAGATCACCGCAGGTCAGCGCCACCAGGGCGGTTGACCACTTACACACCTGCGGAATCCGCAGGAATATCCGAGGATGCCTTGAGGGTCCGCCCGGCATTCGCTTGAGCTTCTTTTGAGCTTTCCACCCCGCTCATGATTCGTTGCCTGGAGGCCCTTACTCCTTCATATCTTCTGCTTACTGGAGCGTAGGCCTTCGAATATCGGACACCGGCGTCCGGTGACGTCAGTCGGAGCGTCACCCGTTCGGAGGCGGGTGCAGCCCCGCACCAGTGCTCCTCTTGCCCCGGCCCGCCGCACTGCGGCAGGCTCTGGCCGAGGGGGCACACCGGCGTGCCCCCGCGAGCGGAGAAGGACGAGCCCCGATGACGACCCCTCAGGCCTCCCCGAGCGTGATCCCGCCGCTCTTCGCGGGGCTCTGCGACGACGCGGCGATCTTCCCGCCCGGCGACCTACCGCTCTCCGAGGCCGTGCCCGCCCACCGGGCCCACCGCACCGCGTGGTACGCCGACCTGGTGGGCCCGTTCCTGTGCGGCGCGGGGCGGATCGAGGCGCTCGGCGCCGAGCTGGGCGAGGGCGAGCTGGCCGTCGGGCTGATCGTGCCCGAGGGCAGCGCGGGCCTGGAGCCGGCGCTGCGGACCGTGGCGAACGACCCGCGGCTGCGGATCGCCGGCATCGAGATCACGGCCGACCGGGACGTGCCCGCCCCCGAGGGGGTCCGCCGGGTGCGCGCCGCCCTCGAGCGGCACCTGCCCGAGTACGCGCCCGCCGCGCCGACCGCGATCGAGCTCCCCCGGGGCGACGAACTGCTGCTGGCACTGGACGAGTTGGAAGGCGGCCCGTACCGGGCCAAGTTCCGCACCGGGGGCACGGCGACGGCCGCCTTCCCCGGCGAGCTGGAGCTGGCCTCCTTCCTGTACGGAGCGGTCTACCGCAAGGTGGCCGTCAAGTTCACCGCCGGCCTGCACCACGCGCTGCGGCACGACGACCCGGCCACCGGCTTCGCCCACCACGGGTTCCTCAACCTGCTGCTGGCCACCCACGCGGCACTCGGCGGCGCCGAGCACCCGGAGCTGTCCGCGCTGCTGGCCCGGCGGGACGGGGACGGCATCGCGGCCGAGCTGACCGAGCTGAGCGGCGACCAAGTGGCCGCGGTCCGCGCCGTGTTCACCTCCTTCGGCACGTGCAGCATCGCCGAGCCGCTGGCCGACCTGGCGGCGCACGGTCTGGTGGCCATCCCGCAGAGCTGACCGCCGCGGTCACTGGTCCCGCCCCGGCTGTTCACGCGGCCGCTACCAGCTAGTAACCTCACCGGGTCCACTCGCGCGCGACCATCCGGGTCACCCGCGAGTGCCCTGGGAGGGTCCATGCGCATATCCGCAATCCGCCGCCGCCTGCGCGCGGCGACCGGCGCCGCCGTGCTCGGCGCCGCCCTGATCGGCCTCGCGGCCGGACCGGCCTCGGCCGCCGAGGCCGACCACGCCCACCACACCTACTACCTGGCCCTGGGCGACTCGCTCGCCGCCGGCTACCAGACGCTGCCCGGCGGCGGCCACGAGGTCGGCCACGGCTACGCCCAGGACATCGCCCGCACTCTGGAGCAGCGGGCCACCGCCGCGGGCCGCGCGTTCTCGTTCACCGACCTGGGCTGCCCTGGTGAGACCACCGGCTCGATGCTGAACGGCGGCTGCCCCTACCCGCACAGCTTCCAGGGCGCCCAGATCGACGCCGCCGTCAGCTACCTGAAGGCCCACCACGGCGACGACCTGGTGGTCACGCTGGACATCGGCGCCAACAACGTGGACGGCTGCGCGGAGGGCGGCTCGCTGAACGCCGGCTGCGCCGCCACCGGCATCGCCACCGCCGGTCGCGACCTCGGCACCATCCTGGACCGCCTCAAGGCCGCCTCCGGACCGCACACCCGGATCGTCGGGATGAACCTCTACGACCCCTTCCTGGCCGCCTGGATGACCGGCGACCAGGGCAAGGTGCTGGCCACCGCGTCGGTGCCGCTGGCCGACGCCCTCAACGCCGCCCTGGAGTTCCAGGACTGGGCGCACGGGGTGCCGACGGCCGACGTGGCGGGGGCGTTCAGCACCAACTCCTTCCTCCCGCTGGTCGGCCTGGGCGGCGGGCAGGTGCCGTTGAACGTCGCCCGGATCATGGAGTGGACCAACATGTCGCGCGGCGACATCCACGCCGACGACACCGGCTACCAGGTGATGGCGAACGCCTTCCTGGCGAAGCTCTGACCCGCCGGCCCCGCCCCCGCGCGGGGCCGGTGCTCAGAAGAAGGTCCGCACCAGGTCCACCACGCGGGGGTCGGGCGCGTCGGAGTCGTCGACCACCGGGATCATGCTCCACCGGTCGAAGGCGGTGCACGGGTGCGAGAGGCCCAGCCGCACCACCTCGCCGATCCCGGCGGCGCTGCCGCGCAGATAGGCGTGCTGGTCGTTGAGCCCGGTCACGGTGCCGGCCAACGGCCGCCCGGCGCGGGTGCGTTGCACCGTCGGCAGGCCCTCGTCGAACGGGAAGTCCCGCTTGCCGCCGTCCAGCAGGACCAGGTCGGGCTCGGGGTGCGAGAGCACCCTCGCCCAGCCGTGCATCGCGGCCCGGAACGGCGCGCCGCCGGCGCCCCGGGCCAGTGGTGACAGCCCGTGGTAGAGCCCGTCGTCGTGGATCAGGTAGGCACCGGAGCGCAGCACCAGCCGGGTCTCGGGGACGCCGCCGAGCAGTTCGACCACCTGGTCGAAGTAGCTGCTGCCGCCGGCACTGAGCAGCACCTGCTCGGCCTGGTCGAGGAGTTGCTCGTCGCGGATCCGGGCGTGCAGCTGCCGCACCGCCAGCAGGTAGCGCTCCACCGCTGCCAGGGCGGCCGGTTCGGCGTCATGGGCCAGCACCCCCTCGTAGCCGCCCAGGCCGGTCAGTCGCAGCGTCGGGGCCGCGGCCGCGGCGCGGGCGACGGCGAGTCCGGTGTCCAGGTCGCGGACACCGGTGCGCCCGCCTGGTGCGCCGACCTCGACCAGGACGTCCACCGGCCGCCCCGCGCCGGCGGCCCGCAGTGCGCGGTCCATCTGCTCCACGGCAGCCACGGAGTCCACCCAGCAGACGAACCAGAACTCCGGATCCGCGTCCAACTCCTTTGCCAGCCAGGCGAGTCCGTGCGGGTCCAGCAGGGTGTTGGCGAGCACCAGCCGACGCACGCCGAAGGCGCGGGCGACGTGCAGCTGGGAGAGGTTGGCCAGGGTGATGGCCCAGGCACCCGCGTCCAGCTGGGCCTGCCAGAGGGCCGGGGCCATGGTGGTCTTGCCGTGCGGGGCCAGCCAGGCGCCGGCCCGGGCGCACCAGTCGGCCATGGTCCGCAGGTTGTGGTCGAGCGCACCGCGGTCGAGGGTCAGCAGCGGGGTGCCGAAGTCGTCCAGGGTCGGCCCGCCGGCCAGGTACTCGGCGACCGTGCACCCCCAGGCGGCGGACGGCAGCGCCTTGAACCGCCAGTCGATCCGTTCCGCGGCCAGCTGAGCCACCTTCGCCCGGTCCACCCGCACCTCCCAACGCCGTCCGTTCCATTGCCGCCACCGTTTTAGCACGTGGCGAAGGGTGGCGGCGGAGGTGCCCGGGGTCGGCACCCCCGCCGGGCGCGGGTCAGATCCGGCAGAGTCCGCGGCTACCCGACCGCGGGGCGGGCACCTTGCGCGACTGGCCGCGCGACTGGCCGCCGGTCTGATGTGCCGTCACTTGACGCGGGATCAGCTGATCCGGCTGGCGCTGCGGCATCGCCTTGGGGGTGATCCTGGGCGGCGCGGTCCGCTCGGCCGCGACCAGGTGAGCGCCCGTCATGTACTGCGCCAGGAAGAGGCGTTCTGCCGTGGTGAGCCGCCGCGACCGCCCGGATTCGCAGTCCCGGGCCACCACGACGGTTCGGGCCGTCATGTAGGTGAACGGGTCCCGGCAGACGTCCACCCGGACGTGCGCGGAGCTGCGGCCGAGCCGCTCCACCGTGAGGCGCACCAGCAGCGGTTCGGGCCCGTGGTGCAGCTGCTCAAGGTAGTCGATCTCGTGCCGGGCGATCAGGAAGCCGGCCGGGAAGAGCGACTCGCGCACGGCCTGGGCGTGGTGGTGGAAGAGGTCGTAGATGCCCTCCTGGATGTAGCCGACCAGCCGGGCGTTGTTGATGTGCCCGTTCTCGTCGACGTCGCTCCACCGGGTCGGGCAGCACAGCACGTGGGCGTTGCCGTGGGAGGTCCCGGCGGACCGCGGCTCCGCGGTCATCGTGGTCATCGTCGTCATCACGGTCACCACTGGACCGGGGCGAGGGCACGCTGCAACCGGGCGTGGTACGCGGGGGCGGCGTCGCGCATGTGGCCGCTGGTCCAACCCTCCTCGGCCGCCTCGGCCGCCATCCGGACCACCAGCGAGTCCATCGCCCGGTCCACCGCCTCGCACAGCTCGACGAGCACACTGAGCCGACCGGCCACGTTCGCCGCGCCGGCGCGGACGGAGAAAGCGTCGAGCGCGCCGACCGCGGTCCGCAGACTGTCTGCGGCCACCACGCTGCGATCCGGCGGGCAATTGTCGTGCACGGGGTTCTCCTGGGGGAAAGAGCGTCAACAGGGAAGGGCGGCACCCGGATGCCCGGGTGCCGCCAGCGGGCACGACGCTAACCCAGCCCGGGTGTCCGGTTCGCCGTTCATCCACCCAGGGGTGACATGACCCCACGTCCGGAGTACGGATAATTCACCGTTGCCAGTCAAGTGACCAGCCGATCGGCGGACTTTCGGTATTTCGGTGTTGACTCAGGCCCCGAGTTCCTTGCCGAGGCAGATGCACTCGGGTGCCTCCCGGTAGACGCCGAACTTGGTGATCGGCAGATAACCCTCGGACTGGTAGAGGGCCACCGCCTCGGGCTGCTCGGTGCCGGTCTCCAGCACCAGCCGGCGCCGGCCGGCCGCGGCCGCGCTCCCCTCCAGGTGCCGCAGCAGCACTCGGGCCAGGCCCCGGCCGCGCACCTGGGGGACCACGAACATCCGCTTGAGCTCGGCGTCGCCGTCCCGCAGGAAGGGATGGTCGCCGTCCTTCGCCCGCCAGCCGCCGCAGGCCACCGCCGCACCGTCCAGGTAACCCACCACGAAGACCCCGTGCGGCGCCGCGAAGTGCTCGGCCTCCATCTCGGTGATGTCGATGTCGCCGTAACGGGCGATGTACTCCTGCTGGACCGCCGCCGTCAGGGTGACGGCGTCGGGGTGGTCGTAGCCGGTGATCCGAAGCTCCATGGCCGCCAAGCATACGGCGCCCCGATCATCCGATGATCCACTTGCCGGAGCCATGGAGTGCTCCGGGCGGCGCCAAGCAGAATCACCCGTTTGCCCCGTTCCGTCATCTATTACTTTTTGTCACGATATGAGGACAGTACGTCACATCATCGCCATAGTGACGCCCGGCCCGCCGCCACGAGGAGCAGCCCCGTGATCCTGAACATCTCCAGCATCGTCCTGTTCGGCACCATCGCCGTCATCTTCTTCAGACGGGGTGGGCTCAAGGTCTCGCACGCCTTGGTCTGCTCACTCTTCGGCTTCTACCTGGCCGGTACCGCGATCGCGCCGAGCATCCAAGCCGGCGGCGCCAGCCTGGCGGGCCTGCTCGGCGGCATCAAGTTCTGAGGCCGCGCGCTCCATGTCCGTCACCCGCCACCTGACCCGGAGCCGGGACTTCGCCCGCACAGCCGGGGACCACGCCGCAGACATGTTCACCCCGCTCACCCTGATCGGGCGGGGTTTGCGGCGGCACGCCGGCTGGGCCTCCACCCGCTGGCAGGCCACCCCCCGGGACAAGCGCGGACCCGCCGCGCTGCTCGCCGCCGCCGCGCTGGTCGGCGTCGTGCTGCTGCCGCACGGGCCGGTCCTGGCCGTGGCCGCGCTGCTCGGCAGCGCGGCCTGGAGCGGTCGGCAGTCCAGAGCGGTGGCGGCACCGGAGCCCGACCCTGCCGAGGTCAAGCTGCCCGCGCTCTACGCCGCACTCACCCCCTACCTGGCCGCCCCCGACGACCTGTCCCCGCTCTACCGCCCCGACGGCGGCTACCAGGAGGCCTTCGACGGGTGGTCCTTCGACGCCGACGGCCGGCTCAGCACCCTGGCGATCGGCTACCCCGCCTACTTCACCGACACCGAGCCCGCCGCCCGGACCCGGATCGAACAGGTGGTGCGGGGCAAGGCCGGGCGGGCCCGCGAGTACCGGTTCGACTGGGACCTGGAGTGCAACACCCTGCGGGTCACCGCGCTGGCCCCGCTGCCGGTGGAGGTGCCGGCCCAGTCCTGGGTGACCGCACCCGGCGAGATCGTGCTGGGCTTCACCGACCCGGAGGCCACCCAGCGCCGGATCCCGGTGCGCCACGGCGACCAGCCCGGCCACCGGCCGCCGGTGGTCTGGCGCACCGGCCCGCGCTCCGCCGAGCCGCACCTGCTCGCGCTCGGCACCGCCCGCTCCGGCACCTCCACGCTGCTGCGCACCATCGCCCTGCAGGCCCTGGCCCACGGCGACCTGCTGGTGATCGACGGCGCCGGTACCGGCGAGCACGCCTGCCTGGTCAACCGGCCCGGCGTGCGCAGCGTGGAGACCAGCCTGCACGGCGCGGTGGCCGCGCTGGAGTGGGCGGCCGGGGAGACCGAGCGGCGATTGGCCGCGTTGAACGCCGCCCGCCACCGCGGCGAGCCGGCGCCCGACGACGCGCTGCGCCCGCTCTGGCTCCTGCTGGACCACCCCACCGAGCTGTCCGAGCTGGCCCGGGCCGGGGGCCGGCCGGATCCGCAGGAGCTGCTCGAGGTGCCACTGCGGCACGGGCGGGCCGCCCGGATCACCGTGGTGACCGCCGAGGCCGCCGAGGCCGCCGGCCGGCTGTCGCCCACGCTGCGGGCCGCCACCCGGGCCCGGGTGGCGCTCGGCGACCTCCCGGCTTCCGAGCTGACGGCGGCACTCGGCGTGCCGCTGGACATCACGCCCGCCGCGCAGACGCCGCGCGGGCGCGGGTACGCCCGGCTCGGGAACCAGGCCCCGGTCCGGCTGCAGGTGCCGGCGACCGTGGACCCGCTCGACGAGGAGGCGCCGGCCCGACTGCGGAACGCGGTGATCGCCCTGCTGCCGTACCACGGCAGCCGGACCGGGGCGGCCGCTGCGCCGTTGCCGGTCTCGCCGGTCGATCTGCGGAAGGCGGTCCGTCCGGCTCGGCTGCCGTGAACGCACGCGCTGCACTCGGACACCTGGTCAGCACGGAAAGCGGATTCCGTCACACAGTGCGAATTTCACAACACTGAGGGTGATATCCCCCTCTAGATGTGACAAATCGGACGGAGATGGGTACAAACATGGGCGGCACGACAGACGAGCACGTCCCGGACGGGAATCTTCGTCGACGGCCGAGCGTTGACCGAACGACGAAGACAGCGACCCCAACTAGTCCTGTGGGCCATAAGCCCTGGAGGCACGATTCATGAGCGAGCGAGCTCTCCGAGGCACGCGACTCGGCGCCACTAGCTACGAGACCGACCGTGGCATTGACCTGGCCCCGCGCCAGACCGTCGAGTACGCATGTCAGAACGGACACCGGTTCGAGGTGCCCTTCTCCGTCGAGGCGGAGATCCCCTCGGTGTGGGAGTGCCGATTCTGCGGCACCGAGGCCGTCCTGCTCGACGGCGACGAGCCGGAAGAGAAGAAGATCAAGCCGACCCGGACCCATTGGGACATGCTGATGGAGCGCCGGACGCGGGAGGAGCTGGAGGAGGTGCTGGCCGAGCGGCTGGCCGTGCTCCGCTCCGGCGGCATGAACCTCGCGGTGCACCCGCGGGACACGCGCAAGAGCGCCTGATCCGGAAGAAGCACAAGCCCTGGGGCCCGATCATCGGATCGGGCCCCAGGGCTTGGTGCGTTTCCAGCGTCCTCAGAGCGCGCCGCACGGGGCTTGGCGCGGTGCAGCTGCGGAGCGCTCGGCGCGACCGCTCCGACGGGCGACCGCTCTGGTCATGACCTCAGCGGGACAGCGGCGGGCGCGGGCCCTGGTCATCGGCGCGGCGGCCTCCGGCCGGCTCGGCCGGGTCGACCACCTCGCCCTGCACCACCTTGCCGTCCGGGCGGTGGATCCGGAACTGCTGCTGCATCCGCAGCGCGTCGGCGAGCGGATCGCCGGCCGGGCCGGTACGGACCAGGGTGCGGGCGGCCCGGCGGCCGACCAGCCGCCAGAGCGCCCGGGTCGGCGGGAAGAGCAGGGTGAGAGCCAGCACGTCGGACAGGAAGCCGGGCAGGATCAGCAGCAGGCCGGCCAGCACGGTCAGGCTGGTGCCGGTCTCGGCGGACCCGGACTCCGGCAGCCGCCCCTGCTCGAAGGCGGTGGAGGCGTTGCGCAGCGCGCGCAGCCCGGCGCGCTTGATCAGCCTGGAGCCCACCACCGCGCCCGCGATGAGCAGCAGCACCACCACCAGCCCGCCGATGACCGAGGCCACCTGGATCATCAGCCAGATCTCCAGCACCAGCCAGGCGGCCACCAGCAGCGGGAGCATCCGCCGCAGCCGGCTGCGGCGGCCGGCCGGGCGGCCGGGGGCACGGGTCGGGTCAACGTGCTGAGTCACGGTACTGATCCACTCCATGGCGGGCGCCGATCGGCGCCGTCCGGGCCTGTCCCGCACGGTCGCGGGCGCCACCGTGGACAACGGTTCGGCCCGGCCCGGTGTTCCGGCCCCGGCCGAACAGATGGCTGGTCACAGGGGTGCGGGGGTCAGGCAGGGGTGCGATCGCGGCGGCCGATCAGCACCGCGCCCCCGCAGGCCAGCAGCCCCAGCCCGGCCAACGCCCACTCCGGGGCGGCGCCGACCCGGTCGGCCAGGGTGCGCCCGTCGCGCAGCGGCACGTTCGCGCTCAGCTCGGCGGGGACGAGCTCCCGGGTGCGGCTCTCGATGGTGCCGTCGGGGCGGACCACGGCGCTGATCCCGCTGGTGGCGGCGATCAGCACGGCCCGGCCGTGCTCGACGGCCCGCAGCCTGGACATCGCCAGTTGCTGCTCGGGCTGGCCGCTCTTGGCGTAGGTGGCGTTGTTGGTCTGGACCACGAGTACCCGGCCGCCGGCGTTGACCGTGTCGCGCGGAATCTCGTCATAGGCGACCTCGAAGCAGATCACGTCACCGATCCGGGCCGGGCCGAGCTGCATCACGCCGTTGCCCTTGCCCGGGTAGAAGTCGTGGGCGACCCGCTGCAGCCGGGTGATCACCTTCATGAGCACCGAGCGGAACGGCACGTACTCGCCGAACGGCACGGGGTGCTGCTTGGTGTAGTGGGCGCCCGGGCCGCTGATCGGATCCCAGACGATGCCTTCGTTCTGCACGTGCTGTGCGTCCGGGCCGTTGACCAGCGCGCCGACCAGGGTCGGCACGCCGATCGTGCGGACCGCCTCGGTGATCTTGGCATAGGCGGCCGGGTCGCTGTACGGGTCCAGGTCGGAGGAGTTCTCCGGCCAGATCACCACATCGGGCCGCTGCTCCTGCCCGGCCTCGATCCGCTGGGCCAGCGCCTCCGTCTCGTTGGCGTGGTTGTCCAGCACCTGCATCGGCCGGCCCAGGAAATCGATGCCGGGCTGCTGCACATTGCCCTGGACCAGCGCGACCCGCACGGTGTCGTCGCCCTTGGTGGGGGTCGGGACCAGGAGTCCGCCGCCGGTGGCCACCGCCGCGCAGAGCACCGCGGCGGTCGGCTTCAGCCAGCGCGTCGCCCCGGCCGGCGCCTCCTCCCGGCGGACGCGGCGCAGCACCAGGTAGCCGAGCAGCGAACCGGTGAGCGCCACGGCGAAGGTGACCAGCGGGGCGCCGCCGAGCGCGGCCAGCGGAGTGAAGGGGCTCGCGGTGTTGGCGAACGCCAGCCGTCCCCACGGGAAACCGCCCAGCGGCTGCCGGTCGCGGACCAGCTCCTCGGCCACCCAGAGGCAGGCCGCCCAGAGCGGCCAGCCGCGCAGCCGGGAGGTCAGCGCCAGCGTGCCGCCGAGCGCCCAGAGGAAGAGCGCCTCGGCCAGCGAGAGGCCGACCCAGGCGTCCCAGCCGATCACCCGGATCCAGTCCAGCAGCCAGAGGAAGAACGGCAGGCCGAAGGCGAAGCCGGTCCAGGCGCCCTGCCGCAGCGTGCGGCCGTGGGTGAGCAGTGCCAGCGCCGCCACCGCGACGATGGACAGCGGCCACAGGTCGTAGGGCGGGAACGCGGCGGCCAGCGCCAGGCCGGCGCCGGCGGCCAGGGCGGTGCGCTTCCACCCGGCCCCGGCCTTGGCGCGCAACCGGGCCAACCGGCCGGTGCGGCCCCCGTTCGACGGGCCCCCGGGGGTCGGGTCGACGGCTCGGGGGGCCGCGTCGACGGGCACTGCCACCTGGCCACCATCTCTCTAGGCATAGCTCACCTGCCCATCGGCAGGTTCCGCACGACGGTACCTCTGCCGGGCGGCCCGTTGAAAGCGGTTCCCGAACAGCGGCCCCGCAGGTCAGCCAGTGGTCGTAGCCTGGAAGATCGTCCGGCCCCGGACCACGGTGCGCAGGCAGCTCGGCAGCTCGCCACCGGGGGTGAGGTCGGGCAGGCCGGGGGTGCCGGAACGGGGGTCGGTGGACCAGCCGGCCACCCGGGAGTCGGGGGCCTGGACGACCAGCTCGCCGGTCCGCCAGACGGCGTAGGTGGCGGTGGCGCCCGGGATCAGCACGCCCTCCTGGTCACGGCCGAGGGCCCGCCAGCCGCCGCGGGTGTGCGCGGCGAACGCGGCGCGCACCGAGATCCGGTGCTCGGCCGTCCGGTGGAAGGCGGCGGCACGCACCGTGCCCCACGGGTCGAGCGCGGTGACCGGAGCGTCCGAGCCAAACGCCAGCGGGACGCCGGCGCGCAGCAGGGCGGCGAACGGGTTGAGCGCGCCGGCCCGCTCGGCGCCCAGCCGGGCCGCGTACATGCCGTCCGGGCCGCCCCAGGCGGCGTCGAAGGCGGGCTGCACGGAGGCCACCAGACCGAGTTCGGCGAATCCGGCGATCGCCTCGTCGTTCAGGGCCTCGGCGTGCTCGACGCGGTGGCGCAGCGCCTTGACGGCAGCCAGGCCGACCCGGTCGGCGGCCGCGCGGACGCCGGCGAGCACGGCGTCGACGGCGGCGTCGCCGATCGCGTGGAAGCCCGCCTGCAGCCCGGCCTCGGTGCAGGCCGCGACGTGGTCGGCGATCTGATCGGCCGTCAGGTAGGCGGCTCCGGTGGCCCCTTCGCTTCCTTCCGGGGCGTCCTGGTAGGCGCGGTGCAGGCAGGCGGTGCGCGAGCCGAGCGCACCGTCCACGAAGAGGTCGCCGCCGACGCCGACGGCGCCGAGCTCGCGGGCGGTGGCCGTGCCGCCGAGCTCGCCCCAGTAGCCGTAGACCTCGGGGCCGTCCTCGGTGGCGGCCAGTTCCAGGAGCTGGGCCAGGTCGTGGGCGGAGGAGATCTCCGGGCCGGCGCACTCGTGCAGCGCGCCGATGCCGAGCGCGGCGGCCCGCTGCCGGGTGGCGCGCTGGGCGACCCGGCGCTGCTCGTCGGTGAGGTGGGCCAGGGCGGCCTGGCGGACGGCGTGGTGGGCGTCGCGGGTGAGCGGCGCGGTGGGGTGGTGGCCGGGCAGCTCGGCGAGGTGCGGGGTGAGGTCGCGCAGGGCGGTGGTGGCCAACGCGGAGTGCACGTCGGTGCGGGAGAGGTAGAGCGGGGCGCCGCCGGCGGCCCGGTCGAGCTCGGCGAGGGTGGGCGGGCGGCCCTCGGGCCAGCCGGTCTCGTCCCAGCCGTGGCCGATCAGCACACCGGAGCGGCCGGCCGTGTGGTCGCTGATCCGGGTGAGCGCCTCGGCCAGCGAGCCGCAGCCGGTCAGGTCGAGGCCGGTGAGGGCAAGGCCGGCGGCGGTGGCGTGCACATGGGCGTCCACGAAGGCGGGAGTGACCAGCGCACCGTCCAGCTGGACCACCTCGTCGGCGATGCCGGCGTAGGCGTCGGCGGCGCCTTCGCTGCCGACCCAGGCGATCTGCTCGCCCTCGATCAGCATCGCGGTGGCGAAGGGGTCGGCCGGGCTGTAGACGTTGCCGCCGCGCAGCAGCACGGTGCGGGGGGTGCGTTCGGTCATGAGGGACAGTCTGCACCCGGGTTGTCCCGGTATGTACGGGCACCCCCGCACTCGGGCAGCCGGGATGGCGGCTCGGGGCGGCCCTGCCCCGGGCGGGCCAGAAGCGCTCGGCCGGGCCTACAGCTTGGGCGGGCGGGCCTCGTAGGGCGTGGAGAGGACGACCGTGGTGCGGGTGGAGACGCCGGCCGCGCTGCGGATCCGGGCGAGCAGGTCCTCCAGGTCGCCGGGGGCGCCGACCCGGACCTTGAGGATGTAGTTCTCGTCGCCGGCGACGCTGTGGCAGGCCTCGATCTCCGGCAGCGGGGCCAGCCGCTCGGGCACGTCGTCGGGCGCGCTGGGATCGAACGGCTTGACCGAGATGAACGCCGTCAGCGCCAGGTCGACGGCGTCCGGGTTGATGATCGCCGAGTAGCCGCGGATCACCCCGCGCTGCTCCAGCCGACGAACCCGCTGGTGGACGGCCGAGGTGGACAGGCCGGTGGCCTTGCCCAGGTCGGTGTAGCTCATCCGGCCGTCCTGGACGAGCAGCTGGACGATGTGCTGGTCGAGATCCTCCACAGCAGAAACCTACCCGACCGCCGGAGCGGCGGATGCCGCACGGTCGGCGGAGCCCGCCATCGGCATATGCCTTGGGGATGTGGCGAAGGACACACTCGGGCGCATCACCCTGCCGCGACCTGCAGGGTTATGAGGCCGTGTCAGCGGGAAGTGCTGGTGGTGGCCCCGGCCGAGTTGGCCCGGCCCGATCCATAGGGGGATCACATGCCTTCAGCTGAGGAGCGCGCCGTGCGCGCCGATGCCGCCCCGCCCGCCCCGGAGGACCTCGACGGCGGCTCGCCGGACTTCGGCCCCGCGCCCGGCGCCGACCCGGGTGAGCCCGATGGCTGGGAGATCGTCCGGGTGCTCTGCCCGGAGTGCCACCGCGCCATCGCACTGATCGGCGACGAGGAACAGCTGCCGCAGCACGCGGTGGTGCGGCAGCCCTGGCACCCGTTCGAGCCGGCGCTCTGCGCCGGCTCGGGCCTGCTCACCGAGCAACTGCCGGTGATGGCACCGGATCCCGGCGAGGGGCGCACCGACACCTTGGCCGCCCTGCTCACACTGCCGGCCGAACTGGACTGGCGCACCCAGCCGTTCTCGCACGCGCACGGTGTCCGGGCGGCCGCAGCGGGCGGTGCGGCCGCCGCCCACCGGGTGCCGTCGATGCGGCCGGCGCCGCGCGGGCGGCTGGTCCACCAGTAGCCGGGGTCAGTTGACGGTGGGTCAGTAGCGCGTCGCTCGAAGACGGGCGGCGCGCTGCTCGTCGTCGGGCGGCGCGCCGCTCGTTGCCGGGGTCGCGCCGCTGGTCAGGCCGCGTAGAGTTACCGCCCGTGCCCCGCCCCGACGATCCCAGCCAGTGCGACGAGCTCGACCGACTGGCCGCGCGACTGCGCGCACTGCCGCCGTCCCTCGGCCCGGTGCGACTGGTGGCGGTGGATGGACACGCCGGCTCGGGCAAGACCACCTTCGCGGGCCGGCTGGCCGCCGCACTGGGCGGCGCGCCGGTGGTGCACCTGGACGACCTGGCGACCCATCAGGAGTTCTTCGGGTGGGTCGACCGGCTGCGCAGCTGGGTGCTGGAGCCGCTGGGGCGGGGCGAGGCGGCGGAGTTCCGCGGGTACGACTGGGTCGCCCGGGACTTCCGGGGGGCGCGCAAGATCACGCCCGCGCCGGTAGTTCTCCTGGAAGGGGTCGGCGCCGGCCGCCGGGCCTTGCGACCGGTGCTGGCCGCCCTGATCTGGATGGAACTGCCCGCAGCCGAGGCCCGGGCCCGCGGCCTGCGCCGGGACGGTCCGGAGCTGGCCGCCTTCTGGGAGCGCTGGTCCGCGGCCGAGGCCGCGCACTTCGCCGCCGACCCCAGTCGCCCGTTCGCGCAGGTCAGAGTGGACGGCCGGACCGGTCGCCGACTTGCGGACCGAGGCAACTAAGCGGTCGCTTGACCGGGAGGCGGACAGGAACTAGGTTTACCTCTCAGCGGGAGTAGTTGACTTTCGCAACTAGACGCGGCACCTCCGGCTCGTTCCCCCGTGAGCCGGAGGTGCCGTTTTTCCCAGCAGCTCGCCGAACGGGCCGTCAGCATGCCAACCGTCTTGAGGCGATGGCGATTTGGCACCGCCCGGTACGCTTCCGGATCAGCTGGACCCGGGTACGATTCCGAGCAGGCGCGAAGGGCGTCCCGGGTGCACGGCGCTGTCCCTCCCCCAGCCTTCGGCTGGGTGGTACCCCCATAAGCGACCGGCCTCGGTGCAGATCACGGGGGGCGTGAGTGATCATCGGTGACAACATGGGAACGGGTCCGCAGGGACCGGCCGACCGCGCCTGGCTGCGCGCCATGGACGCCTACACGGCCGGCGCCTACGCCCGGGCCGAGGAGGAGTTCCGCACCGCGGTGCGCCTGGACCCCGGCATGGCCGACGCCTGGCTGGGTCTGCACGCCCTGCGCTGCGACACCTCCGGGGCGCTGCTGGCGATGCACCGCAGCAAGAAACGTTTCGGCGAGCAGCGTCGCCGGCACAACCGCCCGCTCAGCTCCTGGTACTGGCTGGGCTGGTGGGTCCAGCCGGTACTGGAGGACGAGCGCGACCTGGCGCTGGCGCACGCCTCGCACTGGCTCGACGGCCGCCATCTCACCGAGCTGGACCGGGCGATGGCCCAGTGCCCGCCACCCGGTCAGGACCCGTCGGTGCGCTTCCTGCACGCCTGCCGCTCCTACCTGCTGAAGGACTGGGAGCAGCTGATCCGGGACACCGACTCGCTGCTGGACGACGCACTGCTCGGCATCGAGGCGGGGCTGTTCGGGGGCATGGCGCGGGTCCGGCTGGACATGTGCGCCCAGGCCCAGGCTCCGCTGGCCGCCTCGCTGGCCCGCTGCCGCTCCGAGCAGCCGCAGCGCAAGGAGTTGCGCTACTGGCTGGCCCGCGCCTACGAGGGGGCCGGCCGCAGCGCCGCCGCCCTGCCGCTGTACCGCTCGGTTCACCGCGCCGACCCGGCGTTCATGGACACCGCCGCCCGGCTGGCCGCGATCGCCGCCGAGGACGGCCTGGGCCTGCTGGAGGAGTTGCCGCCGTACACGGAGACCACCACCGGCCCGCCGGAGTCGGCCGACGCCCTCGCCCTCGACCTGATCAGCGGCCTGGGCCCGGTGCTCGCCGGGGACGCCGGCCCGCCGGGTGCCGACGCGCCGCCGGTCGGCGGGTCCGGCCCGCTGCCGCAGGCCGAGCGCTCCACCGGCGGGCCCCGGGACGCCGACCCGGGCGACGCCGGTGGCCCCCGCGACGGCGACGCCGCCCGGGGCTCCCTCGGCGAGCCGACCGGCGCCACTCCCCCTCCCTCGGCCGCCGGCCGCCAGTGCGACCCGCCGCCGAGCGCCGCCGAGCCGCCCGCCGCCCAGCAGCGGTTGGACGCCGCCCTCGAGGCGCTGGAGCAGATGGTCGGCCTGGATCCGGTCAAGCGCCAAGTCCGGGCCCTCTCCGCACAGTTGCGGATGGCCGGACTGCGAGCCGAGCAGGGTCTGCCGGTGCAGCCGCCCAAGCGGCACTTCGTCTTCTCCGGGCCGTCCGGAACCGGCAAGACCACCGTCGCGCGGATCCTCGGCCAGGTGTTCCACGCCTTGGGCCTGCTCTCCGGCGACCATCTGGTGGAGGCCCAAAGAGCCGACCTGGTCGGCGAGTTCCTGGGCCAGACCGCGGTCAAGGCCAATGAGTTGATCGACTCGGCGCTGGACGGCGTGCTCTTCATCGACGAGGCCTACAGCCTGGCCAACTCCGGCTACAGCAAGGGCGACGCGTACGGTGACGAGGCGCTGCAGGTGCTGCTGAAGCGGGCCGAGGACAACCGGGACCGGCTGGTGGTGATCCTGGCCGGCTACCCCGAGGGGATGAACCGGCTGCTGGCCGCCAACCCGGGGCTCAACTCCCGATTCACCACCCGGGTCGACTTCCCCAGCTACCGCCCCGCCGAGCTGACCGCGATCGGCAGCGCGCTGGCCGCCCGGGACGGCGACGCCTGGGACGAGGACGCCGCCGACGAGCTGGCCAGCATCTGCGCGCACGTGGTCGCCGAGGGTTGGATCGACGAGCTGGGCAACGGGCGCTTCATCCGAACCCTCTACGAGAAGTCCTGCGCCTACCGCGACCTGCGCCTCAGCCAGTCCCGCGAACGGCCGAGCCGGGAGGACCTGGCCACGCTGAGACTGCCCGACCTGGTCCAGGCCTACGGCGAGCTGATCGACGGCCGGGGCTGACCCCCGGCCCCGGACAGCGTGTCCCGGGGCCCCTGGAAACCGTCCCGGGTCACGAGGGCCCGGAGGGCAGCGGGCGGGCGACGTGGTCCGGATCGTGCATCTCGCCGACCAGCTCCTCCAGGACGTCCTCCAGGGTGACCACGCCCAGCGGCCGGCCGTCGGCGTCGGTGACCGCCGCCAGGTGGGCGGTGGCCCGGCGCATCGCGGTGAGCGCGTCGTCCATCGGCAGCGACTCGGCGACCGCGATGACCGGGCGCCACAGCCGCATCGGCAGCTGGGCGTCCGGATCCTCGACCTCCAGCACGTCCTTGAGGTGCAGGTAGCCGACGATCGCACCGGTGGCGTCGAGCACCGGGAAGCGGGAGTAGCCGGTGGCCGCCGCCCGCTCCTCCACCTCGCGGGCCGTCACCCCGGCGTCCACCGTCACCAGGCCCGCCATCGGCAGCAGCACCTCGCGGACCGGTCGGCGGCCCAGTTCGAGGGCGTCCTCCAGCCGCTCCTGCTCAGCCTCCGCCAGCAATCCGGCGGCCCTGGACTCGGCCAGGATCCACACGAGTTGCTCGGCGTCGAAGACCGACTCCACCTCGTCCTTGGGTGCCACCTTGAACAGCCGCAGCACCAGGTTGGCGAAGGCGTTCAGGAACCGGATCACCGGGCGCAGCCAGCGGGCCAGCCGGTCCAGCGGCGGGCCGAGCCAGAGCGCGGCCCGCAGCGGCGAGACCAGTGCCATGTTCTTGGGCACCATCTCGCCGATCACCATGTGCAGCACGACCACCAGGGCGAGCGCCAGCACGTAGGAGGTCAGGTGACTGGCCGCGCCGGACAGCCCGATCGCATGGAACGGGCCGGAGAGCAGGTCGGCCACGGTCGGCTCCGCCAGCGCGCCGAGCAGCAATGAGCAGACCGTGACGCCCAGTTGGGCGGCGGCCAGCAGCGCCGAGACCTCGCCCATGGCGCGCAGCAGGGTGCGGGCCCGGCGGTCGCCAGCCTCGGCCGGCGGCTCGACCTGACTGCGGCGCACCGAGATCACCGCGAACTCGGCGGCGACGAAGAAGGCGTTCCCGAGCAGCAGCAGGAGCGCGGCGAAGAGCTGGGCGGCGGCGATCATGCCGACGCCCCCAGGTGCAGCAGCCGGACCCGGGTGGTGCGGTGCCGGTCGACGCCCTGCACGGTCAGCTCCCAGCCGGGCAGTTCCGCGGTGTCACCGCGCACCGGGATCCGGCCGAGCAGGTCGGCGAGCAGGCCGGCCAGCGTCTCGTACGGCCCGTGCGGGGCGTGCAGGCCGATCTGCTCCAACTGGTCGAGCCGGGCCCGGCCGTCGGCCAGCCAGGCCGGGTGGCCGGCCACCGGCGGGACGGCGAGCAGCTCCGGGGTCTCGCCGGGGTCGTGCTCGTCGCGCACCTCGCCCACGATCTCCTCGACGATGTCCTCCAGGGTGGCCACGCCGGCGGTGCCACCGTACTCGTCGATCACGATGGCCATCGGCTGCCGCCGGCGCAGCTGCTCCAGCAGCCGCTCGGCGGGCAGCGTCTCGGGGACCAGCAGTGGCACGCTCGCCAGTTGGCCCACCGTCACCTTGCCGCGCCGCTCGGGGCGGACCGCTATGGCGTCCTTGAGGGTGACGGTGCCGATGATGTCGTCCAGGCTGTCCCGGTAGACCGGGAAGCGGGAGAAGCCGGTGGCCCTGGTGAGGTTGACCACGTCTGCGGCGGTGGCGTCGTGCTGCAGCGCGGCGACGTCGACCCGGGGGGTCATCACGCTCTCGGCGGTCAGCTCGCCCAGGCCCAGGGTGCGCACGAACAGCTGTGCGGCGTCCTCCTCCAGGGCGCCGGCCCGGGCCGAGTGCTGGGCCAGCACGGCGAGTTCGCCGGGGGTGCGGGCCTGGGCGAGCTCCTCGGCCGGTTCCATCCCGAGGGCCCGCACCAGGCGGTTGGCGCCGCCGTTGAGGGCGCCGATCAGCGGGCGACAGGCGGCGCTGAACATTCGCTGGGGCGCGGCGACCGCGAGGGCCACCTGGAGCGGGCGCGAGATCGCCCAGTTCTTCGGCACCAGCTCGCCGATCACCATCTGCAGCACGGTGGCCAGCGCCATGCCGATCGCCGTGGCCGCGCCGCGGGCGAGGCCGGCGGGCAGGCCGAGGCCGGTGAGCGGGGGGCTGAGCAGGGTGGAGAGCGCCGGCTCGGCGAGCATGCCGACCACCAGTGAGGTGACGGTGATGCCGAGCTGGGCGCCGGAGAGTTCGAAGGAGAGCGTGTGCAGGGCCTTGCGCAGGCCCGCCGCCCGCCGGTCGCCGGCCCGCGCGGCCCGGTCCACGGCACCGCGGTCCACGGTGACGAAGGAGAACTCGGCGGCGACGAAGAGGCCGTTGGCGATGATGAGCAGGAGAGCGGCCGCCAGCAGCAGCCAGGCGGTGATCACAGCGCCGCCCGCCCGGCGGTCGGAACGGGCTGGGCGGCGTCGGTACTACCGGACGGATCGTCCATCGCGGGGAGGGGTCACTCCTCTGGTCACGGGTCGGATGGCCCGGGAGCTTTGCCCGAGCTTTACCAGCCTAGCCGATCCGCTGTGGAGGTCGGGTGCCGGCGGGTTCACGCGTTGGCGGGTTCGGAAGCCGCGCCACGGGCCTCGACCAGGTCACGCAGCTGGAGCGCGGCCCGCACCGCCTGGTCGCGGCCACCGCTGGGCTGGATGCCCATGGCGGCCAGCGAGGTGCCGTCCGACAGGTCCAGGGTGACCCAGGGGTCGCCCTCCTTGAGGTTGACCCGGACGACCTCGGCCCAGTGCAGCCGGCGCGAGCGGACCAGGTTGACCACCAGCACGCCGTCGGCGTCGGCGGCCACCCGGGGGCGGGCCAGCATCAGGCCGACCCCGGAGAAGACCAGGCCCAGGAGGACCAGCATGACCCGGTCGTTCAACTGCCAGCTGGCCGGGAGCACCAGCGCCATGACGACGAACACCGTCGCGAGCAGCCCACTGGCCGTCAGCAGCACCGCGCGGGTGCGGCGGGGCAGCCAGGTGACGGGCAGGGTGGGCAGCGGGTCGGTGCCGGGCATGGCGCTGGGTACTCCTTGCGGAACGGGTCAGGGGGTCCGCCGGCAGGTGGACCCCTGCCGGCGGGTCCGCTACAGGCGGCAGGCGTGGATGTTGGTCACCAGGACACCGCGGGCGCCGATGGCCCACAGGTCGTCCATGATCCGCTGGGCCTCCTTGCGCAGCACCATGGCCCGGACCGCGACCCAGCCCTCGGTGTGCAGCGGGGAGACGGTGGGCGACTCCAGGCCGGGGGTCAGCGCGACCGCGTCGGCGACCTGCTCGGCCTTGATGTCGTAGTCCATCAGGACGTAGCGGCGGGCCACCAGGACGCCCTGGAGACGGCGCAGGAACTGCTCGACCCCCGCGTCCACGCCGGCGCCCTTGGGCCGGATCACCACGGCGTCGGAGATCAGGATCGGCTCGCCGAAGACCTCCAGGCCGGCGTTGCGCAGGCTGGTGCCGGTCTCCACCACGTCGGCGATCACGTCGGCGACGCCCAGCTGGACCGCGGTCTCGACCGCGCCGTCCAGCTTGGTGACGGTGGCCTGCACGCCGTGCTCGGCCAGGTGCTGCTCGACCAGACCGGTGTAGGAGGTGGCGATCCGCAGGCCCTGGAGGCCCTGCACGTCCTTGGGCGAGCCGGTCGGGCCGGCGAACCGGAAGGTCGAGCCGGCGAAGCCGAGCGCGAGCACCTCCTCGGCGTCGGCGCCGGAGTCCAGCAGCAGGTCACGACCGGTGATGCCGATGTCGAGCCGGCCAGAGCCTACGTAGACCGCGATGTCGCGCGGGCGCAGGAAGAAGAACTCCACCTGGTTCTCGGGGTCGACCAGCACCAGTTCCTTGGGGTCCTTGCGCTGGCGGTAGCCGGCCTCATGGAGCATCTCCGCCGCGGGACCCGAGAGCGAACCCTTGTTGGGGAGGGCGATGCGCAGCATGAACGGATGATCCTTCGTTATGAGCCGTTACGGGGGCGTGGAGCTGGGGGCCGGGGGTCAGAGGTGGGCGTAGACGTCGTCGAGGGTGAGGCCGCGGGCGACCATCATCACCTGGAGGTGGTAGAGCAGCTGGGAGATCTCCTCGGCCGTCTGCTCCTCGGTCTGGAACTCGGCGGCCATCCAGACCTCGGCCGCCTCCTCGACCACCTTCTTGCCGATGGCATGGACGCCCTGCTGGACGAGCTGCGCGGTACGGGAGGTCGCGGGGTCGCCGGTGGCGGCCTTCTGCTGGAGCTCGGTGAAGAGCTCCTCGAATGTCTTGGAAGCCATGATGGCAACCACCTTACGGTGTTCGGCCCGGGGCTTGGTCAACGGCTCGACCAGTGGACACCGCCTTGGACGCCGGGGGCCGGCGGCAGCAGTCGGACCCTGCCCGCCGCCGGCCCCCGTCCGGCCGTTCCCGACCCGGTGTCAGGCCAGTGCCCGCAGCGTCACGGCGGTGGCGACGGCGGCGCTGACCGCCTCGTGGCCCTTGTCCTCGGCGGAGCCGGGCAGGCCCGCCCGGTCGATCGCCTGCTCCTCGTTGTCGCAGGTGAGCACGCCGAAGCCGACCGGCACGCCGGTGCGCACGCTGACCTCGGTGAGGCCGGCGGTGGCCGCCTGGCAGACGTAGTCGAAGTGCGGGGTGCCGCCGCGGATGACGACCCCGAGGGCCACCACCGCGTCGTAGCCGCGCTCGGCCAACCGCTGCGCGGCGACCGGCAGTTCGAAGGTACCGGGGACGCGCACCACGGTCGCCCCGGTGATCCCGAGCTCCTTGAGGGCGCGCTCGGCACCGTTCAGCAGGCCGTCCATCACCTGGGTGTGCCACTGGGCCGCGACCACCGCGACCCGCAGGTCCTCGGCGTTCTCGACGCTCAGTACGGGGGCTCCGTGACCAGCCACGATCGTTCTCCTAGGGTTTCGTACGGGATTCGGTCGGCGATGGACGGCTTCAGCCGACCAGCCACGGCAGGTCGTGGCCCATCCGGTCGCGCTTGGTGAGCAGGTAGGCGAGGTTGTGCCGGCTCGCCTGCACCGGTATCGGTGCCCGGTCCTTGACCTTGAGGCCGTGGTCCAGCAGCGCGGTCTGCTTGTCCGGGTTGTTGGTGAGCAGGGTGAGCGAGCGCACCCCGAGGTCGATGAGCATCTGGGCGCCGATGCTGTAGTCGCGGGCGTCGGCGGGCAGGCCGAGCTCCAGGTTGGCGTCCACGGTGTCCCGGCCCTGTTCCTGCAGCTGGTAGGCGCGCAGCTTGTGGCCGAGGCCGATCCCGCGGCCCTCGTGGCCGCGCAGGTAGAGCACCACCCCCCGGCCGGCCTCGGCGACCCTGGCCAGCGAGGCCTCCAGCTGCGGGCCGCAGTCGCAGCGCAGCGAGCCGAAGACGTCGCCGGTCAGGCACTCGGAGTGCACCCGGACCAGCACGTCCTCGCCGTCCGGCAGCCGCCCGACACCGTCCTCGCCGACGGCCAAGCCGCCGGCGACCAGGGCGATGTGCTCGGTGCCGTCCAGCGTGCCGCGGAAGCCGACCGCGGTGAAGTCGCCGTGCACGGTGGGCAGGGCGGTCACGGCCACCCGCTCGACCTGGGACTCGGTGCGGCGGCGGTAGGCGATCAGGTCCTCGATGGAGATGATCGACAGGCCGTGTTCGCGGGCGAAAGGCACCAGGTCGGGCAGCCTGGCCATGGTGCCGTCGTCGTTGACCACCTCGCAGATGGCCGCCGCCGGGGGCAGGCCGGCCAGCCGGGCCAGGTCGACGCCGGCCTCGGTGTGGCCAGGCCGGGACAGCACGCCGCCGTCCGCCGCGCGCAGCGGGAAGACGTGGCCGGGCCGGGTGAAGTCGCGGGCGGTGGAGGCCGGCTCGCCGAGCAGGCGGATGGTCAGCGCCCGGTCCACCGCGGAGATCCCGGTGGCCTCCACGTCGCGGGCGTCCACCGAGACGGTGTAGGCGGTGCCCTTGCGGTCCTCGTTGACCCGGGTCATCGGGGGCAGGCCGAGCCGGTCGGCGTCCGCGTGGGTGACCGGGACGCAGATCACCCCGGAGGTGTGGCGGATGGTGAAGGCGAGCAGCTCCGGGGTGGCCGCGGTGGCAGCGAAGATCAGGTCGCCCTCGTTCTCCCGGTCCTCGTCGTCCACCACGACCACGGCGCGGCCGGCCGCGATGTCGGCGATGGCCTGCTCGACCGGGTCGAGAGTCAGGTCGAGGTCGTGCGTGCGGGTGTTCATGCCGTGACTCCCTGCAGGGTGGGGGCGGGCTTCGCCAGCCGGCTGCGCAGCCACCAGGAGCGCAGGCCCAGCATCACCAGGACGAAGTAGACGAGGTAGACCAGACCGGAGAAGGGCAGACCGCTGGAGAAGGCGAGCGGGACGCCGACCACGTCGACCGCGATCCAGGCGAACCAGAACTCGACCCAGCCGCGGGCCTGGGCGATCATCGCGGCCAGCGTGCCGGTGAAGATGTAGGCGTCCGCCCACGGGGACCAGGAGAGGTTCCAGTGCTGGAAGACCAGCGCCACCGCGACGGTGGCCACGGCGGTGCCGGCCACCAGCACGGCGCGCTCGGCCCAGGTGGCGAACCGGATCCGGATGTCGCCGTCCTGGCTCCGGCCGCGCTGCCACTGGACCCAGCCCCAGATCGAGGTGGCGATCACCACCAGCTGCTTGCCCACCCCACCGGACAGGTGGGCGGAGAGGTTGGCGCTGATCAGCACGAGGCCGGAGAGCAGTTGCACCGGCCAGCTCAGCACCGAGCGGCGCCAGCCGTAGGCCAGGCCGATCAGTCCGAGGGTGTTGCCGATGACGTCGTTCCACTTGAAGTGCTCGCCGAGCAGGGTGAAGGCGACGGTGTTGAGCCAGTTCACTTGGCGTCCCCCAGGGCACCGGTGTTGCCGCCGGCCGGGACGGTGCCGGCGGCGAGCAGCCGCTCGACGTACTTGGCGAGCACGTCGACCTCGAGGTTGACCGGCTCGCCGACCGCCTTGGCGCCCAGGGTGGTCAGTGCCAGGGTGGCGGGGATCAGGCTCACGGTGAACCAGTCGTCGCCCGCCTCGACCACGGTCAGGCTGACGCCGTCCACCGTGATCGAGCCCTTGTCGACCAGGTAGCGGGCGATGGTCCGCGGGAGCGAGAAGCGCAGCACCTCCCAGCGCGGCCTGCCGTTGGCGTCCGGCTCGCCCGGGGAGCGGTCCAGCAGGGTGCCGGTGGCGTCCACGTGCCCCTGGACGAGGTGGCCGCCGAGCCGGGCGCCGAGCGCCATGGCGCGCTCCAGGTTGACCCGGGAGCCGGGCACCAGCGTGCCCAGGCTGGTCCGGCGCAGCGTCTCGGCCATCACGTCGGCGCTGAACTCGCCGCTGTCCTGTGCCAGTTGTTCGGGGGTGTCGACCACGGTGAGGCAGACGCCGCTGACCGCGATGGAGTCGCCGTGCCGGGCCCCCTCGATCACCTGGGGACCGCGCAGGCGGATGCGCGAGGAATCTCCGTACTCCTCGATGGAGACGACCTCGCCGAGCTCTTCGATGATGCCGGTGAACACCCGGATTCTCCTCGCGCTTTGAGCGCGGACTCCGGGGCGGCAGACATGGGAAGCCGACCACGGGCCTGACGGCCGGCGATGCCTCGAAGGACGACGGATGGGCAGAGCCCGACCGCCGAACCACGCACGGCTCCCCGGGAGGAGACCGCGGTACCGCCGTGACAAACCCGTCGCGCACGCCTCCCATCCGGACTTTAACCGTCGGTCCAGGAGTTTCACCTGGTCAACCGGCCGCTGGCTGCGGACGGGTCGCGGACTGTAACCGCCGGTTCGGAGTTTCACCGACCCCGGAGTGCGCTGAACGTCACTGCTTACTGCAATGCGCTCATTCTGCCATGATCCGCAACCGGCCGGGGAGGGGGCACCGCTGTGGTCTGTTTCACGCCGGGGGCGGGAATGAGCGGCCGCGTGCCGGGGCGCGGACCGACGCGTCGTCAGGCGCTGGTGAACCAGCGGCCGAGGTAGGCGGCGACCTCCTCCGGGCGGCGGGCGGTCAGCGCGGTGTGGCCGTCGGGGCGGACCAGTACCAGCGCGCCCGGCGGCAGCAGGCGCTCCTCCCCCGGGGCGGGCTCGACGGTGTGCACCTCGATGGGCACGGGGTGGCGGGCCGGCAGGACGGCCGGGGACGGATCGCCGAGCGCCGAGTCGGGCACCCGCAGCAGGGTCCAGCGCCGGTAGTCGAGCAGTTCGTGCAGCGGCCGCCAGTGGCCCTCGGTCCGGACCGGCAGGTCCGGCATCCGGTCCCCGGCCCGCCTCCCCACTGACAGGGCGCTCTCCCGGTGGTGCATGTCGAGGTCGCTGAGCCGGCTGCGGATCCGGTCGGTGGCCCGCCGGCTGCGCATCAGGCGCGGGCCGAGCAGCCGCATGGCGAGCAGGGTGGGCGCGGTGCCGGGCAGCTCCATCCGGTCACGGGCGGTCTTCCGCATCACCCGCAGCGCGGTCAGCCGCTGCTCGCTGGCATAGGTGTCCAGCAACTCCGGTCGAGCCCAGCCGAGTTGCACGCTGGCCAGCTTCCAGGCCAGGTTGTGCGCGCCGCGCAGCGCGGTGTTGAGGCCGTGCGCGGCCACCGGCGCCCAGACGTGGGCGCTGTCCCCGGCGAGCAGCCCCCGCCCCCCGCGCAGGGTGCGGGCGAACCGGTCCTGGAACCTGGCGCGGTTGGTCCAGAGCGGGTCGGTGGCGGACAGCCGCACGCTGGGATCGTGCGCCGCCCTGGCGACGAAGGCACTCATCTCCTCCAGGCTGGGCGGGGTGAGTTCACGGCGGTCCGGGTCGCCGGTGAAGCCGTAGAAGCGGTAGCCGCCGCCGGGTCGGGGCGCGGCGCCGGCCGAGATGCCGCGCGACAGGAACATGTAGGTGTGCCCGGGGCGGGCCGGGTACGACCAGTCGGCGATCGCGTTGAACTGCACCACCTGCAGGTTCTCCCGCGGCCCGCCCTCGAACGGCAGCCCGAGCGCCCGGCGCACCAGGCTGTGCGCACCCTCGCAGCCGACCACCCAGGCACAGCGCAGGGTGCGCCGGTGGCCGTCCGGTCCGCGGACGTCGACTTCGGCGGCGTCGTCGCCGAGCCGGACCGCCACCGCCTCGGTGGACCACTCGACCTGACCGCCGACCTCCAACAGCCGCTCACCCAGCAGGCGTTCGATGGCGTCCTGCTCGATGCAGAGCGGATAGGGGAACCGGGTGCCGGGGGCCGCCATGGCGACCTCGCCGAGCGAGCGCCCGGAGACCACGATCTCGGAGGTGCGCAACTGAACGCCGTCGGCCAGGAACCGCTCCGCGCAGCCGAGATCGTCGAGCACCTCCAGCGCGCGCTGCCAGACCACCCCGGCCCGGGCCTGCCGCTTGCCACTGCCCTCCTTCTCCAGCACCGCGACCTGCAGGCCGTACTGCCGCAAGCCGATCGCCAGGGCCAGACCGGTGGGCCCGGCGCCGACCACGACCACGTCGACCGTCCGCGACGGACGCGTTCCTGACCGCATGTCAACCCCCTTGGACCAGCAGCTGGGACGGACCGTGGAAGACCAAGTCCTGGGTGTACCGCACCGGTTCAGCCGCCTGTTCGGCAACTGCCAGGTGCGGGAACCTGGCGAGCAGCATGGTGAGTCCGATCTCGGCCTCGGCACGGGCCAGCGGGGCGCCGACGCAGTAGTGGCTGCCGATCCCGAATCCGCAGTGCCGGCGGGTGTCGCGACTCAGGTCGAGCCGGTCCGGCTGCTCGAACCGGGCCGGGTCGCGGTTGGCGGCGCCGAGCACCAGCACCACCTTGCTGCCGGCCGGCACGGTGCGGTCGCCGAACCGGTCGTCCTGCCGGGCCAGCCGGGTGATCATCTGCACCGGCGCGTCGTAGCGGATCAGTTCGTCGACGGCGGCCGCGGCGAGCAGCGGGCCGCGTCGGAGGGCGAGCAGTTGCCCGGGGTGGGCGAGCAGCGCGAGCAGGCCCTTGGCCAGCAGGTTGGTGGTGGTCTCATGGCCGGCCGTCAGCAGGTGGACACAGGTGCCGACCAGGGTGTCCTCGGACAGCGCGGAGCCGTGCCGGAGCATCAGGCCGATCAGGTCGTCGCGCTCCCGGCGGCCGGCGCGGCGCAGTTCGGCCCGGAAGTAGGCGTCCAGTTCGCCGGCGGCCGTCTCAACCAGCCGGAAGGCGTCGGCCCGGCGGCCGGTGCGCGTGCTGGTGGCCAGTTCCAGGTCCAGGGCCTGGGCGCGGAACCAGGCCCGGTCGTGTTCCGGCACCCCGAGCAGCTCGCTGATCACCAGCACCGGCAGCGGCGCGGCGAAGCGCTCGACCAGGTCGGCCACGCCGTGCGCGGCCAGCTCGTCGGCCAAGCGCTCGACCAGCCGGGCGGCGATCCGGCGGATCCGCGGTCGCAGTGCCTGGACCACTCGCGGGGTGAAGCTGCGGGCCACCAGCGCCCGTACCCGGGTGTGTTCGGGCGGGTCCATGAAGACCATCCAGTTGGCCACGGTCCGTTGCAGGTGCGGGCAGTCCGACGGGATCCGGGCCGGCGCGGGGCCGCGGCAGTAGTCCCGCCGGCCGGAGAGCACCTGGGCGACGGCCGCGTGGCCGAACAGGTACCAACTGCCGTCGTCGGCCAGGTGGACCGGCTCGCTCTCGCGGTAGTGGCGGTAGAGCGGATAGGGGTCGGGGAGGTGGACTTCGGCGGGACGGAAGGCCGTTGGCAGATCGGTCACCGGCCACCACCGGTCGTGGCACGGACCACGGCGTCTTGCGGACTCATCGGCCACCGCCGCGCACCGCGTCGGCCAGCGCACCGGGATCGGCGGGCAACTCGTCGGCGTGCCAGGCGACATGGCCGTCCGGGCGGACCAGCACGAAGCGGCTGCGGTAGACGTCCGCCGCGACCACCCCGAACGGGACCTTCCGGTCGCTGAACGCACGTTCCACGCCGTCGAGTTCGGTGGAAGCCGTGACCAGCCGGAAGCCGGGCCCGTAGCGGTCGAGCACGCTGGCGCCACCGGGCAGCCAAGCGTGCGGGGCGCGGTGGCCGGCCGCCGGCTCGGTGCGCCAGTCGGGCTGGGTCAAGCCGTCCGGGACGACCAGCGGCGACTGGTAGCGGTAGCCGAAGTGCACGTCGGGGGCCTCGAATTCGCGGCGCACCTCGCCCTTCTCCAGGCCGCGGGCCAGCTCCTGGCGGGCCCGCTCACCGGCCGGCGAGTCGAGCACCAGCTCCATCGGCAACGGCCGGTCCAGCGTGCGCCGGAGGTTGCGGTTGGCCTCGGCGAGGCTCTGCTCGGCGACCGGGCGCCGCTCGGTGTCATAGCCGTCCAGCAGACCGGGACCGGCCCAACCGGCGAGTTCGCCGGCGAGCTTCCAGCCGAGGTCGGCGGCGTCGGCCAGCCCGGTGTTCATCCCGAAGCCGCCGGAGGGCGAGAGGGTGTGCGCCGCGTCGCCCAGCAGCAGCACCCGGCCTTGCCGGTACTGCTCGGCGACCCGGTGGGTGAGGTGCCAGACGTTCTCGGAGAGCAGTTCCAGCGGGGTGTCCAGCGAGATCGCGGATCGGACCAGGCCGAGCGCGTCCTGGTCGCCGTCCTGGGCCACCGTCAGCCGGTAGAGCTCGCGGCCGTCCATCGAGCGCAGCGGGTAGCGCAGGCCCGGCGGCTGGGTGAGGAAGTACACCAGGGCGTTGCGGGAGCCGAGTTGCTGTCGCAGCCGGGGCGCCCGGAACAGGATGTTGCGGAACACCCTGGTCTCGAAGTACTGGGGGGCGTCGACGCCGAGGAGTTTGCGCACGGTGGATGAGGCGCCGTCGCTGCCGACCAGATAGCGGGCGGTGAACTCCAGCATGCTGCCGTCGCGCAGGTCGGTGGCGGTGGCGCGGACCTGGTCGCCGTCCTGGGTGAAGGACTCCAGCCGGGTCTGCCGGCGCAGCGGACCGTCCGGGTGGACGCCGACGGCCTCGCCGAGCAGCGGCATCAACCAGTGCTGCGGGCAGACCTGCTCCGGTTCGGGCGTGTAGGCGAGTGGCGGCCTGGTGTCGGCGGTGCCGAAGTGCAGCCGGTGGATCTCATGGCCGCCGAGCGCGGTGACCCAGGCGATGTCCAGTGGGTGGTCGCCCGGCCAGCCGGCCCCGCGGACCCGGTCGGCCAGGCCCCAGCGGCGCATCAGTTCCATGGAACGCGGCCCGACGGTGCCCACCTTGGGATGCTCGACCGCACCGTCGGAGGCGTCCAGGACGACGCAGCGGACGCCGCGGTAGTCGAGGTCCAGCGCCAGCGCCAGCCCGACCGGGCCGCCGCCGACGATCAGCACGTCCGTCTCGTGAGTCTGGGCCCTGCTCGTCTGTCTGGTCATCACACCACCCGGCTTCGACGGAAGGAGTCTGAGCGAAATCGAATCCGCGGCCACGACAACCATTCATCACGCGGCCGTGAAATACGATGATCTGTTCCAGTGCTGTCCACCTGAAATCCGAGACACTCCAGCTCCGCGGCCCCAGCGGACCCCGGAGTTCGGACACGGTGGAATTGCTGACAGTATTTCAGCGGCCGGGTCTGATAAAACCTGATGGCCCACGAACACCGGTTCACGGGGTGCCGGCGTCCGCCCCCGAGGGCTCGGGGGCGCCGGGGGCGGACGCCGGGGGCGGCGACGGTGCGGTCGCCCGGTCGTCGGATCCGGTGGTACCCACCGGACGGGTGAACAGCCGGCCACTGGCCGGGTCCAGCAGCACCAGTGCGGCGACCGCGGTCGGCGCCGGGCTCACCCGCACCACCCGGTCCGCGCGGAACCCCGGCCAGGAGTCGCCGTCGAACAGCGGCGCGCCGGTGCCCGCCTCGGGCGGGGTCAGCGGATTGCCGCAGGCGCACCGGACCCGGGGCACCCCGTGGGCATCGACCAGCACGGCGCTGCCCGCCTGCAGGACGGACCGGAACGTCGTCGGCAGCCCGTCCGCGAAGCCGTGGTTGGTCACGCTGGTGTCCGCCCGCAGCAGCACGCCCGTGAGCGAGCGCAGGTAGTCCGGGAGCGCGCTCTGCTCGACCCCCACCGTGTCGGCCCACGCCTTGCCCCGGTCGGCGTGCGTGGCGAGGAAGCCGGCCAGCTGCCCGGTGTCGCAGTCGGCGACGTGCTCGGTGCCGCCGTAGAGGCCGGCGGTGTCGCCGTTCACCGTTCCGACGGGCACGGTGGCCGCACCGCCGGGGGAACCGGGCGGTGGGGCGAGGGCCACCGAACGGGTGTAGGGGTCCCGGCCGGGCGAGGTCGCCGCCTGCAGGGTGGTGGGGATGGCTCCGGTGCCGGCGGTCGCGCTGCCTTGGTTCGGCTGGCGCTCGATCAGGAGTGCGGCCAGGCCCGCGACCACCACCGCCCCGATGCCTGCCGCCACCAGGGCACGCGAGCGGCGCCACCAGGGCCGGCGCGGGCTGCGGCCACCGGGGCCGACCATGGTGCTCGGGGGTGCCGGCGAGGTGGGCCCTTCGCCGGCGGGTGGGGGCCCTTCCTCGGCAGGCGGGGGCTCCTCGGCAGGCGGGGGCTCCTCGGCGGGTGGAGGCTCCTCGGCGGGTGGAGGCTCCTCGGCGGGTGGGGGCTCCTCGGCGGGTGGAGGCTCCTCGGCGGGTGGGGGCGCTTCTCCCTCGGATGCGGACTCGGCCGCAGCCTGCCGACCAGGCGCCGGCCCGGCGCCCGCCGACTCAGCGGACTCCCGGTCGCCCGTGCCCCCTCCGCCCCCGGAATCCGCTCCCGTCGGCCTACCAGCCGGCCTGGCGCCCCCGCCCGAGTCGTCCTCCGACGGCCCACTCGACGACTCGGCCCCGCGGCCGTCGAGGGTGGGCGGCTCGGGACCTGACGGCTCTTCGGCACTCACGCCCCATTCTCCCCGTGCGTCCCAGCACCCTCGCAACCGCTGCTGCGTTGAACGGGCCACCGGGCACGCTCCCGCCGCGAGCGCACCCAGCTGAAGCGGCGCACTGCCCGACCATGCGCCGCTCGGCGGCGCCGGGCTCCGTGGTGATCGCCCATCCCGGCAGCCGCGTCGATCAAGGTCGTCACCTGTCGTGATAGTGTCGTCACACAGAGCGCAGGGATCACTTCCACCCCGCGCACCCCAGGGCTCTCTGCCACCAGGACAACCTTCAGTCGCCAGGACGAGAATTCGATGCGCGAGGACACGCTGCTCCGCCCCGCCGCGACCGGCACCACCGCACCACTGACCGGAGTCACCCTGACGGCCACGGGTCGCGGCCTCCCCCTCCGACTGGCGATCCACCTGCTCCAGTTGCTCGGCGCGAGACTGATCGAGCATCACCGGTCCTCCGCACCGGCACGGTTGACGTTGGGCAGCGGCTCAGACGCCGTGACCTGTGCGCTCGACTGGGCCGGCCCGGTGGCGATGCCGCTGGCGAGCGAGGCTGACGTGCAGGCGGCCTGCGGGTTGGCCGCCGTGCACGGGCGGCGGTACGGCGCAGCACGGCCCCTGGGCATCGAGTACGCGAGTGCGGCGGCCGGAGTGCTGGCCGTGCAGGGTCTGTTGGCCGCTCGCCTCGCCGTTCTGCGTGGCGGCCAGGCGCGCCGGGTCCGCACCTCGGTGGCGGGTGCCGCGCTGCTCGCGGTCGGCCAGTACCTGGCGGCGGCGACGGCGGACGATCCGCCCGAGCCCACTCGGGCGGACGACGGACCTCCACCGTTCACCAGCGCCGACGGGGTGCGGTTCGAAATCGAGGCACTGGACCCCGGGCAGTGGCTGGCGTTCTGGAGCGGCCTCGGGGTGGCCCGGCCGGTGGTCGGGCAGGGCTGGCCGCCGTTCCAACTCCGCTTCGCCACCGGGAGCTGCTCACTGCCAGCCGAACTCGACATGGCAACGCGGCAGTTGAGCTACTGCCAACTGAGCCGGGCAGCCACGGCGGTCGGGGTGTCGATCGTTCCGGTGCGCGCGCACGGTCCCAGCGGCTACCGGCCGCCGCCGTGGCGGATCGAGGGCGTTCCCGGGCCCGGTTCACCGCTGCCGGCGGCATCGGCCGATGGCGCCCCGCTGGCCGGCCTGGTGGTGGTCGAGATGACCCGCCGGTTGCAAGGCCCCCTGGTCGGGCACCTCCTGGCGCGGCTCGGCGCCGAGGTGATCCGCGTCGAGCCGCTGGGCGGGGACCCGTCGCGCGGAGTGCCGCCGATGGTGGGAGAGGTGTCGGCCAGGTTCCACGCGCTCAACCGGACCAAGCGGGTGGTCGAGGCCGACCCGCGCTCGTCGGCGGGACGCCGGGCGATCCGTGAACTGATCGCCGGTGCCGAGGTGTTCCTGCACAACCTGGCCCCTGGCAAGGCGGAGGCCTTCGGGCTCGACCCCGCGCAGCTGTCGGCCGAGCACCCGGGCCTGGTGCACGCCTGCGCGTCCGGCTGGGGCGGACTCGTCGACACCGAGGGCGGCACCTCGAGCGGTGCTCTCCTGCCCGTCGGCACCGACTACCTGGTGCAGGCGTACAGCGGCCTGGCCGCGCTGGTGACGCCGCCCGGACGGCCGGTCGCCCCCGCGCTACTGACCATCACCGACGTCTTCGGCGGCCTGATCAGCGCCACCGGGGTGCTGGCCGCCCTGGTGGCTCGGGCCGGCAGCGGGCTCGGGCAACGCGTGGACTCCTCGCTCTTCTCCGCCGCCATCGCCCTGCTGGACACGGCGACCCCGGCCGACGCACCTGCGGCCCGCTTCGCAGCCGTCGCTCCCGAGGAGTTGGCCGCCGACCCCCGGTTCGCCGCCGCGCTCCATCACGACCGCTGCGTACTGCCCCGGGCGCCCTGGGAGTTCCACACCTGACGGCCGCCCCGCCGGTTCGTGCCCGACCTCGCAGTCCGACAGTCGACGGGTCCACCCCCGGCGGTTCGACAACCGGCGGGCCGTCCCCCGCAGTTCGCCACCTGGCCGGGTCCGGCAGTGCGATGACCGGCCGGGCCCGCACCCCTGATCCATGGAGCCCCCCATGAGCTGGACCTCCCGCCAAGGCCTCGCCCTCCCGGACCTCGTTCCGACCGCCCTGCGCCGCGCCTGGTCGGCCGACGGCCACTACCTGGACACCGACATCTACCGGCTGTTCCGCCGGCGCGTCCTGGCCCACCCCGACCGGGATGCGGTGATCCAGCCCGACAGCACCCTCAGCTACGTCCAACTCGACCACTGGGTCGGCCGGTTCGCCGGTGCACTGGCGGCAGCCGGGGTGCGTGACCGGGAGATCGTCGCCATTCGGCTGCCGAACGGATGGCCGGCGCTGGCCGCCGAACTGGCCGCCGCCCGCCTCGGATCGGTGGCGCTGACCTTCCCGGCCGGTCCCGGCAGCAGCGAGGCCCGCTCGCTGCTGGCCCGCTCCCGAGCCACCGCCCTGATCACCACCGGGCCGCTCGACACCGCCGGCCTGCCCCACCTGAGGGCGGTCCTGACCCCTGGCCGACTCCTCGACCAGCAAGAGAGCGCCGCCGCCGCGCCGGCCGCCGATCCCGACGCACCGGCCCGGATCCTGGTCTCCTCCGGCTCCGAGGCCGAGCCCAAGATGGTCGCCTACTCGCACAACGCCATGGGCGGCGGCCGCGGCAACTACCTCCAGGCGGTCTACGACGGCGAACCGGCACCCCGCTGCCTCGTCCTGGTCCCGCTGTCGGCGTCCTACGGCTCGCTCGGCGCCGTGTCGCTGTACCGCCACGGCGCCACCCTCGTCCTGCTCGACCGCTTCGACCCGGTCACCGCGCTGCGGGCGATCACCGAGCACCGGGTGACCCACCTCTTCGGGGTGGCCACCACCCTACGCCGCATGACCGCGCAACCACCCTGCGCCGATGAGGACTTGAGCAGCCTGCGGGCAGTGATCGCCAGCGCCGACGAGCTGCCGGCCGGAGCCCTCGCCGCCGCCCTGGAACGGTTCGGCCGCCCGGTGAGCAACGTCTACGGCTCCTCCGACGGTGTCAACTGCCGTGGCGAGTACCGCACCGCACGTGCCGAGACCACCGTGCTGGACCACCCGGACCCGGCCGTCTGCGACTTCGAGGTCCGCGACGAACAGGGTGGCCCGCTTCCGGCCGGCGCCGCCGGGGAGCTGTGGGCACGCGGGCCGATGACCCCGCTCTGCTATGTCGGCGCGCCGGAGTTGGATGCCCGCAACCGGGACGCGGACGGCTGGGTGCGGACCGGCGACCACGGGCTGATCGGCCACGACGGTCGGCTGCGACTACTGCGACGCAACAGCCAGTTGATCAAACGCGGCGGCTACTCGATCAGCCTGGCCGAGGTGGAGCGGCACGCCGCCGCGCACCCCGCGCTGGCCGAGGCGGTCTGCGTGCCGGTGCCGGACGAGGACCTGGGCGAGCGGCTCTGCGTCTGCGTGGTGCCGCAGCAGGACCACCCGGCCCCGACCCTCACCGAGCTCAACCACTTCCTGGAGGAGCAGTGCGGGTTGGAACGCCGCAAGCTGCCCGAGCAGTTGGTAGCCCTGCCCACCCTGCCCCTGAGCAGCACCGGAAAGCTCTCGCGCCGCGAGCTCTCCCGGATCGCGCGGGAGAACCCCGCCCAGCCGGAGCCGTCGCAGGCACAGCCGGCGCCGTCAGAGCCGGCTCTCGGTCATCTGCTGCGAGCCGAGCACGCGTAGCAACTCCAACCGGCCGGCCGACTCGCTGCCAGGTCGGGCCGTGTAGACCAGCAGCAGTTGGCCGTCCCGCGCACCGCAGAGCACCTCGCAGTCGACTTCGATCGGGCCCACCACCGGATGCAGCACGGTCTTGCGACCGTCGCGCCGGCGGGCCACCTCGTGCCGAGCCCACATCCGGGCGAACTCCTCGCTGACCGCAAGCAGTTCGTCGACGAGCTCGGCCGCCTCGGGGTCGTCCGGCTGGGCCGCGCGGATCGCCCGCAGGTTGGCCACATGGCTGCGGGCCAGTTCGTCGTGCTCTGCTCCCGCGAACCGCTCGCGGCTGGTCGGGTCGGTGAACCACTGCCAGATCACGTTGCGTTCGCGGGGTGGCAGTTGGCTGCGGTCGCCGAACAGCGCGACGGCCATCCGGTTCTGCGCCAGCACGTCGCCCAGCCGGGAGACCACCTGCGCCGGGGTGTCGTGCAGGCGGTCCAGGATGAGCAGCAGGGCCGGCTGGAGGTGGGTGAGCGTGCGCCGGGTGCGCGGCGGTTCGTGGCCGGCCAGGTGGAACAGGTGGTTGCGCTCGTCCTCGGTCAGTCGCAGGGCGCGGGCCAGGGCGACGAGCAGCTGCGGGGAGGGCTGCGGCCCGCGGGCCTGCTCCAGGCGGGCGTAGTAGTCCACCGAGAGTCCGGCCAGTTGGGCCACCTCCTCGCGGCGCAGCCCCGGGGTGCGGCGCCGGGTCCCGGGCGCCAGCCCCACGTCGGTGGGAGCCAGCCGGGCGCGGCAGCGGCTGAGGAAGTCGGCGAGTTCCGTGCGGTCCGTCATGGTCCCAGGATGCCGGTGGGCCGTCCCGGCGATCCAGGGTGGGTTCATCCGGGGATTGCCAGTCCCAGGTTCGCCGAGCCGCTGCTCAGCAGGTCTCTGCCGCCCTCCGGGCCGCGTCGGCACTGTGGTTGCCGTGTCCGGCGGACGGTGCCGGGCAGCGGTCCGGGGCTTGTGGAGGGCTCATGGCGAGGATTCTGGTGACCGGCGCGACGGGTCAGGTCGGTCGGCGGTTCGTGCCGCGGCTGGCCCGGTGGGCCGGCGCCGACGCGGTGCGGGTGCTGGTGCGGGATGCCGCGCGGGCCGAGGCGCTGGCCCGGCTGGGCGTCGAGCTGGTGGAGGGTGATCTGCGGGACGCGGACGTCCGGGCGAGGGCGCTGGTCGGGGCCGACTCGGTGGTGAACGTGGCCGCCGCCTTCCGGGGTGTGCCGGATGCCGAAGCCTTCCAGGTGAACCGCGACGCGGCGGTGGAGCTGGCGCGGCAGGCGCTGACGGCGGGGGTGACCAGGTTCGTGCAGACCAGCACCAACCTGGTGTACGCCGGCGGCCTGGGCCGACCGGCGCAGGAGGATGACGAGCTGGCGCCCGGTCCACAGCTCGGCGCCTACGCCGCTTCCAAGGCGCAGGCCGAGCTGGCGATGCGGGAGTTGGACCCGGCACTGGGCCTGACCGTGGTGCGTCCGGCCTTCGTCTACGGCGAGGGCGACAGCCACCTGCGGGACGCGGTGCAGCGGGCGGCGACCTGGCCGGCTCACAAGCGGCTGCCGGTGGTGCACCACGCGGACGTGAGCCTGGCGCTCTGGCGGGCGCTGAGCACGCCGCACGCGGCCGGCCGGGCCTACAACGTGATGGGCGACGCGCCGATCTCGGCCTTCGAGCTGCACCAGCGGCACGGCGTGCCGCAACCGGCGGACGCGGTGGGCCGGGTGGACGGGGACCCCTGGCAGGGCGTGGTCTCCACCGCCCGGATCCGGGCGGAGCTGGGCTGGCGGCCGCTCTTCCCCTCGGTCTGGACCGCACGGGACGCCGGAGCGCTCTGAACGATCCGTGGGCTTCGGCGCGGTGACGGGATATCAGGCCGGCCTGGGCGCCGCCGCCGTATTGACGCACCACATTGGTCTCGACCAATGTGGTGCTGTCGCCGGCACGCTCCTTCACCGTCCCTGGCAGGGCGCCCCCGTGCCCTGCCCCACCCCGAGGAGGACCCGCCCATGAGGCGCGTCACCCTGCCCGCCTTCGTGACCACCACCCTGCTGGCCGGAGCCGTGCTGCCGCTCTCCCTCCCGGCCACCGCCCAGGCCGACGGCGGAGTCTCCCCGGCCCGGGCCGGTGCCGGACTCTCCGCACCCCGGGCCGGTGTCGGACTCTCCGCACCCCGGACCGACGGCCGAGTCCCCGCTGCCGGGGCCGGTGGTGGCGTCTCCGGGCTGGTCGCCATCGCCTCGTCGCCACAAAGCTGGTCGAGCGGCTTCGAGTTGGACTTCACCGTGACCAACCACACCAACGCGACGGTGAGTTCCTGGGCGATCACCTTCGATCTGCCGGCCGGCGAGACCATCGGCGGCAGCGCCTGGAACGGCACGCTGACCGGCAACAACGGTCACTACACCATCACCTCGCCGAGTTGGGCCACGCCGCTCGCCCCAGGCGCCTCGGCCCCGGTGGTCGGGATGGACGCGAGCAGCAGTGGTACCCCGGCGCTGCCGGTCGACTGCCTGATCAACGACCAGCCCTGTGCCGGCGGTCCGATGGACACCACCCCGCCCAGCGTGCCCAGCGGTGTCACGGTCTCGGGTGCCGGCCCGGGCGCCGTCACCCTCAGCTGGCAGCCGTCGACGGACAACGTCGGGGTGGCCGGCTACCGGGTCCACGAGGGCGGCACGGTGGTCGCGTCAACCACCGGGGGAACCAGCGCCACGGTGTCCGGGCTGCTGGCGGGCAGCACCCACAGCTTCACCGTCACCGCCTATGACGCGGCCGGCAACGAGTCCGCGCAGTCCGCCTCCGTCACCGGTGTGGCGGGCGGCGGCAGCACGGCCGGCGTGGCCGCGCCCTTCGTCGACCTGGGCGCCTACCCGACGCCCGACCTCACCCGGATCGCGGCCACCACCGGCCTCAAGCAGTTCTCGCTGGGCTTCATCGTCAACGGAACCACCGCCTGCACGGCCAGCTGGTTCAACGCCTACGATCCGGGAACGGCCTGGGACAAGGCCGACTTCGATGCCTTGCGCGCCACCGGCGGCGACATCCGCCCGTCCTTCGGCGGGGCCAACGGCACCGAACTCGCCCAGTCCTGCGCCGATGTGCCGAGCCTGACCGCCCAGTACCAGAAGGTCGTCGACGCCTACGGATTGGACCGGATCGACTTCGACATCGAGGGCGCGGCGGTCTCGGACCACGCCTCGATCGACCGCCGGTCGGCCGCGATCGCCGCCGTGCAGGCCACCCAGCGGGCCAAGGGCCGGGACCTCAAGGTCTCACTGACCCTGCCGGTGCTGCCCAGCGGCCTGACCGGCGACGGCGTCTACGTGCTGCAGTCCGCCAAGGCCGCCGGTGCGGCGGTGGACGCGGTCAATGTGATGGCGATGGACTTCGGCGACACCGAAGCCCCCGACCCGGCCGGCCGGATGGGTGGTTACGCGATCCAGTCGGCCCAGTCGACCCGGGCCCAGATCGCCGGGGTCTGGCCGAACCTGTCCACCGCGCAGACCTGGGCGATGGTCGGCGTCACCCCGATGCTGGGACAGAACGACAACGCGGACGAAGTGTTCGGCGCCGCCGACGCGCAGCAGTTGCTGACCTTCGCCCAGCAGAACCACCTCGGCGAGCTCTCCTTCTGGGAGGTCACCCGGGACGGCAACGCCTGCACCGGTGCGCTGTTCAAGTGCACCAATATCCCGCAGACGCCGTACCAGTTCTCCAAGCTGTGGGCGACGTACGCCGGTTGAGGTTGCCGCCAAGCGGTCGGCCCCGGTGCGCGGTTGCGCACCGGGGCCGACTCGCCGCCCGTTACGCCCAGCTGGAGTGCAGCGGCTTGCCCTCGGCGTAGCCGGCCGCGCTCTGCACGCCGATGATCGCCTTCTCGTGGAACTCCTTCAGGGAGGCGGCGCCCGCGTAGGTGCAGGAGCTTCGCACACCGGCCACGATCGAGTCGATCAGGTCCTCGACGCCCGGGCGAGCCGGGTCGAGGAACATCCGCGAGGTGGAGATGCCCTCCTCGAAGAGCGCCTTGCGGGCCCGGTCGTAGGCGGACTCGTCGGCCGTCCGGTTGCGCACCGCGCGAGCCGAGGCCATGCCGAAGCTCTCCTTGTACTGCCGGCCGTCGGGTGCGGTCTGCAGGTCGCCCGGCGACTCGTAGGTCCCGGCGAACCAGGAGCCGATCATCACGTTGGAGGCACCGGCGGCCAGCGCCATCGCCACGTCGCGCGGGTGCCGCACGCCGCCGTCCGCCCAGACGTGCTTGCCGAGCCGGCGCGCCTCGGCGGCGCACTCCAGCACCGCGGAGAACTGCGGGCGGCCGACTCCGGTCATCATCCGGGTGGTGCACATCGCGCCCGGGCCGACGCCCACCTTGAGGATGTCCGCGCCCGCCTCGACCAGGTCGCGCACGCCCGCCGCCGACACCACGTTGCCGGCCACGATCGGCACCTGCGGGTCCAGCGCGCGCACCGAGCGCAGTGCGGTGAGCATGCTCTCCTGGTGCCCGTGCGCGGTGTCCACCACCAGCACGTCCGCACCCGCGTCGATCAGCGCCTTGGCCTTGCCGGCCACGTCGCCGTTGATCCCGACGGTGGCGGCGATCCGCAGCTTGCCCGCCGCGTCCACGGCCGGGGTGTAGAGGGTGGCCCGCAGCGCGCCCTTGCGGGTCAGGATCCCGACCAGCTGCCCCTCGGCGTCCACCACCGGGGCCAGCTTGCGGTGGCCCTCGCCGAGCGCCTCGAAGGCGGCGCGCGGGTCCACGCTCTCCTCGAGCACCGTCAGGTCGCGCGACATCACCTCGGACAGGCTGGTGAACCGGTCCACGCCCTGGCAGTCACCCTCGGTAACCACGCCGACCGGCTTGCCGTCCTCGACCACCACCAGCGCGCCGTGCGCCCGCTTGGGCAGCAGCGCCAGCGCATCCGCCACGGTGGCCCCCGGGGTCAGCGTGACCGGCGTGTCGAACACCAGGTGCCGCTGCTTCACCCACCCGATGACGTCGGCGATCACCTCGGTCGGCAGGTCCTGCGGAATGGCCACCAGTCCGCCGCGCCGGGCCACCGTCTCCGCCATCCGCCGCCCCGCGATGGCGGTCATGTTGGCCACCACCAGCGGAATCGTGGTCCCGGTCCCGTCGTGCGAGGCCAGGTCCACCCCCTGCCGGGAACCCACCGCAGAGCGGCTGGGGACCATGAAGACGTCGTCGTACGTCAGGTCGTAAGGCCCCGAATAACGGTCGTCGATCGTGCCGGTCTGGGAGTTCAAAAAACGCATGGGAGCGGGCTCTCTGCCTTCGGGAGGGTAGACCTCGGGTGCGGGAGGGGGCCGGTCGGCCGAGCGCACTCGGGCGCCCTGCACCCAACCGTCGAGTCTCATCGATACCCGGCTCGAAAGCCAGTTCACCCGCCAACCTTGAAGATCCACACAGCGCTCGGCGAAGGCGTGCCGACACACCTTGTAGGAAGACACAAACCCGCTGAGGCGGTCGATCACCGGCGGCGGTCTCCGACGCGCCCGATCGGAGCCGGGACCGGGACTTCACCCGCCTGGAGGTCCACCCGCCTGGAGGTCCACCCACCTGGAGGTCCACCAGCCTGGACATCCGGTCGTCGAACCGGCGCCGCGGCTCGTCCGCCCTCTCCGCCTGCCGGAGCGCGGCGACGGCGACGGCCGCCCGCCCGACGAGGAGTGCGCGCTGCTCGTCAGCGTGCCGCAGGGTCCGAACCGACCGGAACGCACTCCGTTCGGTTCCACCGGCCCGTCGGGTGTCCTGATCCCCGCGAGCTAAGATCCACCACGTGTGAGGCACACGAACGAGCATGCGGCGGTCAAGGGGAGCGGGGAAGCATGGAGATCCGGTTCGGCACCGATGAGCCCTTGACGGGCCATCAGCACCTGGATCCACGGGCGACCGTGCAGCACGCGCGCTCCGGGCGGGGATGACACTGAAGAACGACTACGCCCGGCCCGGCCGCGCCACTGACAAGACCCCCGACGGGGAGGCCTCACCGTTACCCGCGCTGCTCCCGGAGGACGCGCGGCGGCGGTGGTGGCGCCGCGGACGGTGGGAACTGCTGCTGCTGGTGTACGCGGCCTACGACGGGAGCCGGCTGCTGGCCGGCGACAACCGCTCGCAGGCACAGCAGCACGGACGGCGTCTGCTCGCCATCGAGCGGGCGCTGGATCTGAGTCCGGAACACTGGCTCAACCGCGCCTTCGCGGAGCACTCCTGGCTGGGCGCACCAGCCGACTACGTTTACTCCCTGCTGCACTACGCGATCACGGCGGTGGTACTGATCTGGCTGTGGCGCTACCGCCGCGCGCACTACACCCACGCCCGCACCTGGCTGCTGCTGACGACGGCTCTGGGGCTGGTCGGGTTCGTGGCGTTCCCGACCGCGCCTCCACGACTGCTCGACAGCTCGTCGGGGTTCGTGGACGTGCTGGCCCAGCACGCCTCGATCGGCTGGTGGAGCGGCGGCGGGGTGCCGAAGGGGCTCGCCGACATGACCAACGACTACGCGGCGATGCCGAGCCTCCACGTGGGCTGGGCCCTGTGGTGCGGACTGCTGATCTTCCGCCACGGCCGCAACCGCGTGATACGACTCTTCGGTCTGATCTACCCGCCGACCATCGCCGTCGTGGTGATGGGTACGGCTAACCACTATCTGCTGGACTGCGTGGCCGGCGCCGCGGTGACCACACTCGGCCTCCAGGGCACCGGGCCGGCGATGCGGCTGGGCGCGTGGATCGGTGCGAAGCGAGCGGCCGGCTGATCGTGACCGAAGGCGACGCCCTCGCACGGCGTGGGCGGCACGGTCGGCCAGGGAGCGGTCTGCGGGTCGAATGCCCCAGCATGACAGCAGGACAACCGAGCACGCCACACCAAGGAAAGCCATCATGCGCACTCTGATCAGCACCGCGTTCATCTCCCTCGACGGCGTCGTGGAGGGTCCCGGCGGCGAACCCGGCTACCGCAACTCCGGGTGGACCTTCAAGGACATCGCGTTCGTCCCCGAGGCGTACGAGATCAAGGAGCGGGAGCAGCAGGAGTCCACCGCGGTCCTCATGGGCCGGACCAGCTACGAGGCGTTCAGCCCGGTGTGGCCGGCCATGGCGGAGTTCGCGCGCTACAACACCATGCCGAAGTACGTCGTCTCCACCACGCTCACCGACGACCGGCTCGTCTCCGACTGGGGCGAGACGACCATCCTCCGCTCTCTGGACGAGGTCGCCGCGCTCAAGGAGACGGACGGCGGCCCGATCATCGTCCACGGCAGCGCCCGGCTGAACCACGGCCTGTCGGACGCGGGTCTCATCGACCGCTACCACCTGCTCGTCTTCCCGCTGCTGCTCGGCGCCGGCAAGCGACTGTTCAGCACCACCGACAAGGACGCCCAGAAGCTGGAGCTCGTGGAGCACGACGTCTACCGGAACGGCCTGCAGAAGCAGGTCTTCGACGTCGTCCGCTAGAGCCGGCTCCGGTCAGCCCGGGCGCCGCCGCCCAGGTCCTCCTCAACGGCGGCGCCCGGGTGCTGAAGGGCTGCAGGCCCCGGCCCGGCTGCAGGCCCCCGGCCCGAGGGACGGTTGGGGGCCGGGCAGAGGGGGCCTGACGCCCCGGGGGCCGCAACCGTGGCAGAAGTGGGCGTGGCAGAAGTGGCAGCCGTGATCAGGTGTGGGAGGCCAGCTCCACCTCCGGGAGTTCGGCCAGCTCCGCCTTGGTCAGGCGCACGTTGACCAAGCCGCCGCGCCAGTAGGTCTCCCGGATCGGTATGGCAACGGTCTTCTTGCCCCACAGGTGGCCTTCCTGGAGGAGCACGTGCGTCACGCCGTGGTCGCGGGGGTCGACCACCAGGCCCTGCACCCGACCGATGGGACCGTCGGCGGCCTCGACCCGGTCGCCGCGCCGGACCTGCACCTCACCGGCGGGAATCCGGTCGTGCGCCACTACCGTCGGCTCGGCCTGAGGCGTCAGGAGGGCGGGGGTCAACCCGACGGTCCCGGCCCCGAGACCGTAGTACGGCAGCAGCAGCGCCTCCTCCTGACGGTAGCCGGACGGGGTGGGGCCGCCGGCGGTGCCACCGGGGAGGTAGTCGGTCTCCTCGACGGGTTGGAGCCGGTCCAGGCGATCGAGGGTGCAGCGCAGCCGGATGCCTCCCTCGGTGTCCGCGGGCGCCCCGTTCGCCGGCTCCTCGACCAGGTCGACCGGCACCAGGCGGTTGTCCACCACCAGATGGGTGACCTGACTCGCCAACGGATCGATCACCACGCGGTCCAGTCGGCCGCAGTCACCATCGGCACAGCTGACGTCGACTCCGATCCTGTACGGCACGGGCGTGTTCATCGCAACCTCCAGACGTCGGGTTCCCTCGCTCTCTTCGCCCCCGTCTGCCCCGGAGTTCGTGTCGCACACCAGCCCGCCGCCGGGGCCGCCGCGGACGCGATCGGCCCGCTACTGCTTCGGACTTCGGGCTTCGGGCTTCGGGCTTCGGAAGGGCATGGCTCGGCGCGGTGTTGAACGGATCAGCCGCCAAGCCGCCTGACGGTGCCTCAGTGGTGGACAACCGTGCGTGCCCGTCGTCGATGGCATTGCCCCTGCGGCGCCCCCGCTGCCGCCGTTTGTTAGGAATCCGGTCGCCGGGGCAGGCGAGCTCCGCGCCACGAAGCGACAAGTGGGGAGGGAGACGATCCACGATGTTGTGGCTGATGTTGGGCGTCCTCGGCGGTTACGGTCTCGGTGCGGCTCTCACCGCCCGGGTGGTGTTCGAGCGCAGCAGAGCCGGTTTCCTCGACGGCGCGGCCACCAGCCGCTTCCGACGTGCGCGGGCACTGGCCGATTTCGAGCGGCACGAGCGCCATCAGGTCGAAGTGATCGCGCTGCTGTCCGGAGTGTGCTGGGTCGTGGCGGTGCCAGTGCTGGTGCTCAAGCACGCCGTGACGGACCTGCTGTTCGCCCGCCCCGTCGGCGTTCCGGCCGAGCGGCGGTGCGACCAGGACGTGGCCGAACGGATCGACGAGCTGGAACGGTCCCTCGGCATCGGTGCCTACGCCGGCGAAGGGTCGCTGCCCCGGCCGGAAGGACCGCCTCAGCGGTTGCAGGGCCGCCGCCCGCCCCGGCCCTGACCCGGTGGCCTCATGGCGACCACGGCGACCAAGCCGCCCAGCTACCAAGCGACCAAGCACACGGTCCTGGGTGGGCTGGCCGCCTCCGCAGGCTCCGCGGGATCGCCGGCCGGTAGCGGGCTACCCATCGAACGTCGCCCAACCCCGCGCACGGTCCCACCCGGCGAGCGACCGACGGTCCGGGCCCCCGGGCACCGGCGGCGGACTCACGGGCCAGGCACGTACCGGCAAGAGGCTCACTGGGAGGTGCCGGAGCCCGGGAAGCCCGCCGGGGGAGGCTGGTGCCGTTCTCCGGCCGGCGCAGCGAAGCCACGGGCGACCATCGGGCAGGCGTGGGAGTTGACGCGCCGACGGGCCGGCGGGCCGGCATGCGGAAACGCAAAGGCGCCGCTCGTTCTCCCGGCGCGGGGGACGCGGCAGGTGCGGCGGTGGCAGTCGGCCAACGCCGGTACCGAAGACCGGCGTTGGCCCCTGGGATGGCAGTGCTGCTTCGTGACCGCCCGCGCACCGGCGGGCGCTGCCCCTCGACCCTCGACCCTCGACCCATTCGCGCCGAACCTGACAATACGTCAGCTCGTGACAGCTTGGACCAACTGGATTCCAGCGGAGGCTACTTGTGGGAAGGCCTAACGCCACCCGCTAGGCGGACAGGGCCTCGCGCAACATGGTCAGGGTGCGGGTGAGGAGCCGCGAGACGTGCATCTGGGAGATTCCCAGCTCGCGCCCTATCTCGGCCTGGGTGAGGTCTGCGGAGAAGCGCAGGGAGAGGATCCGCCGCTCGCGCTCTGGCAATTCGGCGATCAGCGGCTTGAGGCTCTCCAGCGCGAGCATCTTCTCGTACTCCGGCTCCTCGACGGCGAGCCTGGCCGCCAGGGCGGAGTCCTGGCCGCCGTCGTCGTCCGCAGCCGGGGCGTCCAGCGAGTGGGCGGTCTGCGCCCGGGCGGCGACGAGTCCTTCCACGACCTCGGCTTCCGGCAGCTCCAGGCGCTCGGCCAGTTCGGCGGCAGTGGGCGCCCGGTCGAGGACTTGCTCCATCTCGCCCGAGACCTTGGCGATGCTGATATGCAGCTCCTGGAGCCGACGCGGCACATGGACCATCCAGCTGGTGTCGCGGAAGAAGCGCTTGATCTCGCCGGTGATCGTCGGGATCGCGAAGGTGGAGAACTCCACGTCGTAGGACGGGTCGAAGCGGTCGATCGCCTTGATCAGCCCGACGGTTCCGACCTGCACGATGTCCTCGACCGACTCACTGCGGTGCCCGAAACGGCCGGCGCAGAACCGCACCAGGGCCATGTTCAGCTCGATCAGGGTTCCGCGGACGTAGGAGTACTCGTCGCTCTCCTCGTCCACAGCGCGCAGCCGGGCGAAGAGCACCTTCGAGAGTTCGCGCGCATCGGCCGGGCAGACCTTCGTCAGGTCCCCCACGTCAATGCCCAACTGCGTCGCGAGCGATCGGAGCTCGGGCGCACTGGCGACGCGGGGAGCGGTGGTGGGCGGATCCATGGTCACGGTCACCGGCATTTTCCGCTCCTTCGGTTTCGATGGGTGGCTACTCGTCGGTCCACGGTCCTACGGACGGTGATGGGCGAACGGTTGCCCCCCACCCTCGGAAGCAATCCCGCCTTCACGGAATCTTCTCCCGCATCACGCACTCCCCGCGCGCCGGCAGCCAGTGGGGCCGCCTGGTGCACGGATCCAGGCCTCGACCAGACGCGCCACCGGCGGGTCGTGGCAAACTGGCGGTCGCGCCGCATTCGAGTGCAGAGGAGTGCCATGCCCAGCAATCCCGCCGAAGGAACCGGAGCCGCCACCAACCGCCTGACGGTGGACATCCGCGTCCAGGACCGAAGCGTCGTCGTCTCGCCCGCCGGCGAACTGGATCACGACAGCGTCGCCCTGTTGCACGAACGCCTCACCGATGCCCTGGCCCGTCCCGGCACCGATCGTCTCGTGGTGGACTGCCACGGCCTCCTCTTCTGCGACTCCACCGGCCTCAACACCCTCCTCGCTGCCCGGCGCGAGGCCCATGACGCCGGCGATGCCCTGATCCTGGCCGACCTGCAACCCCCGGTCGCCCGGATCTTCCAAATCACCGGGGCCGACACCGTGTTCGACATCCGCCCGGATCTTGACGCGGCCATCACCCGGTGACGCACCCCGTCCGGGTGTCCAGTCCTCCCTCAGTGGGCAGACGACCCCCGGCGACCGATTTCGCCGCCGCCGCACAGCCGTCGAAGCGAGGACAGATGAGAGCGAGCGATCCGCGGACCAGCGACCAGCCGGTGCTGCCCTCGCTTGCCGCGCACGGGCAGACCCGCCGACTCACCCTGACCGGCGCCGCCGGCACCGTCGGCTGGTGCCGCGACCACACCCGCCGAGCGCTGCACGACTGGGGCTGGCTCCCCACCGACGACCCCGATCAGCAGGCCCGCGCCGATGACGTACTGATCGTCGTGTCCGAACTGGTCACCAATGCCTCCCGGCACGCCGGCGGACCCGAACAACTCGTGCTGCACGCCACCCCCCGTCTGCTGCGCATCGAAGTCATCGACCGACTCGTCACACCGCCGCAACCCCGTCAGCCGCATTCACCGGGCCGAGTCGGCGGTCACGGTCTGTACACCGTCGCCCTCCTGGCCAGCCGCTGGGGCACCACCCCCCACGACGACCTGCCGGGCAAAGCCGTCTGGGCCGAATTCGACATCCCCGACAGCCGCACCCCCGCCTGACTCTGCCGGCCTGGCCAGGCTCCTGGCCTGGCCAGGCCGGCAGGCGGGCGGGCCCCGGCTGATGCGCGCGGGCCGGTGGGCACGCCCCCTGCCGCAGGCACCGCACCGGAGCCCTCACGCTGGAAGTGCCACGCCGCAGACGCCGTGGGAGGGCCCGGGCGACTGCTGCCCCGTCGCTGCCCCGTCTCTCAGTCGGGCCATTCGCCAGTCAGTCGGCGCACTCCGCTCGCACCCAAGCGGTCCACGATCGCCTTCATCAGGGCGAAGACGGCGCCTTGGAGGGCAGCGGCCAGCAGCACCTCCCGCCAGCCCCGATGCTGGTCCGTCGCCGCTGGGGTCTTCTCCTCGCCGGCCACGGCCTTCCAGACCTGCTTGACGACCGCACCGGCCACCACCCCGCCGAGCCCGCCGGCCATCAGGGCGACCGGCTTGTAGACGACTTTGGCGACGCTCATGACTCTCACCTCACCTTGCGAACCGGAACCCGGACATCGCGGGCTCCGGACGCGGCTACCCGTTCACGAGCCGATGAAGCAGTGCCGGCTGCAACCGAGACCAGCCGCAGCCGAGGCGACTGGGCGCGGAGGCCCGGCTCTGGCAGCACCCTGTGGTGGTGCCCCGAACGTCCGGGCGGCGGCTGCCGCCACGGCGGATCCGCCGACGGGCCCGGGACCGCGGCGGGTGTGGTGGCGCAGTGGACGGGTAGCCGGGAGTCATGGGACACGAATCGGCGCACCCATGCGGCCGGGCGGTCCGGACACTGGCGACCGTCGCGCTTTCGACACCTGACGGCGGATGCGAGCGCAGCGTCTTGACGCCGGTCGGCGGCGGCCCCTGCGGGTGGCCCGCGCCGCCCGCGCCGCCGCTGCGGTGTGGAGCGGAGCCCAGGTCCGCCGGCCGGAGTGCGCCGGTTCCAACCGGCCGCGTGTCTGACCGGATATCCGCCCGAACGGACGAGAGGATGCCGTCATGAGCACCCCTGACGAGAACGACACCCAGGAAGTCGGCGAGGAGACGCGCGAGCGATCCGCGGAGCAACGGGACATTTCAACGCCCACTCCGAAGGACGTGCGGGCCAAGGCCGAGGACGACGACGAGCCGGAGCCACCGGCGGCCGACGTTCAGGCGCCGTGACGGGCAGCCGGCATTCGGCCCACACGAGGCCGTTTCCTGCGCTCGGCGCGTGGGCATGCGCCGAGCGCAGGAGAGCCAGGACAGGAGGTGGCAGGTCATGCCGGGCCGCGAGGAACTCCCCTCGACGCTGGAGCGCTCGTCCGAGGACGCCCAGCGCACGTGGATCAAGGCTCATGACTCGGCCGTCAAGCAGTACGGCGAGGGTGAGCGGTCGCACCGAGTCGCGTACGGGGCGCTCAAGCACTCCTTCGAGAAGGTGGGCGACCACTGGGAGCGAAAGGAGCACGGGCACAGGGGGCCGTCCGATCCCCAGTCCGCCCGGCCGCGGCAGCTCGGCGGTCGCAGCGGAGAGGGCGTCGACGAGCGGGCCAGCAAGGCCCACGTGTACCAGCTCGCCCAGCGGTTGGGGATCGAAGGGCGATCCACGATGAGCAAGCGGCAACTACTGGAGGCCGTTCGCAAGGCCAACAGGCAGACCACCCGCAAGGCGAGATAGCACGAACGGGTGACCTGGAGCGGATCCGCGGCGGATCTGCGGACCTGCTCAGGAAGCCCCCACCCGGGACCTGCTCAGGATGCCCCCACCCGCTGCCGCCAGGCCGCCGCCGGTTCGTTGTTCCGGCGCCCGGCCCGTTCGCCCAGCAGGGTCAGTCGGGCCAGCACGCCGCCGTCATGCCGCTGCGAGGCCCGGGAGCCGGGCACACCACGCTCGGGGGCGGACCCCGGCGGCGGCAGCAGGCGCGCGGTCACCGACAGGAGCCGGGTCATCGTGGCCGGAGCGAGACCGAAGGCACGGACCGCGACCTTGGCGGCCGGAGTGAGCACCAGCTCCGGGCGGCCGCGCTCCGCCGCCTGGACGATCGCGCGGGCGGCCCGTCGGGCGTCCATCGAGAGCAGCGGCAGCGAGCTCGCGACGGCGAACCAGGCGTACTCCCGGGCGGCCTGGCCCGCGAACTCCGCCGCGTTGTACGACCCGGTGCGCATCAGCCCCGGCACTACCGTGGTCACGCTGACGCCCTCGCGGGCCAGTTCCGCGCGCAGCCCGCTGGACAGGCCGGTGAACGCGAACTTCGCACCCACGTAGGGCAGGAGGTGCGGAGCCGGGATGCGGCCGCCGAGCGAGGTGACGTTGACGATGACGCCCCGGCGGCGTTCGCGCATCTGCGGCAACGCGGCCAGGATCAGGCGCAGGGGCACGGAGTACATCAACTCCCAAGCGGTGCGGTAGTCCTCCTCGTGCAACGCCGCGACCGGGCCGACCTGGATGATCCCGGCATTGTTGACCAGCACGTCGAGCTCGCCGTACCGCTCACGCACCGCATCGAGCAGGCGCTCGGGCGCGCCGGGTTCGGTCAGGTCGCAGACCACGGCGGTGACCTCACCGCCTTGCTCTCGCAACCGCCATTCCGCTTCGGCGAGTTCGAGGGGGTCGCGAGCGCAGAGCACGACCCGGCAGCCGCGGGCCACCAGTTCCTCGGCGATCAGCAGTCCCAGCCCGCGGGATCCTCCGGTCACCAGCGCGTTCCGTCCGGTCAGGCGCATCGGCCACATCAGCGGGCCTCCCTTCCCATCGTGATCGTACGGGGCGGCTGCCCGGGGCCCCCGAGCCCAAACGGGTCGGTTCGCGCCGCCGAAGGGTGCTCGGGCCGCCGGGCAACGGTGCCCAGCCGAAAGGGTTTTGGATCCGGCCGGACCGGACAGCCGCCGTCAGGAAGGACCCGGGTGTGCGGCCGGCACCGTGCGTCCGGGACAGGACAGCCGACCCATGGGGGTGAACACCGTGGACTATCCCGCCTTCCTGGCATCCGTGCGCACGGCCGGAGGCTACGAGGACAACCAGGGAGCCGACCAGGCCGTGCGGACCGTCCTGGGGGTGCTCGGCGAGCGGCTCGGCGCCGGCTCCGCGGAGAACCTCGCCGCGCAACTGCCCGAGCCGGCAGCCGAGTACGCGGTTCCCGAAGACGATCAGCAGGCGGCCGGCTGGGGGATCGAGGAGTTCCTCACCCGTCTCGCCGACCTCGGCGACACGACCGTCGACGAGGCTGCCATCGACGCCTCAGCCGTTCTGGGGACGGTCGCCGAGAGCATCGACGGCGGTGAGCTCAACGCCGTCCTCAGCCGGCTCCCCACCGGCTACGCCGACTACTTCGGCCACCCCGAACTCGCTTGACCTCGGCCCGGGCGCAGGCGCAGGCCGGGACGGGCGCAGGTTCGGGCCCGGTGCGGGCCCCCGGTGCGGGCCCGGTGCGGGCCGGGTGCGGGCCCGGTGCGGGCCGGGTGCGGGCCCGGTGCGGGCCGCGGCAGGCGCCGGGCCCCGACGGCTGGGCACCGCTGCCCCGGGCGGCCCGAGCGCCTCTGCAGCAGTGCGAACGACGCCGACGACCGAACGGCCCTGCCCCGGTGCCTGGCGCCGGGTGGCCACCCGCCCGGCATCATCGGCCGGGTGGCCACCCGGCGTCATTCGACCCTTCGGCCGCCTGCGCAGGGCCCGGCCGCGCGACTCGGGCGATGATGGGGCGATCACCCCGACAAGCGCCTCGGAGGATGACATGTCGGAAAAGGCTTCGTTGGCTGGTCGGAGTGCGTCGTCCCCGATACGGCACCCAGCCGGCGGTACGGCTGCCGCCTCGGCGGACGTCGCCCCGGCGGCTGTCGCCCCGAGCGTCGGACAGTGGCTCCGGTGCTGCCCGCAGCCGTCCGTTTCGTGCCGGTCCGGCGGGCACGCGGACGACCGGGCCCGCCTCGGCGACGAGCGCCTCGCCCAGCACCACCTGGCCTTCGGCGACTACTGGGTCGGTCATGAGCCCGTCCGAGCCTGAGCGAGCGGAGCCTGACGGCGGCGAGTCCCCCGGTGGCGACCCCGCCGGGGGACTCGGCGGGCACCCCGGGTGGGGGTCCCGCCGGGCACCCCTGCCGGGGGTCTGGGCGGGCGCTCCGGCCGTCGGGGCGGTGCGGTGGTCCGCGAGTGACCAGCCGGCCCGGTCCGCCGCCGGCCGTCACGCGGCGTGGCTGCCCGTTCGCCGGGGCGGTGGTCTGGAAACCGTGGGCCGGGAGCGACGTCCGCGGCCGGCCCCTCGCCCGGAAGGTGCACCATGAAGCTGACGGTGATCGGCTGCGGGTATCTGGGCGCGACCCATGCCGTCGCGATGGCGGAGCTGGGTCACGAGGTCATGGGCGTGGACGTCGATCGGGCCAGGGTCCACGCCCTGCGCGCGGCCCGGGCGCCGTTCCACGAACACGGCTTCCAGGACCTGCTGAGTCGCCATGTCGCCACCGGCCGACTGCGTTTCACCACCTCCTTCGCCAAGGCGGCGGCCCATGCCGACATGCACTTCATCACCGTCGGAACGCCGCAGTTGGACGGCAGCGACGCCTACGACCTGTCTCACCTGCGTGCGGCCGTCGGGCAGTTGGCCTCGCAGCTGGATGGCCCGGCCCTTCTGGTGGGCAAGTCAACGGTGCCGGTCGGCACCAGTGAGGAGCTACTGGCGCTGGTGCGCCGACGCGTCCGGCCCGGCGTGCGGGTGAGCCTCGCCTGGAGCCCGGAATTCCTGCGCGAGTCCCATGCGCTGCAGGACGCACTGCGCCCCGACCGGATGGTGCTCGGGGTGGCTCCCGGCGACCGGGCCAGCGCGGACCGCTTCCGCGAGGTCTACGCCACGGTCCTGGCCGCCGGGGTACCGCTGCTGGTGATGGATCTCGCGACCGCCGAGCTGACCAAGTGCGCGGCCAACGCGTTCCTCGCCACCAAGATCTCGTTCGTCAACGCGATGGCCGAGCTCTGCGAGGCCACCGGAGCCGACGTGCGGCAGTTGGCGCGGGCGCTGGCAGCGGACCCGCGGATCGCCCCGGGTGCCCTGGCGGCCGGCCTGGGGTTCGGCGGCGGCTGCCTGCCTAAGGACCTGCGCGGCCTGGCCGACCGCGCCCGCACGCTGGGGGCCGGGGCCATCGCGGACTTCCTGACCGGAGTGGACCGCATCAACCTGGGCCGTCGGCAGCGGACCGTGGACCTGGCGGCGGAACGATGCGGCGGCTCGGTGGCCGGCCGGCGGATCGGTGTCTGGGGCGCGGCGTTCAAACCCGGGACGGACGACATCCGCGACTCGCCGGCGCTCCACGTCGCCGAGGCCCTCCACCGGCTGGGCGCCCAGGTGACGGTCCATGACCCGGAGGCGCTGGACAACGCCCGCAAGGCCTGCCCGCAGTTGGAGTACGTCGAGGACCCGGGCGCGGTCGCCGTCGACGCCGACCTGCTGCTGCTGCTGACCGAGTGGCCGCTCTACCGCCTCCAGGACCCAGTCGCACTCCGCGAGCGGATGCACACCCCCGCCGTGATCGACGCCCGCGGCTCACTGGACGGCACCCGCTGGCGCGCCGCGGGCTGGAGCTACCTGCGTCTCGGGGCCCCGCAGGCCTGACGGCGCCGGGGGCACGGCGAACCGCGACCGGCGAGCCGATCGCACGCCCTGAAACGCCGCGAGCCCCGTGCGGATGCGGAGAAGCAGCGAACCGCGCGGACCGCGCCACCGGCGGCGGACGACGCCGCGCGCCGGGGAGACCCGCTGCCGCGTAGCGCTGCGGCCCCGCAGGCCCCAGCCCACGCCGGCGGGGCACCCGCCGCCGTTCAACCGATGTAGCGCCGCGCCCGGGAGGCCCGCTGGGGCCGCTCCAGCAATCGCAGGCCGCGCTCCACCCGGGCGGGCACCTGCCGGCGTTCCCGCAGCACCCAGGGCAGTCCGGCAAGCGCATCGGCGAAGGCGCGCGCCGAGACCGCGTCCCGGGGCACGGTGCACGCCAGCCAGGCGGTGCGCAGCAGTGCCCGGCCGACCGGACGCCGCAGCCAGCTGAACCACAGGGTGTTGCGGATGCCGTGGCGGCGGCGCAGGGTCGGATCCCGGAGCGCCGAGGGCCGGTGGTGGACCGCCAGTTCGTCCGCGTACACCAGCCACCAGCCGGTGGCGGCGAGGTCGGCCGCCAGCAGTTCCTCCTCGCCGCCGAGCCACAGCCGCGGTGAGAAGCCGCCCGCCGTCCGGAAGGCCGAGGAGCGGATCACCGTGGCGCCGGCCAGGAACGATCCCAGCACCGGCCAGGGCAGGCCCGGGGGCCCGGGTACGGGTGAGTCGCGCAGCTCGGCCACGATCGGGTCCTCGACCGGGCGTCGGCCGGGGAGGTCCAGCAGGATCCGTGCGGTCACCGTGGCGACCGACGGGTGGGTGTCGAGCAGGTCGGCGGCCCGGGCCAGTGCTCCCGGCGTCCACCAGGTGTCGTCGTCGCAGAACGCGAGGTACGTCCAGTCGACGGTGCGGGCCGCGAGGTTGCGGGCGCAGGCGCCGAGGTTGCGGCCCGGCCGGAGCAGCCGCACCGCGGGGAAGTGCCGGCCCACGGCTTCGGCAGTGCCGTCCGTCGAACCGTTGTCGACCACCACCACCGGTGGCCGCTCCGGCAGTTCGCGGAGCTTGGCGAGCGAGTGCAGCAGTTCCTCGCGGCGATTGTGGGTGATCACCACGACGCCGATCCTGCTGGACGCCATCGCGGTCCTCCTACTCCGTCGTGCTGCGGTCCTCGGACAACTCGCGACGGTTACCGGGGAGTTCGCCATTATCGCCGTGCAATTCGCGGCTATTCCCGGGGAGTTCGCCATCATCGCCGAGCAACTCGCTGCGGTTTCCTGGCACCTCGTCACACTCCCCGAGTAACTCGCTCCGCTCCCTGAGCAACTCGCTCCGCTCCCCCGGAGGTTCGCTGCCGTCTCCGTGCAGTTCGCCCCCGCCGCCGAGCAGCGCCAGTGCCCTCTCCACCTCGGCCGGCAGCCGACGGCGTCCGAGCACGGCGGCGGGCAACCGGGGTGCGGCCGACAACAGCGCCCTGGCGGCCTGGCGGTCGCCGCCGGCCGCCCTGACCAGCTCGCGGCTCTCCCGGAGCACGTGCGGCCAGGGCCGCCGCAGCCAGCAGGTCAGCAACTCGTTGCGCCGCAGCCGTGCGACCCGTCCCGGGCGCGGCTCGGCCGCCGGCTCGTGGTGCGACACCACCTCCGGGCAGTGGGCCACCCCCCAGCCGGCCGCCGCCAGGTCCAGCGCCAACAGGGTCTCCTCCCCACCGAAGTGCAGCAGCCGGTGGAAGCCGCCCACGCCCAGGAACGCGCTGCGGCGCACCACGCTGGCGCAGGCGAGGAACCCGAGCACGGACGGGCCGGGCAGGTCGGGATCGGTGCCGAGCGGCGAAGCGGCCAACAGCCGGTCGAGCGGGTCGGATTCGGCGTGCCGGCCGACCTCGGTGGCCGCCGCGAGCAGTCCGAGCCGCGGGTGGCCGTCGAAGATCGACTCGGCGGCCGCCAGCGCCCCGGGGTGCCACCAGGAGTCGTCGTCGCTGAACGCCACGTAGGGAGTGCCGAGCCGGGCCGCACCGAGGTTGCGCGCCACCGCGCCGAGGTTGCGGCGCAGCCGGCCGAGGAGTACCTCGGGGTGGCGTCGGCGGACGGCCGCGGCCGTGCCGTCCCGCGAGGCGTTGTCCACCACCACGATCGTGGGCCGCTCGGGCAGGGCGGTCAGCCGGTCGAGGGTGTGCAGCAGGCGTTCGCGGCGGTTGCGGGTGATGACGACCACTCCGATCCGCGTCGTCGGGGCGCTCATCGGCCGACCGTCCCGCGAGCGGCCGGCGCCACCGGTTCGGGCAGCCGCCGCACCGCCGCCAGCACCTGCTCGGCCGTGATCCGCAGCAACCTGGGGTCGGGCGCGGCACCGTGGGCGTCCCCCGGGCGCAGCACGCCGTCCGGGGCACCGGGCCAGAGCACGGCGTGCCGGGGGTCGTCCGGCGGGCCCCACAGCTGCGGGGAGACCGGGCCGAACAGGGTGACCGACGGCGTGCCGAGCGCGACGGCCAGGTGCGACAGGCCGGTGTCGCCGCACACCACCGCCGCGGCCTGGGAGACCAGCGCGGTCAGCTCCGCGAACGGCACGTCGGTCGGGCCGCCGATCACGGATCCGGGCGGCAGACCGGCTTCGGCGGCCACCTGCTCGGCCAGGGCCCGCTCTCCGGCACCGGCGCTCACCACGACGTGCCGGCCCTCCCGCCGCAGGGCTCGGGCCACCGCCGCGAACCGTGCGGGCGGCCAGCGACGGGCCCCGGCGTCCGCGCCGGGATGCAGCACGACCGCATCCGGGGCCGGTGAGGCGATGCCGGCCGGCGACAGCCGCAGGTCGGTCGGGTCGGCCTCGACGCCGTGCCACCGCAGCAGCCGGCACCAGCGGTCGCGTTCGTGCTCGTCCGCCCGCCAGGTCGGTCCGGCCAGCGGCGGGCGGCCCGCGCGGGCGAAGCCGATCAGGTGGGCGGGCGTCACGGTGCGCAGCAGCCGGTGACTCGGTGCCCCGTTGCCGTGCAGGTCGATCGCGACGTCCGGCGGCGGGCCGGTCCAGGGCAGCGCCACCGGCACCGCACGGGCGGGTGCGGTGGTCGGCAGCAGCCGGTCGACGCAGCCGGTCGCCGCCGCGGCGGCGGCCAGGCGGGCGGGCGCGGCCAGCACGATCCGGTGTCCGGGCCAGTGGCGCCGCACGGCCCGCAGCGCCGGCACGCCGGTGAGCAGGTCGCCCAGCCCGAGGGCGCGCAGCACCAGCACGGCGGGCACCGTGCCGTCAGTGCTCATGGCCGGAGCCCCCGCGCCGACCTCCCGGGCCGCTCACGGCCGGGTTCCCGGGGCGACCGTGGCCGCCGCACGGCGGGCGAGCGTGCTGGTCGACCTGCCGTCCAGGTACGGCAGCACCATGGCGTGGCCGCCCCAGTCGTCGAGCACGGCGGCCTCCGGCAGGGTCTCCGCGGTGTAGTCGCCACCCTTGATCCACAGGTGCGGCCGCAGCCGCCGGAGCACTTCGTGCGGCGTGTCCTCGTCGAAGACCACGACCCCGTCGACGCAGCCCAGGCCGGCGAGCACCCTCGCACGGTCCTCGGCCGGGTTGAACGGTCGGCCGGGCCCCTTCAAACGGCGCACCGACCGGTCGGAGTTGAGGCAGATGATCAGGCAGTCCCCCAGCCCCCGGGCGGACTCCAGCAGGCTGACGTGGCCGGCGTGCAGCAGGTCGAAGCAGCCGCCCGCGGCGACCACCGTGCCGCCGCCGGCCCGGACCGCCTCGGCCAGCGCGATCGGGTCGGTGGAGCGCCGGACCGGCGCGGTGGCCGGGTTCCACAGCCGGGCCGAGCTCGCGCCGCCCGCCGCCACGAAGGCCGTCGCCGCCGCCACGCCTTGCTGCACCGCCTCCTCCGCGATCGCGCCGTCGGCCAGCGCGGCGACGACCGTGGCGGCGAAGCAGTCGCCGGCCCCGCACGGGTCAGCGCTGGTCCGGTAGGGCGCGGGCAGCAGGATCGGGCTGTCCGCGCCCCGGCTGAGCAGCGCCCCGCCGGCACCGAGGGTGACGGCCACCGCGGTGGCCTGCCAGCGGCTGGTGAGCAGGGCGGCCCGCCGGCTGTGGTCGGCCAGGCCGTCGCCCTGCTCGGCGCCCGGGGCCAGCACCGCCGCCATCGTGCGGGCCTCCGCCGCGTTGGGTGTGGCGAGCCGGACTCCGGGGACGGGGGCTCCGCCACGGGGATGCGGGTCCCACACCAGCGGGGTGGTCCGGGCGACGGCCGACAGCAGGGGGCGGACGGCGTCCGCCACGCCTCGCCCGTAGTCGGCGACCAGGATCGCCGCCGCGCCGCCGAGGGCGAGCCGAACGGCTTCACCGGGCCGACCGGGCCGACCGCCTTCGTGGTCGACCCGGACCAGCGGGCGGCCGGCCACCCGGATCCTGGTCTTCACCGGCACCGGGCCGTCGAGGGGGAACTCGGCGAGGCGGACCCGGTCGGCCAGTCGGCGGCGCACCTCCGCCGCCGTCTCCTGATGGCCGAGCGCGGTCACCAGGACCACCTCCCGGCCGGTCCGCGCCGCCAGGCAGGCGGCCAGCGCGGCGCCGCCGGGTCGGCTGTGCTCGGCCGTCACGTCCACCACCGGCACCGGCGCGTCCGGCGCGAGCCTGGTGGCGTCGCCGTCCACGTCCCGGTCCAGCAGGGCGTCGCCGACCACGACCAGTGGCCCGGTCATGACCGGCGCACCGCTTCGCGTCGCTGCAGGGCCGCGTCGAAGGCCTCGCAGAGCACGTGCACCGCGACCAGGTGGACTTCCTGCACGGTGGCGGCCTGCGCTGCCGGGACGGCGAGTGCCTCGTCGACCCGCTGGGCCAGCGGATTCGGCGGCGGACCGGTCATCGCCCAGACGCCCAGCCCGGTGGCCCGGCCGAGGTCGGCGGCCGCCAGCAGGTTGCGGCTGTGGCCCGAGGTGGACAGCAGCAGCAGGACGTCGCCGGGACGGCCGTGCGCCTCCACCTGCCGGGCGAACACCTGGTCGAAGCCGTAGTCGTTGCCGATGGCAGTGAGGCTGGAGGTCTCGGCGTGCAGTGAGATCGCGGAGAACGCCGGACGGTCACCGGCGTACCGGCCGACCAGCTCGGCGGTCAGGTGCTGCGCCTGGGCGGCGCTGCCGCCGTTGCCTGCGGCGAGCAGCCGGCCGCCGGCCGGCAGCAGGCCGGCCAGGGCCTCGCCCCAGCGGGTGAGCAGTGGGAGCTGGTCACTGCGCAGCCGGTCGACGGCGTTCTCCACCGCTCGGCAGTGCGCGCTGGCCCGTGCCCGGTCGTACGCCGACTCGTCGAACTCGGTGGCCATCAGGGAGCTCCTGTTCTGGTGCGCGTGGCGGGTCGGGCGGCGGAGCCGCGGCGGCCCCGCGGCGCGGCCGGTGCCGGCCGGGCCAGCACCTCCCGGTAGATCTGCTCGGTGCCGGCGGCGACCCGCTCCCAGGTGAAGCGGTCCAGGATCCGGCGGCGGCCCGCCGCGCCGTAGGCGGCCCGGGTGGCGGGCTCGCGCAGCAGGGCGGCGATCGCCGCGGTGAGGGCGTCGGCCGAGTCGGGGGCGACCAGCAGCCCGGTGCCCCGGTCGACCACGGTGTCCAGGTGGCCGCCGACCGCGGTGGCCACCACGGGCACTCCGCATGCCATGGCCTCCAGCGGCACGATGCCGAAGGGCTCGTACCGCGCGGGGCACACGACGACGTCCGCGCTGCGGATCAGGGCGGGCATCCGGTCGGCGGGCATGCCGCCGAGCAGAGTCAGCCGTCCGGCCACCCCTCGGGACCGCGCACGGGCGAGGAGCCTGCGGGCCTCCGGGTCCTCGTCCAGCCGCTCGACCGGGGGGCCGCCGGCCACGAGCAGCTCGACGCCGGGCAGCTCCACGAGGCTGTCCACCACGAGGTCGACCTGCTTGCGCGGGATCAGCCGGCCGACCACCAGGAGCCGGGGCCGCTCGGTCCGGGCGGCGACCGGACCGAGCGGCTCGAAGGTGAACGGGTCCACCCCGCACGGCACCACCGAGATCCGCTCGGCCGGCACGCCCATGGCGACCAGTTCGGCGACCTCGTCGCGGCAGGTGGCGATGACCGCGGCGACGGACCGGCCGACCGCGGTCTCGATCGCGATCCGGGTCGGCGGGCTGGTGTCCGCCTCGGCCTGGTGGCGGCGCTTCACCGCGCCCAGCGCGTGGTAGGTCTGCAGGACGGGGAGCCGGTGGCGGCGCGCACCCCGCACCGCGCCCAGCCCGGACATCCAGAAGTGCGCGTGCGCCAGGTCGGGTCGCCGGACCGCCCAGTACCGGGCGAGCTGGTCCCCGAACGCCGGCATGTGGGGCAGCAGTTCGTCCTTCAGCAGCGGCTGCGGCGGCCCGGCCGCCACGTGGTGGACGGTGACCCCGGAGGCGAACCGGACGTGCTCGGGGCTGCTGGGGTCGGTGCGCCTGGTGTGCACCGTCACCCGGTGGCCTCGGTCGGCCAACGCCCTTGCCAGCGCCGCGACATGGACGTTCTGGCCGCCGGCGTCGACACCGCCGAGGGTGGCCAGCGGGCTGGCGTGTTCCGAGACGAGCGCGATCGTGAGGGCGGACGTCACCGGGTCACCTCCTCGATCAGGCGCTCCCAGTCGGTCAGGAAGCGCTTGAGGCCGTACCGCTCCAGGGCGGCCCGGCGGGCCCGGGCGCCGTCCTCGGCGGCCGCCTGCGGCTCCGCGAGGTAGTGGCGGACGGCGGCGGCGAGGACCTCCGGGCTGGTGGACACCACGCCGGCTCCCGGCGGCACGGCTCGGGTGGTCTCGGTGGTCGCGAGCGCGGCGACCGGCATGCCGAGGTGCATCGCCTCCAGGAGCGACAGGCCGAGTGACGTCCAGCGGACGGGGTGCAGGTAGAGCCGCCGACGCGCCAACTCCCGGTGCATGTCGGCCTGCGGCAGTTCGGCCGTGCGGCACCGGTCGGCGGGCAGCGCGAGGTGGCGGGCGAGGTCGGCGGTGCCCATGCCGAAGACGTGCAGCGGTGCCTGCTCGGCGAAGTACGGCAGCAGGTCGGTGCCGGTGGTGCGGCCCCGGCGCAGCGGCTCGTTGACCACGACCGCGGCGGCGGTCAGTTCACCGGTGTAGCCGTGGCCCGGGTCGACGATGCCGTGCTCGATCACCGTGGTCCTGGTCCGACCGCAGTCCCAGAAGAGCCGGTTGAACTCGGTCACGTGGACGACCGTCAGGTCGTCCCGGTCGGCCACCGGGTGCCGGGTGTCGGGAACGTCACCGTGCGGGCAGTTGTGCTCCAGGTACACCGCGGGCACGTCGCGGCCGGGGCGCCGCCCCGACCAGCGCGCCACCAGCTGCTCCTCGTGCGGGCGTTGCAGCAGCACCAGGTCGACGGGGGTCTCCCGGAGCCGCTCCGGGGGCAGCTCCACGACGGACGCCGGCCAGTCGAAGGTCCGGGCGCGGCCGAGGCCGTCCGGCCCGCGGCCGGCGAGCACGGGCACCAGGTAGGTGTGCGGTCCCTGCACGAACGCGGTGGTCCACGAGCCGTGGACGTGCCAGAGCAGGATGTTCACGGTGTCACCTTCCGCTGTTTCCCGGCGCGCGTCCGGGGCTTTCCGGTACGGCGGCGTCGGCCGGCTCCGGCGCAGCGGACGGCGCGGCCGGTGGCAGGGGGTAGGCCGCGGGCCAGGCGGTGGGGGCGGCGACTCCGGTCCAGGCGGGGGCGTTCCGGTGGCGCAGCCGGCCGCGGGCCCAGTGCCAGGCGGCGGCGGGCGGGATGAGCACGCTGGTGGCGAGCATCGCGCGGATCTCGGCCGCTGTGCGCGGTCCGGGTGCGATCCGGGCGACGGCGAACTCGGCCGTCCCCAGGAGCCAGGCGGCGGCCAGCGCGGCGGCGGCACCTGGGCGTCGGACCAGGCCCGCGGTGAGTGCGGCGGCGGCCGCGCCGGTGACCGCCAGGTGCCGTGGCAGCCGGCCGCGCGGCGCCCCGGCCCGCTGCCACCAGTCGCGGCCGTGCAGTCGGGTCATCAGGACGTCATCGGCGTTGCCGACCTGGAGCCGCAGCGAGATCCACGGGTCGGCGGGACGGACCGGATGGGCGGTGGTCCGCCGTCCGGTGGTCAACTCCCAGCCCTGGTCGATGAGTCGGAGCGCGATGTCGGCGTCCTCCCGGAACGCCCGGCGGAACCGCTCGTCGAAGCCGCCGACCTCGGCCAGCGCCACCCGGCGGTAGGCCAGGTCGGCGGTGATCCAGCGCGCGGTGGCCAGGGCGGCGGTGGTCCGTTCCCAGTCGGTCGGCGGCCGGTCGTCCGGCGTCGGGACGACGATCCGCCCCTGCACGCCGGCCGTCCGCGGGCCCGCCGCGGTGAGGTCGGCGACCAGGTCCGCGGCCCAGGTGGGGCCGGGCACGGTGTCGTCGTCCAGGAAAGCGATCCACGGTTCGGGAGCGTTGCGCCAGCCCGCGTTGCGCGCGGCGGCCGGTCCGTTGCCGGCGCCCGGTACCACGCTGATCCGGTCGGCCAGGGCGGCGGGCACCACGACCGGCAGCGGTTCGCAGTCGTCCAGCGGGCGGTCGTCGACCAGCACGACGCGGGCCGGGCGCGGGCCGGCGCTGCCGGCCAGCGCGGCCAGGCAGGTGCTCAGTGACGGCCGCCCCAGCGTCGGGACGACCACGGCGTAGTTGATCGCGGTCATCGCCGGGCCCCTTCACCGCCGGCGGCGAAGAGCGCGCCGCGCCGGACGGCGAACGGCCCCAGCGCGAGCAGGTCGACGGGCGACGAGCCGAAGCACTCCAGCGCGTCGCGCACGTCGTCGACCATCGGGCGGCCCGCCGTGTTGAGGCTGGTGTTGACCACCACCGGCAGACCGGTCAGCAGTTCGAACTCCTCCAGCATCCGGGCGGTCAACGGGTCGTCCGCCGGGTCGACGGTCTGGATCCGGGCCGTTCCGTCCACGTGCACCACCGCGGGGATGCGCTCGCGCCACTCGGTGGCGACCTGGTGGACGAAGAGCATGTACGGGCTGGGCAGCGGACCGTCGAAGATCTTGTCGGCGCGGTCGGCCAGCACCATGGGCGCGACCGGGCGGAACTGCTCGCGCCCCTTGACGTCGTTGAGGCGCTCCAGGTTCGCGGCCCTACCCGGATGGGCCAGCAGGGACCGGTGGCCCAGCGCCCGCGGGCCGAACTCGGAACGCCCCTGGAACCAGGCGACGATGCCGTCGTCGGCCAGCACCCGGGCCACTTCGGCGGCGATGTCCGTGGGTCGCGCGTGCGGCACCTTGGCCCGCACCAGCCACTCCTCCAGCTCGGCGTCGGACCAGGCCCGCCCGAGGTCGGCGCCGGGCATCGGAGCGAGCGGCTCCCCCGCGCCGGCCGCGAGGAACAGCGCGGCACCGAGGGCGGTGCCCGCGTCACCGGCGGCCGGCTGCACCCACACGCGGTCGAAGGGGCCTTCGCGGGCGATGCGGGAGTTGGCCACGCAGTTCAGTGCGACCCCGCCGGCCATGGTCAGCAGCGGGTCGTGGGTCCGGCCGTGCAGCCAGCGCACCAGGTCGAGCAGCACCTCTTCGAGGACCAGCTGCGCCGAGCAGGCCAGGTCCGCGTGCCGGCCGCTCCACTCCTGGCCCGGCCGCAGCGCGGGCGCCAGCTGCGGCCACGGCACCCCGGTGGCGTGGAAGCCGCCGTCCCCGGTCGGGTAGACGTAACGGCGGATCTCGGCGGCCATGCTCGGTGAGCCGTAGGAGGCCATCGCCATGACCTTGTACTCGTCCGACGAGCGCAGGAAGCCCAGGTGCTGGGTCAGTTCCTCGTAGACCAGGCCGAGCGAGTGCGGCAGCCGCTGGGCGGCCAGCGGTTCCAGGTGGCCGCCCATGCGGCGGGCGGCCAGGTGGGAGGCGGCCTCGCCGCGGCCGTCCAGCACCAGGACCGAGGACGGGTCGGCGGTGCCGTCGACGGCGAAGGCCGCCGAGGCGGCGTGGGCCACGTGGTGCGGGACGAACCGGACCTTCGCCGGGTCGAGGCCCGGCAGGGCGTGGGCCAGGAACGACGGCGCGTCCTGCGCGTACCGCTGCCGGAGCCAGTCCCACGGGTCGTCGAGTCCCAGCTGGTCGGCGGGCTCGGCGAGCGCCGGATCGAAGGAGTAGCCGACCAGGTCGAGGTCCTCCGGCCGCAGGCCGGCCCGGCGCAGGCACCAGCGCGCCGCCTGTTCGGGCAGCTCCCAGGCCGAGAAGGGCAGGGGCCGCTTCCCGTGTTTGCGGCGGCTGAACCGCTCCTCCTCGGCCGCCGCGACGACGGCACCGTCGACGACCAGGGCGGCGGCGGGGTCGTGGAACAGGGCATTGATGCCGAGGACGCGCATGGGCTCTGCCTTCGCTCGGGAGACCTGGATCTCTCCGCCCCGCCGGCCGGAGGAACCGGCGGGCACCTTCCGTCACAGCTTCGGCCGACCCGACGGCGGGCGCGACCCGAGGCGGACCGGACGTCACCCACCGTGCCGACCACCGGGCCCACCGCTCGGCGCGGCGCCCCCACCGCTGGTGCGACCCGTGCTCCGATGGCTCACGCTGGCGGTGTCACCGCCGCCGCGGCGACGGCCCAGCCGGCACACCGCCGGCCGGCTTCCGCGCCGCCGCGGTGCCCGTTGTCCGGTCGAGACGGAGGGAGTACGGAGGGTGTGGGGATGAGCGAGAGCCTTCCGAGCCGCCCCCGCGGCCGATCGGATCCCCCTGCCGTTCGGCGGCTGCCGGCCGATGCCGGTCAGCCCCTGGGTCCGATCCGCAGCGCCGTGATCGTGTCCGCTCACCCGTTCGAGTTACTGGCGGGCTTCGGTGGCAGCATCGCGATGCTGACGGCCGACGGCGCACGCGTCTCCATCGTGTCCGTGGGCGGGCCCGATGCGGCCCTACGGGCGACCGGCGGCAGTGAGACGCCCCTGCTCAAGGCGTTCGCAGAGCTGGGCGTGGCGGAGCAGCAGGTGGTCAGGCTGGGCATCCCGGCCGCCGCGATCACCTCCCGGGTCGGGGAGATCACCCGCCGCCTGGGGTTCCTCGTCCAGGGCTTCGAGCTGTGCGCGGCGCCGTGGTGCGACGACCGGGCGGCCGCGAGCGGGGCGGTGCGCTGGGCGTCGCTGCTGGCCTGCTCGCTGCGGCAGCGGCCACCGCTGGTGGAGTACCTCGCCGGGGCCGCCGACGGCACCCGGAAGGGCAAGCCCTGGCACCGGGCCGCCTGGATCCCGCTGCCGGCCGAGGCCGCTCGCGCCAAGGAGCGAGCGGTGGGCGTCTGGCTGGCCTCCGTTTCGAAGACCCACCGGCCGGCCGTCACGGCGGCGAACGGGACGACCGGCCATGAGCTGATCTTCCGGTGACCGTCGGGGAGGCCGGCCGGCACGCGGGTCGACGGTCGGTGGGTCGATCGGATGGTCAGAGCGATGGTGATCAGATGGTCAGGGCGATGATGCTGCCGATCAGGATCAGCGCGAACACCACCGCGATCACCACGATCAGCACGGCGGGCCAGGGCCCCCAGGCGCGCCGCAGCTCCGGCGGCTCCGGGTGGGAGATCCCCGAGATGCCGCCCTCCGCCGGCGGCGTGTCGCCCTGAGGCGGAGTGGTGCCATGCTCCAGCCCGGGTGTGGTCGTGGGGTCGGGATCTGGTGTGGTCATGGCGCACTCCTCGCTGGCGTGCCCGGCCCGCCGGGCGCTGCACTGTGGTGCACCGTCGCGGCTACCCGGCACGGGCCGCTTCACGCGTCACGCGGACGGCCGTCCCCGGCGCCGGCCGGCTGCCCGGCTGCGGCTGCCGCCGGGGACGGCTCCCTCCCCCATCGGCAGTCGTGCTGTCGCCAACTCGGTCCGGGTCACTGATCCTGTTCTTGCGCCAGGAAGACCGGCGGGCGCCTGAACCACTCCCTCCCGAGGAGGACACGCCTGATGAGCACCTTGGCAACGGGCCGCGGGCACGCGGTGGTCACCGGAGGCGCCGGCTTCGTCGGGTCGCACCTGTGCCAGGCCCTGCTGGCGCACGGGTACGACGTCACCTGCGTCGACGACTACTGCACCGGTTCGCCGCACAACGTCGCCCAGCTGGCCGACCACCCCGGCTTCACCTTCGTCGCCGGGGACGTCGCCCAGGGGCTCGACGTCGACCGGCACACCGACCTGGTCTGCCACCTCGCCTCGCCGGCCTCCCCCGCCGACTACCTCCGCCTGCCGCTGCACACCCTGGACACGGGCAGCGCGGGCACCCGGAACGCCCTGGAGCTGGCCCGGCGTCACGGCGCCCGGTTCCTGCTGACCTCGACGTCGGAGGTGTACGGCGACCCGCTGGAGCACCCGCAGAGCGAGAGCTACTGGGGCAACGTCAACCCGGTCGGCCCGCGCAGCGTCTACGACGAGGCCAAGCGCTTCGCCGAGGCGCTGACCACGGCGGAGGCGGAGGCGGCCGACGTGGACACCGCGATCGTCCGGTTGTTCAACACCTACGGCCCCCGGATGAGGCCCTTCGACGGCCGCGCGGTGCCGACCTTCATCCGGCAGGCGCTGGCAGGCCGGCCCCTGACCGTCACCGGGGACGGCACCCAGACCCGCTCCCTCACCTATGTGGACGACACCGTCGAGGGCATCCTCGCCATGGCCTGGTCAGACCTGAGCGGACCGGTCAACATCGGCAACGACACCGAGCTGACGATGCTCGAACTCGCCCGGATGATCATTGAGCTGACGGGCTCCTCGTCGGTGATCGAGTTCATCGAGCGCCCGACGGACGACCCGATGGTCCGCCGCCCCGACCTCACGCTCGCCCGCGGCAAGCTCCGGTGGGAACCGCGCACCGCCCCCCGGGACGGCCTGGAGCGGACCATCGCCTGGTTCCGCGAACACCCCGAGGGGTGACGGTCCTCCCCTGCGGATCCGTCGGCTCGTCCGGAAGGCCCTTGATGCACACTCCCCGACCTCGTCCCGCGGCGCACTCCGGCCCGCCGGCAGCCGTCCTCTTCGATCGCGACGGCACCCTGATCGAGGACGTCCCCTACAACGGCGATCCCGACCTGGTCCGCCCGATGCCGACCGCGCTCACCGCGCTCACCGCCCTGCGGAAGCGAGGCGTGGCGGTCGGCGTGGTCAGCAACCAGTCCGGCATCGCCCGCGGGCTGCTCAGCCACGCGGACGTCGAGGCCGTCCGGCAGCGGGTCGAGGACCTCCTCGGTCCCTTCGCGGTCTGGGTGATCTGCCCGCACGGCGCCGAGGACGGCTGTCAGTGCCGCAAGCCGGCCCCCGGGCTGGTGCTGACCGCGTGCCGGTCCCTGGGAGTGGCACCGCACCGGGCCGCCGTCATCGGCGACATCGGGTCCGACCTCGCCGCCGCGCGCGCCGCCGGTGCCCGCGGTGTCCTGGTGCCCACCGCCGTGACCCGCCCGGAGGAGGTCGCCGGTGCGGCCGAGTGCGCACCGGACCTGGCCTCGGCCGTCGACCTGCTGCTCGGCCGCGGGGCCGCCGGTGCCGGGGGCGGGGACCGGTGAGCCGGACCCTGGTGGTGCGCCTCGACAGCGCGGGTGACGTCCTGCTCGCCGGCCCTGCCGTCCGGGCGGTGGCGGACGGCTCCGACGAGGTCGTGGTGCTGTGCGGCCCGCAGGGCGCCCGGGCCGCCGAACTGCTGCCCGGCGTCGACCGGATCATCGTGTGGGAGGCGCCGTGGGTCGGCTTCCAGCCCCCGCAGGTGCGGGCCGACGGCATCACCCGGTTGGTGGCACAGCTCGCCGAGGGCGGGTTCGACCGCGCGCTGGTCCTCACCTCCGCGCACCAGAGCCCGCTGCCCACCGCCTTGCTGCTCCGGATGGCGGGCATCCGCGACATCGCCGCCGACAGCCGCGACTACCCCGGCTCCCTGCTCGACCTGCGGCACCGGCGCGCGCCTGGACGGCACGAGGCGGAAGCGGCGCTCGACCTGGCACGGGCGGCCGGCTTCACCCTCCCGGAGGGGGACGACGGCGCCCTGCGCGTGCGCCCCGCTCCCGAGATGCACGAGCTCACCGGGCCCGATCCGTACGTGGTCGTCCATCCCGGTGCCGCCGTCCCCTCCCGGGCTCCCGGGGCCGCCACCGCCGCCGAGGCCGTCCGGGCGCTGTCCGAGGCCGGCTACCGGGTGGTGGTCACCGGCGGGCCCGCTGAGAAGGAGCTCACCGCGGAGGTCGCCCGCCACCACGCGCTCGATCTCGGTGGCCGAACCGATTTCGCCGGACTGGCCGGCGTCCTGTCGGCCGCCTCCGCACTCGTGGTCGGCAACACCGGACCGGCGCACCTGGCGGCGGCGGTCGCGACTCCGGTCGTCTGCCTGTTCGCGCCGGTCGTGCCGGCCGAGCGGTGGCGGCCCTACCGGGTGCCGCACGTGGTGCTCGGCGACCAGGAGGCGGCCTGCGCGGGCACCCGGGCGAGGACCTGTCCGGTGCCGGGCCACCCCTGCCTGAACTCGGTCACCGGGGCGCAGGTCGCCGAGGCCGTCGCGGCGCTGGCCGGTCGGCCGATGGCTCCGGCCGAGCCCGGCGGCAGGCCGGAACAGCGCGCTGTGAACAACGACACGCCCAGGTGAAATCCGTGTGCCACAAGGGAGTTGACGTCGCTCCCGGCGCCACGTGAGATCGGACACTTCGGGTTGCCGGTCCGGGCTGTGAGCATGGGCCACTGGCCCGTCCCCGTTTCGCCAGCAGGTCTTTGTGTCCCTGACGATCACGTCCGCGCCCGCCTCCTCCGCCGAGCACCAGGGTGCCGCCCCCGTCCCTCCCACGCCCGCCCCCGAGCCCGCTCCCGCCGCGGCCCGCGCCCCCTGGCGCAGCCTGCGGCACCGCGGCATGCGCTGGTGGTCGGCGGCCAACCTGGTGTCCAACGCGGGCACCTGGATGCAGCTCACCGTCCAGAACCTGCTGGTCCTGCAGCTGACCCACTCGGCGGCGATGACCGGTCTCTCGCTGGCCATCCAGGTGGCGCCCGGCCTGCTGCTGGGGCTCGCCGGCGGCGCCGCCGTCGACCGCTGGCCGCGGAAGCTGACGGCCGGGGTCGGCCAGGCGCTGCTGGGCGTCGTGGCCTTCACCACCGCCGTCCTGGTGGCCTGCGGCCTGCTCACCATCCCGGTGCTGCTCGCTCTCGCCCTGGTGAGCGGTCTGATCGCCACCGTCGACGGCCCGGCCTGCGCGCTGCTGGGCAATGACCTGGTGCCCCGCGAGGACGTGCCGTCGGCGATCGCGGTCGGCTCCGTGGTGAGCAGCGTCGGACGACTGGCCGGCACCGCGCTGGCCGGCCTGCTGATGAGCCTGCTCGGTCCGGCCAGCGCCTACGCCGCCAACGGCCTGTCGTTCCTCTGCGTCGCCGCGGTCATCCCGTTCCTACGGCTGAACCCGGCCGAGCCGCCACCGCCCGCGGCCGTGACCGAGCCGGCCCGCGGGGGCCGGGCACTGTACGAGGGGCTCGCCTTCTTCTGCCGGCGCCGCCGCCTGCTCGCCCTGGCCGCGCTGACCGCCCTCGGCTCGGTCCTCGGCCGCAACTACGGCCTGACCCTGGCGGCGCTGGTCACCGGACCGCTGCACGCCGGTCCCGGCGGCTACGGCCTGGTGTCCAGCGTGCTCGCGATCGGCGGTACGGCGGGGGCCGTACTGGCGGGCCGGCTGCGGCGGCCGTCGGTCCGGCTGGTGGCGGTGGTGACCGCCGCGGGCGGACTGCTCCAGGCCGTCGCCGCGCTGTCACCCACGATGCTGCCGCTGGTGCTGGCCGTGGTGCCGATGGCGGTGCTCGAATCCGCGGGTGACACGGCGGTGACCACCCTGTTGCAGACCGACCCGCCCGCGCACCTGCGGGGCCGGGTGCTGGGCACCTGGCGCAGCCTGAGCACGGCGTGGGGGCTGGCCGGCCCGCCCCTGCTCGGCCTGCTGATCCAGACCCTGGGGGCCCGCGGCGCGCTGGTCGGTGGCGGACTGGTCACGGCCGGCGCGGTCGCCGCCGGGGCGCTGGTACCGGCGCTGCGCCGGTCGGCCCCGATTCCTCAGCTGGCCTGCGCCTCGGCGTAGTGCATGAAGCGCCGCATTCCGGGCACACGGATGACTCATAGCGCAGAACGTTCGAAACGCACGACTGCTCGAAGCAACCGTTGGGAGGATTCGATGGCTGACGTCAGTCCTATCGAGCTGCAGATGGCGCTCAAGGGTGCCAACTACCCGTCGAGCCGGGACGATTTGATGCGCTGCGCCGAGAACAACGGCGCGGATCAGACGATCATGGATGAACTCTCGCACCTGCCGTCCCAGGACTTCGAGAACCCCAGTGAAGTGCAGAAGGCCGTGTTCCACTGATCGGGCGACCTCGCTGACCGGAGGAGACCGGCGCCCCACCCCTCGGGCGGCGGCGCCGGTCTCCTCGCGAGCGGGGGATGAGCCCACCGGGCGGGTGAGCGCACCCGGCGGGTGAGCCCGCGCGGCAGGTGAGCCCGCGCGGCGGGTGAGCCCGCGCGGCGACGGGAGCAGCAGGGGTGGCGGACCGAAGGCTCCCCCGAGGATTGAGACCGGCCCGACTGGGCAGTCGCGGGTTGGAGTTCCGAGGGGATCGGCCGCCTTGGTGAGTTCCGCCCTTCGCGGGTGGTGCCCTGCCGGGCGGTGCGTCAGGGCGAGCGCGGGGGTGCGAGCGCGGGGGTGCCGACGCGGCGAGCGGTGACCACCCGGAGCCTGGCGGGGCGCGTCCCGGGCCGGATCCTGGCGGAACCGGTGGGCCGTCCGGCGGACGATCCGCAACGACACCCCCCGGTGGCACGACCGTGGCACCCGGGAGCAGGAAGGGAGACCGCCATGGGACACAAGGGAAACGTGATCGCGGAACTGACCAGCGACCACCGCGAGGTCGAGGGCATGTTCGAGCGGATCCAGGCGCTGGAGCCCGGTGACAGACAGCGGCGCGAGCTCGCCGATGAGTTCACCATCGAGTTGGTGCGCCACGCGGTGGCCGAGGAGCAGTACCTCTACCCGGCGGTGCGCAAGTACGTGGCCAACGGTGACAGGCTGGCCGACAAGGAGATCCAGGACCACGCGACCGTGGAGAAGCTGCTCAAGAAGTTGGAGGGCAGCAAGGTCGAGGACCCGGCCTTCGACGCGCTGGTGACGCAGGTGATCCACGAGGTGACCGGCCATGTCGCCGACGAGGAGCAGAACCTGTTCCCCGCACTGGCGGCGGGCTGTTCGGCGACCGAGCTGAACGAGCTCGGCGACAAGGTGCGCACCGCCAAGAAGCTGGCGCCCACCCGTCCGCATCCCTCCGCCCCGGACCGTCCGCCGGCCAACAAGCTGCTGGCGCCCGGCGCGGGCCTGGTCGACCGGGCCCGCGACATGGTGACCGGACGCGGCCGCTCCTGAGCCGATCGGCGGCCGGGGCCCCTTCGGGGGCGTTCCCGGCCGCCGCCGTCACGGCCGCCGCGCGGAACCGTCGGTGCCCTGTCCCTCGACGACCGGGCCAACCGGGGTCGGCTGGGCTCGACCGAACGGTTTCGACTGGCAGGGCCGACCAGGTTCCCGACCGCCGGCGAGCGGCGTTTCAGCCGCGTGACCCCGGGCATGCGGTCGGAGGAACCCCCGGCGATCAGGAAACGGCAATGGCAACACCCCACACCCAGCTCACTGCCCTGCACCGACTGCTGCTGCGCGGGCGCCGCGGGATCTGGCGCCTCATCCGCGGCCACCGACCGAATCAGGGCCAGGTTGCCGGCGCGCCATGACGCGCGCGCCATGCCGGATCCTGTCCACGACGCCCCGCTCGCGGCTCCGTCCGGGCGGATGACGGTCGTGGTGAGCGACGCGCCGTCCGGCGGACGACAGTCGCGGTGAGCGACGAGCCGCCCGGCGGACGACAGTCGCGGTGAGCGACGAGCCGCCCGGCGGACGACAGTCGCGGTGAGCGACGAGCCGCCCGGCGGACGACAGTCGCGGTGAGCGACGAGCCGCCCGGTGGACGACGGTCGTGGTGGGGGACGAGCCGCGGCCGAGGGGCGCGCGGCGTCAGACCAGTCCGGCCTCTTCGACCCGCAGCCGCGCCAGGAGCGCGGACCGGTGCAGACCGGCGATGCCTTCGAGCAGGTCCGGGTGGCGCAGCAGGGCGGCCGCGTCGCGGTCCTGGTCACCGGGGTCGGTGAGGCGTCCCAGGCCGCCGGCCTCGGTGTGGTGCTCGGTCGCCGTGAGGGCCTGGCGGGCCCGGGCGGCCAGCGCGGGGTCGGCCAGCAGGCAGGCGGCCCAGCTGACCACCGTCTCGTCGACCCAGGTGCGCCAGGCGGTGTCGTCGGGCGCCGGGTCGCTTCCGGTGAGCCAGTCCAGCCGGTGGGCGCCGCTGGGGGCGAGCAGCTGGAGCAGCTGCACGTCCAGCTCGGTGGGGTAGCACAGGGCGGCGGCGACCGTGGCGGCCTGCCGCGCCTGGGCCTCGGCCAGCGCGTGGCTGAGCGCGCCGGCGGGCGGCGGATAGGCGGCCAGGAGCCAGCGGGTGGAGGCGGCTATGACCGCGGTCAGGTCGGAGGGCACGGCGATCGGTCCTTCGGAGGTGCTCGCCGGTGTCCGCAGTGGTCGGCCTTCGCGAGCTACGTGCGCGGAGCGACGGTGCCCCGCTTGTGCCAGACCAGTGTAAGTGGCCGCCGCGAGCCGTGACGTGACCACGCTCACACCTCCCCCGGGCCGGCCCGGGCGGGCCCGCGAGTCGCCGGCCCGGTCACAGGTAGCAGCGCCGGCACCTGGCACTGCCGACGACGCGGCCGACGCGCATGGCGAGTTGGGCCAGCAGTGCGACACGGCGGTCGGCGGGGCCGACCAGGTCGGCCAGGCGGTTCAGCAGCCGCCACCAGGCGCGGGCGACGTCGGTCGGCCGGGAGCGGGGCATGCCGCGGCCGGCGAAGTCCCGGTAGAGCTGCGGGTGGGAGCGGCCGTAGCGGTAGAACTGGCGGATGATGGCCCGGGGTTCGGCGCGCAGGCGGTAGTGCACGACGGCGTCGGGAGCGAACGCCAGCCGGTAGCCGGCCAGTTGGGCACGCCAGAAGAACTCGACGTCGTCGCCGCCATAGCGGTAGCTCTCGTCGAACCCGCCCAGGCGGTGCCACAGCTCCTTGCGGAAGCCGCAGTTGGCGCCGGCCGGGTAGGGCAGGAAGGCGAAGGTGTCGAGCAGTGCGTCTGATTCCTTCGGCGGGCGCGCGGCCAGCGCCAACCAGGAGTTGAGCTTGCGGCGTTCCAGGGCGCCGCCGGCAGCCGGGCTGGTGCGCAGGGCGTCGACCAGCCCGGCCATCCAGCCGGGAGCCGCCACGTCGTCCGCGTCGCAGCAGAGCACGAGTTCGCCGCGCGCTTGGTGGCAGCCGATGTTGCGTGCGCGGTTCACGCCGCACCCGGCGGTGGCGTGAACCACCCTCAGCCGAGACGTCCGCTGCTGCCAGGACCGCAGCAGCGCGCGGGTGCCGTCCTTCGATCCGTTCTCGACGACGATGACCTCCCACTCCCCCGGGTAGGTCTGGCAGTTCAGGGCGGCCAGCTGGGTGGCGATCGTCGCCTCGGCGTCGTGCGCGGGCATCACGACCGAGACCAGGCGCACCGGGGGGAGCTGCTCGCTCATCCGGCGCTCCGCGCGGCCGGCCGCAGCGCCTGGACGGCGTGGAGCAGCGCGGTGGTGTCGCGCAGATCCGCCAGTACGGCATCGGCTCCCGCCTCCCGCAGCACGGCGGTGCTGCTCGCGCCCGAGGCGACGGCGATCACCCGTGCCCCGCCGACGCGCGCCGCCCACACGTCCCGCGGGGTGTCGCCGATCAGCACGGTGCCGTCGGCGTCGAACTCGTGCCCGTGCGCGGCGGCGGCGCGGCGGCGGGCCACCGGAACGAGGGCGGCCCGCTCGCGGGCGTCGTCGCCGTACGCGCCGATGCCCGGATCCAGGTACCCGGCCAGCCCGAACAGCCGCAGCTTCAGGGCGGCGTTGGCCCTCAGGTTCCCGGTGAGCACGGACTGGGCCGCCGCAGGCTGGCGCCCCAGCGCCCGCAGTGCCTCGACGGCACCGGGCAAAACCCTTCCGGCGGCCCGGAGTTCGGGGGCCAGTCGGCGCAGTTGGGTGACCAGTTCGGCGGTGACCCGGCCCGGCTCGACCGGTTCGGCGCCGTGCCGTGCGAACAGCTCGGCCATGATGTCGGGTTCGGTCCGGCCTGCGGTGGCGACCCGGTGGCGGGCGGGGGTGCCGGTGAGGCGCTCGAAGGCTCGCGGGTAGATCGCCTGGCAGCGGCCGCCGTCGTCGATCAGTGTGCCGTCGATGTCCCACAGCACCAGGAGGCGCTTCACACCGGGGCCACCCGTCGGTGGGGAGCGGGCTCGGCCGCGAACGGGCCCCGCCGCGCGGTGCAGGCCGCGCCGTGGCGGGCCGCGAGGGCCAGCGCGTCGGCCGCGGTCGCCCCGGTGGCGAGCGCGTAGGTGAGGACGGCCGCGAAGTTGTCCCCGACCCCGTAGGTGTCGACCAGCGGACCGGGTGCGCGGGCGGCCCGGTATCGCTGGGGAGGCCGGCCGCAGCGGCTGAACACGCCACCGCGCCCGCCTTCGGTGCTGACCACCAGGTCGGGCGGCGTGCGCAACAGGGCCGGATCGCACCTCTCGGCCGGGTCGCAGCCGCTGCCCACCAGCGCGTCGACCCGGACGCCGGACTCCAGCACGGTGCCGAACTCGCGCGCCGTCACCACCAGCACCCCGGCCCGCCGGGCCCGGCGCAGCAGGGCCGCGTCGCCCGCGGTGAAGAACACCGCGTCGAAGGCCGCCAGTTCGCCCCAGTCGAGGGGATCGGCCACGACCGGTTGCAGCCGCGCCCCCAAGGTGATGGTGGTGCGCTCGCCGGAGCGGTCGACCAGGCTCACCGCCTCGCGGGTCGGCTCGGTACGGACGGCGGCCAGCACCCGGACGCCCCGGTGCTCGAGCTCGGCGCGTGACCGCCGCCCGGCCCGGTCGTCGCCGAGGGCGGTGAAGAAGGCGCAGCGACCGGCCAGTTCGGCCAGTCGGACGGCCGCGACCGCGCCTGCGCCCGCCGGGCCCTGCCAGAGCGGCTCGGCGTGGATCACGTCACCGGCGGTGGGCAGCTGGTCGAGGCCGGCGATCGTCGTCCACTCGACGTGCCCGACCACGGCCACCCGTGGGCGCCCCGGAGGAGCCGCCGTGCCGGCGCGGCGGATGTCGTCGTCCATCGCTCCTCGACTCTCGCGGACTCTCGCACCGGTCCGTCGCCGGCACCGCTCCCAGCGGATCACCACTGAGCCGTATACGCACTGCCTCCTACGCCGATCGAGGGTACGTTGACGAACTGTGAATGGCGGGCCGGGAAAAGCTCCGTGATGATGGGCCCCTGGGCATGTCAGCTCCGTGCACCACCCGTGGCCGCGCGGTCATCTGCCGCTCCTGCCGCTCGACGGAGGTGTGTGTGAAGGACGTAGACGCGGTGCTCTTCGATTTCGACGGAACCCTGTGGGATCCGGAGTCCGAGATATTCCGCGCCCATGCGGAGGTCTTCCAGGAGTTCGGCCACCCACTTCCGCCGGACGTCTGGTCGTCCGTCGTCGGCACCATCGGGTTCGACCTGTGGACGCACCTCGAACGGCTCACCGGGCACCCGGTGGACCGCCGGGCGGCGCAGCAGCGGGTCGGCCGGCGGCAGCGGGAACTGCTCGGCGGGCTGTCCAGCCGGCCCGGGGTGCACCGCATCCTGCGGGCGGTGGACGCGCTGGGGATCTCCCGTGGCATCGTCAGCAACTCGACCAGGGAGTGGATCTCCCGCTACGCGCGGCAGTGCGGCCTCGCCGAGGGCTGGAGCACGGTGCAGTGTGCCGACGGGGACCGCAGCGGCGCGAAACCCGCACCCAACCTGTACGTCGCGGCGCTCGCCTCCCTGGGCGTCCCCGCCGAGCGGGCGGTGGCGTTCGAGGACTCCCCCAGCGGCGTCCGCGCGGCGAAGGGGGCCGGGATCCGATGCGTCGTCGTTCCGAACGCGATGACCGCCGCACTCGATCTCCAGGAGGCGGATCTGCGGTTCGACTCATTCGAGCAGATCGATCTGTCCGGAATTCTCAGCAGGAAGACTCTCAGAGGAAAGCCGATGACTCAGGCCGTCAGCGCGAAAACGGAGCCGGTGTCCGAGCAGGACGTCGCGGGCGCACTCCAGCACTACTACTACCTCCCGGACAAGCTGCGCGTGGTCAAGGGCGAGGGTGTCCACCTCTATGCCGAGGACGGCCGGCGCTATTTCGACTGCTCCTCGGGGACGTTCAACCTGAGTCTGGGCTACGCCCATCCGGAGATCGTGGAGGTGGTCCGCGAACAGGCCGGCCGGCTGATCCACGTCACCTCCAAGTTCCAGACCGAGCCGCTGAACGCGCTGGTCTCGAAGCTGGCCGAGGTCTCCCCGCCGAACCTCACCCGGGTGCACCTGAAGTCGGCCAGCGGCTCCGACGCCAATGAGAGCGCCATCAAGATCGCCCAGGTGCACACCGGGATGTCCGACGTGATCACCCTCTTCCGCGGCCACCTGGGCCAGACGCTCGGCATGATCGGCGCCTCGGGCGCGGCGTTCCGGCGCACCCCCTTCCCCTCGCACCTGCCCGGCGTGGTGCACGTGCCCGACCCGCACTGCCTGCGCTGCTTCTACCGGCAGGAGCGGGCCAGTTGCGGCCTGCTGTGCGTCGAGCGGATCAACGACTTCATCGACTACGCGAGCACCGGCCGGGTGGCCTGCGTGGTGCTGGAGCCGATCAGCGGCAACGGCGGCAACGTGGTCCCGCCCGACGGCTACCTGCAGGCGCTCAAGAAGCTCTGCGACGAGCGCGGGATCGTGCTGGTCTTCGACGAGATCCAGACCGGGTTCGGGCGCACCGGCCGGATGTTCGCCGCCGACCACTTCGGTGTCGCCCCGCACATGCTGACCTTCGGCAAGGGCCTCGGCGGCGCGGGTATGCCCATCGCCGGCATCCTGACCGAGGAGCGGCTGGCCGGTGTGGAGGGGCACCACATCAACTCGACGTTCGGCGGCAACGTGCTGGCCGCCGCAGCCGCCCTGAAGACCCTGGAGGTCATCGGCCGTCCGGGCTTCCTGGAGAACGTGCGGGCCGTCGGCGGGTACGTGCTCGACCGGCTGCGCGACTTGGCCTCGAGGGTGTCGTTCGTCCGGGAGGTGCGCGGCGTCGGACTGATGATCGGCATCGACATCGTGGACAACGCGGGTCGTCCCGATCCCCGGCTCACCAACCACCTGGCCGAACTCGGCCTGGAGCACGGACTGCTGCTGCGCACCTCGCTCTACGGGCACGGCAACGTGCTGAAGGTGCGACCGGCACTGGTCATGACCCGTCAGGAGGCGGACGAGATGTGCGACCTGCTGGAACGACTCTTCCTCTCGGTCTCATGAGGGGCCTGGTCCAGGAGCTGTCCCGGCAGATCCGGGCAGCCGTCCGCACCGGTCTCCACGAGGTCGGCAGCCGCTACCTGCAGGGCACGGCGAAGGGCGGGGACGCCGAGTTCCCGGTCGACGTGCTGGCCGAACGGGCCGCCTGGGACTTCCTGACCGGGCGGGGTGAGCCCGTCGCCGTCTACACCGAGAGCGAGGGGCTGCGCACCATCGGCCGGAACCCCGAGCACCTGCTGGTCATCGATCCGATCGACGGCACCCGCGGGGCTGCCGCCGATCTGGAGATGGCCTGCGTCTCCATCGCCGCGGCGCCGTTCGGCGAGGCGCCCGTCATCGGGGACATCCGGTACGCGATGCTCCAGGAGATCAAGTCCGGCAACTGGCTCTACGCGGACGCGGACGGCACCGGGATCGAGTCGGTCGGCTTCCCCGCACCGGTGCCCCGGCTGTCCACCACCGTCGACCTCGACCGGATGTTCTGGTCGCTCGAATTCAACGGCCATCCTGCGGAGTTGATGATCGGAGCCTACGGCCACCTGATCGACGCCTCGGCCAACACCGGTGGCGTGTACGTCTTCAACAGCGCCTCCTTCTCCATCTCGCGGATCATCACCGGACAGATGGACGCCTACGTCGACATCGGCAACCGGCTGCTGCGCGACCGCCCTGACACCGAGCCGGAGTTCCGCCGGGTCGGGCACGGGAGCATCCTCCACCTGTTCCCGTACGACATCGCGGCCTCGGTGTACCTGGCGGAACGGGCCGGGGTCACCATCACCGACGCCTACGGCAAGTCGTTGCACGACACCCTGCTGCTGGACATCGGCCCGCTGAACCAGCGGTCCTGCGTCGCCGCCTGCACACCGCAGTTGCACGCGGCGCTGATCGACTCGATCCGCTGGTAGGAGGCGGTTCTGGTGACCGATCGCCGGCACCTCGCGGTCACGGCCGCCCGCCCGCCCGGCGGGTGGACCGACGACGCGGCCCTGTCGGCCGTCGTCGACGCCCTCGGCCTCACCATCGAGTACGAGATCCTGGAGGGCGGCTCCCCCGCCCGGGTGTACCGGGCCGGCACCTCGGCCGGGGCGGACCTCGCGGTCAAGGTCCTGGTGCCCGCGGCCGGCGCCGTGGACGGCCACGACCTGGCGTCGTTCCGCCGCAAGCTCCGCCAGATCGACCGACTGCAGGCGCTGGCACCGGACTTGGCGGCACACTACCTGCCGGTCAGGCACGTCCTCGACGGGGACGGGTGGTCGGCAGCCACCACGCCGTTCTACGACTCGGCGGATCTGGCGGCTCCGCTGCGCCGGTCCCCGCATGGCACACGGGAGTTCTTCCGGCAGTATGCGGCGGTCATCCGGACCCTGGTGCTGCACGGGTACGCCGCGCAGTCCCACCCCACCCCGGCCGGCCACGTCGCGCAGGTCGTGGTGGGCCGGTTCCTGCGGCGCCTGCCCGTGCTGCACCGGGCGCTGCCCGCCGAGTTGATGACCGCCGAGCGCCTCACCGTCAACGGCGTGCGGTGCCAGGCCCCGCACCTGGTCCTGGAGCGGCTGGCCGGCCGGCTCGCCCCGCTGGCGCCCGCACGGCTGATGGCCCCGGCCCACGGGGACTTCAACACGCGCAACGTGCTGGTGTCCGCTCGCCCCGGTGCGGCCGTCGATGACTTCCGGTTCATCGATCCGCGCGGCTCGACCGAGCCGTGGGACCCGGTCTACGACCTGGCCAAGACGCTCTTCAGCCTCAGTGTGTGGGATCCCGCACTGCGCACGGGCTTCTCGGTGCGCAGCTCCCGGCGGCACGGCTACCAGGTGGGGTTCCGGCAGCCGGTGTTCCCGGGCTACCGCGCGGCGATCCACCGGTTCCTGCCCCGACTGGCGGCGTGCCAAGGGCTTTCGGAGGTGTTCCGCGACGATCCCGGCTGGCTGGAGCGGCTGCTGCTCACGCATGACCTGCACGTCCTGGCGGAGGCGCCGTGCCGGCTCTCGGACCGCAAGCCCAAGCCCGACCTGCGGGGAGGGTTCTCCACGCCCGCGGAACTCGCGCTCGGCCACTACCTGCTGGGCACGCTGCTGATCAACGATCTCGCCGCACAGCTCGGCAGCACCGGGCGGGTGGACGCCGAGCGCCACCTTGCGCTGGTGGCCGACCACCTCCCCCATGGCTGACCGGTCAGGCGGGCGAGCGGCCCGCCAGATGGGCGAGCGCCGCGTCCAGACCGGGGCCCAGCAGGCGGTGCCGGGTGCTGCGGAGCACCAGCCGCGGCGGGCGGCGGCAGCGGGAGGCGGCCTCCTCGCCGCGGGCGGCCACCACCCGGGTGGGCAGGTCGAGGGCCTGCTGCACCTTGGACATCAGCTCGAACCTGGTCACCACGTCGCGTCCGCCGAAGTGCACGACACCCGTCCGCGCCCAGAGTTCGGCCAGGGCCGGCCCCAGGCTGGGGAGGTAGACGGGGGCGCACACCAGGTCGGTGCGGGCCGGCGTCGTCGGCCCGGCCAGCCGTGCCAGGAAGCTGTTCGCCCAGGGACCGCGGCCGAAGACGAGCGGGATCCGCACCACCAGGTGCCCGCCGTCGGCGAGCAGCAGGTCCTCGGCGGCCGTCTTGGTCCGGCCGTAGACGTTGACCGGGGACCGGAGGTCGTCCTCGGTGTACTGGTGGCGGGAGCCGTCGAAGACGTTGTCGCTGGAGAAGAAGACCAGCTTGGCCGCCGAGTCGCGCACCGCCGCCAGCAGGACCTCCACGGGACGGACGTTGAGGCGGTGGGCCAGCTCCGGATCGGCTTCGGCCGCCTCCAGCGGCACCAGGCCGGCCGCGTGGATGACGAGGTCGAAGCCGTCGGCCGCGAGCGCCCGCAGTCGGCGCTCGTCGCGCAGGTCCAGCTGGACCAGCCCCGGGATCGCCCGGTTGGCGAAGGTGCCGACGACCTCGTGGCGGGCCGCCAGATGGCGCCACAGGCCGCCGCCCACGAACCCCGAGGCACCGAGCAGCAGGATCCGCAGGCGCGGATCCGACGGCGAGTCACCTGGGCCCGACTGCCAATAGCGGCTCATGTCGGGCATTTTATGCACTGTCGGCGAGAGATCCGGTGGGAGGCAGCGATGAGGGCCGTCGTGTTCGAGGAGGTGGGTCGGGTGGGAGTCCACGAGCGTGCGGTTCCTGCGTTCGACGGCGGCGACGTCCTGGTCAGGGTGGCGGCCACCGGGATCTGCGGCACGGACCGGGCGATCCTGCTGGGCGAGTTCCCCGCGCGCCGGGGTGTGGTGCTGGGGCACGAGGCGGTCGGCGCGGTGGCCGCCGTCGGGGCCGGGGTGGGCTCGGTGGCGCCCGGTGACCGGGTGGTGATCAACCCGACGTACCACTGCGACCGGTGCCGTCCCTGCCGCCGGGGAATGCAGGCCCACTGCGGCGCGAAGGCGGGCCGGGAGGTCGGCGTCGACCGCGACGGCACGATGGCCGACTACGCCGTGGTGCCCGAGCGCTTCGTCCATCGGCTGCCCGCCGAAGTGCCGTACCGGCGCGGCGCCCTGGTGGAGCCGCTCGCCTGCGTGCTGAACAACCTGGCGGCGGCTCGACCGCGGTGGGACGACCGGGTGCTCGTGGTCGGCGCCGGTCCCATCGGTGCGCTGTGCGCACTGGTGCTGGCCCGGCGCGGCGCCCGGGTGACACTGGCCGAGCGCGATCCGGGGCGGTCGGCCGTCGCCCGCCAGGTACTGCCCGAGGGCGTTCGGGTGCTGGAGGCCGGGGAGGCGGTCGCGGCGGACTCACCCGATGTGGTCATCGACACCACGGGGACGCTGCCGGGCGACCTCCTGGGCGCGGTGGCGGCCGGGGGAACCGTGGTGGTGATGGGCGAGCGGGAGGCCGCCGTCGCCGCCGTTCCGCTGCGGGCCCTGGTGACCAGGGGGATCCGCCTGGTGGGTGCGGGGCCGTACCGGCCGGCGGATTTCGAGCTGGCGGTGGACCTCGCGCGCGACCTGCCGCTCGAACGGCTGGTGACCCATGTGCTGCCGCTCGAACGGTACGCCGAGGCACTGACCATGCTGGCCGCCACGGCGGGCGCCGCGCCCGGCGGGTACAGCGCGATGAAGGTGCTGCTCACCCCGGACGAAGGCGTCGCGCCGTGAGCGCCGGGCAGCGGCCGCGCTTCGTGGACGGAGCCCTCTGGCTGGACGGGCGCCCCCGGTTCCTCATCGCGGGCGAGTACCCCTACTACCGGGACCACCCCGAACGGTGGGCGGCCAAGTTGGGTGCCATGCGCGAGGCGGGCATCGAGGTGGTGACCTGCTACGTGCCCTGGCGGCACCACGAGGTCGCCCGGGACGGTGGGCGGCGCCTGTGCTTCGCCGGGCAGGGCAACCGCGATCTGGCCGGCTTCCTGGAGCGGGTCGCGGCGACCGGGCTGCTCGCGGTGCTGAAGCCGGGCCCGTTCGTCCATGCCGAACTGCCCTTCGGCGGGCTGCCCGACCGGGTCAGCCCCACGCTCGATCGGGAGCGGCACCCCGCCCGGTCGGCCGACGGCCGGCCGCTGTCCTACCAGCAGTTCGTGCTGCCCTCTGCTCATGACCCGAAGTACCGTGCGGACGCCATGGGTTGGCTTCGCGCCGTCGGCCTGTTCCTGCGTGCGTTCCGCTATCCGCCAGGGCCGGTCGTCGCCGTTCAGATCGGCAACGAGGGGCACTGCGGGGAGACCGCCCTTCCGCTCGACGCGCTCGACCACTCCTCCCCGGGCGTGGCGGCCTTCGCCCGCTTCGCAGCCGGCACGGCCGCCCCCACCACGGCCGAGCCATCCGCCGGCGGGCTCGGCGCCCTGGTCAGTTGGGCACAGTGGTCGGCCGAGGAGCTCGCCGGCGGGATGGCGGCGCTGGCCGGTGCGCTCGGGTGCGACGTCCCCGTCTTCACCACGTACTCGCCGCCGGCCAGGGCCGACCGCGATCCCGGCCGGGCGGCCGGGCGGTACGACGCCTGGCTGGCCAGGAACAGGGTCGGCGCGGCCGCCGAAATGCCCCGGGCGTACACCAGTTGGACGGGCAACGTGGTCCGGGACGACGAGGCGCTGGTCAACTACGTCCTGGCGGCCAAGGGCGGCCGGGGTCCCAACATCGAGGAGAACTGGGGGCTTCGCTGGGCGGATCCGAGCTGCGCCTTCCCGGTGGCGCCGGTTCACCACAGCCTGCTCGGCGTGGCGTGCGGGGCGACCGGCGTCAGTGTCTACCCGGCCTGCGCAACGGCGGATTGGGGGGAGCACCTCGCGGTCTCCCGCTCCTGGCCCAGGGATGCGGCCGGCGATCCGGCGCGGTTCGACCCACCGTACGGGGACGCCGCTCCGATCACACTGGAGGCGGGCCCCGGCCCGGCGTTCGCCGCGCTGCGGGTGCTGACCCACTTCCTGGCCGGGCGACGGGAGGCGCTGGCCGCCTGGCGACCGGAGCCCGGCGTTCGCTGGGGTGTCCATCCGCCGTACCAGGCGGTCGGCGCGTGGGAGTGGGCGACGAACGGCCGGTCTGCGTACCGGGATTGGTGGGTGCCTTCGGCCGAGCAGTCGCTGGTCCCGTTCGTCGCCCACTGCCTGCGACGCAACCTTCCCTTCGAGTTGGCGGAGTTGACCGGTCGCACCACGCTCGACCCCGCTGCCGGGCCACTGGTCGCGGTGTCGGGCCGGTTCATGGAGCGGGCCCTGCAACGGCGGCTCGCGCGGTTCGCCGAGGACGGCGGTTCGCTGCTCCTGGTGGGGGAACCACCCACACTGGACGGTGACTTGAACCACTGCGCCGAGCTCGCCGAGGCGGTGGCGGGCAAGGTGCGCACGGTGCCGCTGAACGGCCGGCCGATCGGCGAGGCGGTCGAGGAGTGGCTGGCCGAGTGCTTCGGCGCGCCCGGTGCGAGACCGGGGGCGTGGCTCGAACTGCGCAGGCTCAGCCCTGACCCGCAGGATGCGCTGGTCTTCCTGCTCAACCGGTCGGACGAAGCGGTGCGGGCCCGAACCGCGTACCGGGAGCACGTCATCACCGCGGACCTGGTCGGGGGCGGGTGCGCCGTGGTCCAGGTGGCGCACGGACGGCTCGGAGCGTGCTACGTGAAGGGGCTGAACGAGCAGACCGGCCAAGGGGTGCCGGTCCGGGTGCGGGTGGGCGGCGACCTGCTGAGCGCCGACCGGCCGTGCGACCTGTCCGCCGTGCGCGGGCCGGGCGGCTACGAGGTGCGGACCGCCGCACTGCGGGGCGAGGCCCGGGTGCTCCTGCCGGAACTGCCATGACCTCGCCCTTCCCCACCCCCGGCGAGGCGGTCGGCGTCGATGTCGGCGCCACCAAGATCGCGGCAGTGCGGGTGACGGCCGAGGGCACGGTGTCCGCGCGGGCCCGCCGTGCCACCCCGGGCCGCACGGCGCACGAGCTGGTCGGTGCCATCGGCGAACTGGTGGCGCAACTGGGCGGCGACCGGGTGGCCGCGGTCGGCGTCGGGCTGCCCGGCATGGTCGACGCCCGCACCGGGGCGCTGGCCTTCGCGCCCGGCCTGGGGTTCGCGCGGGCTCCACTGCGGGCCATGATCGCGGACGCCGTGGGGCTCCCCGTGGTGACGGACAACGACGCCAATGTGGCCGCCTGGGCCGAGTACCGGCTCGGCGCGGGGCGGGGGCACGACCACCAGGCACTGGTGACCCTGGGCACCGGTCTGGGCTGCGGGGTGGTGGTCGCCGGGCGGCTGCTGCGGGGCTCGCACGGCTTCGCGGCCGAGGCCAGCCATCTGACGGTCGACCCCCTGGGTCCGCTGTGCGAATGCGGCAAGCGCGGCTGCTGGGGCGTGTCGGCGTCCGGCGCCACGATCGCCGCCCTGGGCCGGCGGGCCGCCGCGGCCCGCCCGGCGTCGCTGCTGGCCGGCCTGATCGGCGAGGGCTCGCGGGATGCGGGCGAGGCGGTCACCGAGGCGGCGCGCGGCGGCGACGCCGAGGCGCTGGAGATCCTGGAGCGGGTGGGGACACTCACCGGAACCGGGCTGGCCGCCCTGGCCAATGTCTTCGATCCCGCCGTACTGATCGTGGGAGGTGGTCCGGTCGCCGCCGGGGAACTCCTGCTCGCGCCCGCACGCGTCTCGTTCGCCCAGCAGCTGTACTCCCCCGGCGACCGTCCGCCCGTGCCCGTGGTGGCGGCCCGCTTCGGGGCCGACGCGGGTGCGATCGGCGCGGCACTGCTGGCCGTCGATACGGCCGCCGGAGGGCCCGCTGCGGTGCCTTGAGCAGCGGCAGGACCGCTTCGCCGAGGATCCCGGCGATCGCTGCGCCGTCCGGTGCCGCGCCGCCCACCGGGCCCGGGCCGGTCGGTCCGGCCGCCGGTGGCGAGCGCCTCGGCGCCTGCTCGGCGGTCACCGCCCGGTGCGCTGGTCGACCACGCCGGTGAAACCACGTGGCCCGGGGTGTCGATCAGGTTGATCCGGTGACCGTCCCAGTGGCAACCGACCACCGCCGCGAAGATGGTGATGCCGCAGTCGCGCTCCCGCGGGTCGAAGTCGGTGACGGTGGTGCCGTCGTGCGCCGCACCGCGCTTGTGGGTGGCGCCGGTGGCGAAGAGGATCCGTTCGGTTCGTTCGCTATCGTTGACGACGTGTCAGAGTCCGTCGCCCAGCTCGTGGTCACCGTGCGCCCCTCGATACCCGCGGCCTGGTTCCACCACGTGCTCACCCGCCCGGTCATCGAGCTGGACGGCACCGAGCACCCGGCCCGCTGGGGCGCCAACGCCCTGCCCATCGAGGCTGACCACCCGCACCTGCTGAAGGTGTTCTTCCGCTACCGGGGCCAGCGGTCCGCCCGCCTCGGTGAGGGCCGCTCCGAGCTCACCGCCACCGTGCCGGGCAGCGCCACGGCAGTCCGGGCCCAGCTGGGCGTGCGCAATTCCAGCACCTTCCGCATCACGGGGCCGACCGTCCAGCCGTGATCGGTCCGCGACGAACGACCGGGCCCCGGGGAACGACCTCCCTCGGGGCCCGGCGCCGGCTCGAAGTCGACCGAGCGGAAAGCCGGTCCAGGCGAACCGGTCAGAACCAGTCGCGGCGCTCGATGATCTCCTCGCGCTCGACGACCTCCTCGCCACCGAAGAGCCCGCCGAAGAAGCCGTTGTCGCGCTCCACGACGGTCTCTCGCTCGATGATCTCCTCCCGGCCCCACCGGTCGCGGCGCACGATCTCCTCACGCTCGATGACCTCGTCACCGAAGAAGCCGTCGCGCTCGATGATCTCCTCGCGCTCGTAGTACTCGCGCATGGTCACTCCCCTGCCCTGGTCACTGCTGCTGACGTGCTGACAAGCGAGACCCTAACGCAGTCCCTCGAACGTGATCGAAACAGGTGTGCAACAGCTTTGCCACCGGTCTGACCTCCCCTCATGTCGCCTCGGGCGGCCACGGAACCGGTTCACCGGCCCCCGCGTCCCATCGCCGAACCGCACCCCCGACCACGGGGTGCGACGAGGGAAGGGGGACGAGCATGCGGAGCAAGCGGACCAGCTGGGCGGCGGGGATCGCGACGCTGGCGGCACTGCTGGCGGGTTGCGGCAGCAGCGGCACACCGGGAGCGGGCGAGCTGCGCGCCGCGCCGGCGGCCGAGGTGGTGCCGACCGACGCTGAGGTGCAGGGCACCGCGGCCGGCACCGAGGCGTTCGGCCTGGACCTCTACCGAGCCATCGGCGGGCAGCGGAACACGGTCCTCTCCCCCGCCGGACTGGCCGCGGCGCTGGGGATGGCGCTGCCGGGCGCGCGTGGCACCACCGCGCGGGAGATGAGCACCGTGCTGCACACCGACCTGCCGGCCGACCGCTACGCGATGGCGCTCGGCGCGCTGGCCGATGGCCGGCGGTCGGGCGGCGACGGCCTGATGCTGAAGCAGTCGGACACCGCATGGGTCCAGCGCGGCTACCCCGTTCGCCAGGACTACTTGGCGCTGCTGGCCGCGGCCTTCCACGCGGGCCTGTACACGGCGGACTTCGCCAAGGACCCGCAGGGCGCGACCAAGGCCGTCAACGCCCTGGTCGAGCAGCAGACCGGGGGCCGGATCAAGGACCTGTTCGCTCCGGGCTCGCTGGGCCCCAACACCCTGCTGACGCTCACCGACGCGCTCTACTTCACGGCGAAGTGGAAGTCGCCGTTCAAGCCGGAGTACTCCGCCGACCAGCCGTTCCACCGGCTTGACGGCAGCACGGACACCGTCCGCATGATGAACCAGACCAGTCGGCTGCGCTACGCCCACGGCGGTGGCGGGAGCGCCGGTCCGTCCTGGCAGGCGGTGGAACTGCCCTATCAGGGCGGCGACCTGGCGATGGACCTGGTGCTGCCCGACTCCGGCGGCTTGGAGGCCTTCCGCCAGGGCCTGAGCAGCGCCGCCTTGGACGGCGCGCTCGGTGCGCTGAAGGACACCGAGGTGGAGCTGACCATGCCGAAGTTCAGCTTCACCAGTGGCGGGTCGCTGAACGGACCGCTGGCCGCCCTCGGCATGCGCTCGGCCTTCAGCCCGTCGGCCGACTTCTCCGCGCTGGCCGCCCCCGGGGCGGAGGCGCCGAAGATCGACCAGGTGGTCCAGAAGGCCATGGTGCTGGTGGACGAGAAGGGCACCACGGCGGCGGCCGGCAGCGGGGTCGGCATGGGCGCGACCGCGGTCGCGCCGCCGCAGGTCGCGGCGCAGCTGGTCCTCGATCGCCCGTTCTTCTTCCTGGTCCGCAATGTGCGGACCGGGCAGCCGCTCTTTCTCGGCCAGGTGACCGATCCGGCGGCGAACTGAGTATTTTCGCTTTATCCAGGCACACCTTGACGGCTTTTCGGTTAGCACACTACCTTGCCGGTGGATCGACTGATCAGAAGCGGATCGGCCAAAAGAGAAGCCGACCGACTTTCTGATTTGTCAGATTAGTCAGGGGGTGCCTCGATGAATACCGCAGAGCCGAATGGGACGGAAGCGAACTCCGCGAAGGCGTCGGAGTCCTGGCCCGAGCGGGAGTCCTGGCCCGAGCCGGAGTCCTGGCCCGAGCGGGAGCCGGAGCCATACTCGGGCCCGGTCGCGCTGGTCGGTGTCCGTTTCATCGACGGCACGGGAGCGGCGGCGCGTCCCGCCACCGACCTGCTGATCGATGGTGGACGGATCGTCCGGGTGGGGCCGACCGGCTCGATCGGAATTCCAGCGCAGGCCCGGATCGTGCCCTGCGACGGGCTGTCGGCACTACCGGGGCTGATTGATTCGCACACGCATGTGGAACGCGACATTCCCACCGTCCTGCACGGATTTCTACAGGACGGCGTGACCAGCATCGGCAACACCGGCTGTGGCCCCCAGCTGATCGAGGAGCTGCACGACGCCGGGCGCCGGCCCACCGCGGCCAACGTCTTCGTCGCCGGTCCGGCGATCACCGCGCCCGGCGGCTACCCGGTGATCCGCGGCGACGGCTCGGCGGCCCGGCCCGTCGACAGCGCCGACGAGGCCAAGGCCGCCGTCGACGAACTGGCCGCCCGAGGCGTGGACTTCATCAAGGTCACCCAGGAGTCCTTCGACTTCGACTACCGCTCACCGGGCCGACTGCCGGTGCTGGCCCCCGACCTGATCCAGGCGGTGGCCCGCCGGGCGCACGAGCACGGGCTGCCGGTCCGTTCCCACGTCCACCATGCCGACCAGCTCGAGGCCGCCCTGGCCGCCGGCGTGGACAGCATCGAGCACCTGCTCTTCCCACTGCCCCCGGAGACCGGCTACGTCGAGCTGCAGCGTGCCGGCCGGCTGCGCTTGGAGGCCCTGCCCGACTTCGCCCGGTGGATCGATCGCATGGTCGCGGCCGACGTGCGCCTGGTGCCGACCCTCGGCAGCGAGCTGATCAGCATCCGCATCGGCCTGCCCGACCTGCCGGAGGCGGCGCTGGCCGAGATCGAGGAGCTGCTGGTCGAGGTGGTCCGGCGGTTCGCGGCGGCCGGCGGGCGGGTGGCGCTGGGCAGTGACTGGGTCGGGCTACCCGGAGTCCCCGCCGGACAACCGCGCCAGGAGCTGTACCGGTTGCTGGCTGCCGGGCTGACCCCGCTGCAGGTGATCGAGGCCGCCACCCGGGGTGCCGCGGCGGTCTGCGGTCGGGCCGGCCGGCTCGGCACGCTGGCCCCCGGCCTGCCGGCCGACCTGCTCCTGGTCGACGGGGATCCCAGCACCGACCTCGCGGCGCTGGACGCCCTCCGTGTGGTCCTCAAGAACGGCCGGGTGGTGGCCGGCCGACTACCCGCCGCACCGGCGACGGCCCTGCCGAGCCGACGGCTGCCATGACCTCCCACTCCGCCTCCACCACCCGGGCCGGCGCACCGCCCCGGCCCGGCGGCCGATCGCCCTGGCAGACGCTGCTGGCGGTCTCGGTCGGCTCGTTCATGACCATCCTGGACACCACGGTGGTCAACGTCGCGGTGCACGCGCTGCAGCTGCGCTACGCGGCGCCCACCTCCGAAGTCCAGTGGGTGGTCAGCGGCTACGCCCTGGCGCTCGGCATTGCCACCCCGCTGGCCGGCGAGCTGGGCGACCGGTTCGGCACCAAGCGGGTCTTCCTCGCCTCACTCCTCGGCTTCTCCGGCGCCTCCCTGCTCTGCGGGCTGGCGCCGACCCTCGGCCTGCTGATCGCCGCCCGGGTGCTGCAGGGCCTGGCCGGAGGCTTCGCCCTGCCACTGGGCTCCGCACGGCTGTTCACCGCCTTCCCGCCCGAGCGGCGGGGCATCGCCTTCGGCGTCTTCGGCCTGGTGCTGGTCTTCGCCCCGATGATCGGCCCCCTGGTCGGCGGCGCCTTCATCGACGCCCATCTGACCAGCTGGATCTTCTTCGTCAACGTCCCGATCGGGGTGGTCGGGGTCCTGTTGGGCCACCGCGTGCTGGCTCCCGACGAGCCCCGCGACCCCTCGCGCCGGCCACCGGACTGGCTGAGCCTGGCCGCCGTCTGTCCGGCCTTCGGTGGGCTGCTGCTGGGTGCCACGCAGCTCGGTTCCGGGCGGCGGGCCACGGCGCTGCTCGCCTTCGGGGTGGGCGCGGCGGGGTTCGTCCTCCTGCTCGTCAGGCAGTTCTCGGGTCACGCCGGCCCCTTCGACTTCCGGCTCTACCGCCTGCGCAGTTACGGGATCGGCAGCGCGATCAACGTCCTCGGCCAAGTGCCCTTCTTCGGCACCCAGTTCCTGCTTCCGCTCTCCATCCAGGTGGTCCATCGCTCCAGTGCCCTCGACGCCGGGCTGGCCGTGCTGCCGATGGCGGTGGCGGGCGGTGCCACCGGACTGCTCGGCGGCCGGATCCGGGACCGCTGGGGGCCGCGACTACCGCTCACCGCCGGGTTCCTGTTGCTCGCCGTCGGCGTCGCGCTGCTGCGGGCCAGGGCCGGCGACCCCGACCCGGCCCGGCTGGCCCTGCCGCTGGTGATCGCCGGGGCCGGCGCCGGGGTGATCCCGCCCCTCACCCAGGTCACCGCGCTCAGCGATGTCCCGCGTTCGGCCGTCACCCGCGGCACCGCGCTCTTCCAGGCCACCCAACGCGTCTGCCAGGCCCTGGGCGTCGCCGTGCTCAGTGCGCTCGCCATACGCTTCGTCACCGCCGGAACCGGCAGCGCCCAGTACGCGGCGCAGTTCGCCTCCGGCCTGGCCGACGCGTACGGGCTGGCGGTGCTGCTGGCGCTCTGCTGCGCTGCCCTCGCGCTGCTGCTGCCCGGCGGGAAACTGGCACGGGGTGACGACCAACCGCAGCCGGTCGACGCCTGAGCGGAGCCCGACGCACCGCACCCGCCAACCGTGCCGTCCGCCGCCTGACCACTGGCCGTGACCTGTTCCCCCCGACACTGCCGTGACCCGCTCCCCCTGACACTGCCCGTGACCCGCTCCCCCTGACCACTGCCGGGCCCCGCTCCCCCTGACCACTGCCCGTGCCCCTGACCCGTGAGGGCGGCCCGCGACCCACTGCCCGCGGCCTGTTGCCCATGACCCGCGCCGCCCAGGCCACCCTGTCGACCGAAGCCACCCACCCGCTGACCTCCGAACTCCGCGAGCCGCCCTGCGCCACCGAACCACCCGAGCTACCCGACCCCCACCCGGCCCACCCAGGCACCAGCCGGCCGCGCCCACCGCCCCGGAGCTGCACGCAGCCACCCACCTGCCGGCCGCACCCATCGCCCCGGGGCAGCCGCCTCGGCCCACCCGCAAGCGCCGCCCACCACCACACCCGGCGAGGACCCCATTGTTGACCGGCCCCCGCGTACCAGCTCAGGCTCATGCCCCGTCAGAGCAACCGCCCACCGACACCGGAGTGACACCGCTGCGCGGACGAGACGCCGAACTCGACCAGCTCACCCTCTGGATGGACCGGGTCCTGGGGAGCCGACAAGCCCTGCTGGCCGCGGTCACCGGGCCGGCGGGCTACGGCCGGACGCGGCTGTTCCGGGAGGGCGAACGCCTGGCCGACACACGCGGCTTCCACGTGGTCCGCGTGCTGCGCGGCGCCGCCGAGCCGCTGGCCGCCAGCCTGCTCACCGCGCTCGGCACGGCGTCCTCACCGGCTGCCGCGGCGGCAGCGACCGCAACTGCGACAGCCGCGGCAGCCGGCCCGGCCATCCCCGGGCAGGGCGGCCCGACTGCCCCGCCCCCCCCGGCCGGCCCAGCCACCAGCTTCGCCCCCGGTGATGCGGCGTCCGGCGGCGCCCCCGTCCACCCGGCGTTGCGCCGAGCCCACACCCTGCTGGCCGAGCAGCTGCGCACCGCGCCCGTGCTCATCACCTGCGACCAGCCGGTCGTGCCGTTGCCGAGGCTCCGTCAGCTGGTCGCCGTCCACCGCGAGAAGGCCTTGCTGGTGCTCGCCGGTGAGGCCTGGAGCGGCGAGCCGCCGGCCACCGCCGACCGCGTCCCCCGGCTGGTGCTCCGGCCACTCGCCCCCGACTCCCTACTGCAGGTCGGCGCCGACCTGCTCGGCGCGCCGCCGGATCCGGAGCTGGCCGAGCTGCTGGGCATGGCCCAGGGCAGTCCTCAGCTGCTGATCGAACTGCTCAACGCCCTTGACGCAGACACCACCCTGCGACTCGATGGCGGCCACGCCCGCCTGACCGAGGTGACCGAGCCGACCACCGCACTGCACGACCTGACCGGTCGCCGGCTCCAAGCGGCACCCCCGCCCGTCCGTGAACTGCTGGAAGCCGCGGCCGTGCTGGGGCGCTCCAGCCTCCCCGAGGACGTGGCCCAGCTGCTGCGACGGCCAGTGGGCGCGCTCGCCCCCGCGGTTCGCGCAGCGGCCCGCACCGGCCTACTGGACAGCACGTCAGACGAGCTGACGTTCCGTCACGAACTGCTGCGCCAGGTGGTCCTGTCCGACCTCCCACGGGCGATCCGGGCCGCACTGCACCGGCAGGCGCTGACCATCCAGCTGGCGCGCGGCCACTCCATCACCGAGGCCGCCCCGCACCTGCTGCACGGCGCCCACCCGGACGACCCGGCCACCGGCACTCTGCTGCGCGTCGCGGCCAGCGAGTCCTTGGCCGACGATCCGGGCACGGCGGCGGCGTTGGCGCTGCGCGGCGTCGACGTGCTCACGGACGCCCGCGCCGCCACCCCCATGGTCGCCCTCGCCGCCGAGGCCTGCCTGCGCTCGGGTGCCGTGGCGAAGGCGCTGAGCCTGGCCCGCAACGCCCTGGGTGCGGAGCTCCATCCGCCAAGCCCACCGCCGGCCATCAGCCAAGCGAGCGCTCAGTCACCCCCTTCCCTCTCACCTGCTTCACGACCACCAACCCCCGCGCCCGCGCCCGCCCCCGCCCTGACACCCGCACCCGCACTCGCACCCGCACCCGCACGTGCGCCCGGGCCCACACCCACAGTCGCACCCGCACCCGCCTCCGCACCCGCACCCGCACCCGATCCCGTCATCACCGCTCGGCTGCGCACCTCGCTGGCCACCGCACTGCTCCTGCGCGGCAAGTACCGTGAGTGCCTCGCCACCGTGACCGAGCCGGCAACCCTCCCCGCCCTGCCGGCTCCGGTCCGACAGGACGCACTGCTCACCAAGACCGCGGCCCTGGCGGCGCAAGCGGCCCCCGACGCCGGCGTCCGGCTGGCCGAGGTCCACCGGCTCGCCCTCGCGCACGGGCTTGACCTCGGTGCGGCCGTCCGGCTGGGTGAAGCCACGATCGCCTGGCGGAACGGACGTGCCACCGAGGCGCTCTCCCTCGTGGCAGAGGCAGCCGCCCTGCGCGCCGGCGGCTCGACGGCCGGCTGGCACAGCCCGATCGAACTGCTGCACGCCCTCTTGCTGGTGCAGCTCGGCCACACCGGCCGGGCCAGGGCTGCCCTGGCGTCGGCCCCGGCCGGCGCCGAGTTCACCGTCCCGTTGCTGCGCCACTTGGTGACCGCCCAACTCGCCATGGCCGAGGGCCGCCCGCTGGATGCCCTCGCCGAGGCGACCGCGGCGCTCGACCAGGCCCGGACGGCGGGCTTCAGCTGGGCGGAGCGCCAGGCACGCACCATCCTGGCCGCCCTCGCGGTGCAGCGCGGCGAGTTCCCGTCAGCCGCCGACCACGCACGCGCCCTGACCAAGCCGACGACGCCCGCGCCACCCCCGACCGCCCCGACTCCGGGCGCCGCATCCCACCCGGCATCACCCCCGTCCCCTGGGCCCCAACGCCCCAAGACCGCACGCTCCAAGCCCGCGCGCTCCAAGCCCGCGCACCCCCAGCCCCCACCCGCCGCGCCCCCGCGCCCCACCACCTTCGCCCAGTGGATCGAGGTCCAACTCGCCGCCGCCGAGGACGACTCGGACCACCTGCGCAACGCCCTGGCCACCCTCTGGCCGAGCCCAGCCCCACGCACCGCGCCCGTCCTCCTCGCCCGCGAACCTGCGGTCGCCCCCTGGCTGGTACGCACGCTCCTGGCAGCCGGACGGCCGGACGATGCCGCCGCCGTGGTCACGGCGATCCGCCAGCTGGTGGACGCCAACCCCGATGCCCCGGCCATCCATGCGGCCGCTGCCCACGCCGACGGGCTGCTGAGGCAGGACGCTCCCTCACTGGAAGCGGCTGCCCGTGGCCACCGTGACGCCTGGGCCCGAACCTCGGCCGTCGAGGACCTCGGCGCGTCGCTGAGGACGGTCGACCGGGGGCTCGCCATCGAGAAACTGGAGGAGGCGCTCAACGGCTATCTGCGCCTGGGCGCCGATCGTGATGCCGCCCGGGCCCGCCGGCGACTGCGTGCGCTGGGCATGCGGCAACGGTCGCACCGCGAACGCCCCGGCCCCCCTCGGGAACGCCGCCCGGCCAACGGCTGGCCGAGCCTCACCGACACGGAGCGCACGGTTGCCGAGTACGCCGCCCAGGGCATGACCAACCGCCAGATCGCCGGGCGGATGTTCCTCTCCCCGCACACCGTGGCGTTCCATCTGCGGCAGATCTTCCGCAAGTTGGGCATCCACTCCCGCCTCGAGCTCGCCCTGCGCGTCCGCGAAGGTTGAGCCCGGCACCACGCTGGCGTCCATCTGCGGCAGATCTTCCGCAAGTTGGGCATCCACTCCCGCCTCGAGCTCGCCCTGCGCGTCCGCGAGGGTTGAGCCCGGCACCACGCGTTCACGGCCTCCGCCCCGAGCCACCGCGTGCCCCGCAGCTCAGGGGCCGAGCCGTACCGTCTCGGCCGGGAGCCCGAAGGCGATCAGCGCCGACAGCGGGGTCGCGAGGTCGCGGGGTGAGAACAGATCCGGACCTCCATGGTCGACGATCTCCGGAAACCGCCACCAACGACAGCCGGTCACGTTCTCAGCCGCGAGCTCCTCGTCGGACATCGCCCCGCGCGGTTGGAACGCCGCTGCGCGGCCCGGCCAAGCGGCTGACCGCCCAGGTCTGCGACGCCGCACCTGACCGTCGGTGCGGCGGGCCAACCGCATCGAGCAGCCCTGGTAGGGCCCGTCGCCGCGGCCTCCCGCTCGACGCCGGCCGGGGTGCGGGTCCGCAGGACCCGTCCGCGCAGGATCGTGGACTTCAGCTCCGCGTAGGCGGTCTCGATCTCCCGGCGCTCGTGGTGGAACCGGACGAGTGCGGCGGCCGGGTGTGCGGCGGGTTCGGTGCGGGTGGTCAGCAGCCGGTATGGGCCGGCGCGGGTCCCCGTGGAGGTGGTGATGCCGATCTCAACGTCGATCACGCGCAGGGTCAGAGGAACCGGGCCTGGCCAGGAAGGAGCCGTCGCGGCAGCGGGCCACCGCCGGCAGCCTGCGGCCGGACTTGCGGCGCACCAGCAGGTCCGCGCCGGTGGCGGCCAGGTGGTTCAGCAGGTCGGCGGCGGCGAAGTTCCGGTCGCCCAGCAGCAGCGTCCCCGCCCGCCTGCAGGTCTGCCGCCAGGATATGCGCATCGATGTGACCTGGGTCGAGGCGCTGGACGAGGGCTTCACGAGCGGGCCGCTTGAGCGCGATGGCGGGGACGACGACGACCGGCCGCGTCCTCGTCACCTCTCCGACCAGCGGTTCACCGTCGGTGTTCTCCCGTCCGTGGGAATGGGAACGGCAGGCTCCACGTCAGGCGCGGCAGGCGGCACCGGCCGGAGGTCTTCCAGCCATTCCGAGGACGGATCCCGGGACCAGGTCGCGTGCTGTGCCGGAACTGGGCGAATCGCTGGGTATAGTGCAGGCGTTTCGGGGGGCCGGGGGCGGGGAGTCCGTCGATCACGCGCCACCTCGCGTTCGCGGACATCCAGGACGCTGCGGGAGCCCCGATGACCACATCGCTCAGGAGGCCGTCCCATGGAACCCGTCACGCTGATCACCGGTGGCTCGACCGGAATCGGCGCCGCCACCGCCCGCGCCCTGCTCAAGCAGGGCCACCACGTGGCCGTCACCGGACGTGACGCGGACAAGCTGGCCGCCTTCGCCGCTTCGGCCGGAGCGGGCGAGCGGCTGCTGACGATCACCGGCGACGCCGGCGACGAGCACGACGTCGCCTCCGCCGTGCGCCGCGTCGTGGACGTGTGGGGCCGGCTGGACAACGTCATCGCCAACGCCGGTTTCTCACTGCCCGGCAACCTGGAGAGCCACGCCCCCGAGGACATGCGCGCCATGGTCCTCACCAACGTCCTTGGTCCGGCCCTGCTGGTGCGGGAGACCCTGCCGCACCTCAGGGAGTCCAAGGGCCGGATCGTGATCATCGGTTCGGTCGCCGGGGTGCGCAACACGCCCGGCAACCTGTACTCGGTCACCAAGTGGGCCGCCCACGCGCTCGCCGAGAACACCCGGCTGCTGGTCGGCAAGGACGGAGTCGGCGTGACCGTCGTCGCCCCCGGGGTGGTGGACACCCCGTTCTGGAACGAGCGCGGCGGCACCCCCGACGCCTCGCCGACGATGACCCCCGAGCAGATCGCGAACACGATCGCCTTCGCCATCAACCAGCCCGTGGGCGTGGACATCAACCACATCACCGTGCGGCCGACCGGACAGCTCGGCTGACGCCGCGCTCCGGCGCCGCCGCGGCAGGCGAACCCTGGCAGCACTACGACCTCGGACACGGCTACTGCAGCTACACCTTCCTTGGACGATTGGTGGGCCGGGTCGGCAATGAGGGAGTTCCCTCCTGAACTTCCCAGCCCAGGAGGGCTGGTGTGGGCTCGGGGAGGGGTGCTCGGACCGGCCGGGGGCTGGCGCCGGCCTGGCCCCTTGCCGGAGGCTTGATGGCGGCGAGTGGAGGTGGCGGCGTGGACCGCAGCGAGGCGATCAACGCCGCCACCGGACGGGCTCGGAGCCCGGCCCGGGTACTACAGGAAGGAGGTGGTGAAGCCGGTGCCGGCCGAGTTGAGCGGACCGGGGACCGACAGCGGCTGGCCCGTTGCGCTGACGAGCTGGATCTGCGCCGGCGCCGTGCCCGCGGAGATCGGGCTGCACGTGCCGTTGGGCCAGACCATGTAGGAGCACGCACCAGTGAAGTTGACCGTGCCGTAGTTCGGCAGCGGGGCCGTCACGCCGCCGACCGTCGGAGCTTCCATGATCCACTCGGCGGAGTTGCCCACCGCGGACGTCGGGACGTTCAGGGACGCGCAGGTGTTGAGGGTCATGTCGCACACGCCGAGATAGGCGTTGCCGGGACCGGCAGGGTACTGGATCCCGGTCCAGATGGCGTCTCCGGGATGGATGGTCAGGTTGTTGAGGACGAGTTCGCTGCCGGTGTCGCCCGTGCCGCCCACAACCTCGTACCAGGCGTAGTACTGGCCGACGCCGTTGATGACGTCCTGTTCGGTGCCGGCCTGGACGAGCGCGCCGCTACCGGAGTTGATCCCCCCGCCGTCCCCGACCCAGGTGGCGGAGTAGTAGCGGTTGATGGACGAGGTGGGCGGCTGCGGGACGATGACCGTGGGCACGGACCACTCGCCGGTGGTGAACGCCGGGACGTCGTTGACCTGGTAGCCGGACCAGTTGTAGGTGCTGTAGGCGGTGGCGGACGTCGCCGTGTTGCGCTTGCTCCCGGGGGCCAGGGCGTGGTTGTGCCTGACGAGCGTGCAGCTCATCGAGGTGAGCCAGGTGGCGTGGTGCTTCTCGGCCATCGCGTAGAGGCCGGCGAGGGAGCCGGACTTCGCCGCGGCCGATCCTGGCTGCGGCGGCGCCGCCACCGACGCTCCCGCGCACCCCGGGGCCGGAACGGCGCCGGGGTGCGAACCGACCGCCGACGCCTGACCTGCCGTGACGAGGAGCCCGGTCACGAGAGCCGAGACTGCCGTCCACGCTCGAACTGTTCGACGCATCTGTTTGCCCTTCATCCACATGCGGAGAGGCTGAGTGGGTAGCAAAGATGTGCGACTGGTTCTGGTGCGCGCTCATCATCAATCTGATGTTCGCGAACAGTCAACAACTCCGGTGGCCTGTGACTGGGCGCTTTTTATGATCTACGGTCCTGTAAGTGGCTGATAGTCAGGAGGCGTTGTCATTCCGAGAGTGATCGGTGCGTTGTCCCTGGTCAGGGATAGGGCTGGCGTCCCGGTAGCAGACATCACTGATCGGCCGGAAGTTCCACGTTTCCTACAGCGTCTCGGGCGCCAGGGCTCCGGACGGGTCTCCGTTGCCGGGCTGCTCGCGATGCGTCCAGGCTCTCGGACCCGGCTGTGCCACAGGCTGCGGGCGCCACACCGGGCGCAAGGGCGAGCGCCACAGCCTGTCCGAGCGTGACTACATCGGTCTGATCAACGGAGTCCACCAGCTGGTCAAGGCGCCGATCGTGCTGGTCTGGGATCGGCTCAACACCCATGTCCCCCATGCCATGCGCGACTTGATCAGCGCGCGGGACTGGCTGACGGTGTTCATCCCGCCCGCCTACGCACCCGAGCTGAGCGCGGTCGAGTACCTGTGGGCCCACGTCAAGCGCAGTCTCGCGAACCTCGCCGGCATCGCCCTCGACCGCCTCGAAGCCCTCGTCCGCAACCGCCTGAAGCGACTGCAGTACCGCGCTGATACCCTCGACGGCTTCCTCGCCGGCACCGGACTCTCCCTCGACCTCCCGCCGCCATCAGCTTGAAGCCCCGAGGTCGGTAATCACCAGGGTAATGCCCAGCCCCGGCACGAGATCTCAGAACCTTTCCCGGGAGAAGGCTGGTTGTGGTCTCATGTGGGAGCGACGGGAGCTGCTGGGGGGCCGATGGAACAGGTTGACGTGTCAGTGGTGACTGCTTGGGGCCGAGCGGTGGTGCGTGAAGTCGCCCCAGGTGAGCTGCCGTTGTTCAAGGATCTGAGTGGAGCGTTCTTCGCGGGCGGTCTGTCCTCCTCGGGTGAGCGGGATGCTCTGCTCGGATTCGGCGTCGACACGGGCGTCGTGCTGGTGACCGCCGCGGCGCTGCAGATGTGCGCGCAGGTATGGCAGACGGTCACGCAGAAGACCGGCGAGGCCGTCTGGGCGGGCGCTGGAGCGCTGGCGCGCCGCCTGCACCAGCGCCTGACCGGTAGCGGCGGGCCGGCCGTGGCGTCCGACCCATCACCGGAATTCACCGATGACGAGCTGCGGCTGATCCGGACGGCCGCGCTCGAGCGCAGCGGGGAACTCGGGCTGTCCGATGCGCAGTGCCGCTTGCTGGCCGACGCGATCGTGGGCGCGCTGGCCGCCCCGGTGGCCCTTGAGCCGCCCCCTCCTCGCGTCGAGGGCGTCGAGGATTGAGACGCCCCTGATGCCGCGCCGACCGCAGTACGGCAACGCTGCGACGGCGGTCCTGTTCATGCTGCTCGCGATCACCGTCACCATGTCGGTGGCGACCGTGTTCGGAGACGGGGCGGCCGCAGTCCAGGGCAGCTGGGCCGAGATCCTGCGGGTCGCCGACTGCGTGTCGCCGATCATCGCGAAAGATCCCTCGCCTTACCGCTCCGTGCCCCTGAGTCAGCAACAGATCGATTCGACGGACGCGAACGTGGCTGCTCTGCGGGCCTGTATGGCGCCGTTGATACGTCAGCTGACCCAGGGGATGCTGCTCGGTGCGGTTCTCGTGCTTCTGCTGGCGTTCGCCTTGTACCTGCTGCACCCGCTGCTGATCGCCCGTATCCACCGACTTCGGGTGCCGGACCGCGAGGATGCGGCAGCCCTCGTGGCGGAACTGGACCGCCTGCGCCGGCTCGCCGGCGTCAGTCGTCCGGTGGCGTTCCGAGTGCAGCCGTTCGCTCTGGCGCCGTCCGCTTTCGTCTTCGGCCTGCCGGGGCGTCGATGCCTGGTGGTCAGTGGCGGCCTGGTGGTGCGGATGGCCACCGACCCTGCTGCGTTCCGCGCTGTCGTGTTGCACGAACTGGCACACCTCCGCAACCGCGACGTGGATTTCACCTACGGCGCGCTGGCGTTCACCGGCGCCTTCGCCCTGCTCGACGGCGGGGCGGCGTTCGCAGGGGGCGTCTACAGTGCGCTCAGTTCCGGCGCCGACCTGCTGGTCCTCCTCGAACTGGCCGTCAAGACCCTCGGCTTGCTCGTCGTCGCGCTGACCTTGACCGCCGCCATCGTGCGCAGCCGGGAGCTGAACGCGGACGCACGGGTCCGGGACTGGGGGGAGGAAGGTGCGGCGCTCGAGCGCGTCCTGGCTGCCCTGCCCACGCCCGCCCGCCGTCGGTTGCGGCTGCACCCGGCCCCCGCCACCCGGCTGGCGGCGCTGCGCACTGCGATTCCGCCGTTCGGCAGCGGTCTCGGGAGCGGTATGGCCATCGCAGTGGCCTGCGGCATCGGGGGGTACAGCTTGGAGCTGATGGCGGACTCCGTCGCACGCTTCGTGATCGTCCCACGCTGGGGCGGCGCGGTCACCGGCGCACTCCTCGCGGTCGGCATCGTCACCGGCCGGTGGCGGACGGCAGGCAGCACGGGCCGCGCCGCGCCCGACCTGGCGTTGTGGCGGTTCGGCACCGGCCTCGCGGCCGGTCTGGCCCTTGACCTGGTGCTGCAGCCCGCCTATCCCGAGGTGACGATAGCCCGACCCGCCGCGCTCGCCGTGTGGATCGTGGTGTGGGTTCCGCTGGTGGCCCTGGTGGCCGGGCCGCTCACGGTCTGGCTGGCCCGCGCCACCGAAGCGGTGGGCGCCTCCGTGGAGCGGGCCGGGTGGCGCGGACGGCGGGAGGGCGCCGTGTTGGCAGCTGTGATCCTGCCCGCCGGCACGGCGTTCGCTCAGACGGCGGCGGACCTGCACAGCAAGGCCCTGACCACCTTCCCCGACCTGGGGGCGACCGGCGGGCAGGTGTGGTCAGAGATCACGGATCCTGCCTTGCTCGGCGCCGAGCTGGTCCACTCCTGGACCATTCCGGTGCTTCTCTCCTGCACCGCGTTCATCATCTGCCTCGCCGCCACGGCATACGCCCTTCACCGCCTGCGGCGTGCCCGACTTCCGGAGCGGTCGGGCGGCCCGTCCACGGGAGCGGGAACCGCGTGGAAGGCGAATCTGCGGGAGGGACTGCGAGGCGGCCTCATCGGGGCTGGGGCGGTCGTCGTCCTGGTACTGGTGGCGTCGTTCATCGCCCACCGTGAGCCGATGTCCGACCGCTGGGACGCGGCCGCGTACCTCCACTTCCTCCACCTCCTCGTCGCCTGCAGCGATGCCCTCGTGGTTCTCACCGCCCTGCTCACCGCCGGCCGAGCCCCGGGAGCGCTGGTGCGGGGCAGCACGGCCGCGCTGACAGCCTCGGCCGCGGCGACCCTCGCCTTGATCCTGCAACCCTCGGCGGGCGGGTGCGCCCAGGCGCTCGGCGTGGCGGCCGTCTCCCCCGACTGCCTGTCGATCACCTCACGCAGCGTCTCGTTCATGACCGACTACGTCGGCGCGGTGTCGCTGCTGCTGTCCGCGGTACTCCTGCCGCACTCGGTCACCGCGTGCCGCTGGATCGCCAGGAGCGGATCCGTCGGGTGCCCCACTACGGGGACCGCGCCGCGCTGGAGCGGCACCCGGCCCTGGCGCCTCACGGCGGTGGGGTTGGCCGCCCTCTGTGCAGTCGGGTTCGTCCGCCTCGGGCGGCCGAACCTCATACTCATCAGCGACAGTGCCCGGGTCGAGGCCGTCGAGCAGTGCACCTTCCTGATGCCGCCAGGTTGGTTCGTCGCTGATACGGGCCGGGGTCCGAGCGACCCGGAACTGCAGGACCCATCACCGGGTTGGTTCGCCGAACTGGAACTGCAAGCCCATCCATCGCCGGCGCCCGCCCCTGAGATCGCCATCTTCGGCACCCGGATGCCATACGACCAGGTGACAGCCAACGTGCCGGTCATGCTCGGTGCCCACCACGCAGTGTCCATCCGGGCTTTCGTGGTCGGCGGCCACCGCGCCGTGTCCGCGCAGTACGGTGCCGGCGCCGGCTACGTGGCAGTCATCGTCGACACCGACCCGGGGGCGCTTGTCATCACACTTCAGGCCGAACCGGGCTCGTCCGATTGGGACTCCGACGAGGCGGATCTGAAACGCCTGCTGGCCACCTTGGAGTTCCGCTTCTGAGTCTCCGTCGGGGTGACCGCACTCAGCGGAACCGCTGCCCCTCATCCCAAAGAGCTCATGTCAGTCAGGCGCTCGCGGTTGTGCATGATCCAGGAGGTGGTTGCCTCCGTGCAGGCACTGGCTCGGTCACGGCAGATGACCTCCGCTCCGGGGTGGGCGGTCAGCCGGGCGGCGAAGGTCTCCGAGGTGCGGTCGGGCAGGACGTCGATCACCCGCTGCCTCGGGACAGCGGCCGCGGCCGCCAGGACGGCGGTGCACAGGGCGGCGAAGCCGCGGGGGAATCGGAACCCGATGGCCAAGGGTGTTTCCTCTCGAGGGCGCGGGGCCGGCCCGCGACCGCGATGCGGTTCGCCGCCGACCGACCAGGCAGCCAGGATCGGCGCTGCGCGCCGAGCGCGGTAGGGCGCCCGGAGGTGCGGCCGATGAACCGACAAGCCGAGGGGATCACTTCGGTGGTGAACGCTTCGCCACGCGCCTGGCCGGCTCGCACCGCCTGGACCGCTGCCGGGCGGTAGGTGCCGTCCAGCAGCGCGGCCCGCCCGGCCAAGTGCTCGCCCGCGTCCTCGGGTACCGGGACAGCTCCGCCAACCGGCACGGCGGGATCCCGGACACCGTCCTCGCCGCTGGCAGGTGGTCATGGCTCACCACCTCCCCGCACCCCGCGCCGTGTCGACCACCTCCTCCGCCCCGGCACCGCCCGGCGCACCGGGCCAGCCGCCGCGCCATGCCACGTGGCCGTCGGGCCGCACCAGGAGCAGTGGCGCCCGGTAGCAGCCGGCCACCGCGGGGTCCCGGCAGACCGTGACCGCCAGCGGGACGCCACGAGCCCGGCAGGCCCGCTCCAGCGGCCCCGGGTCGGCGGTCTGCGGGTCGAACGAGAGCAGTCGGAAGCCGGGGCCGAAGAGGTCGAGGGTGGAGCAGCCGGGAGAGAGCCACGCGTGGGGGGCGCGCGATCCGGGGCGGCTGTTGGGGCGGTCCACCGGTTCGTCCGCGAGGGTGGTGGCGCCGCCCGTCGGATCCTCGGGCAGCACGATCCGCGAGGCGTAGCGGTAGCCCATGTGGATCATGGGCGCGTCGAACTCCCGCCGGGCTCCTTCTTCTTCCAGCCGCGCGGCCAGGTCGGCACGGACGGCGGCACCTACCGGGCTGTCCTCGTGCAGCTCTGCGGGCAGGACCCGGTCGATGGTGCGCCGCAGGTTGCGGTGTGCCTCGTCCAGCGCTTCGACGGCCACCGGGCGGCGCTCGGCCTGGTACGTGTCCAGCAGCGCCGGGCCCGCCCAGCCGGCGAGTTCGGCGGCGAGTTTCCAGCCCAGGTTGGCGGCCGCGGCGATACCGGCGTTGGCACCGAAGCCGCCGGAGGGCGGGAGGGTGTGTGCGGCGTCGCCGAGCAGGAGGACGCGGCCGTGGCGGAATTCGGTCGCCACCCGGTGGGTCAGTCGCCAGTGCTGGTCGGAGAGCACCCGCAGTGGGGTCGGCACGGCGATGGCGCGCCGGAGCAGGGCCATCGCCGGTTGCGCCGCCTCCGGGGTGCCGCCGCACCGGATGGAGAGCCGGAACATCCCCTGGCCGTCCACCGCGCGCAGCGGGAACCTCAGGGCGTCGGACAGCAGCAGGTAGTAGAAGAGCGCGTGCTGCTCGCCGAGCAGGGCGCGCAGGTCGGGGGCCTCGAAGAGGATGTTGCGCAGCACCTGGGTCGGGTACCTGGCGGGCGCGGTGGTGTCGACGGCGGCGCGCACCGCGGAGTCGGCGCCGTCGGCCGCCACCAGGTAGCGGGCACGGAGGGTCGCGGTGGTGTGGTGAGTGAGGTCGTTGACCTTCGCGGTGACCGAGTCGTCCGTCTGCTGGAAGCCCTCCAAGCGGTGGCGCAACAGTAGCGGCCCGTCGGGATGGTGGCCGAGGGCGTCGGCGAGCAGCGGGGTGAGCCAGTGCTGCGGACAGATGGCCTCGGGTTCGGGGGTGTGGCGGAACGGGGCCCTGGTGGTCGTGGTGCCGACCCTCAGCCGGTGCACCTCGTGGCCGCCGACCCGGGTGACCCAGGCGGTGTCGAGGCTGTGGTCCGCGGGCCAGCCGGCTCCGCGGATCTGGTCGGCCAGGCCCCAGCGGCGGAAGTGTTCCATGGCGCGCGGGCCGACGGCGTTCACCTTGGGGTGCGGGATGCTGCCGTCGCCCGAGTCGATCAGCACGAAGTCGACGCCTTGCAGGCGCAGTTCCAAGGCGAGGGCCAGGCCGACCGGTCCGGCGCCCACGATCAGCACCTCGGTTTCGGCCGGCAGTCCCCGGGAGCCCGCCTTCTGGAGCTGCGCTCCGCATGCCGTGGCCTCCTTCATGCGCTGCCTCCGAACAGTTCGTCCAGGTAGTCCAACGTCCCGCCGACGTGCTCCGGGACGTGCTCGAAGGCGCGCACCGCCTGTCGCAGCCGACGGGCGCGGCGTTGCAGCAACTCCCTGGCGCGGCGCGGGTCGGGCACCGCAGCCGGGGCCCGGGTGAGTGCGAACGGCGGACCGGCGGTGCGGCCGGGCACGCCGGACGGGAGGGTCGCCAGCAGTTCGGCCAGTGGCCGGAGCACGCCGTTCATGACATCGATGGCGGCGTTCATCAGCACCGAGCGGCGCAGACTGGGCGTGGTCGGTTCGGCGAAGTGCTGCACCATCAGCTGGGCCATCAGCGCGTAGGACTCGTCGCAGAGGCGGGCCAGCTCACGGGCCGTCGGGTCGGTGATCTGCTGCTGGTTGCCGTTGGCGACGTGCCTGGTCGGGTTGCGCAGCACCGGGTAGCCGAGGACGGGGACCTGGTGACCGGTCGCCCCGGGGTCGAGGGGGCCTAGGCCGTCCAGCAGCACCGCGATCCTCCGGAAGGAGTCGTAGTGCGATTCCTCTCCCGGCTCCTGCCCGCCGGCTGCCCCGGCTGCTGCGGCCCCGCTGGATTTCCGCAGCACCCGCTCCGCGGACGGATCCTGCCCCTCCCCCTGTTCGGTGACGAAGTCGATCGCGAACAGCGCGCTGGAGAGGTCGTCGACCTGGAGCTGGTAGTCGGGATGGGTCGAGTTGACGGCCTGCCGGAGGAAGACGTGGTGCTCGCCGCCGGCTCGCCGGTTGTTCTCGCCGAACAGCTCCGGTTGGTGGGCCAGCCCGTCGCGAATGGCGGCGTAGAGACCGCTGAGCGTGTTGGACCGGGCCGGTCCGGTGGCGGTGCGGCTGCCGTAGCGCGGCTCGGGGCAGCTGCGGTCGGGCTGTTCGAGGGTGATGAAGCGCTGGACGCTGCCGGGGGTGAGGCCCTCCAGGGCCAGGTCGAGCGGGATCCCCGATTGCCGGTTGACGGTGGCGAAGTCGATGGCGGGGAACCGGAAAGGCTCACCTATCGCGGTCAGCACGTTGTTGACGACGAGGAAGTGGGTCATCTCCTCCCGGGCGATCCGCAGCAGGGTGCTGCGGATTCCGTGGTCGAGGGTCTCGCCGCCGTCGCCGCTGACCAGCCGCAGCCGTTCCGCGCTCCACGCGCCCCGTTGCCGGTAGGCCAGGCCGGCGCCGTAGCCGGGCAGGGAGTAGGCGGCGTACAGGTACTGCAGGGTGACGGCCAGTTCGAGGGTGACGGCCTCGTGCAGCGCGGCGACCAGTTGGGCCCGGGTGGCCAGCCGGGTCCTGTCGCGCCGCCGGTCGGGGTCGAGGGTGAGCAGGGCGGGCGGCGTCTGCTGCTTGCGCAGGTAGCCGAGCAGTAGGCGGGCCTTGGGCTCGGTGAGGTCACGGGTGGGCGGCATGTAGTAGGTGCGGGTCTTGTTGCGCGGGTCGCACATCTGCCAGACCAGCCGGGCGTAGGTGTCCACCCGGGCCCGGTCGGCCAGGCTGAAGACCTCTTCCTTCATGAAGCTCGAGGTCAGCTCGTAGAAGGCGAAGACCTCGCGGTAGAGGAGGTCGAAGGTCAGCTGCTCGGGCGGCAGTCGGGCGAGCCACCAGTCGTCGGGCAGGACCCGCACGGCGGCGTGGCCGGCGCCGGCCCAGTAGCCGTGGACGTCGGAGTCGTCGTAGCGGTCCGCGGCGCCCGCCGGCGCGCCGACCGGGCTGTGGTCCCCCGGGGGGCCGGGCGAGGCGGGGGCGGCGAGCAGCAGGCGGGCGCAGCCGGCATGGGCGCCGCGCACCGTGAAACGGGCCAGGCCGTCGGCGTCGGTGTCCAGGGTGCAGGAGTGGCCCCAGTCGGCGCTGCCCGCCGTTTCGGGGCCGCCGGCCCGCAGGCGCACCACCGGCTCGGCGGCGTCCTCGGCGAGGGGGCGGGCCCGCGGGTTGGGGTACTGCTCGATCCGGATCCCCCGGACGGCGGCGGGAAGGCCGCGGACCAGCGAGCGGATGGTGATCTCGGTGTCGTACTCGGCGTCTCCGGCGTGGCGGGGGTGCTCCAGGATCAGCCCAGCCTGGTCGGTCTGGACGTTCACCTCCCGCTCGTACAGGGCCGACAGCCGGGAACCGTCGGGGGCGACCCAGTCCAGCCGGAGCGGTTCCGCCGGGTCGGCCGGGCCGGGAGCGCGTGGAACGGTGAGCACGGTGCGCGGCAGTGGGTCGGGCAACTCGGCGATCAGCTGGTCGGTGCCGGCGGTGCGCAGCTCCCAGTGGCCGTGGCCAACCCGATCACCGCCGGGTGCCGCGATCAGGTTGACGCCGACCTGCTGGTCGTCGACGGCCACGCAGAGCTGCCGGGGCGCGGCGGGCGGCCGCGGATGCGGCTCGGGCCCGGGGCGGCTGCTGAGCAGGCGCCCGGCGGGATAGCTGCGTAGTTCGCCGCTGTACCAGGGGGCGATGGTGCCGTCCAGCTGCCAGCCGAGGGGTCGCCCGGTGGGGAGCGGGGTGGGCGGGAGGTTGAGCGCGAACTGCACCACCAGGCCGGCTGCCGCACCGCTCTCGGTGAGCTCGCGCAGCCGGGCCACGGTCGGTGAGGGCTCGTCGGACGGCCAGCTCAGTGCCTCGGCCGGCACGGTGAACTGGTGGACGCTGCGCAGCGGCAGCCGGGGCACGGCCGATCGCCCGGGCGGGAAGACCTGCCAGCGGGGCGGCTGCCAGCCCGTCACCTCGCCGCTGCACAGGTAGCCGACGTCGTGGGAGCGGCCGAGCCGCCCGAAGCAGAAGTGACCGACCATCAGGGTCGTGGTCCAGGAGGATGCGGGGTCGACGTCGAAGACCCGGGCCCGGTTGGCGGTGGTGGCGAAGTACTCGTTGTAGTGGCCCCAGAGGTCGACGCTGCGGCCGATCACCCGGTCGGGCACGAGCGGCCGCGGGTCGACGCCGGTGACGGTGGCGTCGACGGTGAAGTGGCCGTTGCCGCCGAAGTGGGCGCCGGGCGCGGTGCGCAACTCCACCTGGTCGAGCTGCTGGTGGTACTCGCGGGCCGGGCGGTCGGCCGGGAAGGGTTCGCCGGCCGGGGTGAGCACGGCGTTTCGCGCCAGGTCCAGCAGGCCGGTGCGCAGACCGGTGGGCAGCTGGGTGGTGGCCGTGCCGGAGAAGTGCAGCCGCGGCAGGTCGAAGACGCTCATGCGCGCACCTCGCAGGGCTCGTCGGCGTCGAGGGCCGGTGCCGGGTACCGGTGGATCTGGCGCACCGCCTGTTGGGCGGACTCCACCGCGCCCTCGATCCAGGCGGGGTAGCTGGAGCAGTGCTCGCCGGCGAAGAACAGCCGGCCCTGCGGCCGGGCCATCCGGTCGCGCTCCTCGTCGCAGGCGACGGCGTCCTTGCCCCAGCGCACGGCGGCGGCCCCCTGGGTGGAGGGTTCGCTGCCCCAGACCTGGTCGGCCACGGCCAGCACCATGCCGGGGCGGCGGAGTTCGGGGTGGACGGCGCCGAGTTCCTCCAGCACGGCAGCGATCCGGGTGGGTCTGCTGAGCGTGCCGAGCTGGTCGGCGTCCTTGCCGATGGTGTAGCTGGCCAGCAGGGCGGCGCCCAGGCGGGGGTCGCCATCGACCGGCGGGTAGTACGTCTGGCGGATCAGCCCACCGGTGAAGGAGCCGCCGCCCATGATGCCGTCGCGCTCCCAGAACGGCTCCCGGCAGTGCAGCGCGACCTTGGTGGCGTTCCAGTAGCGCTGGCTGCCGATGGCGGCCGTCTTCTCGTCGTCCAGGCCGTGCAGCTCCAGGCCGCGCAGCACCGAGAACGGGATGGTGCAGAGCACGTAGTCGCAGGCACGGATCCGGGTGCCGAAGCCGTGCCGGATCCGGAGCCGGACCTGGCGGTCGCCGACCTCCAGGCCGGTCACCTCGTTGCCGCAGCGCACCGGGCCGCGGATCCGCTTGCGCAGCCGGTGCACCAGCTGGTCGAGGCCGCCGCGGAGCCCCAGCAGGGTGGAGCCGGTCTCGTTGACGATGTCGTCGACGAACCGGTAGAGCCGCCCGCGGCAGCCGGCCCGGATCTGCGGATGGTCGGCGAACAGGGCGCGAAGGTCGATCAGTTCGGCGCTGCCGGCGGTGCCGATGTAGCGGCTCAGGTCGATTCCGTCGACCAGGCCGATCAGTTCGGCGTCCAGCCCGCGGCTGACCGCGTCGCGGAAGTCGCCGGGGGCGAGTGCGTTGACCCGGACCGCCATCCACGCGCCGAAGAGCAGCATCTGCGGGCTGCAACGGGCGAGTTCGGCAGCGGGCAGCCGGCCGCGCAGCTCCCCGACCAGGGTGGCGGAGGCCTCCCTGATCCGCTGGTGGCCCTGGCTGGTGTGGACGTAGGCCGCCTCGTCCTGGAAGAGCGTGGTGAACTCCCGCAGCTGGTCGGCGAGGCCGAGGGTGCGGAGGTACCCCATGGTGCGCTCGTGGGCGGCGGGTATCCGCATCGCGCCCAGCTCGACCAGCGGACCGGGGCGGCCGGGCAGGAAGCGGTGGGTGCGTATCCGGCCGCCGATCTCCGGGTGGCCCTCCAACACGTCGACCTGGTGGCCGAGCCGCTCCAGCTCGTAGGCCGCCACCAGGCCGGCGACACCGGCTCCGATGATCGTGACGCGCTTCGCCGCCATGCCATCCCCTTCGGTCGAGCTCCCGGCTGGTGCTGGTCGTCGGTCGGTGGCTGGTTCCCCGACTACTTATCAATTGTCCGAAAGGTCACTCTTCGTCCGCATCCCCAGGCTTGACGGGTTATCAGCGATCGACCCGCCCAGCCACCACCCGTTTGCGCCAGCTGACCGCTGATCACCCCGCATGATCGAACGGTTTGCCATCGCACGCATCCGAACGACCCGTCGCCACGGCCATGCTGGGGAGCGACCACCACGCGCGCCTGAGAAGGAGGGACCAGCGATGGCACAACCGACACCGCGGACGCAGTCGGCACCGCCCCCGGCCCACGGGCCGATGCCCCAGGCGCTGGAGAGCGCGGTCTACGGGCTGTTCGCCACCTGCGCGCTCGACCTCGCCGTGCGGCACGGCGTCTTCCGCGAGCTGACCGAGCACGGGCCGAGCCGTTCGGCGGAGCTCGCCACCGCGCTCGGAGTGGACCAGGACACCCTCGGGCGGCTGCTCACCCTGCTCCGCTCCCTGGAGGTGCTGACCGCCGACGGCGATGGCCGCTACACCGTGCCCGACCAGACCCGCCCCTACCTGGACGCCACTGACGCGCGGTACCTGGGCGGCTTCGTGCACCACCTGGTGGCCAGCACGTTCGGCCGGCTGCGGCATCTGGAGAGCTGCCTGACCAGGGGCAAGGCAGCAGCCGACGCCAACCGGCCCGAGCCCTTCGCCGAGATCTACCAGGACGAGGAGTCCACCGATCGCTTCCTGGACGCCATGTGGCAGCTCAGCTTCGACGTGTCCGGGGAGTTGGTGGAGTCGGCCGGCCTGGAGAACGTCCACCACCTGGTGGACGTCGGCGGCGCCGGTGGACCGTTCTCGGTGGCGGCACTGCTGCGCCGCCCCGGCCTCCGGGCCACCGTGTTCGATCTGCCGCAGGTGGCTCAACGGCTGCAGCAGGCCAGGCGGCGGTACCGGCTCGGCGCCCGGCTCGCGTTCATTCCCGGGGACTTCCACCGCGACGAACTGCCCCCCGGGGACTGCATGGCGTTCGGCTACATCCTCTCCGACTGGACCGATGACACCTGTCTGGAACTGCTGCGCAAGGCCCATCGGGCGCTAGTGCCCGGCGGCCTGGTGCTGGTCATGGAGCGGCTCTTCGAGGAGGACGGCTACCGGCCACTGGCGACCGCCGCGATGAACCTGTCGATGCAGGCGGAGACCCAGGGGCGCCATCGCACCGCGGCGGAGTACCTCACCCTGCTGCGGAGGGCCGGGTTCACCGGCTGCGAGGTGCGTCGCTCCAGCCGGGAGAAGCACCTGGTGATCGGGCGGCGCGCCGACAACGCCCATCCGCCCGGACGGTGGTGGTGAGCCATGACGGAATGGCCAGTGCCCTCGGCCGGTCCGGCGCTTCCCGGCCGGAGCGAGGAGATACTGCGCATGCAGAGCTCTTCCGGCCGGGCCGCTCTGACGGCGGCTCAGCGGGAACTGCTCGCCGACTGGTACGACGAGGCCTGCCACTCCCGTGACGAGAAGTCGACCGAGTACCGCGAGGAGCGCCAGGTGGTCGCGCTGCTCACGCGTCCGTTCAGCCGCCAACCGGACATCCCCGAGTACTACCGCTACACCAGTCTGCACGTCTACGACTGGTTCCTGACGCTCTACCACCGGGAGCCGGTGGAAGCCGGGATCACCGCGCTCCGGGCCACCCTGCTCGACCTGGCGGAGCGGGAGCGCACTCCGCCGCCGCAGCAGCCGGGCTACGGCCCCGCCGAGGCAACGGAGCGCCGCGCCCGGTTGGCTGCCCTGATCGAAACGCTCGACGGCCTCCTGATCGCTCCCTGGGGGCAGTCCGATGAGCAGCTCGGCCGGCGGCTGCAAGTACTGGTCCAGTGCACGGGCCTGCCGCAGTCATCGGTCCACCACGAGCACCTGTTCCTTCGCTCGGTGCACGCCTGCGAGCTCGCGTTCTTCCTCACCCGTTGGAGCGCCTGTCAGGCGATAGCAGCCATCTGCGGGGGGGACCGGAAGGCGGCGGTACGGCACGTCCGGAGTACCGCCGGCTGCGCGGATCTCTTCAGCGGTGTGCTCCATGTGCTGCGCACGCTCTCGCCGGAGCAGTTCATGAGCTTCCGGGCGGCCACCGGTGCGGCCAGCGCCGTGCAGTCGCTCAACTACCACTTGGCCGAGTTGGCGATCTACGGGTACGACCCGCGCAAGGCCGAGATCTTCTTGCGACTGCGCCACCTGCACTGCCTCAACCGTTCGCCGTACCGGGACGTCTGGCCGCTGCGGGCCGCCGTGCAGACCGTGCGCGACCCGGCGCTCAGCGCGGCGCTCAGCTTGGTGGAGCGCTCGCTGCTCTCCTGGCGGGGTCGGCACTACGGCTTCGGCCGCATCTATCTGCCGCAGGACATCAAGGGCTCCGGCGGCACCGAGGGCGCAGGCTACCTGAAACGCATCGTCGACAAGGAGATCTGCGCCACCGGTCCACCCGGCCGGGTGCCCGAAGCCATGTTCCGCTTCGGTCTCTGCTGACCGACGTGATACTTGGGTTGGGCGGCAACTGCCTGATAAGTCGTCAACTTCTTTGCTTCACAAGCAAAACAGCTTTTCTCAGTCATACAAGTCACATCACTTGTGTCTGCCCATCGGAAGGATTCCTCATGAGCAACGCCCCCGTGTTGAACGCCGCCCTGGCCCGCCGCATCCTGGATGCCGCCCTGGCTCAGGCCGTTCAGCTCAATGTCGCCGTCGCGGTCGCGGTGGTGGACGCCGGCGGCAATGTGCTGACCGTCGCCCGGGCCGATGGTGCGACCTTCTGGGCCACCACGGTGGCCACCCACAAGGCGGTGACCGCCGCCGGACTGGGCGTCCCCACGCTCGACTTCGGCAAGGCCGCCGCGGCCGACCCGGTACTGCTCGCCACCATGGCCGCCCAGCCGGGCTTCGCCCTGCTGCCCGGCGGCATCCCGATCATGCTCAACGGCGCCATCGCCGGCGCGATCGGGGTGGCCGGCGGCACCCGCGGCGAGGACCAGCCGGTGGCCGAGGCCGGCGTCGAGGCCGCCGCGGCGGGCTGACACCGGCGCCCACCGCGCCTCCGACTGCTGCCGGTGCGCTCGCGCGGCACACCGGCAGCGCACCTTCGTCCGGGAGGTTCGACCTCATGCGCGTATCGGTGATCGGCTGCGGCCACCTCGGCACCACGCATGCTGCCGCGATGGCCGAGTTGGGGCACGACGTGATCGGTGTCGAACAAGATCCGGAGAAGTGCCGGGCTTTGGCCGCCGGTCGGGTCCCGTTCTTCGAGGCCGGGCTGGACGAGCTGGTGGCCAAGCACACCGCCAGTGGTCGGCTGCGCTTCAGTACCGCTCCGGCCGCGGCCGCGGCCGGAGCGGAGCTGCACTTCCTCGCCGTCGGCACCCCACTGCGGCCGGACGGCAAGGGCTATGAGGTGGACCAAGTGGTGGGGGCCGTGCGATCGCTCGTCCCGCTGCTGCAGCGGCCGTGCACCATCGTCGGCAAGAGCACGGTGGCCGTGGGCACGGTGGCCCGCCTCCAGGCCATCATCGACGGACTGGCGACAGTGCCCGGTGTGGAGCTGGTGTGGAATCCGGAGTTCCTGCGCGAGGGCCATGCGGTCCTCGACACCCTGGAGCCGGACCGGATCCTGGCCGGTCTCAGCTCCACGGCGGCCCGCAAGGCCCTGGAGGAGGTCTATGCGCCGATCCTGGCCCGCGGCGAGGCCCAGCTCGTCATCACCGACCCGGCCACCGCCGAGGTCGCCAAGTCCGCGGCCAACGCCTGCCTCGCCGCCAAGATCTCCTTCGTCAACGCGATGGCCGAGGTCTGCGAGCTGACCGGGGCGGATGTCACCCAGGTCGCCCGGGTGCTCGGCATCGACCCGCGGATCGGCCCGCTCGGCATGCGGCCGGGCATCGGGTACGGCGGCGGCTGCCTGCCCAAGGACATCGCGGCCTTCGCCCATCGAGTCAAGGAGCTGGGTGCGGTGCGGGCGGCCGGGCTGCTGGACGCCGTCGAGGCGGTGAACCACGGCCGCCGGGAGGCAGCCGTGGCGTTGGTGGCACGAGCGGCGGGCGGCAACCTGGAGGGGGTCAGGGTCGGCTTCCTCGGTGCCGCGTTCAAGGCCGGGACCAGCGATGTGCGGGACTCCCCCGCCCTGTGGCTCGCCGCCCGTCTGCACCTTTGCGGTGCCACCGTGGTGATCCACGACCCTCAGGCGCTCCCCCAAGCACAGCGGGCACTGCCGGAGGCGCAGTACCGGGAGACCGCCCTCGGGGCCGCCACCGGTGCGGATCTGCTGGTGCTCGGCACCGAGTGGCCCGAATACCTGGCGGACCCTCAACTCCCCGCCACCGCAGCGACCCTGGTGCGCAAACCGGTGCTGGTGGATGTGCGCACCGCGGTCGATCCGGCGCTCTGGCTGGCCGCCGGCTGGTCGGTCTGGCAACTCGGCTGCCCGGTCCGGCATCCAACGGTCCCGCCGGCGACCGTCGCACCGCCGGGCTGATCTCGTGACCGCCGGCCGGGCCCGGTCGGCGCGGGGACCCGCCGCCGTTGCCGGTGAGCGAGGGGGGCAACCTGTGCCCACCAGCGAGGCGGCGCTCCGCGCGGGCGCCCCCACCGCAGGCGGTCGGCCCGGCCGATCCGCACAAGGCGTAGCCGAACTCGTCCTGCGGCCGGATCCCGTCGGCAGCCGAACGGGCTTACGTTCGGTGTACCGGGTGCGCCGCGAGTCGGGCGCGACGCACCCGATAGCCGCCAGGAGGAACCAGCTGATGGCCGTCGAGCTGACCATGGAACAGCCGGAGCAGGCGCAGGCGGAGCAGCCGGAGCAGGCGCAGGCGGAGCAGGCGCAGGTGGAGCAAGCGCAGCAAGCGGTGCCCTTCATGCGGACCGAGATCTGCCCGGAGGCGCGGGTCGCCGCCCTGCGCGTGCTGGCCTCCGGTCGGGTCGCCACCGGGGCGCAGGCCGCCATGTTCGAGCGGGAGTTCGCAGCCTGGGTGAAGGCGGGGCATGCGGTGGCGGTCTCCTCGGGAACGGCGGCGATCGAGCTGGCGCTGCGGGCTCTGCGGCTGCCACCGGGCGGACTCGTGCTGCTGCCGGCGGTGACCTTCTGCGGGGTGGGGCAGGCGGTGGTGCACGCGGGTCTGCGGCCCCTGCTCGTCGACGTCGACCCGGTCACCGCGATGCCCAGCCCCGCGACGGTGGCCGCCGCCCTGCAGGGGCACGCGCACGGACGGATCCGTCCGGCGGCCATGGTGGTGCTGCACTTCGCGGGTGCGCCGGCCCCGGTGCCGGAGCTCGCCGCCGCGGCCGGCCTGCCGCTGCACCGGGTGATCGAGGACGCGGCGCACGGCCCCGGCACCACCGTCCACGGGCGCGCGGCCGGCGCCCTGTCCCGGGCTGCCTGCTTCAGCTTCTCCACCGCCTCCAATCTGCCGGTCGGCGAGGGCGGCATGGTGACCTGCGATGACGGCGAGCTCGCCGCCCGGGTCCGGCGGGCCGGTCGCAACGGGATGTCCACCGATGTCCGGCAGCGCGACGGCACGGCCTCCCGCAGCGCCCGTCAGTTCACGGTCGAGGACGGCGGGCTGAAGGCGAACATGTCCGATCTGGAGGCCGCGATCGGTCGTGCCCAGCTGCGCAGGCTACCCGGCTGGCGGCGCCGCCGGGAACAGCTGGCCGCCGCCTACACGCTCCAGCTGCACGACCTGGGAACGCTGCTGCCCCCGGCCCTGCCGACGGAGGGACGGCACTCCTGGAACCTCTACGTTCTCCAGGTGACCGAACGCTACGGTCGGTCACGTGACGAGTTGGCCGCCGCACTGGCGGAACGCGGCATCGGCACCGCTGTGCACTACGTCCCGCTGCACCGACTGGGCTACTTCCGCCGTGCGGCGCTGCGCCCGCCGAGCGGCCTGCCAGGCGCCGACCAACTCTTCCCCCGGTTGCTGTCACTGCCGCTCTACCCCGGTCTCACCGACCAGCGGCTTGACCGCATCTGCACCGAGCTGCACCGGCTCGCGCGCTGATGCCGGGCCGCAGTGGCCGCTCCCGGCCGCGACGCCGGCGAAAGCGTGCGACCGGCCGCGACGGCCGCCGAAAGCGTGCGACCGGCCGCGACGCCGGCGAAAGCGTGCGACCGGCCGCGACGGCCGCCGAAAGCGTGCGCCCGCCCGGGCGCACGCTTCAGGTGGCTCAGGTCCGGTACCGGTAGATGATCCGGCCACGGGTCAGGTCATAAGGGCTGACTTCCACGAGCACCCGGTCGAACGGCAGGATCTTGATGTAGTTCTTCCGGATCTTCCCGCTGATGTGTGCGAGCACCTGGTGGCCGTTCTGGAGCTCCACCTTGAACGTGGCATTGCGCAGGCATTCCACCACGCTGCCCTCGACTTCCAGGCCCTTTGCTGTTCTTGCCAATGTCACTCGTCTTTCGAATCGGTGAGTCGTGTCGGATCGATGAGTCGGTACGGCGTCAGGATCGCACCAGTTCGACGGTGCCGCCGGTCCGCTGGGCGCCAATGCCCTCGAAGAGCGCGATCGCGGCCGTGTTGGACGCGTCCACCTCGGCCCAGGCCGAGTCGGTACCCGCGCGCTGCAGCGAGCCCAGCGCGTGGGTCAGCAGCGCCCGGCCGATGCCAAGGCGGTGCTGGTCGGCCCGCACCGCGATCAGTCCGATCCGGGCCCGGCGGCGGACCGGCACCACCCGGACCAGCCCTGCGTACTGGCCGTTCCGGACCGCCACCGCGTACTTCGACGGGTCCACCAGGGTCGTCCCGGCCGGGCGGGGCAGCACCTCCGCCGGCATGGTGTGCCAGCCGACGGTGGCCTCGACCTCCTCGCGGATCGCGCGGTCCAAAGCCCGGAGCAGGTCTTCGTCCGCCGCTCCGGCCGGCAGGATCGTGACGCCCGCCGGCGGCTGCGAGGCGTCGAGCCGGCTGTCGCCCGGTTCCGTGGCCAGGACGTACTCCTGCTCACGGCGTCCGACGGTGAATCCGACCTGCTCCCAGCGGGATTTCAGGTCGACCTCGGCCTCGCCGACCAGGGTGTGGAGGGGGGTCGGCAGGTCCGCGAGCATCGCAGCGGCGAGCCGGCCGAAGACCGCTTCCTGCCATACGTCGATGCTGACGAAGAGCCGCCCGTCGGGCCGCTGCGAGACGTCGCCGTGGCCGACGATCCGATCGTCCACCACGGCCTGCCACTGGGTCTCGGCCGCGCGCCTGATGATCACAGAGTTCATGGTTGTCGCCTTTCAGGAGTGCCTGTTGCAGAGCGCTCCCGACGACACCTGGATCAGTCGCACACCGTGATGAAAGGAGGGAGCACCCACCTCGATACAACGTTCACGGGTCCCACCTCCTTGCGTCCTGTCACGGTGATCCACACGCTAGCAATCGGGGTTTTCCCCGCTCAAGTCATTTTTCCAAGGGCGCGGCCCGGTCAGTGCGGTCCCGGCCGTGTCGGTGCCGTTGCGTCGGATGGTCCGGTCGGTGCGCCGCGGACGGCCTGGTGGGCCACGGCGACGGCTTCCAGGCGGGAGTGCACGCCGAGTTTGTCCAACACGTTCTGCACATGGGTGCGGGCGGTGCTGGTGGTCATTCGCAGGGCACGGGCGATCTCGATGGTGTCATCGCCCTCGGCCAGGCGGTCCAGCACCTCGCGCTCCCGCCGGGTGAGCCGGTGCAGCGGCTCGGTGTGGTCCGGGGTGCGGGCCCGGCGCAGCGCCTCCTGGGCGGGGGTCGGCTCGATGAAGCGGTCGCCGGCCGCGACCGTGCGCAGTGCTCGGTCCAGCAGCTCGAGCCCCTTGTCCTTGCCCAGGTAGCCGGCGACTCCGGCGGCGGCTGCGGTGGCCACCGCGTCCGGGTCCAGCTCCCGGGAGAGCACCACGATCCGGATGCCGGGGTCGCTCCGCCGGATCTGGGCGATGGCGTCCAGGGCCCGGCCGTCGAGGAGTTGCAGGTCGAGCAGGCACAGCTCCGGCCGGCAGGCGGCTACGGCACGCAGCAGCCCGCCCCTGGTGGTGGCGGTCGCCTGGACCAGGTAGCCGCGCCCCGCGAGCACCAGGGCCAGCGCCTCGGCGTGCAGCCGGTTGGCGTCGGCGATCACCAGGCGGGCCGGCGGGCGGGGCGCAGTCGTGGCGTTCCGCGACGCTGCTGGTACTGCCGGCCCCGCCGGCGCCCGGGACCGTACCGGGGGGCGGCTCTCGAGACGATCCGTGGACGAATCGGTCATGGCGGTTGCCCTTGCCTGTGCGGCCGGCCGCCGGGCGTCGGCGCCTGGAACCGCTGTCCGGAGCGGATTCCGGTGCGCCTGCCCCGCACGATCCGGCATCCCCCGCCTCATCCAGCGAAACAGACAACGTCGCCGCAGTCCACCGGCGATCGTATTCTCGAACCGTGGCCGGCGAGATCCAGGTCGTGGTGGCCGACCGCCGCCGCTCCGTGGCCGAGGTACTGGCCCTGGGGCTGCGGCAGGTGGGCATGGCCAGCCATGCGGTCACCGGCATGCGCGCCGCCTGCCGGGTGGCCGCCGCGGAGCACGCCGATGTGGTGGTGGCCGACATCGGACTGGTCGCCGAGGACGGCGCCGCTTCGCCATGGCCGCGTCGCCTCGGCGTTCCGTTGGTGGTGCTCAGCGATGGTGACCGCAGCGAGGATCTGGCCTGTGCGGCGGTCCGGGCCGGAGTGCGCGGCTGGGTGTCCAAGGACAGCTCGATGCAGCAACTGCTGACGGTGATCCGCGGGGTGCGGCGCGGCGAGACCTGGATACCGCCCGGCCTACTCACCCGGGTCCTGGGCGAGTTGATGACGCTGCGCAACTCCTTGGAGGAGGAGAGCGGACGACTGGCCAGTCTCACCGCTAGGGAACGCGAGGTGCTGGAGTGCCTGTCGGCCGGGATGAGCCGAGCCGAGATCGGTCGGCGGCTCTTCCTGTCCACCAACACCGTCCGCACCCACGTGCAGAACCTGATGGTCAAGCTGGACGTGCACTCCTCGGTGGCGGCCGTGGCGCTCGCTCACCGCGTCGCCCCGCCGGAGGCCCTGAGCCCGCCACCGGTGCGGCGCCGCTGAGAGGGCATCGCCACCGCCCCCACCGGCCCCCGGGTCTCGGCACGCAACGGTCGCCGACCGATCCCAGTACGTTTCTCCCATGACGCGCGTACTCGTGACCGGCGGCGCCGGTTTCATCGGCTCCGAATTCGTCCGCTCGATGCTTCGCACCCGGCCGCAGGACCGCATCACGGTGTTCGACAAGCTCACCTATTCGGGCGTCCGGGAGAACCTCGCGGAGGTGGCCGACCACCCTGGTTTCGCCTTCGTGCTCGGGGACGTCTGTGATCCGGTGGCGGTGGACCGGGTGATGTCCGGGCAGGACGCGGTGGTGAACTTCGCCGCCGAGTCACATGTGGACCGCTCGATCCAGGGCGCCGAGGCCTTTGTGCGCACCAATGTGACGGGCACTCAGGTCCTGCTGGACTCCGCGGTCCGACACCGGATCGGCCGGTTCGTCCAGGTCTCCACGGACGAGGTCTACGGCTCGATCGCCAACGGCTCGTGGGCCGAGCAGCAGCCGCTCGCCCCCAACTCGCCGTACGCCGCCAGCAAGGCCGGGGCGGACCTGCTGGCCCTGGCCTGCCACCGCACCCACGGACTGGACGTGGTGGTCACCCGCTGCTCCAACAACTACGGCCCCTACCAGTTCCCGGAGAAGCTGATCCCGCTCTTCACCACCCGGCTGCTGGACGGCCGTCCGGTGCCGCTGTACGGCGACGGACGCAACGTCCGTGACTGGCTGCACGTCCAGGACCACTGCCGGGCCCTCGCCCTGGTCCTGGACCGGGGCCGTGCCGGCGAGGTCTACCACATCGGCGGCGGCACCGAGATCTCCAACCGTGAACTGACCGACCTCCTGCTCGCGGCCGTTGGCGCGGACCCGCAGCTGGTCGAGCGGGTGCCGGACCGCAAGGGCCACGACCTGAGGTACTCGCTGGACACGGCCAAGATCCGGACCGAGCTGGGCTTCGAGCCACGCGTTCCCTTCGCCGACGGCCTGGCGCAGACCGTCGCCTGGTACCGCGGCCACCGCGCCTGGTGGGAGCCGCTGCTCGAGCGTGCGGCCCTGGGCTGATCGGGCGCGGCACCAGGCGGGTGCGTGGCGCGGCCACCGGCCACGCGCCCCGGTCCCCGACCGCGGGCCAGGACCGCCACTGCCGGCCGCCGCTCACCGCCCCGGCGGCGGCCCGTGGTCGAAGCGGTGCCGCTCCGGCGGTGCGTCAACTCCGCGTGCTCATCCTCCGACCGGCCTCGGCGACCGGCTCCCCGGCCGCGACCGCTCAGCCCGCCGACTTCTCGTCACGCGTGGTTCGCGGGTCGGGAACAAAGCACTGAACAGCCCGGTTGGCCTGCACAACGACGCAATGGGAGGTTGTCGATGAAGGCGATCGGATTCACCGAGAACGGCGCACCCCAGGTGCTGCGCCCCGTCGAGCTGCCGGTGCCGGAGCCCGGGCCCGGCCAGGTGCTGATCAAGGTCGCGTATGCGGGCGTCAACTACGGCGAGGTCCAGCACCGCCTCGGTGACTTCGGCCCGCCGGACGGTGTGGACGTCACCGGGCTTGAGGCCTCCGGGCGCATCGCCGCCCTCGGCCCCGGGGTTGCGCCCGGCGAGGGGTTGGCGGTCGGCGACCCGGTCGCCGCCTACCTGCCCACGGGCGGCGGGTACGCCGAATTCGCCATCGCACCCGCCGAGTTGGTCTTCCCGCTGCACACCGCCGCAGGCGAGATCGACCTGCGCACGGCGGGTGGCGCCGGCCTGGTGCTGCCCACGGCCTACGGTCTGCTCGCCGAGGCCGCGCGGCTCCGGCCCGGTGACACCGTGCTGATCCACGCCGCAGCCGGCGGAATCGGCTCGGCTGCCGCGCAGTTGGCCCGCGCCCTCGGCGCCAAGGCCGTGTACGGCACCGTGGGCAGCGCCGCCAAGGCCGAGTACGCCGCCCGCTTCGGCTATGACGACCTCTTCGGTAGGGAGGGATTCACCGAGGCCGTGCTGCAGGCCACCGGAGGCCGTGGGGTGGATGTGGTGCTCGATCCGGTCGGCGGTCCGACCCGCCTGGCCAGTCTGGAGGCCTTGGCTCCGTTCGGCCGGGTGACGATCTTCGGTGAGGCCGCTCGCCACCCCGACCTTGCGCTGCCCCTGCTGCCGCTCTGGAAGAACAACCGCACACTGGCCGGCTACAACATAGCCGACCTGTCCCGTCGTGATCCGCAGCTGGCGCGCAGCCACGGCCTGGCTGCCTTCGATCTGCTGGCGACGGGACAGGTAGCCATCGACATCACCGGTGTGCTGCCGCTCAGCGCTGCCGTCGAGGCGCACGAGCGGATGCAGGCGGGTGCCGTGCGAGGGAAGCTACTGCTGCAGGTGGCCGAGCAGGCGTAAGCAGCGGTGGGCGGGCCTCGCGTCGAGCGGTCAGCCGTCGCACGAACGATCAGCGATCGAGCAGCCGGCCACCAGGCTGCCGGCCACCGCTTGCCACGAGCGACGCCCAGGGCCGGTACCTCGTGCCCTCTGCCGGCAACTCCCGAACCCAGGCGGCATGCTGGGATGGCACAACCGACGAGTCCGCTGGAGCCGGTGACGAGGACGCGCATGGTGCACTGCTTCGGTACGTCCAGTACTGCCTCCGGCTCCTGTCCCTCGGTATCGCCATAGCTCATGAGGTGGCCGAGAAGCCCACATCAGTTGCGAATATGATGTTCCGTCACATGAAGCGATGCCCATCCCCACGGCCGGCCGGATGGCGTCGCGGTGGGGTTTCGGGATCGGAATGACCAGATGAGGGGAGCGGAGATGATCCGCTGGGTGTACGCCTTCATGGACCGGCCGCAGGAGCACTTCACGGCAGCGGCCGAGTTCTGGACTGCGGTCACAGGCACCACGCTCTCCGAACGGCACGGTGCGCAACGGGAATTCGCAACGCTGCTGCCGAGCAGGACGAAGGACGAGCTTGAAGCGCGGAGCGCCGATGGGACTCCCCGTCCGGATGCCTGCCTGAAGCTGCAAGGGGTCGCGAGCGGCTCGGGTGGGGCGCACCTCGATCTTGCCGTGCGGGACGTCCCGGCACTGGTCGCGCGGGCGGTATCGCTGGGCGCGACCGTGGTGATGGAGCAGGGCTTCGTCGTACTGGCCTCCCCCGCAGGGCAGTTGTTCTGCGGGGTCGCCTGGCACGGCGAGTCGCGGCGCCCGGGCGTCATCGAAGGCGCCCGGCTCGACCAGGTCGCGATCGACATCCCGCCGGAGCTGTACGAGGAGGAGACGACGTTCTGGGGAGAGCTGACCGGGTGGCCGGTGCTGACCGGCTCACGACCGGAGTTCCGAGCGGTGAAACCACCGGCGGGGTTGCCGGTTCGGATCCTGCTCCACCGGTTGGGCACCGGGGAGACCCGGAACACCTCGGGCGGTGCGCACGCCGAGCGTCGCGCCCAGGCGGCCCCGCACAGCGCCGCCGGGCTCGTGGCGGCAGGCGCCCACCTGGACTTCGCCTGCACGGACCGGGCCGCGACCCGGGCGGCGCACGAGAAGCTGGGCGCGCGTTTCGTCGCCGAGTACCCTTACTGGACGGTGATGAGTGATCCGACGGGCGCCCGCTACTGCCTCACCGCCCGGGACCCGGACACCGGCCTGCTCGGTACTCCCCACGATTGACGCAACGGCCCGTCAGCCCGACCCACTTCCCGCACCGAGCCCCGCACCGAGACCCGATCCATCGACCAACGCGTCACCCACCTCCGTGCGCCAGTAGAGCACCAGGCGTCCGGAGCGTCGGCGGCGAAGCAGGCCCGCGTCGTGCAGCACCTTGAGGTGACGCCCGATCGAGCCCAGCGGCTGACCGGTCAGGGCCACCAGGTGGGTGGTGCTCAGCGGCGTCTCCAGCAGGACCAGCACCCGGGCGCGGGCCGGGCCGAGCAGCCGGGCGAGCGCCCCGGGCGGGCCGGCGCCCCCGGCATGGGCGAGTGCGCCGGTACAGGGGTAGACCACGGCATGTCGGTGCTGATCCCAGGCGAGCCAGCCCTGGCTGGGCGTGACGGGCACCAACAGCAACCGGGTGCCGGCGAGCTCGCGCGGTGGCTGATCGCGCAATGTGATCCGCAGGCGGCTGGCACCGAGCCAACGCATGCCGGGGCGCAGCTCGTCGAGTGCGGATTCCCAACCACCGTGCGCCAGCCGGGCAGTGCGCGCCAGGATGTCGCCCTCCAGGATCCGGTGCCGGCGCGGCCAGTCGGGCAGGACGGTCTGCCTCCAGACTCGGTCCAGCAACTCGGCCGCGCGCCGGGGCAGGTCGGCCCGGTCGAGTTCGGCGGGGAGCGGGCCGTCGAGGGCCTCGACCAGATCGGCGCGGGCGGCGTCGGGGGCGGTGCGTGCAATGCGGTCCAGTTCGCGGCCGAAGTCGGTTTCGGTCGCATCGGGAGTCGGGGTGAGGAAGGTCGCGTTCCACGGACCGCCGAGGCCCACGCGGACCAGGCGTGCGGTGACCAGGTCGGCGGCCAGCCAGGCGCGGTAGGCGGGCAGATGGGCGGCCAACCAGTTCCGCTCACCGGGATCGGCTGCGCTCGCCCGGTCCAGGAGCTTCAGTGCCGCCGTGGTCTCCGCCAGGGGCGAGATCACGAACCGGCTCGCCGCGAGGGTGTCCGCGGTGATCTCCCACCAGCTCAAGCCTGCAGCCCTTCCACGTCGTCGCACCGCAGTACCGCGCAGTGCGCCCCCGACCCCGGCCGGCCCACCCTCTTCGGTGCCCCCGGACCCGCACCTTTCGCACTGCCGCGAAACAGTACCCGCACCCGTGCGACATCCGGCAGGCTCCCCGCATGCCCAGCTACCGCGACCTGTTCCGCACCCCGGAGTTCACCCCGCTCTTCCTCCTCACCAGCTCGCAAGTCGCCGCCCAGACCGTCGGTTCGCTGGCGCTGGGAACGCTCGTCTTCACCTCGACCAGGTCGCCGCTGCTGGCCGCGCTGGCGATGTTCGGCCCGGCGCTGGCCCAGGTGTTGGGCGCCGCCACGCTGCTGCGCGCCGCCGACCGGCTGCCACCACGAGCCGCGCTGACGGCCCTCGCCCTGCTGTTCGCGGCCGGCACGGCGCTGCAGGCGGTGCGGGGTCTACCGGAGTGGGCGTTGTTCGGCCTGCTGCTGGTGCTGGGCATGGCGGGCGCCCTCGGTGGCGGGGTGCGGTACGGGCTGCTGTCCGAACTGCTCCCGGGTGACAAGTACCCACTCGGCCGGGCCGCCCTCAACGTCGCCAACGGCGTGCTGCAGGTCTGCGGTTTCGCGGTCGGCGGCGTGCTCATGGCCGTCCTGACGCCACGTCAGGCGCTGCTGCTCGGCGCCGCGCTGCACCTGACCGGGGCGATAGCGGCCCTGCTGGGGTTGCGTCCCCGGGCACCGCGCGCCGCACCAGGCCACGGGAGCGTGCCCACCGCCCAGCTGCTCGGCGACCGGGCGCGCCGGACAGTGTACTTGGCGCTCTGGGTACCCAATGGCCTGATCGTGGGATGCGAGTCGCTCTTCCTCCCCTACGCCCCCCGGCAGGCGGGGCTGCTGCTGTCCGCGGCCGCCGCCGGAATGCTGCTCGGGGACGCGGTGGTCGGCCGGTTCCTGACGCCACGGCTGCGAGCCCGGCTCGGCGTACCGCTGAACCTCCTCCTTGCCGCGCCCTACCTGCTCTTCGTCCTCCATCCGCCCGTGGCCCTCGCACTGCCGGCCGCTGCCGTGGCCTCGGTCGGCTATGCGGCCGCACTCCCCCTGCAGGAGCAGCTGCTCGCCCGCACTCCTGCCACCGGCCACGGCCAGGCGCTCGGCCTGCACTCGGCGGGCATGGGCACCGCCCAGGGTCTCAGCGCGGCCCTGGCCGGCGCGGTGGCCGAACGGGTCGGCCCGGGGCTCACCATCGCGCTGCTGGCCGCGGGTTCACTGGCGGTCACCGCGGTACTGGCACCCGGGCTGGCCGACCGCCTGCACCGGCCACCACCCACCCCGACCGGCCAACCACACGCCGACCAACCACCCACACCCCGGTCCACCGCACCGACCGGCCACCCTGACCAACCGGCCAACCGCCCTGTCAGCGGCCCACGGTAGCCTGAAGCAGCCATCAACGATCGCGCAACCGAAGGCAACCGACCGGTAAGGGGCACCGTGCGCGCCGAACTCAACGGCGCGTTCCCGGCGCTGCTCACCGCCCTGGGCTTCCAGGTCGAGCTGCTCAGTGCCCGGGTGTTCGCCGGGGGCACGCCGGGCATTCCCATGGACCACCTGGCGCTGCGGGTCCAGCTAGAGCGGGCCCGGCTGGTGGACGTGGGCTTCGGCCGCTTCAACTTCCGCCGCTCTGCCTGGACGAGTGCGGCGAACAGGTGCACCGGGCCGGCACCTTCCGGGTCGTCGAGCGGCACAGCGGGTCCGGGCCGCCGGACCCGGACGGGCTCACCGACGGCCAACCGCAGTACCGGATCGACCAACGCCCTTACCAGCTCGCGGACTTCGCACCGACCTGCTGGTTCCGGGCAACCTCCCCGGCCGCCACGTTCACTCAGCGCACCCTGTGCTCGCTGCCCACCGGGACCGGCCGGGTCTCACTGGCCGGAACCGGCTGATCCGCACCGGCGACGACGGGGAGCGGACCGAGCAGGACTTGGTCACCGACCGGCAGCGGTCGGACGCCTACCACGAACACTTCGGCATCGCTCTCACCCCGGGCCAGCTGCGGCGCCTGGGCTGAGCCCGCACCGAACGAGCGGTCACTCCATCACGTTCGCCAGCGGCTCCCCTGCCGCCAACCGGGTCAGCTGCGCGCCGATCAGCCGTCGGGCACGCGGCAGGAAGGCCGAAGAACTGCCCCCGACGTGCGGTGAGATCAGCACGCCGGGCGCGTGCCAGAGCGGGTGACCGGCGGGCAGCGGCTCCGGGTCGGTGACGTCCAGCGCGGCACGCAGGCGCCCGGCGGTAAGCTCCGCGAGCAGGTCGTCGGTGCGCACCACGGCACCCCGGGCCACGTTGACCAGCAGTGCGCCGTCCCGCATGGCGGCCAGGAACCGGGCGTCCACCAGGTGCCGGGTCTGGTCGGTGAGCGGCACGGCGAGGATCACCACGTCGGCCTGCGGCAGCAGCTCCGGCAGCTCGGCGAGCGAGTGCACCGGGCCCTGCGGCGCGGTCCGGGCGGTCCGGGCCACCCGCGCCACCTCGACCTCGAACGGGAGCAGCCGGGCCTCGATCGCCGCGCCCACCGAGCCGTAGCCGACGATCAGCACCCGCTTGTCCGCCAGCGCGGGGTAGAAGCCGGCGCGCCACTGCTCGGCGTCCTGGCCGCGCACGAAGCCGGGCAGGTCGCGCAGCGAGGCCAGGGTGAGCGCCACGGCGAGCTCGGCCGTACTGGCGTCGTGCACGCCGCGCGCGTTGCAGAGGGTCACCCCCGCGGGCAGGTGCGGGGCGATGTCGTCGACCCCGGCGGTCTGCGTCTGCACCACTCGCAGGCGCGGCATCGAGCCGAGGAAGGGCAGCACGGTGCCGGTCCGCAGATAGGGGGTGACCAGCACCTCGACGCGGGCCAGCAGCTCGGCCGGCGGCGGCCCGGGGCGGCCGTCGCAGGCGTAGCCGTCGAAGGTGTGCAGCTCAAGGCCGTCGGGCAGGTCTGGGATCTGCTCGCCGGGGTACGGCAGCAGTACGACCGGGGCAGGCACGGGGGCGGACTCGGATGCGGACGCAGGGATCATGTCGGGCAATCTACCCACCGAGCCGCACCCGCCCCCTCCCCCGTCCGCCCACCGAGCCGCACCCACCCGCTCCCCGGCCACCGGGCGTCGTTTGGCCGCTCGTCCGGCACTCCGTACGATTCATCGAGTAAAGGGCGGGTACCAGGACGAGCAGGGAAGCAGCACGGGATGACGAGGGCAGTGGAGCAGCAGGTCGCGGGCGAGATCGAGTACGGTCCCGGCATCGACCCCGAGCGGCTGCAGCACTGCCTGGACGTGCTGGCGGAGCTGGACGAGCTGGACGTCGACCACCCGGACGCGATCACCGTCCGCAAGGCGGTCGCGCACATCTTCCGCACCGTGAAGCAGCGCCGCCGCCAGGAGTCGCGGGCGGCGAAGACCGCCAACGACCGGGCGGTGACCTCCCGGACCGCGACCGGCGCACCGGGGCGGATCGACGACGAGACCGCCGGTGTGTTCGGTCTCACCTCGCCGACGCCGAGCCATGAGATCGCCGGCATCCTGCAGCGCCCGCGCTCCTGCTACGTCTGCAAGGACCGCTACGTCGAGGTGGACGCGTTCTACCACCAGCTCTGCCCGAAGTGCGCGATAACCAACCGGACCAAGCGCGACCAGCAGGCCGACCTGACGGGACGCCGTGCGCTGCTCACCGGCGGTCGAGCCAAGATCGGGATGTACATCGCGCTGAAGCTCCTGCGGGACGGCGCGCACACCACGATCACCACCCGGTTCCCCAAGGACGCGATCCGCCGCTTCAAGGCGATGCCGGACAGCGCCGAGTGGCTCCACCGTTTGAAGATCGTCGGCATCGATCTGCGGGACCCGGCCCAGGTGGTCGCGCTGGCCGACTCGGTGGCCGCGGACGGCCCGCTGGACATCCTGATCAACAACGCCGCGCAGACCGTGCGCCGTTCCCCGGCCGCCTACGCGGAACTGGTGGCCGCCGAGTCGGCGCCGCTGCCGGCCGGTGAGCTGCCGGTCAGCGAGGTGATCGGCGCCTTCGGCAGCGGCGCGGTGGAGCGTCCGGCGCTGCCGGGCCGCTCGGGCGGCGACGCGCTGTCGGCACAGCAGGTCACCGAGCTGGCGCTGGTCACCGGTTCGGCCTCGCCGGCCCGGATCGAGGCCGGCACGGCGATCGACGCCGGCGGCCTGGTGCCCGACCTGGTGGACACCAACAGCTGGGTGCAGACGGTGAGCGAGGTCGACCCGATCGAGCTGCTGGAGGTCCAGCTGTGCAACTCCACGGCGCCGTTCATCCTGGTCAGCCGGCTGCGCCCGGCGCTGGCCGCGTCGCCGGCCCGCCGCAAGTACGTGGTGAACGTCTCCGCGATGGAGGGCCAGTTCTCCCGTGGTTACAAGGGTGCCGGCCACCCGCACACCAACATGGCGAAGGCCGCGCTGAACATGCTCACCCGGACCAGTGCCCGGGAGATGCTGGAGACCGACGGCATCCTGATGACCGCCGTGGACACCGGCTGGATCACCGACGAGCGGCCGCACCCGGACAAGATGCGGCTGGCGGACGAGGGCTTCCACGCCCCGCTCGACCTGGTGGACGGCGCGGCCCGGGTGTACGACCCGATCGTGCGCGGTGAGCGCGGCGAGGATCTGTTCGGTTGCTTCCTGAAGGACTTCGAGCCCACGAACTGGTGATCAGATGACCGCGACCCCGGCCATGCGCCCCGTGCTGGAGAACCCGCCGATCAAGTCACCGCTGATCGGCGCAGGGGTGATCGTCCCGACCCTGGACGGCCGGGGCGTGCTGATCGGCCGCCGCACCACGGCCGGGGAGCCGCCCAGCTGGAGCCTGCCCGGCGGCAAGGCGGACCAGCCCGGTGAGTCCTTCGAGCAGACCGCCGCGCGCGAACTGGCCGAGGAGACCGGCATCGTGCTGCCTGCCGGGCGGATGCGGGTGCTGGGCGTGGTGCTGGACCATCTGGCGGGGTGGCCGCGGCTGACGGCGGCGGTGCTGGCGCCGCCGTCCGACGATCCGGCGCAGGTCACCGAACCGCACGCCTGCGCGGGTTGGGAGCGGCGCGGGCTGGACGAGTTGCCGGAGCCGATGTTCGGGCCGTCCGCCTGGGTGCTGGCACAGTGGCGGCCCGACCTCGCCGAGCTGCCGCAGGGCGTGCACGCCTACCGCCTCTGACGTTGCTGCCGCCGGAAGCCCGCCCGCCGGCCGCCCGGCAGCGCGGCCGACCGCACCCGTTCGGTCGCTCCACCGGAACCGGACCCAACCGCGGCAGGGAGCCCCCGCGAGCGGGGGCTCCGGTGCGTCGACGCCGTCAGAACGGTTCCGAGCCCATGCCCACGATCTCGACCCGAGTGGATCCCGGCTCGTGCGACGAGCTCGGATCCACCGTGAAGTCGCCTTCCTGCCCCGTGGGGAACAGCAGCATCCCGGTGCGGCGGTTGAGGAGCTCGGTGAGGTCCTTGGGATCCGCGACCGTGAGTGCGCCGCGCCACTCGGACGGTGCGTCGCCGGCGTTCTCCGCCCGGAGTTCGGCGTCGGCGGGGAACTCCACGTCGCCGGAGACGACCGTGACGCGGCTCTGGTAAGTCCTCATGGTGGCAAACCTATGGCGGGGCTGGTGATGTGGCGCGGCGGGTGGGCCGTCCGGGTCAGCGGGGTTCGAAAGCCGGTGCGGTGCGGCGGTCGCGCCCTGCCGGCCGCGAGCCCCTTCGGGACCGCCGGCCCGGCAAGGTGCCCGAGCCGGCCGAACGGACGGTCAGCTCCCGTCCAGCACCTCGCCGAGCCACCGGTCGAGGGCGGGTGTGCACTGTTCGCCGCCCGGGGGCACACGCGCGTAGCTGCGCTCCAGGAAGTCGCGCAGGCCCCGCTCGTCCGCCCGCAGCACCGCCGCCGCACCGTTGGCGCCGCGCAGCAGCATCCGCACGTGGTCGAGGTCGGCCTCGGGCTGCAGCACCACGTCCCCGTCACCGGCCGGGGCGTTCAGGCCCTCTGCGAGCAGTTCCCGGGCGAAGGTCCAGCGCTCGGGGCTGCCGAGCGGCATCAGGAAGTCGACCCGGACCGCCAGCGGATCGTAGCTGTCGTAGGCCCAGGTGGATCGCAGGGGGATCCGCTCCGGCCGGCCCGGGACCAGTAGTTCGACCTCGACCTCGGCGGTCACCGTCAAGTCGTTCAAGTTCATCTCGTACGCCTCCGATCCGGTCGGGGTGCGCTCCCCGGGCGCCGTTGTGCGACCGCTCCTGCCCCGATCCCTGCCGCCCAAACCGGTGGCTCGTGGTGGATCGATGCGCACCCGCCCGTGCGCAGCGGGACCGTGCGGCTCGCCGATGCCGGACCAGCCGGCTCGCAGTTCGCCGCGGCCATCGGTTGGCGGGCCCGTCGCTGCTCGGCGCCGCGGCTGCCGAGCGACCGGCCGGCCGGCCGGCCGAGGCCAACGCGGCACTGGGCGTGGGCGGTTGTGCTTAGACTCCGCCGGGTCGCAGGACATGGCCGAGAACCGCGCCGCTGTGGACGCTGGGACATCGAAGCTGGATCGTGGGCCATTTTCCGTCTCACCCGTGCCGCCTACCGTTGATCACGTCAACGAGAGCCCGGCGGAACTGCCGGGCCGTCAGGGAGGGAAAACCCCGATGCGTGCGGTTGTTCAGAAGTCCTTCGGCGGTCCCGAGGTGCTGGAGGTCGTGGAGACCGAGCGCCCCAAGCCGCGCTCCGGTGAGGTGCTGATCCGGGTGCACGCCAGCGCCATCAACCCGGTGGACGCGGCCGTCCGCTCCGGTGCCTTCCCGCTGCTGGGCGAGCCGGCGTTCGGCCTCGGCTGGGACGTCTCCGGCGTGGTCGAGGAGGCCGGCCCGGGCGCCCGGTACGAGGTGGGCGAGGAGGTCTACGGGATGCCCTTCTTCCCCCGTGAGGCCGGCGGCTACGCGGAGTACCTGGCCACCCCGTCGCGGCAGGTGGCCCGCAAGCCCGCCACCGTCGACCATGTGCACGCCGCCGCGCTGCCGCTCGCCGCGCTGACCGCCTGGCAGGGCCTGGTGGACCGGGCGCAGATCGGCCCGGGCGACCGGGTCGTGGTCCACCGGGCGGCCGGTGGCGTCGGCCACCTGGCCGTGCAGATCGCCAAGGTCCGTGGCGCACACGTGATCGCGCTGGCGGGCGCGGCCCGCCACGACTTCGTGCGCGGTCTGGGTGCGGACGAAGTGGTCGACTCCCGGGCGGTGGACTTCTCCGAGGTGCTGAGCGACGTCGACGTGGTCTTCGATTCCAACGCCGAGGGCGAGAAGTCGCTGAAGGTGCTGCGTCCGGGCGGCATCCTGGTCACCGTACTGGAGCACGGCAACCCGGAGTTGGCCGAGAAGGTCACGGCGGCCGGTCGGCGGTTCATCGGCGTCTCGGTGGAGCCGGACTACGCGGCGCTGGAGGCGATCGCCGCACTGGTGGACGAGGGCAGGATCCGTCCGCACGTCTCCGCGGTGCTGCCGCTGGAGGAGGCCGGCAAGGCCCACGCGCTGATCGAGAGCGGCCACACCCAGGGCAAGATCGTCCTGACCGTCTGACAGTCTGGCTGCCCGGCGGTCCGACCGTCGGGCGGCCCGGGTCCGAGGACCCGGCAGCGGTCCCGGCAGCACCACAGGAGGGGAGCAGGATGGACGTCCTGACGGAGGCACTGAGTTCGATGCGCACCGGCCAGCCGGCTTCGGTGCGCACGGAGGGTCGCGCGCCCTGGGGCATCCGACTGGCGCCGGTGTCCGGCGCGAGCTTCCACGTGGTGCTGCAGGGCACCTGCTGGCTGCTGCCGGGGGACGGCGCGGCGGGCCTGACCGAGTCGATCCCGCTCGGCCCGGGTGACGTGGTCTTCCTGCGCGACGGGCGCGGTCACGTCCTGGCCGACCGTCCCGACTCCCCCGTGGCCGAGTCCGGGACCACCACCTGCCGTCCGGACGCCCCGCTCGGCACCCTGTCGCTCGGCGGGGACGGCGCCCGCACCAGCCTGCTCTGCGGCGCTTACCACCTGGACCAGGGCCGGCCGCACCCCCTGCTCGGCCAACTGCCCGCACTGGTCCACCTGCCGGCCCGACCGGGCGCCTACCCCGAGCTGACCGCCGCGGTGCAGCTGCTCGGCCGCGAACTGGAGAACCCCCGGATCGGCTCGCACGGCATCGTGCCGCTGCTGATCGACTCGCTGCTGCTCTACATCCTGCGCGCCTGGCTGGACGAGCAGCCCGCCGACACGGCGCGCGGCTGGGCGGCGGCGCTGCGCGACCGGGCCGTCGCGTCCGCGCTGTCCGCGATCCATGACGACCCGTCGGCGCCGTGGACCGTGGCGTCGCTGGCCGACCGGGCCGGCCTCTCCCGGGCCGGCTTCGCCCGTCGGTTCGCCGAGCAGGTGGGCGAGCCGCCGCTGGCCTACCTCACCCGCTGGCGGATGACCACGGCCGCCAAGCTGCTCCGGGAGAGCGACACCCCGCTGAGCGTCGTCGCCGACCGGACCGGCTACGGCTCCGAGTACGCACTCGGCAAGGCCTTCAAGCGCGAGTACGGCCAGGCGCCCGGCAGTTACCGCCGCCAGAACCGGGCCGCCGCCTGACGGCCAGGGCACCGCCCGTGTCGCGGACGCCGGCCCGACGCCCCGGCAACTAGGGTCGACCCTGTCCACCGGCCGACCAACCGTGGAGTCCCATGGCGTCCGCGATCACCCCGCGCCCCGGCCCTCGGCAGGCCCAGGCCGGTCCGCTGCTGCGTCGCTGGAAGCTGTGGCTGGTGCCGACCGTGCTGAGCAGCCTGGTCGCCTTCGGACTCTCGCTGCTCTACATGGGCGGCATCGTCGATCCCAGCCGCAGTCTGCACCATCTGCCGATCGCCCTGGTGAACGGCGACACCGGGGCGCCGCCACCGGGGCAGCAGCAGAACATCGGCACCCGGGTCGCCGCCGCGGTCACGGCCGGCACTCCGCCCGGCCAGGTCTCCTGGCACCAGGAGAGCCTGAGCCGGGCGCAGGACGAGCTGGCGTCGGGCAAGGTGTACGGGGCGCTGGTGATCCCCGCCGACTTCACGGCCTCGGTCGAGGCGCTGACCACCCCCGACGCCACCGGTCAACCCACCTTGACGGTGCTGACCAACCCGGGCGCCGGCAGCCTGGCCTCCTCGCTGGCCGGCCAGATCAACCAGGGCGCGGCGCAGCAGGCGTCGGCGGCGATCGGCAGGCAGCTGACGGCCAACGCCGCCGCTGCCGGGGCCGATGCCACCACCCGGGTGCTGCTGGTCGATCCGGTCGCCGTCACCACCAGGCCGGGCCACCCCATCGGCAGCCACAGCGGCCTGGGACTGACCGCCTTCTACTACACCCTGCTGCTGGTGCTGGCCGGGTTCGTCGGCGGCAACATCGTCCACAACGGCGTCGACACGGGCCTCGGCTACGCCGACACGGAGATCGGCCCGCTGCACACCCGCCGTCCCACCGTGCCCATCAGCCGCACCCAGACGCTGCTGCTGAAGATGGGCATGACGGCCGGCATCTCCCTGGTGACCTGCTCGCTGGTGATGGTGGCCACCGTGTCGATCCTGGGCATGGACGCCCCGCACGCCGGGCTGCTCTGGGTGTTCTCCTACTGCGCCGCGCTGGCGGTGGGGCTGGGCGTGCAGGCCATCAACGCCGCGTTCGGCGGGATCGGGCAGCTGGTGTCGATGTTCGTCTTCATCGCGCTCGCGCTGCCCTCCTCCGGAGCGACCGTCCCGTTGGAGGCCTCGCCCGGGTTCTACCGCTTCCTGGGCAACTTCGAGCCGATGCGCCAACTGGTCGGCGGGGTAAGGGCGATCATCTACTTCGACGCCCGCGCCGACGCCGGGCTCACCAGGGCCTGGGTGATGATCGCGATCGGCGTCGCCGCGGCGCTGCTCTTCGGATTCCTGATGACCCGCTACTACGACCACAAGGGCCTGCACCGGCTGACCCCGCAGCCGGCCGAGGACGACGTCTGACGGGAAATCACGATCCGCGGTGCTCGAAGGGCCGCCATCCGCCCCTGCACGCCTTTCGCACACGCCGGGCACGGCTGCGGCGGCCGAAAACCCCGGTCGCCGCACTCGCCGGTTCGCTACCTTCGGCCGCATGGCTGACGAAATCTTCACCGACCCACGCCTCGCCGCCCTCTACGACCCGCTGGAGGCGGACCGCCCGGACCTCGACGCCTACCTCCGCATCGCCGAGCAGCTCGACGCCCGTACGGTGCTGGACATTGGCTGCGGGACGGGCGTGTTCGCGCTACTGCTGGCCGACCGTGGGTTGGCGGTCACCGGCCTGGATCCGGCCGCGGCCTCCCTCGCCGTGGCCCGCGCCAAACCGGGCGCGGAGCAGGTCCGTTGGTTGCACGGTGACGCGAACACACTGCCACCGCTGCAGGTCGACCTGGCGACCATGACCGCCAACGTCGCCCAGGCGATCGTCGACCCCGCCCTCTGGCACACCACACTCACCCGTGCGAGAGCCGCGCTGCGACCGGGCGGCCACCTGGTGTTCGAGACGCGGAACCCGGCCAGGCGCGACTGGGAGTCCTGGACCCGGGCGAACTCCCATGCGGTGACGGATGTTTCGGGCATCGGCGAGGTGGAGTCCTGGGTGGAGCTGATCGACGTCGACGGCCGGCTGGTGACCTTCCGCCGGCACTACGTCTTCACCTCCAGCGGCGAGGCACTGACCTCCGACTCCACCCTGCGCTTCCGCGAACGCGAGGAGGTCGAGGCGGACTTGCTGACCGCGGGCTACCGGCTCCGCGAGGTCCGCGACGCCCCGGACCGCCCGGGCAAGGAGTTCGTCTTCCTCGCCCAGCGGGCAGACCACTGACCCGCGGGCACTGCCGCAGGCGCGTCCCGCCCGGTCGATCAGGCGATCGGCCGACCCCGCTCCCAGAGCTCTTCGGCGTGCTCGGCGAAACGATCGAACATGCCGCCGGGGTCGCGCCGACGCAGGTGCATCATCGGAGAGTCATGGCCGACCAGTCGCGCCAGGTGAGGCGTCACGAGAGCATCACCGTCGAACCGGAAGACGGAAAGGCCCACATGGTTGGTGGCGTCTTCCGCAGCACTGAACCGCGCTTCGATTCCCGGGACTTCTCGCAACTTGGCAAGGTTCTCCAGCGTGATCCGGATCCGTGTTGAGACGGTGAGCGGCGTGTCCTCGATCGCCTCCCTCGCACGGGTGGTCTCTCCGTCCGGGTCGCCGACCAGGAAACGAACCCGGCACCCGGATTCCGCTTTGGCTCGGAGCGTCGCAACGAAGTTGGGCTGCTCCAGCCAGAGGAAGTAGTTCGTGAACCCGGCCAACAAGAGGTCGGCTTTCGCGTCGGCCACCAACTGGGCCCAGGTGGAGGTCGGACACGCTGATCGGTAGGGGTAGACCGCAACGATCTCGCGATCCGGACCAACCTTGACTGCTGATCGGACGATACTCGGCCACAGCATCGCTTCACTCACCCCTAGCGCTTGGCTTGCGTCTGTGCGGTTCCTCGGGTGCGGCAGAAGTGCCTCATCTGCTACCCAGCGTTCCACGGTCTTCAGCGTGACCCCCACGCGGGTCGCCAGCTGGCGGGGGCTCATACGCGCGTCGTCCATAGCGCGTCGTAGGGCTGTATTCAAGGGGTCTCCCGCAGACATTTGAGCCTTCTTGGACAGTATGGCCCTGATGGCCCGGCTGTCCTTCGCATGTCCGCTGATTCGTCCCGACAGGTCGTCAATCATGTCAGGGGAGATAGACGTCCCCGTCCTCACCCGGCAGGAGACGGGCCCGGCGGCCGCTGGAACGGCCCAGCGGCGTGGCCACCCTGGAGAAAGCAGGTCGACATGCAAGACCTCACCCACCTTCCGTTCGATGAAGGCACCGAATTGCGGACGTGGTTTGATCAGCCGCTGCCCATCATGACGAGTGATCGGCACTCGTTGCCGCGTCATCAGAAGTCCTCCGGGGTGGCACGCGCGATGCTGCGCGACTTTCTTCGTTGCGTGAACGGCGGCGAACTCTTCGCTACTGCCGGCGAGTTGGTACTGAGCGAGTTGGTCGCCAATGCCGTGCTCCACGGGCGTCCAGCAGGTGGTCAGTTCGGTGAGTTGATCTTCGTACGCTTCGAGCAGTACCAGGGGCTGCTGTACGTCGAGGTGCACGACGGCAGCGAAGAGCAGCCGACCGTTTCCCCGGCACGCGAGGATGACGAGAGCGGCCGGGGGCTGTGGCTGGTGGAACAGCTCTCGCTGGACTGGGGCTACGGCCCTCGTGATGGCATCGGCAAGCGGGTCTGGGCGGTGATCGGCCCGGCGGAGCCGAAGCCGAGTGAACACCCGGGGGCCGCCGGTGCTGAGGTTCCGACGCAGACCGTCGCGCGTCCGCAGGGCGTTGTTTCCGTGGTGAGTGACACCAGGTGAACGACGCGCGGGCGGTGCCGGGTTCCCGTTTCAGGTGTGACATTTCCCGATCACGCGAGCTCTTCTCGCCATGGTGGTCGGGGCTCCATGATGCGTTCCGCCTCGGAATGAACGGGCAATCGGAATGAACGGGCAAGGAGAACGCGGACAGTGACCAGTACGAAGGCGATCGTCGACGCATCCGCTGCCGGTAGTTGGCGGCTCGGTGATCTGAGTGTCAACCGGCTCGGGTTCGGGGCGATGCGGGTGACGGGGAGTGCGGCGTTCGATCTCGGGGCGCCGAGCGAGCGGGAGACGGCGATCGGGGTGTTGCGACGGGCGGTGGAGCTGGGGGTCAACCACATCGACACCGCTGCGATCTACTTCTCCCGGCTGCGGTCGGCGAACGAGCTGATCAACACGGCGCTGGCGCCCTACTCCGACGAGCTGGTGATCGCGACCAAGGTGGGGCCGGGCCGGGATGCGTCCGGGGAGTGGTACTCCGCGAGTCCCGAGCAGTTGCGCGGGCAGGTGGAGGAGAACCTGCGGCAGCTCGGGCGGGATCACCTGGACGTGGTGAACCTGCGTCGGATGCCCGCGGTGTCGTCGATCTCCGAACACTTCGGGGTGCTGGCCGAGTTGCGCGAGGAGGGGCTGATCCGCCATCTCGGGGTGTCCAACGTGACGGTGGAGCACCTCGCCGAGGCACAGGCGATCGCACCGGTGGTGTGCGTGCAGAACCGGTTCGGCCTCGGACTCCAGGAGCACGACGAGGTGCTGGCGCGGTGCGGGGAACAGGGCATCGCCTTCGTGCCGTTCTTCGCGATCGCCGGGGAGACCCGTGAGCGGGGTGCCGCGGCCCGGGCGGGCGAGGACGAACGGGTGGCCGAGGTCGCGCAGGCGCACGGCGCTTCACCGGCCCAGGTGCGGCTGGCGTGGACGCTGCACCAGGGGCCGCACGTGCTGGCGATCCCGGGAACGGGCAACCGGGAGCACCTGGAGGAGAACGTCGCGGCCGGTGCGCTCCGGTTGACGACGGAGGAACTCGCGAAGCTGGGCCCGCTCGGCTGACCGGTGGGCCCTATGCCCGCACGCGCAGCCAGGGCAGCGCGCAGGCAGCGGCGTTGAGGATGGACAGGTGGCCGTCCGCCGGGTGGCGGCGCAACTCGGCGCCGGGGATGGCGCGGGCGAGCCACTCGCCGTGGCCGGCGGGGACGACGCGGTCGGCCCCGCCGTGCAGGATCAGCACCGGCACGGTGATCCGCCCGGGGTCGAACCCCCAGGGGGCGACGTAGGCGAGGTCGTCGTCCAGCATGCCGTCCAGGCCGGATGCGGTGCCGAGTCGGGCCGTGTCCGCCAGCCAGGACCACTCGCCCTGGAGTGCGGCGTGGTCCCGCTCGGTGAACATCTCCGGGTCGAACTCTGACGAGGCGAGCTCGGCGGCGAGTTGCGCCCGTTCGGCGACGGCCGCGCGGAGCTCGGCCTTGCCGCCGGGGTACATGCCCGCGAACCAGTCCAACCCGGGAGCACCGTAGGGGGCCAGGCCCGCCACGCTGACCACGCCGACGACCCGCTCGGGCAGCAGTGCGGCGCAGGCCAGCGCGTGGCTGGCGCCGCCGGAGACGCCGAGTGCTCCGAACCGCGGGAGCCCCAGCGCGTCCGCCACCGCGGCGGTGTCGGCGGCGGCCGCGGCCAGGTCGCGCCCGGCTGCGGGTGTCGAACCGCCGTATCCGGGACGGTCGTAGGAGATCCAGCGGATCGCCTGCCGTCGTGCGGCCGCGAACAGCGGCTGCGGCGGCAGGCCGAGGCCGGGAGTGCCGTGGTGCCACAGCACGGGCAGCGGCTCGACACCGCGCCCGGTGGCTCCCTCCGGCGACCAGTCGTAGACATGCAGGGTGCGGCCGTCGGTCAGCCGGATGTCGAGCTCGGTCGTCATGTGCCGGACCATACCCAGTTCTGGACACTGACCGGCCGTCAGGCCCGGACGATGCTGGGCGTAACCGGACGACGACTTGGCGCGACGGATCGGTGCGACGGCTCATCGCGACGACTCGGCGCGACGGTTCCGCGAGGCGCGCTCGGCGCTGCCGGCGGTACGCCCCGGTGGCCGGGCCCGTACTCAGCCCTCGGCCGGGCCGCCCAGCGGATCCGGCGCCTGGTGGGCGCCTGGCACGGGCTCCAGCAGCCTGAGCACTTCCGCCGCGTGGTCGCAGAGCGCGGCCCGGTGCGGCCGGCCGGTCTTGGCGAGCAGGCTGGCCACGTGTTTCTCGACCGTGCGGGGCGAGATGAACAGCCGCTGCGCGATCTCCTGGTTGCCCAGCCGGTGGAGCAGCAGCAGGAACACCTCGTACTCGCGCACCGTCAGGCCCTGGCGCCGCAGCTCGGCCGGCACCGTCGCGGTTCCGCTGCGGCGCTGCGGAACGGCCGCGCCCGCCCGCCGCAGCAGCTCGCGGCAGGCTCCCGCGACCGATGGGACGGCGGCGGTGTGGAAGTACTCCTCGGCGCCGCGCAGCCACTCCACCGGATCGCCCCAGCCGTCCGCCACGGCCGCCTCAGCCACCAGCCGCAAGCCGAGCCGGCGGGCCATCAGGAACGGCGCGCCGACCCGGCCCGCCTCGGCAACGGCCGCCGCCGCTACGGCGGTTCGCCCGGCCCGCCCCTCGTGCACCGCGTGCGCCAGCCGCTCGAACTGGCGGTTCCACGGCAGCGCGGCGGCCGGGTGGGCGGCCACGGCCGCGTGCTCCGCTGGGTCCGCCTGACCGGACAGGGCCCGCAGTAGCGGCCGCAGGCCGTAGCGGCCGCTGAGGTAGAAGACGGAGGGGTTCTGCTCCTCCCAGGCCAGCGCACGGTCCAGTTCGCCCAGTGCCTCCCGGCGGTTCTCCTCCAGCAGCGCACAGATCGCCTTGCTGCCGAAGACGAGCGGCAGTTGCAGCGACCGCTCGCCGTCCCAGCGGCGGAACTCGGCGAGTTCCTGCTCCATCTCGCGCCGCCGTCCCCGGTGGGCGGCCAGTGCCGCCCGGGTGAGCAGGACGAGTTGGTGGTTGTCGGCGTTGCGCAGCCGGGCGGTGGCCTCGACGCAGCGGTCCGTGAGTGCGCGGGCGGTGGCGTACTCGCCGCGCAGCACCGCCTGGATGGCCAGGGTGGCCTCGGCGCTGTGCATCAGCACCAGGGCGCCGTGGCCCAGGGCCGCGCGGTGGGCCCGTTCCAACCGGGCGGAGGAGCCGCTGCGCAGGAACTCGTTGGCCCCCAGCCGCAGCAGGAGGGTCACCTGCCAGCCGGCCAGCCCGTGCTCGGTGGCCAGCGCGAGGCCCCGCTCCAGGCAGGCGTCGGCCCGGTCGAAGCCGTGCCGGCGCTCTAGCAGGGCCAGCAGGTCCCAGGCCTGGCAGGCGACTTCGGCGAGCCCGGCGTGCTCGGCGCCGGCCGCGGCGCGGCGCGCCAGCCGTTCGGACTCGGCCGCCCGGTCGGTGTCGGCCCCTTCCACTCCGGCGAACACCAGGTACGCCTCGACCACGTCCACCGCCGGGGTGTGGGCGGCGCTGTCGAAGCCGCCGAGCAGGCCGCGCACGTGCTGCACCCGGGCGGCGGCCTCCTCGTAGCGCGAGGCGGTGACGGCGGCCCAGGCGAGCCGGGTGTGCAGGGCCGCGGTGCGGGCGGCGTCGAGCGCCCCCGGTCCGGCGTCCGGCAGCGCCTCGGCCAGGGCGAGCGCCCGGTCCAGTCGGCCGGTCTCGATCAGTGTGTAGACGAGCTGTTCGGCCACCGGTGTCCGGTCGGCCGGTTCGGTGAGCAGCCCGTGGGCCTGCTCCAGGAGCGAGACGGCGGAGTTGACGGCGCCGCCGGCCAGCGCCGCCCGCCCGGCCTCGGCGTAGTGCAGCGCGGCCGCCCTGGTGTCCCCGGCGGTCAGCCGCAGGGCCGCGACCTGCGCGCACCACTCGCCGGGCAGGCCCGGGTGGGCGCGTTCGACGGCGTCGGCGGCCTGCGAGGCGATGGCCGCACGTTCGGAGGGGAGCAACTGGGCGAGCAGCGCCTCGGCGGTCAGCGCGTGCCGGAACTCGTACCAGTCGCCGACCGGGCCACTGGGCGAGATCAGTTGGGCGTCGATTCCGGCCCGCAGGTGGACCAGCAGGTCGCGGTCGACCAGGCCGGTGACCAGCTTGAGGACCGGTAACGAGAACCGGCGGCCGAGCACGGCCGCGCTGTCCAGCATGGCCCGCCCGGCGGCACTGAGCCTGGCTGCTCGCTGGGCCACGCTGTGCACCACGGTGGTCGGCACGTCGATGCCCAGGTCGCCGCAGACGTGCCAGCCGCCGGCCGGCTCGCGGCGCAGCACGCCCGCGCTGACCATGCCGCCGAGCAGTTCCTCCACGACGAAGGGATTGCCCTCGGCGTCCCGGACCAGCCGGTCGGCCACCTGCGCGGGCAGCCGTCCGTCGCCGATCGCCAGCGCGGAGCCGGCCATCGTGCGGACCTCGTCGGCGGTCAGCGGCCGCAGCTCGGTCAGGAGCGCGGACCGGCGCAGGGCCGCCGTCCGGGCCAGCTGGCCGGCCTGGTCGGCGTCGGGGCGCAGGGTTGCCAGCAGGCAGACCGGCAGGCTGCGGAGGTTGTCGCAGAGGTACTCCAGGACGGCCAGGGTCTCGGCTTCGGCGTCGTGGAGGTCTTCGATGACCAACAGGCAGCCGGGCTCCCGATGTTGGCCCAGGTCACGCCCGATGGCGAGCAGCAGGCGCAGGACCGCCTCGGCGGTCTCGAACAGCGAGGCGGGTTCGCCGACCGGTTCGGCGGTGCGCCACTCGGGCAGCAGGTTGCCCAACGCGGAGCGGTACGGCACCAGTTCGGGGTTCTGCGGCGGCCCGCCGAGCCGGAAGTAGGAGAGCAGTGCCTCGGCGATCGGCCGGAACGGCATGGTCGCCCCGGAGGTCGCGGCCCTGCCGCGCAGCACGGCCAGACCGCTCGAGAACGCGCGGTAGGCGCACTCGGCGGCCAGCCGTGACTTGCCGATCCCGGCCTCGCCGAGCAGGAACACCGCCCGGCCCTCCCCCTGTCGTGCGGTGGCGAGGCATGAGTCCAGCAGCGCGAGCTCATCGTCCCGGCCCACCATCACCGGTGATGAGATCAGCATGGCCAGAGGCTATCGCCGGATCGGAAGATCCGCCAGAAGCCGGATCGAACGGCCCGCCGGCGGTTGGATTCCGACGGCCCGCCAGGGGTTGGAGCCCGACGGCCCGCCGCGGGCCGGAACGAACGGCCCGTCAGGATCCGGAAGTACTACCCGGACCGGTACGGGCCGTCAGGGGGTCGGGCCGAACGGCCTCGTCAGGAGGGCGGGCCGCAGGGGCGGCACGACGGGAGTAGGGCCGGACGCTGACGAGGAGCCGGCCGCCGGGCCCCGGGGTCCGCCGGAGGGCCGCGGTAACCGGCCGCGCCGTGCGGGATCACTGCGGGCCGGTGACGCTCGACGTGGGGAACGGGGAGGTGATCGTGTACGTCGACGCGTCGTTGGCGGTGGTGGCCAGGGCGGCCAGCAGCCGGGCCCGCCGGCCGATAGACGAGCCCGTGACGAGCCGGATCTCGCCGGCCGGGTGGCTCGGCCCGGTCCAGGCCCCGGTACCCGGGCTTTGCCAGCCGGTGGCCGGTGTGTCGTTGCTCATCGCACAGCTCCTTCATGGGCGGTGGGTGGGTCGGTGGGTGATGGGTCGTCAGTTGTGCCGGTTCGCGGGCTGCAGCAGGAGGACCGACGGGACGCGGGTGCCGAAGCCCAGCCTGAGCAGCCCGTACCCGATGCCCGACAGTCCGGCCAGCAGGCCGGGGCTGCTCACCGCGTCGGGCGTTCCGCAGCGCGGGCCGAACCGGTCGAGTCCCGCGAGCAGGGTGCCGGCCCGGGACACCGCTGCCCCTGGATCGGCCAGGCCCGCCGCAGCGGCGGTGAGCAGCAGTTCGGTGGCGCCGGTCTCGCCGTGGCAGAGGCTGTGGTCGCCGGCCGGGCGCGAGGCGGCGGCGGTCACGGCGCGGTCCAGCAGCGCGGCCGGGCCCGGATCGACGGTCGCGGCGCCGCTGTCGGCCAGGGCCAGTGCGGTGCCTGCCGGCCCGTCGCACCAGCCGGCGCCGAGCGGGCCCGTGGCCTCCCGGTCGACTGCCGTGTGCAGTGCGGCCCGGCCCGCCGCGGCGTGCCGGGGGGTGCCGCCCGCCGCGGCGTACCGCAGCAGGGCCCAGCCGATGCCGGCCGCGCCGCTGCGGAAGCCGCCGGACGGCAGGTGCTCGGGTGCCTGGGCGGCGAGCCGGTCGGCGCAGGCGAGCGCGGCCCGGGCGGCCCGCTCGGAGCCGGTGCTCCGCTGGACGGCGAGCATGGCGGCCAGGCAGCCGGCGTCGCCCTCCAGCAGCCCGGCCTCCTCGGCCGAGCCGGTCGTCAGCTCGACCGCCATCGCCGTCAGGTCGACGGCGGTGTCGGTCCAGGCGGCGAGGTCGCCGTCGTCCAGCAGGGCGGCGAGCCGGCTGAGCGCGTAGGCGATCCCGCCGAGGCCGGCGAAGCCGACGCCGATGGCCGACAGGTCGATCGGCCGGTCGGCCAGCGCGGTGAGCAGGCTGGGGACGGAGGTCAGGGTGCGCCTGGCCGCCGAGACGTACCGCTCGGTGCCGGTGAGCGCGGCGAGTTGGGCCAGGAAGAGCGCGGTGCCGCAGTATCCGTGGGGAAGGCCGGCGCCCTGCGGCAGGATCGTCCAGAGTCGGTCGTCCAGCGGTTCCAGGCCGAGCCAGTTCACCCGGTGGCCGTCGTCGTGCGCGTCGGCCAGGATCCGGTCGGCGATCCCGCAGGCGGCTGCCAGCAGCCGTTCCGGGTCGGGGACCGTCGCGGCCAGTGGGCTGTGCGGCGGCGCTGCGGTGGCGTGGTGGCCGCTGCGCCGGGTGGCGAGCGCGGCGTGGATCACCCACTCCTGGTCGGAGCGGTCGGTCCGGTTCATCGCGGCGATCCGGCTCTCGGCGCCGGCCAGTCCGGATTCGGTGACCAGTCCGGTGGCCGTGACGGCACCCACCGTCAGCTCGGTGCTGCCGGGCCGGCAGGTGGCCAGCGGGACGTCGCCGGCCCAGAGCGCGGCCGACTCGGCGCCGACCAGCGCGCGCAGCGTCGGCTCCGCGGACGGGTCCCGCCAGAGCGCGTCGAGCAGCCGGTCGCGCTCCAGGGCGTCGCGCAGCACGTCCGGGTGGGTGGACTCGTCCAGCAGGGTGGTGTACCAGTGGGTGGGGCGCAGCACGACCCGGGTCTCGTCCGCCGCGAAGCGGGCCAACAGACCGTCGGGGCCAATCAGTTCGTCGCGGTGGGCGACGATGGCGTCGTAGCCGTCGCGGAAGCCGTCGAGCAGTGCCTCGGTGTGCCCGGCCGGGTCGGCGTCGCTGCCCGCCAGGCTCGGCCGGTTGGCCGCGCCGTGGAAGGTGCCCGTGGTGCGGACCAGGCGCATCTCGTCGGTGGCGGGCGCGTCCCAGCCGGTGACGTCGTTCGGCAGCGGCGTGCCGCGGTCGCCGCCGAGCGCGGAGAGGTCGAGGGTGCCGTGCTCGCCGGCCACCAGGCAGGGCAGCAGGGCGGTCCGGTAGACGGAGGACTGAAAGGCCGCCAGGGCGGGGTCGTCCGAGGACGGCCGGGGCGGGGCGGGGTGGAAGAGCGTCTCCAGGTCCACCAGGACCGGCTGGTCGGCGCAGGCGATCAGGTTCTCGAAGTGGACGTCGGTGCCGCCGAGAGCGTGGACCAGGGCGAGCAGTGTGCCGAGCCGCCGGTAGAACCGGCCGACCTGGGCCTGGTCGGCGCAGGGCGCGGCGGCGGCGTGCTCCACCCAGCCGTAGCCGGGCCGTTCCAGCACCGCCAGGGTCCGCAGACCGAGGCCGGGCAGACGGGAGTTGAGCCATCGGACGGTGTCGTTGAAGTGGCAGTGCACGGCGAGGGGGCGGGGTTTGTAGACCACTCTGGCGCCGTGCTCGAAGCGCAGGACGGCGACCGTGCGGCCGCCGTGGTGCCGGTCGCCGGCCCCGGTGGTCACCTCGACCAGCTTGCCGGGGTCGGTGCCGAGGAGTTCCCCGACCAGCGCGGCCCGGTCGGTGCGGAAGCGTTCCAGCAGCTCGCACCAGGTCGCCACGGCCTGGTCGCAGCACTGCGCCAACAGCCGGGCCAGCACCGGGTATTCGGTGACCAGGGAGCGCAGCCCGCCGCGCGCCGAGGTCTGACGGACGAAGTCCGCGAACCGCAGCTCGGGTGTGCCGCCCTGCAGCCGGCCGGCCACCCGTAGCACGTTGACTTCCAACACCAGCGTGCGCCGGGCCAGTTGCACCAGTGTCGAGCTCAACTGGTCGATGAAGCAGCGGATCACGGCCGCCACATCGGCCGGCTCACCGAGGCCGGCCGGTCCGGCGGCTCGCAGCAGCCGTTCGGCCGCGGCCCCGGTGAACGGCGCGAGCACCGCCGCGAAGCCCGCCGACCAGGAGCCGTCGGCCGGCGGCAGCGCCGGGTCGAGCGGAGCGGCCGCGAGCGCCTGCTCGACCGTACCGACCCAGTCCGGCTCACCGAGCCGGGCCGCCAGCGCTGCGGGCTCCTCGGCGATCAGGGCGCGCAGCCCGTTCTCGTCGAGTCCGAGGTCGGCGAGCCGGGCCCGGAACAGCGCGGCTGACGGGTAGTCGTGGCGCCACGGTCCGGTCGGGTCGCCCGGCTCGGCGGCGGGTCGCGGGGGTGGCGGCAGCCGCTCGGCCAGCGTCACGCCGCCTGCCCACCAGGTCTGCGGATCGGTCATGCCGCAGAGCATGCCAGTGGGCGGCCGGGTGCCGTATGGGGGCCGGCCCCCATATTCCGGGGCGGACAGCGGCCCCGGCCCGCCCGGGCGGCGGAATGCGGGGGCCGGCCCCCATGGGAAGCCGGTACCGGTCGGGCCACGCTCGGTCCATGAATCCGAAAACCTCGGCACTGCCGATCAACGACGTACGGATCAACGTGCTCGGCCCGGTGACCGCCCTGGTGGGCGGCGCGCGGACCCCGCTCGGCGGGCGTCGGCCGAAGGCGTTGCTGGCCGCGCTGCTGCTGGCCGAGGGGGCGCTGGTCTCGGAGGAGCAGCTGATCGACGCGGTCTGGGAGCAGCGCCTGCCGGAGAAGCCCCGGCAGGCGCTGCACACCTACATCGCCGACCTGCGGCGGGCGTTGGAGCCCCAGCGGCGGTCCCGGGAGGAGCCGTTGGTGCTGCGGCGCCACCCGGCCGGCTACGCGCTCGCGGTCGACCGCACGGCCGTGGACGCGCGCCGGTTCGGCGAGCTGGTGCTGGCCGCCCACCGCGCGTCCACGGCCGGGCGGGCGACCGAGGCGACGGCGCGGGCCGACCAGGCGCTGGCCCTGTGGAGCGGCCCGGCCTACGCGGACCTGGCGGACGCCCGCTTCCTGTGCGCGGAGATCAGTCGACTTGAGGAGCTGCGCTCGCTCGCCCGCGAGGTGCGGGTCGCGGCCCGGCTCGCCCTCGGCGAGCACCGGCTCTCGCTGCTGGAGAGCCAGGCGCTGACGGCCGAGTACCCGCTGCGCGAGTCCGGGTGGGCGCTGCGGGCCCTGGCGCTGTACCGGTCCGGACGGCAGGCCGAGGCGCTGGAGGCCCTCGGGGACGCCCGCCGGCTGCTGCGCGAGCAGCTCGGGGCCGACCCCGGCCCGGAGCTGGCCCTGCTCACGCAGCGGGTGCTGGCCCACGATCCGGCACTGCTGGAGAGGTGACGCCGACCCGGTCGCCCTCCGGTTCGGCCGCCTCGGGCGCCGCCGGGTCCAGCCCTCGGCCCAGCACGACGGTCAGCGCGCAGCAGGCGAACAGCGCGGCGACCACGCCGAGCGCGCTGCGCGCACCGCCGGTCTGCACCAGCACCCCGGCGGCGAGCGGGGCCAGCGGCTGCAGCGCGCTCCCGATGAACGAGCTGGTGCCGGCCACCCTGCCGTACACCTCGTAGTCCACGAGCTGCAGGGTGGTCGCCGTGATCGCCGCACCCACCACCGGGCCGAGGAGCAGCACCGTGGCCAGCGCGGCGCCGAGCGCCACCGGACCGCCGACCAGGGCCGCGACCGCGGCCACCAGCAGCCGCAGCAGGCAGACGGCCAGCATCAGCCGTCGCAGCCCGAGCCGCCGGAAGACCCACGGGGCCACCGTCGAGCCGGCCAGCCCGGCAGCCGCGGCAGCGCTGAGCGAGAGGCCGACGCCGCCCCCGCCGGCCCTGGGACGCAGCAGCACGACGAACAGCAGCATCGAGACGGCGGGGTTCGCGAGTTGTGAGTACAGCAGGGTGCTGCGCAGGAACGGCGTGGTGCGCACCACCCGCAGGCCGTCCCTCAGTCGGGGCCGCTCGGGCCGCCCGGTCCGCTCGCTGGGTGCGGGTGCGGCCCCGGCCGGCAGGCCGCGGACGGCGCCCAGCGAGACGGCGTACGTCAGGGCGTCGGTCAGGAACGGCACCGCCCGGCCGGCGGCGAAGAGCGCGCCGCCGACGGCCGGGCCCACGATGCTCGCCGTGTAGCCGCGGACCTGGTTGACCGAGACCGCCTCCGGCAGCTGGTCGGCCGGCACGACGGTCCGCAGCATCTTGCCCGCGGCCGGCGCGAAGGGCATCGACGCCGCGTTGGCGACCACCACGGCCAGGGCCAGCAGCCAGAACGGCGTGCGGTGGAGCAGCGCGCCCGCCGCGATCGCGGCGACCGCGGCCAGCCGGACCGTGTCGCAGCCGAGCAGCACCCGCCGCGGTGGGTACCGGTCGGCCAGCTGCCCCGCGGGCATGGACGTCAACCAGGTGATCAGGAAGGTGAGCGTGCCGAGCAGGCCGGCCTCGGCGGCCGAGCCGCTGGCGGCCACCGCCAGCATGGGCAGCGCCAGGACGGTGACCGAGCTGCCCAGATCGGAGGTGAACTGGCCGATCCACATCCGCCGGAACGCGGGGTTGCCGCTGATCGCGGCGAACCGCCGACCCGGGAGCCTCATGGCAGCAGCCCGTCCACCGTGAAGAACGCGTTGGTCCGCCCGCCCGGCCGGGCGTGCCGCAGCCGGTCGAGGAAGAGCGCCACCCCGATCGACCCGGTGGCCAGGTCCACGGACTCGCGGATCGCCTGCTCGCCGGGGAAGGCGATGCCCTCCGGCCGCTCGATCCGGCTCAGCAGCACGCCCTGCGCCACCCGCCGCGCCTCGGCGAACCACCGCTCCTCGCCCAGCAGTTCACCGGCGTCCAGCAGCAGGTTGCCCTGGCCGGCCAGGCCGTGGAAGAGCTGCGGCATGACGGTGTACTTGGCGACCGAGCCGGCCACCAGACGCGGTACGGCCGCCTCCAGTTCACGGTCCGGCCGGGCCACCAGCCAGCGCAGCGCGGCGGTCGCCACACCCGCCGTGCCCTCGTCCCAGTAGCAGCGCAGCACCGGGTCGGCCGGCGGCTCGTCGTCGTCCGCGGAGCGGGCGTAGCGGCGGAAGAACCACCGGTCGTCAGCGGTCACCACCGCCTGCTCCAGGTCGAACCCGAGAGCCGCACGGCCGAGTTCGCCCCAGCGCCGGTCACCGGTGGCCAGGTGCAGGTAGAGCAGGAAGAGTGAGATCCCGGACGCCCCGTAGGCGTAGCCCAGCCGGGTGGGGGACGGCCGGCCGTGCCGCTCGGGTTCGGGCCAGTGAACGCCGGTGTCACCGCGCACGCCGGCGGCGGCGAGCGCCTCGCCGGCGGCCCGTGCGTCGTCCAGCAGCCGCTGCTCGCCGGTCCGTTGCCACAGCTGCAGGCAGGCCAGACCGTAACCGGCCGAGCCGTGCAGCACGTTGTGGGCGGCGAACCGGAGCGGGTGGGCGCGAGCCCGGTCCATCAGCGTCAACGCGGCTGGTGTGTAGCCCAGTTCGTCCAGCACCCAGGCGATGCCGGCCTGACCGGTGAAGAGGCCGGGTGGGTAGTACGCGGAGTCGACGTCCTGGGCGAGCACCCAGGAGCGCAGCCGGGCCGGTACCGTGCCGCGCAGCCGCTGCAGGCCGTGCAGCACGCCGGCCGCGCCGAAGGACAGTGAGAGCGGGTTGGTCTCGAAGACCAGCGGGTCCGCGGGGAAGAGCCGGTCGCTCCGCTGCGGATCGGCCGCCGCCTCGGCGTACCGCGCGATGCCCTCGACCACCGAGGCGAGTTCGGCGTCGCCGAGGCCCGGCAGCTGCTCCGGATCTCCGTAGCGTTCGGTGGCGGGCAGCGCCAGCGGTACGGGGGCGGCCCACAGCGCCGGGTCGTCGAAGGGCAGTGCGTCGATCCGTTCGAGCACCTCGGAGCCGGTCAGCGCGTCGTCGGTGAGGTGTTCGTCCGTCAGGTCCTGGACCAGGGCGATCAGTTCACCGGGAAGGGCCAGGTCTGCGGCGAGCTCGGCCAGGAAGCGCGGCAGGACCGGGCGGTGGAAGCCCACGGTGCTGTTGACCACCATCAGCGAGCTGAAGATCAGCGCACCGAGCGCGTGCCAGTCGGCGGCGCGGTCGTAGCGCCGGGTGGCCAGCAGCCGGGGACTGGCCGAGCCCATGGTGAACACGCCCAGGTGCGGGTCGACGTCCTCGCGTACCGCCGCCTCCAGATCGATGATCGTGATCGAGTGGCCGTCCGGGTCGACGTAGACGTTGGTGTAGGACAGGTCGCCCAGCAGGATGCCGCGCTGGTGGGCGGCCTCGATCGCTTCGGCGATCTGCCGCCACAGGCCCCGCACGCCGCGGTAGTAGGAGCGGATCGACTCCGCGGCGAGCTCGCCCGTGATGACCGGGTTGGTGCTGTTGCCGTGCCGGCTGAAGCGCTGGCCCTCGACCTTCTCCTCGACCAGGAAGGCGTGCTCCCACTCGCGGAAGAAGCCGAGCGGCTTCACGAACAGCCCGGTGTCGGACAGCATGCGCAGCAGCTGGTACTCCTTCTCCAACACCTCGGTCGCCGGTACGCCGTCGCCGATGGTCACGCCGTGCCGGGCCTCCTTGAGCACCACCTCCTGGCCGGTCTGCGTGTCGGTCGCCAGGTAGACCCCGCCGCGGTTGCCGAAGGAGAGCGCCCGCAGCGGCTGGTAGCGGCCGCCGAGCAGGCCGTCCGGCTCGTCCGGCTCCGGCGGGAACGGGTCGGTGGCCCACTCGGGCACTTCGAACCAGGGCCGACGGGCGTCCAGCACCAGGGTGCCGTCCGGCGCGGTGATCATCAGGTCGGATGCGCCGTCGGGTCGCAACTGCCGCTGGGCGGCGAAACCGCCGTAGCGGTAGTAGACGGCGGTGGAGCCCGGCCAGCGGCGGTCGGTGAGGATGTACGGCCCGCCGTGCCCCTCCAGTTCCTTCGCCAGCGCCGTGCCGACGGCGTGGAACTGCTCGTCGTCCACCGGGTATGCGGTGATGAACTTGCCACTGGCGGTGCGGGCGAAGACCTTGCCGCAGGCCTGGTTGGCGGACCACTCGTCGATCAGGAACTTGAACGGCACCCGTGCCTCGCACAGCACGGGCAGGGCCTTGCCCAGGATGGTGGCACTCCCGCCGAACTCCGCCGTGACGTGGAGCTTCCAGCCCTGGGCCACCGGGGCGACGCCGGGCGGGTTGGCGATGAACCAGGGCCCGCGGCGGAAGGTCCGCCATCCGTCGCCCGCGGCAGCCCGGAAGAGGGCGAGGTGCGCGTCGCCGAAGGGAACGCGGCTGGACGTCTCGTACCAGCGGGGATCGGCCTGGGCGTAGTGGAGAAGCGATTCCCAGCCAAGCATGGCGTGGCTCCGTTCGGGCGCGGGGGGCGGAGGGGCGTGGGCCCCGGCGGCCGACGGCCGGCAGCACGGCTGCCGGCCTCCGACCGCCGGGGCAGTGGTTCAGCGGCGCGTGATCAGGCGCTGCCGTGCCCGGGCGACGTGGTGTTGCAGCTGTTGCTGTCGCAGGAGCCGGAGCTGAGGGCGTCGACGAGAGCGGTGGTCTCCTCGACCTCCAGCTCCTGCAGGCGCAGGATCTTGGTCATGGTGTTCTCCTTCGGGTGGGTCCTGCCGACCGGACCGGCCGGCGGGACCCACCGAACCACCGGCCACTGGGGAACCGATGTGAGACCACTGGGAAGGCGCCATCGCGCTCCCGAACGCGAGAAGCCGCACCCGGGCGGGCGCGGCTTCCGGGAGCGCTCGGTGCCGGACGGTCAGGACGCGTCCCGGTCCTCCGGCAGGGCGAGCTGGACCACCGTGGACGGGTGGGCGCGGCGGACCAGCAGGGCGCGACCCGGCGGCCGCAGGGCGGCGCATTCGCTGCCGACCAGGGCGCCCTCGCGCGGGTCGCCGGAGAGCAGCAGGCCGACCGAGCCGAGCTCACGGGCCCGGCTCAGCAGCGGCTCAGTGAGCGCACTGCGGCTGCTGCCGGCCCCACCGCGAGCGCCGGCACCGCGGTCAGCGCGGCGGTGATCCGCAGCGACTCCGGCACCGACCAGCGGCGCTCACCCGCGATCGCCGGCTACGGGACCACGTTGATGTAGCTCATCATCCCGAAGTCCTCATGGGCCGCGATGTGGCAGTGGAACATCCACTTGCCCGGGAAGTCGGCGAAGTCGACCCGGATGACCATCTGGCCGGGCACCCCGTTGACCTCGTGCGGCACGGGCACGTCGTCCGCCCGGGAGGTGTACGGCTGCGGCACGCCGTTGATCGAGACCACCTGGAAGGCGTTGGTGTGGATGTGGAACGGGTGGTCGACACCGGTGTGGTTGACGATGGTCCACTCCTCGACGGTGCCCAGCTTGGCGGGGGTGCCGAAGGCCGGCGCGTCCATCGCGAACTGCTTGCCGTTGATGTAGTAGCTCAGGTTGTCCGAGCTCTGGGTGAGGTCCACGGTGCGGTGCTGCGCGACCGGCACCGCCGAGAGGTCGGCCGGCGCGGTCGGGATGCTGCCGGAGACGGTGGACTTCTTGGGCGCCGGGTGGCCGGCCACCTTGATGGTGGCGAGCGGCACGTCCGGGTAGTTGTCGCCGATCGGACCGGTGTTGAAGGCGACGTTGCGCAGGGTCGCCGTGCCGGGGTGGTCGCTCGCGGTCACCAGGACGTCGTAGCGCTTGCCCGGCGGCAGCAGCAGCCGATCGGGCGTGGTCACCTGGTTGACCGGCTCGCCGTCCTCGCCGATCACGGTGAACTGGTAGCCGTCCAGCTGGAGTTGGTAGGAGATGTTGGCTCCGGCGTTGACCAGCCGCCACAGTTGGGTCTCATTGGGCTTCATGGTCAGCACCGGCCGTAGCTGGCCGTTGACCAGCCGCACGGTCGGGGCCTTGGAGTTGATGAAGCCCTGCACGATGTGGCCGGTGGCGTCCAGCTGGACGTCCTTCAGCACCATGGTGTGCGTGGTGGTGTAGCGCAGGTCGCGGGGCAGCAGGGTGCGGTTGTCGCCGACGATGATCGCGCCGGACAGGCCGGCGAACACCTGGTTCATCACGTCGCCGGGAGTGAAGCCGGTGCCGGACGCACTGGGCGCGCCGGACGGGTCGGACGCGTCCGGCATCCCGTCGTCCATGCCGTCGTCCATCCCGTCGGTGCTGCCGGGGGGCGGGCAGGTCTTGCTCATGGCGTGCGAGTGGTACCAGAAGGTGCCCTGCGGGTGGTTGGCGGGGATCGCCAGCTGGTAGGTGGTCTCGGCGCCGGGAGCCACGCAGATGAAGGGATCGTCCGCCTGGCCCTCCGGGGAGACGTGCAACCCGTGGAAGTGCAGGTTGGTGGCCACGGTCAGGTGGTTGACCAGCTTGATGGTGACGGTCGAGCCCGGCGTCATGCGGATGGTCGGCGCCACGAACGAGCCGTTGTACGACTGCCCGTAGACCTTGCGGCCACCGACGTCGAAACGGGTGTCGGCCGCGTCCAGGGTGATGTCGAGGTCCTGGCTGCCCGCGGTGTCGGCATCGGCCGGATCGTGGAACGGCCGGCCGGGGTGCATGCCCTGTTCCTGCTCGGCGGTCGACGGGTTGGGTCCCGGCGGCGGCGTGTCCGCCATCGCGGCGGTGCCGACGGCCGCCGAGATCAGCAGGGCGATGGCGGTCATGGCGTGGAACAGGCGGCGGGTGCGGCGGGTCTGCTGCCGATGCGCTTCGGCGGCCGCCACGGTGTCGTCGGACATCGCAGGCATGACAGGGGTGCTCCAGAGGGTCGATGAGCAGTTCGGCAGCTCCCAACGTTGGTGAATTCCGTTCGCGCTGACAAGGTTTGACGTCAGGTAGTGCGTGCAGTGACTTGCCATCGGCCGGGACGTCGAAGGCCGGCCGTCGTGCGACCGCCCGCCGCCCCGGGAAGGGCGACGGGCGGCAGGCTCACCGGGCGGCCAGCAACCGGTCCAGCGCGAGCGCTGTGTCAGGAAATCCCTTGAGCAGCACGGAACCTGATGGGCCATCGATGGCTGAGGTCCACTCGCCCGCGCATCCCAGCAGCGTCGCCGCCGCGTCGCACGCCGACGGATGGGCGGCCAGCAGGGCCGGCCCTCGCTGACCGCCGTCCGAGCGCCGCACCGCCGGTGCGGCGGCGGGCCGCGCCAGCCACGGCGGCACCCAGCTGTCCAGTGCGTCCAGCCGGCCGGGGAAGATCCGCCCGGCCTCCCGGATCAGCAGCGGAGCCGGCTCTGCGCCGCCACCGCGCAGGGTGGTGATCAGGGTCGGCAGCCAGGGCAGCAGCACCGGGTCGGGCAGTCGACCGAACGCGTTGGAGACCGCCTCCACCACGAAGTCGGTGAGGTTCGGCACCGGCTCCAAGGCGTGCAGGAACCCGCTGAGGTAGCGCGGATAGGCGGGCAGCACCAAGGGGTTGGCCAGCAGCGCGTCGCACCGCTCGCGCAACTCCTGCCGGCTCAGCACCCCGAGTTGCACCTGGCCCGCCCAGAGCAGCGCAGTCTTCGCCTGGTCGGTGGGGTGCGACTGGGCGACGGCCAGCTCCAGTTGGGTCCGGTCGCAGCCCAGTGAGAGCGCCAACCCCTCCATGCTGAACAGGAAGCCCAGCATCGCACCGACCTGGCGCACTGTCGCGTCCTCATCGGTGAAGGCCATCGGCAGCCTGGTGCAGTAGTGCGCGTAACCGGTCCTGACGAACGACTCCAGCCAACCGGGCAGCACCGGTTCGGCGGTGCGGTAGTGCGCCAGCAGGGTGCGCACCAGGCGGAGCACCTCCGGCGCGCCGTCCACCCCGCGCTCGGTCACCAGGACGTCCAGCGCCCGGGTGCCCAGCTCCTGGGCGAGCCGGTTGCTGCGCAGGTAGCGCAGCGCGTCCTCGACGGTGCCGAGCACGGTGGCCGCGGTGGCCTGCGAGTGGCCGGCCCGGCGCCGCAGCCGCTGCTCCAGCACCTGCTCGATGCTGACGCCCTCGTAGCCGAGCTGGATCAACTCCCGTTGGTGCGTGCCCAGGGCGAGGTCCCAGGACTCCTGGAGCGAGGGCGGCCCGCCGAGGCCCCGCTCCCCCATGATCGGGCGGACCGCGCCGCCGGGCAGCAGCGAGCGCAGCTTCCACAGCACGTCGCTGCAGCCCGCCAGCTCCGGTTTCCCGGCGATGTCCAGCAACGCCCGCTGCACGCCGCGCTGTTCGATCTTCAGTCCGAGCGCGGCGAGCCGGTCGTGGACATCGCGGGCCAACGGCGGCAGCGCGTCGTAGCCGACCTGGCCGATCCGGTCCCCACCCATCATGATCTCGACCAGACGGCGGACGTCGCGCCGGCCGGGGACGGCGTCCTTCTCGATGCAGGTGACCGCCGCGTCCAGGAAGTCGTACGGAGTGGGTTTGGCCCGGTCCCGCATCGCGGCCAGCAGGATGGAGGTTTCGAAGACCGCGATGGCGTCGGCAGTGGACGCCAGGTAGCCGTTGCGGCGTGCGGCGCGCACGATCTCCACGCACCAGCCGAGCAGTTCGTCCTCGTCCAGGCGGTCCAGCACGGGTGGCCGGCGCAGGAAGCCGGAGAGCTGGTCGGCGGGCACGGCGACCGGCGCAGCGGCAGGCGCGGGCGCGACGGTCGACACGGGCGCGGGGGCAGCGGCAGGCGCGGGCGCGACGGTCGACACGGGCGCGGGGGCAGCGGCAGGCGCGGGCGCGACGGTCGGCACGGGCGCGGCCGGGGCCTTCGCGCCCGCTTTGCCGCGCTTCTTGGCCCCTGCCTGGCCGGCGAGTTGGAACGGCTGCACCCCGGTGCGCTTGAGGTTCTTCGCCCAGAGCGTCGCCGCGATCGACACCGAGCCGCCGGCCAGACCGAACTGCGCCTCGATCGCCGCGTGGCTGGACGGGATCAGGCCGTGCTGCCAGACGGTGTCGGTGCGCGGGCCGATCCGGAAGCCGTCGCTGCCGTGCACGCCGAACTCGGCGACCCGGCTGGCCGCGTGGAACGCGCCGCAGACGTAGAGGCAGTCCGCCGGGTCGGTGCCGGTGGCGGCGAGGTGCTGCCGCATCCTGGTCCACATGTGGCGTTCGCGGTCCTCGTCCACCCGCACCCGGTGCGGGTCGCCGGGGGCGAGGCGCCGGAACAGGCTGCCGATCAGCAGCATGACCTGCCGGTAGGTGTCGTGATCGGCGTCACCGAGCGGCAGTTCGACGTACTGGTGCCACCACTCCGACCAGTGCCGCACCCGGCCGTGACGCAGCAGGTGCTCCTCCAACTCGACGAACCGGGGCCGCAGATCTCCGATCTCCACCCCGACCGCGTCGCCGTGCAGGGCGGCCTCCTGCGCCACCGCCGGTGCCTCGGAACCGGCCCCGGCCGACTCCGGCTCCGGCTCCGGCTCCGGCTCCGGCTCGGCAGCGTCCTGCTGCCACTGGAACACGTGGTCCGAAGAGCGGTCCACCAGGACGAGTTCGACCCCCGGCGTGTCCAACGCGTAGGCGATCGCCTGGTATTCGGCCGAGGCCTCGGTGATCGGCGCGACCACCGAGAGCGGCGCCCAGTCGACCGGGAAGCCCTTGACCTCGCTGGCGAACGCCTGGACCGCCACCGGCAGGCGGCAGTTGCGCAGTTCGGTCAGCAGCGGCGCCATGTCCTCGCACAGCTCCAGGTAGACCACCTTGGGCTGCTTCTCGCGCAGGCGGCGGGCCATCGCGGTCGCCGAGGCCGGCGAGTGGTGGCAGACCGGGAAGATCTCCAGCGGTTCGGCCACCGCCCGGTCCACGTCGTCCACGATGCCGAGCAGGATGCCCTCCAGGGCGTCGGGGCCGTCGGCGAAGGTCGCAGCCGCCTCCCGCAGCTGCGAGCGCAACGCGTCGAAGGTGCCCTCGTGACTGCTGCTCATCTGGTGAAACCCCTTCTCGGGCGCGGTGGTTCAGGACAGCGTGGCGATGGTCTCGCGACCGCCCGCGAGGAACTCGGGCCACTCGCCGCCCGCTTCCTTGCTGCGCGGCTCGACGACGCCGTGCAGGTACTTGTTGAGGATCGCCAAGTCCTCCGGTTCGCGGCGGGCCATTGAGCCGACCAGCGAGGAGGCCAGGGTGCGGGCGGTCAGGGCGCGGTCACCGAAGAAGTTGCTGTGCAGGATGGCGTCCTCCAGCACGCCGATCTGCTCGGCGGTGGAGAGCGCGGACTCCAGCTTCTCGTCGTCGCTGCCGGCCGAGGCCGAGGCCTCGCGCAGGTCGGCGAAGCTCTGCAGCAGCACGTCCAGCAGGGTCGGCGGCACGTCCAGCTCGATCTGGTGGCGGCGCAGCAGCTCCTCGGTGCGGAACCGCACGATCTCCGCCTCACTGCGCTTGTTTGTCACCACCGGGATGCGCACGAAGTTGAACCGCCGCTTGAGCGCGGAGGAGAGGTCGTTGACGCCGCGGTCGCGGCTGTTGGCGGTGGCGATGATCGAGAAGCCGGGCTTGGCGAACACGATGTTGTCGCTGTTGTCGCTGTCGAGTTCGGGCACCGATATGTACTTCTCGGAGAGGATGGAGATCAGTGCGTCCTGCACGTCGCTGGTGGAGCGGGTGAGTTCCTCGAACCGGCCGATCGCACCGGTCTCCATGGCGGTCATGATCGGTGACGGGATCATCGACTCCCTGGACTGGCCCTTGGCGATCACCATGGACACGTTCCAGGAGTACTTGATGTGGTCCTCGGTGGTGCCGGCGGTGCCCTGCACCACCAGGGTGGAGTTGCGGCAGATCGCCGCGGCCAGCAGCTCGGCCAGCCAGCTCTTGCCGGTGCCCGGGTCGCCGATCAGCAGCAGGCCGCGGTCCGAGGCGAGGGTGACGATGGCGCGCTCGACCAGACTGCGGTCACCGAACCACTTCTGCTGGACCTCGCGGTCCAGGCCGTCCGCGCGCTCGGAGCCGAGGATGAACAGGCGGATCATCTTCGGGGAGAGCCGCCAGGAGAACGGCTTGGGGCCGGTGTCGACCGACTCCAGCCAGGCCAGCTCCTCGGCGTACTTGATCTCGGCGGGGGCGCGGAGCAGGTCGGACATGCGGAAGGGCCTTTCTTGCGAGGGAAATTGGATGGTGCTCACCGGTCAGGCGAGCCGCTCGGGCGAGGACGGTCAGGCGAGCCGCTCGGGCGAGAGCGCTCGGCTCGGCCGCTCGGACGAGGGCGCTCGCCGCTCAGGCGAGGAAGGCCTTGAGCTCGTGCACCAGCTTGTTGATGTGCCCGGAGACCACGGGCGTGCCAAGGGCCTTGAAGCGCTCCCGGAACCAGGGGTTGACCTCCTGGCGTCCGGAGCTGGTCACCGACCCGACCGGGATGAACTTCACTCCGGACCGGTGCACCGCCTCGATGCCCTCGAACAGCGGCTGGGATCGGTCGAATTCGTAGAAGTCCGAGATCCACACCAGCACGGTGTTCTTCGGCTCGGCGATCTTCGGACGGGCCATCGCCATCGCGATCGGCCCGTCGTTGCCGCCGCCGAGATTGGTGCGCAGCAGGGTCTCGAAGGGGTCGTGCACCCAGGGCGTCAGATCGATGGCACGGGTGTCGTAGGCGATCAGGTGCACGTCCACCTTGGGCAGTCCGGCGAAGATCGAGGCCAGGATGGTGCAGTTGACCATCGAGTCGACCATCGAACCGGACTGGTCCACCACCACGATCAGCCGGTTCGGCGTGGTCTTGCGGACGGTGTGCCGGTAGTAGAGGCGGTCGACGTAGAGCCGCTCCTCCTCCGGGCTCCAGTTGGTGAGGTTCTTCCAGACGGTGCGGTCGAGGTCCAGGTTGCGGAACACCCGCTTGGGCGGCACCGAGCGGTCGAGCTCGCCCACCGTGGCCTTGGCCACCTGGGTGCGCAGCACCTCGGCGACCTCGTCGATGAACCGCCGGATCAGCGACTTGGCGTTGGCCAGTGCCAAGCCGGACAGGTTGTGCTTGTCGCGCAGCAGCTGCTCGATCAGCGACATGCTCGGGGTCAACTGGGCGGCCAGCACGGGGTCGGCGAGCACCTCACGCAGCCGCATCCGCTTCACCAGGTCGGCTTCGATCTCGCCCAACTGCGGTCCGAACGCCGGAAACAGGGTGCCCGGCTCCGGCGCCGCACCGCCACCGCCCTTGCCGCCCCGCAGCTCGCCGGGGCGGCAGCCGAGCGCCTTCTCCAGCCAGCCGGCGTCGGACTGCCAGCGGGCGAGCTGCTTCGCACTGACCGGGCCGGAGCCGGTGGAGAAGACGTTCAGCAGCACTTTGGCGGCCAGCGCGGCGCGGCGCACCTCGGCGGCCCGGTCGCGCTCCCCGTCGCCGAGCGGTTCCGGCACCATCAGGCCGTCGAACTCCTCGGCCAGCGCCGGGTGGCGCTGCACGATGGAGTCGACCGAGGTGCCGGGGTCGAGCAGTCCGGCCGGCAGGCCGATGTCCTCGACCACGGCCAGGCTCGCGGACTCCAGGGCGGGCTGCTCCTCGGAGTCGAAGAGCCGGGCCAGCAACCGCCAGTAGAGCACCTGGCGGCGATGTTCCTGGCTTGTCGTCAGTTCGTCCGTGTTCTCGGTCATTTGCGCAGCAGCCTGCCCGCTCGCTCGCGCAGCACCGCGACGGCCTCGGTGGCGGCTTTCTCGCCCTTGGCACCCAGCTTGTCGGTGGTGCCGCCGGCCCAGGCACCGGAGTGCACGGCCACGGTCTTCTTGCGCACGGTGGTCTCGACAGCCAGTGGCTGCACCGTGAACTCCCCGGCGTCCCACCGGAGCAGGCCGATGCAGGCGCTGGACGCGGCGACCGCGGCCGGGGTGAGCGGACCGGCGCTCGGGATCCGGTCGGTGTCGACGGCGATCCTCCCCCAGCCTTCGGCCGGGGCTGCCCCCGTCCCGGCCAGGGTGAACGCCACGGCGTCCCCGTCGGCCACTGCTGCGTAGCCTTCCAGCAGCAGCGGGACGGCGATCCGCGCCGGATGCCGGTCGAGCGGGGCGGTGGCGGGCAACTCGGCGGCGGACAGGGCGACTCGGGCGGTGGCGAAGGGATCGGCCGGCTCGCCGGCGCGGGCCTGCGCATCGCTCCAGATCAGGTCCCCGTCGTCGGTGATCGGCAGCTCGGTGATCTCCATCGAACGGCCGTCGCCGAGCGCCGCCAGCAACGACAGGTGCGGGCGCAGCAGTTGCCAGACGCCGGCGCCGACCACCGTGTCGGGCTTGGGCACTGCGACGGACGCCCGCACCAGCCGGGACGGGCTGCCGTCGGCCGGCTCGAACACCGCGTGCACCTGGGCCTGCGCGGCGGTCGCGTGTTCCTGCAGGTCGACGCCGAGCGGCAGCAGCCGGCCGGTGGCGCGGCCGGTCGGGGCCGGGCCGGTGGCGCCAGACTGGGTGAGCAGCAGCGCCCGGGACCAGAGATCGGCCCAGCGGCGCAGCGGCACCAGCTCCAGGGTGGCCCCCGGGCAGCAGGCGGCGAGCTCGGCGGCGAACCCGTCGAGCAGCACGGCCAGTCGGCGCAGGCCGGGGTCGGGCAGCATCGCGGAGACGATCTGCGCCGCGCCCGAGATCAGCTCGTGGTCGATGCCCTGCCAGCCGGCCCGGCCCAGCTCGCAGAGCCAGGAGCGGGCGGCGGCCGACAGGTTGGCCGCCTGCGGCTCGCCGGGGGTGAAGGCGGGCGCGGGGCCGACGGTCCGTCCGACGGACTCGGCGGCGCGGGCGGTCAGGGCGTCGTGGGCGGCGCCGAGCAGTGCGGTGCGGGCAGCGGCCAGGGCGACGAAGTGCTCCTCCCCCGCGGCGCCGGCTGCCGCCTTCTCGGCGGCCTCGGCGACCCGGGCGGCCAGCGGCGAGCCGGCCACCGCGTCGGCCAGTCCGGCCAGCCCGGCAGCCTGGGCGGGGTGCGGGCGGAGCAGTCCGGTCACCAGCACCTGGTCGAACGCGGCCACGGCGGCGAGGAGTTCGTCCAGTCCGTCGACCGGCTCGGTCAGCAGGTCGGCTCGCATCACGCCACCGCCGTCCGGCTCGCCGGGAACCACTGCAGCTCGGGCAGCGGCGTGCTGCTCGGCCCCAGTTCCAGGTAGGCCAGGTGGCGCAGGAAGCGGCTGAAGACTGCCGCGGGGGCCTTGCCGGGATCCGGTACCGGCCGGGTGGCGAGCATCGCCGCCGTCAGGCCGGCCGCGTCGGTCTGCGGATCGGCGAGCTCGATCCGCAGGTAGCGGACCACCCGCTCGGCGCCGTACTGCAGCACGGCCTCGCCGACCAGGGCCTGGATGTGCTTGCAGAAGGAGCCGCGGGCGCCGCCGCAAGGACGGTTGTTGTTGGTGCTGCAGGCGTACCCGAAGCTGCCCGCGGCGATCGACGAGACGTAGACCCGCTCGATGTCCGAGCCGCTGGACACCACGCCCTGCAACCGCCCGTCGGCCAACTCGACGAACGGCACCTTGGCGAGCTTGCGCGGGCGCGCGGGCGGTACCACGCGCGCCGTGCTCGACTCCTCCCAGGCTGACAACACACCATCTCCTTCGCACCGAGGGGTTACCTCGCCGGATCGGCGGGATGTGCTGAAGCTACTCGCGATCACTGACAGCGGCCGTCGGCCGCCGGGTCGCGCGCGGCCCCCTCGGTGCGAACGAAGCTGGTGCGGTGGTTGCTCAGCTGCGGGAGTAGGAGCCCAGGCCCTTCACGCAGTAAACGGTGGACATCAGTGTGGCCCCGCCCCAGGTCCTGGTCTCGGAGAACATGTACTCGGTCCCAGAGACGCTGTCGCACTGGTGCAGGTCGTCGCTGAACGGGAAGGTGTGGATGATCTTGTAGTGCGCGTCCGAGGAGCCGCAGTCGACCACGTTGACGTCGGTCACCGGCTGGGCGGTCGTCGAGTCGGGCAGGGTGCCGCTGAGGCAGGAGCCGTCGGTGAACGGGCTTTCGGAGGGCGACGTGGGGTCGGTGGTCGGCGGCTGGTAGGTGTCCGGGTCGGTCGGGAGGGCGGTGTCGGTGTCGTCGGGCGCGGGGGTGGTGGCGCTGTCGGTGGTCTGGGTGACGACGGGGTCGACCGTCGGGCTGGAGTAGGGGCTGTCGTGGTGCTGGCCAAGCGTGAGGCCGAGGGTCACGCCGATCGCCACGACGGCGATGACGGACACCAGGACCACCAGCGGCGCCTTGCTCTTGGTCGGCACCCCCGGCTGGCCGCCGATGATCTGGATCCGGGCGTACACCTCGCCGCCGTCGGCGGTGGGCACGCGCACCACCATGCCGTCCTGCACCGGCGGGATGTGGATCGTGGTCGGCCCGGTAGCCGTGTTGATCGTCCGGTATGTGCCGGCAGCCGCCTCTTCCCTGGTCAGCTGCAGCATGATGATGTTCGACACGAGGCCCCCTCGCCTAGCAGTGGTCGGCTTCCATGGGCGCACTGGGTGACGCGCCGTCAGCCTCGCCCGGTTCCGCGGCCCTCTCCTGACGTCTTGTCAGCTTGTAGTACGGGGGCTACGGCGAGTCAAAGGATAGCGTCGCTATCTTCACAGCGGGCAAGCGGTTTGGCGCGCGGCCGGTCAGCCGGCCGCCAAGTCGGTGCTCAAGGCCGTTGACGGCTGGGGGATCTCACCGTAGTCCTCGTCGTCGGCGGCGACGCACAGGCGGTTGATCACGGCCTCCAGGGCGGTCGGCAGCCGGGCGTCCAGGCCTTCGTGGCAGCGGGCCAGCAGATCGTGCCGCACCTCGTCCGGCAGCAGCGCGGGGCCGGTGCGGCGGCTGTGCACGGTCCGGCGTGGCGCCTGGGCGAGCTGCTCGGCCTCGGCCCGCCAATAGGCGGCGTCACGCGGCTCACCCAGGCGCATGTGGTGCAGGTGGAGCAGGTTGGCGGCGGTGTGGCTGCCGGATCCGGCGGCGAACTGCCACCAGAACTGGGCGGGATCGAGGCGTCCGGTGACGGCGAGCAGGCAGGCGAAGACCAGCGCGCCCTCGGGGTGGATCCGGTCGCTGTTCACCAGCCGCTCCAGGGAGCGCCCGGCCTGCGGCGCGTTGAGCACCAGGGCGATGGCGAGGTCGAGTTCGTGCCCGGCCTGCTCGTGCTCGGAGGGGTACGGGGCCGGCGCGGCGGTGACCCGTGCCATCAGCCGGCCGGTCATGGGTGCACCGCCCCCCGTCGCTCTCTCATTCGTCCTCCTGTTCCGCGGGCTCGGCCCAGCCGATCGCCCTGGCCAGTCGGCGACGGGCGTGCCGGCGGTGCGAGCGCAAGCCGGCCGCCGGCATGCCGAGGTAGCCGGCGGTCGCGGTGTCGTCCTGATCGAGGCAGTACGTCAGGATCATGGTATCGAGTTGCCGCTCGGGAAGCTCCTGCATCGCCGCCAGCAACGCGATCCGCTCGTCCGGCAGGTCGGCCGGTCCCAGCCCGGCGCGCTTGCAGAACCGGTCGAGAACGGCGTCCAGGGCGACGGTCTGGACCACCGCGGGACGGCTCTGGGCGGCCAGCCAGGCGGCGATGTGCTCCTTGAGCAGTCGCCAGGCATATGCCGCCGGCATTTCCTGCCGCAGCGCCAACTGCCAGTTCTGCCGCAAGTGTTCGGCCATGCCCTGGACCACCAGCCGATCGGCGTCCCCGTGGTCGCCGACCTGGGTGCGGGCGAAGCCGGTCCACACCCGGTCGTTGAGGTCGCGGAACGCCTCGAAGGTCAAGCGCAGGCGGGCGCCGTCCGGCGCGGTGCCGTTGCCGTCGTTCATGGCCCTCCCCAGTGACGTCCGCTGCTGCTGCCGGGACCCATGCAAGCGCATGCGCAGGGCCGTTGTGCGGCGGACTCACGGAATGATAACCGACGGTAATGTTCCCAATACACGATGATCTGACGATATATGAGTCACCTGTTACTCAAGGGGCTTCTGGGCCATTCGTGCCTGGAGGGGATGACGGGTTCGGCTGCTCCGGTCCGCCTCGGGCGATCCGGGCCAGCGTCTCCAACGCCCCTGCCAGCACCGGCAGCTGTGGCGAGCCCAGCCCGACCCGCACGGCGGCCGGTGTGCTGCGCGGATCGACGGCGAAGGCCGCGGCGGGCGTCACGGCGATGCCCTGGCCGGCGGCGGCCGCGACGAAGGCCTCCGCCCGCCACGGGGTCGGCAACTCCCACCAGACGTAGTACGAACACGGGTCCGCGCGCAGCCGGAAGCCGGACAGCAGGCGCCGGGCGAGCAGTTGGCGCTCCCGCGCGTCCGCCCGCTTGGCCGCGGCCACCGCCGCCACCGTGCCGTCCCCGATCCAACGCACCGCCGCCTCCAGGGCCAACCCGCCCGGCGCCCAAGCCCCGGAGCGCAGCGCTGCGGCGACCGGCTCGCGCAGCTCCTCGGGCACCACCGCGAAGCCGGTGCTCAGGCCGGGGGCCAGCCGCTTGGCGAGGCTGTCGGCCAGGATGGTGCGCTCCGGCGCGTACGCGGCGAACGGCGGCTGGTCGGGGTGCAGGAACGCCCAGATCGCGTCCTCCACCACCGGCAGGTCCAGGCGGCGCAGTTCGGCGGCGAGCGCCAGGCGGCGTTCGGCCGGGAGCGTTGCGCCGAGCGGGTTCTGCAGGCGTGGCTGTAGGTAGAGGGCGCGCAGCGGCGTGGTGCGGTGGACGGCGGCCAGGGCCTCGGGGCGCAGCCCGCGATCGTCGACGGGGAGCGGGACGAGGGTGATGCCGAGCTGTCGGGCGACCGCCTTGACCACGGGGTAGGTGAGCGCCTCGACGCCGAGCCGCTGCCCGGGGGGCACCAGGGCGGCGAGGGCGGCGGCGATCGCCTGGCGCCCGCTGCCGGCGAAGAGCACCGCGTCGGCGGGCGGGCACCAGACGGGTGCCTCGGGGCGGTCGGGCAGGCAGGGCCGGGCGGGTCCGGGGAGCCGGGCGGGTGCGCCGGGTGCGTTGGACGGGGCGGGTGCGCCGGGTCCGTCGGGGCGGTCCTCGGGATGGGTGGGCGCGGCGGCCGGTCCGGGCCAGGCGACCAGTTGGACGAACGCCCGGCGGGCGGCGGGGGTGCCGGTCACGCCGATCGGGCGGAGCGCGGCCTCCAGCGCTTCGGCCCGCAGCAGCGGCGTCAGGCCGGCCGCCAGCAGGCCCGACTGCTCCGGCACCACGGGGTAGTTGAGCTCCAGGTCGACGGGGGCCGCGGCCGGCTCGGCCAACGCGGGCCCGCTCCCGCTCCCGGCGGGCGCGGCCCGCACGAAGGTGCCCCGCCCGACCTCGCCGACCACCAACTGGCGCCGCACCAGTTCCCGGTAGACCCGGCCCGCGGTCGAGTTGGCGATCCGCCGGGCGCGGGCGAAGGAGCGCTGGGTGGGCAGCTGTTCGCCGGGCCGAAGTCGGCCGTCGGCGATCCGGGCCGCGATCTCGTCGGCGATGGCGCGGTAGTCGTCCATGGATCCCCTCCTGCGGATTGCACCGAGCGCAAAGTCAGTATTGCACCGACGTTCCGGATCGCCATAGCCTCGCCGCATGGACGCGCTCACCTCAGCCGTGGACCCGCACGCCATGCTCGCAGTCGCCGCGATGGCGCTGGGCATGGTCCTCACTCCGGGGCCCAACATGATCTACCTGGTGTCCCGCTCGATCGCCCAGGGCCGCCGGGCCGGGCTGCTCTCGCTGGCCGGCGTCGCGACCGCCTTCCTCGCCTACCTGACCGCCGTCACCGCCGGAGTCGCCACGGTCTTCGCGGTGGTCCCGCTGCTCTACACCGTGATCAAGCTGGCCGGCGCGGCCTACCTGCTCTGGCTCGCCTGGCAGGCCGTCAGGCCGGGCGGCACCGCGGTGTTCGCGCCCAAGCAGCTGCCGCCGGACCCCCCGCGCAAGCTGTTCGCGATGGGCTTCCTCACCTGCCTGCTGAACCCCAAGATCGCCATCATCTACATCTCACTGCTCCCCCAGTTCGTCACCCCGTCGCGCGGCCAGGTCGCGGCGCAGAGCTTCGTGCTCGGCCTCACCCAGATCGCCGTGGCCGTCACCGTCAACGGTCTGATCGCCATCGGCGCCGGCGGCATCGCCGCCTTCCTGGACCGCCGCCCCGCCTGGCTCCGCGTCCAGCGCTACGCCATGGGCACCGTCCTCGGCGCGCTCGCCCTGCACATCGCCGCCGACCGCGCCAAGGCGGTCGCGGCCTGACCGGTCAGGCTCCGGCCGGCCGCTGGGACGCCACCCGGTAGCCGGTGGCGCCGCTGCGAGATGGCGGTGGCACCCGGAGGTGGGCGGTGGCACTCGGAGCCAGCGGTGACATCCGGAGGTGGAGGTGGTGCCCGGAGGTGGGCGGTGGCACCCGGCGGGTGTGCCGAGCCCGCGCCGGCGGGCCGCCGCCACCGGGGGAGGAGGCAGGTGTGCCACTGGCGGGCCGGCGGTCCACCCGCCTACCGTCGGAGCATGGCCACCATCTCCGACGTCCTCGCCCTGCCGACCACCGCCACCGCGGTGCGGGCCCTCGCCTGGGTCCGCGCCTGCGAGCGCGAGCCGGTCGCCAACCACAGCGTCCGCAGCTACCTGTTCGCCGTGCTGCTGGCGGAGCACGAAGGCCTACGCCGTGGCACGGACTTCGATCCGGACCTGCTGTACCACGCCTGCGTCCTGCACGACCTCGGCACCTCTGCCGCGGCCCCGGGCGAGCAGCGGTTCGAGGTCGAGGGTGCCGACCTGGCGGCAGCGTTCCTGACCGAGCACCAGTACACGGCCGATCAGGTGGACGCGGTGTGGGAGGCGATCGCCCTGCACGCCACGCCCGGGATCGCCGAGCGCCGCGGTCCGCTGTCCTACCTGACGTACCTCGGCATCAGCACCGATTTCGGTTTCCGCTCCGAGTTCGTCAGCGAGGAGCAGGCGGTGGCGATCCATGCCGCCCATCCGCGCCTGAACATGGCCACCGCCCTGGTCGACGACATCGTGCGGCACGCTTCCCGTGGCCCGCTCGCCGCTCCCCGCTACAGCCTCGCCGCCCAACTGGTCCACGAACGTGCCGCCCCCGGGGGCACCACCGGGCTGGAATCGGCCGCCGCCGCCTCCCGCTGGGGCGAGTGACGACCGCCTACCCCCGCTACTGCGCCGAACTCCCCGGCCCCGGCCGCCGGATGTCGATCGGCACCGCACCGGGTGCGCTTCGACCGTTGGCCTGTGGCTTCCTCAACTGCCATGCTCCACAAGCGCCTTGATGCCGCGCAGGGTAGCCTCCATGCCGGCGCGGAGCTCGCGCCGGCGGGAGGCGACGAACTCCTCCTCGCGGTCCGGCCAACGCTCTATCGCCAGACTGAGGCCATTGCGGCCCGGGCCGAGCACCGCCGTCTGACGCAGCCGGGTGCCGCCGTCCACCGGGTGGAGCTCGAAGCGCCAGGAGGCGAGGCGTCGGGCCGGATCGAGCGTCGGCTCGCCGAAGCGGCCGTCGGCGTCCATCACCGCCCAGGCGAAGACGCGCTCGGGCTCCAGCTCGACCACCTCGGAGACCGTGCGCCACTCGCCGAGCTTCTCGTGGCGGTTGTGCCCCTCGAAGCGCGCGCCGAGCGCGGGTGTGCCCGCGCCGTCGAGCCAGGCGGCGCGCTGCAGTTCGGGGCTGAGCCTGGCCGGCAGGTTGATGTCGGCCACCAGCTCCCAGACCCTCGCCACGGGTCCAGCCACCTGGATCTCGCACTCCACGGTCGGGCCGTCGGCCATGCGCATGTCGTCCCCCTCCCTGTCCGGTCGGGTCGCCCCCTCGCGGTGGGCGCCCCCTGACACCGGGATCCTAACGCGTCCCGGCTTTCCCAGTACTCCCGGATGTCCAACCAGTCCCACCGCTGCTCGGTGTTCACCGGCTCAGTACGGTCTCCCGGCCCATGCGGGAGAGCTTCTGCGGATCGCGCAGGGCGTGGAGGCCGGTGATGACGCGGTCGTCGATGCGCAGGGCGGTGACGGTTTCGACGCCGGTCCGCCCGGTTCTGTGACAGCCCCGCACGGTGGCGCACGTCACATCGGTGTGCTGTCACGGGGCACGGGTGGTCGGCATCTTGTGTTCGTCCGACGCCCGTCGCACGGACGGCCGCTTCCACCCCGCCACCCCGAAGGAGCTGTCGCCACATGGTCGCCCGCTCACCGCCCCAACGAACTCCCCTGGTACTCCTGGGGAAGCGCCACCCCGAAGCGCTGGTGCAGCAGGGCCATGTCCCTGCGGTCCTTGTCGGTCGGCTCGTACCCGAGGTGGCACCGCAGCTGGGTCGCCGCATCGACGCACCGGACCTCGTGTCCGCCGATGCGGCCCGGCACCGGGGCCGGATAGTGGAACCGGCTGCCGTCGGGGAGCAGTTGGTCGCCGCCGCCGTCCGCAGCGGCCGTGATCGGGTGCAGGTCGATCTCCCGGCCCGCCGCATCGGCGACCGCGAGCGCGGTCGGCAGCCAGTCCCGCAACACGCGGTCGAAGCCGGCGCGGCTCAACGTCTGCCGTGCCACGTCGAGTTGGTCGGCAAGCACCACCAGATCGAGATCCGTGTGGGCCCGGGTGGTCTCCCCGACCAGCGCATCGACACCCCAACCGCCGTCAACCCACGCGGGGGTGCCCGCGTCCGTCAGCAGCTCCAGCACCTCGAGCACGTCGGTTTCACGCATCACGGACGCACGCTGCCACACCCGGTGGCGACCACGCCATCCGGTTTCACAACGGCGACATCCGCCATCACATGTGAGGACGAATCCATGGAAGCCCGGTTCAACCTGTTCGACAACCCGACCGCCGCCAAGGTCGGCAAGCGGTTCTACAGCACCGCACTGGCCCTTCAGGAGTCGACGCTCCCGAAGACCGTGCAGCACCTGGTGGAGCTGCGCGCCAGCCAGATCAACGGCTGCGGCTTCTGCGTCGACATCCACACCAAGGAGGCCGCGGCCGCCGGGGAGACGCCGCTGCGGCTCGGCCTGGTGGCCGCCTGGCGGCACACCACGGTGTTCACCGAGGCCGAGCGGGCCGCACTGGCCCTCACCGAGGAGGGCACCCGGATCGCCGACGGCAGCGCGGGCGTCTGTGACGGGACCTGGACCGAGGTGCGCAAGCACTTCGACGACGACCAGGTCGGTGCGCTGGTCTGCGTGGTCGCCCTGATCAACGCGGCCAACCGGATGAGCGTGATCGTGCACAGCCCGGGCGGCTCCTACCAGCCGGGCCAGTTCGCCGCGATGGAGTAGCGACCGGGGAGGCGCGACCCAGCAGCGCGCCTCGCGTACCGGACAACCGGAAGCTCAGCCCTGGATCACCGCTCCGCGGCCGGGCCCGGTCGCCGACGCCGTAGTGCTGCGGGGCGACCCTGGTGATCGCTGCACCGTGCGGATGAGGTGCGGCTGCTCTGCCCGCACGGCGCCTACGGGCTGGTCGAGGCTCGGCCAGGCCGCCCCGCGCTGAGCCGCTCAAGCGGGCAGGTCCAGCAGCACCGTCCGCCGCACCCTGGCCAACCCGCCGACGCGGACCAGCGGTTGGTCACCCGGCGGGGTGTCCACGACCTCGGCCGTGATGGTGGCCGGGCTGCCGAGGTGGTCGCCCATGTCGACGGCGACTCCGCCACGCTTCGGGTCGCCCGTGTGCAGCCAGGCGGCAAGGCAGGCGGTGCTGTTGGCATTGGCGACGTCCTCCGGGACGCCGATGGCGGGGGCGAACATCCGCGCGGCGAAGCCCTGTTCCCCGCGGGTGTAGAGGTAGCAGCCCAGCAGCCCGACTTGCCGGCAGGCGGCCGCCAGGGCCGGGAAGTCCGGTGTCAGGGCCAACAGTTGAGTGCGGTCCGGGACCGGGAGCAGCAACCGCGGCCGTCCCAGGGTCGCCATGCAGGCGCCGCTCGCCTCGACCCCGAGGCCCAAGGCGGCCAGTACCGCTGCCAGTTCGGAGCTGGAGGGTTCGCGCAGCCCGACCCGGCCGGCCTCGAACTCGGCCCTCACCAGGAGGCCCCGGGGGCGCGTCCGGGCCGGCATCCGGTGGCTGTCGGCGGTCCGCAGGGTCCAGTTGCGCTTCTCGGTGCCCGCGCGGTGGGCGAGCGCGGCGACCGTTCCGTGGCCGCAGGCGGGCAACTCCCCCTCGGCGGTGAAGAAGCGCAGCGTGGTGACATCCACCCCAGTGCCGACGAAGACCGCGTGCGAGGTGCCCAGCAGCCCCGGGATCCGGCGGCGCTGCTCATCGCTGAGCGTCGGGTCCTCGCCCAGCACGGCGGTGGGGCTGCCGCCGCGCCCGTCAGCCCGCACGCAGGCATCCACCAGCGTGACCGTGACCGGCCTCCCCGGCCGTTGTGTTGATCGCACGGCTGGAATGCCACTCACCGCCTACCGCGGCCAGTCCGGTGCTGGGTCGGTGGCCAGGAGCGGGCGGACGGCACCCAGGACGGCTCCGATGCAGACGTCACGCAGTTCGGTGCGACTGCAGGTCTCCCGAGTCAGCCAGTCGATGCAGAGCACTCGGACGAACACCAGCCAGCTCCTCAGGACGTCGGAGACGGCCTCCCGGCCCGCCTCGTCGGCGAGCGGCAACACGTTGAGCAGCCGGGAGCGCAACTCGTCGAGCTCATTGCTCATGATCGTCTGGACCACCGGGTCGCCGGCCAGCACCCGGTTGGCGGCGAGCACGGCCTGGCGGTTGGCGATGAAGTAGTCGAGGTGGGCGTCGATGCCCTCGGTCAGCTGCTCGACGAGGGTGTCGCCGGGGTCGAACCTGGTCCGTTCGAGGAGCCGGGCGGCCGCCTGTTCGTAGACGGCCGCGAACAGTGCCTGTTTGCTGGCGAAGTGACGGTAGAGCAGTGCCCGGGACACGCCGGCCTTGCTTGCCACGTCCTCCATCAGCACCTCTTCGTAGGGCTGGGCGGCGAAGAGTTCCGCACCGACGGCGAGGAGTTGGGCTCGGCGGTCGGCTGGGCGCAGGCGCTGACGGGCAGACATGAGCGCCAGAGTACTTGACACATGTCTACTTACGCACTCTACTGCTGCTCAAGTAGACACATGTCGAATAACCGTCAGCGCGGAGGGATCATGGCCAGGACTCTCAAGGTGCTCGCACAGCTCATGGGTTTCGCCTGCGTGGCGATCGGGCTGTTCCATGTGGTCGCGGGCGTCGCCGCGGTCCCGGGCAACGGCGGCGCCAATGCGACGGTCGACAATTGGAGCCGCTTCATGGGCGCGGTCTTCGCCGGCTACGGACTGGCCTGGCTCTGGGCCGCCCGCCAGGCCCCGATCCCGGCCCAGGCGATCCGCTGGCTGGCCGGGATCTTCCTGCTCGGCGGCCTGGCCCGCCTGCTGTCGGTGGCCGCGCACGGCTGGCCGCAGTGGTTCCAGGTGCTCCTGATGGTCGTCGAACTGACCCTGCCGCCCGTCTACTTCTGGCTGGCGAACGCCGATGAGCGGGCGGCGGCCGAGCGCCCTTCGGCACGGCGGACGCTGACCGAGCCCTCCGGCGACTGACGACCCGCCGATCGCGCCCTTCGGCACGGCGGACGTCGACCGAGCCCTCCGGCGACCGCCGAACCGCCGGGAGCGTCGATTTCAGGGCCGGTCGAACCAGGAGAAGGCGGCGATCCGCCAGCCGTCCGGGGTGCGGACGAAGTGGAAGTGCTTGGTGCCGCCGCCCTCGTACGGTTCGCCGTCGAGGAGGCCGGACTTGCGGTACTCGCCGATGCGGGTCGCGAGGTCGCCGACGATCTCGGTGCGCTCGGCGGTCTCCCACTCGGAGAACTCGACCAACCGGCCGTCGGACAGAAGGCGTTCGCGCGGTTCGATGAATTCCTCCACCGTGTAGACGGTGTAGGTCGGACGGGTCACGACGATCACGCCGCCCGGGACCATCAGGCGGCGGATCCGGTCCACGTCGGCGGGCTTGCCACCGCGGTTGTCGAAGGCGCCGAAGAACTCGGCGGTCACCGCGTCGATTTCACTCTTGGACACGGCATGGAACGTACCATGTCACAGGTCACCTTGCGCAGTGCGGCAACGAGCAGTGCGAGTTCGCCGTCAACGGCCTGACGGGCCGCCGCTGCGCGAGCATCAACGCCTCGCCACCACCGAGGAGGACCGCCTCCTGCACGGCTGAGCCCCGAATCGACGTCGCCTGGCCACCGATCAACGTCAGCCGACCGTCGCACAACATCAGCCGACCACCGAACAACGTCAGCCGATCGCCGAACGACCTCAACGGGTGAGCCCGCGCAGCAGCAGCTCGGCGAGCTGCGCATAGGCCTCCGCGTCGGCCAGACCGGTGGCGACGGCGACTTGGCGCTGCTGGATGCGGACCATCACCGAGCTGATGACCTCGGCGGCGAACGCGACGTGGACCTCGCGGAACACGCCCGCCGCCACGCCCTCCTCGATCAGCTGCTGGATCCGGCCCGCCGCCGCCCGGGTGTTGCGCTCATAGACCTCGGCGGCGGGCCGGAACGCTGCCACGTCGTCGAAGAAGACCGGTGCGACGGGCGCGAGTTCATCGGCCACCGCGCGCAGGTAGGCCGCGAGCCGGGCGGTCGGGTCGGTCTCGGCGGCCAGCGCGGCCTCCACCCGGGCGGTGGCGCGCCGGAAGAAGTGCACCGCCACGCGCCGGACCAGCTGCTCCTTGCTGTCCGCGAGGCCGTACAGGGTGCGCTTGGAGCAGTGCAGCCGGGCGGCCAGCTCATCCAGGGTGAACCCGGCGAAGCCCTCGGCGATCACCAGGGCCACCAACTCGTCGAACAGCTCCGACCGGCGGGCCGCGCCGCGGCCGGTCAGCCTGGGAGCGCCCACGGCGGAGGACTCGATCATGCGGCCAGTATTACAGGCCGCTTGCAGCGCCGCGTATCCGCAGGTCACCACGTGCGCTACGCTAAGCGGTACTGACGTACCTCCTTGAGTACCGCTTTGGAGTCGCCGTGGCCGTCGACCGCATGCTCCCCACCCAGGACGCAGAGGATCTGATCGCCCTCGTCCGCGAGATCGCCGATCGCGAGCTCGCCACTCGAGTCGAAGAGCACGAGAGCACCGAGAGCTACCCCGAGGGCCTGTTCGGCATCCTCGGCCAGGCCGGGCTGCTGAGCCTCCCCTATCCCGAGGAGTTCGGCGGCGGCGGCCAGCCGTACGAGGTCTACCTCCAGGTGCTGGAGGAGCTGGCCGCCCGCTGGGCCGCCATCGCGGTCGCCACCAGCGTGCACACCCTGGCCTGCCACCCGCTGTACGCCTTCGGCACCGACGAGCAGAAGCAGCGCTGGCTGCCCGACATGCTGGCCGGTGCCATGGTCGGCGGCTACAGCCTCTCCGAGCCGCAGGCCGGCTCCGACGCCGCCTCGGTCAACTGCAAGGCCGAGCCCACCCCGGACGGCTACCGGATCACCGGCACCAAGGCCTGGATCACCCACGGCGGCCGGGCCGACTTCTACTCGCTGTTCGCCCGCACCGCGCCCGGCGGCAAGGGCATCTCCTGCTTCCTGGCGCCCGGCGCCACCGAGGGCCTCACCTTCGGCGCCCCCGAGCGGAAGATGGGCCTGCAGGCGGTGCCCACCACCGCCGCCTACTGGGACGGCGCGGTGCTGGAGGCCGACCGGCTGATCGGCACCGAGGGCCAAGGGCTGCAGATCGCCTTCAGCGCCCTCGACGGCGGCCGCCTCGGCATCGCCGCCTGCGCCACCGGCCTGGCCCAGGCCGCTCTGGACGCCGCGGTCGACTACGCCAACGAGCGCACCACCTTCGGCAAGAAGATCATCGACCACCAGGGGCTCGGCTTCATGCTGGCCGACATGGCCGCCGCCGTCGACTCGGCCCGGGCCACCTACCTGGACGCGGCCCGGCGCCGCGACGCCGGCCGGCCGTTCAGCCGCCAGGCCAGCGTGGCCAAGCTGATCGCCACCGACGCCGCCATGAAGGTCACCACCGACGCCGTCCAGGTGCTCGGCGGCTACGGCTACACCCGGGACTTCCCGGTTGAACGTTATATGCGCGAAGCCAAGATCATGCAGATCTTCGAGGGAACCAACCAGATTCAGCGGCTCGTTATCAGCCGCGGGCTGTCCAGCTGACGGCCCGTCACCTCAGACGCCACCCCAGGAACTCCCCCAAGGAACCTCATATGGACCTCACCGGATCCGCTGCTCTGGTCACCGGCGCCGCCTCCGGCCTCGGTGCCGCCACCGCCGCCGCCCTGGCGGCCCGCGGTGCCACCGTCTACGGCCTCGACCTGGAGAAGGCGATCGAGGCCGCCGGCGAGCAACTCGACGGCGTCACCCTGCTCTCGGCCGACGTCACCCATGAGGCGCCGGTCCGCGAGGCGCTCGCCCGGATCGAAGCCGACGGCGCCCGGCTGCGCGTCGCCGTCAACTGCGCCGGCATCGCCCCCTCCGCCCGGATCCTCGGCCGCAAGGGCGCCCACGACCTCGACCTGTTCCGCACGGTGATCGACGTCAACCTGATCGGCACCTTCAACGTGATGCGGCTGGCCGCCGAGGCCATCGCGCGGCACGAGCCGGATGGCAACGGCCAGCGCGGCCTCATCGTCAACACCGCCTCGATCGCGGCCTTCGAGGGCCAGGTCGGCCAGATCGCCTACGCCGCCTCCAAGGCGGGCGTGGCCGGCATGACCATCACCGCCGCCCGCGACCTGGCGCAGTACGGCATCCGGGTCGTCACCATCGCGCCCGGCATCGTGGACACCCCGATGATGGCCGGCTTCGGCGACGAGGTGAAGGCCGGGCTCGCCGCCAGCGTCACCTTCCCGCAGCGGCTGGCCGACCCGACGGAGTACGCCCGCCTGGTCACCATGGTCGCCGAGCACGACTACCTGAACGGCGAGACCATCCGGATGGACGGCGCGCTGCGGATGTCGGCCCGCTGACGCCTCGCCCCAACGGCGCGGGCCCGCCCGGTGGTTCGGGCGGGCCCGCGGTCGCTCAGGGGTCAGCCGGCGTGCACCGCGCTGACCAGGTCGGGCAGCAGCGCGGCTGCGTCGGGGGTGCCGAGGCCGGTGATCGGGTCCCAGCCGGTGGTGGCGGGGTAGCCCGGGACCGTCGGGTCGGTGGTGTTGTTGCCGAGCGTCTGGTCGTTGAAGTCGGCGGCGTACTTGGCCGGGTCAGAACTCAACTTGTACAGCGCCGGATTGATCTGGCCCAGCCCGCCGCCGTTCAACTGGTCGGCGATCGAGATCAGGCCGGCCGTCTCCGGGCAGGCCAGCGAGGTTCCCCCGATGTCGTACCAGCCCGAGCTGCACGCCGTGGCACCGCACTTGAGGCCGGAGGAGCCGTCCGGCGGCAGCGACACGTAGACCAGCGCACCGGTACCGGGCGCGGCCTGCAGCGCGATGTCCGGGACGCCGCGCATGGCGCCGATCGCGGTGGAGCCGGCGGGCAGCGACGACTGGTAGTCGGGCTTGCCGAAGAACTGGCTGTAGCCGCCGCCGGATCCGCTCCAACCGACCTCGGCCGCACCGGGGTTGGACTGGCAGGCGGACGGGTTGTCACTGCTGTCCGCCGTCCGTCCGCTCACCGCGTTCGGGTCGGTGCACAGGAAGGTGCCGCCGACGCCGGTGACCAGCGGATCGGAGGCCGGCCAACCCACCGACGGGTAGGGCAGGGTGGTGCCGCCCGACTTCACCGGGGTCTTGGTGGAGCCGGCCGAGCCGCCGTCGCCGGACGAGCTGAGCACCGTGACGCCGTTCTGGGCCGCCGACTCGAAGGCGTGCCGCAAGTGCTCCAGGGGCGCCTCGCTGCCGAACGCCCCCTCGTCACTGGAGAAGGACTGCGAGATGACGTTCGCCAGGTGGTGGTCGACCACGTACTGCTCGGCGTCCATCATCTGCGGCAGGCCCTGGACGCCCAGGGTCTCGGCGGTGGGGGTGGTGACCAGCAGGATGTTGGCGCCGGGAGCCATCGCGTGCGCGGTCTCCACGTCGAGTGCGACCTCCAGGTCCCAACCCGCCTTGTCCTCCTGCCCGGTGCCCTGGCTGGTGGGCGGCGGTGCCACGGTGGCCGGCGAGCCCTGCAGGTGCAGCTCGCTGAAGTTCGGCATGCCCGGCCGGCAGGTCACGCCCTCCTCGCCGCACATCGCGGTGACGCCGAAGGCCTGGTCGAAGACGTGCAGATCGTGCGCCATGGTGTCGCTGCCGTAGGAGTCGACGATCGCGATGGTCTGGCCGCGGCCGTCGTTGCCGTTGGCGTACAAGGGGCCGACGTCGTAGGCCGCGCGGACCGCCTGCGGGCTGAAGCACCGCCGGCCGGCCGCCGCGCACTGGGCCTGGGTGGGGGGCGTGGTACCGGACGACAGCTGCAGGTAGTCGGCGACGGTGGGGTGCACGGCCGGATAGGCGGCGGACGCGGTGGCGCTGCCGACCGGGGCGGCGAGCACGCCGGTGGCTGCGAGGGCCAGGCTGCTGACACCCGCGAGCAGCAGGCGGCGCATGGTGGTGGCCTTCAAGTAGTCCTCCATGAGGGGTGGTTGGGGGACCTGCGGCGCGAGTGTACGAGTGTGGCCAGCCACCCCTCAATGGATCTGACGCGATCGTCAGCGAAGACTCAGCCTCGCGCGTCCGCCACCAGGGTGGTGAACGGGTGCGGACGGCTCGGCTGCCAGCCCAGCGCGGTGACGGTCCGCTGGGCGGAGACCACCTGGTTGAGGCCCAGCGCCTCGGCGAACAGCGCGCCGAACGCCGCGGTGGCGGCCTCGGCCGGCCACGGCTCGGCGCGGCCGGTGCCGCCCGCGGCGACGTCCGCCACCGCGGCGAGCGCGGCCACCGGCACCTCCTCCAACGCGACGCCGTGCAGCACACCGCCGGGCGCGTCCTTGCCCAGCGCCAGCGCGTACAGGTCGGCCAAGTCCTCGACGTGCACCACGGGCCAGCGGGTCCCGGCCGTACCCACGTACCGCCCGGTGCCGTGCTCGCGCGCCCAGCCGACCATCATCGCCGGGATCCCGCCGCCGTTGCCGTACACGATCCCCGGGCGCAACACCGTTGCCCGCACCCCGTCCGCCGCCGCGTCGAGCACCTGCTGCTCGATCCGCGGGCGGTAGCCGACGATGGGGATCGGGTTGGCGGCCGCCTCCTCGTCGACCGGCGCGTCGCCGGTGGCGCCGAGCACCCAGACCCCGCTGGTGTACACGAACGCCCGCCCGGTCCCGCGCAACGGCGCCAGCAGCGCGTCGATGGCCGCCGAGTCCGCCGCCTCGTCACCGGTGGGCGTGGCGATGTGCACCACCGCGTCGATGTCATCGGTCACGGCGGCGCCCAGCGACGCCGGGTCGCTCAGGTCGCCCACCCGGTGCGGGAGTTCGGGTGCGATCTTGGCGGAATCACGCACCAGGCGGATGATCTCGTGGCCGTCCTGGACGAGCCGGTCAACCGCGGCGGCGCCGATGTAGCCGGTGGCGCCGAGTACCAGGATCTTCATGATTGTCCCCTCCGTCTGCAGTCGTCTTGCCGTGATTACGCTACGCCAGACCCTCACTTGACTAAACGTCAGCCCCGCGAGAGGTCGCCGTCACGTCAAGTCCGGAAAACACCGGCGGCGGAGCCCGCCCGGAACGCCTCCCACTCCCCCCTGGTCAGCGCCGGCTCCTCAGAGCTCCAGCCGCATGATCCGGCTCGTGGTCCGGTACCCGAGAGCGCTGTAGAGGTTGTAGGCCGTGGTGTTGTCCTCGAAGACGTTGAGGGCCATCGACGCCGCCCCGAGCCGCCGGGCGGCCTCGGCCCCGGCGTCCATGACGGCGCGGCCGTAGCCCTTGCCCCGATGCGTCTCGTCCACCTCGACGTAGCAGACATAGGCCTCCGAGTGGGCCGCGGACGAGCGGATCTCGAGCCACAGCGTCCCGACCCGCTCACCCGTCACCCCGTCGCGCGCCACCCACACATGGTGCCCGGGCGTCGCGAGCCCCTTCGACAGGTACCGGTGGAAGTTCTCGCGGGACTTCGCCGGCGCTTCCTCCGGGGACCAGGCCCCCGCCCGGACCTTCGCCTCCGCATACCTCGCGATCTGCGGATCGGCCCAGGGGCCGAACTCGTCCTCGGTCATCGGTTCCAAGCGAACGGCGCGCATCAGCTTCGTCATGGCGATCGACCCTAGGACATCGGTCCGGCCGCGAGGAAGGGACACTCACCTGGTCTCAGCTGACCGCTCCTGTCGGACATCGGCTCCGCGGCCGCGGCCGCGGCCAGACTGCGCACCCGGCGCCACCTGAATCATTGCTTCCGCACAACGTCCGGGGCGGAGCGCCACCAGGAGGTCAACCAGGTAGCTCTTTGTCGGCGAGATGAACATCCAGCGAGACGACGCGGCTCCAGCGCACCTTCCGGCGCACGACCCGAAGCCCCGTCAGCCCCGCCAAGCGGATGGCGTCGCTGTCCGAAGGGCGCACCGCAGACCTCGGCTTCACCCCGCAGTGGCGTGCGATGCGCCGGTGTGCGTCTGCCGGCCATCGCTCGTCGAGGCGGGCCGGAGGGCTGTCCTCGACGAGCGGCGTCCTGGCCGGCGCCTACCGTCTGCCGCCGGGCTGACGGCCCGGCCTCACTTCAGGTGCCGGCCGTAGAACCGGACCCCGTCCTCCACTTCGAACCACGGGGTGCCGACATGGCCGCCCGGATTGGCGTGCAGCGTCTTGGCCTTGCTGCCGAAGGCGTCGAACAGGTCCAGGGCCCGCTGCCGGGGGTTGCCCTCGTCGTCCCACTGCAGCAGGAACAGCAGCGGAATGGTGACCTGCCGGGCCTCCTCCCGCTGGGCGCGGGGCACGTAACCACCGGCGAAGAAGCCGGCGGCCGCGATGCGCGGCTCGACCACTGCCAGCCGGATGCCGACGGCGGTCCACCCCGAGTACCCGACCGGGCCGTCGATTTCGGGCAGCGAGAGGAGGGCGTCCAGGGTGGTCCGCCATTCCGGGACCGCCTTTTCGACCAGCGGGCCGACGAAGGACTCGAAGATCTCATCGACCGGCCGGCCGGCCCGCATCGCTCGGCGGAGGTCGGCGCGGGCCTGCTCGTCGGCGGCGGAACGGGGCCGGTCACCGCAGCCGGGGGCGTCGATGGTGGCCACCGCGTAACCGCACGCCGCAGTGTGCCGGGCCCGGGCCACCAACCGGGGTTCGCCCTTGGGCAGGCCGTTGTTGTGGGCCATCAGGATCAGCGGAGCCGGTGCGGATCCAGGCGTCCACAGGGTGCCGGGGGTCTCCCCGAGGCTGAACTGGCGTTCGAGGACGCCGTCATCGAGGAGCAGTTCCGAGGTGAATTGCACGGTCGTGCCTTTCGGGAGTGCGCTTGAGCGGCGCTCCCGGACGACCTATCGCCCGACCGTGACCCCGGAGGAGAGCACCCATGTCGTTACTGCGTTCACGGGTACCACCTCCTCGTTCTCTCGCACGGCCACCGGCAAGCTAGCAGCCGCCGCGGTGGTACGCCAAACGGGTTTGCGCGCGCTCCGTGGCCGGACACCACGGAGCCACCCCATCGGCCGGTAGCGGGCCCGGACTGCACGAGGTCGCCGGGTCGCCCCCCGACGGGCGCCGCTGCCGGGTGCCACGGTCGGCCGCCGGCACCTCAGGCGCCGGCCAGCTCGGCGTTCGCCCGCTCCGTCACCAGGGTCAGCACGCGGCCCGCGACGGCGAGGTCCTCCTCCGGGATGCCGGCGTAGAGACGGGCGGTGATCTCGGCGCTCTCGGCGGCGGTGGTGTCGGCCAACTCCCTGCCCGCTTCGGCGAGCCGCAGCCGGCGCCCATCCGCCGGGTCGTCTTCCAGCAGCTTCGCGGCCGCCATCTGCCCGACGACGCCGCGCACGATCGACTCGTCGATCTTCAGCGAGCCGGTGACGTCGGCGATGAGCGCGTCCCGGCCGATGGCACCGCCCGCTTGCACGACGGCCCGGAGCGTCACGCTCTGGTGGAACGTGATGCCGTGCCGGGCCAGCACGCCCTCCAGGAGGGCGCGCGCGGCATTGTGCGCCAGGGCTATGATCCGGCCGTTGACCGTGGGTGAGCTGGTGGTCATGGTTGCTCCTCGTCGTTCTCGGTGTGCGGATCAAGGTTTACGTCGAGCAGGGCGGCCAGTTCGCGGGTGAACTTCCGGGTGCGCGGGCTGTCCTGTCCGCCGAGCGGCTCCAGCAGCTGGTCCAGTAGGCCCTGGACCAGCGTGATCGCGCGGCGGGTGACCTCGCTCCCCTGCTCGGTGAGCGACAGCCGCATGGCGCGCGGGTCGCTCGGGTCGCGGGTGCGGGCGACGAATCCGGCGGACTCCAGGGCACGGGCGAGCTTGGAGACGTACAGTGGTTCGAGCCCGGTGCGATCGGCGAGTTGACGCTGGCTGGGTTGCAGACCGGAGCGCCGCAGGCCGTGGAGCGACGCCATCAACGCGTACTGGGCATGGGTCAGGCCGAGCGGCGCGACCGCCCGGTCGACGGCCACCCGCCACTTCATCGACAGGCGCCAGACCAGAAATCCCGCCGTGGCGCGCTCAGTTGCTTGGCTCACAGCGAGATACAGTACATGGCTACTATGTCCATGGCTACTACTTATCGGCGTCTCACCCAGCATGACGGCCAGTCAGGACCAACACGCTGGTCCGACCCGGCCGTTGCCGCCTGGTCCGGCTGCACGCGCGCTACCGGCGCCGACCGAGTCGGCGGGCGGTCGAGCCCCAGCCGGTGAGTCGACGCATCACGTCACCGCTTCGATCGGCGGCTCCTCCGGGAACGGCCCCGGCCCTCTCCGGGAGCCACGGAGAGGGCCGGCTGCCAGGACCGGCGTCCCACTCCACGACCAGGCGCGGAGTGTCCGGGGAACCGGTCAGCGGCGGTTGGTCCAGATGCCCTCGATGGGCTCGGCGTAGAGGTCGTTCTTGGTCAGGCTGGGCAGGTCCAGTGCCGCCTCGATGGTGCGCAGCACGCTGTAGTGGGTGTAGCGGTCGGCGGCGGTGCTACCGGCCTTGACGCCCTGGGACCCGAGGATGATGGTCGGGATCCGCTGGAGCTGCTTCTGGCCGTCGGCCGCGTCCTCGTCCCAGGTGAGGACGAGGAGCGAGCGCTGGTTCCGCCAGGCCGGCGAGTCGAAGATGGTCGGCAGGGTCTTGGAGAGCCAGGTGTCGCCGGCCTTGACACCGCAACCCTCCATGTCGTCGCAGTCGTCGGCGCTGAGCCAGGAGAAGGTGGGGGTGGTGGCCGTCTGCTGCAGGTCGGTGCTCAGCTGGGTGAGCGGCTGCAGGTGTGCCGCGCAGTTGACCGGGCTGCTCTTGATGTCGTTGAAGAAGTAGAAGGGCAGGTCGTCAATGGTGTAGGCGCCGTGGGAGCCGGTGTCGCAGGGCCCGGCCGCGTTCTCCATGTAGCCGCGCCAGCTGCCCCCCGCGTTGTCGACCAGGTCGCCGATGTGCTGGGCGTTGACGGTGCTGTCGAACGGGGTGTTGCCGCTGACGTTGAAGAGGCTGCCGCCGGCCAGGGCCACGTAGTTGGGGTCGCTGGGGTGCGTCTCGCCAAGCGCGTCGGTGAGGTTCGCGCCCTTGGGCAGCAGGCTGTTGAGGTAGGGCGCCTGGCTCTTGTTGCCGATGATGCCGCTGTAGTCCTGGTTCTCCATCATGACGACGAACACGTGGTCATAGCCCGGGACCTGCGCCACCGGCGGCACCGGGCTCGCCGGGGCCGGGACGGGGGCGGAGATGCGCAGCGAGATGTCGTCGGCGTAGCCCTGGCCGTGGCCGGTGCGGTCGGTGGGCTGGTTGCCGTTGACCGTCAGCACGGTGCGGATCGAACGGGTGCGGGCGGGCACCTTGCCCAGGGACTGTTCGGGGGTCAGCTCGGTGGTGTTGTTGCGCAGCTGTGGGGTGACCGGCGTGAGCGAAGCGGTGCCCAACACCTTGCCCTTGGCGTCCAGGAAGGTGCTGGTGACACCGGCGTTGTCGGTGACCGAGCCGCTGCCGCCCAGCCAGGCCGTCAGGTTGTAGGTGACGCTGCCGGTGTCGATCTGCTTGGCGGCGGCCGACACGTCCGCGGTCTGGGTACCGGTACTGACGCCGCCACCACCACCGGAGAAGAAGTTCTGGCCGCGGTCCACCGGGCCGGGCGTGGTCAGCTTCGGATAGTCGCCCACACCCTCGCCTCCCGTCGCGCCGTAGGCCACCGAGTTGAGCAGGCCGGTGACCTTCCAGCCGGGCACGGTGTTGGTGTCGACGCCGTCCAGGGTGCCCTCACCTTGCTCGGCTCCGCCGTTGACGACGAGGTTGGGGCCGGTGCCGGTGTCCGGCTGCGGGGGAACGACGACCGGCGGTGCAGCCAGGACGGTGAGCGTGAGCGGGCCCGCCAGGACGCTGTAACCGTCGTTCGCGAAGAAGTAGACGCTCCACGTGCCCGCGGCCAGGCCGTGGGTGTCGAAGGTGACGGTTCCGCCGGCGTTGGGTGTGTACTGCCAGAGGGCCGAGGACTGCGACCCCGGGGTGTCCGAGGAGTGGTAGATCCCGACCCAGTTCTTGGCACTCAGGTCGGTCGCCGGAACGCTGTAGGCGAAGGTCACCTTGTCACCCAGGGTGACCGGGGTCGCAGTGGTCTGGGTGAGGGTCGACCCGCTGCTCTGGGCTGCCGAGGCGGCGGAGGGTCGAGGGGTCGGCGGGAGCGAGGACGCCTGGCCGGCGCCGGCGGCGAGCAGCGAACCGGCCACCGCGAGGACGACGCCGGAACGAACGGCCTTGCGAGCGCGCCACTCCGAGTGGCCTGTCAGTTGTATAGACATGATTGGGAGCCTGGTGAGATGCCGTGGCCTGCCGCCGTCCCTCAGATAGCGACACCATGGCCCGCCAGGAAACGTTTGCACATGAGCCGACCGCCTGTCAGGTGCATTGCGGGGCCTGCCCCGGAGCCCCGGGCGCTCGGCCATCCCCGTGGATCGGGCCACCAACCACGGCCGGACGTGGCACGCTTGAGCGGTGGCCGCGGCGCCCGCCGATCGGTGGGCGGTCGCTTCCCGCCGGGTGCCGGACGTGATCTGATGGGTGGCCGCGCGGGGGCACGGCCGGGGGCCGTCGGCCGCAGGGTGGCACCCGTGGCGGTTCCCGCGTGCGGGAGCAGGGAACGGGAACCAGGAAACGGGAACCAGGGGGACGCGATGACCGCAGACGATGCCCACTCGAGCGAGGCGAACGACGGGTTCAGCATCAATCTCGACATCCACGTACCGCACTCCGCCCGCATGTACGACTACTACCTCGGTGGCGTCACCAACTTCCCGGCCGACCGGGAGGCCGCCGGCCGTGCCCTGGCGGTGTTCCCGTACGCCAGGGCCGCGGCGCGCGCCAACCGGGCGTTCATGCACCGCTCGGTCAGGTTCCTCGCCCAGCGGGGCATCGACCAGTTCCTCGACATCGGCACCGGGATCCCCACCTCGCCGAACCTGCACGAGGTCGCCCAGGGCGTGAACCCGGCCGCCCGCATCGTCTACGCCGACAACGACCCGATCGTCCTCACCCACGCCGAGGCGCTGCTGCGCAGCACGCCCGAGGGCCGCACCGCGTACGTCCAGGGGGACGTCCGCGAGCCCGAGAAGGTGCTCACCGGAGCCCGCGAGGTGCTCGACTTCTCGCGGCCCGTCGGGCTCAGCATGAACGCGCTGCTCCACTTCATCGCCGACAAGCCGGACCGGACCGCCGCCGACCTCGCCGAGGTGTTCAAGTCCCATCTGTCACCCGGTAGTTCGCTGGCCATCAGCCACTTCACACCCGACTTCGCCGCCGCCGAGGCGCAGCGGCTGGTCCAGGTGTACCAGTCCTCCGGGACGGATCTCCAGGCCCGCACCCTGGCGGAGGTCGCCGCGCTTTTCGACGGCTGGGACCTGGTGGAGCCCGGCATCGTCTCCACCCCCCGCTGGCGCCCGAACCCGGAGTCGGACGGCGACCCGGTCACCGACGCCGAGTCCTCCTGCTACGCCGGGGTCGCCTTCCGGCGCTGAGCGCCCCCCGGAGGGCCCGTCAGTTCCGGTGGGCCCTCCGACCGGCGCCGCGAGGGCAGGAGTTCCCACCAGCTCGACCGCCCGGGGTCGGTCAGACGTTCTCCAGCAGCAGGACCGCCCAGGTGCCCGGTTCGAGCGCCCGGAACACGTGCGGCACGTCCGCGGGGTAGGCGGTGTAGTCACCGGGCAGGAGCTCGTGCGGCTCGTCCGCGATGCCGACCAGCGCTCGTCCCCGGCAGACGACGACGTGTTCCACGGCGCCGGCCAGGTGCGGGTCGGAGGTGCGCTGACTCCCCGGCTCGGCGGCGATGGTGTAGATGTCGCGGCGCGCGGCCGGCGGGCAGGCGGCGAGCAACGCGGCCTGGTAGGACGACTCCGAGGCCAGGACCGCCGGGCCCTCGCCGGCCCGGACCACCCGGACTCGCCTGGTGGGCAGGTCGATCAGCCGCGAGAACGGGATCCCGAGGGCGTTGCAGAGCGCCCAGAGGGTCTCCAGGCTGGGATTGCCGACGCCGGATTCCAGTTGGGAGAGCGTGGACTTGGAGACCCCGGCGCGCCGGGCCACCTCACTGAGCGTCAGGTCCGCGCGCCGCCGCTCGCGGCGCAGCGCCGCCGAGATGACCTGCATCGGCGCCACCGTGGCCGCCGGACCCTGACCCGCACCGTCCGCGTCCATCCGCCCACCGTCCCGGCTTGACCAACTCACTGAACGATGTTCATCATAATCGACATGCGTTCGATTTGGCGAACACTCGACCCGGGAATCCTCCGCGGGATCGCCCTGGTCTGCCTCTCCGTCGGTGCGATCGGGGTCTCCTACGGCGCGATCGCCGTCACCAAGGGCTTCCCGCTGTGGTTCCCGGTGCTCAGCGCACTGGTCGTGCTGGCCGGCGCCTCGGAGTTCCTGTTCGTCGGCATCATCGCGGCGGGCGGCAATCCGATCACCGCGGTGCTGGTCGGCCTGCTGGTCAACGCCCGCCATCTGCCGTACGGCCTGGCGCTGCCGCCCGGGGTGGTCCGGCCGGGTTGGCAGCGGTTCCTGGCGACCCACCTGATGAACGACGAGAGCGTCGTGCTCGCCCTCGCCGAACCGGACCTGCCCCGCCAACGCGCGGCCTACTGGACCTGCGGCCTCGGAATGCTGGTCTGCTGGCCGGCCGGCGCGCTGGTCGGCGCCCTGGCCGGGAACTTCGTCCACGACACCGACGCGCTCGGCCTGGACGCGATGTTCCCGGCCGTGATCCTCGCGCTCATCCTGCCGGCCATGAAGGACCTCGGCGTTCGCCACGCCGCTCTCGGCGGATGCGTGATCGCACTGGTCAGCGTCCCGTTCACGCCCCCCGGACTGCCCGAACTGCTGGCCCTGGGCGCGGTCGCGCTGAAGCTGCTGCCCACGCGCGACGACCGTACGCCGCGCCCCGAGGAGGCTGCCCCGTGACATCCCGCCCGACGGTCGTGATCGCCTTGCTGGTGCTCTCCGCGGGCACCTTCGCCTTCCGGTTCGCCGGCCCGGCGCTGCGCTCGAGGTTCAGCTTTCCCAAGCGCGCCGAGGACCTGCTCGGCGCCGCGGCCATCGTGCTGCTCGCCTCGCTGGTGGCGACCACCGCGCTGACCAGCGGGCACGGCTTCAGCGGATTCGCCCGCCCGGCCGGTGTGCTGGTCGGCGGCGTGCTGGCGGCCCGCAAGACGCCGTTCCTGGTGGTGGTCATCGCCGCGGCGGCGACCACCGCGATACTTCGGCTGCTGCACGTCTCCTGACGGATCGTCAGGGAACGCATCCGCCAGCCGCCATGAGGATGTCGTCCGCCGCCCGGAGCACGAACCGCTCAGGCGACCGCGACCCCGGTGGCGTGGTGGGCGGCGAGCATCACGGTCAGCACGGTGTCGCGGATCCGGGCGGGGCGTGCCGACTTCTGGGACAACGGTAGCCGGCGGCCGGTCTCGGCTCGGCCGGGTGGCACGGGGTGCCACCCGGCCGGCTGCCGTCACGCGTGGGTGCGGCCGCGCAGCGAGGTGCCGGCGACCACCACACCGGCCAGCAGCACCGCTCCTGCGACGAGCAGCGCGAGCCGGGTACCGGCCGGGTTGCCGGAGGCCTGGCCGAGCACCACCCCGAGCACCGCGACACCGAGCGAAGCACCCACCTGGCGGGCCGAGTTGAGAGCGCCCGCGCCGATTCCGGCGAACTCGGCCGGCACCGAGCCGGCCATCCCGGCGACCAGGGCGGGCATGGCGAACGAGACGCCGAACCCGAAGAGCGCCAGACCCACCACGGTCGCCGCCAGGGCCAGGCCCGAGGTGCCGGTGAACGGCGCCTGCAGCAGCGCTCCGGCGGCCATCAGGGCGAATCCGATGGTGGCCGGGCGGCGCGGCCCGATCCGGCCGACCAGCCGCCCGGTGAAGACCGGGTTGACGGCGGTGGGCACGGTCAGCGGCAGGAAGGCCAGGCCGGCGCTGAACGAGGAGTAGTGGCGGCCGTCCTGGAAGAACAGCGACAGCACGAACAGCAGTCCGGACAGCCCGAAGTTGGCGAGCAGCCCGGCCACCAGCGCGGCCGAGAACCCGCGGTTGCCGAACATCCGCGGCGGCAGCATCGCCGCATCGCCGGCCCGCCGTTCCGCCGCGACGAAGACCACCGCCCCGACCACCGCCACCGCGGACGCGGCCAGCACGTCGACGGCTCCCCAGCCGCCGGCCGGCCCCTCGATCAGGGCGTAGACCAGGGCGGCCAGCGACACGACGCCGCTGAGCTGGCCGGTCAGGTCGAGCCCGCCGCGCTGCTTGCGCGCGGTCTCCGGCGCCCGGCGGGCCGTGATGACCAGGCTGACCAGGGCCAGCGGCACATTGACCAGGAAGATCGCCCGCCAGCCGACGGTCTCGGTGAGCACACCGCCCACCACCGGGCCGGCGGCCAGCGCCGCGCCCGTGATCGCCGCCCAGGAGCCGACCGCCCTGGCCCGCCGGGCCGGGTCGACATAGGCGTTGGTGATCACCGCGAGCGAGGACGGCAGCAGCAGCGCACCGGGGATGCCCAGCGCCAGCCGCAGCACCACCAGCACGGTGAGGCCGTCCGCGGCGGCCGACAGACCGGAGAGCACCCCGAAGGCGACCAGTCCGCACAGGAAGACGCGGCGCCCGCCGAACCGGTCCGACAGCCAGCCGGCGGTGAGCAGCAGGGCGGCGAAGGTGACGGTGTACCCGTTGGTGACCCACTGCAGCCCGCTCAGGCCGACGTGCAGCGATGCGGAGATGGCGGGGAGCGCCACCGAGACGATCGTCATGTCCAGCAGGACCATGAAGTAGCCCAGCGAGAGCCCGATCAGCAGCACGCGGGACGGCCCGCTCGGGCTGGTCGGCTCGGCGACGGTTTCCGGCGCCGTCTGCGTTGCCATGGAGTTCTCCTAGCTCGAAGAAACGCTCGTACCGCCTGGCATCCGATTTCCCGGGCGGCGGTGCGATCCATTCAACCGCCGCCGGAAGCCGAATTGGCCGCGCCGGTTGCGGGAATAGCCGATGGCTGCCATCGGTTCAGCCGATGACCACTCAAGGAGGGCGAGAACCGGTGGAGTTGAGGCAGCTCAGGGCGTTCGAGACGGTCGCGCGGACGCTCAGCGTCACCCGGGCCGCCAAGGAACTGCATTACGCGCAATCAAGCGTCAGCGACCAAATCCTGTCGCTGGAACGCGAACTCGGAGTGAGTCTGCTCAACCGCTCGCAGCGCGGGGTGCGGCTGACTCCGGAGGGAGTGGTGCTCGCCGAGTACGCCGAGCGCATCTTCAAGCTGGTCGAGGAGGCCCGGTTCGCGGTCACCCGGCCCGGCCTGGAGCTGGCGGTCGGCACCCAGGAGGCGGTGAGCCAGCACCTGCTGCCGCCGGTGCTGAGCCACTACCGCGCCGAGTATCCGCAGGCGCGGGTCCGGGTGGGGTTGGGCAACCGCGGCGAGCTGTACCGGGCGGTGCTCCGGTCCGATCTGGACCTGTGCCTGGCGTTCGGCAGCGTGCCCGCCGACCCCGCGCTGCGCTCGGAGACGCTGGTCGAGGAGCCGCTGGTGGTGATCGTGCCACCGGGGCACCCGCTGGCCGGATCCGGCCGGGCCCGGCTGGCGGAGCTGGCCCCGGAGTCCTTCCTCGCCACCGAGAAGGGCTGCGGTTTCCGCGAGATGTTCGACACCGCCTTCGCAGGGGGGAAGGAGCCGGTCGCCGAGGTGTCCAGCATCGGCACCCTCGGCGCGTGCGTGGCGGCCGGGATGGGGAGTGCGCTGCTTCCGCTGGTCTCGGTGCGGGCCCAGGCGGACCGCGGCGAGGTGGCCGTGGTCGAGGTCGGGGACGCCGATCTGCGCGCCGCGGTGAGCATGACCTGGCTGGACCGCAACTCCGCGAACCCGAATCTGCGCGCCTTCCAGTCGGTGCTGCGCGAGCGGCTCGCCGGCTGAGCGGGTCTTGCGGCGCACCTCCCCGACCGCTGTGACGGCAGTCTCAGATACTTTCCGGCCCTGTTAGAAGCAACACAAAGAACCGCGAAATCCGGACACGAACGTACAACAATCGAACGATCTGAGCTTCTTCTGAGGTTTATGCCCCAATTCGGGGCCTAGTCTGCACCCCGGATTGCCTTGGCCCCGGCTGCGGCGGCCGCCAGGCCCCGCGATCGGACCGGGACGACCCGGAAGAGAGGACTAGACACGTTGAGTGCGCCTGAGTCGACCACGGCTTCGCATCACAACTACCGCCGCACCCTGGGCACGATCAGCCTGACCGCCGTCGGTCTCGGTTCGATCATCGGCTCCGGCTGGCTGTTCGGCGCCGAGCGCGCCGCCAAGCTGGCCGGCCCCGCCGCCCTGCTCGCCTGGGTGATCGGTGCGGCGGTGGCCCTGGTCATCGCACTGACCTACAGCGAGCTCGGCTCGATGTTCCCCAAGGCCGGCGGCATGGTCCGCTACGGCCAGTACTCGCACGGCTCGCTGGCCGGCTACCTGGCCGCCTGGGCCAACTGGATCGCGATCGTCTCCGTGATCCCCGGCGAGGCGACCGCCTCGGTGCAGTACATGAGCTCCTGGAACTTCGGCTGGGCCCACGGGCTGTACAACGGCGAGGAGCTCACCACCAGCGGTGTCGCGCTGGCCAGCGTGCTTCTGGTCATCTACTTCGTGCTCAACTGGTTCGCCATCACGCTCTTCGCGAAGACGAACACCGCCATCACGGTGTTCAAGGTGGTCGTTCCGGTGCTCACCGCCAGCGCCCTGCTGCTGTCGCACTTCGACAAGCACAACCTGACCGCCCAGGGCGGCTTCGCCCCGCACGGCTGGAACGCCGTCTTCACCGCCGTCGCCACCTCCGGCATCGTCTGGGCCTACAACGGCTTCCAGTCGCCGCTGAACCTGGCCGGCGAGGCGCGCAACCCGGGCAAGTCGCTGCCCAAGGCGGTGATCAGCTCGATCCTGATCGCGCTGGTGATCTACCTGGCGCTGCAGACCGCCTTCCTCGGCGCGCTTCCGCACGACGGCCTGGCGCACGGCTGGAGCGCGCTCAACTACAAGTCGCCGCTGGCCGACCTGGCCACCGCCTGGGGCCTGAACTGGCTGGCGCTGCTGCTCTACTCGGACGCCTTCATCTCGCCGAGCGGCACCGGCATGATCTACGCCGCGACCACCTCGCGCATGATCCACGGTGTCCAGGAGAACGGCCACCTGCCGTCGATCTTCGGCCGCGTCGACCAGAAGACCGGCGTGCCGCGTCCGGCACTGCTGCTCAACCTGTTCATCGCGTTCCTGTTCCTGGCCGTCTTCCGCGGCTGGGGCTCGCTGGCCTCGATCGTCTCGGTGGCCACCGTGATCTCGTACATCACCGGTCCGGTCGCCGTGATGGCGCTGCGCCGGCTCGCTCCCGAGCTGCCGCGCCCGGTGCGGCTGCGCGCCATGCCGGTGATCGCCCCGATCGCCATGGTCTTCGGCTCGCTGGTGCTCTACTGGGCCAAGTGGCCGCTCACCGGCAAGGTGATCGTCCTGATGGCCGCCGGCCTGCCGATCTGGGCCTGGTACGAACTGCGCAAGCCGTGGGAGGTGCTCAAGCCGCACCTCAAGGCGGGCGTCTGGATGGTCGCCTACCTGGTGGTGATGGCGGGCGTCTCCTGGGCCGGCAGCAAGCAGTACGGCGGTCACGGCTACCTGCGGGAGCCGCTGGACCTGGTGATCGTCGCGCTGCTCGGCCTGGCCTTCTACTTCTGGGGCGTGCGCAGCGCCTGGTCGAACCCCTCGCTCGACCAGGTGAAGGCCGAGCTGGCCGAGGCGGCCGGGGCCGAGCCGGCCGACGCCGAATCGGCCGACGCGGCGGAGCCGGCCAAGGCATGATCCCCGGCCCGCCGCCCGGCGGCGGGCACCCGCGGCGGCTGCCGGCCCGGCAGACGGAGGCGCTGCTCCGTCTGCCGGGCCGGCGGCCGTTTCCCAGGGCCCGGACCGCGCCGACCCCCACCTGACTGCTCGCCCGTCGAACTCACGGTCTATCGTCCGGGCAGACGGTGCACATCGATCGGTGGTCCCAGGGGGCGGCGGAGAGTCATGGCGGAGCAGAGCCAGAGCATGATCACCTCGGACCGGCCGGCCCAGGCCGGGCCGGCGGACGGCGCGGGGCCACCACCGACGCGGCGCGGGCGGATCGGTTCGCTGGAACTGCTGGTGGTCGGTCTGGTGGTTCTGATGGCCGGGCGGCAGTGGCTGGCCGGCTGGTTCACGGCACCCGGAGTGCAGGCCTGGGCCACGGTCTTCGTGGCCATCTGCGTGCAGGCGGTCCCGTTCCTGGTGCTGGGCACGCTGCTGTCGGCGGCGATCACCGCGCTGGTGCCGGCCTCCTTCCTGCAGCGGGCGCTGCCCCGGCGGCCGGTGCTCGCGGTGCCTGCGGCGGGGCTGGCCGGCGCGGTGCTGCCGGGGTGCGAGTGCGCCTCGGTGCCGGTGGCGGACGGGCTGATGGCACGCGGGGTGGCGCCGGCCGCCGCGCTGGCCTTCCTGCTCTCCGCGCCGGCGATCAACCCGGTGGTGCTCACCGCGACGGCGGTCGCGTTTCCCGGCCGCCCGGAGGTGGTGCTGGCCCGGTTCGCCGCCTCGCTGGTGACCGCCGTGGTGGTGGGCTGGCTGTGGGCGCGGTTCGGGCGGCCCGAGTGGCTGCGGCCCTCGGCGCGGCGGGAGCGGCCGGACGGTGAGGGCCGGTGGACGGCGTTCCGGGGGGCGTTCGTGCACGAGTTCCTGCACGCCTCCGGCTTCCTGGTGATCGGCGGCATCACCGCGGCCACGTTGAACGTGGTGGTGCCGCGGCAGTGGCTCGGCCGGCTCGCCGGGCTGCCCGGCGTCTCGGTGCTGGTGCTGGCGCTGCTGGCGGTGGTGCTGGCGGTCTGCTCGGAGGCGGACGCGTTCGTGGCGGCCAGCCTCAGCGCCTTCCCGCTCGCGGCCCGGCTGGCCTTCATGGTGGTCGGCCCGATGGTGGACGTGAAGCTGGTGGCGATGCAGGCGGGAACCTTCGGCTGGTCCTTCGCCTGGCGGTTCTCCGCCACCACCCTCACGGTCGCGGTGGCGGCCTCGGCGCTGGCCGGGTGGTGGCTGCTGTGAAGCGCGAGGTGCAGGCGATCCTGCTGGTGCTGCTCGGATCCGCGGTGCTGCGGATCTCGCTGTTCAGCGACACGTATCTGCGCTACGTCCGGGCGGCGTTGCGGCCGTACCTGATCACCGCCGGGGTGCTGGTGGTGGCGCTGGGGGTGCTCACCGCCGTGGCCGCGCTGCGCGGCCGGCAGCCGGCGGAGCACGACGGCCACGGCCACGACCACGGCCACAGCCATGCCCACGGCCCGCGGATCGCCTGGCTGCTGGCGCTCCCGGCGGTCGTCATCCTGCTGGTCGCGCCGCCCGCGCTGGGCTCGTACACCGCCCAGCGCGCGGGCAACACCGTGGCCAAGCCGGACGGCGCGACCGGGTTCCCGCCGCTGCCCGCCGGCGATCCGCTGTCGCTGCCGCTGTCCGAGTTCGAGGTGCGGGCCGACTGGGACCCAGCCAAGCCGCTGCGGGACCGCCGGGTCCAGCTGCTCGGCTTCGTCACGCCGAAGAGCGGCGGCGGCTGGTACGTCACCCGACTGGTGATCAGCTGCTGCGCGGCCGACGCGGTGACCTACAAGGTCGAGATCCGGGGAGCCCAGATGCCGCCCGCGAACAGCTGGGTGACGGTGACCGGGGTCTGGCAGCCCGAGGCCGACGCCGGCCGGTCCGACGCGGTGCCGGTCCTCAACGCCTCCCAGGTGGTGCCGGTTCCCCAACCGCGCGATCCCTATGCGTGATCATCCTCACCGTCCGTGTGGAGCAACGGATTCGGCCTCCGTCCACGTCCCTCTCCACAGGGGAGATCAGACGCTTCGTCACCCAGTCGCACCGGCCGGCCGAGCCGGGTGCGGCGTGTTTGTGAAACGAGAACCAGTTTGATGGTGAAGACCACTCGGCGTACGACCGTGCTGCTGACCGGCGGCATAGGGGTCGCCGCCGCACTCGCGCTCATCCCCATGGCACCGGGCGGTGGCGGCAAGGTGACCGCGTCCGCGCCGAGCGGCTCCCCGAGCAGCAGCCCCGGGGTGGGCAGGCCGTCGGGGTCGCCGACGCCCTGGGACGGCAAGGTCCGGGTGATCGGCGACGGCTCGACCTCCGACACCGGCCCGGAGCCCAAGCAGCTGGTGCCGCAGAAGCTCAAGCCGGGTCAGAAGCCGCCGCAGTTCGTGGTGTTCTCCTGGGACGGCGGCCTGGAGGGCGACGAGCACCTGTTCTCGCACTTCCGCGAGGTGGCCAAGGAGAGCAACGCCCAGATGACGTTCTTCCTGACCGGCATCTACCTGCTGCCCAACTCCAAGCGCTACCTCTACCAGCCGCCGCAGCACCCGGTGGGAACCTCGGCCATCGACTTCCCGACCGACCAGCACATCAAGGACACCCTGGAGCAGCTGCGGCAGGCCTGGGCGGACGGCGACGAGATCGGCACCCACTTCAACGGCCACTTCTGCGGGTCCGGCGGCGGCGGCGACTGGAGCAGCGCCGACTGGCTCAAGGAGACCCAGCAGGCGTACTCCTTCGTCGAGAACTGGAAGACCAACACCGGTTACACGGACATCCCGCCGCTGCCCTTCGACTACCAGAAGGAACTGGTCGGCGGCCGGGCGCCGTGCCTGGAGGGGCAGAAGACCCTGCTGCCGGTCGAGAAGCAGCTCGGCTGGCGCTACGACGCCAGCTCCCCCGGCGACTTCCAGATCTGGCCGGCCAAGACCGACGGGATCTGGAACTTCCCGCTGCAGGAACTCCCCTATCCCGGCCAGAACTTCCAGGTCCTGTCGATGGACTTCAACTTCCTGGCGAACCAGTCCAACGGCGACCCGAACGGCGATCCGTCCAAGTACGCCCAGTGGGAGAAGACCGCCCGGGACGGCTACCTGAACGGTTTCGAGCGCGCCTACAACGGCAGCCGGGCACCGCTGTTCATCGGGAACCACTTCGAGACCTGGAACGGCGGCATCTACATGAAGGCCGTCGAGGACGTGATGCGGACCGTCTGCACCAAGCCCGAGGTGCAGTGCGTCTCCTTCAAGGAGCTCGCCGACTGGCTGGACGCCCAGGACCCCAATGTGCTCGCCCAGTTGCGCACGCTCGACCCGGGCCAGGCCCCGGACTGGTCCACCTTCATCAAATGACCGGCCGCGCCCGGTGACCTGGTTCCCCGGTGACCCGCGTCACCGGGGAAGCAGGCCGCGGGCGACCCGCTCCACCGAGGAGCCCGCTTCCCCGAAGGGCCTGCCGACCGCCGGAGTTCAGCCGGTCGGCAGGCCCTTGAGGTAGCTGCTCCAGATGTCCAGCGGATAGGCGGTGGCGGCCGCGGACTTGGCCGGGTCCCCCTGGCCGTCCAGCGGCAGGGTCTGCACGCTCTTCGCGTCGAGCCGGAACACCGTGACGGCCGTGGAGACCTGGCCGCTGTAGCCGACGAACCAGCCGGCGGTGTTGTCCTGCGTGGTCCCGGTCTTGCCCGCCGCCGGCCGGCCCGGCACCCGGGCCGCCTGCGCGCTGCCGTGCTGCACCGCTTCGGTCAGCGCCGCGTCCACCTGCTGCGCCACGGTGGCGCTCAACGCCCGGCTGGCGGCCGGCTTGGTCACGGTGACACCGGCGCCGTTCCGGGTGATCCGCACCACCGAGTAGGGCTCGGTGTGCATGCCGCCGGCGTCGAACGTCGCGTAGGCGTCGGCCATCCGGATCGCGCTCGGGGTGGAGTTGCCGAGTGAGAACGCCGGCACCTGCGCGCCCATGCTCTCGGGGAGCAGCCCCAAGCCGACCGCGGTCTGCCGGACCCGGTCCAGGCCCACGTCCAGGCCGAGTTGCTCCATCGGACTGTTCACCGACTGCGCCACCGCCTGTTGCAGACTGATCGTCCCCCAGGACTTGCCGCCGTCGTTGACGCCCTTGACGATCTTTCCGTTGCGGTCCCAGTACGGGCCCACCGGGGTCATCAACTGCGCCTGGTCGTTGCCGTTGTAGGCGCTTTCGGGGGTGACCGGGGTGCGGCCGCCGTCCACCTGCTTCTGCACGCCCTGGCTCAGCGCCGCGGCGTAGACGAACGGCGTGAAGGCGGTACCGGCGGGCACGATCGCGGCATTGGCGTTGTCATAGCCCTGTTTCAGGTAGTCGGGACCGCCGTAGACGGCGAGCACCCGGCCGTCGGTGGCCACCGAGGCCGCCCCCACCCGCAGTTGGTCGTCGGCCTTCAGCCGGCCGGCCGCGTCCCGCACCGAGGCGGCCAGCGCCTGCTCCTTCGGCTTCTCGAAGGTGGTGTAGATCTGGTAGCCGCCGAGGTCGAACTGGGCGTCGGTGATGCCGGTGTGCGAGGTCACGTACTGCCTGGCCATGTCCACCAGGTAGCCGGTCTGACCGGCGAGACCGGGCTGCTTCGGCGGGGGCAGCGGCTCGGGGAAGGTGGTGTAGGTGGCCCGCTCGGCCGGGGTGAGCCGGCCGATGTCGACCATCCGGTCCAGGATCCAGTTCCACCGGTCCACCGCACGCTGGTGGTTCTCCGGGCCGCCGGCCGGGTCGTACAGCCCGGCGCCCTTGAGCAGTGAGGCCAGGAACGCGCCCTGGCTGGGGTTGAGCTGGGAGGCGTCCACGCCGTAGTACGCCTGCGCGGCGCGCTCGATCCCGTAGGCGCCGCGGCCGTACCAGCTGGTGTTGAGGTAGCCCTCCAGGATCTGCTGCTTGCTCAGCTTCTGGTCGAGCTTGACGGCCATGAATATCTCGGTGAGCTTTCGGCTCACCGTCTGCTGCTGATTCAGGTAGGCGTTCTTCACGTACTGCTGGGTGATGGTGGAACCACCCTGGGTCTCCTGACCGGCGGCCATGTTGTAGACGGCCCGGACCATGCCCTGCGGCGAGACGCCGGCGTCGGTGTAGAAGCTCTCGTTCTCGGCGGCCAGCGTCGCCCACTGCACGCCCTGGGGTATCTGGTTCAGCGGGATGTCCTCCCGGTTGATCTCCCCGGTGCGGGCCATCTCGGTGCCGTCGGCCCAGTAGAAGATGTTGTTCTGCTGGGTGGCGAAGGCCTTGAGATCGGTGGGTATCTTGGTCTGCCAGTAAAGGAAGGCCACCAGGCCGACCAGGCAGGCGGTGCCGAGCAGCACGATCCGCACCATGTGGCGCCAGGACGGCAGCCAGCGGCGCAGACCGGTGCGGTCCGGGCGCGGGTAACCCCGGGGGCGCCCCCGCCGGTGCCTGTGCTTGTGCGAAGCGGGGGTGCCCCGGAACGGTGTCATACGCCGCAGCCGCCCGACCGCTCTGCGCGAGCCTCGGCCACCGGTCAGGTTCCGACTGCTCGCCGGCATGCATCCCCTCCGCGTTCTAAGGTCGTCCGATCTTAAACCCGTCGATCGAACTACTTTCTTATGAACGCCACCATGGGGTGTTCCGGTTGCATATCGAAGGTGGGAATTCCGCCCGCCGCCGCGGTCCCTCAGCTCGTGGCCGGCGCGCTGCTCGGTTTCGGTGTCAGCCTCACTGCCGCTGGTCGCCGGCGCGGCTGAACTGCTTGCGGATCCGCTGGATCGGGCCGCCCTGGGGCGCCGGAACCATCGAGTCGGGTTGGCGGTAGCCCTCGCTCGACCGGTGGAAGAACTCGCGCACCCGCTTGGCCGGTCCGCGCTCGGGCGCCAGCAGGTCGTCCGGCGGCAGCAGCACGCGGTGGCCCGGCCTGGGCGCGGTCGGGGCGCGGTCGTGCAGCCGGTCGGCCGGTGGCCCCAGCTCCACCAGCTCGCGCCCCGGGACGGCCGCCCGGACCCGGGAGTAGACCCTGGCCTCCTCCTCCCCGAGGTGCCCGGTGATCAGTTCCACCAGCTGCGCCGCCTGGCGGTTGAACTCCGGCGACGTCACCGACACCCCGGCCAGGCTGCTGAGCAGCGCCTCCAGCGAGGCGTGCGTGGACAGTGCGAGGTCCGCCAGTTCCACACCGCCCGGCAGGCGCCGGACCAGCGGGTACAGGACCTCCTCCTCGGTCCGCAGGTGCCGCACCAGCTCGGCGGACAGCTCGTCCAGCGCCGTCCGGCGGCGCTCATCACCCAGTTGCAGGCCGGTGAGTGCGCTGGCCTGGTCCCGCAGGCGGTCGTGTTGTGCGGTCAGCCGGTCTATGAGGTCGTTGCGAGGCACCGGGTCACTCCTTCTCTCCCCCCGGCAGCGCGTCACTCCTTCCCCTCGGATACCCCGCCACGCCGATTCGGATACCCGGCACGGCGACTTGTCCGGGGCCCGGCCCCGGCCCCGGGCTCAGGCGAGGGCGAGGAACAGCTTCTCCAGCTCCTCCTCGCTCATCGGAGCAGCTCCCTCCTCCGACTCGGCCAGGCACTGCCGCATGCCGCTGGCCACGATCTTGAACCCGGCCCGGTCCAGCGCCCGGGAGACGGCGGCGAGCTGGGTCACCACGTCCTTGCAGTCACGGCCGGCCTCGATCATCGCGATGACTCCGGCCAGCTGACCCTGCGCACGGCGCAGCCGGTTCAGCACGGGCGTCACGGCCGCCTCGTCCACCTGCATGTCTGCCTCCTTCGACCGGCAACTGTACCCCTCGGGGTATCCATGCGGGACGGCTCGGCAGCACGAGACCACGGACGGGCTCAGGCTGCTGCCGGGCCGGCGCTCACGCGCCCAGGCGGCCACGCGCTCAGGTGGCCACTCGCAGGCGGCCAGCGCTCAGGCCACGCTCCAGCTGCGGCCGGTGCGGGAGATCAGCCGCTGGGCGGCCCGGTCGACCAAGGCCATGATGGTCAGCGCGGGATTGGCCGAGCCCTGGGTGGGCAGCACGCTGCCGTCGGTGACCAGCAGGTTGGGGATGGCGAAGGAGCGCAGATCGGCGTCGACCACGCCGGACTGCGGGTCGGCGCCCATCCGGCAGCCCCCGACCAGGTGGGCGTAGCGGCCGATGGTAAGCACCTCGGTGGCACCGGCCGCGCACAGGATGTCCTCCATGACGGTGCGCGCGGCCTTGATCACGGCTCGGTCGTTGTCGCACTGCGAATAGCTGAACTCGGCCACCGGCAGGCCGTAGCGGTCCCGTTCCGCGGCCAGGGTGACCCGGTTGTCCGCCTGCGGCAGCAGCTCGCACAACGCCCCCAGGGTCGCCCAGTGCACGTAGTCCTGCAGGTAGCGCCGCAGGTCGTGGCCCCAGTGTCCCTGGGCGGCGATGTGCTCGGCCCAGGTGATCGGCAGTGGTGCGACGTTCTGCACGGCGAAGCCGCGCCGGTACGGTCGGGCGGGGTCGGTCTCGTAGAACTCCTCCGTCGTCACTTCGGGCGGCGGAGCCTTGTAGGCCCGCACCTCCTCGGCGAACCGGCCCGAGGTCTGCGGGGCGCCCTGCACCATGACGTAGCGGCCGACCAGGTCGTGGTCGTTGCACAGGCCCTGCGGGAAGCGGCGGTTGGCGGAGTTCAGCAGCAGCCGGGGCGTCTCGATGGCGTAGCCGGCCACTGCGACCATGCGGGCCCGCTGGCGGTGCTCGCGCCCGTTCCGCAGGTAGCGCACGCCGGTGGCCCGGCGCCCCTCGGGGTCGGTCTCCACGGCGGTCACCATCGCCTCGGTGCGGATCTCGGCGCCGTGCGCCAGCGCGTCCGGCACATGGGTGATCAGCGTCGAGGCCTTGGCGTTGACCTTGCAGCCCTGCAGGCAGAAGCCCCGGTAGACGCAGTGCGGCCGGTTGCCGAACCGGCCGTTGGTGATCGCCACCGGGCCGACCCTGGCCGGGATGCCGAGCGCGGCGGCGCCGCGCAGGAAGACCTCGCCGTTGCCGCCGACCGGATGCGGCGCGTGCGGGTACGGGTGCGGGTCGCCCCACGGCCAGAACTGGCCGGCCACCGGCAGCTCCTCCTCGATCCGCTCGAAGTACGGCCGCAGCTCCCGGTAGTCGAGCGGCCAGTCGGCGCCGACCCCGTCCAGGCTGCGGGTCCGGAAGTCCGATGGGTGGAAGCGCGGCGCGTAGCCGGCGAAGTGCACCGTCGAACCGCCCACGCCCCGGCCGGAGTTGTTGGATCCCAGCGGCACCGGGTCGCTGCCCGAGATCACCCGCGGCTCGGTCCAGTACAGGTGGTGCGAGCCGCCCTCGTCGCTGACCCAGTGGGTGTCCGGATCCCAGAACGGGCCGGCCTCCAGGCAGACCACCGACCAGCCGGCGTGCGCCAGGCGCTGGGCGAGCACCGCCCCGCCGGCACCGCAGCCGACGATCGCGATGTCCACCTCGTCCTCGTCGCGGTAGCGGCGCATCCGCTCCAGCAGGCCGTGGTCGAACCGCCGGTCGTCCTCCGGCAGCAGCCAGGCCGAGGCGTTGCGGTCCCGGATCGCCTGCTGCGAGCCGGCTGTCAGACGCAGGTACTTGCCGATCACGGCGCCTCCGGTGCGCGGTCGGGGTGCTCCCACCGCTCCCGCACCCCCACGCCGAGGCGCAGGTAGCCGCGCGGGTAGGCGGGACCGGGGAAGCCGATCTCGTTCCAGGCCCACGGGTGGGCGTAGAACGCGGTGCAGGCGTACCTGGTCCACAGGCTCCAGACCCGGTCGGCGGGCAGGTCGTGCCAGCGCTCGCCGGAAAGGTCCTGCACGCGCTGGACCAGCGCCCGCTGCCGGTCGGCCGTCAGCTCGGCGAAGCAGGTGCCGTGCCGCTCCCGGGCGTCCTGGTCGAGCGCGTGCAGGCTGCGCCGCCAGGCCTCGCCGTCCTCCGGCATGTCCTGGTAGTGCCAGCCGTCCGTCTGCCCCTCGGCCAGCCGGGAGTCCACCATCTGCAGCACCGGCACCCGGGGCTGCTCGGGCGGTCCCTCCTGGGCCAGCAGCAGGTCGAACAGGGCGCTCGCGACGGCCTCCTCGGCCGGCCCGAAGAACCGCAGGTCGGGTTGGAGCGCCAGCCGGTCGAAGACCACGGCGGAGGTCACCGGATCCCAGGCGCGGGCCTGGTCGAGCGCGTCGAAATCGGGGAACCGGTGACCGGAGTCACCGGAGGGCACGGTGCGCGCCACCGTCACCGCTCCCTTCGCAGCACCGCCGCCAGCAGCCCCATGCCGCCCACCATGGTGACCAGCAGCGGGGCGAACAGCGGCGGGCCCAACTCGATGTTGTACCGGGCCATTTCCCAGCCGCCGGGCTTGCGGGCGATCCCGCGCACGTGCAGCCAGGTGCCCTGCAGCCCGTTGGCGATGATCAGCGCCGAGGCGAACGGCAGCACGGTGTGGGCGGCCCGTTCACTCGCGAAGCCGGCCACCCCGGCCGCCGCTCCCACCGGGCCGAGCACCACCGGCCACCACATCACGCGGTTGCCGAAGCTCGCCCGGTCGTGCTCCAGGTAGATCTCGGCGGCGGTGATCAGCGCCCCGGCCGCCGTCAGCAGCGAAAGCGAACGTTCCAGCCGGCCCTCCCTGAGGTTGCGCAGCGGGCGCATGGCGCTCATCCCTTCCCGCTGCCCGGCAGCATCTCCTGCACCTTGGACTTGACGCCCTGGCGGATCATGCCCGCCCAGTCGCTGTCGCCGTGCAGCATGGACGCGGCGGTCGCCTTCAGCTGGTCCAGATCGGCGTGCGGCGGGATCGGCGGCACGGCCGGGTCGGTGCGGAAGTCCAGCACGAACGGGCGGTCGGCGGTCAGGGCCTGCTGCCAGGCCGGCTCCACGCCGGCGACCTCCTCGATCCGCCGGCCGTCCAGCCCTATCCCGGCGGCGAAGTCGGCGTACCGCACGTCCGGGATGTGCTGCGACTCCTCGAACTGCGGTGCGCCCTGCATCGACCGCATCTCCCAGGTCACCTGGTTGAGGTCGTGGTTGTTCAGCACGGCGACCACCAGCCGCGGATCCGTCCACTGGTGGTAGTATTTGGCGGCCGTGATCAGCTCCGCCATGCCGTTCATCTGCATCGCGCCGTCGCCCACGATCGCCACCACGGGCCGGTCGGGGTGGGCGAACTTGGCGCCGATCGCATACGGCACCCCGGGGCCCATGGTGGCCAGCGTGCCGGAGAGCGAGCCGCGCATCCGTCCGCGCATCCGCAGGTGCCGGGCGTACCAGTTGGCGGCCGATCCGGAGTCGGCGGTCACGATCACGTCCTGCGGCAGCAGGTCGTCCAGCGCGTGCACCACGTGCTCGGGGTTGAGCGGATCGGCCTTCAGGCCGGCCCGCCGGCCCATCACGTCCCACCAGCGCCCGGTGTTCTGCTCCACCTGCTCCCGCCAGCGCCGGTCGCTCTTGCGCTCCAGCAGCGGGATCAGCCGCCGCAGGGTCTCGCCCGCGTCGCCCACGATGTTCAGCTCGAACGGGTAGCGCAGCCCGATCATCTCCGGATCGATGTCGATCTGCACGGCGCGCGCCGTGCCGAACTCGGGCAGGAACTGGCTGTACGGGAAGCTGGAGCCCACCACCAGCAGGGTGTCGCAGTCACGCATCAGCTCGTACGAGGGACGGGTGCCCAGCAGGCCGATGGCGCCGGTCACCCAGGGCTCGGTGTCGGGCAGCACGTCCTTGCCGAGCAGCGCCTTCGCCACCCCCGCGCCGAGCAGGTCGGCCACCTCGCGCACCTCGGCGGCAGCCTGCCGGGCGCCCTGCCCGACCAGCATGGCCACGCGTTCCCCGGCGTTCAACAACTCGGCGCAGCGCGTCAGTTCGTCATCGCCCGGCACCGGCACGGCCCAGCCCAACCCGAGGCTGGAGGGCACCATCTTGAAGGCGTGCTCGGGCTCCTCGTAGTCCAGGCCCTGCACGTCGTTGGGGATCACCACCGCGGCGACGGTGCGCCGGGCCGCCGCCGTGCGCATCGCCCGGTCCAGCACGTTGGGCAGCTGCTGCGGGACCGTCACCATCTCGCAGAACCCGGCCACGTCCTTGTACAGCGAGATCAGGTCGACTTCCTGCTGGTAGGCGCCGCCCATGGCGGTCCGGTCGGTCTGCCCGACCAGGGCGACCACCGGCACGTGGTCGAGCTTGGCGTCGTAGAGGCCGTTCAGCAGGTGGATGGCGCCTGGTCCCGACGTTGCCGCGCACACTCCCGTGCGGCCGGAGAACTTGGCGTACCCGACCGCTTCGAAGGCGGCCATCTCCTCGTGCCGGGCCTGCACGAACTGCGGGCGGTTGTCGGCGCGGCCCCAGGCCGCCAGCAGTCCGTTGATGCCGTCGCCGGGGTAGGCGAAGACGTGCTCCACCTCCCACTGACGCAGCCGTTGCAGGACGAAGTCCGCGACCTTCATGGCAGTGTGTCCCCTTTCGGTGCGCTTTGGCTGCACGCCTTACCCGCAGGGCGCGGGCGAAACGTGCCGGTTGAACCGCTGCGGGACGGGCAGGCGCGCCGACGACCGAGGAGGTGCGATGACTGCCCAGGACACCGCGCAGGAGGTGCTGCGCGAACACGGCGACACCTATGCTTCCGAGGCCGGGATCACGCTGCGGAACACCCCGGCGCCGCTCTTCCAGCTGCTGGTGCTGGCGCTGCTGTGCTCGACCCGGATCAAGGCCGAGATCGCGGTGGCCGCCGCCCGTGAACTCTTCCGGGACGGCCGGCGCACTCCGCGCGCGATGGCCGACGCCCCCTGGCAGTCGCTGGTCGACGCGTTGGGCCGGGCCCACTACCGGCGGTACGACGAGAGCACCGCCACCGCGCTGCACGACGCCGGCGAACTGGTGCTGGACCGCTGGCACGGCGACCTGCGGCGGCTGCGCGCCGAGGCCGACGGCTCCCCGACCGCGGTGCACCGGCTGCTCCAGGAGGTGCCCCGGATCGGCCCCACCGGCGCCGACATCTACTGCCGCGAGGCCCAGGCCGTCTGGCCCGAGCTGCGCCCGTGGTTCGACCGGGCCGCCCGCGCGCAGGCGAAGTCGCTCGGACTGCCGAGCTCGCCGGAGCGGCTGGCCGAACTGGTGCGGGACGATCAGCTCGCCCGGCTGGCGTCCGGCCTGGTGCGGGCCAAGCTGGCGGCCTGACCCGGCGGCCCGGGGGCGGCCCGGGGCGTTTTGCCACGCCCTGCGCGGGCAGCCGCCCGGCATGGTGAGAATCGGCTACACGATGATGACCGAGCAGCGCGCTCCGTCCGATCTGGTCGACGACCTGGTGCGGGCGGAACGGGCGGGCTTCGACTTCTCGGTCTGCTCCGACCACTACTTTCCCTGGCTGGAGACCCAGGGACACTCGCCCGCGGCCTGGCCGGTCCTCGGCGCGGCCGCCCGGGCGACCTCCCGGATCCCACTGATGACCTATGTGACCTGCCCGACCATGCGTTACCACCCCGCCGTGGTCGCCCAGCAGGCCGCCACCCTGCAGCTGCTGTCCGGCGGCCGGTTCCGACTCGGCCTGGGCAGCGGCGAGAACCTCAATGAGCATGTCGTGGGCGGTGATTGGCCTTCGGTCGAGATCCGGCACGAGATGTTGGCCGAGGCCGTGGAGATCATCCGCGAGCTCTTCGCCGGCGGCTTCGTCAGCCACCGCGGGCCGCACTTCGACGTGGAGTCCGCCAAGTTGTGGGATCTGCCCGAGCAGCCGCCCGGCATCGGTGTGGCCGTTTCCGGCCCGGCCTCGGTGGCGCTCGCCAACCGGTCGGCGGACTTCGTGATCGCGGTCGAACCGGCGGCCGACCTGGTCCGGGGCCGACCCGCGGTCGGCCAACTGCCGCTCTGCTACCACCCGGTGCGCTCAACCGCGATCGACCGGGCGCACCGCGAGTTCCGCTGGTTCGGCGGCGGCTGGAAGGTCAACTCGGAACTGCCGGGCCCCGCCTCGTTCGCCGCGGCCTCGCAGTTCGTGCGTCCGGAGGACGTCGCCGAGGCCATCCCGTGCGGCGACCGGGTGGAACCGGTGGCCGCCGCCGTCCAGGCCTTCACCGACGCGGGCTTCGCCGAGGTGGCCCTGATCCAGATCGGCGGTGACAGCCAACCGGAGTTCATCGACTGGGCGGAGCGGGAGCTGCTGCCCGCCCTTCGCCGCATCTGACGCTGCAACGACCGTACCTGACGCCGTGTCAGATCGGTGCGGAGCGGGAGCTGTCCGCCGCGGAGCGGAGCTGCTCAGCGGGGAGAGGGGTCAGAGGGGCTTGGGCACCCGCGGATCGGTCCCAAGGGTCGCCGCGGCCTCCAGCATCAGCGCGTGCACGAAAGCCTGCGGCAGATTGCCCCGGAGCTGGCGCTGCGCCACGTCGTACTCCTCGGCGAACAGCCCCGGCGGGCCGCAGGCCGCACGGTTGCGCTCGAACCAGCGGACCGCGGCGAGCGGGTGACCCTGCTGCAGTTCGGCCAGGGCGACCACGAATCCGCAGAGCAGGAAGGCGCCTTCGGCGTCGGCGAGCGGCCGGTCGTCGTGGCGGAAGCGGTAGGCGAAGTGGTCCTGGCACAGCTCGTCGAGGACGGCCCGCAGGGTGGCCCGGGAGCGCGGATCGTCGGCCGGCACGCCACCGCGCAGCGCCGGGAGCAGCAGGGCGGCGTCCACCCGGGAGTCGCCCGGTGCGCGTTGCCAACGCCCGCTCGGGTGAAGGCAGTCCGCCGTCGAGGTGACGATGCGGTCAGCCAGCGCGGACCACTGGGCGCCGGTGCCACCGCGCCCCAGATCGGTCACGGCGGCCGTGCGGAGTCCGGCCGCGCAGATCAGCCTGCTGTGGGCCCAGCGGTCCGGGTGGAGCTCCCAGATGCCGGCGTCCGGCTCGCCGTGGCGGGCGGCGATGGCGTCGGCGGCGATCCGGGCGGCGGCGCGCGCGTCGGCGTCCAGCCGGTTGTGGCGGGCCGCCGCGGCGAACAGCAGCAGGCTCTCGCCGAACGTGTCCAGTTGGAACTGCTCGCGCACCTTGTTGCCCACCACGTCGTACCCGCCCGGGTAGCCGGGCAGGTCGAGCACGCGCTGTTCGGGGGGCAGATCACCGCCGGTGCTGGTGTAGGCCGGGCGCAGATCGGCCCCGTGGTCGAGCAGCCGGGCGGTCAGGTAGCGCACCGTGTCGTCCAGCAGCGGCAGCGGACCGCAGGCCGCGACCGCCTGTCCCACGTAGCAGTGGTCGCGGATCCAGACGTAGCGGTAGTCGTAGTTGCGGCCCTCCGCGGCCCGTTCGGGCAGCGAGGTGGTCGCGGCCGTCACGGTGCCGCCGCCGTGCCCGGTCAACCCGCGCAGCACCGCGTAGGCGTGCTGGGCGTCGCGCGGGCCGAGCACGTGGCTGAGGTCGGGCGTCTCGGCCCGCCAGGCCTCGCGGGTGGCGCGCCAGAGCTGCTCTGCCGGCTCCGGATCAGGGAGTTGGCCGTCGGTCAGTTCCAGCACCAGGTCGTGCCGCTGTCCGGCCGACACGTCCAGCCGGAGCCGCAGCTCGCCGCCCGGCCCGACCGACGCGTCGGCCGCGCCGGACCAGCGCATCCGCAGGCCGGCGCCGTGCGCCGTCCAGGTGCCGTCCTCGTTGCGGTGGGGCGGCCGCAGTCGGCGGCGGCCGAAACCGGGGGCGAGGCGGAGCGCCACGGTGGCGGCCGCCGGCCCGTCGACCGCGCTGATCCGGTGCAGCAGCACCAGGCGGTGCGGATCGCCGGGGAAGGCCAGTGCCTGGTGGCATTCCGCGATCCCGTGGGTGCTGACCCAGCGGCCCCGCCAGATCAGACTGCCCGGCTCGTAGTAGCCGCTGGTCACCGCCGTTTCGGCCGGGCCGACCTGGTACCAGCCGGGCCCGCCGATCAGTGCTGCGCAGACCGCCTCGTCGTGCCAGCCCGGAGCGCAGAGCCAGGCCACGGCGCCGTCCGAACCGACCAGCGCGCCGCGTTCGCCGTCAGCCAGCAGTGCGTAGTCGCGCAGCACCCGCGGGGCGGGAGGAGTGCTGTCAGGCATGGCGGGCTCCGGTGTGGCGTGCCTCCTCCGCCTCCCGAGCCGGCTCCGACTGCCCGGGAGCTCGCGAGTCTTCCGGTCGCATGATGACCTCCTCCGCTCGGGCCGCGCCTACCCGCTCAACCATGCCGAACACACTTGTTCACCCTTCGTCGCATTGTCCGCGCCGAACTGGGCAGGCGCACGAAGAGGAGGTGAGTCCCATGGTGCTGCTGCTTCTGGTGTTCATCATTGTGGTGATCCTCGGTGGCCTGGGGTTCGCCGTTCACGTGCTCTGGTGGGTGGCCCTGGTGCTGTTCGTCCTCTGGCTGCTCGGCTTCCTGCTGCGCAGGCCGACGCACACCGGCGCACGCGGACGCTGGTACCGATGGTGAGGCCTCGTGAACCCATGCTGCGGTGATCGCCGCGGATGCGACGACGGAGCGGGCGGCGCAGGAGGAGACGAGCGCAGAGCGCGACGACCGAGGAGAGAGAGCCGGAGAGCGCGCCGGCGGAAAGGGTGATGACATGACCGACCTTGAGAGAGTGACCGTGGCCTTCCTGGTGGCGCCGCAGGGCGCCGAGCAGGAGGAACTGACCTCACCGTGGCAGGCCGTGAAGACGGCCGGCGGGCAGCCCAGGCTGGTCTCCACTGAGCAGGGTCACGTGCAGGCGTTCCGGCACCTGGACCGCGGTGACCGCTTCCCGGTGGACGCCGTCGTTCCGGAGGTGTCCAGTGCCGACTTCGACGCGCTGGTGCTGCCCGGCGGCGTCGCCAACCCGGACTTCCTGCGGATGAACGAGGACGCGGTGGAGTTCGTCCGCGGCTTCTTCGAGCAGGGCAAGCCGGTCGCGGTGATCTGCCACGGGCCGTGGACGCTGATCGAGGCCAAGGCGGTGGCGGGCCGCACCGTCACCTCGTGGCCCAGCCTGCGGACCGACCTGGCCAACGCCGGCGCGCAGTGGGTCGACCGGGAGGTGCAGATCTGCGAGGACGGCCCCAACGTGCTGATCTCCAGCCGGAAGCCGGACGATCTGCCCGCCTTCAACAACGCCCTGCTGGAGCACTTCGCGCGAGCGGCCGCGCCCAGCCGATGACCGGCCGCCGCACCCGGCCGGGTGCCCGGGCACCCGGGCCGGCCATCGGCCGGGCGCCGCGGTGCCCGGCCGATGGCCGGACGGCCCGGTCACCGCTGCGCCACGAACGCGACCAGTAGCGCCGCCAATCCGACGGCCAGCCAGGTCACGTAGTCGCCGACCAGCCCCGAGTGCAGGCGGCGCAGCGGCAGCACCAGCCGGCGGTTGAGCGCCGCGCCCGGCCCCCGGTGCACGAAGTGGACGGCCAGCAGGGCCAGCGCCACGGCGAGCGCGGCGGAGAGCAGTCCCAGCAGGGCCCCGCTCACCGTCCAGTCGCTCGCCGGAACCGGCTGCGGCGCCGGCGGCACCGGCCCCTGGTAGGCTGCGGCCAAGTAGCCCACTCGGTCGGTGAACAGCCGTGCTGCCTGGGCGAGTTGACGTCCGACCGAGGGCGCAGCGCCGATCACCAGGGCCCCCAGCAGCAACGCGGCCGGGACCGCCGTCAGCGGCGCGGGCAGCCGCCGGGACGGCGAGTGCACCTCGGGTTCCTCGCCCTCGCCGCTGGTCTCCGGTTCGCCGGGACGGTCGCCGGGGGTGGGTCCGGCGCCACGGAACACCCGCAGCCAGGCCCGCAGCACGGCCCCGCCGGTGACCGCCGACACCACCACGAAGAGAGCCGGCAGCAGCCCCGGCAGGTATCGCCCGCCGGCCTCCTCCGCGAGGGATTTGCCCAGCCCGGTGCCGAACGGCGGCAGCCCGGCCAGCGCCAGCCCGCCGACCGCGAACAGCGCACCGGGTAGGGCGAGTTCGCGGGCCCGGCCGTGCAGTCCGTGCTCGTCGACCGAGCCGTACTGATCGAGTAGCAGCCCGCACAGGCCGAACAGTGCGGCCTTCACTCCGGCGTGCCCGGCGACGTAGACGGCGGTGCCGACCAGGCCCTCCGGGGTCAGCAGCGCCACGCCGACCAGGAACAGGCCGATGTGCCCGATCGTGGAGAACGCCAGCATCCGCTTGAGGTGCCGCTGCTGCCAGCACATCACGGCACCGGTGAGCGCGGTGACGGCGCCGAGCACCAGCACGGTGTCGCGGAACGCGTGGGCCGGCACCCCGCCCGGTCCGGCGAAGGCCACCCAGTAGATCCGGGCCGTGCCGTAGACGCCGAGTTCCACCATCACCCCGGACAGCAGCATGCAGACCGGGCTGGGCGCGACCGCGTGCGCGTCCGGCAGCCAGAAGTGGAACGGCGCGGCGGCCGCCTTCACCAGCGGGCCGGCCAGCACCAGCACGAAGCCGCAGACCACCAGCAGGTCCGGTGGCCGGGTGTCCAGGGCCTGTCCCAGCTGGGCCAGCCCGAGCTGTCCGGTGCGCGCGTACAGCAGCCCGATTCCGAGCAGCGAGCCGTACGCCGCCAGCGAGTTGACGATCCCGAAGGCCAGCGCGCCGTGCAGCGGCCGCGGGTCCTCGATCCGGTAGCCGGTGAGCGCGTAGGCCACGGCTCCCATCAACTCGAAGAAGACGAAGGCGTCGAAGAGGTCGCCGGTCAGCGCGAAGCCGCACATCCCGGCCGCGAAGAGCAGGAGCAGCGCCGGGAACACCCCGCCGTGCTCGCCGACCGGCTCGTCGAAGTAGCGCCAGGAGTAGGCCAGTACCGCCACCGTCAGGACGGTGACCAGCAGCGCCATCCCGATGCCCAGCCGGTCGGCGACCAACACGATGCCGACGCTCTGCGAGCCGTGCGCCGGCGACCCGCCCGGCGGCCCCCAGCCGCCCATCCAGCTCACCGCCCGCCCGTCGTCGGTCCGGGCCCACAGCAGCGCCAGGCAGGCCAGTTCGGCGGCCGCACAGACCATCGTGAGCGCGTCCCTGGCCGGCCGTGGCAGCCAGCGGCCGGCCACCACCAGCAGCACCGCGCCGAGCAGCGGCACCGCCACGGCCAGCGGCAGCAGCTGCGCGGTACCGGGCAGCGCCACGGCCAGCGGCAGCTGCGCGGTGCCCGGCAGCGCCACGGTCGGCGGCGGGGGCCCCACGGCGGGGTCCACCCGTCAGCCCCGCAGGCCGGTGAGCCGCTCCGGGTCCACCGTGCCGTGCCGCTTGCGCAGTTGGATCACCAGGGCGAGCAGCAGCGCGGTCACGGTGGCGCCCACCACCACATCGGTCAGCGCCAGCGCCTGCACCACCGGGTCGACCACCGGCGCACCCACCGGCAAGTCGGCGAAGACCGGGGCGGTGGCGCCGCGACGGTAGCCGACCGCCAGCAGCAGCACGTACGTGGACGACTGGGCCACCGCCAGGCAGCCGACCGACTGGATCAGGTCGCGGCTGGTCGCCAGCCCGTAGATGCCGGCCAGCAGGACCCAGCCCGCCACCAGGTAGGGGAACACGCTCACCGGTCGACCACCTCCACGGCCTGGTCCAGGAACTGTGCGAGCAGCACGATCACCCCGCTGGCCACCTCCACGCCCACCACCGCGTTGATCACCGGGACCAGGCCGCCGGAGGAGAGCGTGTTGAAGGTGCCCAGCGGCAGGGTGTTGCTCAGGAACGCCGCCCCGGCCACCAGCCCGACCAGGCCGAGCACGCTGAACGCACCGGCCGCCAGGGCGTCGGCCACATCGAGCACCGCCAGCGGCCGCACCTGGCGCAGCGCCAGGTAGTCCGCGGCGACATAGGCGAGGTGCAGCCCGGTGGCCAGCACCACCCCGCCCTGGAACCCGCCGCCCGGGCTCAACTGCCCGTGCGCGACCAGGTAGCCGCCGGTGAGCAGGGTGACCGGGAGCAGCAGCGCGCCGAACAGCCGGGTGCTCGGCAGCACCCGGGCCGGTTCCGGCTCCTGCCGGTCCTCGTCCCGGGCCGGCCGCAGCACGATGACGGTCCCGAGCACCGACGCGAACAGGATCGACTCCTCGCCCAGCGTGTCGAAGGCCCGCTGGTCGAAGTTGACCGAGGAGACCACGTTGGCGGTGTGGCGGGCGAGCGCGGCCGCCACCGCCCGCTCGCCGTAGGGGTGGTCGGGCGAGCCGAAGGGCGGCAGTTCGGCGCAGCCGGCGGCGAAGACCACGGCGATCACCAGGCCGGCCCCGGCGAGCAGCAGCAGCCGGACCCGTCGGCTCACGCCCCGGGCTCCTGGTCCCCGCCGCGCCGCGGCGAGCGGCGCACCTTGCGGACGGTCAGCAGGATCAGCAGCGGTGTCACCGCCGTCCCGACGCCGAGCTGGGAGAGCGCCACGTCGGGGGCCTGCAGCACGGTGAAGAGCAGTGCCAGGCTGAGCCCCAGCACCGACAGCACCACCGCCTGCCGGGCCGGGTCCGGGGTCAGTACGGCGCCGGTGGCGCAGGCGGCCACGGCGAGCAGGGCGAGCACGATCAGGGTGTCGGTCACCGCTGGTTCCCCCGCAGCAGCCCGGGTCGCTCGCGGCGCACCGTGGTGCGGCCGACCGCCATGGTGGTGACCGTGCCGCCGACGGCCAGCAGCGAGCCGATCACCAGCAGCTTGACGGCGCCGCGCCCCGGGCCGGTCTGCACCGCCAGGGCCAGCACCACCAGCGGCGCCCCCAGCGTGGAGGCGAGTGACAGGGCGTGCAGCCGCAGGAACGGCGGGGGCAGCCGCAGCACCGCCAGGCCGGCCAGGACCAGCGCGGCCGTGCCCGCGGTCAGCAGGGCGAGGGCGATCTGGTGGCGCATCGGTGGCTCCCTCCTCGCCGTCAACCGCGCTCGCCGGCCAGGAACCGGGTGAAGACGAGGGTGCCGGCCGGCGCCAGCACGGCCAGGATCAGGGCCAGGTCCTGGTAGGAGGTGCGCGAGTACCCCTGGGCGAGCAGCAGGAAGACGACGGGCATGCCGGTGCCGGCCAGGTCGGCCCCGACCAGGCGGCGGTGCGAGGGGCCGTGCAGGGCCACCGCGATGGCCGGCCCGATGGTGCCCACCAGCAGTGCGGCGGCCGCGAGCAGCCAGGCGTTCACCGTTCCCGCACCGCCCGTTCCAGTGCCGAGGAGTGCCGGTCCAGGCCGTGGAGGAGCATCCGGCGCGGCTCATCGGTCGGCGGGTCGACCGACACCGCGTAGCTGCCGGGCGTCGCGGAGATCAGCGTGCAGGCCCACGCCGCCCCCGTCCCGCCCGCCAACTCCACGGCGCGGAAGCCCGCTTCGGCACTGCCGGGCCGCAGCACGACGCGGGCCAGCCGGGCGAGATCGGCCAGCAGTGTGGCGGGGAACGACCAGAGCGCCGCCGCCCAGTGGGCAGCACCGCCGAACCGGGCCTGGCCGGCGCGGCGGGCGAACCGCGCGGTCACCGCGCCCAGCAGCGCCAAGGCGGCGCCGACCAGCACTTCCAGCAGGCTGACGGTGCTGATGAAGACCAGGTCGAGAACGGTGAGCAGCACCCACCACAGCGCTGTCTCTGCCACGACCCGGACCAATGCGCACCTCCCATGCCGCAGCCAGGTCTACCGGGCCGGTGCCTCGGCGCCCGGCACCGGACCTGCCGGGTGGCACGGTTTCACCCGTTCGGCGCACGGGGAGGGCGGCGCGGACCGATCCGCAGCCGCAGGGACAGATTGGGGCCCTGTTCGTCCCGGCCCGACTCCTGGACGCGGAAGAGCTCGCCCAGGGTGTGCGTCAGGGCGCCGACGTCGGCGACCAGGCCGAGGACGTCTGCGGTGGCCTCGCCGGGCAGCGGGACGGGCCGGCGGCGCTGTGCCGCGGTGCGGACGTCGAAGGCCTGGGAGGAGCTCATCCCGGGGGGTGCGGAGGGGACGGTGGAGGCGCCGTCGGCGGCGGGTCCGGCGACCGACCGGGTGCCCTGCGGGGTCACCGTGGGCGGGTCCTCCCACGCGTTGCCGATCCGGGCGTGGCCTCGTCCGGTGTGCGTCGGGAAGGCGCCCTCCAGGGCGTCGAGCACGGCGTCCGCCGAGCGCTGGTCGCCGTCGCCGATCCGCACCAGCACGTGGCCGGCGGCAAGGGGCAGGCTCATCGGTGCTCCCTCCGGTCGCTCCACCGGGAACCCCCGTACCTCCAGCTTGCTCGGTTTGTCCCGGTGGAGCCGGGTATGCGCAGCTGCGGGAGATGAGACGCATCATGACCGAGACCAGGCGAGCAGGCCCCGCTTCCGCCACGGAGCAGCTGCTCCACCCGATCGACACCGCCCGGACGGCGCTGGGCCGCCTTCCGGGCGCCGCCACCGTTCGAGGGGCGTTCGACACCGTCCTGGACACCGCCGGGGTGGTCTCACCGCGCTCGTGGCGGATCGCGGCCTATGCCGGAGCCGGACTCCTCGGCGCGGTAGGCGCGGTGGAGTGGCCGGTGGCCGCCGCGGGTGCCGCGGCGGTGTGGCTGACCCAACCTCGGCCCGGCGAAGCCGGTCAGGCGGCCCCCGGCCGCCCGGCGCCGCCTCGGACCGCGCGGACCGGAGCCGGTCAGGCGGGCGCGGACCGCCCGGCCACGCCGCGCACCGTGCGGGAGGCGGCTGAGTCGCACACCGCGGAGAGGTGAGAGATGATCCTTCGTTCATTGAGCCGCTTGCCGTTGGCGGGCGCGAACCTGGCCCTGGGGGTGCCCTCGCATGCGGCCCACCGCGCGGTGCGCCTGGCGGTCGGCGCGACGGAAGTGGGCGTGCACACCACGGTGCGCGGCGCGACGGCTGCGTCCAGGACGGCGGTGCGGGTCGGCCGGGTCGGCTTGAACGCGATGACGCCCGGCCGGGGGTACTGGCACGCCGGGTCCAGGTTGCACCTGCCGCTGCGCCCGGCCCCGGGTTCGTCGGTGCGCGAAGTCGAGGCGGCGGCCAAGCGGGTGGCGGCCGGCCTCGCGCAGCACCCGGACGTGCTGACCGCCTACTGGGACGGCGGGCTGGCCCGGCTGGTGGTCCAGATGACCGAGGACGCCGCGACCGACCAGGTGGTGGGCCGGGCGACCGAGCTGGCCTCCCAGCAGTGGCTGGAGCGTCCGGACGAGGAGGTGCTGGAGCAGGCACACCCGGGGCACCCGGGCGGCATCCGCACCGGGCTGCTGGCACTGGGCTGCGACGCGGCCGGGATCACCACCGCCGTCGCCGCCCGGTCGGTGCGCCTGCGGAGCACGCCGCACCTGGTCACCGCCGGCATCACGCTGTTGCGGGAGGACCCGCGGCTCCGGGCCGGACTGCGACGGAGGCTGGGCCACAGCGCCACGGACCTGGTGCTGGCGGCCGCCAACGCGGCCGCCGCCGGCTTCGGGCAGTCGCCCACCGCGCTGCTGGTGGACGCGGCGCTGCGGGCCGGGCAGCTGGCCGAGACCGTCGCCCGGGCCGCCGCGTTCGACACCGCACATGACACGGTCTGCTCACCGGAGCGGCTGAGCCTGGGCGGCGCGGACGTCTGCCGACCGCGGATCCACCGCTATCCCGGTGAGGACTTCCGGCAGCAGGCGGTCAGCGGGACCCTGTTCGGCGCGGCGGGCACGCTGCTGTTCACCCGCGATGTGCACGAGGTCGCGGAGGCCCTGCTGGCCGGCAACCCCAAGGCCGTCCGCTACGGACCGGCCGCCTTCGCCGCGGCCCTGGGCACCGAGCTGGCCCGCGAGGGCGTGCTGGTCCGCAACATCGACCGGCTCCGCCAGTTGGAGCTCGTGGACACGGTGGTGCTGGACCCGCGGGCGCTGCGCAGCACCCGGCGGACCATCTTGGACGTCGACTCCAATGTCTCCGACTGGGACCACGACCGGTTGTGGCAGGCCGCCACCGCGGCACTGGAGTCCAGCGGAGCGGTCGAGCTGCGCCCGGTGCCCGACGAGGGCGAGTCGCGGACCGGGCTGATGATCGCCGCGGCCGACGGCCGGGACGTCGGCACGGTGCTGGTCGGCTGGGAGATCGACCCGCTGGCCGAGGCCGCGCTGGACGCGGCCCGCCGGGCGGGGCTGCACGTCGTGGTGCAGGACGACGGCTCACTCGGCGACTTCGGTGCATTGGCGGACGAACTCATCGGCGCCGACCGGTCGTTGCCGGACGTGGTGAGCGAACTGCGGCGCTCCGGAAAGGTGGTGATGACGCTGGCCCGGGTGCCGCGCGGCGAGGCCACGACGGAACGCCAACTGCCCGAGGAGAGCCGGGAGGTGCTGGCCGCACTGCTGCGCAGCGACCTGGCCGTCTCGGTCACCGACGAGCAGGGCGCGGTGGTCTGGGGCGCGGACGTGTTGCTGCTGCACGGGCTGGAAGGCGCCTGGCGGCTGCTGGCCGCGATCCCCGCCGCGCGGACCGTCGGCGCGCACTCCAAGATCTTCGCCGAGGCGGGGGCGGCGCTCGCCGGACTGCTCGTGGTGACCCGGGACACCCGGTCGAAGCGCGGCGGACTCCCACTGAACGTGCGGATCAACCCGGTTGACGCCGCCGCGGCCGCCGCACTCGTCTCCGGCTGGCGGGCCGCCCTTCGGATCAGTACCGGCCGCACGCCGCACCCGCCGCCACGGGTGCCCTGGCACGCCCTGCAGCCGCAGGAGGCCCTGAACCGGCTGGGGGCCCGTGCCCGGGCCGCGGAGCCGACGGTGCCGTCGCGCGTCCGGGAGGCCGCGGAGCGGCTGGCACGCCATCCGCTGTTCCTTCCCGAGCAGCTGACGTACCGTCTGGTGCGCGCCGTGCATGCGGAGTTGCACGATCCGCTCACACCGGTCCTGCTCGTCGGCGCGACCGCGTCGGCGCTGCTCGCCTCCCCGGTGGACGCGTTGATGGTCCTCGGTGCCATGGGTGTGAATGCCCTGGTCGGCGGTGTGCAACGGGTGCGGGCCGAGCGGGCGCTCGCCGGCCTGAAGCTGGAGCAGCGCCAACAGGCCCGGCGCGTGGCCGACTTCGGAGCCGGACGGACCGGGACCGTGGCGGCCGGGCGGCTGACCGCGGGCGAGGTGATCGAGCTCTACACCGGCGACGTCGTCCCGGCCGACGCCCGGCTGCTGGCGGTCGACGACCTGGAGGTCGACGAGTCCTCACTGACCGGTGAGTCGCTGCCGACCGCCAAGCAGGTGGACGCCACCCCGCAGGCCTCGCTCGCCGACCGCCGCTGCATGGTCTTCGAGGGCACCACGGTGGTCGCCGGCCACGGCCGGGCCGTGGTGGTGGGCACCGGTGACGAGACCGAGGCGGGCCGGGCGGCGCACCTGGCCTCCCGGGCCCAGCCGGCGCCCGGCGTGCAGGCCCGGCTGCACCAACTCACCAGCCAGATGCTGCCGTTCACATTGCTGGGCGGCGCCGCCGTGACCGTCCTTTCGCTGCTGCGCCGCCGACCGGTGCGGGAGGCGGTCCGCGGCGGGCTGGCGGTCGCGGTGGCCGCCGTGCCGGAGGGGCTGCCGCTGGTGGCGACCGTCGCGCAACTGGCCGCCGCGCGCAGGCTCAGCCGGATCGGCATCCTGGTCCGCACCCCGCGAGCGCTGGAGGCGCTCGGCCGGATGGACACCGTCTGCTTCGACAAGACCGGCACGCTGACCGAGAACCGGCTGCGGGTGAAGCGCGTGGCCGCCCCGGACGGCACCCAGTACCCTGTCGACTCCGCCGACGCCGCGCCGGTGCTCCAGGCCGCCGCGCTGACCTGCCGCACTCCCGGCCAGGAGGCCGGCATCCACGCCCACTCGACCGACGAGGCGATCCTGGAGGCGGCGCCACCCGACCCGCCCTGGACGGCCGTCGAGGTGCAGCCCTTCGAAGCCAGCCGCGGGTACGCCGCGACCGTCGGCGCCGGCGACCACGCTCGCACGCTCCTGGTGAAGGGCGCTCCCGAGGTCGTGCTGGCTGCCTGCCCGGACGCCCACGACGACGACGCCGCACAGGAGTTGGCCGAGGACGGCCTGCGGGTGCTGGCGGTCGCCGCCCGCCCGCTCACCCGCGCCGAGGACCCCGCCGAGGCCCTCGACCGGCCGCTGGCCGACCTGGAACTGCTCGGCTTCGTCGCCCTGGCCGACACACCGCGCCCGAGTTCCGCGCCGTTGGTTGCCGACCTGCGCCGAGCCGGAGTGCGGCCGGTCATGCTGACCGGCGACCATCCGCGCACCGCCCGTGCGGTGGCCGTCCGACTCGGCTGGCCCGAGGACGTGCTGGTGGCGACCGGGGACGAGCTGGCGGCCAGTGACCGCGCCGGCCGGGCCCGCCTGCTGCGGGACTGCGGTGTGGTCGCCCGGGTCGCGCCCGAGCAGAAGCTGCATGTGATCGAGGCGCTGCAGGAGGCCGGGCAGGTGGTCGCGATGGTCGGCGACGGCGCCAACGACGCCGCCGCGATCCGCGCCGCCGACATCGGGGTCGGCATCGCGGTGCGCGGCTCGGCCGCCGCCAGGAACGCGGCCGACCTGGTGATCGCCAGTGACGACCTGTCGATGCTGGTCGGTGCCGTGGCCGAGGGCCGAGCGCTGTGGCGCAGCGTGGCGGACGCGATCAGCGTGCTGATCGGCGGCAACGCGGGTGAGACCGGCTTCTCGGTGCTCGGCACCCTGCTGTCCGGTTCCTCGCCGCTGTCCACTCGGCAGATCCTGCTGGTCAACCTGCTCACCGACATGTTCCCGGCGATGGCCGTCTCGGTCACGCCGCGTGACGAGACGGCGGAGCAGCCGGTGGGCGGCGAGCCTGCTGCCCTGAGCGACAGCGTCCCCGTGGGCGTCGCCGCCCTCGGTGACCCGCTGACCCGGCAGATCAGGCAGCGCGGCATCGTCACCACGCTCGGCGCGACCACGGCCTGGCTGCTCGGGACCGTCACACCGGGCTCCGCACGGCGCACCAGCACGATGGCCCTGTGTGGCGTGGTCGGCGCCCAGCTCACCCAGACCGTCGTCGGACGTCGGCACAGTCCACTCGTGCTGGGGACCGCCCTCGGCTCGGCGGCCGTGCTGGTCGCCCTGATCGAGACGCCGCTGGTCAGCCGGTTCTTCGGCTGCACCCCGCTCGGCCCGGTGGCCTGGGCCGGGGTCGCCACGGCGATGGTCGTCGCCGCGCTCGGCCCGCGTCTGGTGCCGAGGCTGGAGCACCTCATGGAGCGGGTGGAGCGGGACGGTCACGGCTGACTCCGGAGCGGCCGGCCTCTGGTGGATGACCTGGTGAGCCTCTCGATGACCCGGTGAGTGGTGAGTGAGGCGATGACCCGGTGAGTGGTGAGTGAGTGAGGCAGGACGGCCATCGGCCGTCCTGCCTCACTCACACCAGCCCCTGTCAGCCGGTCACCCCGGCGAGAGCCGCCCGCGCCAGGAGCCCGTCTCATGGCCGCGCTCCTCGATGAACCCCTTGAAGCGCTGCAGGTCGCCCTTGACCCGCCGGTCGAGCACGCCGACCAGGTCGGCGGTCGCCTCCACCGCTCCCTCGGGCTTGTAGTCCATGGCGACCTTGACCCGGGTGTGGTCGGCGTCCAGCCGTTGGAACGTCACGACGCCCTTGTGCGTCGTGTCGCCGGACACCGTTCGCCAGGAGACCCGCTCGTCCGGCAGCTGGTCGACGATCTCGGTGTTGAACTCCCGCTTCACACCGGCGATGTTCGTCTTCCAGTGGTTGTGCCGGTCGTCGATCTGGCGGACCTCCTCGACGCCCTCCATGAACTGCGGGAACTCCTCGAACTGGGTCCACTGGTTGTACGCCGTGTGCAACGGCACGCCGACGTCGATCGATTCGGTCACCATACTCATCAGACACCTCCACGAAGGCAGCCGGAACCTGACGGGCGGTGGTGGTCAGCGGCAACGGCCCTGGTCACCACCACCGTCACAGCGACTGCGTCTGCCCGCACCCACGGGCAGCAAACACCCGGCCTACCCGGCGCCGGCCAGCTCGGGCAGCACCTGCTCCCGGTAGCCGGCGAAGAAGTCGTCGTGCTCCGCGCCGATCTGACCGACGTAGACCTCGTCGAAGCCGGCCTCGGCGTAGGAGCGGATCGTGGCGAGGTGTGCGGCCGGATCGTCGCCGCAGGTCACGGCGGAGTCCACCATCGCCTCCGTGACCAACTCGCTCGCCTGCTCGAAATGGGCCGGGGTGGGCAGCACTTGGTTCAGTTCGCCGGGCAGCAGCTCGGTCGGCCAGAGCCGGTGCACCCGCTTCACCGCGCGCGCCCGGTCGGTGTCCCAGCAGACCTTGACCCCGCCGATCACCGGCTTGCCGGGGCCCGCGGCCTGCCGGAACCCGCCGATCAGCTCACGGTCCGGCGTCATGGTGACGAAGCCGTCGCCGAGGTCGGCGGCCAGCTGCGCCGCCTTGGGACCGAACCCGGAGACCAGGATCGGCGGCGGCTGCGGCGGCGGGGTGTAGAGCCGGGCGTTCTCCACCGTGTAGTACCGGCCGCGGTGCGAGAGCGGCGCACCGGTGAACAGCGCCCGCATGATCCCGACCGCCTCGGCGAGCATCTCGGCCCGTTCGGCGAACGGCGGCCACCGGTCGCCCAGGATGTGCTCGTTGAGCGCCTCGCCGGTGCCGACGCCGAACGCGAAGCCGCCGCCCAGCAGCACACTGCTGGTCGCCGCCGCCTGGGCGGTGACGGCCGGATGCAGCCGCATGGTCGGGCAGGTCACCAGCGTGGTCACCGGCAGGTCGGTGACCTGCGACAGCGCACCGATCATCGACCAGACGAACGGGCTGCTGCCCTGCGCGTCGTTCCAGGGGTGGAAGTGGTCGGAGATCGCCAGCCGGGTGAATCCGGCGTCGGCCGCCGCCCGGGCCTGGGCGAGCAGCTCGTCGGGGGCGAACTCCTCACAGGAGAGGAAGTATCCGTACTCGGTCATCAGCGCCCTCCTCGGTTCCGGGACCTTCCGGGCCACCGGGGCGGCTACCCGATCGCTGCCGCCTGACGCGGGTTTCCGGACCCCACCGCGGGGCAGGCGCGCGGCTGCGGGGGAGTTGAGGCATCAACGGGGACGAGGGGGACGAGGAGAGGAGACGCCCATGACCGCCGCCGCGCTCTTCGACGTCGACGGCACCCTGCTCGACACGACCTACCTGCACGCGCTCGCCTGGAGCGACGCCCTGGAGCAGTACGGTCACCGCCTGCCGATGGCGCGGATCCACGGCGCCGTGGGCATGGGTGGCGACCAGCTGCTGGAGCACCTGCTGCCCGCCGACCGGGACCGGGACGACGACGCCCGGATCAGTGCGGCCCACCAGGCCCTCTACGCACGCTTCTGGCCCCGGCTGCGCCCCTTCGACGGAGCGGCCGAACTGCTGCGCCGGTGCGCCTCCCTCGGGCAGCGGGTGGTGCTGGCAAGCTCGGCCTCGGGCCGCGACCTGTCCGTGATGCGCCGGGTGCTCGACGCCGATCCGGCGATCTGGGCAGCCACCAGCGCCGACGACGTGGCGGCGAGCAAGCCGGCCCCCGACCTGGTGCAGGCGGCCCTGGCGAAGGCTGAAGTGCCGTGCACACAAGCGGTGTTCATCGGCGACACCAAGTGGGACGTCGAGGCGGCCGTCCGCGCCGAGGTGCCCTGCATCGCGGTGCGCACCGGCGGGGCGGCGCCCTGCGCCCTGCGCTCGGCGGGCGCCGTCGAGGTGCACGAGGATGTCGCCGCGCTGCTGGCCGGGCTGGCGGACAGCATGCTCGGGCGGATCTCCTGACGATCCGTCAGCAGACCCGCCCCGGCGCCCTGTGCGCCTGCGTCATCCCCTTCGTCATCCGTCGCCCTGCGCGCCTCTCCCCTCGTCGTCGTCATCGCCGACTACGGCGAACTCCGGACCGTTCGCCCGGTCCTTCTCCCGCTCGTCGGGCGGTGGCCCGCCCTCGCCCGTCATCCGGGACTCCGGCGTCTCCACCGGTCGGGCATCCGGGTGTTCGGGCCTGTCCTGCTCGGTCATCGCTCACTCCGTTCTCTCTTCGCGCACGGTTGCCGGGAGTCGGCTCCCGAAGCCGCTCACTCCAGCCGCACCCGCAGGAACTGCAGCAGATCGGCGACGGTGATCGCGGTCAGCGTCGCACTGACCACCCGGGTGAGGTCCGGGGCGAGGACCTGGCCGGCGGTCAGGCCGGTGGCCACCCACAGCGTCGTGCAGAACGGGCAGCTGACCAGCTCCCCGATCGCGCGGCGGGCCCCGGTGCCGCGCGGCTCCTCGTTCACCTCGGACGGTCCGGCCGGCCCCTGGTAACGGGTGAAGGGGGCCCGCAGCGGACTGGTCACCGCGTCCTTGGCGGCCAGCCGGGCCAGCCGGTGCACCGCGCCGGCCTGCAGCAGCACGTCCCAAGGCCCGGGCCGGGGAAGCGGCCGCCGCAGCACCCGGGCGCCGACGGCCACCGCCGACACCGACACCGCGTAGCCGCCGAGCAGGGTGAGGTAGCCGCCGAGTGGCCGGTCAGCCGTACCGGAGTACTCCTCGGCGACGGCCCTGGCGGCCTGGCCGGGCCGGTCGTCCGGGGTGTCGCCGGCCCACGTCGGGGTCGGGGCGACGCCGGGTGCCTGCCCCACGGGTTGGGATGCCCTTGAGTGTTCCGCTCGCATGGTGACCTCCTCCGACGCTGCCGCGTCTACCCGTTCGGCCGGGGCGGACACACCGCGGGCCGGGCCCGGGGCGCCATACCGGGCTGCGGTGTCGGGAGCGCGGCTCCTCAACCCTGCGGTTGCCTGGGCTCTTTGCCGTCCGGGCCCTTCTCGGCGGCTCGGCGGCGGACCAGCCGCCGCTCGACGGCCGTGCCGGCGGCGAGCAGGACGAAGATGAGGGCCGCCACGGCCAAGTACACCGTGGTCTCCGGGGCTGTCACCGTCGCGGCGGCGAGCACCGCGAGGACCAGCGCGGTGAACGCGAAGACACCGGCGAACACATTGGCCGTGAAGCGGCGCAGCGGCGCGTCGTCGCGGGCCCGGCCGCTCCCGGAACCGTCGCGGTCGTCGCGGCCGTCGCCGTCCCGGCCGGTCCGGCCGTCGGCGAGCCGCCAGCGGTCGAGGAAAGCGCCGTCTCCGTGCACCCGGTGGGCTTGGTGTCGACCTGCCATGACGTCCTCCGCATCCCGAGCAGCCGTGTAAGGCCTCCCGCTCAGTACGGGAGGGGGCGACCCGACGGTGTCCGCAGATCGAGTGGCGAGCGCGGGCGTCGCGGCGCGGGGTGCTTGATCACCTTGATCCCAGCCATCTCCGCCACCTCCTCGGTGAACTCGACAGGGCGTCTGCCCACGCTGCCGTGCTTCTATCCGCCCCACGGGTCCGCCTCACCCGCCGGTGAACGGCCGCGCCCACCGGCCACGGTTCTCCGGCGCTGATTCCGCCCCGGAGCCCGGTTTGCCGCACCAGGCACCGGGCAGCCGCCCGGCGACGGCAACCGGGGCACGACCCACGCCTGCCCCAGGACGGAGCACGTGACATGACCAATCCCGGACCTCCCGAAGAACGCCCGCACGCACCCGTGGCCCCCGGGACCGGCAACCCCGGCCCGCCCTCGAAGCCCGAGCGTGACGACAAGGACATCGCCCTGGACGCCCACCGGGCCCCCGACCCGGACGGCGCGCTCACCACCGACCAGGGGGTGCGCGTCGACGACACCGACAACTCCCTGACCGTCGACGACCGCGGGCCCACCCTGCTGGAGGACTTCCAGCTGCGCGAGAAGCTCACCCGCTTCGACCACGAGCGCATTCCCGAGCGGGTGGTGCACGCCCGTGGCTCGGGTGCGTACGGCTACTTCGAACCCTACGAGTCACTGGCCGAGTACACCTGCGCGGACTTCCTGCAGACGCCCGGGCACCGCACCCCGGTGTTCGTCCGCTTCTCCACCGTGCAGGGCCCGCGCGGCTCCGCCGACACCGTGCGCGACGTGCGCGGCTTCGCCACCAAGTTCTACACCAGGCACGGCAATTACGACCTGGTCGGCAACAACATGCCGGTCTTCTTCATCCAGGACGCGATCAAATTTCCCGACTTCGTGCACGCCGTCAAGCCGGAGCCGCCGGACGAGATGCCCACCGGCGCGAGCGCGCACGACACCTTCTGGGACTTCTGCTCGCTGCAACCCGAGTCCACGCACATGCTGATGTGGCTGATGTCCGACCGGGCGATCCCGCGCAGCTTCCGGATGATGCAGGGGTTCGGCGTGCACACCTTCCGGCTGGTCAACGCCGAAGGGGTCGGCACCTTCGTGAAGTTCCACTGGAGGCCGAAGCTCGGGGTCTGCTCGCAGGTGTGGGACGAGGCACAGATCACCGCGGGGCGCGATCCGGACTTCCACCGCCGCGACCTGTGGGAGGCGATCGAGGCCGGTGACTTCCCCGAGTGGGAGCTCGGCGTCCAACTGATACCGGAGCGCGACGAGTTCGCCTACCCCTTCGACCTGCTGGACCCGACGAAGATCGTGCCGGAGGAACTGGTGCCGGTGCGACCGGTGGGCCGGATGGTCCTGAACCGCAATCCGCAGAACTTCTTCGCGGAGACCGAGCAGGTCGCCTTCCACACGGCCAACGTCGTCCCCGGCATCGACTTCACCAACGATCCGCTGCTCCAGGGCCGCAACTTCTCCTACCTGGACACCCAGCTGATCCGCCTCGGCGGCCCCAACTTCGCGCAGCTGCCGGTCAACCGGCCGCTGGCCGATGTGCGGAACAACCAACGCGACGGCTACGGCCAGCAGTTGATCCACCCCGGCACCAGCTACGCGCCGAACTCGGTGGGCGGCGGCTGCCCGGCGACGATGGGCGGCGGACGGCTGCCCGAGGGCGTCTTCGAGCACTACCAGGAGAGGATCGACGGCGCGGCGATCCGTCGGCGCAGCCCCAGCTTCGCCGACCACTACAGCCAGGCCGCGCTGTTCTGGCACAGCATGGCCGAGTGGGAACAGCAGCACATCATCGCCGCCTTCGCCTTCGAACTCGGCAAGGTGGCCGACCGGGAGGTGCGCCGCCGCATGGTGGTCAACCTGATGCACGTGGATCAGGGCCTGGCGGCCGAGGTCGCCCGGCGCATCGGCGTGGCGCCGCCGGATCCCCAGGACCATCCGGTCGCCGGCGTCGGCCCGGCCGACGAGCCGCGGGTCTCCCCCGCCCTGAGCCTGGAGAACCTGTGGGCCGCCGGTATCCGCACCCGCAAGGTCGCGGTGCTGGCCGTGCCCGGCGTGGACGGCGGTCAGGTGCGAGCGGCTCATGAGCGGCTGGGCGCCGAGGGTGCCGTGGTGGAGACGGTCGCCCCGCACGACGGCCACGTGCTGGCCCAGGACGGTGAGCACCTGCCGGTCGACCGCGCGCTGCCCACCACTGCCTCGGTGCTCTACGACGCCGTCGTGGTGCCGGACGGCGGCGGCCGGACGCTGACCGCGGAACCGGACGCGGTGCGCTTCGCCACCGAGGCGCTGCGGCACGGCAAGCCGGTGGCGGCGCTCGGCGATGGCACCGCCCTGCTGCGGGCTGCCGGGGCCGACGAGCCCGAGCAGGTCGCCGGGGTCGCGGTCAGCACCTCTGGCGGGCAGCCCGGTACGTCGTTCTGGGAAGGCTTCGTCCAGCTGATCGAGCAACACCGGTTCCCGCAGCGCTGAGCCCGGGGGTGACCGTCCGTCGCGGACCGGCCGTGGATGTCGGGATCACGGCCGCTTCCGGTCGGCGGGCGGCGCCGGCCCGGGCAGGGCCGCGCGCACGCTGTCGCAGATCGTGAAGACCCTGTCGGCGCCGGTCATCTCCAGCAGGCGGCGCATCTGCGGCGGCGGGGACGCCAGCACCAGCTCCGTGCCCGCCGCGGACGCGTCCCCGCGGCACCGGAGCAACGCGTTGAGGCCGGCCGAGTCGCTGAACGTCAGACCGGAGAGATCGACGACCACCTGGGGCAACCCCTTCTGGACCGCTTCGGCGAGGACGTTCTGCAGCTCGGGCCGCTGGTCCTGGTCGACCTCGCCCCGCAGGCGGCAGATCACGGCCGTGTCCGTCACTTCCTCGATGGTGATCCACAGCCCACGCCCCGGGCCATCCTCGGCGTTCGGCGGGCGGTCGTGCGGGGTGGTGGACATCGATGTACCCCCTTTGCTGGGGACAACCGGCCCGTTTTCGAGCATGCCTCGTCGAGCGGACGGGTACCAGTGGCGGACACCGGCAACGGCAGCCCGACGCGCCCGCGACCCCCGGCAGCAGCGCCCGGAGCCGCACAGCACGGAAGACACGCCCCGGCTGCCTGCCCGGCGCGCAGGGGACGATGCGGATCAGTCGGAGTAATCGCCCCCCGCGCGCGTCGCGCGGTGGACGGCGAGCCGGGCGCCCAGCAGCAGCACGGTCGAGGCCCAGATGACGGAGAACACCACCAAGGCGCTGACGGTGTGGTCGTGCGGGGCCGCCAGGGCCAGGCTGAGCGAGAGCATCACGAGCACGATCGGCACCGCCGGTGACACCCGCCCGGCTGCCTGTACGGCGCGGCCGGCCCGGCTCGGCAGGCCCGGGTGCATCGTGCTCAGCTCCCGGTCCAGCTTTCCGTCGGCCCGCAACTCCTCCTCGATCTCCGCGAGGATCCGCAGTTCGCGCTCTGAGAGCGTCGGCCCGTCCACCGTCGTCACCTCCGTACCGAACAGGTGATCACCGTAATCAGCCGCTGCCCGGAAGGGAACGGCCCTGATCCATTGCCCGTGCAGGACTCCCCCAGCTGGAGCGGCAGGGCGAAGGCGCCACGCGGACCGCCGACCCCGCCATGCGACGTGAGTGCCACGCTCAGCACCGGCCAGCGCAGCTCGCCGGGAGCCGGCAGGTCGGGCACGAGCACCGGGCGCCGAGTGCGGAACGCATCCAGGGTGGGTCCCTCGCCGAGGGCGAACTGCCGGTCCTCCAGGCGTCGAACCCGCTCGTCGCCGGCCCAGACGCCGGCCCGGTGCCCGGCTTCGGTCATCAGCACGATGGCGCTGCCGTCGACGGCCGGCGCCTCGACCGCTGCGCCGCACAGCCGGTCGGGCAGGAAGCGGCTGCTCGCCCCGGCGACGGCCGCCGCCATGAGCTGCGCGATCCGCGTCAGATCGCCCATCTGTGCGTCCAGTCCTGGGTGGCCGTCGGCCGGGGAGCCCTGAACTCCGGCTGCCGCGCCGAACGGCAGGCCATGCCTTGCGGTCACGCGCCTGCCCGAAGACGGCGTTCGCTACACATCCGGGCCGGTGCCACCCGGCGAGCGGGGTCGGACCCACCCGGCGCCCGGGGCCGGCCGAAGGCTGCCCCGCCGCACCCGCGGCGCGCCGCCGGTCCGCGGCCGCCGGGTCAGCCGCCGCGGCCGTCCTCCGCAGGCCGTCGGCGCCGGTGACTGGTGTCGCAGAACGGGTAGTGGTGGCTGCGCCGGCAGGTGCAGAGCGCCACCACCGGGCGGTCGCACAGCACGCTGCGGCCGTCCGGAAGGACGATCTCCACCGGACCGTCGATCAGCACCGGACCTCGCCCGGTGAGCCGCACCCGCGGCGGCCCACCGCCTGCGCCGGGCGGCGGGCCCGGCCGGGGCGGTGCGTCCGACCGGGGCGCTCCGGCGGACGGCTCAGTCGGCCCGCACACCGCGGATCACCACGAGGGTCTCGTCCCGCTGTCCGTCGGCGATGATTCCGCGCCGTTCCAGCCAACCCGCCCGGGCCGTCAGCACGGGCCCGAACGGCTGGGTACGGGCGGCCACCACCCGTGCGGCCAGGCCGGCCCGGCGCAGCATGGCCAGGGTCGCCCGGGGGCGGGCCAACGACGACTGGACGACCAGCAGCACTCCGCCCCGGGCCAGCACGGCGGGCGCCTGCCGGCAGATCCGGTCCAGCAGCAGCCGCCCGTCGGGCCCGGCATCCCATGCCCTGGCGACGCCGCGCCGCGGTGGCGCGGCGTCGGCCGCCGGCACGTACGGTGGATTGCTCACCACGAGGTCGAAGCGGGCGGAGGTCACCGGGTCGGTCAGGTCGCCCCGGCGCAGCCGGACACGGCGGTGCCGGAGGCGGGCGTTGACCCAGGTGCTGGCAAGGGCGAGCCGGGAGAGGTCGACCGCGGTCACCTCGGCGCCGAGCGCCGCCCCGGCCAGCGCCACCGCGCCGCTGCCGGTACCGAGGTCCAGCAGCCGGGTGCCCGGGCGCGGGCCCTCCTGCCGCAGCGCCTCGATGAGCAGCTCGGTGTCGCCCTGCGCCGGGTAGACGCCGGGCGGTCGGAAGAGCAGCATGGCCGGCGTCTGCCCGGGATCCGGTCGGCCATGCGGCGGACTGCGGTGCCGGTCGGCCATACGGCTGACTGCGGTACCGGCCACCCGGGCCGGTCGGCGCGAGCCCGGGTCACCCCTGGCCCGCCCCACAGCGGCGGGGTCACCCCTGGCCCGCCCCGCCGCCGGCCGGCGCGTCGGGCAACGGCACCCGCAACGAGCTGCGCCCGCCGCGCCACGCCGCCACCAGGTGATCGCCGAGCCGGTCCTCGGTGGCGCCGGTCGCCGCGATGCCGAAGGCGATGTCGGCCGCGAGTGCCGGTTCCTGGCCGACCAGCGGTTCGATGACGGTGTGCCGCACCAGCTGCTCGTGCACGGCGTCGGCGAGCACGTGCTCGCGGTGGAACCGGGTGCCGGCCGGGGAGGCCCCCAGCCGTTCGAACGCCGTGGCCAGCCGTTCGGCGCCGGGCGACGAGGTGATCTCCAGCGCGGCGAACTGGCCGACCAGCGCGCCGCGCAGGGCCCGGTGCAGTCCGAACATGGTCATCATGTTGACCACGGCCAGCGCGGGGGCAGGCACCGCGTCCAGGTAGCGGCCGTAGCCGGGATCGAGACCGAAGTCGGCCATCGCCTCGGCGAACAGCCGGGCGTGCGCCCGCTCCGGACGGCCCGCGCCGTACTCGTCGTACTGCACGGCCATCATGGCGGCCTTGGCCGGGACGGGCAGCCGCGGCACCGCCCACAACTGCGGATCGGCCTCCTTGAGCTGGTACAGCGAGCGGTGCACCAGATACTCGCGGGCCTGCCAGCGCCGGCCCTCGGCCAGCAGGTGGTGGGAGGGGCCACTGCCGTCGGCCGGTTCGACGAGCAGCCGGTCCAATGCCCGGGCGAGCGGTTGCGGTGGGCCGACGGCGGCGTGCAGCGCGGCCAGGTAGCCGCGTTCGAGCCGCCCGCGGAGCGCCAGCAACTCGGGCTGCCATTCCCAGCCGGGATCGACGCCGTCGAAGCCCTGGTAGTGGAGCTCGTAGCAGGCGTAGAGGGCGAGTTGGACATCCTCGCCCCAGGCGTCCCCGTCCCGGGCGATCTCGCCCCAGGCCTCCCCGCCCCGCACGTCCTCACCCCGGGCATCAACGATCGTGCGACCGAGCGCGTCCTCGCACCAGGGCCCCGACGCCGGCCCGGGGCGGCCCGGCGCCGGGGGCTCGGAACGCAGCGCGGTCAGCACCGCCGCGCTCACCGGTCCGCGGGCGGTCGGCAGGGCGGGCTGCGCCCCAGCCGTCTTGGTGAGGAGTTCGGACACGGTACTCATCTCCGATGGCGGCTCGCGGTAGTCCTCGGCGGGGGCGGCTCCAGCGACAGCACTCGCTCCCCCGGTGCACGGCCCCTCCCGGGTGCGCCGCCCTCCTGCGGTGCGCCGCCCTCCCCGGTGCACGGCTCGAGGGGTGCACGGTCCATGTGCCTGCGACTGCCCGGACGCCGCGAACCCCAAACGGGGGCGGATCCGGACCGGGGCGGCGTGGTGACTCCCGCCGACCGGGGTAGGCGCCCGCCATGACCGTCCGACATCCTGCGGAACGAAGCCGGCACGGGCGCGGCCCGTTCGAGCACCTCGCCGAAGCGGCGTCGAACTTCACCGGCTCCCCGCTCTTCTACCTCATCTGCACGCTGCTCGTCGCCGCGTTCGTGATCGTCCACGCCCTGGGCCTGCCGCTCTCCGCGCAGCTGGCGGCCGGCGACGCCATGACAGCGGTGACGCTGCTCCTGATCGCCCTGCTCAAGAACTCCGAACGGCGGGCCGAGCACGCGATCCAGCGCAAGCTCGACGCGATCGCCTCGGCCGTGCTGGAACAGCTGCAGGGCGAGAAGCGCCAGGCGGAGGAAGACCTGGAGCAGGCCATCGGGCTGGAGGAGAAGACCTGAGGTTCGGCGCGCCGGTGGCGGCTCCGGGAGGTGCCGAGGACCAAGCGTGGGGGGCGGGCCTTCCGGGTAGACGCACGTGCTGTGGAGGTGAGCGGCCCGTGAACGTCGTCGAACGACTCGTGCGAGCGGTCGACCGGGCCCAGCAGCGGATGACCGTGCCGGGTTTCGTGGTGGGCGTCGTCAAGAAGTACGGCGATGACCGCGGCGGCCAGCTCGCGGTGCTCATCACGTACTTCGGCTTCATGTCGCTGATCCCGCTGCTCCTCCTGCTCAGCACCGCGCTGGGCTTCGTGCTGCACGGTCATCCGGGCGCCCAGCAGGCCGTGGTCAACTCGGCGCTCGCCGACTTCCCGATCATCGGGAACCAGCTGCGGCAGAACGTGCACTCGGTGCAGGGCAGCGGGCTGGCTCTGGGCATCGGCCTACTCGGCCTCCTCTACGGCGCGCTCGGCGTCACCCAGACGCTGCAGTTCGCCATGGCGCAGGTCTGGAACGTCCCGGGCCGTCGCCGCCCCGGCTACTTCCCCCGGCTGGGCCGGGGCCTGCTGCTCTTCGTGATCCTGGGCACCGGCCTGCTCCTGAGCACCGCCGCCGCCCAGCTGACCATCAGCACGGTCGGTGGACCGGCCGCGGCCGTGGGCGGCCTGGTGCTGTCCGCGCTGCTCAACACCGGGCTCTTCCTGGTCTGCTTCCGGACGCTCACCCCGCGCGACGTGCCGTGGCGGCGCCTGGTGCCCGGGTGCCTGTTCGCCGGGCCGCTGTGGACCATCCTCCAGGCGCTCGGCGGCGCCCTGGTGGCGCACCAACTGCGCCACGCCGACCAGATCTACGGGTTCTTCGGCACCGTCATCGGCCTGTTGTCCTGGCTCTTCATCGGCGCCCAACTGACCGTCTACGCCGCCGAGATGAACGTCGTGCTGGCCCGGCGCCTGTGGCCGCGCAGCCTCGTCCAGCCCCCGCTGACCGGCGCGGACCGCAAGGTCCTCGAGGCGATCGCGCGCCAGGAGGCCCGACGCCCGGAGCAGGACGTCCGGGTGCGGTTCAAGGATCCCTGACCCATGAGCAACCGGCCTGGTACCGACAGCAGTCGGTCGGCCGCGAACCGGAAACGGAGGACCGGACGATGCGAGCAGTCACATGGCACGGCCGGCGTGACGTCCGTGTGGAGGAAGTCCCCGACCCCCGCCTGAAGGACCCGACCGACGTGATCGTCGAGGTGACCAGTACCGGCCTGTGCGGATCGGACCTGCACCTCTACGAGGTCCTGGGCCCCTTCCTCGACCCGGGCGACATCCTGGGCCACGAGGCGATGGGGACGGTCCGCGAGACCGGCCCCGGGGTCACGGCACTGCAACCGGGCGACCGGGTGGTGGTCCCGTTCAACGTCAGCTGCGGCACCTGCCGCCTGTGCACCGCCGGCCTGCACTCGCAGTGCGAGACCACCCAGGTCACCGAGTACGGCAACGGCGCCGCACTCTTCGGCTACACGAAGCTCTACGGCCAGGTGCCCGGCGGTCAGGCGGAACTCCTGCGGGTGCCGTTCGGCGACACCCTGCCGATCAAGGTGGTCGACGGTCCGCCCGACGACCGGTTCGTCTTCCTGTCGGACGTCCTGCCCACCGCCTGGCAGGCCGTCGAGTACGCCGCCGTTCCCGACGGCGGCAGCCTCGCCGTCCTCGGCCTGGGCCCGATCGGCGACATGAGCTGCCGCATCGCCGCGCAGCGCGGCGTCGAGAAGGTCATCGGCATCGACCTGGTTCCGGAGCGCCTGGCCCGGGCCCGTGAGCGCGGCATCACCGCCCTCGACCTGAACGAGCACGGTGAGCACATCGCCGACGTCGTGCGCGACCTCACCGACGGCCTCGGCCCGCACGCGGTCATCGACGCCGTCGGCATGGAGGCCCACGGCTCGCCGATCGCCGAGAAGGCCCAGCGCCTGACCGGCCTGCTGCCGGACACCGTGGCCGAACGCCTCATGCGCCGCGCCGGCGTGGACCGGCTGCACGCGCTTCACCTGGCCATCGACATGGTCCGCCGCGGCGGCACCATCTCCCTCTCCGGCGTCTACGGCGGCATGACCGACCCGATGCCCATGCTCACCCTCTTCGACAAGCAGATCCAGCTGCGCATGGGCCAGGCCAACGTGCGCCGCTGGGTCGACGACCTGCTGCCGCTGCTCAGCGACGAGGATCCACTCGGCGTCGAGGGCTTCGCCACCCACCACCTGCCGCTGACGGAGGCGCCGTCGGCCTACGACATGTTCCAGCGCAAGGCGGACGGCGTGGTGAAGGTCGTCTTCCGCCCCTGACCGGGCCGGTCGGCAAGCACGTACCGGGTCCGGTGAATCGGCGGATCCCGGGCCCGGGTGGCCACCGGCGGGTGGACGGGACAGCGGCCGTCGCCCCGGCGGACACCGGCCGTCGTCCGACGGGACGACGGCCGTCGCCGGATCGCCGTGTCGAGCGGGGAAAAACGGGTAGCCGCACGCCACACGGTTTGGGCAGGAGGTCAAAGCCATGACCGACCCGGAGTTCTATTCACGCGACCGGCCGGACGACCCACAGTTCCCGGAGACCCGACCCCGGGGTGGCGGTCCGGCAGACCACAGCGGGCGATCCCGCTACACCTGGGCATGGCTCGGGATCCTCTTCGCCATCATCTTCATCATCCTGATGTTCATGGCATTCTGACGGGCCGCGACAGGCGTCGGCGCCTTCACATGCCTGCCGGCCCGCTCACCGGTGGCCTTCGCTGCGAGCGGCCGGCCGGCCCCGGAACCGCCCAGCCCGGGCCACTGTTTCCGACCCACCGCCGCCCCGGCCGGCGCTCGCCGACCGGGGCGACTCCGTGCCCGCCCGGGCCCGCGCCCGACTGCCGTGGCGCGACGCACCGCACCGACCACTCCGACCCCTCGCCGACCCCTCAGGGGTCGGCGACGTCATGACGCCGGGCGCCCCCGCTTCACCACCCTGCGCGCCGGCGACCCGCTCCAGTGGAACGCCGCCGACCTGCCCACCGACCTGCCCACCGACGGGGACACCGACGGGGACACCGACGGCCTGAGCACCATGACCAGGCCATCCCGAACTGGTCGGCGCTTCTCACCCGTTGCCCGCACGGCACTGATCCACACAGAATGATCCGCACGGAACTGAGGCGAGGTCACCCTTCCATGGCAGTGTTACGCAGGCTCAACCGGGCCGAGTTGCGGTCCGGCAACGGGCTCGACGCCCAACGGCTGGTGCCTTGGGCGGAATTGAACGCTCCGTACCTGGATGAGATCCCGGCCGGATCCGGCGGCACCGAGCCGCCGGCCGGCCCCATCGATGCCGCGGGCGTTCACCGGCCCGCGGCCCTGAGAAAGGAAGTTCAGTCATGGCTCAGACGGTCAAGGCCGTGGTCGCGCCGGGACGGGGTCGGCCGGTCGAGGTCCGCGAGATCGTGGTGCCGGATCCCGGCCCGGGTGAGGTGACGGTCCGCGTCCAGGCGTGTGGTGTCTGCCACACCGACCTGCACTACCGTGACGGGGTCATCAACGACAACTACCCGTTCCTGCTCGGCCACGAGGCGTCCGGCGTGGTCGACCAGATCGGCCCCGGCGTGACGAACGTCCGGCCGGGTGACTTCGTCATCCTCAACTGGCGAGCCGTGTGCGGGCGTTGCCGCCCCTGCCGGCGCGGCGTACCGACCGCCTGCATGGACGACTTCACGGCCGGCCAGCAGATGCGGCTGACCACCGGCGAGCCGCTCTCGGCCGCCCTCGGGATCGGCGCGATGGCCGAACTCACCCTGGTGCACAGCGGTCAGGCCACCCCGGTCGACCCGGCGGTGGACCCGGCGGTGGCCGGTCTGCTCGGGTGCGGCATGATGTCCGGCCTCGGCGCCTCGATGAACACCGGCCAGGTCGCCCCGGGCGACACCGTCGCCGTCATCGGTGTCGGCGGCGTGGGCTCCGCCGCGGTGGCCGGCGCCCGGCTGGCCGGCGCCACCCGGATCATCGCGGTGGACATCGACGCCCGCAAGCTCGACTGGGCCCGGGAGTTCGGGGCCACCGACGTCATCCTCGCCGACGGGTCCACGGACGTGGTCGCCGGCATCCGGGGGCTCACCGACGGGCTCGGCGCGGACGTGGTCATCGACGCCGCCGGCCAGGAGGAGACCTGGCGCCAGGCGTTCTACGCCCGCAGCCTGGGCGGCACCTTCGTGCTGGTGGCCCGCCCCGACTCGACCATGCGGCTGGAGATGCCGCTGCTGGACGCCTTCCTGCGCGGGGGCACCTACAAGACCTCCTGGTACGGCGACTGCCTGCCGTCCCGGGACTTCCCCGCGCTGGTCGACCTGCACCTCCAGGGCCGGCTGCCGCTCGACCGCTTCGTCACCGAGCGGATCGGCCTGATGGACGTCGAAGCGGCCTTCGCCGCCATGGGCCGGGGCGACGTGCTGCGCAGCGTCGTCGTCCTCGACTGACGTCGTCCCCCGACCAGCGTCGTCCCACCCGACGTCACCGCCGTCCGACGTCATCCCCGACCGACGTCCTCCTGGACCGATGTCATCCCCCGACTGACGCGCACAGGATCGTCCCGCGCCCGGGGGCCGGCCGCAGCCGCCGGCCCCGGGCACCCCGCCCGTCCCTCCTCGAAAGCGATTCCATGCCGACTGCCCGCTCCTCCACACCCGTGCCAGGCCGCTCAGCCCTCGCGATCCTCGCCTCCGCCGCCTTCCTGCTCACCCTGGCCGGCTCGGCCCTGAAGAACACCTTCCAGGTGTACTTCCTGCCGATAGCCCACTCCTTCGGGGTCTCCCGGTCCGGCCTGGCGTGGGCCGCCACGCTGTTCGCGGTCACCACCGCACTCGCCTCGCCGCTGGTCGGCGGCATCGCCGACCGGATCGGCGGCGCCCGCACCCTCGCGGTCGGCACCTTCCTGGCCGGCCTGGCCATGATCGGGTGCGCACTGTCCGGGCAGCTCTGGCTGTTCGTCGTGGTCTACTGCCTGGTCGCCGCGCTGGCCGTGACCATGCTGTCCTACGTCCCGCTCGGCGTCTTCGTCGACCAGCTGTTCCAGGACGGACGCAAGGGCCTCAGCTACGCCCTGATCACCAACGGTGCCGCCGTCGGGTTCGTGGTGCTCGTGCCGCTCTGGTCCTGGCTCGGCGGCCGGTACAGCTGGCAGACCGTGCTGGAGGGCATCGGCGTGGTCTTCCTCGTCGTACTGACGCCGCTGTCGCTGGTGCTGGCCCGGCAGTCCGACCGGCTGACCGCGTCCAAGCCCGCCGGCGGTGCCGAGGACCGGCCCGGACTCCAGTCCCTGGGCGCCCGGGTGCGGTTGTGCCTGCGCGCCGCGCCGCTGCGCCGGCTGGCACTCGCCTTCGTCGGCTGCGGCTTCACCATGGCCTTCATCGACGTGCACTTCGTGCCGCTGATGACGGACCACCACATGGGCGGCACGGTCAGTTCGTCGGCCGTCGCCGTGCTCGGTGTGTTCGAGATCGCCGGCAGCCTGCTGGCCGGCTGGCTCTGCGACCGCAAGCTGGTCAAGCAGGTGCTCGTCGGCGCCTACGCCGCCCGCTGCCTGGCCATGCTGCTGGTCTGGGCGGCGCCGTCCCAGGCCGGCGTGATGCTGTTCGGCATCGTCTTCGGCCTGAGCTACCTGGCCTCCGTCATCGCGTCGTCGCTGTGGATCGCCCAGGTGCTCCCGGCCGAGGTGAGGGGCACCGCCATGGGCCTGACCTGGATGGTGCACGCCCTCGGGGTGGCGGGCGGCAGCCAGCTCGGCGCGGTACTGCGGGACATGACCGGCAGTTACCAGATGATCGTGCTGATCTGCGCCGCCCTGACCGCCGGCTCCGCGCTGATCATCCTCTCCCTCGGCTCCCCCTTCCAGGCCTCGCGGGCGCCGCAGCCCACGCCCGAGCCGGTCGCCTGACTCGCTCTTTCGGCCCACGCGCGGGCCTTTCGGCCCGAACGCGGACCCTTTTGACCCACGCGCGGGCCCGGGCACGCGCAGCCCTGTTCCTGGCGGCCGCATGACGGCACCCTCGGCCCGCGGCGGGGAGCCCTGCGCCCGGGCCCGGGCCGACCGGGTCCGGGCCGACCCGGTCCGGGTCCGGAGGCCGAATGGGCTGAACGGAACGGTTCCGCACCCACGGGCCCGGCAACCGTACCTGACGGCCCGTCACATCGCGAACTGCTTCGTGGGCTTCTTCACCCATGACCCGCGCAGGACCAGCGCCGCCGGAGTTTCGCCACCGCCCGGATTCCGACCACTGCCCCGACAGCAGCAGGGACGGCTGCGCGGAACGGGTGGCGCGAGAGCGCGGCCTGGAACGACCTGCCGTGGGCCTGGTCGTCGAACAGGCCGTGGGCGCCGTAGTCGTGGCCGTCGTCACCGTCCTCGGGCCGCCACAGGTTGCCGTCGCCGGCGGGTGCGCCCTGGGTGCCGGTCTGCTGCGAGTCGTAGCCGGTGCGTGCCAGGTAGCGGTCCAGCAGGGCCGGAGCGAACTTGTTGGCCCAGATGGTCGCCCAGGTGGAGGCGCCCACGTAGTACTGCTTGCGCCGCGGGTGGGCGGCGGCGTGGACCACGGCCGCGGCGGCGACCTCCGGCTGGTAGATCGGCGGCACCGGTTGCGGATGCCGGGGCAGCCGCGACAGCACCCAGGAGAACTGCGGGGTGTTGACCGCCGGCATCTGGACCACGGTGATCCGTACGGCGCTGCCCTCGTGCATGAGCTCGGTGCGCACGGAGGAGGTGAAGCCGTTGACCGCGTGCTTGGCGCCGCAGTAGGCGGACTGCAGGGGAATGGACCGTTCGCCGAGCGCCGATCCCACCTGGACCACGGTCCCTCGGTTCCGCGCGGTCATCCGGTGCAGCGCGGCCATCGTGCCGTAAACGTAGCCGAGGTAGGTGACCTCCGTGACCCGCCGGAATTCCTCCGGCCCGATCTGCGCGAACGGCGCGAAGACGGAGCTGAAGGCGACGTTGACCCAGACCTCGATCGGCCCGAAGGACCGCTCGACCGTGTCGGCCGCCCGTTCCACGGCCTCGGAGTCGGCGACGTCGACCTGCAGCGGAAGGGGCGTGCCGCCGAGTTCCGTCACCTCCCGTGCGGCTGCCTCCAGGCCCCGGCTGCCCCGGGCGAGCAGGGCCACCCGGTCCCCGCGCCGGGCGAACTCCCGCGCGACCGCGCGACCGATGCCGCCGGTAGCCCCGGTGACCACGACCGTTCGTCCCACGACGAACTCCTTTCGGTGCGAGTGTCGGTGCCGGCGTCGGTGCGAGTGACGGAAGCGTTCGGAAGGGCGCGTACCCGGGCTGCCCGTTTCTGAACTCGCCGACCGCGGTGCGCTCCGCTTCGTCCACCGACCGGAGCAGGGTCAGCACGGTGGCCTCCATCGTGCGGCGAGCGTCCTCGGGAGTCAGGCCCATCGTCCGCCAGTGGTGCCAGGCGCTCCAGGTCGTCACGGCGTCAAGGCCGTTGAGCAGGTCGGTGCGGTGGCCCTCGGGCAGGCGGTCGAGTTCGGTGGCGAAGACCTCGGCCAGCCGCAGCCGCCCGAACTCCATCATCTGCCGCACGGCCTGCTGGACCCGCTCGGAGGGGTTCTCCAGCCGGGCGATCGCGACCCTGGTCGGGGTGATCCACTCCAGCAGTCGCGCGCGCTGCTCGGTCAGTGCCGCCGCCCGCTCCGCCAGCCGCCCCTCGGTCGGCAACGGCCGTACCTGTGACGCCAGTTGGTCGAGCCTGCGAGTAACCGCGGCGTCGGCCAGCTGGGCCATGTCATCGAAGTGGTGGAAGACCAGCCGGCGGGATACTCCGGCGCGCTCGGCGATCCGCTCCGCGGCGAACTTGGTCTCCCCCTCCTCCAGCAGGGCGAGCATGGCGTCGGCGATCCGCTCGCGGGTCTGCCGACCGCGTTCGGTGCGGCCGTCGACCGTGTGGCCGGGCCCGGGTGCGGATGACGCATTGCGGCGCATCGGCCCTACCTCCCTCGCGAATTGACATCGTTGCACTCTCGGTGCAAGTCTAGCGCTGCACTCATAGTGCAATTAGTTGGCCCTTCAGCACCGGGCCCACCCGCTCCCTCCACCAATTCGCATCCGAAGGGGCCGCAGGCCGATGTTCATCACCGTGGGGCGCTGGTGCGCCCGCAGACCCAAGCGGGTCGCGGCCGCCTGGCTGCTCCTGCTCGCCGCCGCGCTCACCGCCGTCCTCCACTACGGCCAGGTCACCAGCGAGGCCGTCGTCCTGCCCGGCAGCGACAGCCAGGCGGCGAAGGACACCGGCGACAGCGCCTTCCCCGGCTCCCCCTCCGGCCAGCAGCCGCTGGTCCTGCACACCGCGCCGACCGCGGCCCGGCTGGACGCCGGCGCCCAGCGCACCGCGGTCGAGCAGACCGCGCAGGCCGTCGCCCGGGTGCCGCACGTGGTCGGCGTCACCAGCTTCCTGGACCAGGGCGACCAGTCCGCGCTCAGCGCCGACGGCCACACCGGCTACCTCTCGATCACCCTCGACATGTCGGCCCGCGACATCACCGCCGGCACCACCTCGGCCATCGTCGCGGCGGCGGCACCCGCCACCGCGGCGGGCCTCCAGGTCACCCCGGGCGGCAACCTGGCGACCGCCGCGGACCAGCAGTCGACCGACTACAGCGAGGTCATCGGCCTGGCCGCGGCGCTGATCGTCCTCCTGATCGCCTTCCGCAACCTCGTGGCGGCGGGACTGCCGCTGCTCGCCGGGGGGATCGGGCTCGGCATCACGCTGCCCGCGATCGGACTGATCGGCCACCTGATGGACATACCGTCCGCCGGGCAGACCCTCGCCGCCATGATCGGCCTGGGCGTCGGCATCGACTACACCCTCTTCTGCCTGACCCGGTTCCGCGAGCTGCGGGCCGCCGGCGTCCCGGTCGAGGAGGCCGCAGCCCGCACGACCGCCGGCTCCGGCAAGGCCGTGGCCTTCGCGGGCAGCTCCATCGTCGCCGCCCTCACCGGACTCTGCCTGGGGCAGCTGCCCCTGCTGTACGCCCTGGCCCTGGCACCGGCGATCGCCGTCCTGGTCGCGATGGCGGTGAACCTGACCCTGCTGCCCGCCGCCCTCGCCCTGCTCGGCCACCGGCTGGGAGCGGACCGGACGCCGGGCGCCGCCACCGACCGGCCGCGCGGCTGGGCCGCGATCGCACGGGCCGTCACGGCCCGGCCCTGGCGAGCGCTCGCGGCGGCCCTCGCCCTGCTGGCCCTGCTCGCCCTGCCCGCCGCGCGGCTGGCGTTCGGCCAGATCGACGCCGGCGCCAACGCCGCCGGCACCGACAGCCGCACCGCCTACACCCAGCTGGCCGACGCGTTCGGGCCCGGCGTCAACGGCCCGCTCCAGGTCACCGACACCCTGCCGACGCCGGCCACCGGCCCCACCGACCCACGCCTCACCTCCCTCACCAGCGCACTGCGGCAGAGCCAGGGAGTGGCCTCGGTCAGCCCCGCGCAACTCGCCTCGGACGGCCGGCACGCCCGCTGGCAGGTGTTCCCCACCACCGCACCCTCCGACCCGGCCACCACCGCCCTGGTGCACCGGCTCCGCGCCACCACCCTGCCCACCGCCACCGCGGGCAGCGGGCAGGTCCTGCACGTCGGCGGGGTCCCGGCGGCGCAGGCCGACCTCAACGACCGGATCGCCTCGCGCATGCCGCTGATCATCGGGTTCGTGCTCACGGTCGCGGCCCTGCTCCTGCTGCTCGCCTTCCGCTCCCCGCTGGTGGCGGCCAAGGCGGCCCTGATGAACCTGCTGGCCGTCGGCGCCTCCTACGGGATCCTGACGGCCGTCTTCCAACGAGGCCATGGCGCGCACCTGATCGGGCTGCACGGCGCCGTCCCCATCCCGGGCTACGTCCCGCTGCTCATGTTCGCCGTGCTCTTCGGCCTGTCCATGGACTACGAGGTGTTCCTGCTCAGCGCCATCCGCGAGTCGTACCTCCAGCACGGCGACAACCGGCAGGCCGTGGTCACCGGCCTCGGCCGGACCGGACGGATCATCACCTCAGCCGCACTGATCATGGTCAGCGTCTTCCTCAGCTACCTGCTGAACGACGACCCCGTGGTGAAGATGTTCGGCATCGGCCTGGCCGGCGCCGTCATGCTCGACGCGACCGTCGTGCGCGGCATCCTGGTGCCCGCGACCATGGCCCTGCTCGGCAACGGCAACTGGTGGCTGCCACGCCGGCTCGACCAGATCCTCCCGCACCTCGACATCGAAGGCGACGGGCAGCCGTCCCCGCACGACGACCGCACGGCGGCGGACACCGCCGGGGCGACGGAGGCGGACTTCCCGCTGCCGACCGGCCAGACCTGACCCCTCCACTCCTCACCCAGTACGACCCGTCAACCAGGAGCGCTCCTCGTGCACCAGCCCCTCCGCCGCCGCCTGCCCGCCCTCATCGCCTTCGGCATCGCCGCCGGCACCACCGTCGTCACCGCGCCGGCCGCCCACGCGGACCCGGACTGCGGCCGAGCCCCGGTCCAGTACTCCCTCGACGGCGGCGCCCACTGGACGAACAGCCCCACCATGCCGAGCGAGTCCGGCACCGTGCAGGTCCGGCTGGCCGGCAATCCGTCCGCCGGCTGCGACTACCACGTCTCGCTGGCCTCGTACTCGACGCAGGGGGCGACCTGGGCCACGTCCGGGACCCAGACCTTCCTGGGCTGGGCGACCGTGACGCTCAACCGCGGCGACTACCGGGGAACGCTCGACGTCGGCGCCCACCTGCCCCCGTGCTACGGCGAGATCGCGCTCTACGGAGACGGCGAGAAGTACGACGGCAGCGACAGCGACCACCCCATGCCGCACTACCCGGACGACCCGTTCTCCGGCCTGGTGATCTCCTCCTGGAACGGCGGCACGGCCTGCGCGCCCAAGCCCTCCCCCAGCCCGACGAGCCCGGGGGCATCTCCGTCGGGGCCGGCCACCCCGTCCGCCCCGCCGAGCCCCGCCCCGGCCGCCCCGGCCGGCCCGGCCGGCACCTCCGCGCCGCCGAGCCCCGCCTCCCCCGCCCCGGCCGGCCCGGCGCACCCGAGTCCCGGGGCCGGCCCGGTGCTGGCGTTCACCGGCAGCGACGGCGACCGGCTCGCCGCCACCGCCGCCATCGGCGCGGCGCTGCTGGTCGCCGGTGCCGCGACCACGGTCGTCGTCCGCCGTCAGGCCAGGCGCCGCTGACGGCCTGACACCGCAGCCGGAGTCAGCGGATCCGAGGCGGGGCCGGTGGGACGACGCGCCGACCCGGAGGGCACCGTCCCACCGGCCCGGGACGCGGCGGCGTGGTTGACTGCTGATCGGGGCACCCGGCCGTGCGGGGCCGCACCCCCACGATGAGGAGGCGGGACTGTGATGGACGACCAGCTGGATCTGCCCCCGGTGACCATGCCGGTCAACCACGTCGAGGCGGTGCCCAGGCGGGTCCGCGCGCTGCTGGGCGGTGAGACGGTGTTCGACACCGTGCGGGCGCGCTACGTGTGGGAGAAGCCGTACTTTCCGCAGTTCCACGTGCCGTTGGACGATGTGCGCGCGGAGTTGCTGGTGCCGGACGAGGAAGCCGCGGTCGAGGAGACCTCGCGTGGGACGGCGCGGTGGTTCGGGCTGCGCGTGGGCGAGACGGTGCGGCCGCGGGCCGCGCGGGTGTTGACCGAGTCGCCGGTCCCGGGGCTCAGCGGCACCGTGCGGTTCGAGTGGGCGGCGCTGGACGCCTGGTACGAGGAGGACGAGCAGGTCTTCGTGCACCCTCGCAACCCCTATGTGCGGGTGGACGCGCTGCGCTCCACGCGCAGGGTGCGGGTGGAGCGCGACGGCACGGTGCTGGCCGAGTCCTCGTCGCCGGTGCTGCTCTTCGAGACCGGGCTGCCGACCCGGTACTACCTCAACCGCACCGACGTCGACTTCACGAAACTCGTGCCGAGCGACACCGTGACCTCGTGCCCCTACAAGGGCACCACCAGCGGCTACTGGTCCGCCCGGATCGGCAACCGGCTGCACCCCGACCTCGCCTGGTGCTACGACTTCCCGACCCGCGAGGTGCAGCCGATCGCCGGCCTGATCGCCTTCTACAACGAGCGCGTCGACCTGTTCGTCGACGGCAAGCGCCTCGACCGTCCCAGGAAGGACGTCTGACGGCCGGCTGCCCGGCCCGGCGACGAGGGGAGCACGGGCGAGGCCGGCGCGCCCATCGACCACCTTCCCTCCTCGCCCCCGGCTCAGCGCCCCGGATCCGGCTCAGGCGCGCCTCCAACCCCGCCCGGCAGGCAGGCAGCCCGCTCCTCCGCCACGATCGAGAACATCGCGGAGTCCGGAGCGGCCCCTGCTCGCCGGGCGCCCAGGACCGCGACCGGTTCCGCAGCGCCCCCCGAACCGGGCCCCCACCGCTGGTGCATGGCCGCGACGCACGGGGGTAGCCGCACCGAGTGGGCACAGGAACGGATAACACGCGTGGCAACGCGGCAGTCTCCGGGGGTGACGACCGCCCGACTCTCGGAGTCGAGGAGGAGTACCTGCTGCTCGACCCGGAGACAGGACTGCCCGTGCCCCGGGTCGATGCGGTGCGAGCGGCGGCCGGCCTCCACCCGGCGGTGGAGCACGCCGAGCTCCAGCACGAACTGCTGCAAGCGCAGGTGGAGATCGCCACGCCGGTCTGCCGGGACCTGTCCGAGGTCGGCGGCCACCTGCTGCGCCTGCGGCACGCGCTGGCGGCGGCCGCGGAGGGGACCGGCTGCCGGCTGGCCGCCTGCGGCACCGCCCCGTACGCCGAGGCCCTCCCTCCGGCCATCACGGACACGCCCCGATACCACTCGATCAGGCGGGACGTCTCCCGGCTCGCCGACGAGGCGCTGATCAACGGCATGCACGTGCACGTCGCCATCCCGGACCCGACCACCGGCGTGGCCGTGCTCAACCGCCTGCGCGGCTGGCTGCCCGTGCTGACCGCACTGTCCGCCAACTCCCCCCTGTGGTGCGGCTCGGACAGCGGCTTCGCGAGCTGGCGCACCGTGGTTTTCGGCCGCTGGCCGATCAGCGGGATCCCGCCGCTCTTCGCGGATCCCCAGGACTACGAGCTCCGGATCGACCACCTGCTGGCCGCCGGCCTGATCCGGGACCGCGGGCAGCTGTACTGGCAGGCCCGGCTGTCGGCCCGCTTCCCGACCATCGAACTGCGCGCCATGGACGTCCAGCTCCGCGCCGACGAGGCCGTGATGCTGGCCGGCCTGGTCCGGGCGCTGGTCCTCACCAAGCTGCGGGAGCAAGCCAACGGAGACCCGGTGCCCGACCGGACGCCGGAGAGCCTGCACGGGGCCGGGTGGCACGCCGCCCGGTACGGCTTGGCCGGCACCTTGCACGACCCGGACACCGGTCTCGCCCGCCCGGCCGGCGACCTGGTCGAGAGCATGCTCGACCACCTGCGACCGGTGCTGGCCGAACTGGGGGACACGCGGGCGGTGGTCCCCCTGGTCCACCGCACGCTGCGGGAGGGGAACGGCGCCGAACGCCAGCGGCGCGAGCTGGCGGAGCACGGACGCTCCGGGCTGGTCGCCATGATCACGCAGCAGAGCGCGGCCGATTGACGCGGCTCCAACGCCCCGCGCGTGCCGCCCGCTCCGCGGCCCCGGTCGGGGCGCCGTCGCAGGGCCCGGGATCCGGTCCGCGGTGACCGCCTGGCCCGTCGGGGGACGAGCCGAGACGGAGCCGGTCCGCCGGCGGAGCGCCTGTTTCCGGTGCCCGGCCGAGTGCTTCCGGTACCCGGCCGAGTGTTTCCAGTGCCCGACGGAGGGCAGACGGTCGAAACATCCTTCGTCGGGAGGAGCGATGGACGCGACCCGCTGCCGGTTCCGAGCACTTCGGCATCTGGCTCGGTCCGATCGCCGTGACCTGTGGCGTTCCACCACCACCTGGACGAAGAAGCTGTCCCGCCGAGCGTGGGAGCGGGGCCGGGAGATCGAGCTGATGCACAGGTCACTGGCGTTCGCCGCCCTGTTCTTCCTGACCCTGGTACCCCTGCTGATGGTGATCGCCGCAGCCTCCCCTGCCCGGGGCAACGGCATCGCCGACTGGATCACCGATGCCCTCGGGCTCTCGGCTCGCGGCAGCCACGCGGTCAGCACGCTGTTCAGTTCCCGCGGTCAGATCCTGAGCACCACCACGGCCTTCGGCCTCACCGCACTCGCCGTCTTCGGCATCTCCCTCACCAGCGCGATCCAGGTCGCCTACGAGCGGATCTGGCACCTGCGCGCCGGCAGCTGGCACCAGGTGTGGCGGCAGGCGCTCGCCCTGGGCGGCGTGACCGCCTACCTGGTCATCGCTGCTTGGAGCGGTGTGCCGTGGCACCACACCGCGGCCCAGCCGGCGCTGCGGGTACTCGCGTCACTGGCCGGAGGGCTGCTGCTGTTCTGGTGGCTACCGCGGCTCCTGCTCGGCACCCGGGTGCCGTGGCGCAGGCTGCTGCCCGGTGCCGTCGCCACCGTGGTCGCCCTGGTCGGCCTGCGGTACTTCTCCCAGCTCGTCTTCGCACCGCTGCTGGTCTCCAACGCCGTCTCCTACGGGACGGTCGGGACCGTCCTGGTGGTCGAGTCGTGGCTGACCGGTGTCGGCTTCACGCTCTACGGCGGCGCTGTCCTGGGCTGGGCGCTGTGCGGCTGGCAGCGGCAGCAGGAAGGCTGACGCCGCCACCTCGCACCGCTTCCGTGGACGTCGCGCCCTTCCCCCGGGCCCCGGGTCTGCACGGGCGTCGGCTCCGACCTGGTGACGGCGTCCCCGACAGGCCGGTTCGCCGTGCATCCAGCGGGTACCCGCCGAGCATGCTCACCGTGGGCGTGGAGGAGGAGTACCTGCTGCTGGACCCCGCGACCGGCGTGCCCCTGGCCCGGGCCGCGCGTGTCGCCCAGGCAGCCGGACAGCAGCGCGCGCTCGGCGGCCACGAGGTCCAACGCGAACTGCTCCAGGCGCAGCTGGAGGTCGCGACCCCGGTGTGCCACGGGCTGGACGAGGTCGGTGGGCACCTCCTGCGCATGCGTCACGCGTTGGGTGAGGCCGCGCGGCAGGCCGGTTGTGCCCTGGCCGCAGTCGGCGCCGCACCGCTCTTCGGCGTCCGACCGGTACCGGTGACCGCCACGCACCGCTACCTGGCCATGCGCGAGGACACGCGGCAGCTGACCGATGAGCAACTGATCTGCGGCATGCACGTCCATGTCGGCGTTCCCGACCGCGCCGGCGGTGTGCGGATGCTGAACGGGCTGCGGCCATGGCTCGCGCTACTGGTGGCCCTGGCCGCGAACTCGCCGATGTGGCAGGGCCGCGACACCGGCTTCGCCAGCTGGCGGACCGTTGTCTTCGGGCGCTGGCCCGTGAGCGGACCGCCACCCCTCTTCGCCGACGCCGACGACTACGAGCGCCGCACCCGGGCCCTGATCGACTGCGGCCTGATCCGTGACACCGGGCAGATCTACTGGCAGCTGCGCCTCTCCGAGCGCTACCCCACCGTCGAGGTCCGCGTGATGGATGTCCAACTGCGGGCAGAAGAGGCGGTCATGCTCGCCGGCACGGTGCGCGCGCTGGCCCAGCAAAGTCTGGCCGGCCGGCCGGGGGAGCGCCCGGCCGACCGGCTGCCTGCCGAGTTGCTGTCCGCAGCCGTTTGGCACAGCGCGCGACACGGCTGCACGGGCACGGTGCTGGATCCCGTCCGCGGGCGGCTGGTGCCCGCCGGTGAGGCGGTGGACGCGCTGCTCGACTTCATCGGCCCCGCGATCGAGGACACGGGCGACGCGCGGCAGGTCGCCCCGGTGCTGGAGCGGCTGCTCCGCGAAGGCAACGGGGCCGTGCGCCAGCGGCGGGTACTCAGCTGCTTCGGCCGCAGCGGTCTGATCCGCGCCCTCACCGACCAGACCACCGGTGCCTGACCGCCAGGTGGCCCGGCAACCAGGGGTCCACCGGTTTCCTCTTACGTTCCGCTCGCACCGGGTGGCGTACGGGGGGCCTGGTGCCGTTCCTCCTCACTCCACTTGCTGGTGTCCCTGGGCTCCACGTACGGCTCGGCGTCCGGCGGGTGCCCACTGACGATGGCGCGTTCGCGGGCCAGCTCCGCGTCGAACTCCAGACCCAGCAGGATCGCCAGATTGGTGATCCACAGCCACACCAGGAAGATGATGATCCCGGCGAGGGTGCCGTAAGTCTTGTTGTAAGAGCCGAAGTTCGCGACGTAGACCGAGAAGCCCGCCGACGCCACCACCCAGATCACCAGTGCGACGACACTGCCCGGCGTCAGCCACCGGAAGCCCCGCCCGCGGGCGTTGGGAGCGGCCCAGTACAACAGCGCGATCATCAGCGACACCAGGACGACCAGTACCGGCCACTTGGCGACCGACCACACCGTCACGGCCGTGTGACCCGCTCCGAGTACGGCACCCGCCCGCTCGGCGAGGCTCCCCGTGAACACCACGATCAGCGCGCTGGCCGCCGCCATCGCCATCAGCGCCGCCGTCAGCGCCACGCGCAGCGGGGTGAGCTTCCACACCGGCCGACCCTCGGGCATGTCGTAGACGGCGTTCGCGGCGCGGATGAACGCCGCCACGTACCCCGACGCCGACCACAGTGCCAGGAGCAGGCCGACGATCACCATGGCCGATCCCAGACCGGCGCGGCCCTGCAGCTGCTGGATCGCGCTGACCAGGATGTTGCGCGCCGCGCCGGGGGCGAACCGTTGGACATTGGCGAGCGCTTGGTCGGTCGCCGACCTGCCGGCCAAGCCGATCAGCGAGACCAGCACGAGCAGGGCCGGGAACAGCGCCAGGATCCCGTAGTACGTCAGCGTCGCAGCCCGGTCACCCAGCTGATCGGCCTTGAACTCCTTGACCGTGCGGCCTGCCACCGCCCGCCACGACCCACTCGGCAACCGCGAGGGTCGGTCGGGGGCCCGGCGCGTCGTCGTGCCCTGCGGTCCGGGTTTGGTCTTCCTCACGCGATCCATGCACGGCGGCTTTCCAGCGATCTCGCCGGGGAAACAACGATGGCACCCCGCGACGCGGGGAAATCCCTTTCCCGTGTCGCACGGCCTTTCCTCGGAGGGAACGCGAACACTCCCGATTCAGTGCGGCCCGTCCGGTGCGTGGGCACCGGCGCGCTGGACGGCGCCGGTGTTTGGTGCGTCGGCTGCCGGGACAGGCGCCCCGCGCGGGTTCCCACGAGCCGGAACAGCCGCCGCGCGTCGTGCTCGGGGTGTGCCCGTGCGGAGAACGACGGCGGAGCCGACGCGTCCCGTTGGGAGATCCGTGCGAGCAGAAAGGGGCCGAACGATGAATCCCGAGACACCGCGTGGCGGAGAGACCCGGGCGGGCCGGATCGACCCGACGCGGCCGGCCACCCTGCACGCACCCACCCGGCTGGCCGCCAAGAGCCGCTACCAGCTGGCGGGATGATCGCCCGTCACGCATGCTCGGCCGGGAAGCACGACCAGATACCCGTCCAAGGAGTCGCCATGCTCCGTGCGTCCCGCGTCATCGGGCTACTTGAAGCGGCCTGCGCAGCCCTCGCGCTCTTGGCGGCGAAGCCCGCCATCTCGGTCTCACCGCCACTGTCCGCCCCCAGGATCATCAAGCACTTCGACCTGGCCCAGGGCCGGCTGCCGGAGAACATCGCACTGGAACCGGACGGCTCCGCGGACCTCACCCTGTCCCTGGCCCGACAGATCGGACGCGTGGGCGCCGACGGTGAACTCACCGTCCTGGCCACGTTGCCCGCCCCCGCGGACCCGGCGACCCCGCTGGTCGGCGTGCCGCTCGTGGAGGGCATCACCCGGGCCCACGACGGCACCCTGTTCTTCACCTACGCGACCGGGACGGACGACCTCACCGGCATCTGGCGGCTGCGCCCCGGGGGCGCGCCCGAACGGATCGCCGCGCTGCCCGCGAACGTCTTTCCCAACGGCCTCGCCCTCGACGAGCGCGAAAGCGTGCTCTACTCCACCGACTCCGCCCTCGGCGTGGTCTGGGCGGTGCCCCGCGCCGGCGGAACCCCGACCGTCTGGACGAGCGGCAGGGTGCTCGAACCCACCACCGGCTTCGGCGCCAACGGACTCAAGGTCCACCATCACGCCCTCTGGGTCGGCAACACCGATACCGGCACCCTGCTGCGCATTCCGATCCGCCAGGAGGGCTCCGCCGGACCGGCCGAGACCAGGGCCACCGGCCTGACCGGCATCGACGACTTCGCCTTCGTCGGCCCCGGCGACAGCCTGATCGCCGCCCTCGACGTCACCAACGAGGTCGTGCGCATCGCGCCGGACGGCAGCCACCACACCGTGCTCACCGGACGGGACGGTCTGTCCAACCCCACCTCGGTGGCGGTCTGCGGCACCACCGTCTACATCCCCAGTGCCGCCTACTTCACCCGCTCGGACCCCAACCTGCTGCTCGCCACCCTCGAGTCGTAGTCGCAGTCGCAGTCGGCGCGCGGCGGTCGGCAGTCGGCGCGCGGCGCGCGGCGCGCGGCGGTCGGGGGCAGGCCGGGCAGGCTCGGCGCGACGAGCCACTGAGCACCGGCGCGCCGGACGTCCGAAGGCCCGGACCGCGATCGGTCCGGGCCTTCGTGCCGGCGGGAGGATGCGGGACCCGACCCTCAGCGGGTCGGTGCGTACGGGCGCATCATCTCGTTGTCCTCGTGCTCGATGATGTGGCAGTGCCAGACGTAGCCCGGTCCTTCGACGGGATCGAAGGGGTAGCGGTTCTCTCCCGGCGAGACGGCCGCAACCTCGGTCGTACTGGGCGCCCAGCGGGCGATCAGCCTGGTCACCTGACCCGGATTGGTGTTGACGGTGTCCTTCCAGCCCGCCTCGTTGGGGTCCGGCGGCAGCACCGGCCCGGTCAGGAAGGGGCTGAAGGCGGGGTTGCCGCCGAGCGCGCCGTCCGCGTTCGGAGTCAGGTAGTCGCGGGGCGGCCCGTAGCCCGGGATGACCGTGCCGGGCTGGTAGTCGACCTCGCCCAGGGTACCGTCGCAGAGCTGGCCCTCGTACGTGCCCCCCGGGAACTCCGCGGCCCAGGCGGCGAGATAGCCGGCGACATCGATGCACTGCCGGTTGAGGACCTGGAAGCTGACCAGGTGGAGGTGCATCGGGTGGGCGAACAACGAGGTGTTGAGGACCTCCCAGATCTCGGTGGCCCCGACGCGCGGCCGTTCGGTCAGCCACAGGCCCTGACCGTACCGGTCCGGCCGGGAGCCTTCGATCGGCGTGCTGGTACCGGCGCGCAGGCCGGTCCACATGCTGTTGTTGACCAGCGCGATGAGCGTTCCGCCGCTGCCGCCCGGCGGTACCGCACACGGCACCGTGTCCGGCTCGTTGAGCACGAGTTGCCGGTCGGCGTGCACCGTCACCCCGGGAGCCACCCGGCCGCTACTCGGGTCGGCGAGCCGGACGATCTCGGGCGGCCGCCCGGGGCCGCCGCGCAGCGGGGCACCGGTCGCCGGGTCGTAGGTGGTGTCCCGGCCGGAGAGCGGCAGGGTCACGTCGATGCGCATGAGCTGACCGTCCAGGGACGGGTCCGGCGGCGGGCCGAGGGGGTACGAGTGGAGCGCCGTGTTGGTCAGGACCAACGAGCAGCCTTCGAGCCCGGCGAAGTCGATGATCAGATCGGCGCGTTCCGCCGGCGAGAGGTTGAGCCGGAGCGCGTTCGCCTGCCCGGGCGCGTTGAGCTCCACGGGGGTGTCGAGCAGTCCGCCGTCGGTGCCGATCTGCCAGAACGGGACGGCGGACGGCGCGTTGGACCGGTCCGCGTTCGGCGCGTCGGTGAGGCTCATCGACAGGTACCGCGCGTTGCACCCGTTGAGGAAGCGGAAGCGGTAGCGGCGTGGTTCGACGGTGAGCACCGGCCAGGTGCGGCCGTTGACCACCATCGCGTCACCGAGGTACGTGGAGATCCAGTACGGGTGCGCGGCCGGGTTCTGCGGCGGGATCACCAGGGCGGCGGCCGGATTCGAGCCGTCGGGGAAGAGCAGTTGCCCGTTGGTGTCGAACTGCCGGTCTTGGATCGCGAGTTCGATCTCGTACGGGTCGGCCGGGAGCCCGAGGGGGTTGTCCGGCCGGCCGGTGTCGTACTGGTCGCGCACGAGGTAGAAGGCGGCGAGCCCGGCGAACACGTTGAGCCGGGTGATGCCGAGGGCGTGGTCGTGGAACCACAGCGTGGTCGCCGGTTGGACGTTCGGGTACCGGTAGACGGCCTCGTTCGGTGCGGCCGGGCCGCTGGTGGCGTATCCGGAGCCGCGCTGGCCGCTCGGGGTGAACCAGGCCTGCGGCCCGCCGTCGACGGTGGAGGGCACCTCTCCGCCGTGCAGGTGCGCGACGGCCGGGATCGGGCCGCGATACGGCTCGCAGGAGCCCATCTGGTGCAGCGGGTCGGCCCAGTGGAGGGTCTGGTCGACCGTCAGCAGCGGCGCCACCCGTGATCCGTCATCGACCCCTGGCAGCTTGTTGACGTAGCGGACGGTGGTGGGGCGCCCCTCCCGTGCCTCGACGGTGTAGCCCGGCCAACTCGCGGGCCGGTCCGCGACCTGGTACCCCCACACCCAGGTGCCCTCGGCGTACGCGTCCGGATACATCGAGGGCGGCAGCACGTGCTGGGCGAACTCGACGAAGGACGTCGTCATCGACGATGCGTCGACCCGTTGGCCGCCGAACGTCGGCAACGCGGTGACGTACTTGGGAATCGTCGCGCCCGGCAGCGGAGTCTGTGGCTGCAGGACCGACGCCGCGGCCCGCTGGGGGTCGATCAAGCCACCGATGGCGGTGACGGACGCGGCGCCGAGGCATCCTGCGAGAAGCAGCCTTCGACGGCTCAGCTGTTCCGGGCCGAACGGGTCACCACTTGTTCTCTCCGACATGGCAGGCCTTCCTGAAGGCTGTCCAGTAGCTCATCCGAAGCTGGTCAAGGGCGTGCTGCGCTGACGATCCGTACCTGCGAATTCCACTCGCTGCTCGGCTGCACCGAACGAGGGAGCACAACACCCGGACCAGGGGCATGCCGATTCACGGGTCGACCCGCAGAGGAGTGGCGATACTGCCCGCAGGTGTTCCTGCGGGAACTCCGCTGCCGACGACCCCCGGCATGCGCATTATGACTACGGAAAGCATATATATGCTGACTCTTCGCACACGGAAGGGCCACGCTGTCATGCTTTCCGGACCGCGGCGGCCCTGTAGCGTCCGGTCCGGGGCTGCTGCTCAGCTGACCGGAGTCTGCGGCTGGACGGCCAGTCCGAGGCGGTCCTTGAGCGCGCGCTCGCCGGCGTCGGTGAGCGCGACGGCGCGGTTTGTGCCGATCCGAGTGATCCAGCCGGCGTCGAAGGCGTGACGACACAGGGCGGCGCCGACGGCGCCGGCCAGGTGGGGACGGCGTTCGGTCCAGTCCAGGCACGAGCGAACCGGCGGGCGCCGCGCGGCGGGCGGTAGGGCGATGCCGAGTTCGGCGAGCCAGGCGGTCCCGTCGCTGGTGAGAGTCAGCCCCTGCTCCCAGTCCAGCAGCCCCCGATCGGTCATCGCCTCGGTGATCGCGACCCCGAGAGCGCCGGCGAGGTGGTCGTAGCACGTGCGGGCACGGGCCAGCGCCCGGCTGCGGTTGGCAGCGGGCAGAGAGCGGGGCGGATCGGCGCGTCGAGGCGCCATCGAGGCGATCTTCTCGATCAGTTCGGCCGTGTCGGGGTCGGCCAGGCGCACGTAGCGATGGCGGCCTTGGCGCTCCTGCGTGAGCAGTCCTCCGCTGACCAGGAGGTTCAAGTGCCCGGTCGCCGTCGAGGCAGCCACTCCCGCATGGCGCGCCAACTCGGTCGCGGTCCATGCCCGGCCGTCCAGAAGGGCCAGGCAGAAGTCGGCCCGGGTGCCGTCGGCCAGCAGGACGGCCAGGGCCGCCAGGTCAGGGCCCCCGACGTGAGTGTCATGGTTGTTCATCGCCGTCCATTGTCTTCCCGCGATCCTTCGGCCCCCGTCGAAGCGTCCCCGCTCTACGGTCGGCCCCATGAACACCGCGACGTCCAGCAGCGTGCCCACCGACCTGCCGTCCGAGCACGTGACCGTCACGCCGAGCATCCTGTACTTCGGCACGCCGGTCGTGCTGCTCTCCACGGAGAACGAGAACGGCTCCTTCAACCTTGCCCCGATGTCCTCAGCGTGGGCACTGGGCCACGTGATCGTCCTCGGTCTCGGCGCCGAGGGACAGACCGCGCACAATCTCCGCAGCCGCCGTGATCTGGTGGTCAACCTCCCCGGGTCCGCGCAGTGGCCGGCGGTGGAGCGATTGGCGCCGCTGACCGGGCGCACCCCGGTACCGGTGGGCAAGCGCGGTTCCTTCCGTTTCGAGCCGGACAAGTTCGCTGCCGCCGGTTTGCGACCTCAGCCCTCCGAGCTGGTCCGACCGCCCCGCGTCGCCGAATGCCCGATGCAGTTGGAAGCCCGCGTCGCCCGGGCCCAACCCGATTCCTCCGGAGAGTTCGTCATCGTCGAAGCCCGTGTGCTCAAGGTGCACGCGGATCCCCGGATCATCGTTTCCGGTACCCAGCACATCGACCCAGCCGCGTGGAGCCCGCTGATCTACAACTTTCGCCACTACTACGGACTCGGCCCCGAACTCGGCCACAGCTTCCGCTCCCAGACAGCCTGACGGAGCCAGGACCGCGCTCCCGTCGCCGCCGCACCGGGTGGCGGCGGCTCGGCGTCGAGGTTGCTCACCGCACCGCGGTCGCCGGCTGACGGCCGATCAGCCGAGTCGGCGGCGGAGCGAATGGTCAGTGCGCGCAGGCCCAGGGCGCCGTCGCGGTGGCCGCCTCGGCCTGGGCCCGCAGGGCGCGGACGGCCGCGGCCGGGTCGGCGGCACCGTAGACGGCGGAGCCGGCGACGAAGACGTCCGCACCGGCCTCGGCGCACTGCTCGATGGTGCCGGCCGAGACGCCGCCGTCGACCTGAAGCCAGAGGCTGAGGCCGTGCTTGCTGATCAGCTCCCTGGTGCGGCGGATCTTGGGCAGCATGATGTCGAGGAAGGCCTGGCCGCCGAAGCCGGGCTCCACGGTCATGATCAGCAGCATGTCGAGCTCGGGGAGCAGGTCCTCGTAGGGCTCGATGGGCGTGGCGGGCTTGAGCGCCATCGAGGCGCGGGCGCCCTTGGCGCGGATCTCGCGGGCCAGCCGGACGGGGGCGGCGGCGGCTTCGACGTGGAAGGTGACCGAGCCGGCGCCGGCCTCCACGTACTGCGGGGCCCAGCGGTCGGGCTGCTCGATCATCAGGTGGCAGTCCAGCGGGGTGTCGGTGGCGCGGGCCAGCGACTCGACCACCGGGACGCCCAGGGTGAGGTTGGGAACGAAGTGGTTGTCCATGACATCGACGTGCAGCCAGTCAGCACCCCGTACCGCCTCGGCCTCCTGGGCGAGGCGGGCGAAGTCCGCGGACAGGATGCTGGGGTTGATCTGGGCCATGGCGGTTGGAACCTCACGATGTCTGCACGGTGTCGGCGTTGTGTCGGCGACCGGGCCGGCCGTGTCGACCGGCCCGGTCCCATCATCTCCCGAACCGGGTAGCCGGCTGCGAACGGGTCCGGTCAGGCCGGTCCGGCGGCCCGTTCCAGCACCACAACGTCATATCGTTCGAGCACTTCTCCATGAGCGGCGCCCACCGGGACTTCGCCGTCCAGGCGCGCCAGGCCGGCCGCGAACTCGGCCTCGCTCAGCGCGCCGAACTTGGACTCGGCACGCAGCGCGTACCGGTCACGCAGCTCGGCCAGGTCACGGGCGATCGGCTGGGCGAACGAGAACACCCTGGTGACCTCGAACCGGCCGTCGCCGGTGAAGTCGGCGAGGAGCTCGGCCTCGGCGGGGAAACGCCGGGCGTCATGGGCGAGCAGTTCGGGCCAGTAGCGGTAGACCGGGGAGTCGAGTCGTTCGCGCACGGTGGTGCGGATCACCAGGCGGCCGCCTGGGCGCAGCACCCGGGCCAGCTCGCGGGCGGCGGCGACCCGGTCGGGCAGGTGGTGCACCACGCGGGAGAGCAGCGCGGCGTCGCAGCTGCCGTCGGTCAGCGGCAGGGCGTCGGCGGCGCCCGGCCGGTAGCGGACCCGGGGGTGGGCGTGGTGCCGGGCGGCCTCGGCGAGCATCAGTTCGCTGGGGTCGACGCCGACGATCTCGGCCTGCGGCATCTGCTCGGCCAGCGCGGCACAGAAGATGCCGGTGCCGGCGCCCACTTCCAGCAGGCGTCGGACTTCGGTGAGTTGGCTGGAGATCAGCTCTGCCCACGCTCGCAGCGAGGCGGCGGGCAGGTCGTTGCCACGCTCATAGGCGGCGACCAGTCGCGGATCGGAGTGCGCGACATCCATGGAAATTCCCTTGCGCTCGTTGGCTGCGGACTTACGATACATACTGCCTTGAAACTATCTGCGCGCTTTCCGGGAGCCGAGACGATGCCATCCCCCCGCACCATCCTGATCACCGGCGCCACCGACGGGCTGGGCCGCGGCCTGGCCCTGCGCCTGGCCGCGCCGGGCACCCTGCTGATCCTGCACGGCCGTTCCGCGCAACGGGCCGCCGAGGTCGCCGCCCGGGTGCGCGCTCAGGGCGGCGCCGCCGAGGTCCGACTGGCCGACCTCGGCGAGCTGCGCCAGGTCGACCGGCTCGCCGACTCCGTGCTCCGTGACTTCGACCGGCTGGACGTGCTGGTCAACAATGCGGGCGTGGGCAGCGGAGCGCCCGGGGCAGAGCGCCAACTCAGCCTCGACGGATACGAGTTGCGCTTCGCCGTCAACTACCTGGCGGGCTATCACCTGACGAACCGGCTGCTGGGCCGGCTCAATGAGGCACCCGCGGGAAGGATCGTCAACGTGTCGTCGGCGGGCCAGGCCCCGATCGACTTCGCCGACCCGCACATCACCCGTGACTACAACGGTGGCACTGCCTACTGCCGCAGCAAACTGGCCCAGGTCCTCTTCACCTTCGACCTGGCCGAGCGGCTGGCCGCCGAGGGTTCCGCGGTCACCGTCAACGCCCTTCATCCGGCCACCTACATGGCCACCACCATGGTCCGCGACGCCGGCGTGGAGCCGTGGAGCACGGTCGACGAGGGGGTCGACGCGGCCATGGGCCTGATCACCGGCGAAGCGGGCGCGACCAGCGGTGGCTATTTCAACGGCACCCAGCCGGCTCGCGCCCACGCCCAGGCCTACGATCCCCAGGCGCGCGTGCAGTTGCGGGCGCTCTCTGCGGAGTTGGTCGCCGAAGCACTCGGCTGACCCGACCCCGGGCAACGGCCGACGCCCACAAGCACCGGGCACCGGGCACGGGGCACCGGGCACCGGGCACCGGGCACCGGGCACCGGGCCAACGACCAAGGCAACGGCCGGGGCCCAGTCGAACCGAGCGGCCGGGCCCCGGGCCCCGGGTCCCGACTCACCAGGCGTAGTCCTCCGGCGCGGTCTTGTGCCCGGGGAAGATCTCGTCCAGCCGGTCCAGGGCCTTCTGGTCCAGCGTCAGGTCGAGGGCGGCCGGCGCTGCGTTCAACTGCTCGATGGTGCGCGGGCCGATGATCGGGGCGGTCACGGCCGGACGGCTGAGCAACCAGGCGAGCGCGACATCGGCGGGCTGCCGGCCGAGCTCTGCGGCGAGGTCCTCGTACGCCTGGATCTGGTCGCGGTGCTTCTCCAGCAGCTGCACCGCACGTTCGCCCTGCCGGCGCTTGCCCTCGCGCTCCTTGCCCAGTACGCCGCCGAGCAGGCCGCCGCCGAGTGGGGACCACGGGATCAGGCCGATGCCGTAGTGCTCGGCGGCCGGCGCCACCTCCAGCTCCACCGCACGCTGCAGCAGGTTGTAGTGCGACTGCTCGCTGACCAGGCCGAGGAAGTTCCGGGCCCGCGCGGCCTCCTGGGCGCGGGCGAGGTGCCAGCCCGCGAAGTTGCTGGAGCCCACATAAAGGATCTTGCCCTGGGCGACCAGGGTCTCCATCGCCTGCCAGATCTCCTCCCAGGGAGTGCGCCGGTCGACGTGGTGCATCTGGTAGACGTCGATGTAGTCGGTCTGCAGCCGGCGCAGACTGCCCTCCACCTCGCGGCGGATGCTCAGCGCGTTGACGCCGCGATGGTTGGGCCAGTCGCCCATGGGGCCGTAGAGCTTGGTGGCGAGCACGGTCTTGTCGCGCCGGCCACCGCCCTTGGCGAACCAGCGGCCGATGATGTTCTCGGTGACGCCCTCGCCCTGGACCCAGCCGTAGACGTTGGCGGTGTCGAAGAAGTTGATGCCCAGCTCATGGGCGGTGTCCATGATCTGGTGGGCGTCGGCCTCCTCGGTCTGCGGGCCGAAGTTCATGGTGCCGAGGCAGAGTCGGGAGACGCTGAGGCCGGTTCGGCCGAGGCTGGTGTATTCCATGATCCCAGCCTCGGCCGCACCGGTCGCTTTGTCCAGGGGGCTTGCGCGTCGCCGCCACCGCACGTGAGGGGCCGTCAGCGCTCAGCGGCCGTGCCGGTCGTAGGCCCGGACGGCCAGTGGCGAGCAGATCACCAGCAGCAGCACGGCCCAGCCCAGGCAAGCCACCAGCGGATGGTGCAGCGGCCAACCGGTGGCCGGGCCGCCGGGGTTGCCGAACTGCTCACGGATCAGGCCGCCACCTCCGTCGCGGTGTCACTCGTCGCGGCGCTGCCGGTGGTGCCTTCGGGGGCTTCGCCGCTGCTGCTGCCGCTGGTCCCGCTGGTGGTGCCGCCAGTGCCGGTGAGCGCCAGGAACACGTCGTCCAGGGTGGGTGTGCGCAGCGCGACATCGCGGGCCGCGACGCCGGCGGCGTCCAGCTCCCGTACGATGGTGGGCAAGGAGACCTCGACGCCGGGGCGGGAGACCACCTCGACCAGCATCCAAGTTGGAGGCGCTGGCCATGCTCAACGGGTCGGTCTGCCAGTTCGCCGACTGGGAGCGCGCCGCGACGGCCGCCGCCACCAGCCCGCAGCAGTGGCAGCTCGAACTGGCCGGCTACCTCAGCCGGGTGGCGGGCGGCGGGGAGTACCCCAACCTGGCGGCGGCACTGAGCTCGGGCGGCCAACCGGCAGACCCCGAAGTCTCGTTCGAACGCTATCTGGACCGACTGCTCACCGTGCTGTTCCCGGAATGACCGCCACGGAAGCGACTCATGCGCGTGCGACGCCGTGAGCCGCATGAGCCGCACGACTCGCGCGAGCCGCATGAGCCACACGGGCCGCATGAGCAACTGGACTGCGACCCACCCCTGCTCTAACGTCACGATCATGAGCGAGCGACGCGCCATTCTCAGCGGTTCCGCCTTCGAGGAGCAGATCGGCTACGCCCGTGCCGTGGTTGACGGCGACTGGGTGCACGTCTCCGGGACCACCGGGTTCGACTACGCCACCATGAGCATCTCCCCGGACGTCACCGAGCAGGCGGAGCAGTGCCTGCGCAACATCGGCGCAGCCCTGACCGAGGCCGGATGCGATTTCCGCGACGTGGTCCGGGTGCGCTACCTGCTGCCCCAGCGCGCCGACTTCGAGCCCTGCTGGCCGGTGCTGCGCGAGGCCTTCGGAGAGGTGAAGCCGGCCGCGACGATGATGGTCTGCGGGCTCGCAGACCCTCGCATGAAGATCGAGATCGAGGTCTACGCCCGGCGCAGCGGCTGACCACCGAACCGCACCCGGGGCAGTTCGCAACGCCCGTTGTCAACCGCCACTCCGATCGACGTGCTGCTCCGCAGCGAAGACCGCACGGCTGGACCGGTCCGGCAAGGTGAACGACACAGGCGGCCGGGATCAACTCCCGCTCACCTGCCGCCCAACGGCTCACCACCCCCAACCACCCGCCCGATCCCGCGCCGCAGCACCCCTCGTGTCTCCGCCGCCCGCCGCAGGCGCCAGCGCCACGCGGTCGCCACCGACTGCCCGTGCCGACGCCTGCACAGGTCCGTCAGCAGTTCCGCAGAGAGCCCGAACTCCGGCAGCACTTCGAGCGCCTGACTCTTGGTCAGCAAACGTCCGTCGCGCAGCGTCGCACTCGCCCGGGCCAGCGTGAAGAGCCCGAGATCCACCCAGTCGTCGCGCAGCCAACGTACCCGGCGCGCCGTGGCCGGCAGCCAGAACCCCGTGAGGTCGGCCCGGATGAACCGGGACAGCTCCGCCTCCGCCACCGGCGGCAGCAACTCCCCCCCCCCGCGGCGGCCCGACGTAGCACCGGCCCCCGATCTCCAGCTCGCGCCGGGTCACCAGCGTCACCGGCCGCTCGAAGAACTCCCGGTGCGCCCAGGTGAGGTGCTTCAGCGTCGGGTCGGCCAACCGGTCCGGCAGCAGATAGGAGCAGTGCAGCTTCTGCGCCAGCGGCGACTCCTGCTCCAACTGCCGGTGCAGTTCCAGCATCCGGTCCCGCTCGGCGGCGTCCGGCGCCCGCTCGAGCACCGCGAGCAGGTCCAAGTCGCTGCGCCCGGGCTGGTAGTCGCCGAGCGCCAGCGACCCGTGCGCCCACAGCGCCGTCAACGGCACTGCCGCACCCAGCAGTTCCGCGAACCGGCGCACCAGCTGCTCCGTCGCGGCGTCCGGCCGACCCTCCATCGCGCACCCCCCGGGTCACCCTGACCGGGAGGCTGACGGAGCGTCAGGAGGTTCGCCGCAGCAGCGCCAGGTACATCGCGTCGGTGCCGTGCAGGTGCGGCCACAGCTGCACGTCCGGCCCCTCGCCCAATCCGGGCATGCCCGGCAGCAGCGGCCGGGCATCGATCCACTCGACGTCGTCGCGGCCGCGCAGCACGTCGTCCACCACGCTGCGCGTCTCCGCCAGGTGCGGCGAGCAGGTGGCGTAGCCGACCACGCCGCCGATCCGCACCGCCGCAAGCGCCGAGCGCAGCAACTCGCGCTGGAGCGGGCCGAATCCGGCGACATCCTCGGGGCGGCGACGCCAGCGGGCCTCCGGCCGCCGGCGCAGGGCGCCCAGCCCGGAGCACGGCACGTCGACCAGCACCCGGTCGAAACTGCCGGGCTGCCAGGCGGGCTTGGTCCCGTCAGCGGTGATCACCTGGTACGGCCCGGGGTTGCCGTCCAGGGCACGGGCCACCAGCCGGGCCCGGTGCGGCTGCCGCTCGGAGGCCACCAGGGCGGCACCGCGCTCGGCGGCCAGCGCACCCAGCAGCGCGGCCTTGCCGCCGGGCCCGGCGCACGCGTCCAGCCAGAGCCGGTCGCCGCCCGCCACGGGCGCCGCCGCGAGGGCGAGCGCGACCAGCTGGCTGCCCTCGTCCTGCACGCCGGCCCGGTTCTGCTGCACCGCCGCCAGCTCGGCCGGGTCGCCGCCCTCGGCGAGCCGCAGCGCGTACGGCGACCAGCGGCCCGCGGAGCCGACCTGGAGCTGCTCGGCCAGCTCCTCGACCCCGATCCGGCCCGGCCGCGCCACCAGTGTGACCTCGGGGCGCTCGTTGTCGGCCCGCAGCAGTTCCTCGATCGCGGTCCGCCCGGCGGCGTCCGGCTGCCAGCGGCCGAGCGCGTCCCAGAGGGCGGCCACCACCCAGCGCGGGTGCGAGTGGACCACGGCGAGGTGGTCCTCGGCGTCCTCCTCGTACGGCGGGGCGACCTGGGCGATCCAGGCGTCCAGGTCCTGAGCGCTGATCCGGCGCAGCACCGCGTTGACGAACTTGGCCCGCCCGTCGCCCAGCACCGCCCGGGCCAGCTCGACGGTCGCGGAGACCGCCGCATGGGTCGGGATCCGGGTGGCGAGCAGCTGGTGGGCGCCGAGCGCCAGCACGTCGAGCACCGGCGGGTCGACCTCACGCAGCGGCCGGTCGATGCAGGCGGCGATGATCGCGTCATAGCTGCCCTGCTGGCGCAGCGTGCCGTAGACCAGCTCGGTGGCCAGCGCGGCGTCGCGCCGGTCCATGCCCTCCTTCTCGGCCTCGCGCAGCAGCGGCGGCAGCACCAGGTTGGCGTAGGCGTCGCGCTCGTCGACGGCGCGCAGGGCCTTGAAGGCGGTGATCCGGGCCGGGTCCTTCTTCGGGCGGCGGTACGGGCGGGCGGGGCGCTTGGCGGGGGTGGGGCGCTTGGCGGGGGTGGTGCTCATCGGGGACCTCGAGAATGTGCTGCGGACTGACGGATCAAGGGTACGGCCGGCGGATCAGCCGCCGAGCTCCTCACCGCTCTCGATCCGCGCCCCCCGGGCCCAGTCGGCCGCCCGCATCGCCTTCTTGCCCTGCGGCTGCACGTCGCCGAGCTCGATCTCGTGGCTGCCGGTGCCGACCCGGACGCTGTTCTTGCCGACCGCCAGCACGCCGGCCGCCAGCTCACTCTGCCCGGGGAGCAGCTTGACCGGTCCCGCGACCTTGAGCCGCTCGCCGCGGAAAGTGGTCCAGGCGCCGGGCGCCGGGGCGCAGCCGCGCACCACCCGGTCGATCCGCAGGGCGGGGTGGGACCAGTCGATCCGGGCGTCCTCGACGGTGATCTTCGGGGCCAGGGTGATGCCTTCGGCGGGCTGCGGGCGGGCGACCAGGGTGCCGTCCTCGATGCCGTCCATGGTGGCGGTGAGCAGGCCGGCGCCGGCCCGGGCGAGCCGGTCGAGCAGCTCGCCGCTGGTGTCGGTGGGCCGGACCTCCTCGGTGATCACGCCGTACACCGGGCCGGAGTCGAGGCCCCGCTCGATCAGGAAGGTGGAGGCGCCGGTCACCTGGTCGCCGGCCAGCACCGCGTGCTGCACCGGCGCCGCGCCGCGCCAGGCGGGCAGCAGCGAGAAGTGCAGGTTGACCCAGCCGTGCTCGGGGATGGCGAGCGCCGGCTCGCGCAGCAGTGCGCCGTAGGCGACCACCGGGCAGCAGTCGGGGGCCAGCTCGGTCAGCCGGGCGAGGAACTCCGGGTCGCTCGGCTTCTCCGGCTTCAGCACCTCGATCCCGGCTTCGGCCGCCCGCTGCCCGACGGGGCTGGCCACCAGCTTGCGCCCGCGCCCGGCGGGGGCGTCGGGCCGGGTGACCACCGCGACCACCTCGTGCCGGTCGGAGGCCAGCAGGGCCTCCAGGGCGGGGACGGCGACGTCGGGGGTGCCGGCGAAGACGAGACGCAAGGTGGCGGCCTTTCAGAAGTTCAAGAGTCGGAAGAGCGAGAGCGGAGGGCGAGGAGCGGAGAAGCGGAGAGCGGGCCTGGGTCAGGTCAGCTGATCGGGCCGAAGGTGCGGTGCGGGGATATCCGCACCTCGGGGGCCGGCTGCCCGCCCCAGTCGGCCTCGCGGATGGCGCGCAGCGCCTCCTTGCGGCGTTCCCGGTCGAGGCGGTCGATGAAGATGATCCCGTCCAGGTGGTCGGTCTCGTGCTGGATGCAGCGGGCGAGCAGCTGGGTGCCCTCGATGGTCACCGGGTCGCCGTACTGGTTGAAGCCGCGGGCCACCACTCCGTGGGCGCGCCGGGTGTCGAACCGCAGGCCGGGCAGCGAGAGGCAGCCCTCGGGGCCCTCCTGCTCGTCATCGCTGAGGCTCAGGTCGGGGTTGATCAGGTGCCCCGTGACGCCATCCACGTGATAGGTGAACACCCTCAGCGAGATGCCCAGTTGAGGGGCTGCCAGGCCGGCGCCGGGGGCGTCGAGCATGGTGTCGGTGAGGTCCTTGACCAGGTTGCGCAGCTCCTTGTCGAAGGTGGTCACCGGCTGCGCCTTGGCGCGTAGCACCGGGTCGCCGAAGATCCGGATCGGCTGGATCGCCACGGGGCAGCTCCCTCTCAGACGGCACAGCTTGTCAGTCTAGTTGGTGCGGTACGCGTGACCCCGGGGCATGGTCCCGCGTTGGTCAAGTGAGATTGACCAACGAGGAGAGTCACTCCGGAAGGTGGCCTGAGCACAATGGCCGAGCAGATCAACCACGACACCCGGGCGCGGGCCAGCCTGCACCTGTTGGTGCGTGACATCGAACGCGTCCGCCGCCAGGTGGACGCCCTGCGCACCCTCACCGCCCAGCTGGGCAACGTCTACCGGCCGCGCCGCCCCAGCAGCTCCGGCGGCTTCGTGGTGTACGGGCGGGCGCCCGCGCCGACCGTCCGCCTGGCCCAGGAGCTGCGGGAGAGCGTGGAGACGCTGGTCGCGGCGGCGGTGGAGTTCGACCGGGCGCTGGGCTTCTCCTGGGACTCGGTGGGGTCGGCGCTCGGGGTGACCAAGCAGGCGGTGCACCGGCGGTACGGGATGCGGCGCTCGGCCTCCGAGCTGCTGGGCGCGGCCGGTGGCGCCTTGCCGGGGGGTCAGGGCATGGGAGCGCCCCTGCCCTCCCCCAGCGCGCCGCGTGATGACGAGGCGCCGCAGCCGGCGCCCGGTGGCCTGGCCCGCACGGTCCCGGCCGCGCGGCAGGGCGGGCTGGACCGGCACGGGGTGCACAGCTGACGTTCCGTCAGCCGGCAGCCACCGCCTACCGACCAAGCAGCGCGCAACGGTTGTGCGGGAAGTCGGCTCACCCGACTTCCCGTGCAGGCGTCATCCGATGTCCGTCGGATCGATCCGCACCTTGACCGGTTCCGACCCCCGCAGCGCCAGTCGCGCGATCTGCGCCGCCTTCAGCGCGGCCGCCAGCGCGCCGCCCTGCCCGGGCCGCACCCGCAGCAGTGCACGCTCCTGCTCCTCGCCGCGCAGCGGCGGCAGCGGCACCGGGCCCAGCACATCGGCCCCTTCGGGCAGCCGGACCAGGCCCAGCAAGTCCGCGACGGCGGTCGGGGTGCCGGTGACCGAGGCCATCCGGGAGACCGGCGGGAAGCCCAACTGCGCCCGCTCCGCCAGCTCCGACCCGGCGTGCCCGAGCGGATCCCAGCGGACCAGCGCCTGTACCGGGCGGGCCGTCGGCTCGGCCACGACCACCACCGTGCCGCCCTGCTCGGCCGACCGCACCAGTGCGGCCGCCGCCAGCCAGAGCCGCAGCGCCTCCTCGGCGGCGCGCAGGTCGGGGCGGTTGAGCAGTGCCCAGCCGTCCAGCAGCAGGGCGGCGGCGTAGCCGCCCTCGGCCACCGGCTCGGCCCCCGGCGTGGAGATCACCAGCGCCGGCTCGCCGGAGACCTCGGCCAGCACCGCGTCCCGCCCCGAGGCCCGCACCGGGATCCCGGGGAACGCCTTGCCCAGCTCCTCCGCGGTCCGCCGGGCCCCGACCACCTGCGCCCGCAATCGGAACGACCCGCACTCCACGCAGTGCCAGTCGCCCTCCTCGACCCCGCACCAGGCGCAGCGCAACGCCTGCCCCGCGCCCACCGCCTCCAGCCGGCCGGCGCAGTGCGCACACCGCGCCGGCTCCCGGCAGCGCTCGCAGGCCAGCCTGGGCACGTAGCCGCGCCGGGGCACCTGCACCAGGACCGGGCCGGAGCGCAGCGCCTCGCGGGCCGCCTGCCACGCCACCGTGGGCAGCCGGGCGGCCTGGGCGGCCGCGTCCCGCGCCTGGTCGGTGTCGGTCACGGTGCGCACCTGGGGGGCGGTGGCGCGCACCACGGCCCGCTCGGCGACCAGCGGGCGGGCCCACCCGGTGGCCAGCAGCTGGGCACCCTCGACGGTTGTCGACAGGCCGCCGAGCAGCACGGCCGCGCCCTCGTCGGCCGCCCGCAGCAGCGCCACCTCGCGGACGTGCGGGTGCGGGGCCCGCGGGTCGCTGTGGCTGCTGTCGCCGTCCGACCAGACCACCAGCAGCCCCAGGTCGTGCACGGGCGCGAAGACGGTGGCCCGGGTGCCGATCACGGCGTGCACCGAGCCCCTGCTGACGGCGAGCCAGTTCCGGTAGCGTTCGCGCGGACCGAGGTCCGCGGTGAGGACGACGTGGCGGTCCGAACCGCCCAGCAGTCGGGCGAGCGCCTGGTCGACGCGGGCCACGGCCCGCCCGTCCGGCAGCACCACCAGCGCGCCGCGCCCGCCGGCCAGCGTGCCGGCCACCGCGCGGGCGATCTCATCGGGCCAGGTCGGCCCGGGCAGCGCCGTCCAGACGGCGCGCGGCGCGTGCCCGCCGACCAGCGCGGCGAGGAACTCCGGGCCCTGCTGGTAGCGCCGCCAGCTGCCCGGGTCGGGCGCCGGGGGCGGCGGCAGCGGCGCCGGTGACGGCTCGGCCTCGGCCTTGGCGTGCCGGGGTGGCACGGCCAGCTGCAGCACATCGGCCAGGGTGCCGGCGTAGCGGTCGGCGATGGTCCGGCTGAGCTTGAGCAGCGCAGGCGTCAGCACCCGCTCGGGCGACAGCACCTGCGCCAGCGGGGCCAGCACTCCGGGGTAGTCGCTGACCGGCAGCCGGGCCACGATGAACCCGTCGTGCAGCTCGCCGCCCTCGCGCCGCCCGGCCGAGGTCATCCGGGCCCCGAACCGCACCCGTACCCGCACCCCGGGCTGCGCGGCCTCGGCCATGGCCACCGGGACGGCGTAGTCGTAGTACCGGTCGAGGTGGAGCAGCCCCTTGTCGACCACCACCCGGGCGACCGGCAGCTCCTCGGCCAGATGCGCCCCCCGCCAGGTGCGCGGCTTGGCCCGGCGGACCGTCTCGCGGATCAGCGCCAACTGCTCGGGCTGCCCGCTCTCGGGGGCGTTCTCGCTGCTCATCTCGGGTTCAGTCGTACCACAGCGGTCGGACAGACAACGGCGGTGGCCGCCCCCTCGCAGACAACGGCGGTGGCCGCCCCTCGACAACAACGGCGGTGGCCGCCCCCTCGACAGGGGACGGCCACCGCGTGCACGGCTCAGGCGGGGTCAGCCCGCGACCGCGGCCTTCAGTGCGTCGGCGCGGTCGGTCCGCTCCCAGGTGAAGTCCGGCAGCTCGCGGCCGAAGTGGCCGTAGGCGGCGGTCTGGGCGTAGATCGGGCGCAGCAAGTCGAGGTCGCGGATGATCGCGGCCGGACGCAGGTCGAAGACCTTGGTGACGGCCTCCTGGATCTTCGTCACCGGGACGGTCTCGGTGCCGAAGGTCTCCACGAACAGACCCACCGGCTCGGCCTTGCCGATCGCGTAGGCGACCTGGACCTCGGCGCGGCGGGCCAGGCCCGCGGCGACGATGTTCTTGGCGACCCAGCGCATCGCGTAGGCGGCCGAGCGGTCCACCTTGGACGGGTCCTTGCCGGAGAAGGCGCCGCCGCCGTGGCGGGCCATGCCGCCGTAGGTGTCGATGATGATCTTGCGGCCGGTCAGGCCGGCGTCACCCATCGGGCCGCCGATCTCGAAGCGGCCGGTCGGGTTGACCAGCAGCCGGTAGTCGGAGGTGTCGATGCCGACCTCGCGCAGCACCGGCTCCACCACGAACTCGCGGATGTCGGGGGCGAGCAGCGAGTCCAGGTCGATGTCGCTGGCGTGCTGGGTGGAGACCACCACGGTGTCCACGCGCACGGCCGTGTCACCGTCGTACTCGATGGTGACCTGGGTCTTGCCGTCCGGGCGCAGGTACGGGATGGTCCCGTTCTTGCGCACCTCGGTCAGCTTGCGGGAGAGGCGGTGGGCCAGGGTGATCGGCAGCGGCATCAGCTCGGGGGTGTCGTCGCACGCGTACCCGAACATCAGGCCCTGGTCACCGGCGCCCTGGCGGTCCAGCTCGTCGTCGACGTCGCCCTCGACGCGGTGCTCGTGCGCGGTGTCGACGCCCTGGGCGATGTCCGGCGACTGCGAGCCGATCGAGACCGAGACGCCGCAGGAGGCGCCGTCGAAGCCCTTCTTCGAGCTGTCGTAGCCGATCTCCAGGATCTTCTCCCGGACCAGCTGCGCGATCGGCGCGTAGGCCTTGGTGGTCACCTCGCCGGCGATGTGCACCAGGCCGGTGGTGATGAGGGTCTCGACGGCGACGCGGGAGGTCGGGTCGTCCTTCAGCAGGGCGTCGAGGATGGTGTCGCTGATCTGGTCAGCGATCTTGTCGGGGTGCCCCTCGGTGACGGACTCCGAGGTGAACAGGCGGCGAGACACAGCGCTCCCTGGGGTTGCAGCGGCTGCTGACTGAACGCCCCGGACAGGACCGGGGCATCCGGAAAGACTTGATGCCTTGGAGTGTAACGGTCAGCTATCGGCGTTCAATACTCACTACCCGGCCAGTTCACGCGGCGTCTCAGCCATTGGTCGTCAAAATGATCACCGGGACCGCCGGCGGCCCGGGGATCCACCGCTTCCGACTCAGCCGAGCCGGGCCACCACCTGGTCCCAGATCGCGTCCGCGAGCTCCTCCTTGGGGCCCGGCGGCACTGGCGTCTCACTGCCGTCCGCCCCCAGGATGACGGCTTCGTTCGTGTCCATACCGAAGGCCTTGCCGTCGCCGACCTCATTGACCACCAGCAGGTCGCAGCCCTTGCGAGCCAGCTTGGCCCGGCCGTGCGCCAGCACCTGGTCGGTCTCGGCGGCGAAGCCCACCACCAACTGGCCCGGACGGCCGCGAGCCGCGGACAGTTCGGCCAGGATGTCCGGATTGCGGACGAGGGCGACGGGCGCCGGCTCCTCGCCCTCGACCTTCTTGATCTTCCCCGTGGCGTAGGCGGCGGGCCGGAAGTCCGCGACGGCGGCCGCCATCACCACCACGTCCGCCTCGGGTGCCACCTTGACGGCCGCCTCCCGCAGCTCCAGGGCCGTGGCGACCGGGATCACGTCGACCCCGGCGGGGGCCGGCAGTGACACGTTGGCGGACAGCAGGGTGACCCGGGCCCCGCGGGCGGCCGCGGCGGCGGCCAGCGCGTAGCCCTGCTTGCCGGAGGAGCGGTTGCCCAGAAACCGCACCGGGTCCAGCGGCTCGCGGGTGCCGCCGGCCGACACCACCACGTGGCGCCCGGCCAGGTCGGCCACTCCGGCGCCGCGGACCAGCACCCGGCGACAGGCGGCGAAGATGGCGTCCGGGTCCGGCAGCCGGCCCTTGCCGGTGTCCTTGCCGGTCAGCCGGCCGACCGCCGGCTCCAGCACCACGGCACCGCGCCGGCGCAGCGTGGCGACGTTCTCCTGGGTGGCCGGGTGCTCCCACATCTCGGTGTGCATCGCGGGCGCGAAGACCACCGGGCAGCGGGCCGTGAGCAGGGTGTTGGTGAGCAGGTCGTCCGCCATGCCGTGGGCCGCCTTGGCCAGCAGGTCGGCGGTGGCGGGGGCGACGACCACCAGGTCGGCCTGCTGCCCGATCCGCACGTGCGGGACCTCGTGCACCCGCTCCCAGGTCTCGGTGGCCGCCGGGCGCCCGGACAGCGCCGCCCAGGTCGCCTCCCCGACGAAGTGCAGGGCGGCCGCGGTCGGCACCACGGTCACCTGGTGGCCCGACTCGGTGAACCGGCGCAGCAGCTCACAGGCCTTGTAGGCGGCGATCCCGCCACTCACGCCGAGGACGACACGGGGCTGGCTCTGGGGAGAAGTCTCGCTCACGCCATCACCATAGAGCCCGGCCGCCGCGGGAAGCACCAAGGGGCCCACCGGACGGATCCGGTGGGCCCCTTGAGGGGCCGTCAGGCCGCGTCGACCGCCTCGGCGGTCAGCATGCCGGCGTTGATCTCGCGCAGCGCGATCGACAGCGGCTTCTCGTGCACGTGGGTGTCGACCAGCGGGCCGACGTACTCCAGCAGGCCCTCGCCGAGCTGCGAGTAGTACGCGTTGATCTGGCGGGCACGCTTGGCCGCGTAGATCACCAGGCTGTACTTGGAGTCCGTGGCCTCAAGCAGCTCGTCGATCGGCGGGTTGATGATGCCCTCGGGCGCGGTCATGGAAGAGGACACGCGAAAACCTTCCGAAAGGGTGGAAAACAAAAGATCAGGCTACACCGAGCAAGGCTAGCAGCTCGGCCGTCACCTGCTCGACCGAGGTGTTGACCAGCGTGGTGTCGAACTCCGGCTCGGCGGCCAGCTCGACCCGGGCGGCGGCCAGCCGCTCGTCGATGACCTCCTGCGGCTCGGTGCCGCGGCCGGTCAGGCGGCGCACCAGCTCCTCCCAGCTCGGCGGGGCCAGGAAGACCAGCTGGGCCTGCGGCATCGACTGCCGCACCTGGCGGGCTCCCTGCAGGTCGATCTCCAGCAGGACCGGCTCACCGCGGTCCAGCTTCTCCTCGACGGCGGCCCGGGGGGTGCCGTACCGGTTCCCCGCGAAGACGGCCCACTCCAGCAACTCGCCGTTGGCGACCAGCTTGTCGAACTCGTCGTTGTCGACGAAGTGGTAGTGGACCCCGTCCTGCTCGCCGGGCCTCGGGCGCCGGGTGGTCGCCGAGACCGAGAGCCACACCTCGGGGAACTGCTGCCTCAAATGGGCGACGACCGTGCTCTTGCCGACCCCGGAGGGGCCGGAGAGCACGGTCAGCCGCGGACGCTCACTCATGCACCGATTATCCCGGATCCTGGACGATCCGGAGACCACCGGGGCCACGCGGTGGTTCGGTCAGGACGTGGTGCCGCCGAACTCCCGCTCCAGCGAAGCGATCTGGTTGGTGCCGAGACCGCGGACACGCCGGCTCTCGGAGATGCCCAGGCGCTCCATGATCTGCTTGGCACGGACCTTGCCGACACCGGGAAGGCTCTCCAGCAGTGCGGAGACCTTCATCTTGCCGATGACCTCGTTGTCGGCCTTGCCCGCCTTGATGACTTCGTGCAGGGACGCGCCCGAGTGCTTGAGCCGGTTCTTCACCTCGGCGCGCTCCCGGCGAGCCTCGGCGGCCTTGGCCAGCGCGGCGGAGCGCTGTTCAGGGGTAAGGGGCGGAAGAGCCACGCCGTTCACCTCAGGGTCTGGAAGGAATTGAAGTGCTAGGACATTTGGGTTGAACCAGACACCTGCCACCGTCCGTGAGGGGCGGTGGCCGCAGGGCGATCCAGCCGCCCTGACCTGCGAGAGCAGCGAGAACCGCCCCACCGAGGGCGTCTACCGCCGGACACTACCCGCATTGTGCGCCCACGTCAGGAAAAGCAGCCGAAAAGTCCTGGTCAGCACAGGTAGGCCAGGACTTTTCGGGAGAAAACGGCCCGGTTTGAACCGACTTCGCCGGCCGAGTGTGACAGCCCTCACACCGGCGATACTTCCCTGATCTCGTCGATGAAGCGCTGCGCGGCGTCCCGCAGACCCGCGAGCGACGGCCCGTGCTTGAGCACGTCCCGGCTGACGCTGGGCACCACGGCCGGGACGGCCGAGCCGAAGACCCGGGGCAGGTCGGCCATGGTGGCCCCCTGCGCGCCGATCCCGGGTGCCAGCAGCGGGCCGTTGATCGCCAGGTCCACCCCCGCGTCGGCCAGGGTGGCGCCGACCACCGCGCCGAACGAACCCAGCGGCTCGGCACCGGCGTTCTCGGCGGCCAGCCGGTTCAGCACCTGCTGCGCCACGCTCACGCCGTCCGGGCCGGTGGCCCGCTGCACCTCGAAGCCCTCCGGGTTGGAGGTCAGGGCCAGCGCGAAGACGCCGCAGCCGTTCGCCCGGGCCAGGTCCAGCGCGGGCTGCAGCGAGCCGAAGCCCAGGTAGGGGCTGACCGTCACGGCATCCGAGAAGAGCGGGCTGCCGGGGCTCAGGAACGCCTCGGCGTAGGCCGCCATGGTGGAGCCGATGTCGCCGCGCTTGGCGTCCATCAGCACCAGGGCGCCGGCCGCCCGGGCCTCGGCCACGGTCCGCTCCAGCACGGCGACGCCCTTGCTGCCGAACCGCTCGAAGAACGCGGCCTGCGGCTTCAGCACCGCCACGCGGTCGGCCAGCGCCTCGACCACGGTGCGGCTGAAGGTCTCCAGGCCGGCCAGGTCGTCGCCCAGGCCCCAGGCGGAGAGCAGGGCGGCGTGCGGGTCGATGCCGACGCAGAGCTGGCCTCGCTCGTCCATGGCGTGGCGCAGGCGCCCACCGAAAGCGTGGGAGTCGAAGGGGGTGGTCATGGTGTCCTTCAGGGTGGGTTGTACGGATGGGTGCGGGGGTGCGGGGGCGGGCCGTCAGGCCCCGGCGCCGACCGCCTCGGAGATGTTCCGGTAGCCGTGCTCGCGCACCCGGGCCGAGAGGCCCTTGTGGATCCGGCGCATCCAGAACGGGCCCTCGTAGATGAAGGCGCTGTAGCCCTGCACCAGGTCGGCGCCGGCCAGGATCCGCTGCCAGGCGTCCTCGGCGGTCTCGATGCCGCCCACCGAGACCAGCACCAGCCGGCCCCCGGTGCGCGTCCGCAGCCGTCGCAGCACCTCCAGCGAGCGGGCCTTGAGCGGCGCGCCGGAGAGGCCGCCCATGCCGATCGCCTCGACCTGTGCGGCCGGGGCCCGCAGCCCGCCGCGCCCGATCGTGGTGTTGGTGGCGATGATGCCGTCCAGGCCCAGCTCCAGGGCCAGGTCGGCGACCGCGTCCACGTCCTCGTCGGCCAGGTCGGGGGCGATCTTCACCAGCAGCGGCACGTGGTGGGCGGTGGCCTCGTCGGCGGCCTGCCGGACGGCCGTCAGCAGCGGGCGCAGGTGCGAGACCGCCTGCAGGTTGCGCAGCCCGGGGGTGTTCGGGGAGGAGACGTTGACCACCAGGTAGTCGGCGTGTCCGGCCAGCCGCCGGGTGCTCTTGACGTAGTCGGAGACGGCGTCGGCCTCCTCGACCACCTTGGTCTTGCCGATGTTGACGCCGACCACCGGCGACATCGAGCCGCGCTGCCGCTGCGCCAGCCGGGCCGCGATCCGCGCGGAGCCCTGGTTGTTGAAGCCCATCCGGTTGATCAGCGCCCGGTCCTCGACCAGCCGGAACATCCGCGGTGCCGGGTTGCCGGGCTGCGGCTCCCCGGTCACCGTGCCGATCTCGACGTAGTCGAAGCCGAGCATCGCGAGCCCGTCGATGCCGATCGCGTTCTTGTCGAAGCCGGCGCCGAGCCCGAACGGTCCGGGCAGGTCGAGGCCGAGCGCACTCGTGCGCAGTGCCTTGTCCCTGGGCGCCAGCACCAGCGTGACCAGCTGCCGCAGGCCGGGCACCGAGGCGGCCAGCCGGATCCAGAAGAACGCCAGGTTGTGGGCCTTCTCGGGATCCATCTTCCGGAAGACCAGGTTGAACAGAAGCTTGTACACAGGGCTCCTCGCATGGGAATGGGGGGCACCGCACTCGGTGCCCCCCATTCAGGATCGGGCTACTTGCGGGCGGAGTTGATCAGCGCCGCGTGCTCCTGGAGCGACATCACCCCGACGTCGCCGCGGGTCAGCGCGTCGATGCCCTGCACTGCCGCGCCCATCGCCTGGACGGTGGTCAGGCACGGCACGCCGCGGGCCACCGCGGCGGTGCGGATCTCGTACCCGTCCATCCGGCCGCCGGTGCCGTAGGGCGTGTTGAAGATCAGGTCGACCTCGCCGTCGTGGATCAGCTGCACGATGGTCCGCTCGCCGTTCGGGCCGACGCCCTCGCTGTGCTTGCGCACCAGCGTGGACGGGATGCCGGCGCGCTGCAGCACCTCGGCGGTGCCGGCGGTGGCGAGCACCTCGAAGCCCAGCTCGACCAGCGCCCGGGCCGGGAAGACCAGGTTGCGCTTGTCGCGGTTGGCGACCGAGACGAAGACCTTGCCCTTGGTCGGCAGCGCGCCGTACGCACCGGCCTGCGCCTTGGCGTAGGAGGTGCCGAACACCTTGTCGATGCCCATGACCTCGCCGGTGGAGCGCATCTCCGGGCCGAGCACGGTGTCCACGCCGCGGCCGTGGATGTCGCGGAACCGCGACCACGGCATCACGGCCTCCTTGACCGAGATCGGGCAGTCGGCGGGCAGCGTGCCGCCGTCGCCCTCGGCCGGGAGCATGCCCTCGGCGCGCAGCTCGGCGATGGTGGCGCCCAGCGAGACCCGGGCGGCGGCCTTGGCCAGCGGCACCGCGGTGGCCTTGGAGGTGAACGGCACGGTGCGGGAGGCGCGCGGGTTGGCCTCCAGCACGTAGAGGATGTCACCGGCCAGCGCGAACTGGATGTTGATCAGACCGCGCACCCCGACGCCCTTGGCGATGGCCTCGGTGGAGGCGCGCAGCCGCTTGACGTCGAAACCGCCCAGGGTGATCGGCGGCAGCGCGCAGGCCGAGTCGCCGGAGTGGATGCCAGCCTCCTCGATGTGCTCCATCACGCCGCCGAGGTAGAGCTCGGTGCCGTCGTAGAGCGCGTCGACGTCGATCTCCACCGCGTCGTCCAGGAAGCGGTCGATCAGCACCGGGTGCTCGGAGATCAGACCGGCGTGCCGCTCCAGGTAGGAGGCGAGGCTGGCCTCGTCGTAGACGATCTCCATGCCGCGCCCGCCGAGCACGTAGGACGGGCGGGCCAGCACCGGGTAGCCGATCTCGTCGGCGATCGCCTTGGCCTCCTCGAAGGAGAAGGCGGTGCCGTGCTTGGGCGCCGGCAGGCCGGCCTCCTTCAGCACCCGGCCGAACGCGCCGCGCTCCTCGGCCAGGTCGATCGCCTCGGGCTGGGTGCCGACGATCGGCACGCCGTTCTCCTTGAGCGCCTGGGCCAGGCCGAGCGGGGTCTGGCCGCCGAGCTGCACGATCACACCGGCGACCGGACCGGCCTGCTGCTCGGCGTGGACGATCTCCAGCACGTCCTCCAGGGTGAGCGGCTCGAAGTAGAGCCGGTCGGAGGTGTCGTAGTCGGTGGAGACGGTCTCCGGGTTGCAGTTGACCATCACGGTCTCGTACCCGGCCTCGGCCAGCGCGAAGGAGGCGTGGACGCAGGAGTAGTCGAACTCGATGCCCTGGCCGATCCGGTTCGGGCCCGAGCCGAGGATGATCACCGCGGGCTTGGTGCGCGGCGCGACCTCGCTCTCCTCGTCGTAGGACGAGTAGAAGTACGGGGTCTTGGCGGCGAATTCGGCGGCGCAGGTGTCGACGGTCTTGAAGACCGGGCGGATTCCGAGGGCGTGCCGCACCTCGCGGACCACGTCCGGCTTGATGCCGCGGATCTCGCCGATCTGCTGGTCGGAGAAGCCGTGGCGCTTGGCGTGCCGCAGCAGCTGCGGGTCGAGCAGCTCGGCGGCGGCCAGCTCCTCGGCGATCTCGTTGAGCAGGAACAGCTGGTCCACGAACCAGGGGTCGATCTTGGTGGCGTCGAAGACCTCGTCGGGCGTGGCGCCGGCGCGGATCGCCTGCATCACGGTGTTGATCCGGCCGTCGGTCGGCACCTTCGCCTTGGTCAGCAGCTCGGTCTTGTCGCCGACCTCGCCGATCCAGCTGAACTGCGAGCCCTTCTTCTCCAGCGAGCGCAGCGCCTTGTTGAGCGCCTCGGGGAAGTTGCGGCCCAGCGCCATGGCCTCGCCGACCGACTTCATGGTGGTGGTGAGGGTGGCGTCCGCGCTCGGGAACTTCTCGAAGGCGAACCGCGGGACCTTGACCACCACGTAGTCGAGGGTCGGCTCGAAGGAGGCCGGAGTCTCCTCGGTGATGTCGTTGGGGATCTCGTCCAGCGTGTAGCCGACGGCCAGCTTGGCCGCGATCTTGGCGATCGGGAAGCCGGTGGCCTTGGATGCCAGCGCCGAGGAGCGGGAGACGCGCGGGTTCATCTCGATGACGATGACCCGGCCGTCCTCGGGGTTGACGGCGAACTGGATGTTGCAGCCACCGGTGTCGACGCCGACCTCGCGGATCACCGCGATGCCGATATCGCGCAGGGTCTGGTACTCGCGGTCGGTGAGCGTCATGGCCGGCGCGACGGTGATCGAGTCACCGGTGTGCACGCCCATCGGGTCGAAGTTCTCGATCGAGCAGACGACCACGACGTTGTCGTTCTTGTCGCGCATCAGCTCGAGCTCGTACTCCTTCCAGCCGAGGATGGACTCCTCCAGGAGCACCTCGGTGGTCGGCGAGAGCGTCAGGCCCTGGCCGGCGATCCGGCGCAGGTCCTCCTCGTCGTGCGCGAAGCCGGAGCCGGCGCCGCCCATGGTGAAGGACGGGCGGACCACGACCGGGTAGCCGCCCAGGGTCTCGACCCCGGCCAGCACCTCGTCCATCGAGTGGCAGATCACCGAGCGGGCCGACTCACCGTGCCCGATCTTGGCCTTGACGGCCTCCACGACCTGCTTGAACAGCTCGCGGTCCTCGCCCTTGTTGATCGCCTCGACGTTGGCGCCGATCAGCTCGACGCCGTACTTCTCCAGGGTGCCGGCCTTGTGCAGGGCGATCGCGGTGTTGAGCGCGGTCTGCCCGCCCAGGGTCGGCAGGAGCACGTCGGGGCGCTCCTTGGCGATGATCTTCTCGACGAACTCGGGGGTGATCGGCTCGACGTAGGTGGCGTCGGCGATCTCCGGGTCGGTCATGATCGTGGCCGGGTTGGAGTTGACCAGGACCACCCGCAGGCCTTCGGCCCGCAGCACCCGGCACGCCTGGGTGCCGGAGTAGTCGAACTCGGCCGCCTGGCCGATCACGATCGGGCCGGAGCCGATGACCAGAACGGACTTGATGTCAGTGCGCTTGGGCACGGGTCAGCTCCCTGCGGTGGTGCGGGTCATCAGTTCAACGAACCGATCGAACAAGTAGGCGGCGTCGTGCGGACCGGCGGCGGCCTCGGGGTGGTACTGCACGGAGAAGGCGGGGGTGTCCAGGCACTGCAGGCCCTCCACCACGTCGTCGTTGAGGCAGACGTGGGAGACCTCGGCGCGGCCGAACGGGGTGTCGCTCACCCTGTCCAGCGGGGCCTCCACGGCGAAGCCGTGGTTGTGCGCGGTGACCTCGACCTTGCCGGTGGTGCGGTCCTGCACCGGCTGGTTGATCCCGCGGTGGCCGTACTTCAGCTTGTAGGTGCCGAAGCCCAGGGCGCGGCCCAGGATCTGGTTGCCGAAGCAGATCCCGAAGAACGGGGTCCCCCGGCCGAGCACCTCGCGCAGCACCGCGACCTGCTGGTCGGCGGTGGCCGGGTCGCCCGGGCCGTTGGAGAAGAAGACGCCGTCCGGGTCGACCGCGTAGATGTCCTCGGCGGTCGCGTTCGCGGGCAGCACGTGCACCTCGATGCCGCGCTCGGCCATCCGGTGCGGGGTCATGCCCTTGATCCCGAGGTCCACGGCGGCGACGGTGAACTTCTTCTCGCCGATCGCCGGGACGACGTAGGTCTCGGTGGTGGCGACCTCGGCACACAGGTCGGCGCCCTTCATCTCGGGCGCCTGCTGCACCCGGGCCAGCAGCTCGGCGGGCTCGGCCAGCTTGTCGCCGGAGAAGATGCCGACCCGCATCGCCCCGCGCTCGCGCAGGTGGCGGGTGAGCGCCCGGGTGTCGATGCCGCTGATCCCGACGATGCCCTGGTCGGCCAGCTCCTCGTCCAGCGAGCGCTTGGCCCGCCAGTTGGAGGCCACCCGGGCGGGGTCGCGGACCACGTAGCCGGCCACCCAGATCTGCTTGGACTCGTCGTCCTCGTCGTTCCAGCCGGTGTTGCCGATCTGCGGGGCCGTCATGACCACCACCTGGCGGTGGTAGGACGGGTCGGTGAGCGTCTCCTGGTAGCCGGACATGCCGGTGTTGAAGACCGCCTCGCCGAAGGTCTCGCCGATCGCGCCGTACGCCTCGCCGTGGAAGGTGCGACCGTCCTCCAGGACCAGCACGGCAGGCACGCGCTCCCGCCAGGAACGCGGCTTGGTGGGGGCAGGTGCGGTCATGGTGTTACGCCTTCCGTCTTCTTCGTCCGTGGTGCGAGTTGTTCAATGGCGGTGACCCAGGCCGGGTGCTGGTCGGGGTGGTCCAGCCGCAGGCCGGACTCCAGCTCCTTGCCCTGGAGCCGCCAGCCGACCACCAGCAGGCCGGCCGGGACCACCTTGCCGGCGTGGCCGGAGTCGGTCCGGGCCCCCGTCAGCTCCTCGGCGGGCAGCCAGAGGTCGACGTCGCCCGGGCGGCGGACCAGCAGCCCGCGCTCGGTGAGGGTCAGCTCGGCCAGGCTGCGGGTGCCCAGGCCGTGCGCCACCACCCGGTCCAGCCAGTTCCCGGCCGTGGTGGTGCCGTGGTAGCGGCCCCTGCCCTCCAGGATGGGGGCACCGGGTTCGGCCGGCACGGCGGGCGGTTCCGGCAGGTCGGACTGCAGGGTGCGCCGCCAGTTCCAGCCCTGGCGCATCAGCCAGTAGACCAGTGCAACCAGGATCAGCAGGCCGACCGACCAGCCGATGTAGGCCGGCCAGTTGTGCACCTGGGCCTTGTGCATCATCAGGAGCGTGCCGGTCACGCCGGCTCGCCCGGTTCGACCAGCTCGCCGGCCAGCACGGTGGCGGTGCCGCGCAGGAAGGTGGCGTGCACGCGGCCGGGCAGGTCGAGGCCGCGGTAGGGGGTGTTACGGCTGCGGGTGGCGAAGCTCTCGGGGTTCACGGTGCCACGGTACGCGGGATCGAAGAGCACCAGGTTGGCCGGCTCACCGACCGAGACGGGGCGGCCGTGGCCGGCGAGCCGGCCGATCCGGGCCGGGCGGTGCGACATCCGGTCGGCGACGCCCTCCCAGTTCAGCAGGCCGGTGTCGACCATCGCCTGCTGCACCACGGAGAGTGCGGTCTCCAGGCCGACCATGCCCATCGCGGCCACGGCCCACTCGCAGTCCTTGTCCTCGGCCGGGTGCGGCGCGTGGTCGGTGGCCACCGCGTCGATGGTGCCGTCGGCCAGCGCGTCGCGCAGCGCCTGCACGTCCTCGGCGGTGCGCAGCGGCGGGTTCACCTTGTAGACCGGGTCGTAGCTGCGGACCAGCTCGTCGGTGAGCAGCAGGTGGTGCGGGGTGACCTCGGCGGTGACGTCCCAGCCCTTGGCCTTGGCCCAGCGGATGATCTCCACCGAGCCGGCGGTGGAGACGTGGCAGACGTGCAGCCGGGAGCCGACGTGCGCGGCCAGCAGCACGTCGCGGGCGATGATCGCCTCCTCGGCGACGGCCGGCCAGCCGCCGAGCCCGAGCTCGCCGGAGACCTGGCCCTCGTTCATCTGGGCGCCCTCGGTGAGCCGCGGCTCCTGGGCGTGCTGGGCGACGACGCCGTCGAAGGCCTTCACGTACTCCAGCGCGCGGCGCATGATGACCGCGTCGTCGACGCACTTGCCGTCGTCGGAGAAGACCCGCACGCCGGCGGCGGAGTCGTGCATGGCGCCGAGTTCGGCGAGCTTCTTGCCCTCCAGGCCGACGGTGACGGCGCCGACCGGCTGCACGTCGCAGTAGCCGGACTCCTTGCCGAGCCGCCAGACCTGCTCGACCACACCGGCGGTGTCGGCCACCGGGAAGGTGTTGGCCATCGCGTGCACCGCGGTGTAGCCGCCCTTGGCGGCCGCCTGGGTGCCGGTCAGCACGGTCTCGGCGTCCTCGCGGCCGGGCTCGCGCAGATGGGTGTGCAGGTCGACCAGGCCGGGCAGCGCGACCAGGCCGGTGGCGTCGATCTCCACGTCGGCCTCGGCGGTGAGGCCGGTGCCGATCTGCTGGAAGGTGCCCTCGGCGACCAGGATGTCCTGCGCGGGGCCGCCGAGGATCGACGCGTTGCGGATCAGGTACGAACTCACTTGGCGGCCTCACTCTGGTTGGTGCCGGGGGCGTCGGCGAGGGTGGCTCCGCCGAGCAGGAGGTACAGGACGGCCATCCGGATCGAGACGCCGTTCGCGACCTGCTCGACGGCGGTGCAGCGCGGCGAGTCGGCCACCTCGGCGGTGATCTCCATGCCGCGGACCATCGGGCCGGGGTGCATCACGATGGCGTGCTCGGGCAGCTTGGCCAGCCGGCCGCCGTGCATCCCGTAGCGGCGGGAGTACTCGCGCTCGGTCGGGAAGAAGGCGGCGTTCATCCGCTCGCGCTGGACCCGGAGCATCATCAGCGCGTCGGTCTTGGCGAGTGCGGCGTCCAGGTCGTAGGAGACGTCGCACGGCCAGTTGTCGATGCCGATCGGGAGCAGGGTCGGCGGGGCCACGAAGGTGACCTCGGCGCCCAGGGTGTTGAGCAGCAGCACGTTGGAGCGGGCGACCCGGCTGTGCAGGACGTCGCCGACGATGGTCACCCGGCGGCCGCTGAGGTCGTTGCCGAGGCCCGGGTTGAGGTGCCGACGCAGCGTGAAGGCGTCGAGCAGGGCCTGGGTGGGGTGCTCGTGGGTGCCGTCGCCGGCGTTGATCACGCTGCCGTGCAGCCAGTCGGACTGCGCCAGGCGGGCCGGCGCGCCGGAGGCGTGGTGGCGGATCACCACCGCGTCGGCGCCCATCGCCTGCAGCGTGAGGGCGGTGTCCTTGAGGCTCTCGCCCTTGGAGACCGAGGAGCCCTTGGCGGCGAAGTTGATCACGTCGGCCGAGAGGCGCTTCTCGGCGACCTCGAAGGAGGTCTTGGTGCGGGTGGAGTCCTCGAAGAAGAGGTTGACGACGGTGCGGCCGCGCAGCGTGGGGAGCTTCTTGACGGCCCGACCGGAGAGCTGGGCGAGCTCCTCGGCGGTGTCCAGGATCAGCAGCGCGTCGTCGCGGCTGAGGTCGGCGGCGGAGACGAGGTGGCGCTTCACGGGGTTCTACTCCGGGCGGGTCGGATCGGCGGCGGGTGCCTTGGCTGCGCTTTCCCGGCGCGCGGAGCGCGACGCCTGCGGGTAGTCGCGGTCGCCGACCAGCACGGCGTCCTGGCCGTCGGTGTCGGCGAGCCGGACCTGCACGGCCTCGCGCAGCGAGGTGGGCAGGTTCTTGCCCACGTAGTCGGCGCGGATCGGGAGCTCGCGGTGGCCGCGGTCGACCAGCACGGCGAGCTGAACGGCGCGGGGGCGGCCGATGTCGCCGAGGGCGTCGAGGGCGGCCCGCACGGTGCGGCCGGAGAAGAGCACGTCGTCGACGAGGATCACCAGCTTGCCGTCGATGCCGCCGGCCGGGATCTCGGTGTGCTCCAGCGCGCGAGCCGGCTTCATCCGCAGGTCGTCGCGGTACATGGTGATGTCGAGGGTGCCGAGCGGGATCTCGCGGCCGGTGATCTGGGTCAGTTTGGCCTGCAGGCGGCGGGACAGGTGCACACCGCGGGTGTGGATGCCCAGCAGCACGACGTCCTCCGCGCCCTTGGCGCGCTCGACGATCTCGTGCGCGATCCGGGTGATCACCCGGGAGATGTCCGCGCCGTCCAGCACCTGGTGCGGCGGACGCGGTGTATTGGTCGTGGTCATGCCGAAGCCGACCTCCTTCCCCGCCTCACGGGACGGGCCTTAAAGGATGTCTGGATGGTGGTCGTCCGGCTACGTGGCGGACGCCTCAGCCATCCTACCAGGGCGATCATGTCGAGCCCGCCACGCTTCGTGTCGTGTTCACGCAGAGGTAGCGGCCGGTTCGCACGACTGCCCCATTCGGCTTGACGCAGCTACCTCACTCTACGTAACCTCACAGTGAGTTACGGAATCGGCGTCGTACCGGCCGGTAGGGCGCCTGGCAGTGGGGGTGATCCCCACTCCTCCGTGACCACCATGAACCAGCAACATTTTGGCCGGGGAGATCAATGTCCAGCGACTACGCGAAGCAGCTCGGAGGAAAACTCCGCGCGATCCGCACTCAGCAGGGGCTCTCCCTGCACGGCGTCGAGGAGAAGTCCCAGGGGCGCTGGAAGGCGGTTGTCGTCGGCTCCTACGAGCGCGGCGACCGTGCTGTGACAGTGCAGCGCCTGGCGGAGCTCGCCGATTTCTACGGCGTCCCCGTGCAGGAGCTGCTGCCCGGCGGCACCCCGGGCGGTGCGGCCGAGCCGCCGCCGCGCCTGGTCCTCGACCTGGAGAGACTGACCCAGGTGCCGAGCGAGAAGGCCGGCCCGCTGCAGCGCTACGCGGCCACCATCCAGTCCCAGCGCGGGGACTACAACGGCAAGGTGCTGTCGATCCGCCAGGACGACCTGCGCACCCTGGCCGTGATCTACGACCAGTCCCCCTCGATCCTCACCGAGCAGCTGATCAGCTGGGGAGTGCTCAACCCCGACGCGCGCCGCGCGGTGCGCGAGGAGGACGCGAGCTGACCTGGCGTCGGTTCGCACACCTCTGAAGAAACGTCACGGCGCGGTCCCGGGGGGCCGCGCCGCTGTCGTTTCCCCGCACGCCGGGCGCACAGGGGTGCAGGACGGGCGCACCGAGGCGCCCGGGGTTCGTCATGCCTGCCGGGGCACCCGGGCCAGCTGACGGGACTGGGCGACCAGCCGGCCCGCCTCGTCCCAGATCTCGCAGTCCTCCTCGAAGTACCCGCCCGCCAGGTTGCGGCTGCCGTGGCTGACCCGCAGCCAGCCCTTGGCCGGCACGGCCCGCAGGTGCACCGTCAGCTCCACGGTCGGCGCCCAGCCGGGGAGGCCGAGGTCGTAGGTGACCGGCGGCAGCGCGTCGGCGACCAGCAGCAGGGACAGCGGGTCCGGCTCGCGTCCGTCGGCCAGCCGGAACCAGCCCTGGAGCCGCCCGTTCATCGACGGCTCGCCGAGCGCCCAACCGACCGTGGCCGGGTCCAGGCGCAGGTCGAGCCGCTCCAGCAGCGCCAGGTCGGGGGTGATCGGCATCGGCATGTGCTCCCGGCCGACGCACCTCTCCACCGGCGGCAGCCGCGGCGGCTCGGCCGAGGTGCGCACCTCGCCGTCCAGGGCGGCCAGGTCGGTGTAGCCGGCCACCACTCTCAACCGCTCCACCGGGCGGCCGTCCTCATCGGGCTGGCCGAGCGAGGCGGTGGCGTTGGACATGCCCCGCCCGCGCCGGATCACCTCGGTCTGCACGGCCACCGGGCCGGGGCGCGAGGTGGAGAGGTAGTAGCCGCTGATCGAGACCGGGTCGGGGTGCCCGGGCAGCTCCTGACGCAGCGCATTGGCGGCCACGGCCAGCAGCAGCCCGCCGTTGATCCCGCCGCCGATCTGCCAGCCGGCGCCCAGTTCCCCGCGGTAGCGTCCGGGGCCCTGCGGACCGTCGGGGCTGAGCGCGATCGCCCGGTCGAACTCGCTGCTGGTCACAGTCGTCATGGAGTGCCGCCCTTCGAATAAGTTACCGGCCAGTAGGCAGCTTACGCCAGCCACTCCGACGCGCAAGGTCCGCCGGAAACGCAGCGGCCGCCGAACCCCAGCGGGGTCCGGCGGCCACTACCGAAGGCTGCCTCAGCGGCGGATCGACGCCTTGTTCTCCTGGAACCGGGCCAGCAGCCCGTTGACGAAGCCCGGAGACTCGTCCGTGGAGAACTCCTTGGCGATCTCCACCGCCTCGTCCAGGACGACCGCGTCCGGCACGCCGTCCTCCCAGATCAGCTCGTAGGCGCCGAGCCGCAGGACGTTGCGGTCCACCAGCGGCATCCGGTCCAGCGTCCAGCCGACCGCGTAGGTCGCGATCAGCTCGTCGATCCGGCGGGCGTACCGGGTGTAGCCCTCGACCAGCTGCATGGTGTACTCGGCGACCTTGGGGACGCTCTCGCCCGGCTTGGCCTCACGGCCGCGGGCCACCCAGTCGGCGAGCACCGACAGCGGGTCGACGTCCCGGTGATCGGCCTCGAAGAGGATCTGGAAGGCGTGCGTGCGCGCCTTGGTGCGTGCAGACGCCACGGTTACTTGTTCACCCGGCCGAGGTAGCTGCCGTCGCGGGTGTCGACCTTGACCTTCTCGCCGGTGGTGACGAAGAGCGGCACCTGGATCTCGGCGCCGGTCTCCAGGGTGGCCGGCTTGGTGCCACCGGTGGAGCGGTCACCCTGCAGGCCCGGCTCGGTCTCGGAGATGACCAGCTCGACGGCGGCCGGCAGCTCGATGTACAGCGGGGCGCCCTCGTGCTGCGCCACCAGGGCGTCGAAGCCCTCCAGCAGGTACTTGGCGGCGTCGCCGACGACCTCCGGGGAGACCGGGATCTGGTCGTAGGTGTCCATGTCCATGAAGATGAACTGCTCGCCGTCCTTGTACGAGAACTGCATCGTACGCTTGTCGACGTTGGCGGTCTCGATCTTGATGCCCGCGTTGAACGTCTTGTCGACGACCTTGCCGCTCAGCACGTGCTTGAGCTTGGTGCGCACGAAGGCAGGGCCCTTGCCCGGCTTGACGTGCTGGAACTCGACGACGGTCCACAGGCCGTTGTCGAGGTTGAGGACCATGCCGTTCTTCAGATCGTTCGTGGTAGCCACGGGCGCGCTTACTCCTGCGATATAGCTGTCAAGGAACCAAGGGGTGCGCGCCTGTCCCGGCCGGGAGACCCGGCGGTCACAGGGCGAGGAGCTCCTTGGTGGTGATGGTGAGCAGCTCGGGCCCGCCCTCGGCAACGGGGCGCACGACGAGCGTGTCCTCGATCCGGACCCCGCCGCGGCCCGGAAGGTGAACCCCGGGACCAACGGTGACCGGCACGCGATTGTCCAGTTTACCCGTCTCGCTCGGGCCGAGCTGCGGCGCCTCCCGGGCTTCCAGACCGATGCCGTGTCCGAACGGCCTGGGCCGGTCCTCCTGGTAGCCCGCCGCACCCAGCAGCCGGCGCGCCGCCTGGTCCGGCGCGCTGCACGGCACGCCCGGGGCCAGCGCCTCCCGGGCCGCCCGCTGGGCCTCGAAGACCAGGCGGTGCAGCTCCACCTGCCAGCCGGCCGGCGCCGCGCCGATCACGAAGGTCCGGGTGCTGCGCACGGTGTAGCCGCGGTACTGCGCGCCGAGCGAGACGGTCAGGAAGTCGCCCTCCTCGACCCGCCGGTCGGTCGGCCGGTGGTCCACCCGCCCGGAGTGGCTGCCGGTGCCGACCGAGACCGGGAAGCCGGCCCGGTCCGCGCCGTGGTCCACCATCCGGCGCTCCAGCTCCATCGCCAGGTGCCGCTCGGTGCGCCCCACCAGGATCGACTCCAGCAGCTCGCCCAGCGCCTGGTCGCCGATCTCGGCGGCGATGCGCAGGTCGGCGATCTCGTGCTCGTCCTTGACCACCCGCAGCCGCTCCACGGTGCGGCCGAGGTCGTGCAGCCGCACCCCCGGTGCCCGGTCGGCGACCTCCCGGTACCTGCGCACCGTCAGATCGTGCTCCTCCACCGCCAGCTCGCCCACCCGGGCGGCGGCGGCCGACATCGCGGCCAGCTCGGCGGTGTCCTGGTCGGCGGCCGCACTCTGCTGCGGCAGGTCCACCGGGTAGACGTACTCGCCGGTGTCGTCCGGCGGCAGCTCGGCGGGGAAGGTCAGCAGCGCCCGCTCCCGGGTGACCAGCAGGCTGGCGCCGCAGGGGGTGCAGCCGGTCAGGTAGCGGACGTTGGCCGGGTTGGTGATCAGCGCCGCGTCCATCCCGGCAGCGCTGCAGTGCTCCAGGAGCCGATCCCGGCGGGCCGCGTGCGCATCGGACATGTCTTTCAGCCTACGAAGCCCGCCGCACCGGCGCCTGTCGGGTGCGCCGGGCGGGCGCGGGGCCGGGTGCACCGGGCGTGGTGGCCCGGTCGGTGTGGCGCAGGGTGGTGAGATGGGCGCGTGGAGTGGTTCACCGCGCCCGGGTACGCGCTCAGCCGGCTGGTGCTGCTGCGGCTGCTGGCCGCCGTCTACCTGGTCGGCTTCCTGACGGCGGCCCAGCAGTTCCGGGCCCTGCTGGGCGAGCACGGCCTGCTGCCGATCCCCCGCTACCTGCGCTACCGCGGCTGGCGGGAGGCGCCGAGCCTGTTCCAGTGGCACTACTCGGACCGGTTCTTCGCCACCGTGTCCTGGGGCGGCGCGGCGCTGGCCGCCGCGGTCTGCGCCGGGCTGGCCGACCTGGTGCCGCTGTGGGCCTCGATGGTCCTGTGGGCGCTGCTCTGGGTCCTCTACCTGTCGATCGTCAACGTCGGGCAGACCTGGTACTCCTTCGGGTGGGAGTCACTGCTGCTCGAGGCCGGCACGCTGGCGGTGTTCCTCGGCAACGCCAAGGTGGCGCCGCCGTTCGTGGTGCTGCTGCTGTTCCGCTGGCTGCTGTTCCGGGTGGAGTTCGGCGCCGGGCTGATCAAGCTGCGCGGCGACCCCTGCTGGCGCGACCTCACCTGCCTGAAGTACCACCACGAGACCCAGCCCATGCCAGGCCCGTTCAGCTGGTACTTCCACCACCTGCCGATGCCGCTGCACAAGGTCGAGGTGGCCGCGAACCACGTGGCGCAGCTGGGCTTTCCGGTGCTGCTGTTCACCCCGCAGCCGGTGGCCTCGGTCGCGGCCGGGGCGATGGTGGTGACCCAGCTCTGGCTGGTGGTGTCGGGGAACTTCGCCTGGCTGAACTGGCTGACCATCACCTTGGCCTTCGGTGCCCTGGAGCTGCCGGGCGGGGCCTCGGGCGGCCGGTCGGCGCCGATCTGGTTCGAGGTGCTGGTGCTGCTCTTCACCGCCATGGTGGTGGCGCTGAGCTGGTGGCCGGCCCGCAACCTGCTCTCCCGGGGCCAGCTGATGAACTTCTCGTTCAACCGGCTGCACCTGGTGAACACCTACGGAGCGTTCGGCAGCATCAACCGGATCCGGTTCGAGGTGGTGGTGGAGGGCACCGACGACGCCGTGCCGACGGCCGACAGCGTCTGGCGGGAGTACGGGTTCAAGGGCAAGCCGGGGGACGTGCGCCGGCGCCCGCGCCAGTACGCGCCGTACCACCTGCGGCTCGACTGGCTGATGTGGTTCGCCGGCATCTCGCCCTCCTACGCCCGCCCCTGGCTGCGTGCCTTCGCCCAGCGGCTGCTGGCCGGGGACCCGGCGACGCTGCGGCTGCTGCGGCACAATCCGTTCCCGGACCAGCCGCCTCGCTGGGTCCGGGCGGTGCTCTACCGCTACCGGTTCACCACTCGGGCCGAGCGGCGGGCCAGCGGGGCCTGGTGGCACCGGGAGCCGCTGCAGACGTACCTGGCGCCGATGGGGCGCTCGCTGTCCTGACCGGCCGGCCGGGCCCGGGGTGCTCCGAGCCACCTCGGCCGGGCCCGGGGTGTCCGAACCGCCTTGGCCGGACTCGGGGTTGTCCGATCCGCCTCGGCCGAGCCTGGGGGTCTCCGATCCACCTCGGCCGGGCACGGCCTGTCCGAACCGCCTTGGCCGGGCCCGGGGTGCTCCGATCCACCTCGGCCGGGCCCGGGATGCTCCGAGCCGCCGACCGGGTGCGGGCCGAGCCGGTCAGCTGACGCGTAGCACCGGCTTGCCGAGCACCGCCCGCCACTCCAGCAGGGCCACCGCCTCGGCGGCGCGCTCCAGGGGGAACTCCACCGAGACCGGGCGGATCTTCTCCGCGGCGAGCAGCCGCCACAGCTCGGCGCGCACCTCGGCGACCAACTCCGGGCGGTTCCTGGCGAGTTGACCCATAGACAGCCCCGTGACGGTGGCCATCGAACCGAGCACCGCACCCGCGTCGAGGGTGCCGCCGTACCCCGCCATGGTGACCAGCCGACCGAACGGGCGCAGTGCGGCCAGCGCCCGGGGCAGCACCGCACCGCCGGCGCCCTCCAGCACCAGGTCGACCGGGGCACCCCAGTCCTGCCGGTCGTAGCCGACCACCTCGTCGGCGCCCAGGCCGCGCAGGAAGTCGCCCTTGCGCTCGGGCGCCGATGTCGCGGCCACCACCCGGCTCGCGCCGAGTGCCTTGGCCAGCTGCACCACCAGGTGGCCGACCCCGCCGGCGGCGTTGGTCACCAGCACCTCCTGGCCCGGCTCCAGCTCGCCGACCCGCAGTGCGGCGAGGGCCACCAGGCCGCCGTGCACCAGCCCCAACGCCTCGGCGGCGTCGACCCCTTCGGGCACGGGGGTGATGGTCGCCGGCACCGCCACCAACCGGTCCGCGAACGCGTCGGCCGCGATCCCGCCCACCCGCAGGCCCGCACGGTAGCCGGTCACCTCACTGCCCACCGCCTCGATCCGCCCGACGAACCCTCCGCCGGGCGAGCCGGGCAGCGGGGCGCCGCCGGCCGCGTCGAGCATCTTGAGGATCATCAGGCTGACGCCCGCCACCTCGGTGCGGACCAGCACCTCACCGGGCCCGGGCTGCGGTTCGGCCACCTCGTCCAGCCGCAGCACCCCGGCCCCGCCGTACTGGTGGAACCTGACCTTGCGCATGGCGCGCCCCCTTTCGTTGGTGTGCCCAACGATATCACCAGTCATTGGGATCTCCAACGGTTTTAGGATGGCCGCATGACCGACGCCCCGTTCACCCGCCTGCAGACCCTCCCCAGCTGGTTCCTCGGCCGGGCCGGAGCACTCGGCCACCGGCTGGTCGCCGACGCCCTCGCCGAGGAGCGGCTCAAACTCGGCCACCACGCCGTGCTCTGCGCCGTGGCCGAGTTCGAGCCGCTGGCCCAGGCGGAGCTGTCCCGCACGGTGCGGATCGACCCCAAGGACATGGTCGGGATCATCAACGACCTGCAAGCCCGCGGCCTGATCGTGCGCGGCAAGGACCCGCGGGACGCCCGCAAGAACGCCATCACCCTGGCGCCCGAGGGCGCGGAGTTGCTCGCGCGGGTGCGATCCCGGACGGACGCGGCGAACGAGGAGTTGCTGGCACCGCTCGGCCCGGCGGAACGCGAGACGCTGCTGGCGCTGGTGGCCAGGGTGATCGAGGGGCGCACGGGCTGAACCGGCCCGAGTCGTCGAGGACTCCCGGGCGCCCGTACCGGCCGCCGAGGAGGGCGCCCCCGGGATGCCGGCGGTGCTCCGGGCCAGCCTGGGCCAGGTCTATCTCGATATCAAGTATCTTGACATCGAGAATCTACTCCGGAAGGCTGCTCCGTGAACGATGCGAACGGGGGTAGCCATGCGCGCGAAGAACGAAGGACTGCTGGCCCAACTGCGCCGGCCGCCGGGCGGACGGGACGCCCGGCTGATGCTGACCGCGCAGGCCGTTGACCGGACCGGCACCGGCGTCTGGGCGGCGGCTTCGGTGCTCTACTTCACCTTCGTCGCCCACCTGGGCGCCCGTCAGGTGGGCCTGCTGCTCGGCGTCGCCGCCGTGGCCGGGATAGCCGGCTCCCCCATCGCCGGGCGCCTGGCCGAACGCCAGCCCGTGCGACGGCTGTTGATGGCCGGCCACCTGCTGCGGCTGGGCACCATGGTGCTGCTGCTGGTTGCCCACGGCTTCGGTGCGCTACTCGCCCTGGTGGCGGTCACCAGCCTGGGCGAGCGCTCGGCCAAGACCCTGGAGATGCTCTTCGCCACCCAGGTCGCGGGCGAACGGCGGGCCGTGTACCAGGCCCTGTTCCGCAGCGTCGCCAACGCGGGCTACGCGGTGGGCGCGGGCATCGCGGCGATCGGGCTGGCGGTCGGGACGGTCGGCGCCTACCGGGCGCTGATCCTCGCCAACGGGCTCTCCTACCTGGCCGCGGCGCTGCTGGTGCGGCTCACCAGCGCCAACCCCGGGCTCCGTGCCCACGCCGCCGCCACGCCCGAAGGAACCGCACCGCAGGGCCCCAACCCCTGGCGTGACCGCGGCTACCTGCTGTTCGTGGCGCTCGACATCGTGATGAACCTGGACGACGCGGTGCTGAACGTCGGCCTCCCGCTGTGGCTCATCCACCACACCCGTGCCCCGCACGCGTTCGTCCCGGCGTTCCTCGTCATCAACACCGTCCTGGTGGTCGCCCTCCAACTCCGCTTCTCCACCTGGGCCTCGCGCACCAGCCGCCGCCCCGCCGACTCCGTCGCCCTGATCGGCGTCGCCATGCTGGCCTGCTGCCTGATCCTCGCCCTCACCACGGGCGCCGACGCCTGGACGGCCACCATCGCCATGACGGCCGCCGCCGTCCTCACCACCGTCGCCGAGCTCCTGCGCTCCATCAGCTCCTGGGAGTTGGCCGTCTCCCTCGCCCCCACCCGGTCCCGCGCCACCTACCTCGGCGTCGCCGGCATGGCCCAGTCCATCGAGAAGGCCGCCGGTCCGCTGCTGCTCACCGGCGCCGTCTTCGCCGGCGGCCCGGTCGGGTGGCTCGCCCTGGGCGGTGCGCTCGCCGGACTGGGCGTGGTGCAACGGCGGGCCTGCCTGCGGCGGTTGGGGGCGATGGGCGGGGTGGCCGCGGACCAGCCGGTAGCGGTGCGGGCGTAGCGGTGCGCGCCGGCCGGTCAGGTCGGGGAACGGCTTGCGCAGCGCGTCCGTTCAGTGCGCCGGGCCCCCGCCGCCGCCACGCCTCACCCCGGCAGCGAGTCCATGAACGAGCTGACCGAGAACACCGCCTTGCCCGCACCCGCCGGCCCGTAGCCGGGCGGTGAGGAGAGGCCGAACTCCGCCAGCGTCGCCCGGTAGGTCTGCAGCAGGCGGATGTGGTACTCCAGCGGCGCACCCTGCGGGTTGGCCTTGCCCAGCGGAGTGGTGGGCTCGGGGCACCAGGTGGTGAAGCGCGGCACGATGCCGTGGGACATGAAGAACCGCAGCCCCTCCCGGGTGGAGGCGATGGCCTCGTCGACCGTGGTGAAACCGAAGGGCTGGGCCATCTCCACGCCCGCGACGAAGTTGGGGATCACGTTGGAGGCGCCGAACACCCCGGCCGAGTCGAGGATCCGGCGGTGCCACTCCTCCCGGCCGACGTAGCGCTCCTTGCCGGGGCAGTACAGCTCGAACAGCCGCTTGTCCCACACCTCGAAGTTGGGGTGGTAGATCCGCACCCCGTAGTCGTGGAACCGCTGGACGTCGTCGCGCGGCAGCGCCTGCGCGACCACCTTGCCGATCCACCGCCCGGGGAACCGCTCCTCGATCGCCTTGGCGTACTGGCCGTAGAAGTCCGCCTCGTCGCGGCCCCCGACGTGGGAGGTGATCGAACCGCCGGTGAGGGTGTATGCCTGCGAGGCGCGGGCGGTGTCGTGGCGGTCGATCAACTCCAGGGCCTCCAGCACCTCTTCGACCGGCTTGACCCCGGTGTAGGGGCGGCCGGCCGCCTTGTGCTGGCGCCAGTTGTGGTTGATGTCGCAGTACTGGCACTCCTCCTTGGCGCCGAAGTACTGGCAGACCCGGAAGACGGTCAGGTAGATCAGGTAGCCCCATTGGATGGTCGGGGCCACCTCCATCACCGACTTGCCGTTGGCCAGGGTGTGCCGGTAGTAGCCCGGCATCGGGGGCAGGCCCACGTCGGCGATCCGGACACCGTCGAGGTGGAGGCCGAGCGTGCCGTCCTCCCCCGCCCCCACCCGGTAGGGCGAGGCCGGGTTCACCCGCACCGACACCACCGTGCGGCGCAGCCCGTAGGGCCCGCCGGTGAGCACGATCTCCTCCGGCGGCCGGTTGAGCGCGGCCGCGCCCAGCTCGGGCAGGGTGCGGTGGTCGAAGGAGAAGATGAAGTACGACTTCGGCTTCACGTCGCCCGCGCCGGCCCCGTCGGCGCTGCCGCTGAGCGCGGACTCGTCGAAGGCCATGCCGCCGCGCAGCAGGTCCTCCTTGATGACGGCCTCCCGGGGCACCTCCGGGTAGCGCTCCATCAGGTCCTCGACGAGCGCGGTACGGCTGCGGCCCTGTTCCTCCAGGTGCCCCGGACGGATCTCCATGCGCTGAACTCCCCACTCACAGAACTCGGTTCATCCTGCCGACCAGCACTGCGCCGCGCCTCGGCCGGTGGTCCCGAACCACGCTACGCCCCCGGTCCTAGGCACCCACCGCCAGGGACACGCCGGCGACCAGCATCGTCGTCGCGACCACACCGTCCAGGACCCGCCAGGACGACGCACGGCGGAAGAAGCCGGCGAGCAGGCGGGCACCGAAGCCCAGGGCGGCGAACCAGCAGAGGCTGGCCAGCGCGGCGCCGACCGCGAACTGCCACCGGTGTGCGCCGTAGCCGGCGGAGACGGCGCCGAGCAGCAGCACGGTGTCGAGGTAGACGTGCGGGTTGAGCCAGGTCATCGCCAGGCAGGTCAGCACCGCGCGGCGGCGGGAGCGAACGGCCGGCCCTGCGCTTTCCAGCACGGCGGTGCCCAGCACCCGGCGGGCGGCGACCACCGCGTAGCAGAGCAGGAAGGCGGCGCCCACCACGCGCACCGCCGTCAGCGCGGCCGGCCACGCCGTGACGAGGGCACCGAGCCCGCCCACTCCACAGGCGATCAGCACCGCGTCGGAGGCCGCGCAGATCGCGACGACCGGCAGGACCGCCTCCCGTCGGACGCCTTGGCGCAACACGAAGGCGTTCTGCGCCCCGATGGCGACTATGAGTGACATGCCGGTCCCGAATCCGGCCGCGGCGGCGGTGAGTGTGCTTCCCATGCGGGCCACCGTAAGGAGCAACCGCAGCATAAGACCAGCTGATGTTTTTTACGTATCCTTAGTGCTCGTGAAGACGGAACTGCCCCACGACCTGGTCCGCACCCTGCTGGCGGTGGTCGACGAGGGCACCTTCGACGCCGCCGCGGCCGTGCTGCACGTGACGCCCTCCGCCGTGAGCCAGCGGATCAAGGCCCTGGAGCAGCGCACCGGGCGGGTGCTGCTGACCCGGACGAAGCCGGTCCGGCCGACCGAGTCCGGCCAGGTCGTGGTGCGGTTCGGGCGCCAGCTGGCCAGGCTGGAGGGCGACGCCCGCAGCGCCCTGGGGATGGCCGACGGCGGAGCCGAGGACGAACCGGCGGGCCCGTCCTGGCTGCCGATCGCGGTCAACGCCGACTCGTTGGCGACCTGGTTCGTGCCGGCCCTGGCCGCGCTCGCCCGGCAGGCCCGGGTCCACGTCGACCTGCGCCGGGAGGACGAGGCGCACACGACCACGCTGCTGCGCTCGGGCGAGGTGATGGCGGCGGTCACCTCCTCCCCGGAGCCGGTGGCGGGCTGCTCGGTGCGCCGACTCGGCGCGATGGAGTACCTCCCGCTCGCCACGCCGCAGTTCGCCGCCCGCTGGCTGGACGGCGACCCGGCGCGACTGCTGCCCCGAGCACCCGTGGTCGTCTTCGACCGGCGCGACGATCTGCAGGACGCGTTCGTACGGGAGTTGACGGGCGGTCAGCCGGCCAGCCGGCTGCGGCACTACGTCCCGTCCTGCGAGGGCTTCACGGACGCGGTGACGACCGGACTCGGCTGGGGCCTGGTCCCGCGCATCCACGCCACCCCGCGGCTGCGCACCGGCGCGCTGGTGGAGTTCCTGCCGGGTCGCACCGTCGAAGTCCCGCTCTACTGGCAGCAGTGGCGCCTCGACTCGCCCGCCCTGGCCGCCGTCGCCACAGCGGTCGCGGCGCAGGCGGCACGGGCGCTGGGGTGAGCAGCTGCTCGACCTCTGGGCAGGCGCTCGATCGGTGAGCAGGCGCTCGAGCACTCGCTCACATCAGAAGCGCACCGGCAACGCCAGGACTCCCCGGGCCCGGATCGACGGCCGGTGGCGGACGGCACCGGCCGCCTCGTCCAGGGCCAGCGCCGGGAACCGGGTCAGCAGGGCGGTCAGCGCGACCTCGGTCTCCATCCGGGCCAGCGGTGCGCCCAGGCAGTAGTGGATGCCGTGGCCGAGGGCCAGGTGTGCGTTGTCCGGACGATCCAGTTCGAGCCGGTCCGGCGCGGCGAACCGCGCCGGGTCCCGGTTGGCGGCGGCGATGGCGAGCATGACGGTCTCGCCCGCCGGCACCCGGACGCCGCCGATCTCCACGTCCTCCCGGGGGAACCGCCGGATCGCCAGCGGGGCGGGTCCGTCGAACCGGGCGAACTCCTCCACCGCCGCCCCGATCCGCGTCGGATCGGCACGCAACGCGGCCAGCTGTTCGGGGTGCTGGAGCAGCGCCAGGACGGCGTTGCCGATCAGGTGGACGGTGTTCTCGTAGCCGGCGAAGAGGATCACGAAGGCGAGCGAGGTCAGCTCGTCCTCGCTGAGCCGGTCCTCACCGGTGGCGGTGGTGGCCGCATCCTCGTCCCGGACGGCGATGAGGGCGGAGAGCAGGTCGTCACCGGGCTCCGCGCGCTTGCGGGCGACCAGTGCGGTGAGGAAGTCCAGCAGTGCGACGACGGCGGCCTTGGCGTCCTGCGGCCGGCTCGGGTCAGGTGCGACCAGGCTGTCGGTCCAGCTGCGGAAGTCGGGGCGGTCGTCCACCGGGACGCCGAGCAGGTCGCAGATCACCGTGATCGGCAGCGGTGCGGCGTAGGCGGCGAGCAGGTCGGCCCGGCCGAGCGGTTCGATCGCGTCGAGCAGTCGGTCGGCGATCCGCTCGACGCGGGGACGCAGCCGCTCGATCCGCTTGGCGGTGAAGGTCTGCGAGACCAGGCGGCGGATCCTGGTGTGGTCCGGCGGATCCATGTTGAGCAGGTTGGCGTCGAGTGCGGGCGGCAGCGAGAAGCCGCGGTAGTTGCCGGGCAGCGCGTGCCGCCGGTCGAGCGCGAGCCGCGGGTCGGCGAGCGCCTGCCGGACGTCGGCGTAGCGGGTGACGAGCCAGACCGGCAGACCGTCGGGCCCGGCGATCCGGTGCACCGGGCCGGCCTCGCGCAGCGCGGCGAAGCCGGCGTGCGGGTCGGTGCGTAGCAGCGCGGCGGCGTGCTCGGCCGGACCGGCACCGGCCTGCCCGGCCGGACCGGCGCTTGCCTGCTCAGCCGGACCGGCGGCGGTGCGGTCTCGGATCGGCTCGATGGAGGACATCCCGCCAGCTTACGGGCCGTCAGGAACTCCCCGGCACGGTGACCGCCCCTTGTGCGCCACGGCCTGGCCGAGGCTGTTGGTTCGATACTTCCCGCCGGAGAGCCAGGAAACCGGACCATCCATTCACCTATTGAACACACGGGATGCACCGATGCCCGATTTTCCCGGCTATGCTCAGCTCGATCAGTTGATGGGAACAACGAAGTTGCCTGTTGCGTTCACTGCCTGAACGACATGAACGACATAAGCAGCCTCATGTTCGTCACGCACAAGGAGTTCAGGTGAGCACCAGCAGCGCTCCGGTGCGGTCGGCCGGCAGGCCCGCCGCAACGGACCACCTCGGACACGTCATCTTCATCACGGCGGCGGCCGCGATGGGCGGGTTCCTGTTCGGCTACGACAGCTCCGTGATCAACGGCGCGGTGGCCGCGATCCGCGAGAAGTACCAGGTCGGCTCGGGGACGCTGGCCCAGGTGGTCGCCGTCGCGCTGATCGGCAGTGCGATCGGCGCCGCCCTGGCCGGCCGGATGGCCGACCGGCTGGGCCGGATCCGGGTGATGCAGATCGCCGCACTGCTCTTCACCGTGAGCGCCGTCGGTTCCGCGCTGCCGTTCGCGCTCTGGGACCTCGCGCTGTGGCGAGTGCTCGGCGGCATCGGCATCGGCATGGCCTCGGTGATCGGCCCCGCCTACATCGCCGAAGTGGCCCCGCCCGCCTACCGCGGTCGGCTCGGCTCCTTCCAGCAGGCCGCGATCGTGATCGGCATCGCCGTCTCCCAGCTCGCCAACTACGGGATCCTGCAGGCCGCCGGCGGCGACCAGCGCGGTCATGTGCTGGGCCTGGAGGCCTGGCAGCTGATGCTCGGCGTGATGGTGGTGCCGGCCGCGCTCTACGGCCTGCTCTCCTTCGCCATCCCGGAGTCACCGCGGTTCCTGATCTCCACCGGCCGGATCGACCGTGCCAAGGCCGTCATCGCCGAGGTCGAGGGCGCCGACAGCGACCTGGACGCCCGGGTCGCCGAGATCGAGCACGCGATGCGCAGCGAGCACCGCTCCACCTTCCGCGACCTGCTCGGCGGGCGCATGGGCCTGCTGCCGATCGTCTGGGTGGGCATCGGGCTGTCGGTCTTCCAGCAACTGGTCGGCATCAACGTCGCGTTCTACTACTCCTCGACGCTGTGGCAGTCGGTGGGCATCGACCCCAGCTCGTCGTTCCTGTACTCGTTCACCACCTCGATCATCAACATCGTCGGCACCGTGGTCGCGATGGTCTTCGTCGACCGGATCGGGCGCAAGCCGCTGGCCGTGATCGGCTCCGCGGGCATGGCCGTCTCGCTCGCCCTGGAGGCCTGGGCGTTCTCCTACCGCCACGGCGCCGACGCCGCGCTGCCGCACGGCCAGGGCATGCTGGCGCTGATCGCGGCCCACGCCTTCGTGTTCTTCTTCGCCCTCTCCTGGGGCGTTGTGGTCTGGGTGATGCTCGGCGAGATGTTCCCCAACCGCATCCGCGCCGCCGCACTGGGCGTGGCCGCGGCCGCCCAGTGGATCGCCAACTGGCTGATCACGGTGACCTTCCCCACCCTGTCGGACTGGAACCTCTCGGGCACGTACGTCATCTACGCCGTCTTCGCCGTGCTCTCCATCCCGTTCGTGGTGCGGTTCGTGCGGGAGACCAAGGGCAAGTCGCTGGAGGAGATGGGCTGACCCGCCACCGAGACCGATCCGCCGCCGAGGCTGACGCGCCACCGAGGCTGATCGACCACCGGGCGACGGCAGGCGCTCCGGGCCGGATGCGGCCCGGAGCGCCTTTTCGCTCAGCGCTGCTGGCAGGTGGGGCACCAGAAGAGGTTGCGGGCCGCGTGCGCCTCGGTGCGGACCTCGGTGCCGCAGACCAGGCAGGGCAGCCCCGCCCGGCGGTAGACGTACACCTCGCCGCCGTGGTCGTCGACCCGGGGCGGCCGGCCCATCGCCTCGGGGGTGTGCTCGGGGCGGACGGTGTCGATCCGGCCGATCGCCGCGCCCTCGTGCATCAGCTCGACCAGGTCGCGCCAGATCAGCTCCCACTCGGCGCGGGTCACCTCGCGGCCCGTGCGGAACGGGCTGACGGTGTGCCGGAACAGCACCTCGGCGCGGTAGACGTTGCCCACCCCCGCCAGGACCTTCTGGTCCATCAGCAGGGCGGCTATCGTGCTGCGGCTGCGGGCGATCCGCTGCCAGGCCCGCTCCGGGTCGGCATCGGCGCGCAGCGGGTCCGGGCCGAGCCGGGCGTGCACCGCGTCCTTCTCGGCCGGGGTGAGCAGCTCGCACGTGGTCGGGCCGCGCAGGTCGGCGTAGTGCTCGTCGTTCGCCAGCCGGAGCCGCACCATGCCGACCGGCGCGGGTGCCGGTGCCGCGCCGAACCTGAAGCCGCCGTACAGGCCCAGGTGGATGTGCAGCCAGCCGGCCGGGAAGCCGAGGAAGAGGTGCTTGCCGTCGGCCTCGGCCTGCTCCAGCGGCTGCCCGTCGAGCAGCTCGGCGCCGTCGGCGAACCGCCCCTGCGGGCTGGAGACGTCGACCGGGCGCCCGCCGAACAGCCGCCGGTTCTCGGCGGCGAGGCGGTGCAGGATGTGGCCTTCGGGCATGACGGGCGAAGCTCTTTCGGTCTACGGGTGCGGGTCAGCGGACCGGCTGGCCGGCCAGGCGGGCCGAGATCGCCCGGTCCAGGGCGGTGGCCGTGGCGGCCACGTCCAGCTGCGAGTTGTCGATGATCGGCAGACCGGAGTTGAACCAGCCCGCCATCCGGCCGTGGATCAGCGCCACCTGTTCGTCGCTCAACCGCCGGTTGCCGGAGCGCCGGGCGTTGCGGGCAAGCACCGTGTCCAGGCTGGGCAGCAGCACCACGGGGATCATGCCGGGGCCGATGTGCCGCTTCCAGCCGCCCAGCCCGATCGCCGGCCGGTCCGGGAAGACCGCGTCGTCGATGATGCAGGAGATGCCGTTGGCCAGGTAGTTGCGGCAGGCGAAGCCGCAGGTGCGGCGGGCCAGCCGGTACTGCGCCTCGGTGGCGCTGCTCCAGCCGGACTGCGGGTTGGCGAAACCCGCCTGCACCCATTCGCGGACGTCGTCCAGGCTGATGTGCGCGGTCGGCACCGCCCGGCGCTCGGCCCAGTGCCGGGCCACGGTGGTCTTGCCCGCGCCTGCCGGGCCGATGAGCAGCACGGCGAGCGGCCCCGCGCTCTGCGCCAGGCTGGCCGTGGGGAGTTGCACGGGGGCGCCGGTGGGCAACACGAAGTGGCCGGTACTGCCCGGCGGCACCGCGACGCTGGGCGCGCTGGGGCGGCGGAGGGGGGTGAGCGCCGGGGCGGGCGCGAAGGCGCGGGCGGGCACGGGGGCGAGCGCCGCCGGGGGAGCCGCGGTCCGGGCGGGGGCGGCCGGCCGGGCCGGAGCGGCGACGGGAGCCTGGGGCGCGGCGGCAGCCGGAGCCGGCGGTACGGCAGGAGCCGGGGCTGCGGCAGCAGCCGGGGCTGCGGCAGCAGCCGGCGGCGCAGCGGGGACCGGGGCCGGGGCCCCGGCGACCGGCGGGGCGGGCGCCGCCGCAACCGTAGCGCCCGGGCTCTCGGACGCTGCAGACGCGGTCGGCGCGGTCGGCCCGGTGCCGAGTGGAGGCGGCACCGTCGGCTGACCCGCCGACAGCTGCCCGCCCTCCGAGGGCAGTGCACCGACCGAGGGCGGAGTGGCAGGCGGCGCCGGGGGCACCGCCGGGGCGGCGGGCACGGGAGTCGGCCCCCCGTCGCCGGCGGCACCGGTGGCCAGGGGCAGTACCGGGAGATCGCGCAACGTTGGCGGCCCCTCGTCACGCCCGGCAGCCGGCGCCGGCTGCGGCGGGTTGTTCGGGGCGGGCGGCTGGGGCTCGGCGTCCTTGCGCGGCGGCATCGGCGGCGGACCCGCCGGACGCGGGGGCACTCCCCCGCCGTACTGCTGCGACACGACACGCACCTCCCGGTGGGGAGACTACACGGCGTCACGGCAGCGAGCCCAGTCCGCCTCGGGGCAGCCGCCGTGCCACCGCGGTCGGCGGGCCGCGGGTCCGCCCGGCTCAGCCCCGGCCGACCGCTGCCCGCCGCCGCGCCCGAGCCTCCCGGCTCGGCGTCAACGCTGCGCCGACTTCCCCGTCAACGCTGCGACAGCTGCTCGGCCAGCGCCCGCAGCGCCAGCTCGTAGGAGCCGATGCCGAAGCCGGCGATCGTCCCGGAGGCGATCGCGGCGATCACCGAGGTGTGCCGGAACTCCTCGCGGGCGTACGGGTTGGAGATGTGCACCTCGATCAGCGGGGCGGTGCGTTGGGCGGCGGCGTCCCGCATCGCGTACGAGTAGTGCGTGAAGGCACCGGGGTTGAGGACCACCGGGGTCTTCTCATCGGCCGCCCAGTGCAGCCATTCGATCATCTGCTGCTCGGAGTTGGTCTCCTTGACCTCCACCTCGAAACCGAGCTCGCGGCCGAGCTTGGTGCAGCGCTCGACCAGGCCGGCGTAGGAGGTGGATCCGTAGACATCGGGCTCCCGGCTGCCGAGCCGGCCGAGGTTGGGGCCGTTGAGGACCAGCACCCGCTGACCGAAGGGCTGCGTCACGACGACACCTCCGCGTAGGCGGCGACCAACAGCGACGGGTCCGGCCCCTCCAGCACCGAGGTCTTGGCCAGACCGTCGAGCACGATGAAGCGCAGCAGGTCGCCGCGCGACTTCTTGTCGACCTTCATGGCGTCCAGCAACTTCGGCCAGGCGTCCGCCCGGTAGCTGAGCGGCAGGCCCACCGAGGCCAGCACGGTGCGGTGGCGGTCGGCGGTGGCGTCGTCCAACCGCCCGGCCAGGCGGCCGAGTTCGGCGGCGAACACCATGCCGATCGAGATCGCGGCGCCGTGCCGCCACTTGTACCGCTCGTTGCGCTCGATGGCGTGGCCGAGGGTGTGGCCGTAGTTGAGGATCTCGCGCCGGCCGGCCTCCTTGAGGTCACCGGAGACCACGTCGGCCTTGACCTGGACGGCTCGCCGGATCAGCTCCACGGTGTGCGGCCCGGCGGGGGTCTGGGCGCCCTCGGGGTCGGACTCGATCAGGTCGAGGATCACCGGGTCGGCGATGAAGCCGCACTTGATGACCTCGGCCAGGCCGGAGACGTAGTCGTGCTTGGGCACGGTCTCCAGGGTGGCGAGGTCGGCGAGCACACCCACCGGCGGGTGGAACGCGCCGACCATGTTCTTGCCCTCGGCGATGTTGATGCCGGTCTTGCCGCCCACGGCCGCGTCCACCATGCCGAGCAGCGTGGTGGGCATGGAGATCCAGCGGACCCCGCGCAGCCAGGTGGCGGCGACGAAGCCGGCCAGGTCGGTGGTGGCGCCGCCGCCCAGGCCGACGATCACGTCGCTGCGGGTGAAGCCGGTCTGGCCGAGCACCGACCAGCAGTAGGCGGCGACCTCGGCGCTCTTTGCCTCCTCGGCGTTGGGCACCTGAAGGGTGATCGCCTCGTACCCCTCGGCGGCCAGGTCCTCGCGGATCGCATCGCCGGTGGCGGCCAGCGCCTCCGGGCAGATCACCGCGACCCGCCGGGCCTGCGGGCCGATCAACCCGGCGAGCTCGCCCAGCAGTTGGTGCCCGACCAGCACGTCGTAGGGGTCGTGGCCGGCCGAACCGCCGACGTGGATGGTGACGGTGTCGCTCATGCTCAGTTCAGCTCCAAAGATTCCAGCACGGCCTCGGCGACCTGCTCGGGGGTGCGGCCCTCGGTGGTGACCACCGCGGCGGCGACCTCCAGGTAGAGCGGTCGGCGGCGCTCCATCAGTTCGCGCCACTGCTGGCGCGGGTTGACCGCGAGCAGCGGGCGCGGCGCGTCCAGCCCGACCCGCTTCACGGCGTCGGCGAGCGCGACCTCCAGGTACACCACCGGTCGGCCCTTGAGCAGCGCCCGGGTGGGCTCGGCCATGACGGCCCCGCCGCCGAGCGCCAGCACTCCCCGATGGTCCGTCAGGGCGCCGGCGACGGCGGCCCTTTCCAGCTCGCGGAAGTGCGGCTCGCCGTCGTCGACGAAGATGTCCGCGATCGGCTTGCCCGCGGTGGCGACGATGTCCTCGTCGGTGTCCCGGAAGCCCACGCCGAGATGGTCGGCGAGCAGTCGGCCGACCGTGCTCTTGCCGGCACCGGGCGGCCCGACCAGGACGACAACCGGTCCACCGGTCATCGGATGACCAGGTTCTCGAGGTAGCCCCGCACATTGCGGCGGGTCTCGGTGACGTGGTCGCCACCGAACTTCTCCAGCACCGCGTCGGCCAGCACCAGCGCCACCATCGCCTCGGCGACGATGCCGGCGGCCGGCACCGCGCAGACGTCGGAGCGCTGGTGGTGCGCCTGGGCGGGCTCGCCGGTGCGCACGTCGACGGTGCGCAGGGCGCGCGGCACGGTGGCGATCGGCTTCATCGCGGCGCGCACCCGCAGCAGCTCGCCGGTGGACAGGCCGCCCTCGGTGCCGCCCGAGCGGCCGGAGGTGCGCTTGACGCCCTCGGGGGTCGGGACGATCTCGTCGTGCGCCTGGGAGCCGGGGATCCGGGCCAGCTCGAAGCCGTCGCCGACCTCGACGCCCTTGATCGCCTGGATGCCCATCAGCGCGGCGGCCAGCCGGGCGTCCAGCCGGCGGTCCCAGTGGACGTGCGAGCCGAGGCCCACCGGCACGCCGTAGGCCAGCACCTCGACCACGCCGCCGAGCGTGTCGCCGTCCTTGTGGGCCTGGTCGATCTCGGCGACCATCCGCTCCGAGGCGTCGGCGTCCAGGCAGCGCACCGGGTCCGCGTCGAGCCGGGCCTCGTCGGCGGGCAGCGGCAGCACCCCGGCCGGGGCCTTGGCGGCGCCGAGCTCCACCACATGGGAGACGATCTCGATGCCGCAGACCTCCCTGAGGAAGGCGCGGGCGACGGTGCCGAGCGCCACCCGGGCGGCCGTCTCGCGGGCGCTGGCGCGCTCCAGGATCGGGCGGGCCTCGTCGAGCGAGTACTTCTGCATGCCGGCCAGGTCGGCGTGGCCGGGACGCGGCCGGGTGAGCGCCTCGTTCCGGGCCAGGCCCGCCAGCACCTCGGGGTCGACCGGGTCGGCGGCCATCACCTGCTGCCACTTGGGCCACTCGGTGTTGCCGACCATGACCGCGACGGGGCTGCCCAGCGTCTGGCCGTGCCGGACACCGCCGAGGAAGGTCACCTCGTCCTGCTCGAACTTCATCCGCGCGCCGCGACCATAGCCGAGCCGGCGGCGAGCCAGCGCGTCCGCCACGTCGGCGGTGGTCACCGGCACACCGGCAGGCAGGCCCTCCAGGGTGGCAACCAGGGCGGGACCGTGCGACTCTCCCGCCGTCAGCCAGCGCAACGTACCCAAGGGTGCTCCTTCATCAGCGATCCGAGCCCGAGCCCTACGCCCGGCCGGGCTCCTGCGGGCTCCTGCTCCGAGCCCGGTCCGATCCTTTCACGTTCCCAGGGGCGGAAGTGCGCTGGTCCGGGTGGCGGACGGCTTGTCCGGGTGACGGACGGCCCGGCGCTCATGTGGTGATCAGGCGGGGGCGGGCAGCGGACATCGCCCCGGCGTTCGTCGCACCGTCGGGCAGAATGGGACGTGGACCGCCATCCTGCGGCCACCGGACGAGACGCGCCGTACCCGGACCGACAAGACGACGCACCCGTCGGGAGGATGCCGTATGGAACAGGTCGTTCAGGTCTTCGGGTCGATCCTGATCCTGATCCCGTTCGCGCTCGCCCAGTGGGGCCGGATCAGCGCGCGCTCCAAGCCCTACCTGCTGCTGAACCTGGGCGGTTCGGTGATCCTCGCGGTGCTCGCCGGGCTCACCTCGCAGTGGGGGTTCCTGCTGCTGGAGGGCGTCTGGGCGCTCGTCTCCGCGCACAGCCTGCTGGCGGTGGTGCGCGGCCGGGAGCCGAGCGCACCGCACTGACCGCCGTGGCGTCAGCCCTCCCCCAGCGCCGCCTCGCCCGCCGCGCGCATCGCCGCCAGCGGGCCCCGGGGCACCCCGGTGAACCGCTCGAACTGCAGCACCGCCTGGTGCACCAGCAGGTCGAGACCGCCCAGCACCGTCCCACCGCGGGCCGCGCAGGCCGCGGCCAGCGGGGTCGGCCACGGGTGGTAGAGCACGTCGAAGAGCGCGCCCGGGGTGGCGGTCAGCCGCTCGGCGAAGGGGTCGGTGGCGCCCACCGGAGTGGTGGACACCGTCAGCGGGGAGTCCAGCGCCGCCGCACCGTCCGCCCAGTCCGCGGTCTGCACCGCGAGCCCCAGACGGTCCCCCAACTCCCGCATCTCCCGTGCTCGTTCGGGTGAGCGCAGGTACACCGTCACCGGGCCGTCGGTCAGCTGGGCGAGTGCGGCCAGCGCCGAGGAGGCGGTCGCGCCCGCGCCCAGCACCGCGGCGTGCGTCACCTTGTCGATGCCGCGCTCCCGCAGTGCGGCGACCAGGCCGGGCACGTCGGTGTTGTCCCCGGTGCGCCGCCCGTCGGCCTCCAACACCAGGGTGTTCACGGCGTCCACCAGCAGCGCGGTCTCGCTCACCTCGTCCAGCAGCGGCATCACCGCCCGCTTCAGCGGCATGGTGAGCGAGAACCCGGCCCAGCCCGCCGGCTCCAACCCCGCCACGAAGCCGGGCAGGCCGGCCTCGTCCACCTCGAACCGCCGGTACTCCCAGTCGTCCAGCCCCAGCGCCCGGTAGCCGGCGTTGTGCAGCACCGGGGAGAGCGAGTGCGCGATCGGCGATCCGAGCACGGCGGCGCGGTGGTGGATGGTCACGGTGTGCCCACTTCTGTTCCGGCGTCTGCTACTTGGACTTGCAGGTGGTGCTGCCCGCGTCGAAGGCCATGTTGTTCTGGGCGCAGTACTGCTTGACGTTGTTCGCGAAGTCCGCCTTGTTGTCCGAGAAGCGGGTGTCGGTGGAACTCATCGCGATCCAGTAGACCCAGTTGCCCGCAGGCGGGTTTAGCACCGCCTTGAGCGCGTCCTCGCCGGGGTTGGAGATCGGCGTCGGCGGCAGGCCCGGGTTGATGTAGGTGTTGTACTTGTTGGACCCGTCGTGGATCTGCGCGTCGGTGAGCTTCTTGGAACCCACCGAGTACTGCAGCGTGGTGTCCAGGCCCAAGGTGTGGTTGGGGAAGTTGGTGCCGCTCAGGCGGTTGTCCATGGCCCGGGCCATCTTGCCGAAGTCGGCCACGTTGTTGCCCTCGGCCTGCACGATGCTGGCCTCGGTGATCACGTCGTAGGCCCCCTTCAGGCCGACCTGCTGGGCGCCGGCGTCCAGACCGAGCTGGTTGTACTCGTTGACCGCGTTGGTCACCATCTGCTTCAGCAGGTCCTCGGGCTTCATGCCCTGGCTGACCGAGTAGCGGGTGGGCCAGAGGAAGCCCTCGATGTTGCCGCCGGCGTACTGCGGCAGGCCGAAGTTGTTCATGTTGGCCTTGGCCGCGGCGGCGGTGGTGCCGTCGGCGAGCTTCAGCTTCTTGTCGACCATCTTGTAGATGTCGGCGGCGGTCTTGCCCTCCGGAATGATCAGGGAGTCACCGCCCGCCTCGCTGACCATCTCCGCCACGGCGGCGTCGCCGGACATCTGGCTCGCCATGATGTAGTAGCCGGGCTGCAGCATCTTGCCGGCCCGGTTGTAGGCGGCGGTGAACGCGCCGACGCTCTTCACCACGCCCGCGTCCATGAGCACCTTGCCCATGTCGGAGGCGGTGGCGCCGTCCTGGATCTGGACGTTCACCTTGCCGGTCCCGCTGCCCTTGTAGTCCGGCGCCGGGCCGAAGTTGCTCTGGTAGAAGCCGTAGCCCCACCAACCGGCGCCACCCAGGCCGCCGAGCAGCACCAGGGCGACCAGCAGGCAGGCGCCGCCGTTGCGGCGGCCGGACTTCTTGCCCTTCGCCTTGCGCTTGGCGTCGGCCTCGTCGCTGTCGTCCTCGGCGCCGAAGAACGAGGAGCGCTCCTCGTCCCCGTCCGTGAACTCGCCGTCGACGAACCCGTCCTCGGCGTAGTCGGTGTGCTCGCCGGTGAACTCGCCCGCGGAGTACGCGGCGGCCTCGTCGTACGCGTCGTCGGCCTCGGCCGGGTCGTCCAGGGCGGCGGCCTCGGCCTCCCAGTCGATGCCGTCCGGGCCCGGTCCGGCGGGTGCGGCCTGCTGCTCGGGCAGCTGCTGGTGCTGCGCCGCCTGACCGGGCACCTGGCTGGGCATGCCCTGCTGGCCCGGCATGCCCTGCTGACCGGGCATGCCCTGCTGGCCCGCCATCCCCTGCTGACCGGCCATGGGCAGGTGGCCCGGCATCGGCTGTGGGTGCGTCTGGTCCGGATAACCGGCCGGCTGGGGCTGCATCGGCTGCGGCGGGAACGGACCCTGCGGCGGCAATCCGCCCTGGTGCAGGCCGCTCTGCTGGACCATCGCGTCCTGGTGCGGCATCCCGCCCTGCTGCGGGTAGCCCGGCTGCTGCGGGTAGCCGGCCGGCTGGGGATAGCCGGGCTGCTGCGGATAGCCGGGGACTTCCTGGTACTGCTGGTAGCCGCCCTGCTGCTGCCCCCACTGCTGTTGCTGCTGGGCGTGCGCGTACGGATCCATCGGCACATAGGCCTGCTGCTGCCCGTACGGGTCGACACCCTGGACTGGGTACTGACCACCCTGACCGTACGGCTGCTGCTGCTCCGGCTGTCCCGGGTAGGCCGTTCCGTCCTGGGCCTTCGGCTGCTGTGGTTGCTCACCGTAACCGGGATCCCCGGAGTGCCACGGCTGGGAGCCGTAGCCCCGCCCCAGATCAGTCATCGAATCCCTTAGGCCGACGGAGACGGACGATCCTGATCAGATGATCGGACCGGCCATCCGGGACGGCGTCCCGGCAGTACCTCGAACCGGCGTGCTAGCGCAACGCCTGAGGGGAGACGTTACCGTACCGCACTGGTTGCCCGAATTTCCGTGCACACGGCCATCATTCGGTGTGATCACCGTGTGTCGGTTGTGATCAACATTCGTCGGGTCGCGCGGCACGGCTGTGCGCCCACTGGGAGCTGTTGCTCGCCCCGACTCGCACCGCTGCCGCTCACTGCCCGTGAAGCGCTCCGGTCATCGTCACTCAGCGGAGCCACCCCGGGTGGCGCTCCGTGGAGCGCCGGAAGGGGCCCGGCCGGACGCGTCCGGCCGGGCCCCTCTCCAGCACGCTAGAGCAGGATGATCAGCTGATCGGTTCGACACCCTCACCGGGCGCTCGACCGCTCACCCGTTCGGTCTCCAGTGCGGCCTGGAGGATCACCACGGCGGCGGCCTGGTCGATCGCCGAGCGGCCCTTCTTGGCCTTCACCCCGGAGGCCCGCATGCCGGCGGCCGCGGTGACCGTGGTCATCCGCTCGTCCACCAGCCGCACCGGCACCGGCGCCAGCAGCGCCGCCAGCCGACCCGCGTAGCCGCGCACCTTGGCGGCGGCCGGCCCCTCCTTGCCGCTCAGCGAGCGGGGCAGGCCGACCACCACCTCGATGGCGTCGTACTCCTCGACGATCTCCTTGAGCCGCGCCTGGGAACGGCCCCCGGCGGGGACCGTCTCCACCGGCGTGGCGATCAGCCCGTCGGGGTCGCAGGCGGCGACCCCGATCCGGGCGTCACCGACGTCGACGGCGATCCGGCGCCCGCGCCGGAAGGCCCGCTCCTGCTGCTCCATCAGGCGGCGCGCTCCGCGACCAGGGCCCGCACGGCCGCGATCGCCTCGCCGACGGCGGCCGGGTTGGAACCACCGCCCTGGGCGACGTCGTCCTTGCCGCCACCGCCGCCGCCGAGCGTCTTGGCCGCGGTGCGGACCAGCTCGCCGGCCTTGATGCCGCGGGCCCGGGCGTCCTCGTTGGTGGCGATGACGGTGAGCGGACGGTCGTTCGCCACCGTGAAGGCGGCGACCACGGCCGGGCGCGAGCCCAGTCGCCCGCGGATGTCCAGCACCAGCTTGCGCAGCTCGTCCGCACCGGTGCCGTCGGCCACCTGGGCGGCGACCAGGGCCACGCCCCGGACGTCCTCCGCCGCACCGGCCAGGCCCGCGGCGGCGGCCAGCACCTTCTCGGCGCGGAACCGCTCGATCTCCTTCTCGGCGTCCTTGAGCTTGGCGAGCATCCCGGAGATCTTCTCCGGCAGCTCCTCCGGACGGCCCTTGACCAGCTCGGTGAGCTGGGAGACCACGGTGTGCTCACGGGCCAGGAACCGGTAGGCGTCCACGCCGACCAGCGCCTCGACCCGGCGCACGCCGGAGCCGATCGAGGACTCGCCGAGCAGCTTCACCAGACCCAGCTGGGCGGTGTTGCCAACGTGGGTGCCACCGCAGAGCTCCTTGGAGAAGTCGCCGATGGTCACCACGCGGACCTGGTCGCCGTACTTCTCGCCGAACATCGCGATGGCGCCCTGCTTGCGGGCCTCGTCCATCGTCATCACCTCGGCGGTGACGTCGAGTTCGCGGCCGAGCACCTCGTTGATCTTCTGCTCGACGTCGGTCAGCACGCTGCCGGGCACGGCGGCGGGCGAGCCGAAGTCGAAGCGGAAGCGGCCGGGCGCGTTCTCCGAGCCGGCCTGGGCGGCGGTCGGGCCGAGCGCGTCCCGCAGCGCCTGGTGGGTCAGGTGGGTGGCCGAGTGGGCGCGGGAGACGGCGCGGCGGCGGTCGGTGTCGATGGTGGCGTACGCGGCGGCGCCGAGCACCACCTCACCGAAGAGCACCCCGCCGGAGTGCACGATCACGCCCGGCACCGGCTGCTGCACGTCGCGGATCTCGACGACGGCACCGGAGTCCAGCCGGATCCGGCCGTGGTCGGCGAGCTGGCCACCGCCCTCGGCGTAGAACGGGGTGCGGTCCAGGATCAGCTCGACCTCGTCACCCTCGGTCGCGGCCGGGGCCGGCGAGCCGTTCACCAGCAGGCCGACCACGGTGGCCTCGCCCTCGGTGGCGGCGTAGCCGGTGAAGACGGACGCACCGGCCCGGTCCGCCACCTCGCGGTAGGCGGCGACGTCGGCGTGGCCCATCTTCTTGGCCTTGGCGTCGGCCTTGGCGCGGTCCCGCTGCTCCTGCATCAGGCGGCGGAAGCCGGCCTCGTCGACGGCCAGGCCCTGCTCCTCGGCCATCTCCAGGGTCAGGTCGATCGGGAAGCCGTAGGTGTCGTGCAGCTTGAAGGCCTGGTCGCCGCTGAGCACCACGTGGCCGCCCTGCTTGGCCTCGGTCACGGCGGCGTCCAGCAGGTTGGTGCCGGCCCGCAGGGTCTGGAGGAAGGCGGTCTCCTCGGCGACCACGACGGTCTCGATGCGCTTGCGCTCGGTCTCCAGCTCCGGGTACTGCGGAGCCATCGCCTTGATGGCGACGTCGATGAGCTCCTTGGCCACCGGCTCGGTGGCGCCCAGCAGGCGCATGTTGCGGATCGCCCGGCGCAGGATGCGGCGCAGCACGTAGCCGCGGCCCTCGTTGCCGGGGGTGACGCCGTCGCCGACCAGCATCAGCGCGGTGCGGATGTGGTCGGTGACCACGCGCAGCGAGATGTCCGCCTTGTGGTCGTCGCCGTAGCGGTGGCCGGTCAGTCCGGCGGCCCGGTCCAGGATCATCCGGCTGGTGTCGATCTCGAAGAGGTTGTCGACGCCCTGCAGGATGGCGGCGAGGCGCTCCAGGCCGAGGCCGGTGTCGATGTTCTTGCTCGGCAGGTCGCCGAGGATCTCGAAGCCGTCCTTGCCGTCGCCGTGGCCGCGCTCGTACTGCATGAAGACCAGGTTCCAGATCTCCAGGTAGCGCTCGCCGTTGACCGCCGGGCCGCCCTCCTCGCCGTAGGCCGGGCCGCGGTCGTAGTTGATCTCCGAGCACGGGCCGCACGGGCCGGGCACGCCCATCGACCAGAAGTTGTCCTTCATGCCGAGGCGCTGGATGCGCTCCGACGGCACCCCGATGACGTCGCGCCAGATCTGCTCGGCCTCGTCGTCGTCCTTGTAGACGGTGATCCAGAGCTTCTCCTTCTCCAGGCCGTAGCCGCCGTCCGCGACGGGAGTGGTGAGCAACTCCCAGGCGAACTTGATGGCGCCTTCCTTGAAGTAGTCGCCGAAGGAGAAGTTGCCGCACATCTGGAAGAACGAGCCGTGCCGGGTGGTCTTGCCGACCTCCTCGATGTCCAGCGTGCGCACGCACTTCTGCACGCTGGTGGCGCGCGAGAACTGCGGCTTGACCTCGCCCAGGAAGTACGGCTTGAACGGCACCATGCCGGCGTTGACCAGCAGCAGGGTGGGGTCGTCGGCGACCAGGGACGCCGAGGGAACGACGGTGTGGCCGCGCTCCTCGAAGAAGCGCAGCCAGCGGCGGCGGATCTCTGCCGACTCCATGAGTGGTCCTTCCGGTTTAAGGGTGCTGGCCCCGGCGCTGTTCCAGCCGGCGGGGCGTTGACGCGATGATCTGGGGGGTGGGGGTGGTGCGCGACGGAGGCAGGGCGACCGGCCGGGAGGCTCCCGGGGCCGCCTTGATAGCTCGGCCCTGCAGTGCCCGGTCCTGCTGGGCCCGGCGACGCGGCGGCTCCACCACCGCGGTGCCGTCCAGGCCGAGGTCGGCCCGCAGCTGGTCCTCGCGCTCGGCCATGCCGGCGCGCACGTCCCGGGCGAACCGGCGGGCGGCGTCGCCGAGTTGCAGGGCGCCGCGCGCGGCGGTGCCCGACAGGCTGTCAGGGGTGAGCCGTTGGGCGGCCTCGTTGGCCTTGTTCATGGCCCAGACGGCGGTGCCGGCGCCGACCGCCATCCAGAAGATGCGTCGTACCACGGTGCGTCAGCCCTTCACTGCTCGGCGGACCCGGCTGAGCAGTCCGCGCCTGGGAGCCGTGGCGGCCTTCACCTCGGCACGGATCAGCCGGGCCAATTCCTCACGTTCCGAAGTCTGTTGGGGCAGCGTCAGGGCGCCCTGCCGCCGGTTGACGGCCTTGCGGACGCCGTAGCTGAAGGCGGCCATCTTCACCAGCGGGCCACCCAGGGTGGCGGCGACCGTGGAGGAGAGCGCATTGGCGTTGGCGGCGGCGTCCTGCACATTGGCGGTGATGTCGTCGACCCGGACCAGCTGCTCCTGGGCGCTGTGCACCGCGTCGGCGGCGTCCTGCAGCAGCGGAACCGCCTGCTCGGTGACGGCGCTGACCAGCACCGTGGCCTCGCGGAGCACCTTGGACAGGCGCACCAGCACCACGGCCAGCAGCGTCACCAGGACGACCCAGCCGACGGCCACCAGCAGCCCGGCCAGCTCTGAGACGGACACCGCACGCTCCCTTCACTCCTCAGATGGAAACCCTATCGCGCCCGCGCCCCGACTCCCGACCGGATATATGCGCTGGCGAGGCGGTACGCGGCCCGGCGGCCGGCGTAACCTACCGGCCGGTCACCTCGTTGGGCCGCCCGGGGCACCGGACGGCGGGCCCGGCGGACTTGGAGGGCCGGTGGCACAGCAGAGCACCCTGCGGCGCGGGAACCTGCCCGCGGAACTGACCAGCTTCATCGGGCGGCACGCCGAACTCACGGCCCTGGCAGCGCTGTTGGCCGGTGCGCGGCTGGTCACCGTGACCGGTCCCGGCGGGGTCGGCAAGACCCGGCTGGCGCTGCGCGCGGCGGCCACCGCCGCCGACGACGCCTACCTGGTGGAGGTCGGCGAGCTGCAGGATCCGCTGCTGCTGGGCCATGCGGTGCTTGAGGCGCTCGGGCTGACCGACGGCACCGCCCGTCCGCCGCTGGAGGTGCTGGTGGAGCAGCTGGACGGGCGGCGGCTGCTGCTGGTGCTGGACGGCTGCGAGCACCTGGTCGCGGCCTGCGCGGAGTTGGCGGGCGCGCTGCTGCGGGCGCTGCCACAGCTGCGGGTGCTGGCGACCAGCCGGGAGGCGCTGCGGATCGGCGGTGAGCGCCTGCTGCCGGTGGCGCCGCTGCCGGTGGTCGCGCCGCCGGGGGCGCGGTCGGCGGCGGTGCGGCTGTTCTGCGACCGGGCGGCGGCGGTGCTGCCGGGCTTCGAGCCGCGCACCGAGCAGCAGCGGGCCGAGGTGGGCGCGCTCTGCCGGCGCCTCGACGGCATCCCGCTGGCGCTGGAGCTGGCGGCGGGCCGGCTGCGCTCGCTCTCGGTGGGGCAGATCGCGCTGCGCCTGGACGACCGGTTCGAGGTGCTGACCGGCGGGGACCGCGGCGCGCCGCCGCGGCACCGGACGCTGCGCACCGCGATCGGGTGGAGCCATGAGCTCTGCACCATGCAGGAACGTTTGCTCTGGGCCCGGCTCTCGGTCTTCGCCGGCTCCTTCGACCTGGAGGCGGCCGAGCACATCTGCTCCGGCGACGGGATCGAGGCCGAGGAGGTGCTCGACCTGCTCCACGAACTGGTGGTCAAGTCGGTGCTGCTGCGCGAGGAGCACCTGGGTGCCGTCCGCTACCGGCTGCTGGACACCCTGCGCGACTACGGTGCCGGGTGGCTGCGCGGCGGCGGCGGCGAGTACGGACTGCGCCGCAGGCACCGGGACTGGTACCTGGGGCTGGCCGCCTGGGGCGAGGTGGAGTGGTTCGGGCCGCGCCAGGCCGAGACCGCCGAACGCACCGCCCTGGCGCACGGCAACCTGCGCGCCGCGCTGGAGTTCTGCCTGGGCGAGCCGGGCGAGGAACAGGTGGCGCTGCTGCTGGCCGGCACCCTCTGGTACTTCTGGGTGGGCTGCGGGCACCTCGGCGAGGGCCGGCACTGGCTGGAGCGGGCGCTGGCGCTGGACCGGGCGCCCACCGCGGCCCGGGCCAAGGCGCTCTGGGTCACCGGCCACACCGCCACCCTGCAGGGCGACCGGGCCCGGGCCGAGCCGCTGCTCCAGGAGTGCCGCCGGCAGGCGCTGGCCACCGGCGACGACCGGGCACTGGCCCATGCGCTGCACCGGCTCGGCTGCTCGGCGCTGATCGGCGACGACCCGGCCCGGGCCGCCGAGCTGTTCGAGCAGGCGCTGCGCTACTACGAGACGGCCGGCGAGCTGAACAGCAATGTGCTGATGGCGATGTTCGAGCTGGGCCTGGCGCGGCTCTTCCTGGGCCGGGTGGCCGAGGGCGAGGAGTGCGTGGCCAAGGTCCGGGCGGTCTGCGAGGAGCACGGCGAGCAGTGGGCCTACGCCTACGGCCTCTATGCGCGGGCCTACTCGCGGTGGCTGGTCGGCGAGGCCCGGCAGGCGCGGGCCTTCGCCCGGGAGAGCGTCCGGCTGCACTACGGCTTCCGCGACCTGGTCGGCCTGGTGCTGGGCCTGGAGCTGCTGGCACTGCTGGAGGCGGACCGCGGCGAGTTGCGCGAGGCCCGGGTGCTGCAGGGCGCGGCGCACCGGATCTGGCAGGCGGTGGGGGTGCCGCTGTTCGGCTCGGCGGACTTCAACGCCCCGCACCACGAGTGCGCGCGGCGGGCCCGGGCGGGGCTGAGCGAGCAGGAGTTCGGCGCGGCCTTCGAGCGCGGCGCCCGGCTGGAGCTGGCGGAGGCGGTGCACCGGGCGCTGGACCGGGCCGCCGAACCGCCGACCGAACCGGACGAGGACGGCGGGTCGGACTGCGCGCTGCTCGACCGGGTGAGCGAGCCGCGCGGTCGCCGGTCCTGAGCTCCTGGACGGAACGCGGCGGACCCCTGCCGCCCGGGGGCGGCAGGGGTCCGTGGCGCGAAGGGCGCTACCCGCGGATCAACGCGAGTAGTACTCGACGACCAGCTGCTCGTCGCAGATCACGGGGACCTCACGACGCTGCGGCAGGCGGTCCAGGCGGAAGGCCAGGGCCTTGAGGTTGACCTCGAGGTACTTCGGGGTCTGGCCCTCACCCGCGTAGCCACCCTCACGGGCGACCTGGAACGGGACCTTCTCCTTGGACTTCTCCTTGACCGTGACGACGTAGCCCGGCTTCATCTGGAACGACGGCTTGTTGACCTTGCTGCCGTTGACCTGGATGTGGCCGTGCACGACCATCTGGCGGGCCTGGTAGATGGTCCGGGCGATGCCCGAACGCAGCACCAGAGCGTCGAGACGGGTCTCGAGCTCGGCGACCAGCACCTCACCGGTCTTGCCCTCGGCCTTGCGGGCGCGGTCGAAGGCGCGGGCCAGCTGCTTCTCGCTCAGGTCGTACTGGGCGCGAAGACGCTGCTTCTCGAGCAGACGGACCTTGTAGTCCGAGTTCTGCTTGCGGCCGCGGCCGTGCTGGCCGGGCGGGTACGGGCGGGCCTCGAAGTACTTGACGGACTTCGGGGTCAGCGGAACGCCCAGGGCGCGAGCGATCTTGACCTTGGGGCGCTTCTGGTTCGCCATGGAACCGGAACCTCTTTCGTTCTGTGAATACGGCTGTCACCAGGTGTTGACGGAGGTCGCCTCTCGCGGCCCGGAGAAAACCATCCGGGGATGGTCAGCCGCTCTCCGGGAGCCGGGCACGATGTGCTTGCACACGCACCACCGGGTGGTGCGTGACACCGAAAACGGTGCGCGACGCTCCTGGTGGCACCGCGAACGGGGCCACTGGCCACTGCCCCGCTGGTGCGGCCGGTCGACACGATGGCCGCCGGACCCGGGACATGGCACTTCGAGCGAGTATACCGGCTGTCCGATCACCCTTCAGACCGGCGGCCACCTCGCGCTCCGGCATGGCGGCCACCCGCCCGTCAGGCCGGCCGTCACTCGCCCTTGAGCTTGCCCCTGGTCCAGTCCACGGTGTCCGCGTAGCGGGCCTCGCCGCCGTTCCTGGTCGGGTGGTAGTAGGCCTTGCCGTGCACCGCGTCGGGAGCGTACTGCTGGGCGGCGATCGAGCCGGGCAGGTCGTGCGGGTACTGGTAGCCCTTGCCGTGGCCCAGCTTGCCGGCCCCTCCGTAGTGGGCGTCCCGCAGGTGCGGCGGAACCGGCCCGGCCAGGCCCTGCCGCACGTCGGCCAGGGCACTGTCGATGGCCAGGTAGGCGGCGTTGGACTTGGGCGCCAGGGCCAGCGCGATGGCGGCCTGGGCCAGGATGATCCGTGCCTCCGGGAAACCGATCATGGCCACCGCCTGGGCGGCCGCCACCGCGGTGGGCAGCGCGGTGGGGTCGGCCAGGCCGATGTCCTCACTGGCCGAGATCATCAGCCGGCGGGCGATGAACCGCGGGTCCTCCCCCGCCTCGACCATCCGGGCCAGGTAGTGCAGGGTGGCGTCGACGTCGCTGCCGCGGATCGACTTGATCAGCGCGCTGGCCACGTCGTAGTGCTGGTCGCCGTCCTTGTCGTAGCGGACCGCGGCCTGGTTCACGGCGGTCTCGGTGACCGCGAGGGTGATCTCGGCCAGGCCCTGCTCCAGGGCGGCACCGGCCGCCGCCTCCAGCGTGGTCAGGGCCCGCCGGGCGTCGCCGCCGGCCAGCCGCACCAGGTGGTCCTCGGCCTCCTGGCCCAGCGCCACCGAGCCGTCCAGCCCCCGCTGGTCGGCCACCGCGCGGCGCAGCAGGGAGCGGATGTCGTCGTCGGTGAGCGACTCCAGGGTGAGCAGCAGCGAGCGGGAGAGCAGCGGGGAGATCACCGAGAAGTAGGGGTTCTCGGTGGTGGCGGCGATCAGGGTGACCCAGCGGTTCTCCACGGCGGGCAGCAGCGAGTCCTGCTGGGCCTTGGAGAAGCGGTGGATCTCGTCCAGGAAGAGGACCGTCTCCTTGCCGCTCATGGCGACCGCCCGGCGCGCGCCCTCGATCACGGCGCGGACTTCCTTGACACCGGCGGTGATCGCGGAGAGCTCCACGAAGCGGCCCTGCACGGCCTGGCTGATCACGTGCGCCAGCGTGGTCTTGCCGGTGCCGGGCGGGCCCCAGAGGATCACCGAGCTGGTCGCCGCCGGGCCCTTGGCGCCGGCCACCAGGCGGCGCAGCGGCGAGCCGTCCTTGAGCAGCCGGCGCTGGCCGGCCACCTCGTCCAGGGTGCGCGGGCGCATCCGCACGGCCAGCGGCGCCCGGCCCGGCTCGGCGGCCTGGTGCTGCTCGGCGGCGGCGGTGAAGAGGTCCGGTTCGTCCACCCCGCCACCCTAATGCGCGCCACCGACAGGCCGGGCCCGCTACCTCCCCGCCCGCCGCTCCAGCTCGGCCGCGTGGTCCGGTACGTACTTCTGCAGGTCGCGCGGCGGACGCTGGTAGCCCTTGGAGGCCGGGCGGGGCGGCAGCGAGACCGGCGGCTTGCTGACGTCGGTGTAGGGCAGGGTGGAGAGCAGGTGGGAGATCATGTTGATCCGGGACCGCCGCTTGTCGTCGCTCTCCACCACGTGCCACGGTGAATCGGGCATGTCGGTGTGCTGGAACATCTCGTCCTTGGCCCGCGAGTAGTCCTCCCAGCGGGTGAGCGACTCGGTGTCCATCGGGGAGAGCTTCCAGCGCCGCATCGGGTCGTTCAGCCGGGAGCGGAAGCGTCGCTCCTGCTCCACGTCGCTGACCGAGAACCAGTACTTGCGCAGCTCGATGCCGGCCTCGATCAGCATCCGCTCGAAGGTCGGGCACTGGCGCAGGAACTGCCAGTACTCCTCGTCGGTGCAGAAGCCCATCACCCGTTCGACCCCGGCGCGGTTGTACCAGCTGCGGTCGAACAGCACGATCTCGCCGGCGGCCGGCAGCTGCTCGACGTACCGCTGGAAGTACCACTGCCCGCGCTGCCGGTCGGTCGGGGCGGGCAGCGCGACGATCCGGGCGACCCGGGGGTTGAGGTACTGGGTGACCCGCTTGATGGCGCCGCCCTTGCCGGCCGCGTCCCGCCCCTCGAAGACCACCACCAGCCGCACGCCCTCGGCCCGCACCCACTCCTGGAGCTTCACCAGCTCCTGCTGGAGGCGCAGCAGTTCGCGCTCGTAGAGCTTCTTGGAGAGGCGGGGCTGCTGGGCGGTCACGGCGCCTCCAGACAGACGAATGCTGATGATCTCTCAGGTTAGATCGGATCACCGGTTTCCGCCCACCGTCGGCGCAGCGGCGCCGCAGGTCAGCCGCGCAGCAACCTCGCGGGGTCGAGATCCAGGGGGAACGGATCTGCCAGGCCGCTGGTCTGGCCGACCTGGACCAGGCGGTCGCTGTAGGCGCCGAGCTCCAGCCGCCCCAGGTAGAGGCGCGGTGCGGGGTCGAGTTCCAGGCGCCAGTAGTGCGGGATGCCGGCTGCCGCGTACAGCGAGGGCTTCAGCCGCTTGTCGGCGACCCGGGTCCGGAACAACGACGGCCGGTGATGACCCGTTACGGTCAACGGGTCATCACCGGCCGGTCACTCGAGCGCAGTGGTGGCTCAGGCCTGCTGGTCGGCCGCCTTCGCCTCGCCGGCGGCCTTCGGCTGGGCGTCCACGCCGGCCTCCTTGCGCTGGGCGGCCGTGATCGGGGTCGGCGCGCCGGTCAGCGGGTCACCACCGGTGGACGTCTTCGGGAAGGCGATGACGTCCCGGATGGTGTCGTAGCCGCCGAGCAGCGTGACGATCCGGTCCAGGCCGAAGGCGACGCCACCGTGCGGCGGCGGGCCGTAGTTGAAGGCGTCCAGCAGGAAGCCGAACTGCGAGGAGGCCTCCTCCTCGGAGAGGCCGATCGCGTCGAACGCCCGCTTCTGCACGTCGCGCTGGTGGATGCGGATCGAGCCGCCGCCCAGCTCCGAGCCGTTGAGCACCAGGTCGTACGCGTTGGACAGGGCGCTGCCCGGGTCGGTGTCGAAGGTGGCCAGCGACTCGGCGGTGGGCGCGGTGAACGGGTGGTGCACCGCGTGCCAGCCCTGGAACTCGCCCTTGTCGTCCTCGATCGGCTCGAACATCGGGAAGTCGACCACCCAGAGGAAGGCCCACTTCGACTCGTCGATCAGGTCGCAGCGCCGGCCGATCTCCAGGCGGGCGGCGCCCAGCAGCTCCTGGGAGGCGGTCCGCTTGCCGGCGGCGAAGAAGACGGCGTCGCCGTTCTTGGCGCCCGCGGCGGCGGCCAGGCCGGCCAGGTGCTCCTCGGAGAGGTTCTTGGCGACCGGGCCGCGCAGCTCGCCGGTCTCGGCGTCGATCAGCACGTAGGCCAGGCCCTTGGCGCCGCGCGCCTTGGCCCAGTCCTGCCAGGCGTCCAGCTGCTTGCGCGGCTGCGAGGCGCCGCCCGGCATCACCACGGCGCCGACGTACGGGGCCTGGAAGACCCGGAACTCGGTGCCCTTGAAGTACTCGGTGAGGTCGGTGAGTTCCTGGCCGAACCGGACGTCCGGCTTGTCGGAGCCGTAGCGGGACATCGCGTCGGCGTAGCTCAGGCGGGGCAGCGGGTTGGGGATCTCGTAGCCGTGCACCTCGCGCCAGATGGCGCCGACGATCTTCTCGCCGAGGGCCAGGATGTCCTCCTGGTCGACGAACGAGGCCTCGATGTCCAGCTGGGTGAACTCCGGCTGGCGGTCGGCGCGGAAGTCCTCGTCGCGGAAGCAGCGGGCGATCTGGTAGTAGCGCTCCATGCCGGCCACCATCAGCAGCTGCTTGAACAGCTGGGGCGACTGCGGCAGCGCGTACCAGGAGCCCGGCTGCAGGCGCACCGGGACCAGGAAGTCGCGGGCGCCCTCGGGGGTGGAGCGGGTCAGGTACGGCGTCTCGATGTCGAGGAAGTCGTTCTCCTCCATCACCCGGCGGATGATGTTGTTGACCTTGGAGCGCAGTCGCAGCGCCTTGGCCGGGCCCTCGCGGCGCAGGTCCAGGTAGCGGTAGCGGAGCCGGACCTCCTCGTTGACGGTGCCCGGCTCGTACTCGGCGACCTGGAACGGCAGCGGCGCGGCCTCGGAGAGCACCTCGATCTCGCTGACCACGACCTCGACGGCGCCGGTCGGGATCTCCGGGTTCTCGTTGCCCTCGGGGCGGACCCGGACGTCACCGACCACCTTGACGCAGTACTCGGCGCGCAGGCCGTGCACCGAGTCGAGGTCGCGGACCACGACCTGCACGGTGCCGGAGGCGTCGCGCAGGTCGATGAAGGCCACCCCGCCGTGGTCGCGGCGGCGGGCGACCCAGCCGGCCAGGGTGACGGTCGCTCCGGCGTGCTCCGCGCGGAGGGTGCCCGCGTCGTGCGTGCGGATCACAGCTGCTTCTCCTTCAGGGTGGTGACGAGTGCGTCGAGTGCCACGGCGGTCTGCTCGCCGGTGGTCAGGTCCTTCAACTGCACGACGCCCTCGGCGAGGTCACGGTCGCCCGCGATCAGGGCGAACCGGGCGCCGGAGCGGTCGGCGGACTTCATGGCGTTCTTGATGCCCTTGACGCCGAAGGCCAGGTCCGTGGCGACGCCGGACCGGCGCAGCTCGGTCACCTTGGCGAAGAGCAGGTTCTTGGCCTCCTCGCCGAGCGCCACGGCGTAGACCTCGGTGGTCGGGGGCACCTCCGGGGTGACCCCCTCGGCCTCCAGCGCCAGGTGGATCCGGTCCACGCCGAGGCCCCAGCCGACCGACGGCAGGGTCGGGCCGCCGAGCATCTCCGACAGGCCGTCGTAGCGGCCGCCGCCGCCGATCGCGGACTGGGCGCCGAGGCCGTTGTGCACGAACTCGAAGGTGGTGCGGGTGTAGTAGTCGAGGCCGCGGACCAGCTTGGGGTCGTCGGTGAAGGCCACGCCGGCGGCGGTCAGCAGGGCGCGGACCTGCTCGTCGTAGGCCTTGCAGTCCTCGCACAGGAAGTCGCGGAGCAGCGGCGCGCCGGTCAGCTGGGCCTGCACGGCCTCGCGCTTGTCGTCCAGCACCCGCAGCGGGTTGATCTCGGCACGGTTGCGGGTGTCCTCGTCCAGGTCGAGGCCGCGCAGGAACTCCTGCAGCGCGGCCCGGTAGACCGGGCGGCACTGCTTGTCGCCCAGGCTGTTGACCAGCAGCCGGTAGTCGGACAGGCCCAGCGACTTGAAGGCGTCGTCGGCCAGGATGATCAGCTCGGCGTCCAGCGCCGGGTCCTCGGCGCCCAGCGCCTCGGCACCGACCTGGGAGAACTGCCGGTAGCGCCCCTTCTGCGGGCGCTCGTAACGGTAGAAGGAGCCCGAGTACCAGACCTTGACCGGCAGGTTGCCGGTCTTGTGCAGGTTCGCCTGGAGCACCGCGCGGACCACCGAGGCGGTGCCCTCCGGGCGCAGGGCCAGCTCTTCCTTGCCGCGCTGGGTGAGGGTGAACATCTCCTTGGTGACGATGTCGGTGGACTCGCCGACACCGCGGGAGAAGAGCTTCACGTCCTCGAAGACCGGCGTCTCGATGTAGCCGTAGCCGGCCCGGCGCAGCGGCTCGGCCAGCGCCTGGCGGACCGCCAGGAAGGTCGCGGAGCTGGGCGGCAGCAGGTCGTAGGTGCCCTTGGGGGCGGTGAAGGTGCTCAACGTCTTTTCCGTCACATTCCTCGTCGCGGGGCCGCGGACGGCGTCGCCGCCTCCACTGCCTGCCTGAGGTAGGGGTTGGTGGCGCGCTCGCGGCCGATGGTGGTCTGGGCGCCGTGGCCGGACAGCACCACGGTCGAGTCGTCGAGGGGCAGGCAGACCCGGGCCAGCGACCGCATGATGTCGGTCAGGCTGCCGCCCGGGAGGTCCGTGCGCCCGATGGAGCCGGCGAACAGCAGGTCGCCCGAGAAGAGGACCGGCGGAACCTCTTCGGTCGCGGGCGTCCGGAACGTCACCGACCCCTTGGTATGGCCGGGCGCATGGTCGACGGTGAACTTCAGCCCGGCGAGGTCCAGTTCGGCGCCGTCGGTGAGCAGCCGCAGGTCGTCCGGCTCACCGACGGTCAGCTCGCCCATCAGTGGCATCCCGATGGAGCGGCCGAGCGCCTTCCCCGGATCGGTGAGCATGTACCGGTCGTCGGGGTGGATGTAGGCCGGCACGCCCTTGGCGTCGCAGACCGGGACCACCGAGGCCACGTGGTCGATGTGCCCGTGGGTGAGGACCACGGCGACGGGCTTCAGCCGGTACTCGCGGACCATGTCCTCGACGCCGGGCGCCGCCTGGTGCCCGGGATCGACGATCACGCACTCCTCACCCGCCGCGGGAGCGACCAGGTAGCAGTTGGTGCCCCAGGCTCCGGCGGGGAATCCGGCGATCAACACGGCTGTCCTCAGGTCATCGGGGCCCCCGGCCGGAGGCTGGGGGAGGTCACGGGGGCGGAAGCTCCGTCACCGCAGCCTACCGGCGGTAAGGCACCCGTCGCGAACCGGATTGGCCGCGCGCCGCCGAGGTCTTCCTCCGGAGGCGCCCCGGTGGTGGTTCGTGGGCAGCGCTGCGCGCTTCTCACGGGGTTCTTAGCATCCGGGTCCCTACACTTGGCGGCTGGTGGATGCGATGATCCGCCCGACACATCCACAATTCCGTTCAACACGGCATCCCCTAGGAGAGACGGCCCGGTGGTCAGCAGCGAACAGCGGCGGCGGCAGCTCGCCCGTGAGAAGTACGAGCGGCAGCAGGCCAACCGGGTCGCGGCCGCGGCCAAGGCCAGGCGCCGCAACGCCATCATCGGTGCCTCGCTGGCCGTGGTGGTCGTCGCCGGTGTCAGCCTGGCGGCGTCCGGCGTCTTCTCGTCGAGCAAGAAGTCCGGCGCCAGTGCGGCGCCCAGCGCCTCGGCCGCGGCCGGCGCGGTCAAGGTCCCGGGCTGCGGCGCCCCGGCGTCCGGCTCGCCGAACAACAAGCAGTGGTCGACCGAGCCGGCCATGAGCATCGACCAGAAGGCGACCTACACCGCCACCCTGAACACCAACTGCGGCGCGGTCACCTTCACCATGGACGCGTCCAAGGCCCCGCACACGGTCAACTCCTTCGTCTTCCTGGCCGGGCAGAACTACTTCGACCACACCAAGTGCCACCGGCTCACCACCCAGGGCATCTACGTGCTGCAGTGCGGCGACCCGACCGCGAGCGGTTCCGGCAGCCCGGGCTACAAGTTCACCGACGAGAACCTGACCGGCGCCACCTACCCGGCCGGCACCGTGGCGATGGCCAACTCCGGCCCGAACACCAACGGCAGCCAGTTCTTCCTGGTCTACAAGGACACCCAGCTGCCGCCGAACTACACCCCGTTCGGCAAGATCACCAGCGGTCTGGACATGCTGACCAAGGTCGCCGGCGCCGGTGAGAACGACGCCAACGGCCCGGGCGACGGCACGCCCAACCAGACCGTGGTCTTCAACACGGTGACCACCGCCAAGAACTGACACCCGCGGCGGGAAATCGACCCGGCCCGGATGCGGACAGCACCGGGCCTGGTCGCCTATGTTGCTGTTGTATAGGGTTCCCTGACCCGCTTGCCGTCACCCGCGGCAGCACCGCGAGCACTCAGGGCGGGCAGGAACGGCGGACCATCGGTTCGCCGCAATCAACTGTGGACGACGGACCCGCGCCTCAGGCGGTGGCGGGACGTCATGTGGAGGAGGCGCTGTGAGCAGCGACCCGTGGGGCCGTGTCGACGAGCAGGGGACCGTCTACGTCAGGACGGCCGAGGGCGAACGCGTCGTCGGCTCCTGGCAGGCAGGCTCCCCCGAGGAGGCTCTCGCCTACTTCGAGCGCAAGTACCAGGGCCTGTCCGCCGAGATCGGCCTGCTGGAGCACCGGGTCCGCAAGACCGACCTGGCCGCCAAGGAGGCCCTGACCGCGCTGGAGCACCTGCGCGCCCAGGTGGACGAGCACCACGCCGTCGGTGACCTGGAGGCGCTCACCAAGCGGCTGGACACGCTGGCCGGCGAGATCGAGACCCGCCAGGTGGAGCGCAAGGCGGCCCGGGCCAAGGCCGCCGGCGAGACCCGGTCGGCCAAGGAGGCGCTGGTCGCCGAGGCCGAGCAGCTCGCCGGATCCACCCAGTGGCGCGAGGCCGGCGACCGGCTGCGGGCCCTGGTGGACACCTGGAAGGGCCTGCCCCGGCTGGACCGCAAGAGCGACGACGAGCTGTGGCACCGCTTCTCGCACGCCCGCTCGGTCTTCTCCAAGCACCGCAAGGCGCACTTCGCGCAGCTGGACGCGGAGCGGGAGCAGGCCCGGCAGGTCAAGGAGCGGCTGGTCGCCGAGGCCGAGGCGCTCTCGGACTCCACCGACTGGGGCGAGACGGCGGCCCGCTACCGCGACCTGATGGCGCAGTGGAAGGCCGCCGGGCGCGCTCAGCGGGACGCCGAGGACGAGCTGTGGGCGCGGTTCCGCGGCGCCCAGGACGTCTTCTTCCAGGCCCGTTCGGCGGTGTTCACCGAGCGGGACGCCGAGCAGTCGGCCAACCAGAAGCTCAAGGAGGCGCTGGCGGCCGAGGCGGAGGCGATCCTGCCGGTCACCGACGTCAAGACGGCCAAGGCGGCGCTGCGTGACATCAGCGAGCGCTGGGAGGCGATCGGCCATGTGCCGCGCGACGCCAAGCCGAAGCTGGACGGCCGGCTGAACGCGGTGGAGCGGGCCATCCGCGAGGCCGAGGACGCCGAGTGGCAGCGCTCCAACCCGGAGGCCAGGGCGCGGGCCACCGGCATGACCGCGCTGCTGCAGTCGGCCGTGGACAAGCTGCAGGGCGAGCTGGACAAGGCCCGGGCCGCGGGCAACGCCGGCAAGGTCGCCAAGCTGGAGAGCGAGCTGGCGGGCCGTCAGGCGCTGCTCGACCAGGCGCTCAAGAGCCTGCAGGAGTTCAGCGACTGACACCGCGTCGGTACTGACGACGGAGGGGGCCCCGCCGCGGCGGGGCCCCCTCCGTCGTCCGGTCGCTACTTGCGGGCCGAGGTGACCCGGTAGACGTCGTAGACGCCCTCGACGCTGCGCACCGCCTTGAGCACGTGCCCCAGGTGCTTGGGGTCGCCCATCTCGAAGGTGAAGCGGCTCATCGCCACCCGGTCGCGGGAGGTCTGCACGGCCGCCGACAGGATGTTCACGTGCTGGTCGGAGAGCACCCGGGTGACGTCGGAGAGCAGGCGGGACCGGTCCAGCGCCTCGACCTGGATGGCCACCAGGAAGACCGAGGACTGGGTCGGCGCCCATTCGACCTCGATCATCCGCTCCGGCTGCTGGGTCAGCGAGTCCACGTTGACGCAGTCGGCGCGGTGCACCGAGACGCCGTTGCCGCGGGTGACGAAGCCGACGATCGGGTCACCCGGCACCGGGGTGCAGCAGCGGGACAGCTTGACCCACACGTCGTCGACGCCCTTGACGATGACTCCGGGGTCGCCCTTGGCCCGGCGGCGGCGCTGGGCCCGGCCGTCGTGGCTGGGCACGGTGGCGGTCTCGGCGAACTCCTCGGTGGCGCCCTCCTCGCCGCCGAGCGCCTGGACCAGCTTCTGCACGATCGACTGGGCCGACACATGGCCCTCGCCGATCGCCGCGTAGAGCGAGGAGATGTCCGGGTAGCGCATCTCGTGCGCCAGGGTGACCAGCGAGTCGCCGGTGAGGATCCGCTGGATCGGCAGGTTCTGCTTGCGCATCGCCCGGGCGATGGCTTCCTTGCCCTGCTCGATCGCCTCCTCGCGGCGCTCCTTGGAGAACCAGGCCTTGATCTTGTTGCGGGCCCGGGGGGACTTGACGAAGGTGAGCCAGTCGCGGGACGGTCCGGCGCCCTCGGCCTTGGAGGTGAAGACCTCCACCGTGTCGCCATTCTCCAGGGTGGACTCCAGCGGCACCAGGCGGCCGTTGACCCTGGCGCCTATGCAGCGGCAGCCGACCTCGGTGTGCACCGCGAACGCGAAGTCCACCGGGGTGGCCCCGGCGGGCAGGGCTATCACGTCGCCCTTGGGGGTGAAGACGAAGACCTCGTTGTTGGAGAGGTCGAAGCGCAGCGACTCCAGGAACTCGCTCGGGTCCTCGGTCTCCTTCTGCCAGTCGAGCAGCTGGCGCAGCCAGGCCATCTCGTTGACCGCGCCGGCCTTGTCCTCCTTGCGCACCTGGGTCGGGGTGTCGGTGCGGACCTTGGAGGCGCCGGCCACCGCGCGCTGCTTGTACTTCCAGTGCGCGGCGATGCCGTACTCGGCGCGGCGGTGCATGTCGAAGGTGCGGATCTGCAGCTCGACCGGCTTGCCCCCGGGCCCGATCACCGTGGTGTGCAGCGACTGGTACATGTTGAACTTGGGCATCGCGATGTAGTCCTTGAACCGGCCGGGGACCGGGTTCCACCGCGCGTGGATGGTGCCGAGCGCCGCGTAGCAGTCGCGGACCGTGTCGACCAGGACCCGGATGCCCACCAGGTCGTAGATCTCGGCGAAGTCGCGACCGCGGACGATCATCTTCTGGTAGACCGAGTAGTAGTGCTTCGGTCGGCCGGTGACGGAGGCGGAGATCCGGGCGCCGCGCAGGTCGTGCTGCACCTGGTCGATCACGGTGGCGAGGTACTCGTCGCGCTTGGGGGCGCGCTCGGCGACCAGCCGGACGATCTCGTCGTACATCTTGGGGTAGAGGATGGCGAAGGCCAGGTCCTCCAGCTCCCACTTGATGGTGTTCATGCCCAGCCGGTGCGCCAGCGGGGCGTAGATCTCCAGGGTCTCGCGGGCCTTCTTCTCCTGCTTCTCCCGCTTGAGGTAGCGCATGGTGCGCATGTTGTGCAGCCGGTCGGCGAGCTTGATCACCAGGACCCGGGGGTCCTTGGCCATCGCGACGACCATCTTGCGAACCGTTTCCGCTTGCGCGGCCTCGCCGAACTTGACCTTGTCCAGCTTGGTGACGCCGTCGACCAGCAGCGCGACCGAGTCCCCGAAGTCCTGGCGCAGCGTCTCCAGGCCGTAGTCGGTGTCCTCGACGGTGTCGTGCAGCAGGCCGGCCATCAGGGTCGGGGCGTCCATGCCCAGTTCGGCCAGGATGGTGGCGACGGCCAGCGGGTGCGTGATGTAGGGGTCGCCGCTCTTGCGCTTCTGCCCGCGGTGCCAGCGCTCGGCGACGGTGTAGGCGCGCTCGATGTCACGCAGCAGGGCCGGGTCGGCCTTGGGGTCGTTGGCCCGGATGGTCCGGAACAGCGGCTCCAGCACGGGGTTGTGCGTGGCGGTGCGCTGGCCGCCGAAGCGGGCCAGCCGGGCGCGCATGCCGCCGCTGGTGGAGGCCTGGCGCAGGGCGGGTCCGACCGCGCGCGCCAGACCCGAGGGGGGCGTCGGCCGTGCCGGGGTGGCGCCGGACGGCGTGGTCTGCTGACCCGCCGACTGACTGGTGGGCGCGGCGGCCGTGGGCACAACCTCGTCGGGCAAGGACACTCCTCGGTACGACCGGATGAACCTTCATGGTACCGAGCGCGCCGGGCCGATGTTCGGTCGGCCGACCCCGGATGTGCCGAGAGCGGCGGCCGCTCGTCGCGGCCGCCGCTCTCGGTCACCCGGGTGTGTCAGACCGTGACCAGGGTCTCCAGCGGGGCGCCTGCCAGGTGCGTGGCGAGCCGCTCGCGCCCGTCCAGGAACCCCAGCTCCATCAGCACCACCACGCCGACCAGCCGGGCGCCGGCCCGCTGGACCAGGTCCAGCGAGGCGGCGATGGTGCCCCCGGTGGCGAGCACGTCGTCCACCACCAGCACCGGCTCGCCCGGCTCGAAGGCGTCGCACTGCACCTCGAGGGTGGCGGAGCCGTACTCCAGGTCGTAGGACTTCTGGAACACCTCACCGGGCAGCTTGCCCTTCTTGCGGATCGGCACGAAGCCGAGCCCGGCCGCGAAGGCCGCCGGGGCGGCCAGCACGAAGCCGCGCGCCTCCAGGCCCACCACCTTGGTCGCCCCCAGCTCGTTGGCCCGCGACGCCAGCGCCCGGGTGAGCGCGCCGAAGGCCTCGGCGTCGGCGAGCAGCGGGGCGATGTCCTTGAACAGCACCCCGGGCTTCGGGTAGTCGGGGACGTCCCTGATCCGGCTGTTGAGCAGGTCGGCCAGGGCGGCGGTGTCGGTCACGGGATTCCTCTGTTCAGCGCTTGCCGGACGGTCGGCCCTTGCCACGGGCCCGGCTGACCGGCTGGTTACGCTGACCGACCATACCGGCCGTGACGCTGTCCTCGACGACCTCGTCGGCCTGCTCCACCGCATCGACGGTCTTGCCGGCCGCGGCCGCCGCCTTGGCGTCGGCGGCGCGCCGCTGCGCGACCCGCTTGGCCAGCGCCCGCATCTGCGGGGTCTGCTCCTTGAGCTGCGCCAGCAGCGGGGTGGCGACGCAGATCGAGGAGTAGGCACCGGCCGACAGACCGATGAACAGGGCCAGCGAGATGTCGTTCAGGGTGCCCGCGCCGAGGATGCCGCCACCGATGAAGAGCAGCGCCGCCACCGGCAGCAGGGCCACCACGGTGGTGTTGAGCGAGCGGACCAGGGTCTGGTTGAGGCCCGCGTTGGCCGCCTCGCTGTAGGTGCGCTTGTTCTGCTTCTCGATGTCCTTTGTGTTCTCCTTCACGGTGTCGAAGACGACGACCGTGTCGTAGAGGGAGTAACCGAGGATGGTGAGGAAGCCGATCACGGTACCCGGGCTGACCTCGAAGCCGACCACCGCGTAGACACCGATGGTGATCACCAGGTCGTGGATCAGCGCGACCAGTGCGGACAGCGCCATCCGCCACTCGAAGGCGATCGCCAGGTAGGCGGTGACCAGGACCATGAAGATGACCAGGCCGAGCAGCGCCTTCTGGGAGATCTCGTGGCCCCAGCTCGGGCCGACCACCTGGGCGTCGATGTTGGCGGCCGGCACGTCCAGGTCACTGGAGAGCTGCTTGACGACGGTGTCCGAGGACGTCTTCTCCTGCGAGCTGACCTGGATCCGGATCTTGCCGTCACCGGTGGACTGCACCTGCGAGGTGGAGTCACCGACGATCTTGTTGATGTCGTCCTGCGCCTGGCTGACCGTCAGGCCGGGCTTGGAGACGGTGTAGACCGAACCGCCCTTGAACTCGATGCCCAGGTGCAGCCCGACCGTCGACAGTCCGACGATCGCCACCAGCGCGATGATCCCGGAGATGCTGTACCAGAGCTTGCGGCGGCCGACGAAGTCGAAGCTGACCTCGCCCTGGTAGAGACGGTGGCCGAGAGTGCTGAAGCGTGACATTGCGTCAGGCCTCCTTGACGGCGGCGGAGGTGGTGGAGCGACGACGGCTGCTGCGCAGCGGCGGGCGGGCGCCCAGGCGCTTCGGGTCGAGGCCGGACCACGGGTGGCCGTTGGCGAAGAACTTCCGCCGCGCCAGCAGGGTGATCAGCGGCTTGGTGAAGAGGAAGATCACCACGATGTCCAGCAGCGTGGTCAGGCCCAGCGTGAACGCGAAGCCCTGCACCTTGCCGACCGAGACGACGTAGAGCACCGCGGCGCACAGGAACGAGACGAAGTCCGAGACCAGGATGGTGCGCCGGGCCCGCGGCCAGGCGCGCTGCACGGCCGGGCGCAGCTGGGCGCCCTCGCGGACCTCGTCGCGGATCCGTTCGAAGTAGACGATGAACGAGTCCGCTGTGATGCCGATCGCCACGATGGCACCGCAGACGGCCGGCAGGTCGAGTGCGAAGCCGATGCTGGCGCCGAGCAGCGTCATGATCGAGTAGGTCAGGATGGCGGAGACCACCAGGCCGGCGATCGAGACCAGGCCCAGGCCGCGGTAGTAGACCAGCGAGTAGAGCACCACCAGGGCCAGGCCGATCGCACCGGCCAGCAGGCCCGCGTGCAGCTGGTCGCCGCCGAGCGCGGCGGAGACGGTGGTGACGTCGCTCTTGGTGAAGTCCAGCGGCAGTGCGCCGTAGCTGAGCACGTTGGACAGGCCGGTGGCCTGGTCCTGGGTGAAGGAGCCGGAGATCACCGCGTTGCCGCTGATCGACTGCTGCACGTAGGGGTGCGAGACGACCTTGCCGTCCAGCACGATGGCGAACTGGTTGGCCGGCGCCTGCAGGCCGGCCAGGGTGCCGGTGGTGGTGGCGAAGTCCTTGGAGCCCTTGTCGTTGAAGCTCAGCTGGACCTCCCAACCCTGGGCGCGCTGGGTGTCGTAGCCGGCCTGGGCCTTGGAGACGTCGGCACCGTTCACCGCGACCGGGCCGAGGGCGAACTTGTACCAGACCTTGTCTTCGGCGTCGTAGGAGCAGGCGACCGCGTTCTTGGTCGGGTCGGTCTGGTAGTCCTTGCGCTGGTCGGCCTGCGAGCAGTCGAGCGCGTCGAACTGCTGCTGCAGCTCCGGCGGGACGGTGCCCTCGGTCGGGCTGGTCGGCACCGGCGGCTGGGCCGGGGCGCTGGCGGCGGCGGAGCCGGAGGCGGCGGCCGACGGGGCGGCGGAGCCGGAGGCGGCGGCGCTGCCGCTCGCGTTCGGCGAGGCGGCGGCGGAGGTGTCGGCGGCCTTCAGGGCGTCCGAGACCGCCCGGCCGGCCTTGGTGGCACCGGCGCTCGCGGAGGCGCTACCGCTGGCACTCGCGCTCGGGGAGGCGCTGCCACCGGCGCTCGGCGAGGCGCTGCCACTCGGGGAGGCGCTGCCGGAGGGGTTGGCGCTGGGGCTGGCCGGCGGCACCTGGACTCCGGTCGGCGCGAGCGCCAGCACCGGGCGGAAGTAGAGCTTGGCCGTGGTACCGACCTGCTCGGCGGCCTGCTGGCTGTTGGTGCCCTTGGGGATGTTGACAACGATGTTGTTGTTCCCCTGGGTCTGCACCTCAGCCTCGGAGACACCGAAGGCGTTGACCCGCTTCTGGATGATCCCGACCGCGATGTCCATGTTGGACTGGTTGATCGCGTTCTTGTCCTTGGAGCTGGCAGTCAGCGTGATGCTGGTGCCGCCCGCGAGATCGATCCCGAGGCGAGGCGTCCTGTGGCCCGTCCCGAACATGAGGGCGACCAATGCGACGGTGACCACCAGGATGAGGGCCAGAGCCCGCCCCGGATAACCGTCGCGCGGACGCGACTTGGGTGTTGCCACCTTGCTCGTTTCTCCCTGTCCCATGCCGCTGATCGGCACCGCCCGCCTGCTTGCGGGCAGGTGGGCGGAGCCGGCCGCGGACAACCGTGAAGTGGTGCAGCCGTCGGTGCTGCGTGGGGTGGTGGTGCTACTTGGCTGCGGCCCGGTCGCCGGCCTTCTCCAGGCTGACGCTCTCCTCCGCAGCCTCCTCGGCGGCCTCGTCCTCGACGACCGCGTCGGCGACGACCTCGGCCTCATCGGCCTCGTCGGCCTCGTCGACCGCCACGGCCTCGTCCTCGGCGGGACGGCCGTTGATGATCTCGTCGTACTCCTGGGGGTCGATCACCGCGGCGACCGCGCTCTTGGCGAAGTGGGTGAAGACGCCCGGGGCGATCTCCAGCTCGACGGTGGAGTCACCGATCGACTTCACGGTGGCGTACAGGCCACCGATGGTGCGGACGGCAGCGCCCGGCTCCATGCTCGACTGCAGGTGCTGGGCCTGCTGCTGGCGCTTCTTCTGCCCCCGGAACATCAGGAACACCAGGGCGATCGGGACGACGAAGAAAATGAGGCTCACAGCAGAAAAGTCCTTCTATTGCCCGGCCGATGGGCTGGCCAGTGGCGATGGTCGGCCCGCCAGGCAAGACGGGACGGTCCGGCGAAGTCTAGGAGACCCGCTGAGATCGGACAACGCCAAGCATCGCATCCTGCTGCCAAAGGTGGCGAGTCTGCGACAAGGTCAGTTCTGCGTGCCGCCATCGGCGGCTCGCTCCGGCCCGAAGAACTGCTGCTGTCCCGGGACGGCGCCGCGCCCCCCGGGGGGCTGGACCGGCGGCGTCAGGCCCAGGTGGTGCCAGGCGGCGGCGGTGGCGATCCGCCCGCGCGGGGTCCTGGCCAGCAGGCCCTCGCGGACCAGGAACGGCTCGGCCACCTCCTCCACGGTTTCGGCCTCCTCCCCCACCGCGACGGCCAGCGTCGACAGGCCCACCGGCCCGCCGCCGAACAGCCGCAGCAGCGCGTCCAGCACGGCCCGGTCCAACCGGTCCAGACCGCGCTCGTCGACCTCGTAGACCTGCAGGGCGCGCGCCGCGATCCGCTGGTCCACCACCCCGTCGTGCTCGACCTGGGCGTAGTCGCGCACCCGGCGCAGCAGCCGGTTGGCGATCCGCGGGGTGCCCCGGGAGCGGCCGGCGATCTCGGCGGCGCCGGCCGGGTCGATCTCCACGTCGAGCAGCGCGGCCGAGCGGTGCACCACCCGCTGCAGCTCGGCGGGGGCGTAGAACTCCATGTGGCCGGTGAAGCCGAACCGGTCGCGCAGCGGAGGCGGCAGCAGGCCGGCCCTGGTGGTCGCGCCGACCAGGGTGAACGGCGGCAGCTCCAGCGGGATCGCGGTGGCGCCCGGGCCCTTGCCGACGATCACGTCGACCCGGAAGTCCTCCATCGCCATGTAGAGCATCTCCTCGGCGGGCCGGGACATCCGGTGGATCTCGTCGAGGAAGAGCACCTCGCCCTCGGTGAGCGAGGAGAGTATCGCCGCCAGGTCGCCGGCGTGCTGGATGGCCGGCCCCGAGGTGATCCGGATCGGTGCGTTCAGCTCGGCTGCGATGATCATCGACAGGGTGGTCTTGCCGAGTCCGGGCGGGCCGGAGAGCAGCACGTGGTCCGGGGCGGCGCCGCGCATGCGGGCGGCCCGCAGCACCAGCGACAGTTGCTCGCGGACCCGCTCCTGACCGATGAACTCGTCGAGCAGCTTGGGGCGCAGCGCCGCCTCCACCGCCTGCTCCGCGTCGTCGGCGACGGCGCCCACCAGGCGGTCCGCGGGGTCGGAGTCATACGGGGTCATCGGGATGCGGCTCCATGTCGACACATTGACGAATCCTCAGGTCATCTTTCGGCGGGCCGGCCGGCCACTCAGCGGGTCCTGCTGAGGCTGCGCAGCGCGGACTTCAGCAGGGCGCCGACGTCGGTGCGCTGCTGGGCCTCGGCCTCCGGGGTGACCGCGGCCACCGCCTCGTCCGCCTCGCGCGGCGCGTAGCCGAGGCCGACCAGCGCGGCGTGCAGCTGCTCGCTCCAGGGCGCGGGACCGGCGGCGACCGGGGCGCTCTGGGCGGGCACGGTGCCGTGCGGGGCGCCCAGCTTGTCCTTGTACTCCAGCAGCAGTTTGGCGGCCTTGGCCTTGCCGATCCCGGGCACCTTGATCAGCGCCCGCTCGTCGCCCTGCGCCACCGCGATCCGCAGCGCCTCGGGGCTGTGCACCCCGAGCATCGCCTGCGCCAGCCGGGGGCCGACGCCCGGCGCGGCCTGCAGGACCTCGAAGGTGGCCCGCTCGTCGTCGTCGGCGAAGCCGTAGAGGGTGAGCGAGTCCTCCCGGACCACCAGTGAGGTGGCGAGCCTCGCCTGCTCGCCGAGGCGCAGGGTGGCCAGCGTGGTCGGGGTGCACTGCACGGCCATGCCGACCCCGCCGACCTCCACCACGGCCGTGCTGGCGGTGAGGGCCGCCACCGGGCCTTGGACGAACGCGATCACGGGCGGTACTCCTTGCGGACGTTGGTGGTCGGATTGGTGCGGTCGGCCAGGGCCGCGGCTATCCGGCCGGTGGCGCTGCCGCGCCAGATGTGGCAGATCGCCAGCGCCAGCGCATCCGCCGCGTCGGCGGGCCTGGGCGGTTCGGCGAGCCGCAGCAGCCTGGTGACCATGGTGGTGACCTGGGCCTTGTCGGCCCGGCCCGACCCGGTCACGGCGGCCTTGACCTCGCTGGGCGTGTGCAGCACCACTGGCAGTCCGCGCCGGGTGGCGCACAGCATGGCGACGGCGCTGGCCTGCGCGGTGCCCATCACGGTCGACACGTTGTGCTGGGCGAAGACCCGCTCGATGGCGACCAGGTCGGGGCGGTGCTCGTCGAGCCAGCGCTCCAGGCCGTCCTCGATGGCGAGCAGCCGGTGCGGCACCTCGTGCTCGGCGGGGGTGCGCACCACGCCCACCCCGAGCATCCGCAGCGGCCGGCCGGGCGCGCCCTCGACCACCCCGACGCCGCACCTGGTCAGCCCCGGGTCCACGCCCAGTACCCGCACACTCCCACCCTTCGCCTCATGCCTGGTCAGACCCTAACGAACGGCACCGACAGGCCGCACAACGACACCGGCCCGGCGGTCCGTCAGGGACCGCCGGGCCGGTAGGACCGTCGAATCACTCGGCGTCGAGCTGCGCGCCGACCTCGTCCGGGATGTCGAAGTTGGCGTAGACGTTCTGCACGTCGTCGCTGTCCTCGAGGGCGTCGATCAGCTTGAGGATCTTGCGGGCCCCGTCGACGTCCAGCTCGACCTGCATGCTGGGCACGAAGTTGGCCTCGGCCGAGTCGTAGTCCAGGCCGGCGTCGACCAGCGCGGAGCGGACCGCGACCAGGTCGGTCGCCTCGGACAGCACCTCCAGGGTGTCGCCCAGGTCGTTGACCTCCTCGACGTCCAGACCGGCCTCGAGCACCACCTCGAGCACCTTGTCCTCGTCCACGCCGTCGGCCTTGGGGACGATCACCTGGCCCTTGCGGGAGAACAGGTAGGAGACCGAGCCCGGGTCGGCCATCGAGCCGCCGTTGCGGGTCATCGCGACGCGCACGTCGGAGGCGGCGCGGTTGCGGTTGTCGGTGAGGCACTCGATCAGCACCGCGACGCCGTTCGGACCGTAGCCCTCGTACATGATCGTGGAGTAGTCGGCGCCGCCGGCCTCCAGACCGCCACCGCGCTTGACCGCCCGGTTGATGTTGTCGATCGGGACGGAGCTCTTCTTGGCCTTCTGGATGGCGTCGTAGAGCGTGGGGTTGCCGGCCGGGTCGGGGCCGCCGGTCTTCGCCGCCACCTCGATGTTCTTGATCATCTTGGCGAAGAGCTTGCCGCGCTTGGCGTCGATCACGGCCTTCTTGTGCTTGGTGGTAGCCCACTTAGAGTGGCCGGACATCACCAGCTCCTTTACGTCGCCAAAGGGAAATGAAACAGGGGAGATCTTACCGGTGTCGGGACAGCGCTCCGGGCACCGGTCAGGCCCGGGTGCGGACCGCTTCCTCGACCATCCGCACGAAGAGCGCGTGCACCCGGTGATCACCCGTCAGCTCGGGGTGGAAGGAGGTGGCCAGCAGGTTGCCCTGGCGCACCGCCACGATCCGCGACTCGGCACCGTCGGCGGCCGGCAGCTCGGCCAGCACCTCGACGCCCGCGCCGACCGACTCCACCCAGGGGGCGCGGATGAAGACGCCGTGCACCGGCTCGTCCTCGAACCCCTTGAAGGCGATCTCCGACTCGAACGACTCGTTCTGCCGGCCGAAGGCGTTGCGGCGGACCACCATGTCGATGCCGCCCACGGTCTGCTGGTCGTCCCGGCCGTCCAGGATCTTGTCGGCCAGCATGATCATGCCGGCGCAGGAGCCGTAGACCGGCATGCCCGCCGCCACCCGGGCGCGCAGCGGCTCCATCAGGTCGAAGGCCAGCGCCAGGTTGGACATGGTGGTGGACTCGCCGCCGGGGATCACCAGGCCGTCGACCTCGGCCAGCTCCTCGGCCCGGCGGACCGGACGGGCCAGCGCGTCTGCCTCGGCGAGCGCTATCTGGTGCTCGCGGACGTCGCCCTGCAGGGCCAGGACGCCGATGGTGGGAATGCTGGTGGACACGGGTGACAACCTCTTCACTTCAACGGGTACGGGGGCTTGGGACACCTCCCGGCCCAGGGTCGGGGGGAAGCAGGGCGGCCCGTCGCGCCGTGGTTGCGCGCGACGGGCCGACGGAAGCGCGGGCCGACTACCAGCCGCGGTTGGCGTAGCGCTCGGTCTCCGGCAGGGTGTCGCAGTTGATGCCGACCATGGCCTCGCCCAGGCCGCGGGAGACGTCCGCGATCACCTTCGGGTCGTCGAAGAAGGTGGTGGCCTTCACGACGGCGGCGGCGCGCTTGGCCGGGTCGCCGGACTTGAAGATGCCCGAGCCGACGAAGACGCCCTCGGCGCCGAGCTGCATCATCAGCGCGGCGTCGGCCGGGGTGGCCACGCCACCGGCGGAGAACAGCACGACCGGGAGCTTGCCCAGCTGAGCGACCTCCTTGACCAGCTCGTACGGGGCCTGCAGGTTCTTGGCCGCGACGTAGAGCTCGTTCTCGTCCAGGGTGGTGAGCCGGCGGATGTCGGCGTTGATCTGGCGCATGTGGCGAACGGCCTCGACCACGTTGCCGGTGCCGGCCTCGCCCTTGGAGCGGATCATGGCCGCGCCCTCGGCGATCCGGCGCAGCGCCTCACCGAGGTTGGTGGCACCGCAGACGAACGGGGTGGTGAAGGCCCACTTGTCGGAGTGGTTGACCTCGTCGGCCGGGGTCAGGACCTCGGACTCGTCGATGTAGTCGACGCCGAGCGCCTGCAGGACCTGGGCCTCGACGAAGTGGCCGATGCGGGACTTGGCCATGACCGGGATGGAGACGGCGTTGATGATGCCCTCGATCATGTCCGGGTCGGACATCCGGGCCACGCCGCCGTCCTTGCGGATGTCGGCGGGCACCCGCTCGAGCGCCATGACGGCGACGGCACCGGCGTCCTCCGCGATCTTGGCCTGCTCGGCGTTGACCACGTCCATGATCACACCGCCCTTGAGCTGCTCGGCCATGCCGCGCTTGACCCGGGCGGTACCGATCTGCGGCTGGTCGGCGGAAGCGGGAGTGCTGCTGGACACGTAAGACCTCACTCGAAGACGAACCGGTGTGCTATCGCCCCATGGTAGGCGGTGCACCTGGCGTGTTGATGTGCCACCCAGTCCAGGCCGCACTACTGCAACCTTACAAAGAGGCCGATAGCACCCGGCACTACGCGGGCGAACCTTGCGGCGCCAGCGCGGCCGGAACCTCGTCGTCCATCTCGAAGGCCATCGGGAACGGCGCCCGGCCGGCCAGCCGGAAGTAGCGGACGATCCGGTGCGTGCGCAGGGCCCGCGCCGCCCGCACCGCGTCGTTGTGGAAGCGCCTGGCCATCGGCACCCGGCGCACCGCCGAGGTCAGGTCGCGCAGCACTTCCTCACCGCCCGGCACCGCCCGCAGCTGGGCCACCTGCGCCGGTTCGCCGAAGACCGCGCGCAGCGCCTGGCTCAGCTCGCTCTCCGCCACCTCGCGCTGCTCTTCGTCGGCCTGGCGGGCCGCGTGCGAGGCCTCGTAGAGCAGGATCGAGGCGGCCGGGTCGAGCAGCGAGGAGGTGGCCAGCTCCTGCGCCACCGAGGCCCGGCGCAGCAGTTGGGCGTCCAGCGCCGCCCGGGCGGTGTCCAGCCGGGTGTGCAGGCGGTCCAGCCGCCCGGCCGTCCAGCTCAGGTAGACGGCGAACAGCACCACGGCCACGGCGGCCCAGATCCAGTCAGTCACGAGGGGCCACGCTACCGGCCGCCGACCTGCCGCTACGCCATCCGGGGCGGTTCCCCCGAATGGCGCCTGGCTGATGATCCGTCAATCTGATGATCTGTGAGAGGGGTCACAGAGATGAAGAGAGGATCTGCATGAGCACCGCCCTGCTCCGCCGCGGCGCGATCGGTGGCCTGCGCAGTGCCGCCGTCGCCGCACTCGCCTTCGCCACCGTGCTCGGCGGCGCCGTCGCCGCACGCGCCGACGCACCCGGCCACACCGGGTTCGTCCTCAACGTCAAACTCAGCACCTCCGGTGTCGTCGAGGCACCGGACCAGCACCCCGGGGGCACCGTCACCTTCCGGATCGCCACCGACGACCCCAACGGGCGCCAGCTGCAGATCTTCCGCCCGCACGCCGGCGTCAGCATGGACCAGGTCCTCAAGGACCTCGCCAACGCCGTCAGCCAGGACCCGCCCACCGCGGCCGCCGGGGTCACCGCGGTCAACAACGAGGCCGAGGCGCTCGGCGGCGGTCTGGCCACGCCCGACGTCCCGATGATCGTCTCCGAGGACATCGATCCCGGTCCGATCTACCTGCTCGACTTCACGGCGTTCTTCGCCCACCCGAACACGCCGCCGCCGGTCAAGGAGATCGACCTCTGCGAGGACAAGGGCTTCCACATCCCGCACTTCCCGCACGAGATCGTCATCCAGAAGGACACCCCGGCCGGCCCGCGGTTCCAGACGGAGAACGTCGACAGCGCCAGCGGCGCCATCTTCGTGCACAACGGCTCCCCCGAGCTGCACGAGATGCAGATGCTGCCGGTGGTCCCCGGCACCACCGACGAGCAGATCCAGGCCTACTTCGACGCCATCGCCGCCGGCCAGACCCCGCCCTCGCCCTTCACCGGCCCGGCGGTCGGCCTCGGCGTCATCTCGCCCAACCGCGACGCGGTGGTCCACGCCGACAAGCTGCCGCCCGGCGACTACGCACTGCTCTGCTTCGTGCCCGACGACAAGACCGGTGTGCCGCACGTCTTCCTCGGCATGCACAAGGTGGTCCACCTGGCCTGACCTCGCGGACGCCGGCGGGTCCGGACCGGGCTTTCGACCCCGGGCCGGACCCGCCGCCGTGCGCTCAGGTGAAGCGCGAGTTGCGGTCGTCCTCCCGCACCTTCGGCGCGGCGCCCAGGGTGCCGCCCATCCCGTCCGCCACCGTCTCGTAGACCGCCAGGATGTCCGCGCCCACCACCGACCAGTCGAACCGCGTCACGTGGTTCGCGGCCGCCGTCCGCAGTTGGGCCAGCCGGGCCGGGTCGTCCAGCAGCCGCACCGCCGCCCGGGCCAGCGCCGCCGCGTCGCCCACCGGGAACAGCTCCCCGGCCCGCCCGCCGTCCAGCACCTGCGCGAACGCGTCCAGGTCGCTGGCCAGCACTGCGGCCGCCGCCGACATCGCCTCCACCAGGATGATCCCGAAGCTCTCGCCCCCGGTGTTCGGCGCCACGTAGAGGTCCACGCTGCGCAGCAGCCGGGCCTTCTCCTCGTCACTGACCATGCCGAGGAACTCCACCCGGTCCCGCACCTCGGGCGCGAGCGCGGCGGCCGCCTCCTCCTCGTCCCCCTTCCCGGCCACCAGCAGCCGCACGTCCGGATGCGCCGCGAGGATCTGCGGCAGCGCCGCCAGCAGCACCGGCAGGCCCTTGCGCGGCTCGTTGATCCGGCCGATGAACCCGATGGTCCGGCCGGTCCAGCGCGGCTCCGGCTCGGCCCCGGCGAAGAACCCGACGTCCACGCCGTTCGGGATCACCACCGCGTCGCCGCCCAGGTGCTCCACCAGGGTGCGCCGCGCGTACTCGCTCACCGCGACCCGGGCGCTGATCTTCTCGAAGATCGGCTGCAGGATCGGCGAGGCCGCGATCATCACCCGCGAACGCGGGTTGGAGGTGTGGAAGGTCGCCACCATCGGACCGGTCGCCGCCCAGCCCGCCAGCATCGACAGGCTCGGCGAGGCCGGCTCGTGCACGTGCAGGATGTCGAACTCGCCGTCGCGCAGCCAGCGTCGCACCCTGGTCGCCGAGATGATCCCGAAGCTCAGCCGGGCCACCGACCCGTTGTACGGCACCGCCACCGACCGGCCCGCCGACACCACGTAGGACGGCAACCGGGAGTCGTCGTCCGCCGGGGCCAGCACCGAGACCTTGTGCCCCAGGTCGATCAGGTGCTCGGCCAGGTCGCGGATGTGGAACTGCACCCCGCCCGGCACGTCCCAGTCGTAGGGGCAGACGATCCCGATCCTCACGACGCGGCCTCCCCAGCCGCCTCGGGCGCCCCCGCCGCCTTGGCCCGGCGGGGCAGGTCCGCCAGCCAGAACTTCTGCAGCATGTGCCAGTCCTGCGGGTGCGCGGCGATCTCGGCGGCCCAGATGTCGGCCATCGCCTGCGTCATCCCGGCCTTCGCCGCCTGCCGGTCCGCCCCCTCGGGCACCTCGATCGGCGGGTGGACCACCGCCCTCATCACCGGGCCCTCGTACCAGAGCGAGACCGGCAGCAGCGCCGCCCCGGTCCGCTGCGCCAGCGCCGCAGGGCCGGCCGGCATCCGGGTGGTCTCACCGAAGAACCGCACCGGGATCCCGGCCTCCGACAGGTCCCGGTCGCCCACCAGGCAGACCAGCTTGCCGGCCCGCAGCCGCTTCGCCAGCGTCGCGATCACCGACATGTCGCTGCCGGTCAGCGCCAGCACCTCCATGCCCAGGCCCTCGCGGTAGGCCACGAACCGGTCAAACAGCGACTCCGGCTTCAACCGCTCCGCCACGGTGGTGAAGGTGTAGCCGAGGTGCCGCACCACCCAGGCCCCGGCCAGGTCCCAGTTGGCCATGTGCGGCAGCGCCAGGATCGCCCCCCGGTTCGCCTCCATCGCGGTCACCAGGTGCTCCAGGCCCTCCACCCGCACGCTGTCGGCGATCTTCCGGTCGTTCCAGGCCGGCAGCCGGAACGCCTCCATCCAGTACCGCAGGTAGGAGCGCATGCCGGCCCGGGACAGCTCCCGCAGCTCCAGGTACGAGGCCCGCGGCCGGATCCGGGCCAGGTTCGCCTCCAGCTGCCGCACCCCCTTGCCCTGCCGCCGCCAGGTGAAGTCCGCCAACGCGTCGCCCAACCGCTTCACCAGCGGCTCGGGCAGGCCCTTCAGCACCGCCCAGCCCGCCGCGAACGCACCGTCGACCATCCGGTCCCGCAGCCTGGTCCGGTCCGCCTGGGACACCTCGGCCATCCGTCAGCCCTCCCGACCGGCCGCGGCCGCCTCGAAGGCCTCCCGGCGCACCGTCAGCATCCGCTGCAGCACCGTCACCAGGCTGCCCGCCGCGACCAACCAGAGCGCGATCGGCAGCAGCCACTCGATGTACGGCACCCCGAACTTGTGCAGCCCGGCGAAGCCGGCCGCCACCAGGGTGATCACCAGCCGCTCGGCCCGCTCCACCAGCCCCGACACGTCGCACGGCAGCCCCAGGCTCTCGGCCCGCGCCTTGGTGTACGACACCACCTGCCCACTGGCCAGGCAGAACACCGCCACCGCGCACAGCAGGTTGTTGTTCCCCGAGCCCGAGTACCAGAGCGCCAGCCCACCGAAGATCGCCGCGTCCGCCACCCGGTCCAGCGTCGAGTCCAGGAACGCCCCCCACTTGTTGGAGGTGCCCGCCTGCCGGGCCATGTTCCCGTCCACCAGGTCCGAGAAGATGAACAGGGTGACGGTGATCACGCCCCAGAAGAACTCACCGCGCGGGAAGAACACCAGCGCACCCGCCACCGAGCCGGCCGTACCGATCAGCGTCACCGCGTCCGGGCTCACCCCCCAACGCAGCAGCAGCGCGGCGAACGGGGTCAGGACACGTGTGAAGAAGGCACGCGCGTATTTGTTGAGCATGGCCTTCCGGACCGCTCCGATCTCACTACCGGGTTCGAGCACCGGCGGCCATCAGCGGCAGCGCCGGGCGGCCGGGCGGATCAGCCCGCCCGGCGTGACCCATGGTATCCAGCCTGACGACGGCGCTCGGCCGCCCCGGGCGTGATCGGCGGGGTCGTCCTCGGCAACCCCGCCGAGGCGGCCGCGAGCCCGAGCCGCGAGCCCGAGCCGCGAGCCCGGCTCAGCCGCGGTGCGGCAGCGCACAGGCCGGGGTGCCACCAGGCATCCGGTGCCGGTTGGCCGCCACCCAGCGGTACACCGCCGCCGCCACCGGCCGCACCGGCGCCAACCGCAGCACCCCGCCCAGGTAGGCCCACCCGCCCCCGGCGCGCAGCAGCAGCTTCGCCACCGCCTGCGCCCCGCCGTGCACCTCCCCCATGGGAGTGATCCACAACACCTCGCGGGCCGCCCGCTCCTCGGTCACCCCCAGCGCGGCCAGATCGGCGAACTGGAACGCCTCGACCGTCCACCCGCCGGCCCGCGGGCCGCGCAGCCACCGCTCGGCGGCCCGCGCGCAGGAGCTGCAGAACGCGCAGTCCCCGTCGAAGACCAACACCGGCTCCGGACCGCTCATCCGACTGATCCCCCTTGCCTGGATCGAAGCTGGTCACCCCTGGGAATGAACCTGGCGAAAACTCGTCACCGCCAGGTGACGGTACTTCAGACGACCGTCGCCGCAGGGGCCCGTGAGCACGATAACCTGCCGCTGACACGGAGGGAGGGGAGGCCGCCATGGCAAAGCTCGACATGACTCCGGGGGCACAGATACCCCTTACGGACGCCGCCGGGCCGCAGACCGCGGTCACCCAGGCGCTCTCGTCGGTCGCCTACCGCGACACCGAGCTGGACGACTTCGTCGAAGCGGTGGAGGGCGTCAGCAGGAAGACCGGCTGGCACGACCTCTTCCGGCCGAATCTCGGAGAGGCCTGGAGCAAGGCCATCATCACCCGCACCCTCGGTGCCAAGCGCAAGCCACTGGTGCCCGCGTTCGGCACCGAACCTCGGATGGTGGTCGAACACTGCCTCGCCGCCGAGGAGTTGCGGGCCGCCCGGGACAAGCGGCTGATGCTGGTCACGCTGGTCTTCGGGCTGCTCTTCCTGCCCGGCACGCTGATCTGGCTGGCCGCCTACGAGCTGCGCCGACGCACCCAGCGCGGCAAGTGGGACAAGGCGTTCGGCCCGCTGATCTGGCTGATCCCGGCCGCGCTCACCCTCTTCCTCGCCCTGAGGCCCCCGTTCCACGGGTTCGCCTCGCTCTACACCCGCGTCGTCATGCTCGCCCCGATCGCCGGCTGGTTCATCGCCAAGCAGGTCGTGATCAGGTCGGTCAAGGACCTGCGGGCCCGCTGGGCCGACGTGCTCGACGGCAACCTCAGCGCCGCCGTGCTGCCCACCGCCGTCCCCAAGAGCGAGAACGACAAGAAGGCCACCGCCCTCAAGCAGGGCCTCACCCAGCTGATGCTGGAGCAGGACACCAACGTCCTGCACTACGCCGGCGCCAAGGGAATACTCGGCCTCGGCCGCCGCTGGGGCTCCTGGGAGATGGTCGAGGACCTCAAGCCCGCCGAGGGCTTCGAGGAGTTCCGCTCGTTCCACGTCTGGGACCTGGTCAAGAAGATCACCGACCGGATCAACGGCACCATGGGGCGCAGCCAGGTCGCCAACGGCGCGGTGCCGGGCGCCTCGGTGGAGCAGTGGGTGATCCAGGCCATCGGTGCCGGCGCCGACGAGATCAGCCGCCCCGGCGGCCCCGACATGGACGGCCCCCGGATGCGCGACCACGCCGTGGTCACCATCGCCAACCAGCAGGACTTCGGCAAGGGCGGGCTGCGCCACTACCTGGGCACCCAGTTCGTGCTCAACAGCGGCCAATTGGTCGTCAGCGTCACGGTCACCGTCACCGTGCTCGCCAACACCCTGCGGGTCTCGGTGGCCGGGCACACCCTGCCTCCGCTCAAGGGCCCGTTCGCCGACAAGCCCAAGCCGCGCGAGGAGTCGAGGCCCAAGCCCGGCAAGTTCTGGGAGGAACGCACCGTCCAGCTTCCGCTGGTCACCAACATCGAGGTGGTCCGGCAGGCGCTGCGGGCGCCGTTCCTGTGGTCCCCCGGGCTGCTCGACTGGCTCGGCGGCACCATGAAGCTCCCGGAGCCGTTCGGTCTGCGCACCGCGTGGGTCGGCCGGACCTGGGACAACCGGTTCATGGCCGACGACTCGATGCGGATCGCCAGCCCCGTGGTCAGCGCGGTGCAGAGCGCCACCCTGGAGTTCCTGGCGGACCACGACGTCAACATCGACCGCTTCACCAACCGCGGCCTGATCCTCAAGGCCGAGATGCAGGGCGCCCGGCCGTTCGACGCGGACGAGTACGGCGCCTCGTGACCGGCTGCCGGTCGTGACGTCGCAAGGGCCCGCTCCGAGGGAGCGGGCCCTTGCGACGTGGCGGCTCAGCCCTGCTGCGGCCAGGCCTCGGCGAGCATCTTGCGGGTGTCGGCGAGCAGTTGCGGCAGCACCTTGGTGTGGCCGACCACCGGCATGAAGTTGGTGTCCCCGCCCCAGCGCGGCACCACGTGCTGGTGCAGGTGCGCGGCGATCCCGGCGCCGGCCGCACCGCCCTGGTTCATGCCGATGTTGAACCCGTGGGCACCCGAGGCCGCCCGCAGTGCGGTCATCGCCTGCTTGGTGAGCGCCGCGAGCTCGACGGTCTCCTCGTCGGTCAGCTCGGTGTAGTCGGCCACGTGCCGGTACGGGACCACCATCAGGTGGCCGCCGTTGTACGGGTAGAGGTTGAGCACCGCGAAGACGTGCCGGCCGCGGGTGACGATCAGCCCGTCCTCGTCGCTCAGCGAGGGGATCGTGCAGAACGGGCAGCCGTCGTCCGGGGCCGGCCCGGTCGGCTTGTTCTCTCCCTGGATGTACGCCATCCGATGGGGGGTCCACAAACGCCGGAAGCCGTCCGGCTCCCCGACACCCTGCTGCAGTACCGGCTCACTCGTCATGCTGATCAGCATATTCGGCCGGGGCACCCGGCTGACAGGCGTGGGCCGGACTCCCAGCTGGGAAGCCCGGCCCACAGGTCGGTACGACGTCGATCAGACCTGGATCCGGCGCTGCACCGCGTCCACGATCTCGGCGACGGCCTCTGCCGTCGGCACACCGTTCTTCTGCTCACCGCTGCGGTAGCGGAAGCTCACCGCGCCGGCCTCGACGTCGTCGTTGCCAGCGATGATCATGAAGGGCACCTTGCTCTTCTGAGCGTTCCTGATCTTCTTCTGCATCCGGTCGTCCGAGGCGTCCACCTCGACCCGGATCCCGTGCTTCCTGAGCTCCGCCGCGACCTCCTGGAGGTACGGCACGTGCTCGTCGGTGATCGGGATGCCGACCACCGTGACCGGGGCCAGCCACGGCGGCATGGCGCCCGCGTAGTGCTCCAGCAGCACGGCGAAGAACCGCTCGATCGAGCCGAACAGGGCGCGGTGGATCATCACCGGCCGCTGGCGGTTGCCGTCGGCGCCCTGGAACTCCAGGTCGAAGCGCTGCGGCAGCTGGAAGTCGACCTGGATGGTGGACATCTGCCAGGTGCGGCCGATCGCGTCCCGCGCCTGCACCGAGATCTTGGGGCCGTAGAACGCCGCACCGGCCTCGTCCAGGACGAGTTCGAGGTTCTGCTTCTCGGCCGCCTTGCGCAGCGTCTCGGTGGCCTCCTCCCACTCCTCGTCGCTGCCGATGAACTTCTCCGGGTCCTTGGTGGACAGCTCCAGGTAGAAGTCGGTCAGGCCGTAGTCGCGCAGCAGGTCCAGCACGAAGGTGAGCAGCGAGTCCAGCTCGCCGGCCATCTGCTCCTTGGTGCAGTAGATGTGCGCGTCGTCCTGGGTGAAGCCGCGGGCGCGGGTCAGGCCGTGCACCACACCCGACTTCTCGTACCGGTAGACCGTGCCGAACTCGAAGAGCCGCAGCGGCAGTTCACGGTACGACCGACCGCGCGAGCGGAAGATCAGGTTGTGCATCGGGCAGTTCATCGGCTTGAGGTAGTAGTCGTTCTCGCCGTCGAGCTGCATGGGCGGGTACATGCCGTCGGCGTACCAGTCCAGGTGACCGGAGAGCTCGAACAGGGTGCCCTTGGTCGCGTGCGGGGTGTAGACGAACTCGTAGCCCGCCTCCTCGTGCCGCTTGCGCGAGTAGTCCTCCATGGCCCGGCGCATCACGCCGCCCTTGGGGTGGAAGACGGCCAGACCGGAGCCGATCTCCTCGGGGATGGAGAAGAGGTCCAGCTCGGTGCCCAGCTTGCGGTGGTCGCGCTTGGCGGCCTCCTCCAGGAACTCCAGGTGGGCCTTGAGCTCGTCCTTCGTCGGCCAGGCGGTGCCGTAGATGCGCTGCAGCATCGGGTTCTTCTCGCTGCCGCGCCAGTAGGCGCCCGCCGAACGCATGATCTTGAACGCCGGGATCATCCGGGTGCTCGGCAGGTGCGGACCGCGGCAGAGGTCGCCCCAGCAGGTCTCGCCGGTCTTGGCGTCCACGTTGTCGTAGATGGTCAGCTCGCCGCTGCCCACCTCGACGTCGGCGCCCTCGCCGGCGGTCGCGGCGGAGCCCTTGAGGCCGATCAGCTCCAGCTTGTACGGCTCCTTGGCCAGCTCCTCGCGGGCCGCCTCGTCGGTGACCACGCGGCGGGAGAACTTCTGGCCCTTCTTGATGATCTCCTGCATCCGCTTCTCGACGGCCTTCAGGTCATCGGGGTGGAACGGCTTCTCGACGTCGAAGTCGTAGTAGAAGCCGTCCTTGATCGGCGGACCGATGCCGAGCTTGGCCTCCGGGAAGATCTCCTGCACGGCCTGGGCCATCACATGGGCGGTCGAGTGGCGCAGGATGTTCAGGCCGTCCGGGCTGGTGATCTCGACCGGCTCGACCTCGTCGCCGTCCTCGAGCTGGTAGCTGAGGTCCTTGAGGGCCCCGGCCACCCGGGCGGCGATCACGCTGCGGTTGTCGGCGAACAGCTCGGCGGCGGTAGTGCCCGTGGTCACCACGCGCTCTTCCCGATCGGGTTCGCGGTTGATGATTACCCGGACGTCCGTCACCGGTCTCTCCTGACGTGCTGGATCTGATGGCCGCAGCTGCTGCTGCTTGCCCCCGATGGTACCGATCCGACCGGTCCCACCGTGCACCCTGCCCCACGGTCCCCGGTCGGCCCGCCCCGGCCGGGCCGACCGCCCCGGCCGACTTCCCGAACCGGCTGGTCACCCGGGGTTGAGCCGGTACGTCCCCGGGGTATCACCTGCTCGGAACCCCGCGCCGGGAATTGACGGACCGCCAGCGGTGCGCGCGGGGAGCATCCGGGGCTTCTCCCAGGGGATGTGAGGGGTGGTCATCATGCAGGACCCGCAGTGGTACGAAGGTCCGCTCGCCTCCTTCGACACCGAGACCACCGGCGTGGACGTGGAACGGGACCGGATCGTCTCCGCCGCCCTGCTGCTGCAGCCCGCGCCCGGCGCCCCGGTCGAACGGCTGACCTGGCTGGCCGACCCGGGAGTCCCGATCCCCGACGGTGCCCGGGCCGTGCACGGCATCACCGACGAGCGGGTGCGGGCGCACGGGCGCCCGCCGCGGCAGGTGACGGCGGAGATAGCGGACGCACTGGCCGCTCAGGCCAGGGCCGGCGTGCCGCTGGTGGTGATGAACGCGCCCTACGACCTGACGCTGCTCGACCGGGAGTTGCGGCGCCACCACCAGAGCACGCTGGCCGCTCGGCTGGCCGGCGCCGAGCTGCTGGTGGTCGACCCGCGGGTGCTGGACAAGCACGTCGACCGCTACCGCCGGGGCCGCCGCACCCTCACCGACCTATGCGCGCACTACGGGGTGGTGCTGGAGGGCGCGCACGACGCGGGGGCGGACGCCCTGGCCGCCATGCAGCTGGTCCGGGTGCTGGGTGAGCGGCACCGCGCCGCGCTCGGCCGGTTCTCCCCCGCCGAACTGCACCTGCGGCAGACGGTCTGGCACGCGGCCCAGGCCCGTGGGCTGCAGGACTGGTTCGACCGGTCCGGCGCCCATGAGCAGGTCGACCGCTCCTGGCCACTGCGCCCGGCCGCCTGACCGGCGGCACTGCGCCGGCCGCTCACGAGAGCCGCCTGAGCAGCCGTCAGCACAACACATCGGGCCCGACTGCCTTGGCAGTCGGGCCCGATGTTGTCCGGTGGGCGATACTGGGATCGAACCAGTGACCCCTTCGGTGTGAACGAAGTGCTCTCCCGCTGAGCTAATCGCCCGGGCAACGAGAAGAACGATAGCACCCTCCCGGGGGCCTCCCGCAAACCCGTTGGTGTTCGGCGGCCCGACGCCCCGACAGCACCGTTGCCGGCACTGACGGGTGACGGCCGCTCAGTTCGCGCCGGGCACTTCCGGCGAGGCACCGGCCCCTTCGAAAAGTGCCCTCGGGACGGAACCGGAAAAAAAGCGTAGGACCCTGGTCGAAAAACCAGGGTCCTACGCCTTGCTGTGCAATCCGGTGGGCGATACTGGGATCGAACCAGTGACCCCTTCGGTGTGAACGAAGTGCTCTCCCGCTGAGCTAATCGCCCGGGTGCAGGGAAAACATTACCGCATCGCGAGGAGTGCTCCGAACCAGCTCTCCCGTCCCCCTCCCGAGTGACCCGTCACCGGCCCGACCTGCCCGGCTCCCCACTCCGACCATGATCGTCGGGCAATCCGCCGGAGCGCCCGGCAACAGCAGCGGCACCCACCGCTATCCACCCGGTGCGACCGTTCCGGAGGCAATCTCCGGGCCCTTCCCGGCTTTGCGCGGCCGTTCCGGGGCTTCGGGCAATGCGCCGGACGAGTTACCACCGGACCCCGAATCGGGACAGACGGGTTTACATCGCCGCCGGAGGTGGGATGGTCCGTTCGCCGACGTGCGATTCCCCGAGCGCACACTGAGCGAAAGGCCATGGCGCTTATGAACACCACGGTCAGCTGCGAGCTGCACCTGCGCCTCATCGTGTCGAGCGAGTCCTCACTGCCCGTCCCCGCGGGTCTGCGCTACGACACCGCCGACCCCTATGCCGTGCACGCCACCTTCCACACCGGTGCCGACGAGACCGTGGAGTGGGTGTTCGCCCGCGACCTGCTCGCGGAGGGGCTGCACCGACCCACCGGGACGGGCGACGTCCGGGTGTGGCCGTCCCGCAGCCACGGACAGGGTGTCGTCTGCATCGCACTGAGCTCTCCCGAGGGAGAAGCCCTGCTGGAAGCACCTGCCCGGGCGCTTGAATCGTTCCTCAAGCGCACCGACGCCGCCGTGCCGCCCGGCACCGAACACCGCCACTTCGACCTGGACCGGGAGCTGTCGCACATCCTCGCTGAGAGCTGACGGCCGAGGGCACCCCCTCGGCGCGCTCGATACCAACGGATGGCCGTCCTACTCGGGGGCACGGCCATCGGCTCGACCGCGCACCGGCGCGGCCCGTGCGTGCGCCGCACCCGCACGCGCGGGCCGCGGTGTGCGCCGGGTCCGTCCGCTCCACCGGCCCACCAGGCAACCGGCGCCCGGCGCCCTGCCTCGCCCGCCCACTGCGGCGCAGCGATGGCGGCGGCTCCGGGCGCCTTCCGGCGTCCGCGGGGCGCAGCCCGGTATTGTTCGGCGGTGATGACCGGCCCCCGGCCTTCGGGCGGGTGGTCTCCCCAGCGGGCGGGTCCGACCGCCCCCCGGCGCACGCGAGGAGTTCCCACGTGCTGATCACCCATGACACCGAGTGCGCCCTCGGCATCCTTGTCGAGCTGCTGAACACCGCACCGGAAGTGGCGGGCCAGGAGCAACTGTCGGATGTGGCCGCCGTCGACGCCTTCGTGGTGCGCTGCGACATCGGCGAGGTGGACGCGGTGGGTCCGGACGACGTGGTGGCCGTGCAGCGGCTGCGCGGGCAGCTGCGGGAGATCTTCACCGCGCCGTCCACCGAGGTCGCCGCCGAGCTGGTGAACAGCCTGGTCGCGGACGTCAACGCGACGCCGCGGCTGACCAACCACGACGGCCACGGCTGGCACATGCACTACTTCGCTCCGCACTCGACGCTGGCCGACCACCTGGCGGCCGAGCTGGGCATGGCGCTGGGGCTGATCCTGATGGCCGGCGAGCGGGAGCGGCTGCGACGCTGCGAGGCGCCGGACTGCGCGCGGGTCTTCGTGGACCTGTCGCGCAACCGGTCGCGGCGCTACTGCGACAGCCGGACCTGCGGGAACCGGATGCACGTGGCCGCGTACCGGGCGCGGCAGCGCTCCGCGGCCGACGCGGAGGACGCGGGCGTGCCGGTGGGGGCGTGACGGCCTAGATCCCCCGCTTGCGGAGGATCTCCTCGATGTCCGAGAAGTCGCCCAGGTCGTCGGCCGCGCCCTTGCCCGGTGCGGCTTTGCCCGGTGCGGCCTTGCCCGGTGCGGCCTTGCCCACGGCGGGCCGCGGGGCGGCGCCGGTACCGGTGGCGCGGGGCTGTGCCGCGGTGCCGGCCTCCGGGCGGTCACTCGACGACCTGCGGCCCACACCGGTGGCGACCAGCAGCAGCACGGCCAGGCCGAGCAGGCCGATGCCCGTCCAGACACCGGGGTCGAGCACCAGCTTGGCGGCCCAGTTGCCGAGGGCTCGGCCGATGGCGCTGCCGACCGGGATCAGACCGGTGAGGTAGAGGCCCGCGGGCACCAGGGCGGCGGCGGTCCAGCGGACCGCGGTGCGCCAGCGGCGGCGCCACCCGTGCAGACCGGCGATCACCAGGCCGGCCGCGGTGAGCAGGAAGCAGAGGGCGCCGCTCAGCATGGCCGGTCCTGGGCGGTGCCGCGATCGGTGCGGGACATGGCTCCTCCGAAGCTGGTGTCGGTACGCGCTCCCCCGTAGTGGAACACTGGGCGCATGATCGAAGGTTCCCTCCCCCCGGTGGAGTTCTGGTGCGAGCTCCAGTGCCCGGACTGCCGCACCGCGCTCGACGACGTCCGTGCCCTGCGGGCGCGCTTCGGTGACGCGCTGACCATCACGCTGCGGCACTTTCCCCTGGAGAAGCACAGGCATGCCTATCCGGCGGCGGAGGCGGCCGAGGAGGCGTTCGCCCAGGGCAAGGGCTGGGAGTACGTCGAGGCGGTGCTGGCGCGGGTGGCGGAGCTGGACCGGCGCGGACCGGAGCTGCTGGTGGAGGTGGCCGCCGAGCTCGGCCTGGACGCCGAGGAGGTCGACACCGCACTGGTCGACGGCCGGCACATGCTCGTGGTGGACGCGGACCAGGCGGAGGGCAAGGCGATCGGCGTGACGGGTACGCCGACGTATGTGGTGGCCGGCCGGCGCCTGGACGGCGGCAAGAGCCAGGAGGGCCTGCTGGAGGAGATCATCGCGCTGCTGGAGGCGTGAGCAGCTGTTGAAGCTGCGTTCTGAGCAAGCGCTTGGTCAATCACGGTTATGACTAAGCGCTTGCTCAACCACGGCCAAGCGCTTCGTCAACCCGATTGACCATCGGCCTGGACGGTCATGAGCGCACCACCATCCGGTGCACCGCCTTGCCGGACGAGGCGCTGGTCGACTCCTCGTCCAGCAGCGACTCGCAGCCTTCCAGCGCATGGTGGACCGCCCGCAGGTCGACCGGGGCGTACAGCCGACCGTGCTGGTCCCGCTGGGCCCCGCCGGGGACGACCCGCCAGCTGAGGTAGAGCGTGCCACCCGGCTGGAGCAGCTCGCGCAGGCGCCGCACCGCAGCGGGCACCACCTCGGGCTCCAGGTGCATGAGGACCGTCTCGCACAGGACGTTGGCGAAGCTGCCGGCGGGTACGCCTTCGAGCCCGGGCAGCGCAGCGCGTCGGAACGAGACCTCCGGGTACCGCTTGCGGGCCTCCACCAGCAGCCCTTCCGAGGGGTCGTACCCGATGGCGGGGAAGCCGTTGGCACTGAGCCACGCCGCATCCCGGCCACTGCCGCAGCCGATGTCCGCCGTCGGTCCCGGCCGGAACCAGCGCAGCAGTGCGGACCGCAGGTCGTCCGGCACGGGCTGGTCATGCCACTGGACGGCGAAGGCGGTGGCCTCGCGGTCGTAACCGTGCAACGTTTCCAGGTCCATCGATGTCGCCCCCTGCGATTCTCTGATGCGGTGTCAGTCCGCCCGGCCGCCACCGTACCGGCCACGGCGATGACCCTGCCGGAGCCGTGGGGCCGGCCGCAGGGGCGCCGAGCGCCTGCCCGACGATCAGCCCGTCCTCACAGCGGCTTTGCGAAGTCCCGCCTGGCCGGCCGGTATCCGAGCGACGCGTACAGCCGCCTCGCCACCTCGTTGGCGACATACACATTGAGCCCGATGTCCCGGACTCCCGCCGCCAGGCACTGCCGCTCGGCGGCGAGCATCAGCTCCCGCCCGTAGCCGTGCCCCCGGCGCTCGGGGGCCACCTCGAGGTTCATCACCCAGCCGCGCGGGCGGCCGTCCGGCTGCCGCCGGTCGCCCAGGGCGAGCCAGAGGCTGCCCACCGGCTCCCCGTGGGCGAGCAGCCGGTTCAGGACCATCCCCGGGGTGCGGTGGCCCGCCGGCAGCAGCCGGGCGTCATCGACGGCGACCCGTTCGACGGCCTGACGCTGCGTCATGCCGACCCGCACCAAGTGCGCGCGGTAGTCCTCGTTGATCCCGTCCAGCCAGCCGCGGAACTCGTCCTCACCGATCGGACGGAGCGTCAGGCCGGGTGCAGCGGGCGGCAGTTCGGCAAGCTTCTTGGCGAGCTTGTGGCTGGTCTCGGTGTAGCCGAGCGCCACGGCCAGGGCCTGGCCGGCCGCCGACTCGACCGGCACCGAGATCTCGACCCGGGTGCAGCCCCAGCCACGCAGCACCTCCTCGGCGGCGAGCGCCGCGACGGTGCCCCGCCCGCGCCGCAGCCCCTCGGTGATCTCCAACGCCTCGATCCGGCCGATCCGGAAGCTGTCGTAGCGGCTGTCGGAGGTCACCACCGAGCCCACCGCCCGTCCGTTCACGCAGACTTGCCAGCGCCGGGTGCGCCCGCCGTCGGGCAGGCCGGCTTCCGGTCCATCGGGACGCAGCGTCGTGGTCACGTCCTCCCCCTTCCCCGCCGCTCCGGGCGGCTAACGATGACGACCAACTGGTGCGGCACGGCGGCGAACCGGGGCGGCGAACCGGCGCGGTGCGGCTAGCGCGGGTCCGGGTCCTCGGCGGCGCGGACGGTGAAGGTGGCCATGGCACGCGCGGTGATCGGCCCGGGCACGTCGCCGAGTCGGCGTCCGTCGACCCGGGTGACGGCCTGGACGTCGCGCAGCGAGGAGGTCAGGAAGACCTCCTCCGCGCGTTCGAGCACGTCGAAGGGCAGCTCGGCCTCCTCGGCGCCGCACCACTCGACGACCAGGGCGCGGGTGACGCCGGCCAGGCATCCGGAGGTCAGCGGCGGCGTGAGCAGCTTGCCGTCCAGCACCACGAAGACGTTGGAGCCGGTGCCCTCGCAGAGGTGGCCCGCGGTGTTGGCGAAGAGGGCCTCCGAGGCTCCGGCCCGGTGGGCGGCGGCGAGCGCGATGACGTTCTCCGCGTACGACGTGGTCTTGAGGCCGGCCACCGCACTGTGCTCGTTGCGGGTCCAGGGCACGGTGGCGACCGCGGTGGTGTCGGGCCGCACCTTGACCGCGCTCTGCGCGATGACCAGGGTGGGCGGGGCGTCGCCGCGGTCGGAGCCGAGCGGGCCCAGGCCACCGGTGTAGGTGATCCGCAGGCGGCCGAGCGGCAGCGGGTCGGCTGCGGTGACCGCCTCGCAGCCCTTGCGCACCGCTTCCGGGTCGGGGGCGGGCAGGCCGAGGCCCACGGCCGACCGGGCCAGCCGTTCGAGGTGGCGGGTGAGGGCGAAGGTCCTGCCGTACACGGTCTTCACGGTCTCGAAGACGCCGTCGCCGACGGTCAGCCCGTGGTCGAGGACGGAGATCTCGGCGCGGCTCTCGTCGACCAACTCGCCATTGAGCCAGATCATGGGTCACTCCTCACGCAAGAGTGGTTGGAGTGGCCCGGCACGGACCTACTCCACGTGCTGCCCAGACGCTATCGCGACCAAGCGGGCGGCCTTGAGCTCCGTCTCGTCCCACTCGCGTTCCGGATCGGAGCCCCAGGTTATGCCGGCGCCGGTGCCGAACCGCAGCACCGGGCCCGCCGGGTCGGCCCGGTCGATCCAGAACGTGCGGATGCCGACCGCGAGTTCGGCCCGCTGCCGGTCGGCGTCGACCCAGCCGACGGCACCGCAGTAGGGGCCGCGCGGGGCGGTCTCCAAGGCGTCGATGATCCGCAGCGCGCTGGACTTGGGAGCGCCGGTGACCGAGCCGGGCGGGAAGCTGGCGGCGAACAGCTCGGGCCAGCCGGCGCCGTCGCGCAGCCTGCCCGCCACGGTGGAGACCAGGTGGACGAGCCCGGGGTGCTTCTCGACCACGCAGAGGTCGGGCACCGTGATGCTGCCGGTGGCGCAGGCCCGGCCGAGGTCGTTGCGGACCAGGTCCACGATCATCACGTTCTCGGCGTGGTCCTTGTCGAGCAGGTCGTGCTCGGTGCGGCCGGTGCCCTTGATCGGTCCGGAGGAGACGGACCGGCCGTCCCGGTGCAGATAGAGCTCCGGGGAGGCGGTGGCGATCTCGATGCCGTGCTCGGGGAGGCGAATCGTTCCGGCGTAGGGGGCCGGGTTGCCGAGGGCGAGCAGGGCGGTGAGGGCGTCGATGTCGCTGCGTGCGGGGTCGGGGTCGGGCAGCGGCGCGCTGAGCACCCGGCACAGGTTGGCCTGGTAGACCTCGCCCGCCGCGATGTGCTCGCGGATCCGGCGGACTCCGGCGGTGTAGGCGGCGCGGTCCAGCGAGCTGTGCCAGCTGTCCGGCCGCGGGCCCTGCCAACGCGGGCCGGCGGGCACGGGCACCGGGTCGGGGCGCACCTGTGCGAACCGGGCGCAGGTCAGGCGCCCCTCGAAGTCGTGCGCGACGGCCCACCAGCCGCCGGTGTCCAGGGCCGCGGGGTCGTGGCTGACCTCGAGCAGCCCGGTGGCGAGTCGGCCGCCGAAGCGGGCCATCGGCTGGTCGGGACCGATCGGGGCGCTGGCGTGGGACACGGTGCTCCTGCGGGCGGGTGGGGGTGGGGGTGATTCGAAGTCTAGGGCGGTGACCAGGCCCGGAACGGTGGGGTGGGCGGCACGCTGCGGGAACGGAATTTGAGCTGGCCGAGGTTTCCGCTAAAGTTCAACACGTCGCCGGGAAACGGAGCCGCAGAAAAGCGGTGAAGGGCCTGGAAGACAGGCGGACGTGGCTCAGTTGGTAGAGCATCACCTTGCCAAGGTGAGGGTCGCGAGTTCGAATCTCGTCGTCCGCTCGACGGAGGAACAGCAAGATCGTTCTTCCTGATATGGTTCAGCTGCGGTTCGGCTGAACCGCGTTGCCTGGTGGAGTGGCCGAGAGGCGAGGCAACGGCCTGCAAAGCCGTGTACACGGGTTCAAATCCCGTCTCCACCTCTGACAGTCCTCGGTTCGCCGAGTGACTGCCCGCGCGATTAGCTCAGCGGGAGAGCACTACCTTGACACGGTAGGGGTCACTGGTTCAATCCCAGTATCGCGCACTGCAGCCCAATGCGGGTGTTGAGCAGGACAGTTGAACAGGCGCGATTAGCTCAGCGGGAGAGCACTACCTTGACACGGTAGGGGTCACTGGTTCAATCCCAGTATCGCGCACGGTCACCCACCCAGGGTGACGGGCACCACAGTTGAACAGGCGCGATTAGCTCAGCGGGAGAGCACTACCTTGACACGGTAGGGGTCACTGGTTCAATCCCAGTATCGCGCACGGTCGCTCGACTCAGAGTGACGGGCACGACGGTTCAACTGGCGCGATTAGCTCAGCGGGAGAGCACTACCTTGACACGGTAGGGGTCACTGGTTCAATCCCAGTATCGCGCACCACGAGAGGCCGGATCCGCACTGCGGGTCCGGCCTCCGGCGTTTCCGGGGCCCGCGCGGGGCTCCGCAGGGGTCCGCCAGGGCGGGTCGGCCGACGGTGCCGTGGTCGGGCGCCCTCACCGACGTCCGACCACGGCACTCGTGGCCGCCGGAGCCCGACGCCCGCCGCCGGGCCGGGGCGTGCCCGGCCCGCCCGAGGTCGGGTGGCGTACCCGCGCGGCGGCGTCCGTCTCCGGCCGGCACCCGCTCCCTGTCCCCTGGGAGCCGGCGCCCTTCTCACAGCGGCTGCCGTCCGGCCGGTCGCTGTCCCTGTGATCAACAGTAGGGCGGGGCACGGCCGGTGGCGTCATGCCTCGGTGCCGTCCTGGAGGGGTCCGCGAGGATGACGGTCGCCCCCTGGGGCTACGCCTCAGGATGGAGCACCCGTTGCGGAGCCCCTGAGGGGGAACCCTGAGCCGGAGAGTCGGACAATCCCATTGGCGGTTCGCGTGTTGCGTATCAGCACACCGCAGCAGACGTTCCGTAAGCTGTGCCCTGTAGGAACTGACGACGCCCCAACACCCGGGGCCCTTCTCACGGGTTGCCCACCTGACGGGCCGACGGGACAGACATGGGCATGATGCGGCTGAGGCGTGAGGACCCCCGCATCGTCGGCCCGTACCGCCTGCACCGGCGACTCGGCGCCGGCGGGATGGGCGTGGTGTACCTGGGGTCGGACCGCAAGGGCCAGCGGGTGGCCCTGAAGCTGATCCGGGCCGAGCTGGCCGAGGACTCGGAGTTCCGCACCCGGTTCGCCCGCGAGGTCGCGGCCGCCTCCCGGATCCGGGCCGGCGCCACCGCGCGGGTGGTCGGCTCGGACATCGAGGCGGACCGCCCGTGGCTGGCCACCGCCTACGTGCCCGGCCCGTCGCTCTACAAGCGGGTGGGCGACGAGGGCCCGCTGGCCTGGCCCGAGGTGGCCCGGATCGGTGCCGCCCTGGCCGACGGCCTGGTCAAGGTCCACGAGGCCGGTGTGGTGCACCGGGACCTGAAGCCGTCCAACATCCTGCTCTCCCCCAAGGGTCCGCGGATCATCGACTTCGGCATCGCCTGGTCGCGCGGCGCCAGCACGCTCACCCACGTCGGCACCGCGGTCGGCTCCCCCGGGTTCCTCGCGCCGGAGCAGGTGCGCGGCGCCGCGGTCACCCCCGCCACCGATGTGTTCGCGTTCGGGGCGACGCTGGCCTATGCGCTCACGGGCGACACGCCGTTCGGCTCGGGCGCCTCGTCCGAGGTGATGCTCTACCGGGTGGTGCACGAGGAGCCGGACCTCTCCGAGGTCCCGCCGGTGCTGGCCCCGCTGCTGCGGGCCTGTCTGGCCAAGGAGCCGCTGGACCGCCCCGGCGCGGCGCACCTGCACGACCGGCTGAGCGAGCTGGCGGCCCGGGCGGGGGGCGGTGCACGGCCCCGGAGTGCCTCGCCGGTGCCGACGCCGGCGCCGCGGCCCCGGGAACAGGGCCTGACGCCCGCCGAGGCGGCGGCCCGGGAGGCGGCCCGGGCGGAACGCGTGGCCAGGGAGTCGGAGGAGGCCCGGGCACTGGGTCGGCCCCGGTTCGCGCGCTCGCAGCCGGAGCCCGGCCAGGCGCAGTCGGCGGGCCAGGCCCGGCCGGGGGCGCGAGCGGTCCGCCCGGCGGGTGCCGAGGCTACCGCGCGCCTGACTCGGCCACGGCCCGAGGGCGCGGCCCGGCCCCGGCCCGAGGGCGCCGTCCGGTCGACCCCGGCCAGGCCGGCGCCGGCCCGGGAGCGCCAGCACACTCCGCCGCCCGGTCGCGGGCCTGCCGCCCGCCGACGGCTGCTGCGGCAGCGCCTGGTGGTCTTCATCACGGTGACCATCGGGGTGGCGCTGGCGATCGCCGCCGCCCAGGGCTGCGAGGACCGGCATTCGCGCGGACTGCCACCGCCGGTGGTCGGCACGGCCCCGAGTGCGTCGTCCGGTGCGGCCTCAGCGGGTCAGGCGGGTGGCGTGGGTCAGGCCGGTGGCGCGGGTCAGGCGGGTGGCGCGGCCCCGGCGATCGGGCTGTCGGCCGACGGTGCCCAGCCCTCGGCGCCGGGTGCCGCGCCGATCGCGCGGACGAGCGGCGGCACCGGGAGCCCGAGCAGTCCGCCGGCGGGCGGGTTCGGACCGGCCGGCGGCCCGGTGCCGGCGGTGGACTGGCCGAACCGCAGCTACCCGGACCCGGCGGGCGGCCCCGCGATCCAGTTGCAGGACGGGCAGTCCACGGGCCGGCCGCCGGTCGGCCTGACCGCCGTGATGCCGGCCCGCTACCGCGGCGCGCCCGCGGCGGCGGTGGTGCTGCGGCGGACCGAGGGTTCGGTGCCGGTCGACCTGGTGGAGCTGTTCACCTTCAACGGCGACACCCCCACGCCGGCCACGGCCCGCGCCTCGGCCGCCGACCCGGCCTCGACGGCCACCTGGCGGCTGGAGGAGGGCGCGCTGGTGCGGGAGGAGCGGGTGCCGCAGACCGGTGCCACGGCCACCACGCGGTACGCCCTGCGCGGCGACGGGTCGCTGGATGAGTCCTGGCCGGGTGCCGGGATCTCGGGCGGCACCGGGCTGGGGTCGGCGAGCGGCGCGCCGTAGGTTCACCGGCGGCGAGGTGCCCCTGCTGAGCGGACCGACGGCGAGGTGCCCCTGCTGAGCGGACCGGCGGCGAGGTGCCTCTGCTGAGCGGACCGGTGGCGAGGACGGACGGCTCAACGGATGGCGGCGTTCACCGGAGCAGAGCTGCCAGCGCCTCTTGAGGTATTGGCGCCGGGGGTTGTGCGCCCGGCGGATTCGCCAACCGGTCCGCCGGTCTCCCGGCCGAACCGCGCGGTGCGGAACCGGCGGCGCGGAGGGCGACGGCGTCGGGGGCGTACTCCCGGTTCGCGGCGCTCGCGCTGGTGGAGGGCCGGGTGGGGCGACTGCCGGCACCGCACGGGGCGCTGTCGGCGGCGCTGCGCGTCGAGGTCGCCGACGGGATGGCCACGGGAGGGCGGCGGGCTGCGAAGCGGTCGCCGGTCCGACCGGGCCGGCGCGGCTGTCGTCAGGGGTGCTGCCCGGCCGCCGATCCGCCACCTTCTGACTGTCAGTCATGAGTGGCACACTCTGCGGCATGGAACGGATGCCGCCCGACCCTGCCGCCCACCCGGAGCAGCCCCACCGCGACCGGCCCGGCGCCGACCAGCCCACCCCCGACCGGTCCAGCGCCGACCAGCCCACCCCAGACCGGTCCGGCGCCGACCTGCCCGGCGCCGAAAGCCGGCGCCGGATGCGCGAGTTCGCCGAGAGCCCGCCCTATCCGGTGCACGGCCTGCGGCGCCCGGTCGTGGTGCCCGCGATCCTGGGCGGCTGGGAGGCAGCCGACGGCCGCACCACCGCGGTGCGCCTGTCCTACGGCTGGTGCCCCGAGGCCGAGGCCGCGGAGCCTCCGGCAGCCCTCGGCCGGGGGTGCCCCCAGCTCCGGGTCGACACCGGCCCACCGGGCAGCGCGGGGGAACCGGCCGACCTCAGGGGCGTGCTGCTGGACTGGCTGGGCGGGCAGGCCGGGGCCGAGCCGGTTCACGGGCGGTCGGCGCGGGGCGAGTTGTGCGTCCTGGGTGACGCCTGGGCGTTGCGGCTGGCGGTCGACGGACAGGCGGTCACGGTGCTCGGGCGGGGCGTCGACCCGGCGGACGTGGAGCTGGGGCCGGTGGGCGACCTGCTCCCGTACGTGGTCGAGCGCGACCGCCTGCTGGCGCAGCTCTGCGCGTCGCGGTCGGCGCTGCCGGAGCCGGAGTTGGCGCCGGCCCATGGGATCGCGGCGGTGCGGGCCTTCCTGGAGACCTTCGTGCCGGGCGGCCCGGATGCCGCCGAGTCCTATGGCGCGCTCGGGCGGCGGGCCGTGGCGGAGCTGGACGGGGTGCTGCGCTGCGGCCCGGCCCGGGCCACGTACCTGGTCTACTCGCTGGTCAACCAGATCACCGAGCTGCGCCGGTCGATGCCCTGGTTCAGCGCCCCGCACGGACCGCGGGCGGCGGCCGTGGAGGAGTTGCTGCGCCATCTGGTGCTGGGGCAGCCGGTGGACAGCGAGTCGGCCCAACTGCTCTGGGAGCAGTACTGGTCGGTCCAGCAGCGGGCCGCCGACGCGGACTTGGACTGGCTGCACGGTCTCTGGGTCGAGGCCTGGACGGATTGGGCCCAGCGGCGCAGCAGCCCTGACTGATGGTCAGGTATGACAGCCCGTCATCTCCTGTTGGCGCGGTGTTCGCCCGGACAACTGTTCCGGCGGTTGTACTGGCGCGTAACATCCGGGCGACCCGATCAGCGGAACCACCGGCCACCAGAAAGGGAACTTCCATGTCCTCGATCAACCGCCGCAGGTTCCTGACCGGCCTGTCCGCCGGGGCGGCACTGTCGCTGACCGGCGGCGGGTTCGCCTCCGCCGCCGGCCTCGACCGGGCGCTCGACCTGAGCACCCGCCGGGCCGTGCGGATCGGCGGCACGACCCTGGAGCAGGTCGCCACCCCCAGCGGCGGTGCGGGCGGCTACCAGCGGCTGGCGGCCGGCCCCGGCTGGCCGCTGGTGGTGCGCGACGAGCTCGCCACCGCGCAGTCCGGCCGGGACGACCGCCGCACCGGTCTGGCCGGCTTCGTCCAGTTCACCGACATGCACCTGACCGACACCGAGTCGCCGATGCGCTTCGAGTTCCTGGGCCACCTGGACGACGCGGCCTGCCGCCCGCAGGAGACGCTGACCGTGCGCGGCGCCTCCGCGCTGGTCGAGCGGGTCAACGCACTCGGCTCCGGCCCGTACACCGGCCTGCCGTTCAGCCTGGTGGTGACCACCGGCGACAACACCGACAACCACGAGCAGATCGAGCTGGACTGGTACCTGTCGGTGATGAGCGGCGGCCTGATCACTCCCAACAGCGGTGACCCGAGCCGCTACGAGGGCGTGCAGAACTCCGGCGACCCCGCCTACTGGAACGCCGAACTGGCCTTCCAGGACGCCTACAAGCAGGCCGGGTTCCCCCAGATCCCCGGCTTCCTGACGGCCGCCGGCCGCACCTTCCGCGCCCCCGGCCTGACGATCCCGTGGTACACCACGGTCGGCAACCACGACGACAGCATCGTGGGCACCCTGCCCGACCTCGGCCTGGTCAACGACATCTACACCGGCAACCGCAAGCTCGAGGGGGTCGACGCGGCGGACGCGGCGCAGCTCTTCGCCCAGTTCAAGTCCGACCCGGCGGGCGCGCTGCTGAAGGTCGGCCAACTGCTGGGCGACGCGAGCCTGGTGCGTCAGGTCACCCCGGACGACCGGCGCAGGCCGTTCACGCCGAAGAGCTTCGCGCAGGCCCACCTCAACCCCGCCGTCACCGGTCCGGGTCCCTTCGGTCACGGCTTCACCGCCGACGCCGCCGCCAGCGGCGACCTCTACTACACCTTCCGGATCGCGGACGGGGTGGTGGGCATCAGCGTGGACACCACCAACCTGGCCGGATGGGCGGACGGTTCGATCGGCACCGCCCAACTGCACTGGTTGGAGCAGCAGTTGCAGGCGCACAGCGGCCACTGGTACGACACCGACGGCAATGTGGTGCGCGGCGGGGCGGGCGGCGACTACGTCATGGTCTTCAGCCACCACACCAGCACCACGATGGGCAACCTGCTGCCCGACCCGCGCAACGTCTTCGAGCGGCGCCACAACGGCAGTGAGCTGGTGGCCCTGCTCCAGCGCTATCCGAACGTGGTCGCGTGGGTGAACGGCCACACCCACATGAACCAGATCACCGCGCACGGCCACGCCGTGCCCGAGCGGTCGTTCTGGGAGGTCAACACGGCCTCGCACATCGACTTCCCGCAGCACGCCCGGGTCCTCGAGCTCGCCGACAACGGCGACGGCACCATCTCGCTCTTCACCACGCTGATCGAGTCCGCCGCGCCCTACGCCACGAGCTTCGACGACACCTCGGACGCCAACCTGGCCGCGCTCAACCGCGAGCTGTCCTACAACGATCCGTTCGCCAAGCCGGCTGCCAAGATCGGCACGTCGCTCGACCACAACACCGAGCTGCTGCTGGCCAAGCCGAGCCGCTGACGAGTCGCCGGGGCTCCGGGCGGCGGGCAGGGCACCGCCCCCGGAGTCCTTCAGCTGTTGCGCGGCCGGGTCGCGTAGAAGGCCACGGCAGAGGCGGCCGCCACATTGAGGGAGTCGACGCCGGCGTCCATCGGGATGCGGACGTGCTCGTCGACCGCGGCGAGCGTTCCGCGGGCGATGCCGTCACCCTCGGTGCCGAAGACCAGGGCGAGCCGGTCGTCGTCGCGCGCGGCCAGCTCGTCGAGGGTGATGGCCTGCTCGCTGAGGCAGAGCGCGGCGACCGTGAAGCCCGCCGAGTGGAGGGTCCCGACGGCCCCGGGCCAGGACTCCAGCCTGGTCCACGGCACCTGGAAGACCGCGCCCATCGAGACCTTCACCGACCGCCGGTAGAAGGGGTCGGCGCAGCGCGGGGTGAGCAGCACCGCGTCGACGCCGAGGGCGGCCGCGTTCCGGAAGGCGGCCCCGATGTTGGCGTGGTCGACGATGTCCTCGAAGACCGCGACCCGCCGGGCGCCGACCAGCAGCTCGGCGGCGGCGGGCAGCGGCCGGCGGGTCATCGAGGCGAGCGCGCCGCGGTGCACGTGGTAGCCGGTGACCTGTTCGGCCAGCGCCGGCTCCACCACGTGCACCGGGGCGTCGGCCTCGGCGATGACGTCCGCCATCACGGTCAGCCACTTGGGAGTGAGCAGCATCGACCGCATCAGGTAGCCGGCCGCCAGTGCCCGCCGGATGACCTTCTCGCCCTCGGCGATGAAGAGGCCCTCGGCGGGCTCGCGGCGGCGGCGCAGCTCGACGTCGGTCAGGCCGGTGTAGTCGGCGAGCCGGGGGTCGGCGGGGTCGGTGACGGTGCGGGGCTGGGACATGGCGGGCTTCCGGTCGGTCAGGCGGTCAGTCGCGCGGGGTGGCGGGTTCGAGGATTCCTACCACCTCGCCGATCACGATCACCGCCGGCGGGCGGACGCCTTCGGCGGCGACGGTCTCGGCGACGGTGCCCAGGGTGGCGTCGATCCGGCGCTGGGCCGCGGTGGTGCCCTCCTGGACCACGGCGACGGGGGTTTCGGCGGGCCGGCCGGCGGCGACCAGCCTGGCCGCGATGGCGCCGATCCGCTCGACCGCCATCAGCAGCACCAGGGTGCCGCCGAGTTGGGCTGCGGCGTCCCAGTTGACCAGCGAGCGCGAGTCCTCGGGTGCCACGTGACCGGAGATCACGGTGAAGTCCTGGGTCAGCCCGCGGTGGGTGACCGGGATGCCGACCGCCGCCGGGACGCTGATCGAGCTGGAGATGCCGGGCACCACGGTGACCGGGATCCCGGCCTCGACGCAGGCGAGCAGCTCCTCGCCGCCGCGGCCGAAGACGTACGGGTCGCCGCCCTTGAGGCGGACCACGAACTTGCCGGCCCTGGCGTGCTTCACCAGCGCCCGGTTGATCGCCTCCTGGGCCATCTGCCGGCCGTAGGGGATCTTGGAGGCGTCGATCACCTCGACCTGCGGGGGCAGCTCGGCGAGCAGCTCGCGGGGGGCGAGGCGGTCGGCGACCACCACATCGGCGTCGGCGAGCAGGCGGCGGCCGCGCACCGTGATCAGGTCGGGGTCGCCGGGGCCGCCGCCGACCAGCGCCACACCAGGAGCCCGGTGGCGGTACTGGCGGGCCGACAGGCTGCCGTCCCGCAGCCCCTCCACGATGGCGTTGCGCAGCGCGGCCGAGTGCCGGGGGTCGCCGGTGAGCACCGCGACGGTGGTGCCGGCGTCGTCGTGGCCGCTGGCCGGGGTCCAGGCGGTGGCCGCGGCGGCGTCGTCACTTCGGGAGCAGAAGATCCGGGCCGCCTCGGCCTCGGCGCTGACCGCCTCGTTGACCTCCTGGTCGGAGCTGGCGACCAGCACGTACCAGGCGTCGGCGAGGTCCCCGGACCGGTAGCCGCGGCGGTGCCAGCTGATCTCCCCGGCGTCCGCCATCGCCTGCACGGCCGGAGTGGTGCTCGGCGAGACCAGGTGGACGTCGGCGCCGGCGGCTATCAGCGCGGGCAGACGGCGCTGGGCGACCTGGCCGCCGCCCACCACGACGACCCGGCGGCCGGTGAGCAGCAGGCCGACGGGGTACGGGGTGAGGCCGGCGGTGCTCGGGTGCGGGCTGGGCGCGTTCATGTGGGTAGCTCCTGGGGGCTGGGGGCTTTTCGGGTGCAGCAGGGCCCCGTACCGGCGCGCCCTCGGGCCGGTACGGGACCGCAGCGGGGTGGCGGACGGGTGTCAGCCCTTCTCGGTGACCCCGGCGGAGTCGAAGGTGGCTACATCGTGCATCGCCCGGGCGGCACTCTGCACCAACGGCAGGGCCAGCAGGGCGCCGGTCCCCTCGCCGAGCCGCAGATCGAGGTCGATCAGCGGGCGCAGTCCGAGCTTGGCGAGGGCCGCCTGGTGGCCGGGTTCGGCCGAGCGGTGCCCGGCGATGCAGGCGGCCAGCACCTCGGGGGCGATCGCCTTGGCGACCAGCGCCGCCGAGCCGGCGATGACGCCGTCCAGGATCACCGGGGTGCGCAGCGAGGCGGCACCGAGCAGGAAGCCGGCGATCGCCGCGTGCTCCAGACCACCGACGGCGGCCAGCACGCCGATCGGGTCGGACGGGTCGGGCTGGTGCAGCTCCAGGGCGCGGCGGATCACGTCGACCTTGCGGGCGTGGGTCTCGTCGTCGATGCCGGTGCCGCGGCCGGTCACCTCGACCGGGTCGGCGCCGGTGAAGACGGAGATCAGCGCGGCGGAGGCGGTGGTGTTGGCGATGCCCATGTCACCGGTGATGAGGATCTTGTTGCCGGCCGCGACCAGGTCGCGGGCGGTCTCGATGCCGACCTCCAGCGCCTTGAGCGCCTGGTCCCGGCTCATCGCCGGGCCCTCGGTCATGTCGTTGGTGCCCGGCATGACCTTGCGGGGCAGCAGGCCGGTGGTGCGGCCCTGCTGGATCGCTTCCGGCAGCTCGGCCTTGACGCCCACGTCGACCACGCAGACCTCGGCACCGACCTGGGCGGCGAAGGAGTTGACCACCGCTCCGCCGGCCAGGAAGTTGGCCACCATCTGCGCGGTGACCTCCTGCGGCCAGGGGGTGACGCCCTGGGCATGCACACCGTGGTCGCCGGCGAAGATCGCCACGCAGCCGGGCTCGGGGATCGGCGGCGGGCACTTGCGGGACAGGCCGGACAACTGCGCGGAGATGATCTCCAGCATGCCGAGCGAGCCGGCCGGCTTGGTCATCCGCTTCTGCCGGTCCCAGGCCTCGCCGAGCGCCTTGGCGTCCAGCGGGCGGATGGTGCGCAGCGCCTCGGAGAGCACGCTGTGCGGCTCCTCGCCGGGCAGTGCGCGGTTGCCGTACTGCTCCTCGTGGACCACCCAGGAGAGCGGGCGCTTCTTGGCCCAGCCCTGCTGCTGCAGCTCGGGCTCGTCCGGGAACGCGTCGACGTAGCCGATGCAGAGGTAGGCGACGACGTCCAGGTGCTCGGGAAGACCGAGCTCGCGGACCATCTCCTCCTCGTCGAAGAAGCTCACCCAGCCGACGCCCAGGCCCTCGGCGCGGGCCGCCAGCCAGAGGTTCTCGACGGCGAGGGCGGCCGAGTAGGGGGCCATCTGGGGCTGGGTGTGCCGGCCGAGGGTGTGGCGGCCGCCGCGGGTGCGGTCGGCAGTGACCACGATGTTCACCGGCGTGTCGAGGATGGCCTCGATCTTGATTTCCTTGAACTGCTTGGCGCGCGCCTTGGGCAGCGAGTCGGCGAACGCCTCGCGCTGCCTCTCGGCCAGCGCGTGCATCCTGCGGCGGGTCTCCGAGGAGCGGATCACCACGAAGTCCCAGGGCTGGGAGTAGCCGACGCTGGGCGCGGTGTGGGCGGCCTCCAGGACGCGGAGCAGCACCTCGTGCGGGACCGGGTCCGGGCGGAAGCCGTTGCGGATGTCACGGCGCTCGCGCATCACCTGGTGGACGGCCTCCCGCATGGCGTCGTCGTAGCCGGGGGCCGCGGGGGCGCGGGGGGTCTCGGGCTCGGCGGGCAACTCGGCCTCGGCGGGCTCCTGGGCCGCGTCGGCTGCCGGGGCGGCGGCGGGCGCCGGGGCTTCGGGGGCGGCCTGCGCTATCGAGGCGGCGAGGTCGGGCTCGGCGGCGGGCTCGGCGGCGGGCTCGGCAGTGGGCGCCGGCGCGGGGTCGGCGGCAGGGGCGGGCTCCACCGCGGTGGTGTCCTGCTGGTCCTGCGGGGGCGCCGCGTCCGTCTGGTGGTCCTGCTGGTCCTGGGGGGCCGCGACGGGCGGCTCGCCGGCGGACTGCTCGGTGGCGGGCTGCTCGGCGGCTCCCTGGGGGGCGGCCGGGGCCTCGGCGGGTTGGGCGGCGGCGGCATGAGCCTCGGCCTCGGCCTCGGCGGGCTGCTCGGCGGCGGGCTGCGACTCGACGGCGGGCTCCGGCTCGACGGCGGTGGGCTGCTGGGCCTGGGCCTGGGCCTGCTGCTCGGTGGGCTGCTGGGCGTGGGCGGGCTGCTCGGCGACCGGGGGCTCGGCGACCGGGGGCTCCGCGCCGGGCTGGGCAACGGCGGCGAGGCCCAGCGCGGCCGGGTCGGCGAGGAAGGCGGCGATCCGGCGCGGGGTACCCGGGGGCAGCTGCGGCGCGGCGGCCTCCGGGCCGGCGGCCTGCTGTGCGACGGCCTCCGGGCCGGCACCCTCCTGCACGGGGGCCGGGGTGGCGGCCGCAGCCTCCGGGGCGGGGGCTTGCTGCGCTTCGGCGCTCGGTGCGACGGCGGCCTCCGGCTGCGCCTCGGTCATCGGCTGGGCCTCGGCGGCCTGCTGGGCCGGTGCCTGTGCGGGGGCCTCGGCGGCCTGCTGGGCCTCCGCCACCGGCTGGGCCTCCGCCACCGGCTGGGTCTCGGCGACCGGCTCCACAGCCAGGGCCTCGGCGCCGGGGGCGGCAGCCTGCTGCGCGGCGACCTGCGGGACGGCCTCGGCGACGACCGGTTCCACGGCAACCGCGGCCTCGGGCGCGGCAACCGCCTCGGGCACCGCGACGGCGGCGACTGACACACCGTCAGCGGGCGCACCGGCCATGCCGGCCACCTGCTCGACCGCGACCGGGGCGACCGGCTGCTCGGCCGGCGCCTGCTGCACCGGCAGCGCCAGCGTGACGTCCACTTCCGCCTCCGCGGGCGGCACCGGCTGTGCCGCTGCCGGCACCTCGTGCACCGGCGCGCCGCCCGGCGTGGAGGGCCCGCGGTCGGCGAGTGAGCGGACCGGCACCTGACCGGTCATCATCGAGGGGTCCGGGATCGGCGGACCGGCGTGCAGCGGACGCCGCTGCGACGCGGCGGCCGGCACCGGCTGCGGCGGCACCGGAGCGGGAGCCGCGACCGCGTCGGCGACCGGTGCGACGGGTGCCACCGGCACGGCGGCCGGCGCCTCGGCGTACCCGGGCGGGGCCACCGGCGGCCAGGAGGGCTCCACCGGCACCCCGGCGGCCGGCTGCTCCACCGGCGCGCCCGGCGCGGGCTGCCCCGGCACCGGCGCGACCTGCTCGGCGCCCTGGTAGCCGGCCGGCGCGGCGAAGGCGCCGGGCGCGGGCGGCGTGAGGGCCTCACCGAGCGGCATGACGGGCGTGGTCGCCGGGTCGGCCCAGGCGCTCTGCGGCCCGGGCATCAGCAGCACGTCCTCCTCGTCGTCCGGCTGGTCGATGAAGTGGTAGGTGGATCCGCCCACCGGTGCCGTCTGGCCGACGAGGTCGCCGCCCCACCCGCCACCTCCCTGGGCCGGATCGCTCCCGGTCTCGGGGAGCAGGTGCTCCGGCCGTCCCTCGGCGGGGACGTGACCACCGTCGGTCATCTCAACACTCCTTCCGGGCCGCTTCCGCGACCTTGGCGACCCGGTCGCCGACCGAGGCACACCGCCCGCTCCGGGTCCAAGCCGGGTACCGGCCCACCCCACCGTTCAACCTGCCGACCGCCGCGTGCCGACGGCCGTGGGCCGTCCGACCGGTCACGGTGGACGACGCCCGCGCCCGGGCGCCCCCTCGGGACGCTCGCACGACGGACACCGTCACCTGGACTAACGACAGCCCGGGGCATCCGGCACGACCGGCCCGAGCCCCGGGTCATTCTTCCGGTCAGGCGTGCGTCAGTCGAATGCCCACGCACCGATCTCCGTGTGCGTTGCACCACGTCGGCACGGCCCGCGCCGCACTGGCAAGGGCAGCAGGCAGATCGTCAGACTACCGGCCAACACGATCCATCCGGACCCCCACTGTCCGAATCATCCTCATTTGCCGACCCGTCACCAGCGACTTCACGGCACCTCCCCAGCATGCCCGGGTCAGGAGGCGGGCTCGGCCCAGAGCAGCATGGTGCTCTCGAACGGCCCGATGGCGACCTCGGGCTCCGGGTCCAGCGGCGCGGACTGCAGCACCGTGCCCTCGATCCGGTAACCGGCGGCGGTCACCACCGCGCGGATCGCGTGCGCCTCGGCGACCGTGCCGGCCAGTGCCACCAGCCGGGCCGGACGGCGGGTCAGCACCGCGGCGACCACCTCGGCCCCGCCGCGCTCCACTACCACGGCGTCCGGCTCGGGCAGCCCGCCCAGTACCTCCGGCGCCCGCCCGGCGGCGGTCTCCAGTTCGACGCCGTACCGGCGCGCGTTGACGGCGATCCGGGCGCAGGTCGCCGCGTCGTCCTCGATCGCGACCACCGCGGCGCCGAACCGGGCGGTCTCCACCGCCAGCGCGCCACTGCCCGCGCCCACGCACCAGACCAGGTCGCCCGCGCCCGGGCCGAGCCTGGCCAGCACCACCGCCCGGGTCTGCGGCGAGAGGGTGAGCGGTGAGTCGCCGTCATAGGCGTCGCCCGGCAGCGCCCAGCCGCGCTCGGTGCCCGGGTAGCCGACCGGGCGGCCGGCCAGCCAGCCGGAGGTGGCGTCCGCGCCCTGGCCCTGCGGCGTGGAGCCGCCGATCACCAGCACCACGTTGGGATCGCGCCAGTCGTGGTCCGGCACCCGGTCCGAGGTGAGCACGGTGACGTCCTCGTCCTCGGTGCCCAGCGCCTCGCAGACCACGAAGGTGCGGTGCACCCCGCGCAGCATCAGGGCCAGCTCGCTCGGCCCGGCGTCGGCGCTGGTCAGCACCGCGACCTTGGGGTGGGCCCGGCAGATGTTCGCGGCCCGGCGCAACCGTCCGCCGTGCGTGGAGACCACCTGGGCGTCCTCCCAGGGCATCCCGGCGCGGGCGAAGGCCACCGCGACCGAGGAGACCGCCGGCAGCACCTCCAGTTCGAGTCCGTACTCGGGCCGGCGCAGCGTGCGCACCACGCCGAAGAACCCCGGGTCCCCCTCCGCGACCACCACCACGGCGCCCCGGTGCTCGGCGATCCGACGGGCCGCCACTTCCACGCTGCCCAGCGCGATCCGCTCGGCCGCGGCCGGCACCGGCAACGCGTTCAGCTGGTACGGCGCTCCCGCCACCAGGGTGGCGGCGGCGAGCGCGGCGGCGGCCGCCTCGGTCAGCGGCGTTCCGTCCCACCCGATGACCGTGATCCGGTCAGCCATCGCGGCTGCTCTCCCTCGAAGATCCTGGGCGGGAGGCGCTGCGCCCCCGCTGCCTGGGCCGTCCGCCCAGCAGCAGAGGTTACCTGGTGGTCGGGTCGGTGCCGCAGCAACCAAGTGTTCTTGATCGCCGGCGTTGCGGCGGTGGTGCCGCGGCGGCTCAGTCCTGCAAGGCGTAACGGTCCTGCAGGTACGCGTCGACCGGTTCGAGGTCCTCGGGCAGCAGGCTCCAGAGGATCAGGTCGCTGCGGCTCTCCTCCCCCGGCGAGCCCACCTCGCCGGTGCGCACTATCCAGGCGCTGCGCAGCACGCCCTCGCTGATGCAGCCGATCTTCTGGGCCACCTGCTGCGCGGCGGTGTTGCCGGCGGCGGTGCGCAGCTCCAGGCGCAGGAAGCCGCGGTCCTCGAAGAGCCACTGGGCCACGCCGAGCAGCGACTCCACCGCGTATCCCTCGCCGCGCGCCCAGGGCGCGGTGACGTAGACGGCCTCGGTGCTGAGCAGCCGCCAGTCGGTGTGGCGCAGCTCGACCAGGCCGACCAGCCGGCGGGTCAGGTGGTCGGTGACGGCGAACGCGATGCCCCGGCCCTCGGCCCGGACGGCGGGTGCCTGCCGGCGGATCCAGTCCAGCGCGTGCTGGAGGGTGTAGGGCTGGGGCACGTCGGTCCAGCTCAGCACCAGGTCGTCGGCCATCATGGCGACCAGCTCGGGCGCGTCGCCCTCCGCCAAGGGGCGCAGCAGCAGCCGTTCGGTGCTGATCGCGGTCTCGGGGAAGCTCGCTGGCATACCGTCTCTCCTCGCCGGGTCGTGGACCCACGGTACGCCCCGTTCGGCCCAACCGTTGCCACGGGGCGACGGTGCGTCAGCTGAGGGGGCATCGGGGTCGGCCCGGTGACCCGGTGTGCGGCGCGGCCGGACAGAGGGCCGCCACCGGAAGGCCGGGGCCGTCCCGGCCGGGACCACCGCCGTGCGCGGTCAGGGGTTCCTGCCGGTGGCGGTGGGCCGGCGCGGCACCACCTGGCACGAGTGGTCCGGCGCCGAGCCAGGGCGGGGCCCCCGTCAGCGGGTTCGCGGACGGGGACCCGGCCCTGGCTGCGGTCGGCCGGATCAGAAGGACGGGATCACCGAGCCCTGGAAGGTCGTCTGGATGTACTTCCTGACCTCGTCGGAGTGGAGCAGCTGGGCCAGCTTCTGCACTCGGGGGTCGTTCTCGTGGCCCTTCTTCACGGCGAGCACGTTGGCGTACGGGTTGTTGTCCGCCTTCTCCAGCACGATGGCGTCGGTGGCGGGCTTGAGGCCCGCGCCGACCGCGTAGTTGCCGTTGATCACGGCGGCGTCCACGTCGTCCAGTGCGCGCGGCAGCTGGGCGGCGTCCAGCTCCTTGAACTTGAGGTGCTTCGGGTTGCCGGTGACGTCGTGGATGGTCGCGGTGGTGCCCGCGCCGTCCTTGAGGGTGATCACCTGGTTGTCGGCCAGCAGCTTGAGCGCGCGGCCCTCGTTGGTGGCGTCGTTGGGCACCGCGACCTGGGCGCCGTCGGGCAGGTCGGCGACCTTCTTGACCTTCTTGGAGTAGACGCCCAGCGGCTCCAGGTGGACGGCCTCCACCGGGACGATGTCGGTGCCGTGGGTCTTGTTGAAGTCGGTCAGGTAGGGGACGTGCTGGAAGAAGTTGGCGTCGGCGGAGCCGTCCTGCACGGCGGGGTTCTGCAGCGTGTAGTCGCTCACCTCGCGGACCGTCAGCTTGAGGCCCGCCTTGGCCGCCAGGTTGTCCTTGATGTAGTCGAGGATCTGGGCGTGCGGGGTGGGGCTGGCGACGACGACCAGCGGCTTGTCCGCGCTGTCCGAGGAGGACGAGGAGCCGGAGCAGGCCGTCGCGGACAGGGCGAGGCCGGTGGTTGCGAGGGCTGCGGTGGTGAACTTCAGGACGGTACGCACGAAAAGTGCCTTTCTCCGTTTTCGGTGAACCGCGCACCCGGGGTTCCGGGGGCGGAAGTCTGCGGGGGTGGGTCAGGCGCGGTCGGTCTGCGGGGGGGGTGGTTCAGGCGCGGCGCAGTCGGGCGAGCAGCCCGGTGGCGGCTCCGCGGTGGCTCAACCGGCGCACGACCAGGTCGCCGATCAGCTGGACCAGGGTGACCAGCACCACCAGCTCGATCACGATCACGATCATGAAGCCGGTCTCGAAGCGCATGTAGCCGTAGGTGATGGCCAGGTTGCCGAGTCCGCCGCCGCCGACCGTGCCGGCCATGGCGGAGTAGCCGATCAGCGCGATCACGGTGGTGGTCAGCGCGGAGACCAGGTCGGGCAGCGCCTCGGGCAGCAGGGCCTTGCGGACCACCGCCCAAGTGGAGCCGCCCATCGCCTGCACCGCCTCGACAAGTCCGCCGTCGACGCCGCGCACCGCGGTCTCCACCAGGCGGGCGTAGAACGGGATGGCGCCGACGGCCAGCGGCACGGTGGCCGCCTGCCAGCCGATCGAGGTGCCGACCACCCAGCGGGTGAAGGGGATCAGCGCGACCAGCAGGATCACGAACGGCAGCGAGCGGCCGACGTTCACGATCGCGCCGACGACCTTGTTGACGGGCCGGTTCCGCAGCAGGCCGCCCCGGTCGGTGAGCACCAGCAGGATGCCGAGCGGCAGGCCGAGCAGCAGGGTCACCAGGGTGGCGATGCCGACCATCTGCAGCGTCTCGATGGTCGCGTCGTGCAGCAGCGGCTGCATGTCGTCCCAGGTCATGCCAGAACTCCCTTGCTGCCGAAGGCATTTGCGCCGGTCTCGGTGATGACGTCGACCTGGAGGCCCTGCTCGCGCAGGTAGCCGATCGGGACGACGTTGTCCTGGTGGAAGCCGGGCAGCTGGACCCGCATCCGGCCGACTTGGCGACCCCCGATGGTCTCCACCGCGGCCCCCAGGATGTTGAGGTCGATCTGGTAGGTGCGGGCCAGCTGGGAGATGAACGGCCGACCGGAGCTGTCGCCCTGGAAGGTGATCTCCAGGACGGTGCCGTCCGGTCCTGCGGAATCACCGAGCGGGAACAGTTCGCGGGCCAACTCGGAGGTGCCGTCGGAGAGCAGGTCGGTGAGGGTGCCGGACTCGACGATCCGTCCGTCGCGCATCAGCGCGGCCGAGTCGCAGACCGACTTGACGACGTCCATCTCATGGGTGATCAGCAGCACGGTCAGGCCGAGTTCCTGATTGAGGGTGCGCAGCAGACCCAGGATCGAGCGGGTGGTCTCCGGGTCGAGCGCCGAGGTGGCCTCGTCGGAGAGCAGCACTTTGGGGTCGCCGGCCAGCGCGCGGGCGATGCCCACCCGCTGCTTCTGGCCTCCGGAGAGCTGGCCGGGATATGCGCCCGCCTTGCCGCCGAGGCCGACCAGTTCGAGCAGTTCGGCGGCCCTGCGGCGGCGCGCGGCACGGTCCAGTCCGGTGATCTCCAGCGGCAGTTCGACGTTCTCCTGCACGGTGCGCGAGGAGAGCAGGTTGAAGTGCTGGAACACCATGCCGATCCGGCGGCGCGCCTCGCGCAACTCCCGGCCGGCCCGGTGCTCGCTGCCGCGCAGTGCGGTCAGCTCGACGCCGGCCACGGTGACGGTGCCGGAGGTGGGGCGCTCCAGCATGTTGACGCAGCGGATCAGGGTGCTCTTTCCGGCCCCGCTGGTGCCGACGACGCCGTACACCTCGCCTTCGCGCACATGCAGGTCGACGCCGCGCAGGGCGCTGACCTGACGGCCCCGTGAGGTGTAGACCTTGGTGAGGTCCTTGGTGGTGATCACAGCTGCTTCCGTTGCTCGGGGACGGTGTTGGCAACCGGTTGCCCGGCGCCAGGGTTCGAATACGAATGACGCAGCTCGAATTCCCGTGGGCCGACGTGAAAAGCGCCGGGGATTCGGCCTTGCGGAGGGGGGAGGGCCGATGGTCGGCCAGGGGGGCTGGGCGCGCGGGCGGGTCCGTTCGGGGCGACCGTGCAGGTCGACGGGACCGCGGGGAGCCGCGTGCCGGGCTGGAGCGGCGGGCGGTGGACCCGCGGCGCGCTATCGCCCGATCAGTACTGACACATTCGACAACACATGCCACGCACACCTGCCGGCGTGGTGCCGGTGGCGGTGGTCTTCGTCGTCGCAGTCATGGCAGCTAGTAAAACAGATGAGCTGGATTAATCCCAGTGAATAGGATGTGGCGTCCATATCGTGGACACCAGCCAGTCGCCGCAAGGCTTTCAGGGGTGGTGGTAAAACAGCGGACGACCCCACCCGAAGGATGGGGCCGTCCGGCACGACGGGTTCAGACCGCGGTGGCCAGCGGGTTCAGACCGCGGTGGCCAGCGGCTCGTGCACCGCCTTCTCCAGCGTGACGTAGCTGAGCTCCCGGCTCACCTGGCGCACTCCGGTCTGCTCGTAGCCCTGGCTGGTGTACAGCCGCAGGTTGCCGAGGCTGCGGTGGCCGGTGAAGAGCTGGAACGCCCGGACCGGGCCCTCCGCGAGCATCCGCTGCTCCACGGCGCGCAGCAGGCGGCCACCGAGGCCGTGCCGCTGCATCCGCGGGTGCACCACCAGGCGCCCTATCCGGCCGACGCCGTCCTCGTCCACCCAGCCGCGCACCGTGCCGACCACCTCGTCGCCGAGGCGGGCGACCAGCACGTGACGGTCGGCCAGCTCCGCGCGCAGGCTCTCCAGGGTCTGGGTGAGCGGCTCGATCGACCAGTCGCCGTAGAGCTCGGCCTCGCTCTGGTAGCCGAGGTACTGGAGTTTGAGGATCTGTTCGGTGTCCTGCTCGGTCGCGACCGAGATGATCACGCTCATGCCCATGTGCGGGGGCCTCCCATCGTCAATGCCCGGCGCGCGCAGTGAGGGTTCACGTCGGGCGGTGTGCCGGAGGTCTGCCCGGCCGGGGATCGGCCCAGACCGGGAGTAGCGCAAGACCGTAGCAGCCGGCGAGGGCTGTCACGTTCGCCAGCGCTCTACCCAGCCTTCAGCTTCCCTCAACCGGCCCGCACCCAGCAGGTGGCGGAAATCACGCGGAAGGCCGCCGTCGCTCACGGTCGGCACGGCGCGCGGACGGCGCGGCCCGCCCGCCGCGGCACCCGGAACCACGGGCCCGGTGCGGGGCACGCCCACGTGGCTCAGCCGGTGGGCGAGGCCCACTCGCGCTGCGCCGCCAGGTCCGCCTTCACCTCGGCCAGCTGCACCGCCACCGCGCTGGGCGCCGTGCCGCCGCGGCCGTCGCGCGCCGCGATCGCCCCGTGCACGCTCAGCACCTCGCGGACCTCGGGCGTCAGGTGCGGCGAGATCCCGGCGAACTGCTCGTCGGTGAGGTCCCACAGCTCGATGCCCTGGCTCTCGCAGAGCTTGACGCAGGCGCCGGCGACCTCGTGCGCGACCCGGAACGGCACCCCGCGCTTGACCAGCCACTCGGCGATGTCGGTGGCCAGCGAGAAGCCCGCCGGGGCCAGCTCCTCCAGCCGCTCCCGATGGACCGTCAGGGTGGCCATCATGCCGGTGAAGGCGGGCAGCAGCACCTCCAGGGTGTCGCAGGAGTCGAAGACCGGCTCCTTGTCCTCCTGAAGGTCCCGGTTGTAGGCCAGCGGCAGGGCCTTGAGGGTGGCCAGCAGGCCGGTCAGATTGCCGATCAGGCGGCCGGACTTGCCGCGCGCGAGCTCCGCGATGTCCGGGTTCTTCTTCTGCGGCATGATCGAGGAGCCGGTGGAGAAGGCGTCGTGCAGCGTGATGAAGCCGAATTCCTTGGTGTTCCAGATGATCACCTCCTCCGCGATCCGGGAGAGGTTGACGCCGATCATCGCGGTGACGAAGGCGAACTCGGCGACGAAGTCGCGGGCGGCCGTGCCGTCGATGGAGTTGCCCACCGAGCCGTGCTCGAAACCCAGGTCGGCGGCGACCGCCTGCGGGTCGAGGCCGAGCGAGGAACCGGCCAGTGCCCCCGAGCCGTACGGCGAGACGGCCGTGCGGGCGTCCCACTGGCGCAGCCGCTCGGCGTCCCGGCCGAGGGCCTGGACGTGGGCGAGGACGTGGTGCGCGAAGAGCACCGGCTGGGCGTGCTGCAGGTGGGTGCGGCCGGGCATCGCGGTGTCCGGGTGGGCCTCGGCCAGACCGACCAGGGCCTCCTGGAGGTCCAGGATCAGCGCGCCGATGATCCTGGCGTGGTCGCGCAGGTACATCCGGAAGAGCGTGGCGATCTGGTCGTTGCGGGACCGACCGGCCCGCAACTTGCCGCCCAGCTCGGGGCCGAGGCGCTCCAGCAGCCCGCGCTCCAGCGCGGTGTGCACGTCCTCGTCGGCAATGGTGCCGGTGAACGCACCGGACTCGACGTCGGCCAGCAGCTGGTCCAACCCCGCGTGCATCGCCGCGAGTTCGTCGTCCGTCAGCAGGCCGGCCCGGTTCAGCACCCGGGCGTGGGCCTTGGAGCCGGCGATGTCGTACGGTGCCAGCCGCCAGTCGAAGTGGACGGAGGCGGACAGCTTGGCCAGCGCCTCGGAGGGGCCGTCGGCGAAGCGGGCGCCCCACAGGCGCACGTCTGCGGGCTGGGCGGCGGGCTTGTCGGCGGTCATCGCGTGGCTCCTGGCTGGGTTGAGGTGAGCCCCGGCCGTGGGGGGGAACACGGCCGGGGCTCGGGGAGGAGGTGGTCAGGGGGTGGCGGGCGGCGGGCGGCCTCAGCCGATGTCGCGGCGGGCGGCGATCTTCGAGGACATCCCGAAGATCTCGATGAAGCCCTTGGACATCGACTGGTCGAAGGTGTCACCGGTGTCGTAGGTGGCGAGGTTGAAGTCGTACAGCGACTGGTCGGACTTGCGGCCGTTCACCACCGCGCGACCACCGTGCAGCACCATCCGGATGTCGCCCGAGACGTGCTGGTTGGCCTCGTTGACGAAGCCGTCCAGTGCCCGCTTGAGCGGCGAGAACCACAGGCCGTCGTAGACGAGTTCGGCCCAGCGCTGCTCGACCTGCCGCTTGTAGCGGGCGAGTTCGCGCTCGACGGTGACGTTCTCCAGGGCCTGGTGGGCGGTGATCAGGGCGATCGCGCCCGGAGCCTCGTAGATCTCACGGGACTTGATGCCGACCAGCCGGTCCTCGACCATGTCGAGACGGCCGATCCCCTGCGCGCCGGCCCGCCTGTTGAGCTCCTCGATCGCCTGGAGCACCGTCACCTTGCGCCCGTCGACGGCCACCGGGACGCCGGCCTGGAAGGTGATGACTACCTCGTCCGCCTCGCGCGGGGTGGCCGGGTTCTGGGTGTACTCGTAGACGTCCTCGATCGGGGCGTTCCAGATGTCCTCCAGGAAGCCGGTCTCGACGGCCCGCCCGAAGACGTTCTGGTCGATCGAGTACGGCGACTTCTTGGTGGTCGCGATCGGCAGGCCCTTGGCCTCGGCGAAGGCGATCGCCTTGTCCCGGGTCATCGCGTAGTCGCGCACCGGGGCGATGCACTTCAGCTCGGGGGCGAGCGACTGGATGCCGACCTCGAACCGGACCTGGTCGTTGCCCTTGCCGGTGCAGCCGTGCGCGACGGTGGTGGCGCCGTGCTTCTTGGCGGCGGCGACCAGGTGCTTGACGATCACCGGCCGGGAGAGCGCCGAGACCAGCGGATACTGGCCCTGGTAGAGCGCGTTGGCCTTGACGGCCGGCAGGCAGTACTCGTCGGCGAACTCCTCGCGCGCGTCCGCGACCTCGGCCTCGACCGCGCCGCAGTCCAGCGCGCGCCGGCGGATCACGTCCAGGTCCTCGCCGCCCTGGCCGACGTCGACCGCGACGGCGACGACCTCGGCGCCGGTCTCCTCGGCGATCCAGCCGATGCAGACGGACGTGTCCAGACCGCCCGAGTAGGCGAGTACGACGCGCTCGGTCACGGCTTTCTCCTTCTTCACGGTACGAGTTCTTCACGCGTACGAGCGGGGCGAGCGAGAGGGGTCTCATGCGCTGGTAGGCATAATTATGCACAACACCGCATGAAACTCCAAGCCCGCCCCGGGGCGTTCCGGGGACGGGCTCGGGCAGGGACTCCGCGCTACCAAGCCACCGGCAGCTCGTGCAGCCCGTAGATCAGTGCGCTGCTGCGGAACCGCACCTCCTCGAACGGCACGGTGAGCCGCAGTCCGGGCAGCCGCCGCAGCAGGGTCGCCAGCGCGACCTGCAGCTCGACCCGGGCCAACGGCTGACCCAGGCACTGGTGGACACCGAAGCCGAAGGCCAGGTGCCGGCGGGCGTCCCGGCCGACGTCCAGCTGGTCGCCGCTGGCGAACAGCTCCTCGTCGCGGTTGGCCGCGCCGAGCATGACGAACACGCCCTCCCCCGCCCCGATCCGCAGGCCGTCGTCGAACTCCACGTCCTCCAGGGCGACTCGGGGCAGGCCGGCGTGCACGATCGTCAGGTAGCGCAGCAACTCCTCGACCGCGCCCGGGATCAGCTCCGGCTCGGCACGCAACCGGGCCAGCTGGTCCGGGTGCTGCAGCAGGGCGAGGGCCGAGAGCGAGGTCATGTTGGCCGTGGTCTCGTGGCCGGCCAGCAGGAGCAGCACCGCGTTGGCGGCGACCTCCTCGGGGGTGAGGTCGTCCCGGGCCGCCAGCCGTGCCACGATGCCGTCCGGCTCGCCCTGCTTGGAGGCGGCCAACCCGGCCATGTAGTCGGTCAGTCCGTCGAGCGCCTCGGAGACCGCCGCGGGCCCCGCGGTGGAGTCCAGCAGGCGGCGGCTCAGCTCCTGGAAGTACTCGTGGTCGTCGTACGGGACGCCGAGCAGTTCGCAGATGACCAGCGACGGCACCGGGAAGGCGAAGTCGGTGACCAGGTCGGCGGGTTGGCCCTTGGCGACCATCGCGTCGAGCGCCTCGTCGACGATCCGCTGGATCCGCGGGCGCAGCTGCTCGATCCGCTTCACCAGGAAGTCGCCGGTCATCATGCGGCGCAGCCGCTGGTGCTCCGGGTCGTCCAGGCGCAGGAAGCTGGGCTGCTCGCCGACCAGCTCGCGGCGGCCCGGGGAGAGGAACGGGAAGCCGGGGTGGCGCACGTCGGCGCTGAACCGGCGGTCGGACAGCACCGCGCGGACGTGCCGGTAGTCGGTGAGCACCCAGCAGGGCGTGCCGTCCCAGAGGGTGACGCGGCCGGCCGGCTGCCGGTAGGCGGGCGGCGGGTCGAAGGGGCAGCCCTCGGCCCGGGGCTCCGGGAAGCGGAGCGCCGCGAGCTCGGAGGGTTCGTGGAGGCTGGTCACCGGTCCGCCTCCGTGAGCGTGATGGCGCCGCCCGGGCAGAGGGCGGCGGCGGTGCGGAGCTGGGAGTGGAGGGCGGGGGCCGGGTCGGCCTGGAGCAGCAGGACGACGCCGTCCTCGTCGCTCTGGTCGAAGACCGTGGGGGCGGTCAGCACACACTGCCCGGAGCTGCAGCAGCGATCCTGATCAACAGTCACGTGCATGGCGGGACCTCGTTGGACGTGAAGGGGATCGGCTGCCCAGGCCTGTTGCCTCGGGCAACCAACGTTCCGTAAGGCCAACCTAACGCCGCGCTGCAGTGCGCACGAAGGACCAGTGGACGATCGTATGAGAATGGCCGATTCACGACGCCGAGCAGGCGCCCGGTCAGCATCCGGTACCGGTGCCAAGGCGCCCGGAACGACCGCGGGGTGGCCGGGCAGGCACCCGGCCACCCTCGTCGCAGGCCGTCCTCAGCGCTCCGAGCGGGACTGGGCCAGCTGCATCAGGTGGTCGGCGAGGGCCTGGCCACCGGCCGGGTCACGGCTGATCAGCAGCACCGTGTCGTCGCCGGCGATGGTGCCGATGATCTCGTGCACCCCGGCCGTGTCGATCGCCGAGGCCAGGAACTGCGCGGCACCAGGTGGCGTGCGCAGCACCACCAGGTTTCCGGACGCCGTCGCCGAGACCATCAGCTCACCGGCCAGCCGGGCCATCCGGCCCTCTGTGGCCGACTCCCCCATCGGAGCGCGCGGCGTGGGATCGCCGCCCTCCGCCGGAACGGCGTAGATCAGCGCGCCGTCCCGGTTGCGGATCTTCACCGCGCCCAGCTCGTCCAAGTCCCGGGAGAGCGTGGCCTGGGTGACCACCAGCCCGTCGTCGGCCAGCAGTTTGGCCAACTGGCTCTGCGAACGGACGGGTTGACGGGTCAGCAGATCCACGATCCGCCGGTGGCGCGCGGTCCGGGTCTGCGGTACCTGCGGCGTCGGGCCGGCGGGGGTCTGGTCGGATGGGGGAACGCTCATGATGATGATTCTTCCGGACTACTCCGCAGGCTGCGCGGCCGGGTCGTCCTGCCGGGCGTCCGGCTCGGCCTCGAGCCCGGCCCGGACCTCCTCCAGGACGCCCGGCAGTGCGGCCAGGAACCGGTCGGCCTGCTGCTCGGTCAGCACCAGCGGCGGCACCAGCCGCACCGCGTCCGCCACCGCCGCGTTCACCAGGAAGCCGGCCCGCTGCGCGGCCGCCTGCACCTGCGCCGCCACCGGCCGGGTCAGCACGATGCCCAGCAGCAGCCCGGCGCCCCGCACGTGCGAGACCAGGGGGTCGCCGATCGCCTCGATGCCGGCGCGCAGCCGGTCGCCGACCTTCTGCACCCGGGTGAGCAGGCCCTCGGACTCGATGGTCCGCAGCACCGCCAACGCCGCTGCCGCGACCACCGGATTGCCGCCGAAGGTGGTGCCGTGCTGGCCCGGCTGGAGCAGGTCGGCCGCCGCGCCGTACGCGATCACGGCGCCGATCGGCAGGCCGCCGCCGAGACCCTTGGCCAGGGTCACCACATCGGGCTCGATGCCGGGCTCGGCCTGGTGCGCGAACCAGTGGCCGGTCCGCCCGATGCCGGTCTGCACTTCGTCCAGGACCAGCAGCGCCCCCGCCGCCCGGGTGATCTCCCGGGCCGCCCTCAGGTAGCCGGGCGGCAGCGGGACCGCCCCGTTCTCGCCCTGGACCGGTTCCAGCACCACGGCGGCGGTCGCGGTCGACACCGCGGCCCGCAGCGCCTCGACGTCGCCGAACGGCACGTGCGTGACACCGGGCGGCAGCGGCCGGAACGGCTCCTGCTTGCCCGGCTGCCCGGTGAGCGCGAGCGCGCCCATGGTCCGCCCGTGGAAGGCGCCCTCCAGCGCGACCAGCTGGGTGCGACCGGTCAGCCGGCTGATCTTGAAGGCGGCCTCGTTGGCCTCCGCACCGGAGTTGCAGAAGAACACCCGGCCGGGCCGGTCGTCCAGGGCGAGCAGGCGCTCGGCCAGCTCGATGGTGGGTTCCGCCGTGAACAGGTTGGAGACGTGCCCGAGCTGCCCGAGCTGCGCGGTGACCGCCTCGACGATCGCCGGGTGCGCGGTGCCCAGGGAGTTCACCGCGATGCCGCCGACCAGGTCGAGGTACTCGTTGCCGTCGGCGTCCCAGAGGAGCGCGCCCGCGCCCTTGACCAGTGGCAGCCGCGGGGTGCCGTAGTTGTTGGTGAAGGCCCGCCGGTACCGGGCCGTCAGCTCGCTGTTGTCGCTCATGCCAGGCCCCCCAGGACAGCGGCGTCGTCGTCCGGCACCACCATGGTGCCGATCCCCTCGTCGGTGAAGATCTCCAGTAGCAGGCTGTGCGGCACCCGTCCGTCCAGCACGCGCGCGGTGCCCACACCGGAGCGGACCGCGCGCAGGCAGCCCTCCATCTTGGGCAGCATGCCGCTGGCCAGGTCCGGCAGTATGGCCTCCAGTTCGCCGGCGTTCAACTGGCTGATCACGTCGTCGGATTCGGGCCAGTCGGCGTAGAGGCCCTCGACGTCGGTCAGCACCACCAGCATCTCGGCGCCCAGTGCGCTGGCCAGCGCGGAGGCGGCGGTGTCGGCGTTGACGTTGTAGACGTGGCCGTCGGATCCGCGTGCGATGCTGGAGATCACCGGGATCCGGCCGTCGGCGATCAGCGCCTTCACCGCGCCGGCCTCGACGTTGACGATCTCGCCGACCAGGCCGATGTCCACCTGCTCGCCGTCGACCACTGCGTACCGCTTGACCGCGGTCATGGTGTGCGCGTCCTCACCGGTCATGCCGATCGCGAACGGCCCGTGCTCGTTGAGCAGTCCGACCAGGTCGCGCTGGACCTGGCCGGCCAGCACCATCCGGACCACGTCCATGGTCTCCGGGGTGGTGACGCGCAGCCCGTTGGTGAACGAGGACTCCAGGCCGAGCTTGTCCAACTGGGCACTGATCTGCGGGCCGCCGCCGTGCACCACGACCGGGTGCAGGCCGGCGTAGCGCAGGAACACCACGTCCTGGGCGAAGGCGGCTTTGAGGGACTCGTCGACCATGGCGTTGCCGCCGAACTTGATCACCACGGTCTTGCCGTGGAACCGCTCCAGCCAGGGCAGCGCCTCGATCAGCGTCATCGCCTTGGGCAACGCGGTGTTGTTGCGGGCAAGTTCGCCCTTGGGTGCGATCTGCACGGTGGGTCCCCCGGGATCAGGTGGAGTAGGCGCTGTTCTCGTGCACGTAGTCGGCGGTCAGGTCGTTGGTCCACACGGTGGCCGCGGCCTGGCCGGCGTTCAGCCGGGCGGTGATGACGACCTGGCGGTCCGCCATGCTGACCAGCGAGCGGTCCTCGCCGACCGCGCCGCCGCGGCAGACCCAGACCCCGTTGATCGCGACATCCAGCCGGTCCGGGTCGAAGGCGGCGTCAGTGGTGCCGATCGCGGCCAACACCCGCCCCCAGTTGGGGTCTTCGCCGTGGATGGCGCACTTGAGCAGGTTGTTGCGGGCGATGGTGCGGCCAACCTCGACCGCCTCATCCTCGGTGGCGGCGTCGGTGACGTCGATCCGGATGTCCTTGCTCGCGCCCTCCGCGTCGCCGATCAACTGACGGGCCAGGTCGGCGCAGACCTGCTGCACCGCGTCGGCGAACTCGGCCGCCTGCGGGGTGATTCCGGAGGCGCCGGAGGCCAGCAGCAGCACCGTGTCGTTGGTGGACATGCAGCCGTCGGAGTCGACCCGGTCGAAGGTGGTGCGGGTGGCGCCGCGCAGTGCGGTGTCCAACTCGGCGCTCTCCACGGCCGCGTCGGTGGTCAGCACGACCAGCATGGTGGCCAGGCCGGGGGCCAGCATCCCGGCGCCCTTGGCCATGCCGCCGACCGTCCAGCCGCCGACGCTGACCTGGGCGGTCTTGTGCACCGTGTCGGTGGTCTTGATGGCGATCGCCGCCGCCTCACCGCCGGTGTCGCTGAGCTGCTGAACGGCCAGCTCGACGCCGGGCAGCAGGATGTCCATCGGGAGGCGCTCGCCGATCAGGCCGGTCGAGCAGACCGCCACCTCGCCCGCGCTGACACCGAGTTCGGCGCCGACCCGCTCGGCGGTGGCGTGGGTGTCCTGGAAGCCACCCGGGCCGGTGCAGGCGTTGGCACCACCGGAGTTGAGGATCACCGCCGCCAACTGGCCGCCCTTGAGCACCTGCTGGGACCAGAGCACCGGCGCCGCCTTGACGCGGTTGGAGGTGAAGACGCCGGCCGCCGCCAGCGACGGCCCGTCGTTCACCACCAGGGCCAGGTCCGGGGTTCCGGAGGCCTTGATGCCGGCCGTCACGCCGGCGGCGCGGAAGCCCTTGGCCGCCGTGACGCCGAGGTTGCTGCTGCTCATGGTGCGACTCCGTTCACGGGAAGGCCCAGCTCCTCGGGCAGGCCGAGGGCGATGTTCATGCTCTGCACCGCACCACCGGCGGTGCCCTTGACCAGGTTGTCGATCGCGCTTACCGCGATGATCCGCCCGGCTCGCTCGTCCAGGACCACCTGGACCACCGCGCTGTTGGAGCCGAAGACCGACTTGGTCTGCGGCCACTGGAGTTCGGGCAGCAGATGGACGAACTGCTCGTCGGCGTAGGCCGATTGGTAGGCGGCGCGCAGGTCGCCCGAGGTGACGCCGGGCCTGGCCCTGGCGCTGCAGGTGGCCAGGATGCCGCGGGACATCGGCACCAGGGTCGGGGTGAAGGAGATGGTCACCGGCTCCCCGGCGACCGGGCTGAGGTTCTGCGACATCTCCGGGGTGTGCCGGTGCACGCCGCCGACGCCGTACGGGCTGACCGAGCCCATCACCTCGCTGCCGAGCAGGTGGGTCTTGACCGCCTTGCCGGCGCCCGAGGTGCCGCTGGCCGCCACGATCACCGCCTCCGGCTCGGCGAGCCGCGCCGCGTAGGCCGGGAAGAGCGCGAGGGTGACGGCGGTCGGGTAGCAGCCCGGTACGGCGATCCGCTTGGCGCCCTTGAGCGCAGCGCGGTGGCCCGGCAGCTCCGGCAGGCCGTACGGCCAGGTGCCGGCGTGCGCGGAGCCGTAGAACCGCTCCCAGTCGGCCGCGTCCTTGAGCCGGAAGTCCGCGCCGCAGTCGACGACCAGCACGTCCTCGCCGAGTGCCTCGGCCACGACCGCCGACTTCCCGTGCGGCAGCCCGAGGAAGACCACGTCATGCCCGGCCAGGATCTCGGGGCTGGTCGGCTCCAGCACCCGGTCCGCCAGCGGCAGCAGGTGCGGCTGCACCTCCCCCAGCCGCTTGCCCGCGTTGGAGTCGCCGGTCAGTGCCCCGATCTCCACCTCCGGGTGCCCCAGCAGCAGACGCAGCACCTCACCGCCCGCATACCCGCTCGCCCCGGCTACGGCAACCCGCAAGGCCATGACTGCTTCCTCCCTGGTGCACGACGATGTGGCATGACTATACGGATCGCCGAACATCCATGCAAGAAGCCCGCCCAGCCCCCGATGACGGCTCGGCGCCGTGCGCCCACCCGACTGCGGCCGGCGGCGCACGGCCGTGGCAGGCAGCACCGGGCGGCATTTCGCGCGCCGCCCGATTCACCGGCCGACCTCCGTCCACAGGACCGCGGAATTCGCAGTACCCAGCGTTCCAGCCAATAGTTGTCAACTATGCATACTCGGTTTCACTCGTTCGAGTGACAGGCCAGGGAACTGCTAGCCCGGAACGCATCGGATGCGATGTTCTCGGAGCCGACCCCGATCGGGTCATGGGGGAATTCAGTTGTCCGACGGCGGCCATTCCACCGGTACTGCCACCACGAACCACGAGGCATACCGCCCGACCGTTCATTTCATCCTGTGCTGCGAAACGTTCCCTGCCACACCGGAAGGAGGCCTGTCGTCATGGCCAACACGAGCATGAAGAACGATGTCGGCCGAGCTTATCTGGGCGACGTGTTCATGCGTCACCCGCTCACCACGCGAAACCAGGAGGAGCTCGGAATCGCCGCCAAGGCGGACGCCATCCTGGGCCGCCAACTGAACGCACTGAAGCGCTCTCCCGAAGGCGGCGGCGACCCGATCGCCCCCATCGGATTCTGCCTGAACCAGGTCCGCTACGGCGGCTTTCCGCAGACCGAACAGACGGCCTACGACCGCGGCTGGCGCGCCTACCTGAACGTCGGCGTACCGGTCATCGAGGAACTGAGCGACATAGAGCAGCCACCCCCGGACGTCATCTCCAAGCAGACGTACATCAACGGCACCGACCCCGTCACCGTGACCGCGACGGACACCGTCGAGTTCTCGATATCCAACACCATCAGCTGGTCGCTCCAGGGCCAGGTGCAACTCACCTTCGGCGCCAAGACCACCGCGTCCCTGCAGCAGCAGTTGCAGAAGAGCATGGCGGCGAAGGGTTCCCAGAAGACCACTGTGCTCAACAGCAAGGACCGGCAGGGCGTCGACTCGGAATCGCTGACCGAGAACACGAACACCACGACGGCCACCGGCACCGCCACGGGCACCGGCGAGCTGTGGGGGCAGCTGATGCTCGGGGTCGCGGCTTCCGTCAGCGGTTCGGTGACCACCCAGTGGAAGCACACCTCCACGCTCAGCCTGCAGGTCAACAGTCGGGTCGACGTACTGGCCACGGTCCGCCGCCAGATCAGGAAGTTCGAGTACGAATTCCCGGTCACTTTCGGCGGCTGGGTCGCCCTCTACTACCCGCAGCCGGTGGAGGTCAAGGAAACTCCCCCGCAGTCGAACAACCCGAGGTACGCCCAGGTGATCGCCTGGAAGCTCGGCGAGGTCGCCGACGACGGCAGCAACTTCGACATGGCCGACCCGGGCAGGCGCTTCATGCAGAAGGGCACGGCCGAAATCGTGACCGTCCGAGTCGGCGAGCACCGGGTCTTCCAGCCCGAGACGCTCGACTACGCGAGCCAGAAGCAGCCCTACTACAAGGCGTGAAGTCAAGCTCCACCGGAACCCGTGAAGCGGAAGACCAGGAGAGAAGCTCATGACGTTCAAGAACATCTTCGACAGCGGCGGCAACGAGGCCGATTCCGCCAAGCAGGCTGCCGAAGCACTCAGTGGCAACACCCCGGGTGCCGGGGACGTCTCGGGCGCGGTGCGCAACCTCGAGAGTCAGCGGGACCCGTGGCTGGTGCGCCAGACGGCGCACGGGGCGTTCGATGTCATGGGTTTCCTCAATCCGCTCTTCCAGAAGCTCCATGACGCCTCCGCCGATCAGCTCACCGCCTCCCAGGACCCCGCTTCGACCTTCGACATGGCCTCGTCGGCCATGAACAAGGCGGCTGCGACGATGAAGGTGGAGATCCGCGAGGAGGACCTGCCGAGCGCCTCGAGCACCAGCGAACGGCCCAGCCTGCTGCTCGCCACCGATCTGGGATCCTCCGAAGGGCTCGCGGTGGACCCGACGCAGGGCAAGGCGTACGTCGCCGACCGCCCCGGCCAGAAGCTGACCGCCGTCGACCTCGCCACCGGCGCCAAGCGGGTGACCGCGAGCGGCCTGGGCGACCTCGGCGATGTGGCGCTGGACGGAAACGGCACGGCCTACGGCGCGGTCTACGCCGGCGCACAGCTGATCGCGGTGGACCTGGCCGCCGGCACCTTCCGCAAGGTCGCCGACGTGCCGGGCGCCTACGGCGTGGCACCGGACGGGACGGGCAAGGCCTACCTCGCCGACTGGGCCAACGCGCAGCTGGTCGCCGTCGACCTGAAGAGCGGGCAGCGGACGACGGTCACCACCGGCCTCACCTACGCCTCCGGAGTGGCGCTGGACGGCTCCGGAAAGGTGTACGTGAGCCTGAAGGAGAGCGGCATCCTCTACGAGGTCGACCTCGCGTCCGGCACCAAGCGCGTGGTGGTCACGCTGCCGGCCGGGGCGTGGGCCACCCGGGTCGCGTTGGACGGCGCCGGCGGCGCCTACGTCACCGACTCCGCCGGCGGGCGCCTCTACCTGGTCGGCCTGGCCGACGGTGCCCAGCGCGTGGTGGCCGCCGGGCTCGGTCACCCCTACGGCGTCGCCCTGGACCGCGGCAACGGCCGGATCTACGTCGGCAACCAGGAGGGTCAGCTGTGGCGGCTCTCCCAGCGCGCCGCCACGGCCCTCGGGGGCATAGGCAAGGTCGTGGCATGACGGGCCGGGAGGAACATTCGGTGCTGCGACGGAAGGGGCCCTGACGCCGTGGGCGACACCAGCATGAAGAGCGATGTGGGCCGGGCCTATCTCGGCGACGTGTTCATGCGTCACCCGCTCACCACGCGCAACCAGCAGGAGCTCGGGATCGCCGCCAAGGCGGACGCCATCCTGGCCCGGCAACTGAACGCGCTGAAGCGCTCTCCCGAAGGCGGCGGCGACCCGATCGCCCCCGTCGGGTTCTGCCTGAACAAGGTGCGCTACGGCGGCTTTCCCGAGACCGAGCAGACGGCCTACGACCGCGGCTGGCGCGCCTACCTGAACGTCGGCGTACCGGTCGTCGAGGAACTGGGCGACATCGAGCAGCCGCCGCCGGACCTGGTCTCCAAGCAGACGTACATCAACGGCACCGACCCCATCACCGTGACCGCGACGGACACCGTCGAGTTCTCGGTGTCCAACACCATCGGCTGGTCGCTCCAGGGCGACGTGCAGCTCACCTTCGGGGCGAGCGCCGGCGCCGCCCTGCAGCAGGAGCTGCAGAAGACCATGGAGCTGACGAGTTCCCAGACGACCACCCAGCTCAACAGCAAGGACGACCAGGGCGTCGACACCGCGGCCACCACGGAATCGACGAGCACGACGACGGCCACCGGCAGTGCCACCGGCACCGGGGAGCTGTCGGCGCAGCTGATGCTCGGGGCCTCCGCCGCCGTCAGCGGTTCGGTGACCACCGAGTGGAACCACGTCTCGTCGGTCAGTGTGGAGTTCGGCAGCCGGGTGGACGTGCTGGCCACGGTCCGGCGCGAGCTGCGGCAGTTCGCCTTCGAGTTTCCGGTCACCTTCGGCGGCTGGGTCGCGCTGTACTACCCGCGTCCGGTGGCGGTCAAGGAGACTCCCCCGCAGGCGAACGACCCGAGGTACGCCCAGGTGATCGCCTGGAAGCTCGGCGAGGTCGCCGACGACGGCAGCAACTTCGACCTGGCGGACGAGGGCAGGAGGTTCCTGCAGAAGGGCACGGCCGAGATCGCCGGGGCCCGGATCGGTGAGCACCGGGTGTGCCAGCCCGAGGCGCTCGACTACTCGAGTCAGAAGCAGCCCTACTACAAGGCGTGACGCCGAGGCTGCCCCGGCCCACCACGGGGACGACCGGACCTCGAGCCGCTGAGCCCCCTCGGGCGTCTCCTCGTGCTGGTGCACGTGGCGACCACGGCGGTGTCCAAGCCCGTGGTGGGCGCGCCGCCGGAGTTGGGCGGAGAAGCCGACGACCGGGCAGGTCCCTGGTGGTGGCCGTGGCAGTCGATCGGCCTGGCCGGCGTCAGCGCTTGACGGCGCGCAGCACCACGAACTTGGGATTGCCCGCCACCGTCTGGCAGTTGCCGAAGAGGCGGCGGAGCTTGGTGTGGTAGCCGAGGTGGCGGTTGCCGACGACCCAGAGTTCGCCGCCGGGGCGCAGGGCGCGGCGGGCGCCGGTGAACATGCGCCAGGCGGTGGCGTCGGTGGTGGCCTGGTGGGAGTGGAACGGGGGGTTGTTCAGCACCAGGTCGACCGAGCCGGGTGGGACGGCCGCCAGGGCGTCGCCGGCGAGGAACTCGGCGCGGGCGTCCGGCCCCGCGTTGTCCCGGAAGGTGGCCTCGGCGGAGGCGACGGCCTGGTAGGACTCGTCGATGAAGGTGACCTCGGCGGCCGGGTTGGTCAGCGCGGCAGCCGTGCCGACCACACCGTTGCCGCAGCCCAGGTCGACCACGCGCACGGGCCCCTGGCGCTCCGGCAGGTGCTGCAGGAAGAAACGGGTGCCGATGTCGAGCCGGTCGGCGCAGAAGACGCCGGCGTGGTTGGTGACGGTGCGCCCTGAGAGCACGCCGATGTCGTCGGGCAGCCGGTAGCGCAGCGGCCACGGGTTGCCGGGGGCTGGCAGCTGCTGCGGCCTGCTCTGCGGCGTGCTGAAGATCAGCCGCGCCTTCTTCGCCGCCAGTGAGGTCCGGGTCGGTCCGATGATCCGCTCGAACAGCTGGAGCGTCGACGTGTGGATCTCGGTGACCATGCCTGTGCCGATCACCGCGCTCCCGGCGTGCAGCGCGGGCGCCAGCCGGTGCAGCTGGTCCTCCAGGAAGGCCAGGCTCTTGGGCACCCGGACCAGCAGCACGTCGATCCGCTCCGGCGGTGGCTCCACGCTGGTCAGCAGGCGCACCGCGTCTGCGGCCAGGCCGTTGCGGGCCAGGTTGGCGCGGGTCGCCTCGCGTCCGAGGTAGGAGTCGCCGACCTGCGTCACCCGGGCCTTTCCGGCCAGCGCCGTCACCAGGGCGCCCCAGCGGTCGCCCAGCACCACCACGGTGCCGTCCAGCGGCACGGCCGGAGCGTCGGTGTCGCCGTGCAGGTGGCGCAGCAGGTACTCGTCGGCGGCGTCCCAGGCGCGCAGCTGCTCGCGCGGGTTCTCGGGGAAGCGGGTGAGCCGGTACTCGCCCCATGACGTGGTGAAGCAGTTCATCGTGCGCCCAGGCTATCCGCTCCCGGCCCGGCGCCGCGCCGGTGCCGCCGACGCCGGCCGGGCGGGCCGTGGTTGCCCGGTTTTGTCATGGTTTCCTGCGAGGATCGTGCCGAGGCCGGACGGCCGTCACCGGGAGCAGGTCGAGCTGAGCGAGCGGAGCACGGCATGGGACACGGCATGGGACACGGCGTGGGATTCGACACCGAGCGGTTGACCAGGCTGCACGACACCCTGGCCGGCCACGTGGAGCGGGGCGGGGTGCCCGGTCTGGTCGCCCTCGTCGCGCACGGCGACCAGGTGCACGTGGAGGCGCTCGGCAAGCGGTCGCTGCGCGGCGGGCCGGTCGGGCGCGACACGATCTTCCGGGTCGCCTCGATGACCAAGCCGATCACCGCCGCCGCCACCCTGATCCTGCTCGAGGAGTGCCGGCTGCGGCTGGACGACCCGGTGGACGAGCTGCTGCCGGAGCTGGCCCACCGCCGGGTGCTGCGCCGCCCGGACGGTCCGCTGGACGACACGGTCCCGGCCAACCGCCCGATCACCGTGCGCGACCTGCTGACCTTCCGGATGGGCACCGGGATCCTGATGGCCCCACCCGACAGCTTCCCGATCCAGCAGGCGATGGAGGTGCTCGAACTCGGGCAGGGCGTGCCCCGGCCCGCCTCCTTCCCCGAGCCGGACGACTGGCTGGCCCGGCTCGGCACCCTGCCGTTGATCCACCAGCCGGGCGAGCGCTGGCTCTACAACACCGGCACCGATGTGCTCGGGGTGCTGATCGCCCGGGCCGGCGGCATGCCGTTCGAACGGTTCCTCCAAGAGCGGCTGTTCGACCCGCTGGGCATGACGGACACCGGGTTCGCCGTCCCCGCCGACCAGCTCGACCGGTTCACCACCGCCTACTGGCGGGACCCGGAGAACGGCACCGAGCTGAGCGTGTTCGACGAGGCGGACGGCGGCGAGTGGTCGACTCCCCCGAAGTTCGCCAGCGGCAGCGCCGGGCTGGTCTCCACGGCGGACGACTTCCTCGCGTTCGGCCGGATGCTGCTGGCCGGCGGCCGGTACAGCGGCCGGCGGATCCTCTCCAGGGCAGCGGTCGAGTTGATGATGAGCGACCAGACGAGCCACCTGGCGACGAACGAGCAGCAGGCGAACTCCGAACCGTCGCCCGACTTCTTCGCCACGCACGGCTGGGGACTGGGTGGGGCCGTGGTGACCCGGGCCACCGAAATCGGCCATCCGGTCGGCCAGTTCGGCTGGGACGGCGGCCTGGGCACGTCCTGGGCGGTGGATCCGGCGCGGGGCGTCACCGGTGTGCTGCTCACCCAGCGGCTCTGGGACTCGCCCGTGCCGCCGCCGGTCTGCCGGGACTTCTGGGTGGGCGCCTACCAGGCGCTGGACGAATGAACTGCCCCCGCCCTCAAGGCAGCAGGAGGTTGACGTCGCCGAACTCGTGCCAGAGGTAGCGGTGCTCGAGCGCCTCGCGGTAGCAGAGTTCGAGCAACGGCCGGCCGGCGATCGCCTGGAGCATCAACAGGTGCGAGGCGCGCGGCTCGTGCCAGCCGGTCAGCAGTCCGTCGACGACCCGTGCGCCTCGCTCGGGTGTGATCACCAGGTCGGTCCAGCCGTCGGCGGCCCGCACCCCGCCGTCCGCGCCGGTGGCCGACTCCAGCGCGCGCACCACCGTGGTGCCCACCGCGATCACCCGCCCGCCCTCACCGCGGACGTGCTCGACCAGCCGGGCCGTGGCCGCCGGCACCCGGAAGCGCTCCGGGTACGGCGCCTCGTGCAACTCCGGTGAGGCGACGCCGGTGTGCAGGGTGATCGGCGCGAGCAGGACCCCGCGCGCCACCAGGGCGCTGACCAGCTCGGGCGTGAACGGCCGGGCCGCGCTGGGCATTTCACTGCTGCCCGGCTCGGCGGCGAAGGCGGTCTGGTAGGCGGCGAGCGGCCAGTCCCGGTCCACGTAGGCGTAGCGGATCGGCTTGCCGTAGCGGGTGAGGTAGCCGGTCACCGGACCGGGCAGGCTGAGCCGCGCGTACCAGAGCCGCGCGGTGAACGGCGCGGTCAACTCGGCCTCGCCGCCCGCCGGCAGCGTCAGCCGCAGGCCGGGGCGGGCGGGGTTCTGCTCGGGCGGGAGGTACGCCGGGGCGCCCGATGCGGTCGGCCGGCGCAGCTCCACCAGGTGGGCGCCGCGCGGATCGGGGTCGGCGCAGGAGAGGTGCAGGGCGACCGGTCGGCCGTCGGGCAGCAGGGCCGGCAGGGCGGCGGGCACGGTGGCCGAGTTATTGACCACCAAGAGGTCGCCCGGGCGCAGCACGTGGGGCAGCTCGGCGAAGACCCGGTGCTCCGCGGTGGGTCCGCACTCGGCGGTGCCGCCGCGCCCGACCAGCAGCCGCACCCCGTCCCGGGCCAACCCGCGCGCCTCGGCCGGGGCGTGGGCGGAGGGTTCGGGCGGCACGGTGAACTCGAACCCGGTCTCCAACGACGGTGACGCCATCTCAGGCCCCCACCGGACCAGCGACAGCGGCCGCGAGCAACTCGGCTGCTCGGTAGCGACCGGATGCCGGCCGGTCGCGCAGCAGGGCGCGGAACGCGGGCACGACCGTCTCGGGCAACGGCAAGCCCGAGATGTCCTCGCCGGGAGCGGCTTCCTGGTAGAGCCGGGTGCGCATGTCGCCGGGGTCGACCGACCACACCCGCAGCCGCGGCTCCTCCCGTGCCAGCGTCCCGGAGGCGTGGTCGAGGGCCGCCTTGGCCGCGCCGTAGCCACCCCACCGCAGGTAGTGCTCGACGGCCGCGTCGGAGCTGAGGTTGATCACCACGCCCTCCCGCTCGCGCAGTTGGGGCAGCAGCAGCTGGGTGAGCGCGATCGGGCCGAGCACATTGACCTCGAAGGTCTCCAGCAGGCCGGGCAGCGGGAATTCGGCGAGGGCGGGCATCGGGCCGCCATCGAGGTCGTAACCGGCGAGCGTGGACGCATTGTTGACCAGCAGCGTGGCACCGCCGAGTTCGGCGGTCGCGTGTGCGAGGTGGGCGCGGTGGTCGTCGTCGACCACGGTGCCGGGCAGCGCGACGACGGTGGTCAGTTCGCGCAGGCCGTCGGCAGCGGCCGCGAGTTCGACCGCGTTGCGGGCGGTGATCACCAACTGCCAGCCGTCCGCCGCGAGGCTGCGCGCAAGGGCGAGGCCGAGCCCGCGGGAGGCTCCGGTGATGACGGCGACCTGGTCGGCGGGGGCGGAGGCTGCGGTGCTGTTCAGGCTCGAGTTCATGCCTGAACTGTCCCGCCGCACACGGCACCGACGGATCGGGCGCGAGGTCCGGGCCGGGGCGGACATTGGGCCTAGGGCGACGGGTCGGGGCCGATCGACCTAGTACCACAGCGGTGCTCATCGTGACCGGCGTGGCCGGAGCGTCCGGGCCCGTCCGAGATCGATGCTCGTGGCTGGTCGGATGGGCCGGCTGAGCTGCGTGAGCGGTTTGCCGATCGATGCCCACGGAGCGAGCCGCCGGAGTCGGCGCCGGCCCAAATCCGCGAGTCGCCGGCGCCGTTGGAGGGCAAGTGCGCCTCCCCGGTGCCGGGGACGGCCCGCACGGTCAGTCGGTGGCTCGGACCCCGCTGGGGGCGCTCATGGACGTCCTCATTGTCAGCGGGCGATCCCGACCGTGTGCCCGATCGTGTCCGGTTCGCCAACCGTGCGCAGCATGAAGTGCGCCACCGAGGCGCGGGAGATCGCGGTGCCACCCCGGAGGTTGCGGTCCAGCGCGGTGCGGTAGGTCGTGGTCAACGGGCCGTCGGTCAACCGCGGCGGTCGCACCGCCGTCCAGGCGAGGCCGGAGGCGCGCAGGGCATCCTCCATCCGGGCCAGGTCGGCGTAGTGCGCGCGCAGCACCGCCTTGACCGCGGGGCCGAGCAGGTGGCGGATCAGGAAACCGTCGCCCGGATCGTGACGCGGCGGGTGCGGGCGCCCAGGGGACGGAACGGTGCCGATCGGCGCGGCGCTGACCACGACGAGGCGCTCGACTCCGGTGGCCCGCATGGCGTCCAGCACGGCCTTGGTGCCGTGCTCGGCCACGCCGACACCCGACTTGCCCACCGCGCCGAGCGCCGAGAGCACCGCGTCGACACCGAGGACGGCGGGCCGCAGCGCGGCTCCGTCGGCGGTCGCCAAGTCGGCCTGGACGATCCGGACACCGGTGGTGCCGGCCAATTTGGCGGGTGTCCGGACCACGGCGGTCACGTCGTGGTCCGCCGCCACGGCCTGGTCGAGCAGCTGACGGCCGATGCCGCCGCTCGCGGCGAGGATGGTGAGCTTCATTCTGACTCCTCTCGGCTGATGCCGTGGTGCGCTCGTGCGCTGACGCACGGTCAGTGCACGCGGCTCAGCTTGTCGGGGTTGGTGACGAAGTAGACGCCGGCGATCCCGCCGTCCTCCGGTGCCAGGTCGAGGACCAGCACGCCGAACGGCATCTCACCGACGAAGAGCAGCGCCGAGGGGTCGCCGTTGGTGTGGGCCCAGCGCACCCGCACGTCCCGCGGGGCCCGGCTCGCTCCACCGAGCAGCACCCGGGCGACCTCGTCGCGGCCGTGCACCGGGCGGGCGCCGGCTGCCGTGGCCTTGCCGCCGCCGTCGGCCCACAGCGTCACGTCGGGCGCCAGCAGGTCGAGCAGCACGGCCAAGTCGCCACCGGCCACCGCCGCGGTGAACCGCTCGGTCACCTGCTGCCGCACCTGCGGGTCGGCGCGGAACCGCGGTCGGCGCGCCTGTACGTGCTCCCGGGCGCGGTGCGCCAGCTGGCGTACGGCTGCCGGACTGCGGCCCAGCACTTCGGCCGTCTCGGTGTGCTGGTAGCCGAACACCTCGTGCAGCACGAAGACGGCGCGCTCCAGCGGGGTGAGTGTCTCCAGCACCACCAGCAGGGCGATCGAGACCGCCTCGGCGTGTTCCGCCGCGTCCTCGCCGGCCCCGGTCAGGCCTTCGGCGTCCAGCTTGGCCACCAGGGGTTCGGGCAGCCAGGGGCCGAAGTAGCTCTCCCGTCTGCGGCTCACCTCGGCCTGCCGGGCCAGCGCCTTGTTGACGGCCACCCGGACCAGGTAGGCACGCGGGTGCTCGACCGGTCCGAGCCCCGGCTCACGGGTGCGGGCCACCCAGGAGAGCCAGGCGTCCTGCAGCACGTCCTCGGTGTCGGCGACCGTGCCGAGCAGGTTGTAGACCATCGAGAACAGCAGTTCGCGATGGTCGCTGAAGACGCGCGTCGCGGCATCGATGCCGTCGCTCGGCGTGCTGTCGGTCATGGGGGGCTCCTCTCCCGGCCGCATCCTGAGAGTGGCAGCGCCAGGAGAGTGTGACATCGGGAGCGAGCCGATTTCCGGAACGCCTCGCGACCACCCGGCGTGTCTGGTGCAGTGGTTGTTGATCACCTGGGGAAAGGGACTGATCTGTTTGTCGGCCCAGTCGGCCCAGTCGCCCCTGATCCCGGCCACCGGCCATCGGGCGCGCACGAGTTCACCGGGTTGACGGGTGCGGTGGGCTGGCGCGGCGACGGCGCAGCGGCCACAGTGGCAGCTGGTGGCGCGTCAACCGAAGGGCGGAGGCACGATGACCGAGCTGGCGGCGATCCTGCGGGATCTGCGCGACGAGGGCGATGAGTTGGACTCACTGGTCGCCGGGCTCGACGCCGCGGGGTGGCGGGCGGCGACCCCTTCCCCGGGTTGGGCGATCGCGCACCAGGTGGCCCATCTGGCCTGGACCGATGAGTGGACGCTGCGAGCCGTGCACGAGCCGGCCGGCTTCCACTCGGCAGCGGCCGAACTCCTCTCTGGAGCCGATGAGTTCGAGAGCCTGGTCGACGAGGGCGCGGAGGCCGGCGCCGCGCTGCCGCCCGCTCGGCTGCTGGCCTGGTGGCGGGACGGGCGGGCCCGGGTGCTGGAGGGGCTCGCCGAGGTGCCGGAGGGCGTCAGACTCCCCTGGTTCGGCCCGCCGATGAAGGCGACGTCGATGGCCACTGCTCGGATCATGGAGACCTGGGCGCACGCTGAGGACGTGGCCGACGCGCTGGGCGTCAAGCGGGTTCCGACGGCTCGGCTGCGGCACATCGCCCATCTCGGAGTGCGGACCATGGGGTTCGCCTTCTCGGCTCACGGCCTGCCGGTGCCCACTCAGTCGGCGCGGGTCGAACTGACCGGTCCCGCAGGGGAGCTGTGGACGTGGGGACCGGAGGACGCGGCAGACCGGATCGCCGGGCCGGCGCTGGACTTCTGCCTGCTGGTGACCCAGCGACGGCACCGCGACGATCTGGCACTGGAGGTGACCGGGGCGATGGCGACGGCCTGGGCGCCGATCGCCCAGGTCTTCGCCGGGCCGCCCGGCGCAGGGCGCGCGCCGCTCGGCGCAGGGCGCGCGCCGCTCGGGACGTGACGCACACCCCGGGCGGGCAGCGCGCCGCTCGGGGCACCACCGGCGCCACCGTCGGCGCTCACCTGCCCGCAGTCCGTCAGCGTACCGCGAAGCGCCCGGTGCCCGGACCGGATTCGGCGACTCCCCGCTCCCCCGCTGAACACGCGCTTGCATGGCGGGCGGAAAGGACTCGCCTTGATACTCAGCCGACTTCGCTCCCGCGGCAGCACTCCTCGCGTCGCCCCCGTCCCCGCCCCGACCACCTCCGACCCGGCGGGCTGCCCGTTCGGCCACGGCGCCGCGCCGTCCGGTCCCACCCGGGCGGCCGCTGCGCAGGCCGGGCCGTTCACCGATCCCGCCCAGGCCGCCGCCTTCCTGCGCCAGTTCCACGCCGAGCAGCCCGGAGCGGACGACCCCGAGCCGAGGGTCCGCCAGGTGCTGGACGAGATCGAACGCACCGGGACGTACCGCCACACCCCGCAGGAGCTGTCCTTCGGCGCCCGGCTGGCCTGGCGCAACTCGGCGCGCTGCATCGGCCGCCTGTACTGGCGCAGCCTGGTGGTGCGCGACCTGCGGGAGTGCGGCAGCGCCGACGAACTCGCCCGGCACTGCTTCGACCACCTGCGCCTGGCGACCAACGGCGGCCGGATCCGCCCGGTGATCAGCGTCTTCGCCCCCGACCGGCCGGGCCGCCCGGCGCCGCGCATCCTCAACGCCCAACTCGTGCGGTACGCCGGGCACCCCAGGCCCGGCGGCGGCTGGATCGGCGACCCCGCCGGTGGCCGGCTCGCGGCCCGCGCCGCGGACCTGGGCTGGAAGCGCGGCGAGGGGAGGTTCGACGTGCTGCCGCTGCTGGTCCAGGAGCGGCCGGGCGAGCCGCCGCGCTGGTACGAACTGCCGGACGACACCACCCTGGAGGTGCCGCTCAGCCACCCGGACCACGCCTGGTTCGCCGGGCTCGGGCTGCGCTGGTACGCGGTGCCCGCGATCAGTGACCTCACCCTGGAGATCGGTGGCATCCGCTACCCGGCGGCCCCGTTCAACGGCTGGTACCTGGGCACCGAGATCGGCGCCCGCAACCTGGCCGACGCCGACCGCTACGACCTGCTCGGCACCGTGGCCGAACGGCTCGGCCTGGACACCTCCAGCGAGCGGACCCTGTGGCGGGACCGGGCGCTGGTGGAGCTGAACCTCGCGGTGCTCCACTCCTTCGAGGCGGCCGGGGTCACGATGGCCGACCACCACACCGAGTCGGACCGGTTCCTGCGGCACGTCGCCCAGGAGAAGCGTCTCGGCCGGCCCACTCCGGCCGACTGGAGCTGGATCGTCCCCCCGGTGTCGGGCGGCGTGACCCCGGTCTTCCACCGCTACTACGACCCGGTCGACCCCGACCTGCGCCCGGCCTTCGTCCCCCGCACCCCGTGGTGACCCCGGTCAGCCCCCCGTCGGCACCCAGAACCGGAGCTTGGCCCCGACCCGGTCGATGAACTCCCCGCCGGCCAGCTCGATCACCCGGCGCGACCCGGTGTTGGTCGCGTCGCACATCAGCAGCGCCCGGTGGATGCCGAGCGCCGCGGCCTCCGGCAGCGCCGCCGCCAGCATCGCCGTCGCATGCCCGCGGCGGCGCATGCTCGGCCGGACGTCGTACCCGATGTGCCCGCCGACCCTCTCCAGCGCCGGGGTGAGCTGGTGCCGGATCGCCAGCCGGCCGATGAAGTCGTCACCCCCGGCCCACCAGAGCGTGGTCATCGGCACGATCCCCGCCGGCCGGGCGGTCCGTTCGTCCCGTTCCGCCAGCACTCGCGCGACATAGCGGTCGAACGCGGCGGGGTCGGTGAGCGCCGCCGGCTCGATGTCCTCGACGAACCAGGACGGCGGGTTCGCCCGGTCCGCCCGGAACTCCGCGACGGCCGCCACGAACGACGCCCGCAACCGCCCTGTGGGATCGATCAGTCGAGTCATCGCCCCAGCATGCCCGGGATCCGGTCAGCCGGCTCCCGGATATCGTCCGGCCAGCCCGGCGAGCAGCGACTCCAGCCCCAGCTCGAACGCCCCCTCGTCCACCGCCGCCCGGTGCTCGGCCAGCCGGTGCGCCTCACTGAGGTGCGGGTACTCCGATCGGTAGACCGCGGCGTCCTCGGGGAACCCCGAAGCGAAGGACCCCAGCGCCGAGCCGGTCACGAAGTACCGCATCAGCGCGCCGATCCGGGTGGCCTGCCCGCGCGGCCAGCCGGCGGCGACCAGGCAGCCGAAGACGGCGTCGGCCAGGCGCAGCGCGTTGGGCCGCCGGCCGGGCCCCTGGGCGAGCACCGGCACCACGTGGGGGTGGGCGGCGAGCGCGGCCCGGTAGGAGCGGGCCCAGTTGCGCAGTGCCGTCTGCCAGTCGGCGCCGGCCTTGAACATCGACAGGTCGACTTCGCCCATCACGCTGTCGGCGACCGCGTCGAGCAGTTCGTCCTTGGTGCCGAAGTGGTTGTAGAGGGAGGGGCCGCTGACGGAGAGTTCGGCGGCCAGCCGCCGGGTGGAGAGCGCCTCCAGGCCCTCGGCGTCCACCATCGCCAGCGCCGCGGTGACGATCCGCTCGCGGCTGAGCAGCGGGGTGCGCGGGCGGGCCATGAACGGTTCTCCTCCGGTCGGGTGGCAGATCAGGCATTCTCGCAGGCCGCCCCTTCCCAGGCGCGGCTCGGGCGGACTAGAGTCGAGAAAACTTGCACCGCTAGTTTAAGCGCCCGCCGGCCTTCGGGCCGAGAAGGCGTCGGCCCCGGAAGCCGCCGGACCGAGAAGCCCCCGGCCCCGGAAGCCGCCGGACCGAGAAGCCCCCGGCCCCGGAAGCCGCCGGACCGAGAAGCCGCTGGACCGAGAAGGAAAGGGAGTGCCGATGAACCTGGAACTCTCCGAGGAGCAGTCGGCCGTCCGCGCCCTGGCCGCCGAGTTCACCGACCGCGAGATCGTTCCGTTCGCCGCCGCGTGGGACCGCGCCGAGTCGGTGGACCGGGCGATCATCGGCAAGCTCGGCAAGCTCGGCTTCCTCGGCCTGACCATTCCCGAGGAGTACGGCGGCAGCGGCGGCGACCACCTGGCGTACTGCCTGGTGCTGGAGGAGCTGGGCCGCGGCGACTCGGCCGTGCGGGGCATCGTCAGCGTCTCGCTCGGCCTGGTCGGCAAGTCCATCAACAGCTACGGCACCGAGGAGCAGAAGCGGTACTGGCTGCCCCGGCTCTGCTCCGGGGAGGCGCTGGCCTGCTTCGCGCTCACCGAGCCCGGCACCGGCTCGGACGCCGGCAACCTGACCACCAGGGCGGTCCGCGATGGCGACGATTGGCTGCTCAGCGGCGCCAAGATGTTCATCACCAACGGCACCTGGGCCGACGTCGCACTGGTCTTCGCCCGCACCGGCGGCAGCGACCCGGACGAGCAGGGCCACAAGGGCATCACCGCGTTCCTGGTCCCGACCGACACGCCCGGCTTCGAGCGCCGTGAGATCCACGGCAAGCTCGGGTTGCGCGGCCAGGCCACGGCGGAGCTCACCCTGGACGGGGTCCGGGTGCCGGACAGCGCGCGCCTCGGCGCGGAGGGCGAGGGCTTCACGGTCGCGATGGCGGCCCTGGCCAAGGGCCGGATGTCGGTGGCGGCCGGCTGCGTCGGGATCATCCAGGCGGCGCTGGACGCCGCCGTGCGCTACGCCACCGAGCGCGAGCAGTTCGGCAAGCCGATCGCCTCCCACCAGCTGGTGCAGGAGCTGCTCTCCGACATCGCCGTCGACCTCGACGCGGCGCGGCTGCTCACCTGGCGGGTCGCCGACCACATCGAGCGCGGCCTGCCGTTCGCGACCGAGTCCTCGGTGGCCAAGCTCTACGCCGGCGAGGCAGCGGTGCGCTGTGCCAACAACGCGCTGCAGGTCTTCGGCGGCTACGGCTTCATCGACGAGTACCCGGTCGGCAAGCTGCTGCGCGACGCCCGGGTCATGACCCTCTACGAGGGGACCACCCAGGTGCACAAGCTGCTGATCGGCCGCTCGCTCACCAACATCAACGCGTTCTAGAACGGAGCCCAACCAAGTGCGTCCCGTCTATTTCGCCGCCGCCCGCCGCACACCCATCGGCAGGCTGCGCGGCGCGCTGGCCACCGTCCGGCCCGACGACCTGTCAGCCGCCGTGATCCGGCAGCTGCTCACCGACGTCCCGGGCCTCGACCCGGCCCGGATCGACGACGTCTACTGGGGTGCCGCCAACCAGGCCGGCGAGGACAACCGCAATGCCGCCCGGATGGCGGTGCTGCTGGCCGGCCTCCCGGAGACCGTGCCCGGCGCCACCGTGAACCGGCTCTGCGCCTCCGGCCTGGAAGCGGTCACCACCGCTGCCCGCACCATCGCCGCCGGTGAGGCGGACGTCGTGCTGGCCGGCGGCTGCGAGTCGATGACCCGGGCGCCGTTCGTGCTGCCGCGCCCGGACGAGGCGCTGCCGCACGCCATGCAGACCTTCGACACCCGGCTGGGGTGGCGGCTCACCAACCCCCGGATGGCGGAGCTGCACGGTGTGCTGAGCATGGGCGAGACCGCCGAGGAGGTGGCCGCGCGCTACGGGATCACCCGCGAGCGCCAGGACGCCTTCGCCCTGCGCAGCCACCAGCGGGCCGCGGCCGCCCGCAAGGACGGGCACTTCGACGCCGAACTGTTCCCGGTGGTCCGGCCCGACGGGGTGACGGTCGACCAGGACGAGTCGATCCGCGAGGACACCAGCCTGGAGCGGCTCGCCAAGCTCCAGCCGGTGTTCCGCAAGGACGGCACGGTGACGGCCGGCAACGCCTCCCCGATGAACGACGGCGCGGCCGGTCTGCTGCTGGTGAGCGAGGCCGCGCTGCACGAGCTGGGGCTGGAGCCGCTGGGCCGCTACGTGGCCGGCGCCTCGGCCGGCGTGCACCCGGACGTGATGGGGATCGGGCCGGTGCCGGCCACCCGCAGGGTGCTCCAGCGGGCCGGCTGGTCGCTGGCCGACCTCGACGAGGCGGAGTTCAACGAGGCGTTCGCCGCCCAGGCGCTGGCCTGCCTGGACCAGCTGGAGATCGACCCGGAGCTGGTCAACCCGACCGGCGGCGCGATCGCCCTGGGGCACCCGCTGGGCGGCTCCGGCGCCCGGATCCTCACCACCCTGCTGCACCGGATGCGCCGCACCGGCGCCCGCCGCGGCCTGGCCACCATGTGCGTCGGCGTCGGCCAGGGCACGGCCGTGCTGGTCTCCAACGACTGACGATCCGACCACCCGCTGATCCGACCACCTGACAGGAGAGCAACACCCATGGCACGTTTCACCGGCAAGGTCGCCGTCGTCACCGGCGCCGCCCAGGGCATCGGCGCGGCCACCGCCCGGCGGCTGGCCGAGGAGGGCGCCGCGGTCGCGGTGGTCGACCTGAGCGCCGAGCGGGCCCAGGCCACCGTCGACGAGATCACCGCCAAGGGCGGCACCGCGCGCGCCTACGGCTGCGACGTCTCCGACTACGACGCGGTCGAGGCCGTCTTCGCCCAGCTGCACGAGGAGTTGGGCGGCCTGCACATCCTGGTCAACAACGCCGGCATCACCCGGGACAACCTGTTCTTCAAGATGCCCAAGACCGACTGGGACCTGGTGCTGTCCGTCAACCTCACCAGTGCCTACAACTGCAGCCACGTGGCCCAGAAGTACCTGGTCGCGCAGAAGTACGGCAAGATCGTCTCGCTGAGCTCGCGGTCCGCGCTCGGCAACCGGGGCCAGGCCAACTACGCCGCCGCCAAGGCCGGCATCCAGGGGCTGACCGCCACGCTGGCGATCGAGCTGGGCCCGTTCAACGTCAACGTCAATGCGGTGGCGCCCGGTTACGTCGTCACCTCGATGACCGCCGCGACCGCCGAACGAGTGGGTTCCACTCCCGAGGAGCACCAGGCCGAGGTGGCCGCCCGCACTCCGCTGCGCCGCCCCGGTCAGCCCGAGGAGATCGCCTCGGTGGTGGCCTTCCTGGCCAGCGACGAGGCGTCGTACGTCAGCGGTCAGACCCTCTACGTCAACGGCGGCGCCCGCTGACGGGCCGTCGGTCGGGGCGGTGGGTGCCGCCCCGACCGGTGGTCACCCGCAGTTGAAGGGGTCGTACTCGCCTGGTGAGAAGTCGCCGATCAGGCCCAGGACGGCCAGCACCAGCAGCACCGAGGCGGCGAGCAGCAGCAGCGCCGCGAGCACCCGCAGGGCCCGGTCCGCCCCGCCGGTCACCGGCTGCGCCACGGCCCGCACCCCGGCGCTGAGGGTGGCCAGTAGCAGGCCCAGCGCCAGGAACCCGGCCCCCAAGGAGAGGACCGGGACGGCCCCCTGGTGCCGGCAGTGCCGGGTCGGCTCGACCACCGAGTGCTGGAAGGACCAGGCGTGCAGCACCTCGGCGAGCAGGCCGAGCAGGAAGAGCCCGCCGGCCGCGGCGGTGCGCCGGATCAGCGGGCGGTGGAGCGCGGTACTCATGGGCGGATCCCCCGTCAGGTGTTCGGGGGCAGCCTAGCGGGTGGGACGCCGGGGCCCCGCGTCCCACCCGGCGACCGCTCGTCAGCCGTTGGACCGCGGCTTCAGGGTGGTGCTCAGGATGGTGCGGTACTCGGCCGGTTGGGCGGCCGGCACGGTGTAGGGGTCCGCCGGGTCGGTGCCGTAGGTCGAGCCGGTGGCCGGCAGCGGCTTCGGGGTCGAGTAGCCGGCGAACACCATGGTCAGCGTGCCGTCCTGGTTCCGCACCACGGTCGGGTCGTAGACCCGGCCGCTGTAGTAGCCGGAGATGCCCAGCGGACCGCCGGAGGCGGCCTGCGCGGCCAGCGCCGAGAAGCTGTAGTCGGTGCCGATCAGCTTCTGCGGCGCCGACCAGTGCTGCCCGTCCTCGGAGGACGAGTAGAAGATCTGGTTGAACGCGTCGCTGTCGCCGTCCGAGGCGTGGGCACCGGACAGGAAGAGGCCGTAGGAGCCGTCCGGGTTGGTGATCACGGTGCCGCGCGAGCCGATCCAGCGCAGCACCGAGTCGCTGTTGGCGGTCGGCTCGCCCAGGCCGCTGACCTGGCCCAGGTCGGTGAAGTGCAGGCCGTCGGTGGTGTAGGCGGCGCGGACCACGGTGTAGTCCTCGTTGTTTCCGAACAGCGACTTGGGCTTGTTCTTGCCCTCGCCGATCGCGGCCAGCCGGGCGTACGGGGTGACCGCCGCGCCGGGCGCGCCCACGTCGCTGCCCTTGGCCACGGTGCCGGTGCCGCCGGTGCAGCCGGTCAGGTCGGTGGCGTCGGCCCCGGTGCAGCTGACCTGGACGATGCCGTTCGGGGTGCCCAGGCTCACGGTGACCGGGCCGCCGCCGGCCGGCTTCAGCGCCTTGGTGTCGCCGACCGGGATGGTGCCGGCCGGCAGCGTCACGGCGGCCGTGGTGCTGGTCGGGACGAAGTAGTCGACGATCTTCTCGGTGTAGAGCACCGCGACGCTGCCCCTGGGCGCGCCCGGGTAGCCGGGGACGGTGCTGATGATGCCGTCCGGGGAGACCAGGCCCGAGGTCTGTTGGGCGGTCGCCGGGACCACGCTGTCGGCGGTGATCGCGTCGCCCGCCTTGACGGCCACGCCGCCCGGGGTGCGGGTGGTGCAACCGGTGAAGGCGGTGGCGGTGGCGTCGTTGCAGTCCACCGTCACGCCGTCCACGGTGAAGTGACCGGGCTGCTCGAAGTCGGCGGTGCTGCCCACGGTGATGGTGACGCCGTCGCCGCCCGGGCCGGCCGGCACGGTGACCGCGCCGGTGGCGCTGGTGCTGCCGCCCATGCCGACCGGCTCGGCGGCGGGCAGACCGGCCAGCGGGTTGCCGTCCTTCGGGGTGAGGTGGTGCACGATCAGGTTGGTGCCCAGGGTGTCGCCCGAGGGGCGGGAGAGGGTGTAGAGCACCTGGCCGCGGTGGCCGGTGCCGTTGTAGTCCGGCACGGTCAGCACGAAGGCGTGGCCCTGGCCGTCGTCGTTGGTGTTGCCGTCCGGGCAGAGGCCGGGGTTCTGCTCCAGCGCCTCGCCCTGGTAGCGCCAGGTGCGGCCGTGGTCGTCGGAGGTCGCGGCGACCACCGCCTCGTCGCCGTCCTTGGGGCGGTAGTCGAACAGGCCGCTGAGGGTCCGGCCGCCGTCCTCGCTGGTGACGAACGGGAAGTAGTAGGGCTGCATCGGCAGCACGCTGCCCTTGGGCTGGCGCAGCACCGCGCCGGTCTCCGGGGTCGGGCCGCCGCTGGCGCAGTAGCCGGGCAGCGGGCCCGGGGTGCCGGTGACGCCGCTGGCCGCCGGGACGCCGTCGGCACCCGGGTCCACCGCGGTGTTCGGGTAGGTCACGCCGTTGACCGTGACGGTGGTGCCGGCGGTCGGGTCGCCCTGGGCCAGGGTCCACGGACCGCCGGTGACCCGGTCCACCACGGGAGTGCCGACGGTGTAACCGACCGGGCCGTGGTGGTGGCCGCGGCCCCGGCCCCAGCCGTCGGAGTCGGCGAGCGCCGGGCCGGCGGTGCAGGTGAGGGCGGCGACGGTGGTGACCGCGATGGCGGCTGCGGTCGCGGTACGACGGTGCGGCATGGGCGAGATCCTCCCGAAGTCGGGCCCGCGCTGGGCGTCCGCGCGGGACAGCGGCGATCCTGCACGGCTGTTCGGCGCCTCGGGGGCGGGATGCGGCAGAGTTCACCGGTCGTTCGTCGGCCTGCCGCCGATGGCACCCCTGCTGGGCACCGGTGCCCCGGTCAGCCGGTCCGGTTGTCCGCTCAGCGGGCGGACGGGGGCGCGATCCGGCCTGACTTTACCGTTGCTTGACGGGAGGTCAGGGAGTCGGCGGCCGACGGGCCGGGCATCGACTGAGGGTGGCCTGGACCGTTGGAGGCACGGCGAACTGTTCTTCGGACTTTTCCGGCGTGTTCACCAGTCCTGTCAAGGGTCCGAAATGACTATAGCTTCATCAGCTCTCCACACGATGGGATACCGGGGCCGACCCAGCGTCGGCCCGACCCTCCATCCAAAAGGAGTTCCATGGGCACCTCCCCCGCCACCGCGGGCTCCCGACGCTCCCTGAGCACCAAGGCCATGGCCATGCTCGCCGTCGGGGCCACCGCTCTGACCACCGGCCTGGTCAGCGCCCAGAGCGCGGCCGCAGCCACGAGCTTCCCGCACGTGGCCTTCAAGCTCCACCCCGCCTCCGAAGGCCAGATCAACGCGACGGCGCGCCCCACGCCGCTCAGCACCAGCGACTGCGTGACCCAGATCGGCATCCACTGCTACTCGCCGCTGCAGTACCGCGCCGCGTACGACCTGAACCCGCTGTACCAGCAGGGCATCACCGGCAAGGGCCGGACGATCGTCATCGTCGACTCCTACGGGTCGCCGACGATCCAGCACGACCTGGAGACCTTCGACAAGCAGTGGGGCATCCAGGACACCAAGGTCGACGTCGTCAAGTGGGGCAACGTTCCCGCCTTCGACCCGACCAACTCGGACATGACCAGCTGGGCCGGTGAGACCACCCTCGACGTCGAGTACGCCCACGCGATCGCCCCGGACGCCCACATCGTCCTGGTCGAGACGCCGGTCGCCGAGACCGAGGGCGTCACCGGCCTGCCGGAGATGATGGACGCCGAGAAGTCCCTGATCGACAAGGGCATCGGCGACGTCATCACGCAGAGCTTCGGCGCCACCGAGAACACCTTCCCGGGCTTCGACAAGGGCGACTACAAGTCCCTCACCGACCTGCGCTACGCGTTCAAGGACGCCGCCGCGCACAACGTGACGGTGCTCGCCTCCTCCGGCGACGCCGGCGTGACCGACTCGGACCTGAACAACAACCTGTACCCGTACAAGGTCAACTCCTGGCCGTCCGCCGACCCGCTGGTCACCAGCGTCGGCGGCACCCAGCTGACCCTGGACAACAACGGCAACCGCACCGCGGCCGACAAGGTCTGGCACGACGCGTACGGCGCCGGCGGCGGTGGCGTCTCGGCCGTCTTCGACCGGCCGTGGTACCAGGCCGGCGTGGCCAACGTGGTCGGCCAGCACCGCGGCACCCCGGACATCAGCATGAGCGCCGCGGTCGACGGCGCGGCCTGGACCTACGAGTCCTACGTCCCGGCCCAGGCCGGCTGGCACCTGACCGGTGGCACCAGCGAGGCGTCGCCGCTCTTCTCCGGCGTGGTCGCGCTCGCCGACCAGGCCGCCGGCCACCGCCTCGGCCAGCTCAACTGGCGGCTCTACGGCATGTCGATGCTGCCCTCCAACTGGAGCGGCATCACCGACGTGACCGCCGGTGACAACGGCTGGAACAACGTCCAGGGCTACCAGGCCAGCAAGGGCTACGACCTCGCCTCCGGGCTGGGCACGGTGGACGCCGCCAAGTTCGTCCACATGCTCGCGGGGCGCTGAGCCGGCCCTGACGGGTGACCGCCCCGGCGGCGCTCACGGGTGACCGCCCGGCGGCGGACCCCGAGCGACCGCCGGCCGGGAGACCGCCAAGGCGACCGGGGGGCACTCGCGGCGACACGCCGCGCGTGCCCCCTTCCGCGTGCGCGGCGGCGCATGTCACGCCTACCGTTGCTCGTCGGTCCAGTGGATGACCCCCGCTCCGGTGCGGAGCGGGCCCATCGAAGGGACGACGACTGCGATGACCACGATCCTGGTGACCGGCGGCACCGGCACGCTCGGCAGGCTCGTCACCGAACGGCTGCGCGCGGACGGGCACGACGTGCGCGTGCTGAGCCGAAGCTCCCACCCCTACGCCGTCGACCTGCGCGAGGGAGCGGGGTTGGCGGAGGCGGTCGCGGGCGTGGACACGATCGTGCACTGCGCCAGCTCACCGCGCGGCGGAGACGAGCAGGCGGCCCGCCATCTGATCGACGCGGCGCGCGCCGCCGGGGTGCGGCACCTGGTGTACATCTCGATCGTCGGAATCGACCGGGTGCCGCTCGGGTACTACCGGACCAAGCTCGCCGTCGAGAAGCTCATCGAGGGTTCCGGCCTCGGCTGGACCACGCTGCGCACGACGCAGTTCCACGACCTGGTCCGGCAACTCCTCGATGCCTTCGCCAAGTTGCCGGTCATGCTGCTCCCGGTCGGAATCACCGACCAGCCGATCGCGGCGTCGGAAGTCGCCGCCCGCCTGGCCGAACTGGCAACCGGCGCGCCTGCGGGGAGGGTTCCCGACATGGGCGGCCCCGAGGTCCGCACGCTGGCGCAGCTGGCCCGAACCTACCTGCGCGTGACCGGTCGCCGCCGCGCCGTGCTGAACGTGCCGCTGGCCGGGGCGACTTACCGCCGCATCCGGGAGGGCGGGCTGCTGGCACCGGACCGTGCGGTGGGCCGGATCACGTTCGAGCAGTACCTGACCGAGCGCGTGCACAGCGGGAGTTGACGCCCCGACGGCTACCCGTCCCGGCAGCGCGACCGCAGGGGCGGGCGAGCCGCTTGGCGCCGGTGACGGGAGTGGGCCGCGTGGGTGCCGGTCCCTGGGCGGAGACGCGTGAGGTGCCGCGCCCGGGCGGGACGCGGGAGCCCGGTGCCGTCACGCGCCTGCCTGTTGGGCCAGCTTCGCCGCGTAGCGCTCGGTCGAGCGGAGCTTGCGGCCGTCGGCGCCGGGCACCTTCGCTCGCAGCTCCAGGATCCTGGGCGCGAGTTCGAGCGCCAGTGCGGGGTCGCCGATGGCTCGCCAGCAGGCCTCCGCATTGGTGGTCACCTGCTGGGTCTCCTGGGCCTCGGGCCCGTCGGCGATCAGCAACACCATGGCGATCTCCCGGTACAGCTCCGCCGCTCCCACCAGGTCGCCCGCCAACCTGGCCAGGTGCGCGAGGACTTGACGGATCATCAGCACGGGAGGGGCGATCGGTCCGTGCGTCGCCACTGCTTGCTTCTCCAGGACGAGCGCGAGCTCCACCGCTTGATCATGGTCGTTGGCCTCGGCCATCGCGACGATCCGACCCAGCGCCTCGCGGTAGTCGGCCGGCGGTGCGTCGGGTTCCGGGGATGCTGCCGGAGCCTCGCCCTGGGCGGCCGTGGGCCCGGTTCCTGGTTCGCGGGCCGGCTCGGGTTCACTGGCCGGCTCGGGGTCACCGGCGGGCCCGGCGTCGCGGGCGGGCTGCTGGACGGAGTCCTGGGCCTGGACCTGCGTCCGGGCCTGCGTCTGGGCCTGCGTCCGGGCCTGGGCCTGCGGTTGCCCGGCGGCCGCGTCCTGCGGTGCCGGGTCAACGGTCTCCTGCTGGTCAAGCACTTGCTTCGCCAGCGACACACCCTCACCGCCGGTCGTCGCCGAGTCGCCGGGCGCCGCCGAGTCGGCGGCCGCGTGCTGACCGAGCGCTTGTTCCGCCGGAAGCTCCCCGGTCGGCAACCCGTCCCCGCCCTTGAGCAGGGACACCGGCCGAGTGGTCCGCACCGTCGCGGGCACACCGGGCTTGAGCAGCGACACCGGGCCCCGCTGGGCGGCGGTCCGCTGGCGCGGCACGGCACCGCCACCCGTCCCGGCCACCGCTCCGCCGGCCACGCCCGTCGCAGCGGCACCGGCCCCGCCCGCCACTGCGCCACCACCGGGCACCTGCACCGCAGCCGCCGAGCCAGCCGGACCGGCCGACGGACCATGGGGACCGGCCGAGCCGGCCGGACCCGTCGGCGCGGCAGCCACCGGCGCGGCCGTGGGCACGCTCTGCTGCCGGGCCGTGTTCTTGAAGACCGGCCGGTCCGGCGGATAGGCCGCCAGCACCAGCGCATCGGGCCGGAGCACCGAGTGCACCTGGGCACGCAGTTGCTCCGGTGCCAGGGTCGGGCCGGCGCCGGGCCGACCGCCGTGCAGGCACTCGATCAGCGCCCGGGTGAAGGTGCCGATCTGCTCCGGATCGGGCGCGACCACGGCCCAGAGCGGCACCCCCTCGGTGAACTGGGGGCTCTGCACCAGCGGCCAGGCGGCCTGCTCGGCGCTGAGGTCCGCGATCACCAGGGTGTCCCAGTCCGCAGGCCGGGCACGCAGCTCGCCGAGGATCGCCGACCAGGCCAGCCCGTCACTCCGGCCGGTGCCGGTCTTGGCGTCACGCAGCGTCAGTTGGAGCCCGGCGCCGCGCTTGTCCGCGACCAGGTGACCGCCGAGGTGCACCAGGAGCGGGCCCGGGTGGCGGGCGGCGGCCCGCAGGTGGGCGAAGACCGTCTGCGGATCACCGGCCGAAGGCAGGTGGACGGCGTCCACGGCTTCGGCGGCGAGCAGGATCTGCGGCGCGACCGCCGCCAGCATCGCGGAGAGCACCGGCCCCTGGCCACCCGAGCCGCTCCGGCCCCAGCCGCGCCGGCTTCCGTAACCGCCCTCGACGGCGAGGATCCGTCCGCGAAGCCCGCCGCCGACCACCGCCCCGGCCCCGTCGGCGGCCGTAGCGCCCGCCTGTGCCCTGGCCAGCGCGGCGACGTCGGCCAGCGGCACATCCGTGGTCCAGCCCGTGGAGACCGCGGGCGCACCGGCCGGGTCCGCCTCGTCCGAGCCGCCGGTGCTGGAGGCCCGTGCGGCCGCGCCGGCCGTGGGAGTGTCCGCGGGTGCCGCCTCGGTCACCGCTGCGGTGGGCCCGCCCGCTGACGCGCCGCCAGCCGCCGTTCCGGTCTCCCCCGCGGACGGGGCGTCGGGCTTCGGTCCGTCCGCACTCGGCACCGCACGCAGCACCGCCGTGGCCCGGGGCTGCGGCACGGCGCGCAGCACCGCCGTGGCCTGCGGCGCACCGCCCGGCCCGGTGGTGCCTGCCGCCGAGCCCGCTCCGGCCGCCTGGCGGATGGCCTCGGCCTCCTGCTCCTCGCCCCACGGCAGCCCGGCGGCCAGGGCCCTCGCCTTGGCGTCCGCCAGGCCCCGGTACTCCTCGGGCACGGCGTCCTCGACCACCGGCGCACCCGGCACCACCGGCGGCATGGGGGGCATCGGTGGCAGTGGTGGCAGCGCGCCGTTCCGCCCGCCCGGCGCCACGGCGTCGGTCGGCACCCCAGCAGTCCCAACGGTCGTTCCACTGTCCGCCAACGCCGGTCACCACCCCGCCCGCCACCCAGGGCGCCTCGGTCCACCGGGCCGCAGCCCTCGCGGCCGCGCCCCCTTCCGCGCCACCTTAAAGGGTTTGCACACCAGGGTTCCAGGCGCCTCGTGCACTGCTCAGCCCCGGGGAGCCCGGCAGCGGCCTCAGTACCTTTGCAGTAACCGAGGGGTCCCGGCCTAGCGTTCGACGCGCCGGCACTCACCCGAGGAACGAGGAGCACGTCATGAACGGGAACGCGGTACGGCGGATCGCGGTGTTCGGAGCGGGCGGCGGGGCCGGGCGACGGGCGGTCGCCGAGGCGGTGAGCCGGGGGCACGCGGTGACGGCGGTGGTCCCGAACCCTGCGACCTACCCGGGGCCGGCAGCCGACGGGGTCGTGGTGGTGGCGGGCGACGTGACCGATCAGGCCTCGGTGGCGGCACTGACGGCCGGTCACGATGCGGTGATCAGTGCGGTCCACCGTCCCGGCGTGCCGGCGGACGAGTTCTTCCCCGCGGCCGCGCGGGCCCTCACCGCCGGGCTGGCGGTGTCCCGGGTGCGCCGGCTGGTGGCGGTCGGCATTGGCACCGCGCTCGATGCGGCGCCGGGCGTGCCGCTGCACGACACCGAGGGTTTTCCGGCCGAGTACCGGGCTTTCTCGATCGGCCATGCGGCCGAACTGGCCGTGTGGCAGCAGGCGCCCGAGACCCTGGATTGGGTGGTGCTGGCTCCGCCGCCCACCTTGCTGGACGCGGACGGCGAGCGCACCGGCCGCTATCGCACCGGTGGAACGGGCCTGTTGGAGCTGCCCGCCGACGCCCCGCCGTTCCGCTACGCCGACCTGGCGGTCGCCCTGGTGGACGAGGCAGAGGCGCCCCGGCACCACCGCGCGCTGGTCGCGGTCGCCCACGGATGACGGACGACGACGGCCTCAGGGACGGGATTCGTACAGCACCGTGTGGAACAGTCCCGCCTCCTCCAGACCTGCCGGGTCCTCGCCCAGGGCCCGGACGGCGGCGACGGCGTACCGCTGCTCACGCTCGTCGGTGAACCGGCGCTGCGGGTACGTTCGGGTGGTGTCGGCCGTGGTCCGCAGACCATGGGCGGCGAGGGTCTCCGCGATCGGTGCGAACGGCACCGTGCGCAGCCAGAACGCGCTCACCCACACCGGGCGTTCGGCCCGGCTCAGCAGTGCGTCGAAGGTCCGCTCGGTGATGTAGCTGCCGCCGCCGGTCATGGTGATCAGGCCGACGTCGGCCAGTGCGGAGCTCAGCCGGGGGCCGGGCGGCTGCTCTTCGAGGTTGTCGGTGCAGCCCAGATCCAGCAGGCCGACCGCCTGGGCGTACCGCACCGCTCGGGCCGCGATGTCCAGGCCGATCACCGGGTAGGCGTCCGGGCGCCGCCGCTGCTCGTAGAACTCCTTGTCCCAGGCGGCCAGTTCGACCGTCGACAGTTGCCGGGCGCGGCGGCTGGTGTAGTGCTCGTACAGCTCGGCCATGGTCAGGTCGTGGTTGAGCAGCGCGGCATTGATGCCGTACGAGCAGCACACGTCCAGGACCGCCGGCCGTCGCGCGCCTGCGTCACCGGCGCTGCCGCGCAGCTCCGCCGCCCGGCGGAAGACCGGCTGCGCGTGCTGCGGGATCTCGTAGCCCAGCGGCTCGAGCCGGGTGAAGTACGCCCGTGGATCGGCCTGGTCGTAGATGTCCTCGAACCGGGCCTTGCCGCCGGGCCCTCCCCCGGCGTTCGGCCGGGAAGCTCCCCCACCCGGACCCGGTACCTCATCGTGAACGCTCATACGGCCACTCCCGAACGATCCATTCCTCCATCTCTACCACCGCAGCGGCTCCCGCAGGGACATGACACCCGAATCCGCACCCGGGTCGGCACCGGGGCGAACGGCGGTGGGGCCGGGCGAACGCTGGTGGCGGCAGCGTGACCAGGGCCGGGCGAGCGGCGGTGGCTCGAAACCGCAGGGTGCGGAATCCGCGCTTCCGACTTCCTGCTTGACTGGGCGCCGGCCCGACCGTTCGGACGGGCCGGCTCGCCCCCGTTCCCGAGCAGGCACCGTTCCCCCCAGCCACCGGCCCCAGCACGCACAGGCACGAGAAGGATCCATGCACTCCCTGCAACCGCTGCTCTCCGCGTTCGTCCCCATCTGGATCCTGACCGCGATCGGCTACCTGGTCAGCCGCACCGGACTGCTCGGCGACCAGGCCGAACCGGTGCTCGGCCGGTTCGTCTTCCACGTGGCCATGCCGGCGGCCCTGTTCACCATGCTCGCCAAGGCCCCGCTGCACAGCTTCGCCAACCCCTCGATGGTGGCGTTCGCCGCGGGCACGGTGGCGGCGAGCCTGCTGGGCTGGGCGGCGGCGCGGTGGCTCTTCGGGCGCCGGCCGGCCGACCAGGCGATCGCCGGGATGGCCGCGGGCTACGTCAACTCGGCCAACCTCGGGATACCGGTGGCGGTCCAGGTGCTGGGTGACGCCTCGTTCGTCGGCCCGGTCCTGCTCTTCCAGGTGCTGCTCGTGACGCCGGTGATCCTGGGCGCGCTGGACGCCGGCACCGATCAGGGCACCGGCACCAGCCGGCTGCTCCGGATGGTCCGTTTGCCGCTGCGCAACCCGATCATCCTGGCCTCCGCGCTGGGCGTCCTCTGCTCGGCGACCGGGTTCCGGCTACCCGGAGCGCTCGGCCACTCCTGCGAACTGCTCGGTGCCGCCGGGGTGCCGACCGCGCTGGTCACCCTGGGCATGTCGCTGCACGCCCGTCCGGTCCCCGAGCGGGCGCCGCAGGCCCCCACCCACCGCGCCGAGGTCGGGCTCGCCGTCCTCGCCAAGAACCTGGTGCAGCCACTGGTCGCCTTCGCCGTCGGCAGCCTGCTGCTGCACCTCACCGCCCACCAGTTGCTCGCGGTGGTGGTCTGCTCGGCCCTGCCGACCGCGCAGAACGTCTTCATCTACGCCCGGCAGTACGGGCTGAGCACCGCGCTGCCCCGGGACTCGGTGCTCTTCTCCACGCTGCTGTCGATGGTCACCCTCTCCACCGTGGACTGGGCCCTGGCCACCACCCACTGAACGCCCCCCAAGAGCCGCGGCCCGTCCCCGGGCTCCCGGTCTGACCTGCGTCGTTGTCCGGAGTTGATTGTCCGGCGGGCCTGGGCCCGCTGATCAATCCCGGGCCGGGCTAGAAACGGGGGCATGGAGTTCGGAATCCTCGGTCCGCTGCTGGTCAGCGACGAACACGGTGAGCGCCCGGTCGCCGCGCCCAAGCAGCGGGTGCTGCTGGCCGCGCTGCTGCTGCGCCGCGGCCAGGTGACCTCCACCGAGAGGCTCGCCGACTGCGTCTGGGACGGCGAGCCGCCGCGCAGCGCCAGGTCGGCCCTGCAGAACAGCGTGATGCGGCTGCGGGCCGGCCTCGGCGCGGCCGGTGCCCGCCTGCAGACCCACGCCGGCGGCTACCTGCTCGACGCGGCGCCCGAGGAGTTCGATCTGCACCGCTTCACCGAGCTGCACCGCCGCGGAGCGGCCGCCCTCGACCACCGCGACGACGAGCAGGCGGTCGAGCTGCTGGACGCCGCGCTGGCGGTCTGGCGCGGCGACGCCCTGCTGGACGTGCCCTCCGACCGGCTCCAGCGCGAGCAGGCGGAACGGCTCGCCGACCACCGCTTGCAGGCGATGGAGGGGAGGGTGACGGCCGAGCTGCGGCTGCGCCGCCGCTCCATGGTCGCCGAGCTGTACGCACTGACCGCCGCCCATCCGGGCCGGGAGCGGTTCTGGGCGCAGCTGATGACCGCGCTCTACCAGGAGGGCCGGCAGGCCGAGGCGCTGGCCGTCTACCAGCGGGTGCGCCGTGCGCTGGACGAGGAGCTCGGGGTGCTCCCGGGCGCCGAGCTGCGCGGGCTGCACCAGCGGATCCTGCGCGCGGACCTCGAGCCTCCGCTGGCGGACGGGCCACGGCCTGGTGACCGGCACCGCCCCGCCCCGCGCCCGGCAGCACCGGCCCACCCCGTCACCCCGCCGGCCCCGTCCCACCCCGCCACCCCGCCGGCCCCGGCCCACCCCGTCACCCCGCCGCCCCCGGCCCAGCTCGCCACCCCGCTGGCCGACTTCACCGGCCGGGTCACCGAGCTGGCCGAGCTGACCCGGTTGCTCACCGTCCGGCGGGGCACCGGCATCCGCGCCACCGTGCTGTCGGGTCCGGCCGGCAGCGGCAAGCGGACGTTGGCGGGGCAGGCGGCGCGGGCGGCGCAGCGGGCGTTCCCGGACGGCGTGCTCCGCGCCGACCTGCGGGGCAGTCGTACCGATCCGGCCACCCCGCACGAGGTGCTGGCCGCCTTCCTGACCGCGCTCGGCGTGCCGGCCGACCGGCTGCCTGCGGCGGGCGCCGACCGGGCCGCGCTGTTCCGCGGCATGGTGGCCGGGCGCCGCCTGCTGGTGGTGCTGGAGGACGCCCACAACGCGGCGCAGGTGCGCCCGCTGCTGCCCACCGACGCGGCGGGCGCGGCGCTGGTGACGGCTCGGTGCCGGCTGCCCGAGTTGGTGGGCGCCGTGCCCATGGCGCTCGGCCCGCTGCCGCTGCCCGATGCGGTGACCTTCCTGCGCCGGGCCGTGGACGCACGGCAACTGGTGGGCGATCCGGCGTGGCCGGGCGAGCCGACGGACGACCCGGCGGCCCTGGCCGAGTTGGCGGCGCTCTGCGACGGCCTGCCGCTGGCGCTGCGGATCTGTGCGCTGCGGTTGGCGACCCGGCCGGGCTGGACGGTGCGCCGGCTGGTGGACCGCCTGGTCGACCCGGAGCGGCGGCTCGACGAACTGCGGATCGGCGAACTGGACTTGCGGGCCGCCTTCGCCGGCACCCTGCGGGGGCTGGACCAGGCGACGGCGACGGCGTTCGGTCGGTTGGCGCTGCCCGGGCCGGCCACGGTCGGCACCCGGACCGCCGCCGAGGCGCTGGGCAGTTCCGCCTCCCACGCCGAGCACCTGCTGGAGCGGCTGGTCGACGCGCACCTGCTGACCAGCCGCACCCCGGGCCGGTACCGCTACCCCGCGCTGCTGCACCTCTTCGCGCGCGAGTACGCCCGGCAGCAGGGGGGTGCCGGGGGACGGCCGGGCCGGCAGCTCTGCACCACCCGGCGCTGCTGACGGGCCGTCCGTCAGTCCGCCTCCGTCGGCGCCGGGTGCACCCAGTGGTTGCTGCGGATCAGGCGTCCGGCGAACTCGACCCGGCGTTCCCCGAGCAGGCGGAACCCGGTCGCTCGGCAAATGCCGTTCGACGGGCCGTTGGTGACGGCGGGAAAGGCGTGCACCGCGCCCCAGCGTCGGTCGGCGGCGGCCTGGTCGAGCAGCTCGCGGACCGCCGACTTGGCCAGCCCGCACCCCTGGTAGCGTGGCAGCACCATCCAGCCGATCTCACTGATGAGCGCGCCCCCGGTCCCGGCGCCCGCGTGGGAGTCCTGTGGAGAGTCCTGGTGGGACCAGAGTGCGACAGTCCCCGCCGTACTACCGGCCACGTCGATCATCTTGATCCATGCGCGACCTGACGCCACGTCGGAAACGTCCCGTTCGAGCTTGGCGGCCATTCCCTCCACCGGCAGCGGGCCGCCGAGCTCGGCCATCATCACCGGGTCGCAGCGCATCGCCAGATAGGCGTCGAGATCCCGGAGTTCAACGTCCCGTAGCCGAATCCTCATTTTCCCGCTCCCTGTTCAACTACTGGTAAGACATGAGCACTTCACGTCACATCGGCTCTGTGCATTACTAGGTCTACGCGCGTTGTCCCGTCTTGAGCTCAGCATGCCCGAACATGCCCCACCATGCCCGTACATGTCAGTCAGGAGCATCTGGATGAGCGTCACCCGCCGTCTGCTGACCATCGTCGCAGCAGGCGCCACCTCCCTCGCCGCGGTCCTCGTGCCGACCGCCGCCGCCCACGCCGCCGCGGGCACCTACTCCCTGGTCGTACTCCCGGACCAGGGCGAGAGCGCCATCTACAACTTCGTCAACTCCGCCACCAAGTCGATCGACGTCACCATCTACGAGCTTCGTGACACCACGCTCGTCAACGACCTGATCGCCAAGCACAAAGCCGGCGTCACGGTCAGAGTGATCATGGACGGCAAGCAGACCTCGGTCAACGGCGCCGCCTACAGCGCCCTGCAGTCCGCCGGCGTCGGGGTGACCTACTCCTCCACCACGTTCGTCTACACGCACCAGAAGACGATCACCGTCGACGGCAACAAGTCCTACATCAGCACGGGCAACTTCGACACCACGTACTACTCGACCTCCCGCGACTACGGCGTCTTCGACACCGACAGCGCCGATGTCGCCGCGATCGAGGCCGTGTTCAACGCGGACTACGCCAAGACCTCGATCACCCCCTCCGACGGCGACAACCTCGTCTGGTCGCCCACCGACTCGCAGACCCAGCTGCTGAACCTGGTCAACGGTGCGCAGCACAGCCTCGATGTCGAGGAGGAGGAGTTCGGCGACACCGCCCTGGTCAACGCGGTCGTCGCGGACGCCCAACGCGGCGTCGCGGTCAGGGTCGTCGCCGAGAACGAGAACAGCACCTACACCAGTGAGCTGAACCAGGTCACCGCTGCCGGCGGCAAGGTGACCACCTACACCAGCTCCACCGGCTACTACATCCACGCCAAGGCGATCGTGGCCGACTACGGCACGTCGACCGCCAAGGCCTTCGCGGGTTCGGAGAACTTCTCCGACAACTCCCTCAACCACAACCGCGAGTTGGGCATCATCCTCAGCGACTCGGGCGTGGTCGGCGGACTCGAATCGGCCATCACCGCTGACTTCAACCACACCGCGGGCAGCGGCAGCGGCACCGTCACGGTCACCACCCCGGGCAACCAGAGCGGCACCGTCGGCACCGCCGCGAGCCTGCAGATCAGCGCCAGCGACACGGCCACCGGCACCCTGAGCTACTCGGCGAGCGGCCTGCCCGCCGGCCTGTCGATCAACTCCAGCACCGGCCTGATCAGCGGCACCCCGACCACCGCCGGCACCTCCAACGTGACCGTCACCGCCACCGACTCCACCGGTCCGACCGGCAGCACCACCTTCACCTGGACCATCAGCGGCGGGGGCGGCAACACCGTCACGGTGACCAACCCCGGCAACCAGACCGGCACCGTCGGCACCGCGGCCAGCGTGCAGATCACGGCCGGCGACTCCGCCGGCGGCCAGACGCTGAGCTACTCGGCCACCGGCCTGCCCGCCGGCCTGTCGATCAACTCCAGCACCGGCCTGATCAGCGGCACCCCGACCACCGCCGGCACCTCCAACGTGACCGTCACCGCCAAGGACACCACCAACGCCAGCGGTTCCGCCGGATTCACCTGGACCGTCAACCCGAGCTCCGGCGGCGGCTGCACCGCGTCCCAGCTGCTCGGCAACCCGGGCTTCGAAACCGGCACCGCCTCGCCGTGGACCGCGTCCTCCGGCGTGATCAGCGACTCCGCGTCCGAGCCCGCCCACTCCGGCTCCTGGGACGCCTGGCTGGACGGCTACGGCACCGCCACCACCGACACCCTGGCGCAGACCGTCACCCTGCCGACCGGCTGCACCAATGAGAACTTCAGCTACTGGCTGCACATCGACACCGCCGAGACCTCGACCACCACGGCCTACGACACCCTCAAGGTCCAGGTGCTCAACAGCTCCGGCACCGTGCTCGGCACCCTGGCCAGCTACTCCAACCTGAACGCCAACTCCGGCTACGCCCAGCACACCCTGAACCTGTCCGCCTACGCCGGCCAGACGGTCACCCTCAAGTTCACCGGCACCGAGGACAGCGAGTACCAGACCAGCTTCGTCATCGACGACACCGCCGTCAACGTGAGTTGATCACCGTGTAGTCAGCGCCGAGGCCCCCGGTTCGCCCGCCGAACCGGGGGCCTCACGCCGCGCCGAGCCGGACGGCCGGCCATGCGCGCTCTGCGACCGACCACCGAAAGCGGCGCCTACGAGCGCCACCTCCGGCGGGTGCGCAAGCAGTACCACTGCCACGGCGACACCCTGGTGGCCGCAACCGGCCGGCACCTGCCCCAACGCGGAGGTCACCGGCATCGCCGCAGGCATCCATCTCGTCGTCCGGGCACCCGGCGCCCCCGACCCTGACCGCCTGGTCATCGCCGCCGCCCACAACGACCTTGCCATCGGCAGCATTTCGCGCTACCTGCTCGCCGACGCCCGCGAAAAGGCCGACCGGATCGTCCTCGGTTACGCCAACGTCCCGGCAGCGCGCCATCGCAACCGCCATGCGCGAACTAGCCGCCCTCACCCGGCCGGTGGAGCCGAACGGGGACAACCGCTGAGGGCGGCTGTCAGGGATTGGAGAGCAGGTCGCGCAGCAGTGCCACGGTGTCCGGGTCGAGGCTGCGGCCGGTGCGGCGGCTCAGGGCGTCCAACCGGTTGACGGCCTTGAGGAGTTGGTCGCGGGCGCCGGCCGAGGCGTAGGCGTAGAACAGGTCGCGGTGCAGCAGTTCGACGTCGGGCGCCACGGCGAGGCCGCGGAAGACGGCCGCCTCGGCACTGCGGTGGTCGCCGTACTGCAGGCGGCGGGCGGCCAGTTCATGGGCGGTGTCGACGATCGCGGCCAGCATGTCCTGCCGGGCCGCCTCCGCCCAGCCGTAGGCGGTGGCCGGGGTCTCGGCGAACGGGGCGCCGCGGACCAGGGCGAGGGCGTGGGCGAGGGCGGCGTCGGCGGTGGTGCTGGTGCTGCGCATGCCGCGCCGGTAGAGGCTGCGGAACTCGTCCCAGTCGCAGGTGACCGTCGGGGCGAAGGTGCAGGTCTCCAGCTCGTCCTGCCGGAGGAACGCCCGGCCGTCGGGGTCACAGCCGAACCAGGCGGCGAGCCGGCCGACGGTGGCGGCTCCGGGCTGGTCGGCGCGCGCGTGGTCACCCGGATGCAGGGCGCGTTGGACGGCCGCCGGGTCGGCGCCCGGATTGAGCACCAGGAAGGCGGCCGCTTCGGTGAGGGCGGGCAGGGCGCTCGCTTCGGTCGGCCCGGTGGCACCGAGCACATCGACCGGGCCGAGCAGGCGCACCCGAGGGGTGGTGCGGACGGTGTGGGCCTCGGGCGAGCGGAGGATGGCCAGCAGGTCGTCCGCATCGGTACGGGCGACCACCGGAGTGCCGCCGGGCGGGGTGCCGCCGGGCACGGTGAGGGCGGGTTCCGCGGCGGGGAGCGGATCGGGCCGGAACGGCGTCCGCGGGTCGGCCGGAGCCGCCGGCAGGGCCGTTTCATGGGTGGGCGTGGGCTCGCTGGCGCCGGTGGGTTCGGTGGTGCCGGTGATGCCAGTGGGTTCGGTGGTGCCGGTGATGGTGCTGGTGTCGCCGGTGGCGGCGGGCGTGCCCGGGGCACTGGTGGGCTCGTTGGTGGTGGTGCTGTCAGTGCTACGGGCGGTGCCGCCGGGCTCAGTGGTGTCCGTGGTTGCAGCGGTGCCGGCAGGCACGTCGGCGGGCAGCGGCGTGGAGTCCACCGGCACCACGCGATCCACGGGCACCGCGGTGTCCGCGGACGGCGCGGTGCCCATCGACGGTGTGGCGTCCACTGCTGCCGCGGCACCCACCGGTGGCGTGGTGTCCGTGGTCGGCTGCTGGTCCCCGAGGCGCGGGGCAGCGTCCCAGGGCTGCGGCTCCACCAGCGCCGGAAGCCTCTCGGCGGCCGGCGCGCCGGCCTGGCGCCACGGCCCCTTGGGCGCACCACCGGCACCGGCGGGGTCGACCGTGGCGAACGGGCTGCTACCCGTGCCGATCAGCCGGGCGATCAGCTTGGGGCCGCTCTCCGGCGGCCCGTCGGGCAGCGCGCCGCCCACGAAGGAGGCGGTGCCGGCGGCGACGCCGGCCAGCACCGGCACGGGCTTCGGCAGCTCGGCGGGCTCGATCTCGTCCCCGTCGTAGGTCCAGGCGGGCGCCGGCTCCTCGCTGGTGGCGGCGGACGTGCTGAGCAGCTCGCTCCAATGGGCGAACTGTTCCTCGGTCAGCCGCTGCAGCTGAACGGACAGGTGCAGACCGGGCAGCACGGTGGCGCCGGTGCTGGGCAGCGTCCAGCGGGCGACCGGACCGCTGCCGCGCTCCGGAGCCCGGGAGATCACGGCCAGGCAGGTGCGCGGGCGGCCGTCCAGCAGCCGGCCCAGTTCCGACGGCACGTCGCCGGTCGGCGGCTGCGCGGAGAGCACGATGTCGGGCACCCAGGACTCGTCGGCCTCGCCGCGACTGCGGGCGTCCCGCGGATGGGCGGCACCGACGTTCAGCAGCGCGCCGCGCGCCTGCTCGATGCGCGGACCGAGTTCGTCCAGCGCCTCGGCGAGGGTCGGGTAGCGGTGCACCCGCTCGGCGACGGTGTCGGAGACCGGCAGTTCCTCCGGAAAGCCGATCAGGTGCAGGTTGAGCCGGTCCGCGAGCGGGCTGTGGGCCAGTTCCAGCGCGATGGTCCGCAGTACCGCCCGGGCGTCGTCGGGGTGTCCGGAGAGGTGCATCAGCCGGACGGTCTCCAGGTCGGCCAGGACCGCGGCACCGTCGGGCGCGGTGCCCAGCGTGACCAGCGCGGGGTAGGGCGCCGGCACCTTGCCGGCCTGCTCGGCGGAGAGCAGGTCGCCGCTGTCGCCCGCGCACCACCAGACGTTGGCGGCGTGCGCGGCCCGGAACGGGGCGATCGGCACGGCGGCGGCGGCCAGGTGCAGCTCGACGACGCCGCCGTTGGTGACCCGGACGGCAGCGAGCGGGGGCAGCCGCTTGCCGGTGCGGCTCACGTTGCGTCCCAGGGTGCGCAGCGACCGGTTGAGCAGGTCCAGCCCGGTGCTGCTCTGCCGGGCCTTGAGTTCGGCCTCGAAGGTGGCGGCGGGCAGCGCGGGCATCGGGATCCTGTGCCGGGGCCGGCGGGTCCGCTGCTGCCGGCCGCGGCGGTGGGCGACCGCGCCGATCAGCACGGCGGCGAGCAGCACGCCGATCCCGGAAGCGGCGAGGGCGGCGGTGTAGCTGCTCTTGGCGTCCTCGGCGGGTCCGCCGGGGTGGGCGACGGCGTGCGGGGGCACGCTCAGTTGGGGGGTCGGGTGCGGCGAACCGTCGCGGGTGGCGGGTGCCGACGCCGAACCGGCCGGTGCCGTGGCCGGACCGGACGCGGACGCACCCGGCGCGGACGCACCCGGCGCGGGTGATCCCTGGGCAGGCGTCCCCTGGGCAGCCGAACTCTGGTCAGGCGCCGACTGGTTGGGTGCCGGCTGGTTGGGCGCCGGCTGGTTGGGCGCGGGCTGACTGGGATCCGCCGCCGGCTGACTGGGCGCGGTACCCGGAATCGTCAGCACCATGCCGGGCTCCAGCAGGTCCGGATCGGTCAGCTTCTCCCCGTCCGGCGCGGTCACCCCCTTGTTCGCGTCGAACAGCTGCGGCCAGGCGTCCGAGCTGCCCAATTCGCGCTGGGCGACGCCCGAGAGCGTGTCACCGGGCCGCACGGTCACGGTGGCGTGCCGCGCCCCTCCCGAACCGGCCGCCGGGGCAGGAGCGTTGGCGGGCGCGATGGCGGGGGCCGGCGCGGCGTCGGGCTTGGCGTCGGCGGGCATCAGCAGGTGCCAGCCGGGCTGGATGGGCCGGTCCGCGTCGAAGACGGTACCGGAACCGTCCATCACCCGACCGGCGTTGAGCTTGGCGATCTCCTGCCACCGGTCCCCGGAGCCGAGTTGGTGTTCGGCGATCGACCAGAGGCTGTCGGCCGGGCGGCTGTCCTTCACCGTGTAGGTCGGCGCCTGCGGACCGGGATCGGCGACCGGCACCGCGGTGGTCGCGGGAGCCGTGGTCAGCGCGGCCTTCTGCGGTGCGGCGGTGAGTTGGGCCGGGGCCGTGGCGGCGCCGAGCTGCCCGGGGCTCGCGGTGGCGGCGAACGCGCCCCCGGCCACCGGGAGCAGCGCGATCACCGCACCCACCAGCCCGCCGGCGAGCCGCTGGCTCCAACCGAAGGCCGGCAACCGCCGCACCACCCGGCCGCGCAGCTGCGCCGGGATCTCCAGCAGCACCGAGAGCGCGAAGCAGCCCCAACCGGCCCAGCCGATCGCGACCAGCGCCCAGAGGAAGAGCCGCCCGTCGTCCGGCGAGGTGAGCACCTGCCCGATGTCCTGGTGCCCGACGCCGCCCATCGCGGCCACCGCCTGGGTGCCGTACAGCAGCGCGGCGGGCACCCCGACCAGCAGCACGGCGAGCACCAGCAGCGCGCCCAGCGCCGCCGGCAACGCGCGCACCGGGCCACGGCGGCGGCCCGGCGGGCCGACCGGGGCCGGGCGCGGTCGGCCGTTCGCCGAACTCCCGTGTCGACCTCGGGCCTTGGCTCGTGTCGCAGCCATCAGGCAGCCCCCGCATTCTGGCCGCCGACCACCATGGTCGCGGTACCGGTTCCTTGGATCGACAGGGTGGAGACACCGAACAGCCCGAGCAGCGCGGTCCGGTAGACGGGGTGGACGACGACCGTGATGCTGGTGGCCAGCGCGGGCGGCGGGTTGGCCGGGTCCGGCGGGTCGGCGGTCAGGCCCCGGTAGGCCGGGTCCTTCTGCAGGTAGGCGGTGGCCGCGGCATAGGCGGCCTTGGTGTTGATGAGGTACTGGCCCTTGTTGAACAGGGTCGGCTGGTCGATCTGCTGGCCGCCGACCCGGGCCGCCTCCTGCGCCATCTCGTCGGCGTTGACGATGGCCCGCAGTTCGCCGCCGCAGTCCAGCACGATGCCGAGGAACATCAGCATCATGGCGGAGCCGAGCGCCACGAAGATCGAGATGGTGCCGCGATCGCGGTCACCCCGACGGACCCTCACGTTCCCCTCCCCAGGGCTTGGACCTCAACTGCCCCGCCCGACACGGTGCTACGTCGAGCGGTACTGGTCGATGACGGATCGGAAGGTCCCCTGCAACTCCAAGGCGCCGGGTACCCAGATCGGCGACAAATCATTCACCGGAACCTTGCAGGACACGTCCACCCGGACGTCCTGTGGCAGCGGTTCGGCCGACAGCTGCTCGACGGTGGCCGCGACCCGCAGTCCGTCGCAGTGGACCCCGCTCTGGGCGAGCAGTTGGTTGACGGCCGCGGTGGCCGCGGACTGCTGCCGGCCCGCCGGGGCCAGCGAGCCCGCCCTGGCCCCGGTCCGGGCCGCCTCCTGCAGGGTTCCGGCGGTCTGCTCGGCCCGCCCGGCGACCAGGATCAGGACCAGTAGCCCCAGGACCACCGGGACCACCAGGGCCGCTTCGATCGCCAGGCTGCCGCGCTCGCCGTGCTGCGGCCTGGTGGACGGGGCGGTCACGGCTGGTACCTCTCGATCGGGGCCTGGGCGGTCTGGGAGAAGGTCAACTCCCCCGGCAGCACGAACAGCGGGTGCACGGTGACGGTGACCGTGACGACGGTGTCCCCCGGCCGGCGTTCCGGCACCGTGACCACGGTGTCGCCGAGCAGCCCGTCGAAGTGCTGCAGGAACAGCTCGGCCCGGGGCTCGGCCAGGCTGTTGTCGGTGGTGCCGTAGACCCGGGCCGCGTCCGCGCCTTCACGTGCGGCGGCCAGGGCGACACTGTCCGAGTACCAGATCAGCGCGCCCTGGACCACCAGCAGCACCAGCACGATGATGACCGGAAACACCATCGCGAAGCTGATGCTGAGCACTCCTCGGTCAGCCCCGCCTTGACGGCCGGTCAGCTGTTCGCGGGGATCGGCAGGTTCTGCGGGATGCTGCCCTTGGCCTTCTGCCCGAGGGTTGCCAGCGCGGCGACGATCGCCCCGGCGATCGCCACCACGACGACCACGATCAGCGCCAACTCGATGCTCAGCGCTCCGCGGTCGCCGGCGGCGCGGGCCGCCCTGGCGCGGGCCGCGGTCACCCGCAGCAGCGGCAGCGCCAGTTGCAGCGGGAGTAGCAGTGGTGCCAGGAACAGGCCCGCCAGGGCACGTAGGTTCTTCATCGGTGGATCTCCTTGGGAGGGGGGAGGTCGGGGAACGGAACGTCTCGGCACTGAAGTCCTGGCAGCCAGGCCCGGATTCAGAAGACATGGAGCATCTGGTAGAGCGCTGGATAGGTGATCAGCACGGTCATCAGCATGGTGAGGGCCGCACCGGGCGCCACCATCTGCTCACTGGTCGCACTGGCCTTCGCCAGGTCGTCGGCGAGCAACTCGTCACGAAGGCCCTTGGCGCGGGCCCGCAGGGTGTCGTAGACGGCGGCGCCGTCGCTGCCCGACAGCCGCATGATGTCGGCCACGTCCTGCAGTTGGGGCAGGCCGAGCTCGTCGGCCAGGGCCTCCAGTCCCTCCCAGGGCGGTACCCGGTCCGTGGCGGCGCGCTCCAGGGCGTCCTGGATCCGCCGGAAGACGGCACTGCGGCCGACCGCCGCCGCCCGTCGCATCGCCTCCGCCGGACCGTGGTCGGACGCCCGTTCCAGCGCGACCAGTTCGAGGTAGGCGGAGATGGCGTGCAGGTACTCCGTCCTGGCCTCCTTGGCCTCGCCCTGCACGATGCCGTCCGGCAGCAGCCAGCCGGCGACGGCGAGCCCCAGACCGGCCACCACCGGCAGCGCGACCGGCGGGCCGAAGCCGACGAACGCCGCCATCGCGGTGAGGTACGAGGGCAGCAGCAGGCCGATGAGGGCGAACAGCAGTTTGTGGGCCATGAAGCGGGCCGGGGTGCGGCCGATCAGCGCCAGCGATCGGGTCGGCAGCCGGGCGCCCACCAGACTCAGCGCCTTGCCGCCGAGCCGGTCGTACCAGCGCTCGTCCTCGGCGTCGGAACCGGGCCGCGAGGCGCCCGGAGCACGGTGGAGCCGATCCAGCGCCGTCCCCAGGTCGGGTGGCGCGGGCCGCAGTTCGGCGATCAGCAGGGCCAGGCCGGCGGCTGCCGCGAGGCCGGCCAGCACCGCCCAGGGCGAGATCATCGGGCCTCCCCGACCGGCTCGGCCGCCGACTCCTCGACCGCCTCGGGCAGCGCGGCCACCTGGCTGCGGCGGTCGGACTCCAGCAGCCGGGGCAGCGGCTTGCCGGCGGCCAGCGCGCGCATCCAGGCGATCACCCCGATGAAGGCCGCCCCCAGGGCGGCCAGCACCAGTTGCCCCTGGAAGGTGCCGTAGGGCGCGGTGTAGCGGGAGTTGAGCGAGCCGACCACGACCACCAGCAGGATGATGGTCACCAACCAGCGGACCGTGGTGCGGTGCTTGGACCGGTCGGCCTCGATGGCGCGCCGCTGGCGCACCTCCTCCCGGACCGATTCGGCGAGGTCGGCGAGCGCCCGGGCCAGGCCCGGTCCGCTGTCGCCGGCCCGCAGCAGCAGTGCGGCCAGCACCTTGTCGGCGGTCGCGTCGGCCAGCGTGTCGGCGAAGGCGCGCAGCGCCTCCTCGGTCCGCCAGCGGGCCTGCAACCGGGCGGCCAGCTCGTCCACTTCGCTCTGCAGCGCGGCGGGGGCGGTGCGGCGGCTGGTGACCAGCGCCTGGTTGAGTCCGGTGCCGAGCAGCAGCACGTCGGAGAGCCGCTGGGTCCAGTCCGCCAGGCCCTCCAGCCGGCGGATCTGCCGGTGGTCGGCGCGGGTGACGGCGAACAGCCAGGGCAGCCCGAAGACCAGCCCGGGGCCCAGCACCACGCTGAGCGGGATCCCGCTGAACAGCCAGGCGAGGGCGGCGGTGATCAGCGCCAGCCCGCTCTGGATCCGGCGCAGCCGCAGGGTGCTGCGATCGGGCGCACCGGTCGTGCCGTACCAGAGCAGTCGCATCCGCAGGGCGAGCCTGCCGGGCGCGCCATGGCTCCTCGGCGCGGTGGCGCTTGGGCGCAGCCCGACCAGCAGCGCCACCAGGCCGCCCGTGACCAGGACGCCGCACAGGGCGAAGAGCAGCATCACCGTTCCTCGGAGTGGACGTGACGGAACATCAGAGGCCTTCTCATCGGGCGCCGCCGATCCGCAGCGACAGCGGCGCGGCCCAACTCCCGTACGCCGACTGCAGCAGCCCGGCGTCGAAGCCGGCCCGGCGCAGGTCGTCCAGGCAGTTGGGCGGGGTGTGCGGCACGGCCCGCGGCTCGCCCAGGTCGGGGCGCGGACCGAAGACGGTGTTGAGGGCGGGGCGGCCGTGCTCGCCGAGGCCGGTCACCTCCATGACGTGCGAGACGAACCGGTGGCGCCGGCCGCCGAGCGCCGTCTCGTCGACCATGGCGACGTGCACGATCAGGTCGACGGCGTTGGCCGTCAGCCGGTAGGCAAGCGCATCCGTCATATGCGAGCCGTATTCAAGGCAGAGTTCGGCGATGCGGTCCACCACCATCTGCGGGCCGCGGGCGTGCAGCGTGCACATCGAGCCGCCCTCGCCGTTGGTCATCACCCGCAGCATGGGGACGACTTCGGCGGAGCGGACCTCGCCGACGATGATCCGCGAGAGGGTCATCCGCAGCGCCGCCGGGATCAGCTCGCCGATGGTCAGTTCGCCGGCCGGTTTGCCGTCGATCCGCTCGCCGTTGCCCTCCCGGGCCTCCATCGGCACCACCTGCCGCAGGTGGCCGAGGGTGTGCAGCCAGAGCTCGAACTCGGACTCCAGGGTGCCGATCCGCTCGTCCGGCGGGATCTCGGCCGCCATCGCCCGCAGCAGGCTGGTCTTGCCGACTCCCTGGGTGCCGGTGATCATCACGTTCTTCCGGGCCCGGATCGCCGCGGCCAGGAAGGCCGCGATGGTCGAGTCCACGGTGCCCAGGTCGACCATGTCGGCCAGGGTGGCGGAGGCGACCCGGTGCCGGCGGATCGCCACGTAGGGGCGGGGCGTCACCTCGGTCATCGCCTGCAGGCGCATGCCGCCCTCCAGGCGGAGCGCCAGGGTCGGGTTGGCGGTGTTCAGGCTGCGCTCGCCGCCGCCGTGCTGGCGTGCCAAGTCCTGGAGCAGCTCAATGAGTTCGGCATCCGAGTCGGCGACCGGCGGCACCTGGCGCAGCGGCTGGTGGACGCGTGAGATCCAGACGTCGTCACAGCCGTTGATCAGGATGTTCTCGATCTCCGGGTCGTCCAGGTAGGGCTGCAGGCGCCCGGCCCGGAACAGCAGGTCGTAGACCGCCTCGGACAGGGCGCGGTCCTGCTCCCGGGTCGGCGCCACGCCGTGGCTCTGCGCGTAGGAGTCCGACCAGCGGGCCACCGCCTCCTCGATCAGGGCCCGGCCGCGCTGGCGCCGGGTGGCGCGGTCCACGTCGCTCCCCTGGCTGACGGTCAGCTGAGCGAGTTGCTTGTGGAGTTCGGCCGCCACCTGGCGCTTGAGCTCACGGGCCACCTGCGGGTCGACGGCCGGCGGCGCGGGTTCGGCGCTCCACGGGTCGGGGGCCGGCAGCACGGGCAGCGCCGTGGCGGAACCGGGCGGTGGCGTGGCGGAACCGGGCCCCGGCACGGCGGGGGCCGGAGCGGGTGCGGGCTGGGGCCAGGGGTGCGCGACCCGGCTCGGCTGCGGTCCGGCGGGCGGTACGGACCACGGCTGGCCGCCGGCCGGGCCGGTGAACTGGCCGGACGACCGCACGGGCCCGGTGGTGACGGCGGAGGCGGTGGGCGCGGGGCCGGGCACGGCGGCTCCCGGGAAGGGCGTACCGGCAGTCTGGCCGGGCGCCGGCAGCCGGTACTCGGACTCCGCGTCGTCCGGTTCGACCGGCCACGGCAGGCCTGCCGGATCGGCGGCCGCACGGTCACGCATGGGGCTACCGCGCACGGAGCACCTCCCCTTGGGTCTCGGTCTCCTCGGCCGGCGCCGGGAACGGTTCGGGCGCCGCCGGGTGCGGAGCTATCCCGGCGAGCGGCGGTCGGCCGGCGGTGGCCGGGGGGTGCGCCGCGACGCCCGGCCGCACCTGCACCGGCCCGGTCTGCGGGACGAAGACCTGCCCGGCGGGTGAGGCGAACGCCTGCCCCAGCGCAGCCACCCCCGGCACCCCGCCCGACGGCACCGGAGTGAGGTCGGCCGCGCCGCCCGAGGGCCCGGGGGCGCCGTCGAACCAGGAGCGCACGGCCGGCTCATCGGCCGGGGCGGGGGCGCCCTGCGACTCCGGGGCGTAGTCCCCGACCACCCGGGCGAGTCCCGCTATCCCGGCCTCACGGCCCTGCGGGGCGGCACCGGGCTGCTCCGTCCCGTCGCGGGCCGGCCGGCCCCGGTCGTCCGGCTGCGCCTGCTGCCGCGGTGCGGTGCCCATCGCCTCGGCCTGCGGGGCCCGGCGGGCGCCGGCGTACGGCGCCGGGGCCACCGGCTCCGCTGCCCCGGCGTCCGTGGTGCCCGGCACGGGGCCGCCCCAGCCGTCACCGGCCCCGGCCGGACGCCCCTGCTCGGGTTGCTGGTGGCCCCCGGTCCGCGCATGGCCCGGGTGACCACCCGACGGCTCGGGCACCGGCGAGTACGCAGCGGGCTGCGGCTGCCCCCAAGCGCCCTGCGGCGGCGGCGCCTCCCACCCCAGCGTCGACGGCTGCTGGACCTCCCACCCCGGCGTCGACGGCTGCTGGACCTCCCACCCGGGAGCCGACGTCTGCGGCTGCGGCTGCGGCGCCACCCCGGCAACCGCCGCACCCGCCCGCACCGGCGTCAACCGCTCCCGCTGCTCCCGCGCCACCGCGAGCAGCCGGTCCGCGGCCGTCCGGGCGGCCCGCATCAGCTCCGACCTGATGAACCGCCGATCCGTGCTGTCCCCGCCGTCCGAAAGCACCCGGGCGGGCCGCGGGGCGTACGGCAGCTCGCCGTGCACGGGCAGCCGCAGTTCGCGGGTGACGTCGGAGGCGGGGTACGGCCCCTCGGTGACCAGCAGCAGCCCCAGCCCGTCCGCACCGCCGCCGGCGGCCAGGTCCTCGCGCAGCGCGGCGAGCCGGGGGCGGGCCGCGCTGAGGCCGCGCAGCGTGGTGCGGACCGTGGCGGCCACGCAGTCGGCGCGCCGGGCGAGCACCGCTCCGGGGCCGTGGGCGCCCGAGCGGCCGAGGTCGAGCAGCACGTCGTAGCCCTGGGTGTGCAGCCCGCGGAGCACCTCCACCAGCGGCTCCCAGGTGTAGGCGAGGCCGGCGGCCTGGGCCGGGTCGGTCAGGCCGGGCAGCAGCAGGCGGTCCCCGGTGGCGCCGGGCGAAACGTCGATCAGCTGTTCCCAGAGCGCCTCGGCGAGCAGCCCGCGGCGGTCGGCGACGGCCAGGTTGCGCAGCCCGTACACGGCCTCGACGCGCCCTTCCAGGGCCCCGGCCAGCGCGGCCCCGCCGTCGGGGTCGCACTCGACCAGCAGCACCCTGCGGCCGTCGGCCAGCGGCCAGGCGAGCAGCAGGGCGAGCGAGGAGGTGGTGGCACCCGGCGCACCCGGGCCGCCGGTCACCGCGATGACGGCCATCAGGCGCTCCCCGAGGGACTCGTGGACGGGCCGGCGGACGGGTTGGCGGAGGGGCTGGGGGCCGCGCTGCCGCCCGGCTTGGGCGCCAGGATGATCTGGAACTTGCCGCCCGCCGCCCACTGGGCCAGCTTGACGGCGTCGGCCGGTGGCACCGCCACGTCGATCACCTGACTGTCGCCGCCCTTGCCGGTCTGGGCGACCACCGCGTTCATGGTCTGCGGCGCGCCACCGCCGTTGTCCCCCAGTTGCACGATCTCGATCTGCTCCCCCAACTGCACACCGACGGCGGGCAGCTGGCTGGGGTGCACGGGCAGGCCGACCTCCTGCATGCCGGGCTGCACCACCAGGGCGCTGGTGAGGTCGGCGGCCAGCAGCAGGCTGCCGCGGTGCAGGTCGGTGGTGGCGCGGCGGCCGACCGCCCGGTTGAGGTCGGAGGCGCTGATCGGGGCCAGCGCGGGGTCGCTGGCGATCCGGGCCACCACCAGGTCCTGGGCGGTGAGCGGCTGCCCGTACGGCACGTCACGGGCGAGCGCCAGCACGGCGATCCGCTGCCCGGTGCTGTTGTAGAGCACCGCTCCGCCGAGCCCGCCGGCCGCGATCAGCGCGACGGACATCGCCAGCACCGCAGGTCGCCGTCGGCGCGAGCGCAGCGAGCGCGACGGCGCGGTGGGACGGCCGCCGTCGCGGGCCGAAGCGGCGGCGGTGCCGAGGGTCGGCGTGGTACGGCTGTCCATCGGGCGGCGGCCCTTCCTCGCGTCGGCAGTTCGAGCAGTGCGCCCCGAACCGGCGGTCTGACTTCGTTAGTTGAGCATCTGGAGCTGGTTGACCTGGAGCTGCACGGGCAGGCTGGAGACCTGCAGGTCCAGCGGGTCCCAGGGCGCCGGGCCGTTGGGGTCGTTGTTGTTGACGGTGGTGACGTGCCACGTCTCGGTGGCCAGCGGCCAGTAGCCGCCGCCGGGGGCCGCCGAGGCGGTGGGCGCGGGCGCGCCGCTCGGGGGTGCGCCGTTGGCGGGCGACAGCGAGCCGAACCGCCAGTAGCAGGCGCCGGCGGGCGGGTTGTTCTCCATGCCGTCCACGTAGGGCACACCAGGGCCGTGGCAGTCCGCGACCGCCTCCTTCCCGTCGGCCTGGTACCCCATGTCCCAACTCACGTCGGTGAGCGTGGCGGTCGCGGTGACGCTGACGCCGTTGAGGGACACGGTCCGGCTCTGCGGGCCGATCGTCTCGGGGTCGGGCGCGGCCGCGGTGCCGTGGTCGTACCAGAGGAAGACGGGCACTGTGACCAGCGACTTGCCGGTGGGGGCGGTGTGGATCACGGGACGGACGAACTGCAGCTTGCCGATGGCCATTTGGGCCACCGTGCCGGGGGTCGGCGGCGGCGCGGCGGCGCTGGGGGCCTGGGCGAACCAGCTGATCACCGAGTCCTGGAGGTTGCCGTTGGCGTCCCAGCAGGATTGGAGGTAGGGGGTCTTGCCCGGCTCGGGGGTCTGGTCCTTCAAGGCGGGATCCGAGGGGTCGAGCGCCTTGAAGTAGCACCCCTGGTTGCCGTCGTCGCTGTTGTCGAACCAGCCCAGGTCAGGGTCCCAGCACGGCTTCTGGAGGCCCTTCCAGACGCAGACCGGCTCGCCGCCCCCGTTGCCGGATCCGGTGTTGCCACCGCTGCCGGGCGCGCCACCGCTGCCGGGCTGCGAGATCTCCAGGCAGACCGCCAGCACCAGGCACTGGTTGATCCCGCCGGTCGGCGCGTCCGCCTGCGCCGGAACCGCCGAGCCGGCCAGCAGACCGGTCAGCACGATGAATGGTCCGAGGTGTCGCAATGTCCTCAGCATGTCCGACCCGTCTCACGGTTGAAGTCGAAGACTTTCCAGAGGGCGCCGCTGCTCCGCAGCACGGCGGTCGCCGGATACCGGGTCAGATGCTGCGGAGCGTCCTTCAATGATCCGGTACCGGCATCGACCTGGTGCCAGCCGCTGACATCCACACAGTCGGAGATTACCGCTGTCTGGGAAGTGCCGTTGAGATCGAGACTCTTGACGACGGGATCGAGCACCGGCTGACCCGTCATGACCATTTTGGCGTCTTGTAGCGAACGTAAACTCATAAGAACGTTCGCCAGGGCTACATCGGCGGAGTACACCCGCACCTGGGCACCCTGCGGATCACCCCCGGCATATGCCTTCACCTGCGCCGCCCACCAGTCCTGATAGGTCTTCAGCACCACCCGACCGACGGCCTCCTGCGGGCCGCTCGTCGGCGCTTGAGCCCCCCCGCCCGACGCACTGCTCGAACTGCCCGCACCGGCGCCGGTCGAAACCCCGTTCCCCCCAGCGGTTTCGCCGCCCCCAGACGTCCCATTGGTACCAATGACCCCGCTAGGGCCGGCGCTCGGCAAATGATCCGCGCTCCCCGCGCCCGCCTGCGCGCAGGCGGCCGTGACGAGCAGCAGCACCGCGCCGACCCCGATCGCCCGTAGGCGTAACAAAGCCCTGTCACGGCCCATAGCCCCACCTTGTCGCGACTGCCCGACAGCTGGCCGGAGTTGGCGGCGCCCTCGGTGACCGAAAGGCGCCGTCCGTTGCCGGTGTGCGGTGTGAGGCCGATTGTTCGCCACCTCACCCTCCCGCGGCAACACCTCGGGCCCCTGACCTTAGTCGGAACCCGGATCCGTTGTGGTGTTTTCGCGCCACAGAACGGCCAACAGTTCCTCGGAAACCGACAATCCGGCCAGCGCGCCCCGCACCGCCGCCCGATTTCGAAGCAACAACCGGCCACCCGAAGGAGGGACGAGCAGTCTGCCCCCGATGCCTGACGCCAGCTCGCCCCAGGCGAGTTCGGCGGCCACCGCGGCCTGCATGTCCGCCGGTCCGACGGCCGGCGGAGCCGTCGGCACCCCGCGCTCCAACACCCGGGAGAGCGCCCAGCTGAACGATCCCTCACCGCCGGGCACGGTCGCGGAGCGGCTGCGCCGACCGGTCGGGAACGGGCCGATCCGGCCCCAGAGCGGCACCCGGGAGTGGGTGAGCAACTCGCCCACCTCCTGGGAGGCGCCGGAGAGCAGCGCCCAGGTGTCCGGGCGGGCCACCACGTCCACCAGCAGCAGCGCCTCCTCCTGGCTGCCGTGCACCATGGTGCTCACCACCCAGTCCCAGGCCAGCCCCCGGCGGTAGGCGTTGTCGGCGGTGCTGCCGGCGGTGACCAGCGCCAGCCGGCGCCCGCGCGGATCGGCGACCAGTTGGCCGAGCAGCCCCACCACCAGGTGGCGCCCCTCCTGCCGGGCCGCCGCCCGCAGCGCCGTCAGCATCGCGTTGGCGTCCGCGTCGGGCGGCACCACGGTGACCCGGCAGCCCCGGCTGCCGGTGTCGAAGCAGACCGGAGGCAGCGCCCGGGCCAGCGCCTCGGCCCCCAGGGCGGCCTGCGCCGAGCCCGCGAAGCCCTTGTCCGGCCCGCCATTGGCACCGATCAGCACCAGGTCGACACCGCTCGCCGCGCCCGCAGTCCCTGCTCTCCCTGCCGTCCCAGACGTCCCCGCCGTCATCCGCCCGCACCCCTCGTCACCGTGTCGCCGCCGTCCGCCGGCATTCCGTCGTCCGGCACTCCCTGTGTTCTCCGGTCCGCTCCTGGACCATGGGCCCTACTGTCCCGCGCCTCGCCGGGCGCACCATCGGGATGTGGACCGTGTCGACCGTATCGAGGATCTGGGCGGGGCCGGGTGCCTTCGGCTGCTCAGCACCGTGCCCATCGGGCGGGCGGTGTACACCGTGCACGCGCTGCCGCGGGGGGTGCCGGCGGAGCTCCGGGTCGAGGCGGACGGGCGGCTGCCGCTCCGGCTGGTACCGGACGACGCGGCGTCCCGGGCACCACCCGCTCCCCGGCCGGCGGGCCTGCGCGCGAGGTCCGCGTCCACGGCGGTTCCCGGCCCAGGGAACAGCTGACCGACCGGTAGGACTACGCTCCCCAGCACGGGTGGTTGGCCGTCCGCCCGTCGATGCCCCGACCGGCCCTGGAGCGCCCCATGACGTCCTTCGCCTCCCTCGACGAGCTGACCGCTGCGGTCGGCACCGAGCTCGGCACCAGCGACTGGCACACCATCACGCAGGAGCAGGTGAACCTGTTCGCCGAGGCCACCGGGGACCACCAATGGATCCACGTCGACCCGGAGCGCGCCAAGGAGGGCCCGTTCGGCGGCCCGATCGCGCACGGCTACCTCACCCTGTCGCTGATCCCCATGCTGGCCAAGGAGTGCTACAGCGTCGGCGGGGTGCGGATGGCGGTCAACTACGGCTCGGACAAGGTGCGCTTCCCGGCTCCGGTGCCGGTCGGCACCCCGGTGCGGGCCACCGCCGAACTGCTCTCGGTGACCGAGGCGCCGGGCGGCCGGCAGGCGGTGGTGCGGTTCACCGTCAGCAGCGAGGCCAGTGCCAAGCCGCACTGCGTGGCCGAGACGATCACCCGCTTCTACCTCTGACACCGTTCCGAGGGCGACCGACGGCGCGTCAGGCGGGCACAGCTGACGCACTGTCGGTGGGTGCACGCCCGAACGGCGGTCCTCCCGTGCATCTGCCGCGCCCGCCAGGGGCCGCTTCGGTACGCTGCGGACGAGATGGTGATCGTATCGAGCGGCTGCCCGAGGCCAGGGCGCGGCTCCGCTCGCCGCGCCGCCGTCGACGTCCACGCGTCTTGGAGGTGCTGTGCTCGGCTCCGTTCCCGACTCTTCTCCGATCACCCGGCTTCGCAGCCTGACGGCCGCCGGCTGGCGGCGAGTGCGGACGGACGCCTTCGGCGCCGAACCGACCGGCGCACGCCTGGCCCGGATCCTGGCCAGCCCCAACTTCGCGGACGGCGCCTTCCGCAACCCGGTGCCGACCCGCCGGGTGGTCTACGAGCGCTCGCCGCTGGAGATCACCCGCGCCCAGCTGGCGAGCAACCGCGCCCGCCGCGCGCCGGCCGCCCCGATCCCGCTGCACCGGCTGCGGTCGGCGGAGCTGGCCGTGCCGCCGGCCTCCGGGCTGCGGCTGAGCTGGCTGGGCCACGCCACCGTGCTGGCCGAGCTGGACGGGCGGCGGGTGCTCTTCGACCCGGTCTGGGGGGTGCGCTGCTCGCCGTTCCCCGGGATCGGTCCCAAGCGGCTGCATCCGGTGCCGATCCGGATCGCCGACCTCGGCCCGGTGGACGTGGTGGTGGTGTCGCACGACCACTACGACCACCTGGACATGACCTCGATCCGGGCGCTGCTCGGCAGCGGCGCGCAGTTCGCGGCCCCGCTGGGGGTCGGCGCGCACCTGGAGCACTGGGGCGTGCCGGCCGAGCGGATCACCGAGCTCGACTGGTGGGAGTCGGCCGAGGTGGCCGGCCTCACCCTGACCGCCACCCCGGCCCGGCACTACTGCAGCCGCGGTCCGCGGACCAGCAGCCACTTCCTCTGGGCGTCCTGGGCAGTGGCCGGGCCGGCGCACCGGGTCTTCCACAGCGGGGACAGCGGCTACTTCCCGGGGTTCGCCGAGACCGGGCGGCGGCTGGGCCCGTTCGACGCGACCATGGTGCAGGTCGGCGCCTACAGCCCGTTCTGGCCCGAAGTGCACATGACGCCGGAGGAGGGCGTGCGGGCGCACCTGGACCTGCGCGGCGAGCTGCTGCTGCCGATCCACTGGGGCACCTTCAACCTGGCGCAGCACGCCTGGGAGGAGCCGGTGGAGCGCACCTTGGCGGCGGCCGCGGCGGTCGGCGCCGAGGTCGCGGTGCCTGTGATCGGGCGGCCGTTCGAGCCGGCCGCACCGCCCGCGCTGGAGCCCTGGTGGCACGCGGTGGCCGCGCCCGGCCTGCCGGTGCCGGTGGACGCGCTCGCTCCGGCACCGGCGCAGTCGGCGCTGCCGGCGGCCGGCCAGGAGGACGAGGTCCCGGCCTGACGCCGTACCGACCGGCCCGCTACCCAGCGGTAACTGCGTCGGGGCGGTCTGCCAGTATGTCGGGATGACGATCGACGCGCCGGCCCGGGAGCAGCAACCGGGTGACCCCAAGCCCGTCCACTTCCTCGACCTGCTGCGGATCGAGGAACTGGACGAGAACCTCTACCGCGGCTGGTGCCACGCCGGCGCCCCGCTGCGGGCGTTCGGCGGCCAGGTGGCCGCGCAGGCGCTCACCGCGGGTGGCCGCACGGTCGACCAGGCGCGGCACGTGCACTCGCTGCACGGCTACTTCATGCGTCCCGGCGATCCGCGCCGACCGATCGTCTACCAGGTGGAGCGGCTGCGGGACGGCCGCTCCTACGCCACCCGCCGGGTCACGGCGGTCCAGCGCGGCGAGGCGATCTTCACGCTGTCCGCCTCGTTCAAGGTGCCGGAGACCAGCCGGGAGCGCCAGCGCACGATGCCGCCGGTGCCGGGCCCGGAAGGGCTGGACGACCCGTTCCTCACCTGGGCCGCGAACGATCCGGACGACTTCCGCGCGGCCCTCGGGTACCACTCGCTGGAGATCCGGTTCGTGCCGTCGGACGCGCCGGGCATGCCGCCGGAGCTGCCCGGGGTGCCGCAGCAGTTCGTCTGGCTGCGCACCGGCACCCCGCTGCCCGCCGACGACCCGCTGATCCAGACCTGCGCGCTGACCTACCTCTCCGATCTGACGCTGGCCTCGACCACCGCGCTGCACCTGCAGAAGCACGCCTTCCAGCGCACCGATCCGACCAGGGTGTCGCTCGCCTCGCTGGACCACGCGATGTGGTTCCACCGCCCGATCCGGGCCGACGAGTGGGTGCTGTTCGCCCAGCGCAGTCCGTCGGCGTCGGACGGCCGCGGGCTGGCGCTCGGCGAGTTCTACGACCGGGACGGGGTGCTGGTGGCCTCCGCCGTCCAGGAGACCCTGCTGCGGGAGCTGCGGCCGAAGGGGAACTGATCGCTCGTCACCGTGGGTCGACGAGGCTGCGACGGCGGGCAAGGGCGTCGGCGGTACCGGCTGCCTGCGGCGACCGGCCGCACCGGGGCCGGCTACACCGGAGGACTGCCGCACCGGAGGACGGGCGGCACCAAAGCCCGGCCGCACCGGAGGACAGCCGCACCGGGGGCCGCGGCGCGTGTGACGTGACGCAATGAAAGTCGGACTTGCCACGATCCGTTTCGATGTGTGGCACCTGGGCTGCGTTCATCCCGGTGTCGTCATCGTTTAACACCGCGGTGGAATGCTCCCCACCATGGATGAACCGCGCTTCCCGGGCCGCTCGCCGCTGAGTGGCCACGACCCCGTTGACCAGGTGCGCTTTCCGCTGCCCAAACGCCATCGGCGACTGCTGGCGTGTGCCGCGGTGGCCGCCTCCGTGGCGCTCGGCGGCCTGGGCGTGGGCGCCACCGTGGAGACCGTCGGGCATCAGCAGGTCTCGGTCAACGCGGGCGCCGAGCACTGAGGGCCTGAACCGACCTGCCCCCGACTCGCCGGTCAGCGCCGGGAGTGCCGCCCCGTCCCGCCCACCGGCAGCTCGCCGAGTTCCGCCGCGTAGCGGGCGGCGGGCGCCAGCAGCCGCCAACCGCCCCGGCCGGCCCCGGCCGCCGGTGCCGGGGCGATCAGGCCCAGGCGGTGCAGCAGGTCCAGCACCTCGCGCCGGAACGCGGCGCGGTCCGACAGATGGGCCCGGCGCTCGGCGTCGGCGCCGGCCTCCTCCGGGTGCCACTCGTCGGCGACGTCGCCGAGGATCCCGTCTATCAGCGCCTCCGCGATCGGCACCCCGACCTGCGCGGGTTCGCCCGGCAGCGGCCGCAGCTCCTCCACCAGCCGCTCCACCAGGAGCAGCGCCGCCTCCGCCAGCGGCCCGGGGCCGGGCAGCCGGAGGTCGGTCAGCTCGCCGGCCGGGTCGAGCAGCGCCACGCCCTCCGCCCTGACCTCGGTGACCAGGCCGAGGAAGTCGGCGAACAGCTCCGCCTCCCGCTCCCGGGCCTCCCAGAGCCACTCGTGCTCCAGCCCGGTGAGCTCCTGCACCAGCAGCACCGGTGTCTCGGCCAGCCGTCGGCGCACCGCGACCGGGATGGTGGTGCGCGGCGCCGGCGGGTCCTCCGGCTGGGCCGGGCGGCAGGCGGCGGCCAGTGCGGCGGCCAGCGGGTGGTTCACGCCGTGCCAGGCCTCGGGCAGCTCGGTGACCGCCTGCCACTCGGCCAGCTGGGTGACGGCGGCGGTCAGGTCGGCCGGCTCGACGGTCACCGACTCGGCGGCGCAGGTCTGGGCGATCCGGGCGGCGAGCTGGCCCGGGGGCCAGCGGTCCGGACCGAGCAGTACCACCGAGAGGGCCACCGCGAGCGCCGCGTAGCGCCGCGGCGTGCCGGGAGTGCCGGCCAGCAGCAGCTGGCGTTCGGCACCCGGACCGAGCTCGGCCTTGACCAGCCGGGCGAAACCGTCTCCGACGATCAGCGGATAGCCGAGCAGGTCGGCGAAACGCTCGGCCAGCCAGTCGGCATGACGCTGGATCAGCGGAAAGGCCGGTGCGTGCGGGCCGGTCGCGGTCACCAGCGGCTGGGCGAGCAGCATCCGGGCAGCGGTGCGTCGTTCGGTGGCCTGCACGGCGCTGGCCTCGCGCTTGCGGTGCCGTCCGGCGCCGCCGCGCACGGCCGGCACGGTGCCCGCCGGTGCCGGCCGGCGGCCGCGCCGGGCCCGGGGCAGCGGTTGACGGGCCGTCGGGCCGTGCCACCAGCTGACCGCGGCCAGATCGGCGGCGGCCGGCGCGGGGGCGGTGCCGAAGTGCCGGGCGCCGTAGAGGCCGAAGGCGTCGGTGAACAGGTCGTGCGCTTGGCGCGGCTCGCAGCCGGCGAACCGGCGGGCCAGCAGCAGCAACTGGTCGGCCTCGGGCTGCCGGCTGCGGGTGGGCTCGGCAGCGGGGACCGCCACCTCGGTGCGCCTACGGAGGGTCATTGTGCCGCCGGGCAGTTCGGTGCCGTGCAGCGCTCCGCCCCCGTTCACGCGCCCCTCCGCCGTGCCGCCCGTCTCGCCTGCCGTCCCACCGTCGGGAGCCACCGATGACTCCCGACGGAACAGCCTAAGGCACCTGACGGGGCGCCCGTGGACGATGCGGGTCGGTGCGGCGCCTACGCGTCGGTAACAATGTCTTCCGAGCGACCCGTCGCGTCAATTATCGTGCCGGGGTTCCCGTACCGACTCTCGCGTCGGGGTGCCGCCCCACCCTGTCCCGTACTCAGCCCGGAGGGCATCACCGCATGTTGCACAGCCTCAGCACCAGTGGCCGGCTGCAGACCCTCGGCAGCAGTGGCCGGCTCGCCGGACGGGCCCGCGGCCTGTTCTCCGCCTTCGCGGCGACCTCGGCTGCCCACCTCGGCTCGCTGCTGACCGGCAGCTCGGCGGCCGAGCAGGTGACCAAGCCCGCCCTGATGCCGCTGCTGGCCGCACACGCGGTCGCCACCGAGGGCCCCACGCCGTCGCTGCTCACCCCCGCGCTGGCGGCCAGCACCGCCGGCGACGTGCTGCTGCAGTTCGACTCCGAACCCGCCTTCCTGGCCGGCATGGCCTCCTTCGCGGCGGCGCACGTCTGCTACATCGCGATGTTCGCCAAGCAGGGCGCGATGACGGAGCGTCGACGCCTCGCCATCGTGGCAGCCGGCTACGCGCTGGCCTGGGCGGTGCTGCTCAACCGGCTCTGGCCGGGGCTGGGCTCGCTGAAGGTCCCGGTGGCCGGCTACAGCCTGCTGCTGGCCAGTACGGCGGTGACCTCCACCGGCCTGGGTCTGCGGGCCGGCCTGGGCGGCGGGCTCTTCCTGCTCTCCGACACCCTGATCGCCACCCGGCTGGCCGGCTGGAAGCAGCTCCCCGGCCATGAGTTCTGGATCATGGCGACCTACCTGCTGGCCCAGTACCTGCTGGCCACCGCCGCCCTCAGGGCGCAGACCCAGCGCTCCGACGCTTAGAGGTCGAGGTCCACCACGACCGGGGCGTGGTCGGAGGTGCCCTTGCCCTTGCGGGCCTCGCGGTCGACGTAGCTGTCGCTGACGGCGGCGGCGAACGCGGCGTTGCCGTACACCAGGTCGATCCGCATGCCCCGGTTCTTGGGGAAGCAGAGCTGGCGGTAGTCCCAGTAGGTGTAGGGGCGGTCGTACTTGAGGGCGCGCGGGACCACGTCGGACAGGCCGGCGGCGCGCAGGTCGGCCAGCGCCTTCCGCTCCAGCGGGGTGACATGGGTCTGGCCCTCGAACGCGGCCACGTCGAAGACGTCCTCGTCGGTCGGGGCCACGTTGTAGTCGCCGAGCACCGCGAACGGGCGGTCGGCGGCCGCGTCCTCGGCGATGTCCTGACGCAGCGTCGCCAGCCAGTCCAGCTTGTAACGGTAGTGCGCGTGGCCGACCTCGCGCCCGTTGGGCACGTACACCGACCAGACCCGCACCGGCCCGCAGGTGGCCGCGATGGCGCGGGCCTCCAGCTCGGGCAGCAGCGCGTCCTCCGCCTGGTAGCCGGGCTGGTTGGGCAGGCCGCGCACCACGTCCGTCAGGCCGACCTTGGAGAGGATCGCCACGCCGTTCCACCGCCCGGTGCCGTGCGCCTCGGTCTCGTAACCGAGCTCCCGCACCGCCTCGTAGGGGAAGGCGCCGGCGGCGACCTTCAGCTCCTGCAGGCAGAGCACATCGGGCTTGGCGCCCTCCAGCCACTCCAGCAGCTTGGGCAGCCGCGCGGTGACGGAGTTGATGTTCCAGGTGGCGATGCGCAGGGTCACGACGAAGGCCTTAGCTAGCGGACTGAACGGACGACGGCGGGCACCCGGAGAGCACCCACCTCGAATCTACCGCCGTCCACCGACAGGGCGGGATCGGCTCGGCACCGGCGCCGACCCGCCGCCCCGGCGCACCGGCTCGGCGGCGGCCGGGACTCCTGCTGGGGCCACCTCCTCAGCCCCTCTCCCGGAGCAATCAGGTGAACCCCGCGCCCCGGCGGCCCGCGCTGCCGCTCCAGTGGCCCGACCACAACCAGACTGGGCCGAAAAGGGGAACGGACGAGAGGTGCGCGGCGGATGCGGCAGCGCTTGCGGAACGAACAGCCGAAGCGGGACGAGACGGCGCCGTTGACCGAAGTGCGCGGGCCGGAGGCGCGGGACCGGCAGGGCGCCGCCGACGCCCGGCACCGCGCACGGGCCGAACGCGCCGAGGGCGCGGCCGACTACCTCGACGGGCGACTGCCCTTCCTGGACGCGGCCAAGGACGCGGTGCGCAAGGTCTTCCCCGACCACTGGTCGTTCCTGCTCGGCGAACTGGCGCTCTACAGCTTCGCCCTGCTGGTGCTCACGGGCGTCTACCTGACCTTCTTCTTCACGCCCTCGTCGGGCGAGGTGGTGTACAACGGCGGGTACCTGCCGCTGTCCGGCGTGCGGATGACCGCGGCCTACGCCAGCACCCTGCGGATCAGCTTCGACGTGCGCGGCGGGCTGCTGATCCGGCAGATGCACCACTGGTCGGCGCTGGTCTTCCTGGCCTCGATCGGGGCCCACATGCTGCGGATCTTCTTCACCGGCGCCTTCCGCCGCCCTCGCGAGGTGAACTGGCTGATCGGCCTGACGCTCTTCCAACTCGCCCTGGTGGAGGGGTTCGCGGGCTACTCGCTCCCCGACGACCTGCTCTCCGGCACCGGGCTGCGCACCGCGCAGGGCTTCATGCTGGCGGTCCCCCTGGTCGGCACGTACCTCGCCTTCTTCGCGTTCGGCGGCCCGTGGCCCGGCACGGAGATCGCGCAGCGCCTCTACACCACTCACATCCTGCTGCTGCCCGGGCTGTTGCTGGGCCTGGTGACAGCACATCTGATCCTGGTCTACTACCTCAAGCACACCCAGTGGGGCGGGCCGGGCCGCAGCGGCCGCAACGTGGTCGGCAAGCCGGCCTTCCCGCAGTTCACCGCGGCGACCGTCGGACTGATGGCACTGGTCTTCGGCGTGGTGGCGGTGCTGGCCGCGGTCGCCCAGATCAACCCGATCTGGAACTACGGTCCGTACCGTCCCGACCAGGCCTCGACGGATGCCCAACCCGACTGGTACATGGGCTTCCTGGAGGGCGCGCTGCGGCTGATGCCGGGCGCGGAGACCCGGCTCTGGGGGCACACCGTGTCGTGGAACCCGCTGCTGCCGACGATCGTGCTCCCGATCGTGCTGTTCGCCGCGTTGTACGCGTACCCGTTCGTCGAGCAGTGGATCACCGGTGACCGCAGCGAACACCACCTGTGCGACCGGCCGCGCAACCGGCCGACCCGCACGGCGATCGGGGTGGCCGGGTTCACCGCGTACGCGGTCCTGCTGATGGCCGGCGGGCAGGACGTGTTGGCCTACCAGTTCGACGTCTCGGTGAACGGGGTGAACTGGACGCTGCGGATTGCCCTGTTCGTGCTGCCGCTGCTGGCCTTCTGGCTGACCCGCTGGCTCTGCCTGGCACTTCAGGCGAGGGACCGGTCACGGTTCGATTCCGGGGTGCCGACGGGCTTCGTGAGCCAGTCGGTGGAGGGCGGCTACGAGCAGGGACACGAGGAGCTGACGGTGCGCCAGAAGTACACACTGGCCATGGAGCGGGCACCGGAGCCGATGGTGGCGCCCGGTGGACCGCGGCGGCAGCGGCTGCGTGCGGCCCTGAGCGAGTGGTACTACCGTGACCGGGTGCGTTAGACGGCTGCCCGCCGGCCGAGGAGCGCGGGGTAGTCGGGCAGGTCGGCAAGCTCGGCCACCTTCTCGCCCTCCCTGAGCATCCAGTCGAGGATGGCGCGCCGGCTCAGTAGGGTGACAGCGAGCTCGCCCGGTCGTGCAGCACCTGTGTCCGGTCGTCGTCGAGGTGGCGCCGCAGCGCCTCCCTGTTCTCCGGTCCCGCGCTGCCCATCGCCCGAAGCGCCCCGAACAGCGTGGAGACCTCCGGCGCCCGGTCCGACGCCCGCGCAAGCGCCTCGGCGTCCAGGGCCGACTCAGGGTCCCGCTCCGACGGACCCTGCCTCACCGTCGGGGCAGGGGCGCTGTGTCGGCGTCGTCAGGGGTGCGGCGATCCGCTTCTCGAACCAGTGGTGGGCGTACCTCTCGTCGTTGAAGGCGGCGACCTCCTGGAAGCCGTAGGAGTGGTACAGGCTGATCGCGGCAGTGAGCGCCTTGTTGGTGTCCAGCCGCAGCACGGAGTGGCCGTGCTTGGCAGCTCGCGCCTCCAACTCGGCCAGGAACCGGCGGCCGAGTCCGAGGCCCCGGGCGTCGGGTGCGACCCACATGCGTTTGACCTCGGCGGGGGCGCCGGGCGGCAGCTTCAGGCCGGCGCAGCCGACGGGCTCGCCGTGCAGCCGGGCGATCAGGAGCAGGCCGTGCGGTGGCCGGAGTTCGGCGGCGTCGGGCAGCAGGCTCCGCGTGGGGTCGAAGCCGGTCTCGAAGCGTTCCTGGATCTCGGCGTAGTAGGACCGCAGGCAGTGCCGGGCGTCGGGGTGGTGCGGATCGACGATGTCCAGCGTGACGGTCGCGGCGGTCAGCAGTCGATCGACCTCGGCCATGGCGGCGACCAGCCGGGCGCGCTGGGCGGTGTTGAGCGGCCCGAGCAGGGCGCCCGCCAACTCGTCGCTACGGGCGTCGAGCGCGGCGCGTTCCGCCAGGCCGGCGTCGGTGAGCCGGACGGTGCGCACCCGTCTGTCCTCAGGCTGCGGCTGCACTGTCACCAGGCCGTCGGCCTCCAGGGAGCGCAGCAGTCTGCTGACGTATCCCGAGTCGAGACCGAGGCGCTGTCGCAGCCGCCGTACGTCCTGGCCCTGCTCGCCGATCTCCCAGAGCAGCCGGGCCTCGCCGACGGGCCGGTCGCGGCCCAGGTAGTGGTCGTGGAGAACACCCACGCGTTCGGTGACGGTGCGGTTGAACCGCCGCACCTGTTCGATCTGCGCCGCATCCATTTTCTGACCCTAGTCAGAGGACTGGTTCGGCGCCAGGAAGCACGGCGAGGGGCCGCGGGTCGTGGCAGGTTCGCGTTCCCGTTTCCGCATCCTGCGTCCCGCCTCCGGAAACCGTTTGGCGAGGTCACCGCAGCTGCGCTATAGACATGCCATGACCACCTGGCAGCTGGCCCCCGAGTGCTTCGGCACCGCTGACGCGACCAGCCTGCGCCGCGACTACTACGACGAGGTCGCCAGTCGCTACTGGAAGCGGCGCGCGACCCCCGAGGAGGTCGACGAGGGCCTGGCGAACGACGGAGTGGAGCTGCTCGTCCCGCCCACGGGCCAGTTCGTGGTGGGTCGTTACGATGGCGAGGCCGCCGCCTGCGGAGGCCTGCTGATGCTGGACTCCGAACGCGCCGAGCTCACCCGCGTCTACCTGCGCCCCGCCTTCCGGGGCAAGAAGGGCGCGAGCCTGCTGCTGGATCTGCTGGAGAGCGAGGCGCGCCGACTCGGCGCGTCCCGGATGCTCCTCAACACCCGCCTCGACCTGATCGAGGCCCGCTCGCTGTACGTCCGCCACGGCTACCGCGAGATCCCGGCGTACTGCACCGGCCCGTACGTGGAGATCTGCTACGGCAAGGACCTCGACCGAACCGCTTGACCGGCGGGGCGGCACGGCAGGCGGCGGACGCCGTGCGCGGGCCGCCGCCGCTCACCGGTGGCCCTGCGCCCGGGCCTTGGTCCAGGCGGTCTCCCGCAGCAGCCTCAGCCCGTTGAGGCCGACGATGACGGTGGAGCCCTCGTGACCGAGGACGCCGAGTGGCAGCGGCAGGGTGGCGACCAGGTCCCAGACCGCCAGGCCGGAGATGAACACCGAGGCGATCACCAGGTTCTGCACCACGAAGGAGCGGGAGCGGCGGGAGAGCGCCACCACGGCCGGCACGGTGGCGAGTTCGTCCCGGACGATGACCGCGTCAGCGGTCTCCAGCGCGAGGTCGGAGCCGGCCCGGCCCATGGCGATGCCGGTGTGGGCGGCGGCCAGCGCCGGAGCGTCGTTGACGCCGTCACCGATCACCAGCACCTTGTGGCCTGCCCGTTCCTGCTCTTTGACGGCGAGGACCTTGTCCTGCGGCAGCAGGCCGGCGCGAACGTCGGTGATGCCGACCTCGGCGGCCAGGCGGGCGGCGGCGCGCGGGTTGTCACCGGTGACGAGCAGCGGCACCGTGCCCGTCAGGGTGGTCAGCGCAGTGACGGTGGCGGCGGCGTCCGGACGGAGCCGGTCGGCGATGCCGAGCACGCCGACCGGGACGCCGTCGGCCTCCACCAGGACGGCGGTGCGACCGCTGTCCTCCAACTCGGCGGCGACGGTGGCGGCCTGGGCCCGGGCGGCGTCCGCGGGGCCTTCCCCGGCCGCAGACCGGGAGGCGCCCGCGAGCAACCGGGCCGGGGCGCCGACGGCTACGGCGCGGCCGGCCACGGTGGCGGTCACGCCGACGCCGGGGGCGGAGGCGAAGCCTTCCGCCGTGGCCACGGCAAGGCCCCGGGTGCGGGCGGCGTCGACGACGGCACGGGCGAGCGGGTGCTCGCTGGGGTGCTCAGCCGACGCCGCCAGCGCCAGGAGCTGGTCCTGCGTCAGCCCGGAACCGGTCAGCGGTCGGATGTCGGTGACCTTCGGAGTGCCCTCGGTGAGGGTGCCGGTCTTGTCCAGCGCGACCGAGTCGACCTGCCCCAGGCGCTCCATCACGACGGCGGACTTCACCAGCACACCATGCCGCCCGGCGTTGGCGATCGCGGAGAGCAGCGGCGGCATGGTCGCCAGCACCACCGCGCACGGCGAGGCGACGATCATGAAGGTCATCGCCCGCAGCAGCGAGCCGGTGAACGCCGCCCCGAGGGCGAGCGGGACGGCGAAGACCGCGAGGGTGGCGATGACCATTCCGATCGAGTAGCGCTGCTCGACCTTCTCGATGAACAGCTGCGTGGGGGCCTTGGTCTCGGAGGCTTCCTCGACCATCTTCACGATCCGGGCGATGACCGAGTCGCAGGCGTCCCGGTCGACCTTGACCCGCAGGGCGCCGGTGCCGTTCACGGTGCCGGCGAACACCTCGTCACCGGGCTGCTTGGCCACCGGCAGCGGCTCGCCGGTGATGGTGGCCTGGTCGACTTCGCTCGCGCCGGCCAGTACCAGGCCGTCGGCGCCGATCCGCTCCCCGGGGCGCACCAGGAGGGTGTCCCCGACGGTCAGCCGCCCGGTCGGCACGGTCTCCTCGGAGCCGTCGTCGAGCAGCCGGGTCGCGGTGGCGGGAGCGAGGTCCAGCAGGCCGCGCACCGAGTCGGCGGTCCGCGCGGTGGCCAGCGCCTCCAGAGCGCCGGAGGTGGCGAAGATGACGATCAGCAGAGCACCGTCGACCACCTGGCCGACCGCCGCGGCACCGAGCGCGGCGACGATCATCAGCAGGTCGACGTCGAGCGTCTTCTCCTTCAGCGCCCGCAGGCCCGCCCAGGCCGGTTCCCACCCGCCGGTCGCGTACGCGAGGGCGTACAGCGGGCCCCAGGCCCAGGTCGGGGCGCCGGTCAGCTGCAGTGGCAGGGCGGTCAGGAACAGCGCGGTCGCCGCGGCGGCCCACCGGGCTTCGGGCAGCGCGAAGAGCCGGGTGCGCCGCCGAGGGGCGACACCGGTGGAAGCGAGGGCCACCTCGGGGGTTGAGCGCTCGATCAGGGTGGAGGACACGGCAGGCAGGACCCTTCAGCACAGACCACGGGCACGACTCACGACTCGGTCACCATACAGGAACACATGAACATGCCTTCATGTCTACCTGTGTGACCTGTAGTATTGGCACATGGGTCATGGAGCCGCTCCCGCGAAGAACGCCGTCCCGCTCACCCGGCTGGACCAGGCCAGCGCCGCTCATGTGGCCACCACCTTGCAGGCCTTGGCCACCCCGTCCCGGCTCCTGATCCTCGCCCGGCTGCGCGAAGGCCCCTGTGCCGCCACCGAGTTGGCGAACGAGGTCGGCATGGAGCAGTCAGCCTGCTCCCACCAGCTGCGGCTGCTGCGCAACCTCGGCCTGGTCGTCGGCCGGCGGCACGGCCGCTCGGTCGTCTACGCGCTGTACGACAACCACGTCGCCCAGCTGCTCGACCAAGCCGTCTACCACATCGAGCATCTGCGGCAGGGCCTGAGCGACTCCGCGGACGCCGTCGATGCCGCAGACACCGCCGACCGGGACGTCACGGGCCACCAAGCGGCGGAAGCCACAGGCTGACCTGACCGACCGACCCGCGGGCCGCTGACCCGCGGGCCTCCAACCGCCGACCGCCAACCGCCAACCCGCCGCGGGTCATTGCCCGCGCAGCGCGTGCTGGAACACGAACCCCGCGACCCCCGGCGCCAGCACCGCGAACCCGATCAGCAGCAGCCACCACCCGTAGATCACCCCCAGCGCCGTCACCGCAGCCCCGGCCGCCGTCCACACCGGGTAGACGCTCGACGGCGAGAAGAAGGCCAACGGGCCGGTGCCCGCCGCGACTTCGGCATCCGGGTCATCGGACAGCCGGCGCCCCTGCTTGACGAGCTGCCCCCAGCAGAACGCCGCCACCAGCGACGACATCAGGAACGCCACCACCAATGCGGCCTTGCCCGCCGGCTCGTGGGCGAACACCCCGTAGGTCGTGGCGAGGATCGCGAAGAAGCAGGCCCAGCCCGTGAACAGCCACGCCTCCGACTTCATCGGGCGCCCTCCTCCAGTCGTTCGAGTTCGGCAGCCCGGCTGTGGTCCGGGAAGTGCAGGTCGAAGGCCGGGCACTCGGAGCGGATCCGGGGCATGGTGTGGAAGTTGTGGCGCGGCGGTGGGCAGGAGGTGGCCCACTCCAGCGAGCGGCCGTAGCCCCAGGGGTCGTCCTCCGTCACCGTGCGGCCCTTCCGCCCGGTCAGCCAGACGTTGTAGAGGAACGGCAGGGTGGACAGGCCCAGCAGGAACGAGCCGATGGTGGAGACGGTGTTGAGCGTGGTGAAGCCGTCCGAGGCCAGGTAGTCGGCGTAGCGGCGGGGCATGCCCTCGGCGCCGAGCCAGTGCTGCACCAGGAAGGTGGCCTGGAAGCTCGGGAAGAGCAGCCAGAAGTGCACTTTGCCGACACGCTCGTTGAGCATCCGGCCGGTCATCTTGGGCCACCAGAAGTAGAAGCCGGCGAAGGTCGCGAAGACCACCGTGCCGAAGAGCACGTAGTGCATGTGCGCGACGACGAAGAAGCTGTCGCTGACCTGGAAGTCGATCGGCGGGGCGGCGAGCAGCACGCCCGTCAGGCCGCCGAACAGGAACGTCGTCATGAAGCCCAGGCTGAACAGCATCGGCGTCTCGAAGGAGAGCGATCCGTTCCACAAGGTGCCGACCCAGTTGAAGAACTTCACGCCGGTCGGCACCGCGATCAGCAGCGAGGTGAGCGAGAAGAACGGCAGCAGCACCTGGCCGGTGACGAACATGTGGTGCGCCCAGACCACCGCGGACAGCGCGGTGATCGCGATGGTCGCACCGATCAGCCCGTAGTAGCCGAAGACCGGCTTGCGGCTGAACACCGGCAGGATCTCGGTGACGATCCCGAAGAACGGCAGCGCGACGATGTAGACCTCCGGATGCCCGAAGAACCAGAACAGGTGCTGCCAGAGCAGCGGTCCGCCGTTAGCCGGGTCGAACACATGGGCACCGAACCGGCGGTCGGCCTCCAGCGCGAGCAGCGCGGCGGTGAGGACGGGGAAGGAGAGCAGCGCCAGGATCGAGGTGAAGAGCACGTTCCAGGTGAAGACCGACATCCGGAAGAGGGTCATGCCGGGGGCGCGCAGGCAGACGATGGTGGTGATGAAGTTGACCGAGCCCAGGATGGTGCTCAGGCCGGCGACCACCAGGCCCATGGTCCACAGGTCGCCGCCCGAACCGGGGCTGCGCACCGGCCCGTTGAGCGGCGCGTAGGCGAACCAGCCGAAGGAGGCGGCGCCGTTGCTGGTGAAGAAGCCGGCGACCACCATCAGCCCGCCGAACAGGAAGACCCAGTAGGTGAAGGCGTTCAGCCGGGGGAAGGCGACGTCGGGCGAGCCGATCTGCAGCGGCATCACGGCGTTCGCGAAGCCGGCGAAGGTGGGGGTGGCGAAGAGCAGCAGCATCAGCGTGCCGTGGATGGTGAACAGCTGGTTGTACTGCTCGGCGGTGAAGAACTGCAGCCCGGGGCGGGCCAGCTCGGCGCGCATCAGCATCGCCAGGATCCCGGCGAACAGGAAGTACCCGAAGGCGGTGACGAGGTAGAGGTTGCCGATCTGCTTGTGGTCGGTGGTCGTCAGCCAGCCGAACACCCGCGTTCCGCGTCGTACCCGCACCGGGTCAGCCGCAGGAGCCTGCACCACTTGAGCCATCCGGCCTCCCTCACCGAGCCACCCGAACCGACCCGCCTCATGGAACCGCCTGGACGGCTCACGACGCGTGCGCCGCGCCGCCGTAAACCTCTTGATGCTCCGTCAGGACGATCGGGAGACTCGTGGCATGAAGCTGATCAACGCACGAGAGGCGGTGCTGGAACACTTCCGCTGGGACGGCGGGCACGCCGACGTCTGGGCGGTCTTCCGGGACGGCGCGGCGCTGGCGGCCGTGGTGCGCGGGCTCGCGGAGCCGTTCCGCGGGGCGGGCGTGACGGCCGTGGTCGGGCTGGAGTCGCGCGGCTTCCTGCTGGGCGCCGCGGCGGCCGTGCAACTGGGCGTGGGCTTCGTGCCGGTGCGCAAGGAGGCCGGACTGTTCCCGGGCGAGAAACTCACCCGGGAGACCGATCCGGACTACCGCAGGCTGCGGCACACCCTGCGGCTGCAGCGGGCCGCGCTCAGCGGGCGGGACCGGGTGCTGCTGGTCGACGACTGGATCGAGACCGGCAGCCAGGCCGCCGCGGTGCGCGAGCTGGTGCTGGAGTGCGGGGCGGGCTGGGCCGGCTGCGCGGTGGTGGTGGACCAGTTGACGGGACGCCGGCGGCCCGCGCTCGGCCCGATCCACGGGCTGCTGCGGGCCGACGAGCTGCCGGCCGATCCGGAGGCCGGTCCGGCGCGGCCGTGCGCTCTACCGCTCCGCGGGGGACCGCTTGACGGCCCCGGAGACCGGTCCGGCGCGGCCGTGCGGCCTACCGCTCCGCGCGGGACCGCTTGACGGCCCCGGAGACCGGCCCGGCGCGGCCGTGCGGTCTACCGCTCCGCGCGGGACCGCTTGACGGCCCCGGAGACCGGCCCGGCGCGGCCGTGCGGTCTACCGCTCCGCGCGGGACCGCTTGACGGTGCGGAAGCGGCGGGCGACCGCGCGGGCGAGGTCGGCGGCGCCGATCAGGCCGGCGTTGTTGCCCAGCGCGGCCGGGACGATCTGCGCCTCGGGGCGGAAGCCACGGCCGGTGAGGGTGCGGCGGAAGGCGTCCTGGGCGGGCCCGAGCAACAGGTCGCCGGCCGCCGAGACGCCGCCGCCGATCACGAACCGGCCCGGGTCCAGGGCGGCTGCCAGGTTGGCCAGGCCCACGCCCAGCCAGTTGCCGATGTCGTGGAGCAGTTCCACGGCCATCGGGTCGCCCTCCCGGGCGGCCTCGGTGACCAGCGGACCGGTGATCGCCGCGACCTCGCCGCCGACCCGGGCCAGCAGCGGCTGGGCCACCGGCGACTCCGCGGCGGCCAGCTCGCGGGCCTCGCGGACCAGTGCGTTGCCCGAGGAGTACTGCTCCCAGCACCCCCGGTTGCCGCACGGGCAGCGGTGCCCGCCGGGCACCACCTGCATGTGGCCGAACTCCCCCGCGAGGCCGAACCGCCCGCGGTCCACCCGCCCCTGACGGACCAGCGCGCCGCCGATCCCGGTGCCCAGCGTGATCATCACCAGCAGGTCCTCGTCACGCCCGGCGCCGAACCGCCACTCGGCCCAGGCCGCGGCGTTGGCGTCGTTCTCGACGACCACGGGGAACTTCAGCCTGTTGCTGAGGGCCTCGCGCAGCGGTTCGTCGCGCCAGTTGAGGTGCGGGGCGAAGAGCACCCGGGAGCGGTCGGCGTCGACCCAGCCGGCGGCGCCGATGCCGACCGCGTGCACGTCGTGCCGGTCGGCCAGCTCCAGGACCAGCTCGACGATGACGTCCTCGACCACCTTGGGGCTCTTGCTCTTTTCCGGGGTGTCGGCGCGCAGCTGCTCGACGATGGCGCCCTCGCCGCTCACCACCCCGGCGACCACCTTGGTGCCGCCGATGTCGATCCCGATGGTGGGCAGCCGGAGCACCCCTGCGGGCAGGCTGCGGCGGCGCCGGTCGCGGTAGTCGTCGGTCTGGTGCGGACGGCCGGCCCGCTGGCCGAGACCGCGCTGGCCGAGACCGAGCAGGGCGGGCAGTACGGGCTGGCCACCACGGGCGGAGGACTGGTTCACGCGGTGACGATACGCCCCGTCAGATGAGAAGCCGCTGATCGAATCCTGAGGATCGGGGCCTCCCGTGCACACGGGCCGCTCAGGCAGGTGCCAAACTAGGGGGTGGTCATCGCGGGGACATTCATGCGCATGTGATCTTTCTCTCAGCTTCCTCTCAGATTGGGAGTAACCGATCATGCGTTCGCCGCGTCCCCGTATAAGTGAGTGCGCACCGGCCAGCGGGGTCCGGGCGATGAGGCTTCCCGGATACGAGATACACAGATGCAACTGACAGGTCAGCCCTTCCTGATCCTTACGATCATCCTGGTGCCGGTCTCCATCCTGCTGGCGATGCTGCTCTGGGGCCGGGTCGGCGGCCCCAAGCCGGTGCGGTTCCTGGCCCGTCTGGTCATGATCCTCTTCTGCCAGGCGACCGCGGTGACCATGGTCTTCGTCATGGTGAACAACGCCAACATGATCTACGGCAGCTGGAGCGACCTGCTCGGTTCGGACGAGCACGTGCAGGCGGTGCCCACCCCGGCGGCGGCCGCCGCCGACCAGCCGAACGGGCCGGGGTCGGGCAGCGACGCCAAGCCGCCCAAGGCGCTGCAGCAGTTCAAGCCCGTGGACGACCCGCTGGTGCCGAAGGACGTGGAGACCACCGATCTGAAGGGCCAGCAGTCCGGGGTGACCGCCGAGGTCAACGTCTGGCTGCCGCCGCAGTACAACGACCCGGCGTACAAGGACAAGAAGTTCCCGGTGGTCGAGATGCTGCCCGGCTTCCCCGGCTCCTCGAAGGCCTGGTTCGGCTCGCTGAAGGTGACCGAGCAGCTGAAGCCGCTGATGGAGTCGGGCCAGGTGACCCCGTTCATCCTGATCTCCCCGCGCACCCAGCTGATCAGCACCACCGTGGACACCGGCTGCGCCGACGTGCCGGGCAAGGTCAACGCGGACACCTGGCTCTCCCGGGACGTGCCGCAGATGATCCTGGACAACTTCCGGGCCGACCCGTCGCCGGACCGCTGGGCGATCATGGGGTACTCGGCCGGCGGGCACTGCGCGGACCGGATGGCGCTGCTGCACCCGGACCGCTTCCGCGCCGGGATCTCCCTCTCCGGCTACAGCGACCCGCACGCCGAGGAGCTGTCGCTGACCGCCAAGGACCCCAAGCTGCGGCAGACCGCCAACCCGCTCTACATCCTGGAGCACGCCGCGACCCCGCCGAAGGTCGCGCTGTTCCAGAGCGGCGGCAAGGGCGACGGCTACGAGGACGGGCAGGCGCTGGCCGCCGCCGCCAAGGCACCCACCACGGTGAACGTCGAGCTGACCCCGGGTTCGCACACCCCGTCGCTGTGGCGGCCGATGATCCCGGGCGTCTTCAAGTGGCTGACCTCGATCATCCCGGTGCAGCACTGACCTGACCGCGAACGGCGCCCGACGGATCCGCTGGTCCGCCGGGCGCCGTCGCGTTTCCCGGGCGGCTGCTCAGGCCAGCTCCAGCGCCAGGTAGAAGTCCACCCGGTCCTCCAACCGCGACAGGTCGCGGCCGGTCAGCTCCTCGATCCGGCCGATCCGGTACCGCAGGGTGTTCACGTGCACGTGCAGCCGGGCGGCGCAGCGGGTCCAGGAGCCGTCGGAGCGCAGGAACGCCTCCAGGGTGCGGACCAGGTCGGCCTGGTGCTCCAGGTCGTAGCCGATCACCTTGTCGAGCAGCCGGCTGCGGAAGGCGCGCCGCACCTCGTCGGGCACGGCGGCGAGCAGCAGCACGTGGGAGGCGAGCTCCTCGGGGCCGGCCACGCAGACCCGGCCGACCCGGGAGGCGGCGATCCGGCGGGCGTGCCGGGCCTCCTCCAGGGCGCCGCGCAGGGCGCCGGCCGCCTGGGCGGGCGCGGAGACGCCGACCGTGATCCGCCCGGCCGGGCCGAGCCCGGCCTCCAGCGGGGCCAGCAGGTCGCGCAGTGCGTCGGCCGGCACGGGCGCCGCGGGCGCGGGCAGCACCACCACGGCGCCGGTGCCGTCTGCGGCGACCAGTGCGCGGTCGGCGGTGCCGGTGAGCGCCTCCTCCAGGACGGCCCGCACCGCGCCCTCCGGCAGGCCCGCGCCCTCGGCGCTGATGGCCAGCCAAGTCTCTTCGGGCGTGGGCGAGTTGGCCATGGCACTCGGGTATCCGGCCATCACGGCAGCGGCGTGCAGGGTGCGGCTGATCTCGGCCGGGTCGGCGTCGCGGCGCAGCAGTGCCAGGATCTCGTCCGCGAGCCTGCGGCGCAGCCGGCGGTCCTCGTCGCGGCGGGTGCGCTCGGCGGCGACCAGCCGGGCCAGGTTCTCGGCCAGTTGCTGGCGCTTGGCGGTCCATTCGGTGATGTCGCCGGCGATGGCCAGCAGCCAGTCGGCGAGCGGGGCCGGCGCCTCGGGGTCGGCGGCCGCGGGCAGCAGCGAGTAGGTGCCGGTGGTGAGCTGGGCCCGGTGCGGCGGGCGGCGGCGCTGCCGCTGGGCGGCCAGGTGGGCGCGGACCAGCTGGTCGCGGTCGGCGGCGCCCAGGTGCTCGGCAGGTCCGGCGATCACCCGGCCGGTCGGGCCGAGCACCCAGCAGTCCAGGTCGAGGTCGCCGCCGAGCAGTTGGAGGACGGCGTCCAGTCCGCCGCCGCCGGCCGCGGAGACCAGCTGGCGGTGCCGGTCGACCAGCGCGGCCAGGTCGGCGGCGCGGTCGGCGGAGACCTGGCGGCCGACGTACTCGGTCAGGGTGGCGAAGGCGACGTCGTCGGGGACGGCCAGCAGCGGCATCCGGTGCCGCCGGCAGGCTTCGACCAGGTCCTCGGGGATCGGTCCGACCTCGGCGGCGCCGGCCGCCAGTGCCACCGCCCCGCCGGCCGCCAGGGTGCGCACGAAGCGCTCCGAGTCCGCCGGTGAGGTGCGCCAGAGCATGCCGGTGAGCACCAGTTCGCCGCCGTGCAGGTAGCGGCTCGGGTCCTGCAGGTCCGTGGTCATCACCCCGGTGACCTGTCGGCTGAGCTCCTCATCGGCGGCCAGCAGGTGCAGCTGTGGGGCGCCGGGGGCGAGCAGGTCACGGACGCGCATCCGCTGACTCCTTCGTCTGAACGGGGGTGACCGGTGTGTCGGGGCGGGACGGGGGACAGTGTGCCCGGTGCCGCGCGCCTTCGCGCGGGCCGGTTCAGGCGGCCGTGACCTCAGCCGTCGGCCGTGACCTCGACCGCCGCTTCGGAGGTCACCGCCGGACTACGGCCGGAAGGCACGGCCGGGGCGCCCGCTCGGGGTGTCCGGTGTTCGCCGTGCTCAGCGCTGAGCGCTGCCCTTAGAGGAACGTACAGGATGCCGGGTGGCGGCGGCGCACGGGCTTCATGCCATCGGTGACTGCCTGTGGGTTCCCGGTCGGCGGTTCACTGGCCGTACGCCGCTGGACACGCCGCGGTGGCCGAGCTGAGGAGGCACCCGCATGGAGTTCCTGCGGCCCGCCGGTTGGGACGAGGCGCTCGCGGCGAAGGCCGAGTGCCCGACCGCGCTGCCGATCTCGGGCGGCACGGACGTCATGGTCGAGATCAACTTCGACGTGCACCGCCCGGCGGCGCTGCTCGATCTGAACCGGGTCACCGAGCTGGCCGAGTGGACGATCGAGGACGGCGTGGTCCGGTTGGGCGCGGCGGTGCCGTACGCACGGATCATCGAGGAGCTGTCCGGTCCGCTGCCGGGCCTGGCGCTGGCCGCGCACACGGTCGGTTCGCCGCAGATCCGCAACCGCGGCACGGTCGGCGGCAACCTGGGCGCCGCCTCCCCCGCCGGTGACTCGCACCCGCCACTGCTGGCGGCCGGCCGCGACGTCGCCGTGGAGGTGGCCTCACGGGCGCGCGGCACCCGGCTGATCCCGATCGACGACTTCTACCTCGGGGTGAAGCGCAACGCCCTGGCGCCGGACGAGCTGATCCGCCGGGTGCACGTCCCGGTCGCGGACGGCCCGCAGCAGTTCTCCAAGATCGGCACCCGCAACGCCATGGTGATCGCGGTGGCCGCGTTCGGATTGGCGCTGCACCCGAGGAACCGCACGGTGGGCACCGGGATCGGCTCGGCGGCCCCGACGCCGCGCCGGGCCGTCGAGGCGGAGGAGTACCTGCGCGGCGTGCTGGAAGAGCAGCGGCTGTGGGAGTCGGGCGCACCGCTCGGCAGCGAGGTGGTCCAGCGGTTCGGCGAGCTGGTCCGGGCGGCCGCCGCGCCGATCGACGACGTGCGCGGCACCGCCGACTACCGGCGGCACACCCTGTCGGTGATGGCCCGGCGCACCCTCACCTGGTGTTGGAACGACTACGGCAAGCAGATCAGGAGCGCGGCATGAGGGTTGCTTTCACCGCCAACGGCAGGCCGGTCGAGGCGGACGACGTGTGGGAGGGCGAGAGCCTGCTCTACGTGCTGCGCGAGCGGGTGGGCCTGCCCGGCTCCAAGAACGCCTGCGAGCAGGGCGAGTGCGGCTCCTGCACGGTCTACCTGGACGGGGTGCCGGTCTGCGCGTGCCTGGTCGCGGCCGGTCAGGTGCAGGACCGCGAGGTGCGCACCGTGGAGGGGCTGGCGGATCCGGTCAGCGGTGACGTGGGCGTGGTCCAGCAGGCGTTCCTCGACGCCGGCGCGGTGCAGTGCGGGTTCTGCACCCCGGGCCTGCTGGTGCAGACCCACGCGCTGCTGGCCCGCGACCCGCGACCCGGCGACACCGACATCCGCGAGGCGCTGAGCGGCAACCTGTGCCGCTGCACCGGCTACGAGAAGATCATGGACGCGGTGCGGCTGGCCTCGGCCCGCGTGAGCGCACAGGGGCGGGGTCAGGCATGAGCGAGCGTGGCGGGCGAGTCACCAGGAGCTGTGCGTCGTGCGGAGTGCCCACCCAGCGCGGCGAGGTGGGCGCATGAGCACGCGCACGATCCAGGACCAGAAGAACCTGCGCAAGCTCAACCAGGCGTCCCGGCACGGCATCGGCGCCTCCCCGCTGCGCCCGGACGGCACGTTGAAGGTGAAGGGCGAGTTCGCCTACTCCTCCGACCTCTGGCACGAGGACATGCTGTGGGGCATGGCGCTGCGCTCGCCGCATCCGCGGGCGACCATCCTCTCGGTGGACGTCTCCGAGGCCCTGAAGACCCCGGGCGTCCACGCGGTGCTGACCCACGAGGACATCCCCGGATCCAAGTTCTACGGTCTGGAGATCGCGGACCAGCCGGCGCTGGCGATCGACAAGGTCCGCTACCACGGTGAGGCGATCGCCATCGTGGCGGCCGACCATCCGGAGACCGCCCGCCGGGCGGTGCGCAAGATCAAGGTCGAGTACCGGGTGCTCACCCCGATCACCACCGAGGAGCAGTGCCTCCACCCGGAGACCTACGGCTACGTCCACGAGCCGCAGGAGTACAAGTCCCACGCCCACGGCAACATCTGCCACGAGCAGCGGCTGGTCTGCGGTCTGGGTGTGACCGACGAGGTGCGGGCGATGGCGGACGTCATCGTCAGGGGCGAGTACGAGGTCGGCATGCAGGACCAGGCGTTCCTGGGCCCGGAGTCCGGACTCGCGGTGCCGGCCGAGGACGGCGGCGTCGACCTCTACGTGGCCACCCAGTGGCTGCACGTGGACCGGCAGCAGATCGCCCCGGTGCTGGGCCTGCCCGAGGAGAAGGTGCGGCTCACGCTGGCCGGGGTCGGCGGCGCGTTCGGCGGCCGCGAGGACCTGTCGATGCAGATCCACGCCTGCCTGCTGGCGCTGCGCACCGGAAGGCCGGTCAAGATCGTCTACTCCCGCGACGAGTCCTTCTTCGGCCATGTGCACCGCCACCCGGCGCGCCTGACGTATGAGCACGGCGCCACGAGGGACGGCAAGTTGGTGTACTCCGACGCCCGCATCGTGCTGGACGGCGGCGCCTACGCGTCCGCGTCCCCGGCCGTGGTGGGCAACGCGGCCTCGCTGGGCAACGGCCCGTACGTCATCCCGAACGTGCGGATGCACGCCCTCGCGCTCTACAGCAACAACCCGTCCTGCGGGGCGATGCGCGGCTTCGGTGCGGTGCAGGCGGCGTTCGGCTACGAGAGCCAGATGGACAAACTCGCCGCGGCGCTCGACATGGACCCGGTGGAGTTCCGCCGGCTCAACGCCATGGCGGAGGGCGACCTGATGCCGACCGGGCAGCGGATCGACGCGCCCGCCCCCGTCGCCGAACTGCTGCGGCGGGTCAAGGACATGCCGTTGCCGCCACCGCTGGACCCGACCGACCCGGACATCCGCACGCTGCCCGGCGCGCGCTCCAACACCTCGCACGGCGAGGGCATCGTGCGGGGCGTCGGCTACTCGGTGGGCATCAAGAACGTCGGCTTCTCGGAAGGCTTCGACGACTACTCCACCGCCCGGGTGCGCCTGGAGGTCATCGGCGGCGAGCCGGTCGCCATGGTGCACACCGCGATGGCCGAGGTCGGGCAGGGCGGCATCACGGTGCACGCCCAGATCGCCCGCACCGAGCTGGGCGTCGAGCAGGTGACCATCCACCCGGCCAACACCGAGATCGGCTCGGCCGGTTCCACCTCCGCCTCCCGCCAGACCTACATGACCGGCGGCGCCGTCAAGCTGGCCGCCGAGGCGGTCAAGCAGGAGCTGATCGCCAGGGGCCGCCGCCGGTACGGCTGGACGCAGCACGACATCGAGCTGGCCGACGGCAAGGTGGTCTCCAGGTCCGCCGGCGTGCTGGTCCCGATGGTGGAGCTGCTCGGCGACGGGGCGATCGAGCTGACCCGCGAGCACCACCACCGCCCCACCCAGCCGTTCGACCCGCAGACCGGCCAGGGCTTCGGCCACGTGCAGTACAGCTTCTGCGCCAACCGCGCGGTGGTCGACGTGGACGTGGAGCTGGGCCTGGTCAAGGTGGTGGAGCTGACGGCCGTCCAGGACGTCGGCAAGGCGCTGAACCCGCTCGCGGTGATCGGCCAGATCCAGGGCGGCTGCACCCAGGCACTCGGCCTGGCGGTGATGGAGGAGATCATCATCAGGGACGGCGAGGTGCGCAACGCCTCGTTCACCGACTACCTGATCCCCACCATCCTGGACACCCCGCCGATTCCGGTGGAGATCCTCGAACTGCCCGACCCCAACGCCCCGTACGGACTGCGCGGGGTCGGCGAGGCCCCCACGGTCTCCGCCACCCCCTCGATCGTCGCCGCGATCCGCCAGGCGACCGGGATCGCGCTCAACCGCATCCCGGTCCGTCCCGAGCACCTCACCGGGACGCTGTAGCAACGCCCCCGTGAGTCGACACCGTCCCCCTGCCCGGTTCCCCCCATGACCCGTCAGGTCGACTCGCCCACGCCCAATCCCCACCGACACTTGGGAGTGGACACATGACCCGGATCCCGACGGAGCCGGCCCCCACTGGAGCGGTCTCCGGCCCCGCCACCAGACCCGGCGCCCTGGACGCGTACTTCCGGATCTCGGCCCGCGGCTCGACCGTCGGCGCCGAGCTCCGCGGCGGCCTCACCACGTTCATGGCGATGGCCTACATCCTCCTGCTGAACCCGCTGGTCCTCAGCGGCCCCGACGTCACCGGCAGCAGGCTCGACCACGCCCAGCTGACCACCGCCACGGCACTGGCGGCGGCCGTGACCACGGTGCTGATGGGCGTGGTCGGCAAGGTGCCGCTGGCGGTCGCCGCCGGGCTGTCGGTCTCGGGCGCGGTCTCCGCCCTGGTGGTGCCGCACACCACCTGGGCGCAGGCGATGGGCCTGTGCGTGGTCTACGGCCTGCTGATCGTGCTGCTGGTGGTCTCCGGACTGCGCGAAAGGATCATGAACGGGATCCCGCTGCCGCTGAAGCACGCGATCACCATCGGGATCGGTCTGTTCGTCGCACTGATCGGCCTGCACAAGGCGGGTGTGGTGACGGGCGGCGGGCCGACGCTGCTGTCGCTCGGGCCGGCGGGCGAGCTGACCGGCTGGCCGGTGGTCTGCTTCGCCGTCACCCTGCTGACCATCATCGTGCTGCTCGCCCGCCGGGTGCGCGGCGCGATCCTGATCGGCATCGCGGCCGGCACCGTGGTCGCCGTGCTCGTCAACTCGGCTGCGCACCTTCCGGCCAAGTCCTGGGGCAGCGCACCGCCCGCCCTCCACGGCAGTCCGGTCGCGGCGCCCGACTTCGGCCTGCTCGGCCGCGTCGACCTGGTCGGCGCGTTCGGCCGCGGGGGCCTGGGGGCGATCAGCGCCTCGGTGGCGGTCTTCACCCTGGTGCTGGCCGGTTTCTTCAACGCGATGGCGACGATCATCGGGGTCGGCACCGAAGCCGGTCTGGCCGATGGTCGGGGCCGGATGCCGGGCCTGTCCCGGGCGCTGTTGATCGACGGCGCCGGCGGTGCGATCGGCGGCCTGGCCGGCGCGTCGGGGCAGACGGTCTTCGTGGAGTCGGCCACCGGGGTCGGCGACGGCGCCCGGACGGGGCTGGCCTCCGTCGTCACCGGCGGGATGTTCGCGCTGATGCTCTTCTTCGCGCCGGTCGCCGGCCTGGTCCCGGTCGAGGTGGGATCGGCCGGCGCTGGTGGTGATCGGCGCGATGATGATGGGCCAGGCCCGGCACGTCGACTGGGGTGACCGGGAGACCGCCGTCCCGGCGTTCCTGACCTGCGCCCTGATGCCGTTCACGTACAGCATCACCGCGGGAGTGGCGGCCGGAGTCGTCTCCCACCTGGCGATCAGGGCCGGCACCGGCCGGTGGCGGGAGCCCGGGGCGGTGATGTGGGTGCTCGGCGCGGTCTTCCTGGTGTACTTCGCGCTCGCTCCGATCAAGGAATGGCTGGGTGTGCACTGATCACCGGATCCGCGACGCCCGGGCCGCGCGCTGGGGCACCGATCTTTGAGATCATCGTTGGGTAGCCGACAGGAGCCGCCGACATGCAGGACATCGCCGAACAGTTGCAGGCCTGGCACGCCGCCGGGCGCCCGTTCGCCGTGGCGACCGTGGTCGGTGTCTCGGGCAGCGCACCGCGCGATCCGGGGGCGGCGCTGGCGGTGAACGACGCCGGGGAGGTGGTCGGCAGCGTCTCCGGCGGCTGCGTGGAGGGGGCGGTCTACGAACTGTGCCGGACGGCGCTGGAGACCGGCGCCCCGGTGCTGGAGCGGTTCGGCTACAGCGACGAGGACGCCTTCGCCGTCGGCCTGAGCTGCGGCGGGGTCCTGGAGGTGTTCGTGCAGCGGGTGCAGCCGGGTGGCGACACCGGGCTGGACGCCGGGATCGCCCTCCTCGGCGCCGGGACTCCGGTGGCGCTGGCCCGGATGGTCGACGGTCCGGCCGGGCTGCTGGGCGCCACGGTCGCCGTCACCGGTGACACCCACGACGGCAGCCTCCCTTCGCTGACCGGCGATTTGGAGCGCTCGCTGGTGGCCGAGGCGCGGGCCATGCTGGACGCCGGCCGCACCGGCGCGGTGACCCTGGCGCTGGACGGCCGCCCGTGCGACCCCACGGCGGCCGGCACGGTCACCTTCTTCGTCGAGTCCTTCGTGCCCAAGCCGCGGATGCTGGTCTTCGGTGCGATCGACTTCGCCGCCGCCGTGGTCAGGATCGGCAGGTTCCTCGGCTACCGGGTGACGGTCTGCGACGCCCGCCCGGTCTTCGCCACCGCGCGCCGGTTCCCAGACGCCGACGAGGTGGTGGTGGAGTGGCCGCACCGCTACCTGGACTCGCAGCTCGACCGGCTGGACGGCCGCACCGTGCTCTGCGTGCTCACCCATGACGTGAAGTTCGACGTACCGCTGCTGGAGCGCGCGCTGCGGCTGCCGGTGGGCTTCGTCGGGGCGATGGGGTCGCGCCGCACCCACCGGGAACGCGACGCCAGGCTGCGCGAGGCCGGTCTGACGGACGCGGAGATCGCCCGGCTGCACTCGCCGATCGGCCTGGACCTCGGCGCCCGCACTCCGGAGGAGACCGCGGTGGCGATCGCGGCCGAGATCGTGGCCGGCCGCCGCGGCGGCGGCTGCCTGCCGCTCTCGGCCGGCACCGGGCCGATCCACCACGACCTCAACCGGCCGCGGCGCGGTGCGTTCCGGGTGGCCTGAGCCGCCGTCAGCTCCCAGGAACCTCCCAGTCGGACCCTCCGTCAGCCCGGTTTCCTGGGTGTCCGCCGCGCCTTGGGTCCGAGCGGGCACTCTGCGGTCGTGGATGGTCACCGAGACCGCTTCGATGGCGGATGATGTGGCAGTGCAAAACGCAGATCAGTTCGGGTTCGCCGATGCCGCCGGCCCGCCCCCGACCCCGCCCGCCGCTGCACCGCCAGGCGCCGAGTCCGGGGCGGCGGGGGCGCTCGACCGTGCCGTCCGGGCCGCCCAGGCCGGGGACGAGGACGCCTTCAGACAGGTGTTCCGCACCGTGCAGCCGCTGCTCCTGCGGTATCTGCGGGTACTAGTGGGAGGTGACGGGGCCGACGCCGAGGACGTCGCCTCGGAGACCTGGCTGCAGATCGCCCGTGACCTGCACACCTTCCAGGGCGACGGGGACGGCTTCCGGGGCTGGGCCGCGACCATCGCCCGGCACCGCGCGATGGACCACCTCCGGGCCCGGCGCCGCCGCCCGGCCGCGGACCTCCCGGAGGAGTACCTGACCGAGCTTCCGGCGGGCGACGACACCGAGGGCGCGGCGCTGGCCACCGTCGGCACCCAGGAGGCGCTGGCGATGATCGCCGGCCTGCCCAAGGACCAGGCCGAGGCGGTGCTGCTGCGGGTGGTGCTGCAGCTGGACGCCGAGACCGCCGCCCGGGTGCTCGGCAAGCGGGCCGGTACCGTGCGGATGGCCGCCCACCGGGGCCTGCGCCGGCTCGCCAAGCTGCTGGAGTCCCCCGGCGCCGTCCCCGCGCCGCGAGGCGCCGCGGCCCGGCTGCGCGTCCGGCCGAGAAAAAACCCTGCCGAAGGTGTGACACCGCCCGGGGCCACGACGCTGAAGGACATGAGATGAGCACCAACCGATCCCGTCGGATCGACCGCGACGTTGCCGAGCAGCTGCTCGGCGGCGAAGCCGTCGGTACGGTCGGTGGTCCCGGCGCCCTCTCCCGAATGCTCGCGGCCGCGGCCGCCCCGGCGACCGAGCGTGAGCTGGCGGGTGAGGAGGCGGCGGTGGCCGCGTTCCGGGAGGCCGCTCGGCTCGCCCCGACCCGTTCCAGCGTGCCACCCCGGAGGAGCCGCCCGATGGCCGAGTGCGTCCCGGCGCGCCCGCGCGTGGCCGCGCGGTTCCTCGGCGCCCGCGCCGCGGTGGCGGCGCTCGCGGTGACGGCGCTCGGCGGGGTCGCGGTGGCGGCCGGCACCGGGCACCTGCCCGCGGTGCTCGGCGGCGAGTCCCCCAACCTGTCCTCGCAGAACACCGCGGCCTCCGGCTCGGCGGGCGCCCAACCCGGCAGGGGCCACCTCGGCGCCTCGACCGCACCCCGCCCCGGCGGCCCGGCGGCCGACCGCACCCAGCCCGGCAGGCCGCCGGCGTCCGCACAGCCGACCGACGGGGATTCGAACAGCCCGTCCGGTGATCCGTCGGCCCAGCCCGCGGGGTCGACGGGGGCCGCGCTGCTGGCGCTGTGCAAGGCGTGGCCGCAAGACGGTCAGCAGGGCGATTCGGATTCCCGGTTCGAGCCGCTGACGCGCGCGGCGGGCGGCTCGAACCGGGTGCGCGCGTTCTGCGCCGACCTGGCGCGGCGGTCTCCGGACCCCGGCGGGCCGACCGCCCCCGCGCCGGCGGCGGCGAGCCCGACGGACGGCGACCGGAAGGGGCCGCCCGGACACCAGGGCGGCGACTCGGGCGGCCCGGGCAGCACGCACGGCAAGCCCGGCCCCCCGAGCCAGGACCCGGGCGGCGACGCCGGCGAGCACGGCGGCAACGGTGGCGGGAACGGCCACTCACGCCCCGGCCAGGATCCCGGCCAGAACCAGAGCCAGCCGGCGGGAGGCCACGGCAGGCAGTAGGACCAGCAGACTTCCGACCGCCGGGGGCTTTCCCCGGGCACCCCAGCGGTCGGACCGCCGGCAACCGTTCACTCTCGGCTGCCGGCAGCGCCGCCCGTTGATGGTCTCCCCCGGGGCCATCAGGGCGCGGCATCGTTCTGGGTCCGACCCGGCTGGGGTCGGCCGGGTCGGACCCAGAACGCCTGACCTCCCGCTGCGGCTCCACCGTGCGTGAACGCCGACGAGCTGTCGGGCGGAACGCGCGGCTGCCGAGCGGAACGCGCAGCTGCCGGGCGGAACGCGCCGACTGCCGGGCACCGGCTGACCGCGTGCCCCAGTAGGGCGGGTCGCCGCGAGCGGGCTCCCCGCCGGGCGACGTCACCCGGCGTCGAGCTTGGCCAACTGTCGCAGCAGCCCCGGCCACAGCCGCCCGACCAGCCGAGCCGCCCTGGCCTCCACGGTGACCGGCACCACCGGCTTGCCGGTGCGCACCGCCTTGACGATCTCGGCCGCCACCTTCTCCGGCGGGAACCCGCGCCGGGCGTAGAGCTTGCTGATCCGGGCCTGCTTGGCGGCCTGCTGCTCGGCGGTCAGCCCGGAGAAGGTGGAGGTGCGGGCGATGTTGGTGTTGACGATGCCGGGACAGATCGCGCTCACCCCGATGCCGCTGTCGGCGAGTTCGGCGCGCAGGCAGTCGGAGAGCATCAGCACCGCCGCCTTGCTGGTGGCGTAGGCGGCCAGCACCTTGGACGGCAGGTAGGCGGCCGCCGAGGCCAGGTTGACGATGTGCCCGCCCTGGCCCCGGTCGGCCATCAGGTCGCCGAACGCCCGGCAACCGTGGATCACGCCCCACAGGTTGACGTCCAGGACCCGCTGCCACTCCTTCTCGGTGGTCTGCAGGAAGGTCCCGGAGTGGCCGATGCCGGCGTTGTTGACCAGGACGTCCGGCACGCCGTGGGTGGCGGCGACGGTCTGCGCGAAGGCGTCCACGGCGGGGCCGTCGCTGACGTCCACCTGGTAGGCGTGGCCGGCGCCGCCGAGCAGCTCCACGAGTTCGGCGGTGCGCTCGGCTGCGGCCAGGTCCAGGTCGCAGACCACCACGGTGGCCTGCTGCTGTTCGGCGAAGGCCAGCGCGGTGGCGCGTCCGATCCCGCTGCCGGCCCCGGTGATCACCACCAGCGGCCCGGTGCTGCCGCTCGTTCCCGAACTCCCCTCCTCGATCCGCCCGGTGAACTCCCGCACCATCCCGGCCACCGTCGGACCATGCTCCAGCAGCGCGGACCAGTGGGTGGCGTTCAGCTGACGTCGCGTCAGATTCGGCACCCAGCGCTCCAGGCCCTCGGAGAGGAAGGTGTTGACGTAGTGGTCGCGCAGCAGCGTGATCAGCTGCACCGGCACCTCGGTGGGCCGCTCGCGCGGCGAGCGCAGCGTGGGCCGCATGTTGGCCCGGTACAACTCGATGCCTCGCACCGCATCCTGACGCAGCGTCGGCTGCGGGTGCCCGGCGCGCGGGTTGACCGCCTCCAGGTCGCGCAGCACCCGGGGCCAGGCCCGGGCCAGCCCGAGGCGCCAGAACGCGGGTGCCAGGAAGGGCAGGTGGAAGGCGGTGATGTACCAGGAGTGCGCGCCCTGGACCAGCAGTTGGCGCAGGTGCCGGGGGGTCGGGCGGCGCATCCGGTGCCGGATCCAGTACCCCATGTGGTCCAGGCAGGGGCCGGAGATGCTGGTGTAGGAGGCGAGTCGGCGCTCCGCACCGGGCTCGGTGACGGCCTCCCAGGCTTGCAGCGAGCCCCAGTCGTGGGCGACCACGTGCACCGGCCGGTCGGGGCTGACCGCGTCGGCCACCGCGAACAGGTCGGCGGCCAGCAGGGCCAGGCGGTAGCCCTCGCGGCTGTCCGGGATCCCGGACCCGCCCGCGCCGCGGACGTCGTAGCGCACCACATGGTGGTCGGCGGCGAGGTCGGCGGCCACGTCGTCCCACACCACATGGGTGTCCGGATAGCCGTGCACCAGCAGCACGGTGGGGCCGTCCGGGTCGCCCTGCTCGAAGACGGCGAGGTCGATGCCGGCCGAGTGCACGAAGCGGCGGCGGGGTTCGGTCCAGGCGTTCATCGGGCTTCCTCCGGCTGCTCGTTACGGTCGGACTCGCCGCGGGCGGGCCCGGCAGGGACGGACTCGCCGCGGGCGGGTCCGGCAGGGTCGGACTCGCCGCGGGCGGGCCCGGCAGGGACGGACTCGCCGCGGGCGGGCCGGGTCCAGCGCCGCACGCGTGGCAGGTCGTCGTCCAGCCAGTGGGCGTTTTCCTCGGTGGCCACCGGCAATTCCTCGAACTTGATCTCAGACCTCCAGGACCAGGGTCTCGCCCTCGGCCGCCCGGGAGACGCAGGGCAGCAGGGCTCCGTCGGCGCGCTCCTCGGCGGTGAGCCGGCGGTCTCGGTGTTCGGGGGTGCCGGCCAGCACCCGCACCCGGCAGGTGCCGCAGAATCCCCGGTGGCATGAGTACGGCGTGCCGGGCCGGGCCGCGCGCAGCACGTCCAGCGCGGACTTGTCGGCGGGGACGGCCAGTTCCTCCCCGGTGTCGGAGAGCCTGAGGGTGAACGGTCGGCCGTCGCGCACCGGGGCGGCGCCGAAGCGCTCGAAGTGCAGCGCGGTGGCCGGCGAGGCGTCGAAGGTCTGCTGGACGGCGGCCAGCATGGGGGCCGGGCCGCAGCAGTAGACGGCGGCGCCCCGGGCGGCCCGGGCCAGCAGCTGTTCGCCGGTGGGTGTGCCGCCGACCAGCAGCGTCACCCGGCCCGGCGCCAGCGCCGTCAGCTCCTCGGTGAACGGCATGGTCTCGCTGCTACGGCCGGCATGGACCAACTGCCAGTCCAGGCCGCGCCGCTGGGCCTCACGGGCGATCGGCAGCAACGGCGTGATGCCGATGCCGCCGGCGATCAGCAGCAGGCGGGGTTCGGCGCAGAAGACGAAACCGTTGCGGGGCCGGCGGACCGTCAGGCGGGCGCCGGGGTGCAGGGTGTCGTGGATCTCCACCGAACCGCCGCCACCGCCGGCGATCCGCCGCACCGCGATCCGGTAACCGGTGCGGTCGGCTGGGTCGCCGCAGAGCGAGTAGTGGCGGATCCGGCCCGAGGGCAGGGTGAGTCGGAGGTGGGCTCCGGGCTGCCAGGGCGGCAGCGGGCCGCCGGCCGGATCGGCGAGGCGCAGCTCCACCACGTCGTCGGCGATCCGGCGGTGGGCGGTCACCACCAGGACCAGCGGGGCACGGCCGCGGCTGGGCGGGCGGCGCGGGCTGCGGCGCAGCGGCGGGCTGCCGAGGGCGGGGGTGTAGACGTCGCTGAACCGGGTGAGGAGTGCGAAGAAGCGGTCGGCGCGGGGGCGGCCGTAGAGGTCCGGCGGCGGGTTGTCCAGGTCGTGTCGACTGGTGCGGCCGAAGGCCAGGGTGGGGGCCGGGGCGGGCGCCCCCGGGGGCGGGGCGGGCTCGGCGGCTCGCGGGGGCGGGGCGGGCTCGGCGGCTCGCGGGGGCCGGGCGGGCTCGGCCGCCTGGCCTGTCGATGGGGTCATCCCTGTCGATGGGGTCATCCGGGGCTCCTGGAGGGACGGCTCAGCGGGCGGCGGCGGCCCGGGCGGCGGGCGAGGTGGCCAGGTAGCCGAGCGCCTGGGCGCTGGAACCCTCCTGGGTGGGGTGGTAGCGGGGCTTGAAGTACCGCAGCCCGGAGCGGACGGACTGGATCGGATCGGGCAGCATGCCGCGCTGCGAGACGTCCCAGGCCTGCCGCCAGCTGGGCTTCAGCCGGCCGCGCAGCTCCGGGTCGGCCGCCAGCAGGAAGCGCACACCGCGCACCCAGAGGTGCACCAGCAGCGGCCCGCCCAGCAGCATGCCGCGGATCCGCCGACCGTAGCCCCGGTCCAGGTGGACCAGCAGGTCGAAGGCCACGCTGCGGTGCTCGACCTCCTCGGCACCGTGCCAGCGCAGCAGGTCGAGCATCGTCCGGTCGGCGTCGGCCCGCTCCAGGCCCGGCGAGTTGAGCGCCCAGTTGCCGAGGAACGCGGTGAAGTGCTCGATCGCGGCGACGAAGGCCACCCGCTCGATGGTGTTCTCGCGCCGCCGACGGGGGCTCAGGTGCGGCTTCGGCCCGAGGACCCGCTGGAACAGCCAGGCGATCTGGCGCACGTACGGGCGCGGGTCGAGGCCCTGGCCGAGCATGTGGTCCAGCACCTCCTGGTGGGCCTCGGCGTGGATCGCCTCCTGGCCGATGAAGCCGAGCACCTCCTCGCGCAACTGCTCGTCGGTGATCAGCGGCAGCGCGTCCTTGAAGACCTCGGTGAACCAGCGCTCGCCCTCGGGCAGCAGCAGGTGCAGCACGTTGATGGTGTGGGTGGCGAACGGTTCGTCAGGGATCCAGTGCAGCGGCAGCCGGCTCCAGTCGAACTTCACATCGCGGGGCTCCAGCACGAGGTCGTTGTGGACCTCTGCGGCGGTTCTGGGCATGGGGCCCTCCGTAACCTGCGGGCGTGGGGCAGCTGACCTCGAGGTGGCAGCGGGGTGGCAGCACCTCAAACTACTGGCCGGTATCGCCCGGGACAAGGGTCTGGAGCCCTCTTATCAACAGTTGGTCTAATAAGGTCGCGAACGGTCCAACTCCGGTCGCCGCTCGGACTCTCCGCACCTAGCGTGAGGTCGCCGGTACCGTCCGGCAGGAGAGGAGCAGAACCATGATCACCGCCCGTGACATCATGCACGCCAACGCACAGTGCATCGACGCCGAGCAGACGCTGCGCGAGGCCGCGAAAATGATGAAGGCCAGCGGAGTTGGCGCACTGCCGATCTGCGGCCCGGACAAGAAGCTCAAGGGCATCATCACCGACCGCGACATCGTCCTGGAGTGTCTCGGCGCCGGCAAGGATCCCGACACCATGCGGGCCATGGACCTGGCCGGCCACCTGCACTGCGTGCGCGCCGACGACAGCATGGAGGAGGTGCTGAAGAAGATGGAACAGCACCAGATCCGCCGGATGCCGGTGATCCACGACGGCAAGCTGGTCGGCATCATCACCGAGAAGGACCTGGCGATGGGCCACCGGATGTCCAAGGGCGTCACCGACCAGCAGATCATCGACTTCATGGACAGCATGTTCGCCAAGAACTGAGACCACGCGGGCCGTGCGCACCCCAAGCGGGGCGGGCCGGGAACCCCTACCCGGGAGCCCCGGCCGCCCCGCGGCCCGTCACTCGGCGCCGAGCGCCTCCACCAGCCCGGGCAGGCCGCCGCGAGCCTTGATGAAGCCAAGGTGGTCGTGGAAGTCCCGGCTGTGCACGATCAGGCCGTCGCGCACCCTGAGCACCTGGATGTTCGAGACCTCGAAGGTGCGGTTGGTCGACGTCTGGCGCACCTCGTAGTCGTACTCGGCGACGATCACCTCGGGATCGTCGGTCTCCCGGACCACCTGGTTCTTCCCGGTCAGCGTGAACGGAGCGTTCTCCCTGAGCACCTCCAAGCGCTCCCGGAGCGCGGCCCGCCCCTCGATCCGACGCGGCGCGACCGGCTCGAAGACGATCTCCACCACGGCATCCTCGGCATACAGCTCGGCCAGCCCGGCGAACCGGCCGGAGGTGATTCCGGCATGCAGCTTCTCGAAGACCTCGCGCGGCGTTGCGGTTTCAGTCATGATCAACCCCCAGACACACCGGTCGCTAGAATCGGACTAGCGACTCCGGTTTCTCTGGGAGCGACGATACGGACTGGCGACTCCGGTTGTCCAGCGACGGGAAGGACCAGGACGACGTGAGCACTGACCAGGCGCGCCCGCTGCGGGCGGACGCGGCCCGCAACCGGGCCCGGCTGCTGGACGTCGCCGCGCAGGTGTTCGCCGACCGGGGCGTCTCGGTGACCACCGAGGAGATCGCGAAGGCGGCGGGCGTCGGGGTCGGCACGCTGTTCCGGCACTTCCCGACGAAGGAGGCGCTGCTGGAGGCGGTGCTGGTGCGCCGCCTGGAGACGCTGACCAGCGAGATCGGCCGGCTGACCGAGGAGCAGGAACCGGCCGCCGCGTTCTTCGCCTGCTTCACCCTGATGGTCGACCAGTCGGCCGGCAAGAAGGAGTTCGCCCAGGCCCTGACGGCGGCCGGGGTGGACGTGCACCAGAAGCTCCACGAGCCCGGCCGGCTGGTCCGCGCCCGACTGGCCGACCTCCTGGTCGGCGCACAGCGGGCGGGCGCCGTGCGGGCCGACTTGGCCGTGCCCGAGCTGCTGGCCCTGCTGGTGGGCACGGCCGTCATGGTGGAGCGCCTGGGCCAGGACCAGGCGGGCCGCGAGCGGATCCTCTCGGTGATCTTCACCGGCCTGCGGCCGGCGCACTGAGCGAACGCTTGGTCAGAGGCGCTGAGGCGGAGGCGGATCCGCCGCGCATCCGGGCAACCAGGCCGCGGCGCTCCCCCGGCCGCGAGCCGCGACGGCTCAGCGGCGTCCGGCGGTCGTATGGTCGAAGCCCGATGCCGAGGAGGACGTCCGATGCACAGCGTGACCTATTCGATGGGCGTCTCCCTCGACGGCTACATCGTCGGGCCGGACGGCACCTTCAGCTGGACGGCCCCCGACGAGGAGGTCTTTCGCTTCGTCACCGACGAGATCCGAGGGGTCGGCGTCCACCTGTTGGGACGACGGCTGTACGAGACGATGCTGTACTGGGAGACCGCCGACCAGGATCCGTCGCTCGACGACTCCATGCTCGAGTGGACCGCGATCTGGAAGCCGCTGCCGAAGGTGGTGTTCTCCACCACGCTGTCGGCGGTGCAGGGCAATGCCCGCCTGGCCTCCGGCGGCCTGGCGGAGGAGATCCAGCGGTTGCGGGCCGAGCCCGGGGAGGCCGAGATCGCGATCGGCGGCGCGACTCTCGCCGCCGAGGCGGCCGCGCTGGGGCTGATCGACGAGTACCGCGCCAGGGTCTACCCGGTGCTGGTCGGCGGTGGCGTTCCGTTCTTCCCCCAGCACGAGCGTCGGGTGGATCTCGAACTCGTCGAGACCCGCACCTTCAGCTCGGGGGTCGTCTACCTGCGCCACCGCGTGGCGCGCTGGTCGGCGGGTGGCCGGTGATGACGGCCGCCCCGGCCGGCGGGCGGCCGGGGCGGTGCCGGGGCGCAGGGGCGGGGCGGTGCCGGGGCGCGGGACCGGTCCGGGGTCCGCGCCGTCCCCTGGCCCGAGGTCGCCGGGCTCCTGGGCATCCACGAGCACCCGGGCCGGGGCGCCGCGGGCCGCCTGCTCGGGTACCGGCTGCTGGTCCGCGACGGCACGTCGTTCGTCATCCCCCGGATTCCGGCGGACGGCCACGACGCCTTCACGGACCGGATCGTCGACGCCGTGCGCCGGCACCGCCGCCCGACCCTCTGAGCGATGACCGCCTCGCCTGCCGCCGCCCGTGGTGCAACTGAGCGCTCCGGCGCAGCCGTCAGACCGCCATCGCCAGCATCAGTGGTGCCGCCCGCTCGGCCAGCACCTCGGCGGCTGCGCGCAACCGGTGCGCGCTGCTGACCGGCAGCGACATCGCCAGGCAGCCCACCGTGCTGCCGGCGGCGACCGGCACCGCGGCGCAGACCGTGCCGAGCGCGTACTCCTGGAGGTCGAGCATCGGGGTGCTGCTCGGCTGCTGCTCCAGGCGGTGCAGCAGTTGCTCGCTGTCGGTGATGGTGCGCGAGGTGAGCCGGGCGATCGGGTGCCGGGACAGGTGGTCCAGGCGGCCGTCGTGGTCGAGTTGGCTGAGCAGGCACTTGCCGATCGCACTGGCGTGCGCGGTGGCCTTGAAGTCGACCCACTCGTGCACGGCGGGCGCGTGCTCGCCCTCGGCCACCGCCTCGACGCGGAGTTCGCCGTCGTGGTAGCGGCTGAAGTAGACGGCGGCGCCGAGCTCGTCGCGCAGTTCGGTGAGCTTGTGCTGCAGGCGGATCCGGACCAGCTGCTCCCGGTTGCTCTGGCCGAGCATGGCGAAGGTGCCACCGAGCAGCCAGGCGCCGTCCACCGCCTGGAGGTAGCCCTCCGTGCTGAGCAGGTCGACCAGTTCGCGTACGGCGGGCTCGCTCATCGCCGTCTCCCGCGCCAGGTCGTGCAGCGTGGCCCCGTAGGGGTGTCGGTCGACGGCCTCCAGCAGCCGCAGCGCACCGCGAACCGCACCCTGTGGTCCGGCCGCACCTCGGTCCAGCGCGATGTGACCACCCTGGCCGGGTACCGGCATGGTCCGCTCCTTCCGTCGCACTCGACAGCCCCGTCGGCTTCCGTCGGCCGCAACCGGCGAAGACCAACCTCCAGCCTAGCTTCCGACGGGCCGTCAGGTTCGTCGGTCGGGGCGAATTCCCGCAGGTGACGGGTATTGGCCGAATGGCATATGCCAGTCGGCCAAGGGGCCTGGCACCCTTGACAGGGAAGCCGGTGCTGCCGTGCTCCCTCTCTCCCCTGCCTCCCGGAGACGGTCGGCCGAAGCGTTGGCGGCCGCCGCCCGGCAGGTCTGCCGAGCGGAGCCCGGGTCGCCGCCTGTGGGCGCTGAGGCGGCTGAGGGGGCTGAGGCGGCCGATGTGCCCGAGGTGGCTGAGGCGGCTGAGGGGGCTGATGTGCCCGAGGTGGATGAGGCGGCTCAGCGGGCATCCGACCGGCGGCTGAACCAGTGGTCCAGCAGCGCCGCGGGGAGCTCGTCGGCCCCGGGCAGCGGACGGCCGGCGAGCAGGGCGGCGGCCGCGGCGCCGGTGAGCCCGGCCGCGTGCAGCACCGCGGTCGCCTCGGCGGCCGGCAGCGCGTTGAACCAGCGCAGCGCCAGACGCTCCTGTCCGACCTCGGTGAGCCGACCGGTGAGGCGCAACCGGGCAACGCCACCGTCCGGGTGGATGCCGAGGCGCACATGGGTCGCGGCGCGGCTGCCGGACAGCCGCAGCCGGTGCCTGGTGTCGGGCTGCAGCCGGGTGCGCGGCAGGATCTCGAACCAGCCCCCGGGGTCCCCGTCCGGGTCGCCCACGGGGTCGGCGGCCGGGTCGCCCCCGCCGGTGGCGTCGTATCCCATCAGGTCTGCCCAGCCCGGGGCGTTGGCCACGAAGTGGCTGGTGTCCACCTCGACGGCCAGCAGCTCGCCACTCCCGGCCAGGGCGATCCGCACCCAGTCGCCGGCCTTGTCGCGCCGACGCCTGGTTTCCCAGCCCTCGCCCATGACCGTGGCGCGACCGGGAGCATTGAGGTGGTGCGGGGAGGAGAAGTAGCGGTCGGACGCGGCCTCGGCCACCCCGCCGTACTCCTGGGCGGCCAGGTCGAAGGTGAGGCCGGCCAGGTCGCGGGGATCGGGCAGCACCTCGCCGTGCACCCGCAGCCGGGCGACGCCGCCGTCCGGCCAGATGTTGAGCCGCACATGGGTGTAGCGGGTGGGGTCGGTGACCGCGAACTCGTGGGCGGTGTCGCCGCGCAGCGGGGTGCGGGGCACGATGTCGGTCCACTCGGCGGTCGCCAGTTCGGCGGGTGACGGGTGGCCGGGTACCGACGCGGCCTGCACCGAGCCGCTCTCCGGGTGGTTGCCGGTGAAGTGCGCGGTGTCCACGATCACGTCGTGGATCCGGCCGGCGGCGCCGAGGCGGACGATGACCCAGTCGTGGTCCTCGTCGCTGGGGTGCGGATGCTCGGCGCTGGGCCCGCGCCGGCGCCGGGATTCCCAGCCGTCCATGATCTGGCCCTTGAGGCCGAAGGTGTGGGGGCGGAACTCGGCGGGCCGGGCGAGCAGCAGGTGTTCGGCGTCGGCGAAGGTGTCCTCGTTGGTGGCGACCACGCCGGCGCCGAGCAGTCGGGAGGCGAGGTTGACCAGGTCGGCGAAGGGAGCGGTGGCGGGCGGACGGTCACTCATGTGTCGCTCCTCTGGGCGGGACAGGGCTGGTTCAGGGTCGGCGCAGTTGCCGGCCGAACGGTTCGGCGTGCGGGTCGACCGGGCGGCCGCGCAGCCAGGTGGTGCGCACGGTGCCGGTGAGGGTGCGGCCCGCGTAGGGAGTGACGGGGTGGCGGTGGTGCAGGGCCGCCGGGTCGACGGTGAAGGCACCCTCCGGATCGAAGGCCACCAGGTCGGCGTCGCAGCCCACCGCGATGCTGCCCTTGGTGCTGGTGAGGCCGACCAGTTCGGCCGGCCCGGCGGCCATCCATCGGACCACGTCGGTCAGTTGGTGCCCGCGCCGACGAGCCTCGGTCCAGATCGCCGGCAGGCCGAGCTGCAGGGAGGCTATGCCGCCCCAGGCCTTGACGAAGTCTCCGCTACCACCGTCACCATGACGCTGCTTCAGCTCGCTGGTGGCCGGCGAGTGGTCGGAGACGACGCCGACGAACTCGCCGTCGGCCAGGGCGGCCCAGAGCCGGTCGCGATTGGCCTCGTCGCGGATCGGCGGGCAGCACTTGAAGGCGGTGTCGCCGTCCGGCACCTCCTCGGCGGCCAGGGTCAGATAGTGCGGGCACGTCTCGGCGGTCACCCGCACGCCGTCGGCGCGGGCCCGGGCGAGCAGCGGCAGCACCTCGGCCGAGGAGACGTGCAGGATGTGCACTCGGGTGCCGGTCTGCCGGGCGGCGGCCAACAACGTTGCCACGGCTGCGGATTCAGCGCGGTCCGGGCGGGAGGCCAGGAAGTCGCGGTAGTGGCGGCCGGGCACCTGGGGGGCCGCGGCCAGTGCGCCGGGGTCCTCGGCGTGGATGACGGCCAGCGCGCCGAGCCGGGCCTGCTCGGTGAGCGCCTCGGTGAGTTCGGCCTGGCCGAGGTGCCCGAACTCATCGACCCCGGACGGCGAGAGGAAGCTCTTGAAGCCGAACACCCCGTGCTCGTGCAGGGCTTGCAGGTCGCCGGTGTTGCCGGGAACGGCACCGCCCCAGAAGCCGACGTCGACCCAGGTCTGCCCGTGGGCCGCCCGCCGCTTGACGGCCAGGCCGGCCGCGGACGTGGTGGGCGGTACGGAGTTGAGCGGCATGTCGATGATGGTGGTCACGCCGCCGGCGGCGGCCGCCCGGGTGGCGGTGGCGAAGCCCTCCCACTCGGTGCGGCCGGGCTCGTTGACGTGCACGTGGGTGTCGACCAGGCCGGGCAGCAGGGCGGTCTCCCCGAGGTCGGTGAGTTCGTCACCCGCGAGCGAGCCGTGGGCGCCGATCCGCTCGATCCGACCGCCGCGGACGAGCACATCGGCCGGTCGCTCGCCGTCCGGGAGGACCGCTCGACGGGACCGGATCACCATGCTCGACTGCTGCATCAAGGACCTCCGAGAAGGGTTGCCGCAGTGGGAACGGCTGGGAGCCTAGGGCCGCCTTCAACAAAACGTCAATGCGTGGAACGCGCGAACGTGGCTGGAACCCGCGCCACTTCAGGCCCCGGAGAGCAGCTCACGGGCCAACCGCTCTCCTGCCCGTTCGGCCAGCTCACCGGCTCTGGTCAGACTGTCGCCGGGGTGCTCGGCCAGGTCGGTGAGGGCGTAGGCGGCGACGAAGCCGGCCCGGCGCCAGGCGCTCTCGGCCAGGTCGACGCGGCCCGCCACCGCGGCCACCGGAACCCCCGCTCCGGTGGCCGCCGCGGCGACTCCGGCGGGCGCCTTGCCGTGCAGCGTCTGTTCGTCGAGGCAGCCCTCGCCGGTCACGACGAGCGCTGCCCCGCGCACGGCCTCGTCGAAGCCCAGCAGATCGAGCAGCAGCTCGATGCCGGGTCGCACGGTGGCGCCGAGCAGCGCCAGGGCGGCGAAGCCGACCCCGCCGGCCGCCCCGGCGCCGGGCGCCTCGCGCAGCTCACGGCCCGTGGCCTCCCGGACCACCTCGGCCCAGCGGGTCAACCCGGCTTCCAGCACGGCGAGTTCGGCGCCCTCCGCGCCCTTCTGCGGGGCGTACACGGCGGTGGCGCCGCGCGGGCCGAGCAACGGGTTGTCGACATCGCTCGCCACCGTGACCTCCACTCCGCTGAGGACGTCGGCGAGCGGTCCCCGTTCCAGCCGGTGCAGCCGGCGCAGGGCCGCACCGCCCGGCGGGAGTTCGGTGCCGTGCTCGTCGTAGAGGCCGGCCCCGAGCGCCTGCACCAGTCCGGCCCCGCCGTCGGTGCCGGCGCTGCCGCCCAGGCCCAGCAGGATCCGCCGGGCACCGGCGCCGACGGCCCGGCCGATCAGCTGGCCGACCCCGTAGGTGCCGGCGGCCAGCGGTGCGGTGCGGCCGCCGGGCAATCGGGACAGGCCGGCGGCTTGGGCCAGTTCGACCACGGCGAGATCGCCCCGCAGCGCGAAGGCGGCGTCCACCGGCAGTCCGGTCGGTCCGGCCACCTTGGCCGGGACCCGGCTGAAACCGGCCGCCAGCGCGGCGTCCAGGGTGCCCTCGCCGCCGTCCGCGACCGGCAGTCGGCGGACCTCGGTGCCGGGCGCCGCCCGGTGGATGCCCGCGGCCAGCCGGGCGGCGGCCTCGGCCGCCGTCAAGGTGCCCTTGAACTTGTCGGGGGCGACGACCACATGGCCCTGGGTGGGGGTGGCGGACATTCGGTGGCTCACTTCCGGGTCGAACCGATGCTGCGGTCCATCCTGCGACGGATGGAGCAGGCGACCGGGCAGGTGATGCCCTCCTGGGGGGCGGGCACCACCAGCGGCGCCCTCCCGATGGCGCGAGCACGGCCGGCGCCCTCCCGACGGCGCGAGCACGGCCGGACCGGTTCACGCCACCAAGGGGGGCCGTGGTCAGCGCGGTCCGCGCCCGGCCAGTCGCTCCACGCCGCGCAGCAGCGCCGAGTGGTCCAGCGAGCCGTCGCCGTTGGCCCGGGCCGAGGCGACCAGTTGGGCGGCCACCGCGCCGAGCGGCAGTGGTGCGCCGACGGCGCGCGCGGCAGCGGTCACGATGCCCATGTCCTTGTGGTGCAGGTCGATCCGGAAGCCGGGCGCGAACGCGCGGTCGAGCATGTTGGCCTTCTTGCGGTCGAGCACCGCGGAGCCGGCCAGCCCGCCGCCGAGCACGTCCAGTGCGGCCGCCAGGTCGACGCCCGCGTTCTCCAGGAACACCACGGCTTCGGCCAACACCTGGAGGTTCACCGCGACGATCAGCTGGTTGGCGGCCTTGACCGTCTGCCCCGCGCCCGTCGGGCCGACGTGGACGACCGTGGTGCCCAGGGCGTCGAGCAGCGGCTTGGCCTCGGCGAAGGCCTCGGGTGCGCCGCCGACCATGATCGACAGCACCGCCTCGACGGCGCCGGCCTCGCCGCCGGAGACCGGGGCGTCCAGGGTACGGATGCCCTTCGCCCGGGCCGCGGCCTCGACTTTGGCGGAGGTCTGCGGCGCGACCGAGGACATGTCGATCACCAGGGTGCCGGGCCCGGTGTGCTCCAGCACACCGCCCGCACCGAGGATCACCTCCTCGACCTGCGGGTCCGCCGGGACCATGGTGATGACCACCTCGGCCTCCCGCACCGCCTCGGCGATGCTGCCGGCGCCGTGGCCGCCGACCGCCACCAGGGCGTCGATCTGCGGCTGGGTCAGGCTGTGGCCGGTGACCCGGTGGCCGGCCCTGACCAGGTTGGCGGCCATCGGGGCGCCCATGATGCCGAGGCCGATGAAGGCGATCCTGCGACTCATCGTGCTCGTCCTTAGGTCGAGAGGGGTGTCGTGTCGAACGTGGTCAGCGGGCTGCGCGCAGCTCGCGCGGCAGCCAGTCGAAGCTGTCGGCGCTGTTCCCCGCGGCGGACCGGTACTCCAGACCGATCGGGCCGGTGTAGCCGGCCGCGGTCAGGCGGTCGAGCAGCGCGGCGAGGTCGAGCGAGCCGGTGCCGGGCTCGTGGCGGCCGGGATTGTCGGCGATCTGCACATGGCCGATCCGGTCGGCATGGCTGTCGATCACGGCTTCCAAGTGCTCGCCGTTGACCGACAGGTGGTAGAGGTCGCACAGGAACCTGGCGTTGCCGAGCCCGGTGGCGGCGTTGACCCGGTCGACCACGGCGACCGCGGCGGCGGCGGTGTGCAGCGGGTAGTCCGGCGCGTCCTCCCGGTTGAGTGCCTCGATCAGTAGCACGGCGCCGATCGAGTGGGCGGTACGGGCGGCCAACGCAAGGTTCTTCAGGGCCAGTTGGTCCTGGGCGACCGGGTCCACCCCGGCGATCCGGTTGCCGTAGAGGGCGTTCAGCGCACCGGCGCCCAACGACTCGGCCAGTGCCGCGGCCACCGGGAGGTTCTCCCTGAACCGCTCGCTCGCGGCCGGCAGCGAGGCGGTTCCCTTGGCGCCCGCCGACAGGTCGTCCAGCAGGTTCAACCCGCTCAGGCGCAGCCCGGCATCCTTGAACGCGGTGCGCAGCGCGTCGAGTTGGGCCTTTCTCGGAACGGCTTGGGTGCCGAACGGCCACCACAGCTCGGCAGCCGTGAAGCCGGCGGCGGCAGCCGCGGCCGGGCGCTCCAGCAGCGGCAGTTCGGCGAACAGGATCGACAGGTTGACGGTGGCGCGCCCGCCGATGGACGCGAACGCGGAAGCGGCGGCCATGTCCTTCTCCTCGGAATTCGGCGAATTCCACGATGTGAAAGCTGAATTCTGCTCAACGGAAGCTTGCCATGTCCGCCCGGAGCGCCGTCAAGGCTGCTGCAACGGTTTGTTGAAGTTGCCGCCGGTGACCGCTCCCGCGCGCCGGCCGCTCGCTACAGTGAACGCGTGCGATTGATGGTGGAATTCACGACAGAACCGTTCGAGCTGGGTGCCTTCCCGGACCACGCGGCGGCCGCCCGCCGAGCTGCGGACGAGGCCGGACTCGAGGTGACGGTCGGTCCGTTCGGCACCAGCGCCACGGGCGAGGCCGAGCAGGTCATGGCCGCGGTCACCCGACTGCTGCACGACAGCCTGGACGCCGGCGCCAACCGGATCTCCTTCCAGGTCAGCGTGTTGCCGGTGGGCGAGGAGGTGGCCGCGCCATGACCGACGCCCGGGAGCACCCGCTCACCGCGGCGATCAAGCCGCTGCTGGACGCCGTCGGCGCCACCCCGTTCGACCCGGCCGAGGCCCGGCCCGACGACGTGATCCTGGAGTGGGAGGGCGCCCCAGCGGTCGCCGTCCGGCTGCCGCACCTGGGCAGCGCGCTGGACCGGTTGCTGGCCGAGGTGACCCGCCAGTTCGGCGGCCGGCCGCTCAGCGAGCTGGACCGACCGGAGAAGCAGCGCGCGGTGGCGATGCTGGAGGAACGCGGCGCCTTCACCGTCCGCCATGGCGTGGAGACCGTGGCGTCGGCCCTGGGTGTCAGCCGGTTCACCGTGTACAACTACCTGAACCGCCAAACCTGATCCGCTACCTTCAACAAAGTGTTGACGGTCGGGGGTGGTAGGCCTACCTTGTGCGAGTGGCACCACTCTTCAGGAGGTCCACCGTGACCCACCACCCCCACGCGTCAGACGACCCACCCGGCGCCCTGAAGGCGCTCGCCACCGCCGAGCCCGCCGACCTGCGAAAGCTCCTGCTGGAGATCTGCGCCAGCCCCCAGTGGGCCGCGGCGGTCGCGGCCACCCGCCCCTGGCCCGACCGGGCCGCCCTGCTCGCCGCCAACGCGGCGGCCCTGGCCACCCTGAGCACCGCCGACCTCACCCAGGCGCTGGCCGGCCATGCCCGGATCGGCCGCCCCACCCCTGGCAACGCCGCCTCCGAGCGCGAGCAAGCCGGCATCCGCGGCGCGGACCGGGCAGTGCTCGACGAACTCGACCGGGCCAATGCCGCCTACGAGGCGAAGTTCGGCCACGTGTTCCTGATCTGTGCCACCGACCGCACCGCGGAGGCCGTGCTCGCCGCCCTGCGCGAGCGCCACCCGAACACTGCGGCAACCGAGGCGGAGATCGTCCGGCGCGAACTGCGCAGGATCAACGACATCCGTCTCAGTCGCCTTCTCGACGAGGCACTCTGAGGGACACTCGGAGAAAGGGACTGAGCAGCCGTCAGTTCCTGACCATACGTCACACCACTTATTGAACAGGGACGTTCACTCAATGACCGGCATCTCCACGCACGTGCTCGACACCAGCCTGGGCCGCCCGGCCGAGGGCGTCCCGGTCGAACTGGCGCTCAGCACCGAGGGTGGCTGGACGGTGCTCGGCACCTGGGCCACGGACTCCGACGGCCGGGTCGAGGACCTGCCGGCCGTGACGGCGGGCTCGGTCGTCCGACTGACCTTCGACACCGCCGCGTACCACGCGCGCTCGTCGACCGGGGCGCCGTTCTTCCCCGAGGTCACGATCGTCTTCACGGTCGCGCCCGCACAGCGCCACTACCACGTGCCGCTGCTGCTGAACCCCTTCGGATATTCCGTCTACCGCGGAAGCTAGCCACCAAGGAGCCGTCGATGGCCCACGTGCTCGGTCAGAACCAGTACGGCAAGGCGGAGAACCGGATCGTCCGCGTCCAGCGGGACGGCGCCCGGCACTCGATCAAGGACCTCAATGTGTCGGTGGCCCTCCAGGGCGAGTTCAGGGACGCCTACCTCACCGGATCGAACGCCAACTGCCTGCCCACCGACAGCACCAAGAACACCGTCTTCGCCTTCGCCAAGGAGCACGGCATCGAGTCGGCCGAGGCGTTCGGCATCCTGCTGGCGCGCCACTTCGTCACCGGGACCGAGCGCGGCGTGGTGCACAGCGCCCGGATCCGGATCGAGGAGTACGCCTGGAACCGGATCCAGGCCCCCGGCGCCCCCACCACCGGCGCCGGCGAGGTCGGCCACTCCTTCGTCCGCGACGGCGGTGAAGTGCGCACCACCGAGGTGGTGTTCGACGGCGAGCTGGTCCAGGTGATCTCCGGCCTCCAGGACCTGGTCGTGATGAACACCACCGACTCGGAGTTCTGGGGCTTCATCAAGGACAAGTACACCACCCTGCCGGAGTCCTTCGACCGGATCCTGGCCACCCAGGTGACCGCTCGCTGGAAGTACTCCTACTCCGGCGCCGACGGCCAGGCCCCGCCCGAATGGAACCGCAGCTACCGGGAGGTCCGCCGCCACCTGCTGGAGGCCTTCGCCGGGACCTACTCCTACTCGCTGCAGCAGACCCTGCACGCGATGGGCACCCGGGTGCTGGACAACCGGCCCGAGGTGGACGAGGTCCGCCTGGAGCTGCCGAACAAGCACCACTTCCTGGTCGACCTCGAGCCGTTCGGCCTGACCAACGACAACGAGGTGTACCACGCCGCCGATCGGATGTACGGCTTGATCGAGGGCACGGTGCACCGCGACGGCGTGCTCCCGGCCATTCCGGTGCGCTAGAGCCGAGCGAGGAGTCCCCATGGCAGTCCAACCACCGCCCGCCGACCGGAGAACAGTGATCGAGAACGCGGCGATCGCCACCGTCGACGCCCAGGGCACCGAGTGCGCCCGCGGGCACGTGGTGATCAAGGGCAATCTGATCGAGTCGGTCGGCGACGGCCCCGCACCGCAGGGGCTGGACGGCGTCGTGCGCCGGATCGACGGCGCGGGCCACCTGCTCACTCCCGGCCTGGTCAACGCCCACCACCACTTCTACCAGTGGATCACCCGCGGCCTGGCCCAGGACGACACCCTGTTCGACTGGCTGGTCACGCTCTACCCGACCTGGGCCAGGATCGACGACCGGCTGGTGCACGCCGCCTCGCTGGGCTCGGTCGCCGCGCTGCTGAAGTCCGGCTGCACCACCGCGAGCGACCACCACTACGTCTTTCCGCGCGGCGCCGGTGACCTCCTGGGCGCCTCGATCGAAGCCGTCCAGCAGCTCGGCCTGCGCTTCACCGCCCTGCGCGGCTCGATGGACCTCAGCCGCAAGGACGGCGGCCTGCCACCCGACCGCGCGGTGGAGGATATCGACGAGGTCCTCAGCGCCAGCGAGGCGGCGGTGGACCGCTGGCACGATCCCTCGTTCGGCTCGATGCTGCAGATCGCGATCGCGCCCTGCTCGCCGTTCTCGGTCTCCACCGAACTGCTGCGCCGGTCCGCCGAACTGGCCCGCCGCAAGGGCGTGCGGCTGCACACCCACGGCTCGGAGACCGCCGAGGAGGGGCGGTTCTGCGAGGAGCAGTTCGGGATGGGCCCGACCGACTACTTCGAGTCCACCGGCTGGCTCGGCGAGGACGTCTGGATGGCGCACTGCGTGCACATGAACGACTCCGACATCGCCAAGTTCGCCGAGACCGGCACCGGCGTGGCCCACTGCCCGTCGTCCAACGCCCGGCTCGCGGCCGGCATAGCCCGGGTGCCCGACATGATCAGGGCCGGTGTCCCGGTGGGCCTGGGCGTGGACGGCACCGCCTCCAACGAGTCCGGCGAGCTGGGCACCGAGCTGCGCAACGCGCTGCTGATCAACCGCCTGCACGGCCGGCCGGACGCGCTGACCGCCCGCGGTGCACTGCGCCTGGGCACCATGGGCGGTGCCCGGCTGCTCGGCCGCCAGCACGAGATCGGCTCGATCGAGGTCGGCAAGCTGGCCGACCTGGCGCTCTGGAAGGTGGACGGGGTCATGCACTCCTCGATCGCCGACCCGGTCGCCGCGCTCGTCCTCGGCGCGCTGCCGCCGCTGTCGGTGCTGTTCGTCAACGGCAACGCCGTGGTCGAAGAGGGGAGGCTGACCACGGCGGACGAGAACCGGATCGCGCTGATCTGCGCCCGTGCCGCCCAGGAGCTGGCTGCGCGCGGCTGAGCCGCGTGCCCCGGTCCCCTCCCCCGACCTCGGACTCCGGGCCGCCCAGGGACGGTGCGTGACCCGGAACTCCGCCCGCCGCCCTCGTAAGGCGGGTGGACCGCGGCCCCGGACCCACGGCGAGGGTCCGGGGCCGCGGCATGACCGCACAGCGTCACCACGTAAGTTATTGGGTCGAAACATTCGACTTCGAGAGAGATCCGCTATGTCCACCGTGGGACCGGCGATTCCCGCCGCCCGCCCGCCCGCACTGCGCGGCTCGCTGCGCCGGACCCTGCGGGCGGCTTCGCGCCACCCGGTGGTCGCCGCAACCGTGCTGTCGGGTCTGCTCCATCTGGTGTGGGTGTTCTGGCTGGCCAATGACGCGGGCGACCTGTCCGCCCAGTACGCCTGGACCGACTTCGCCCGGGACCACCCGGAGTCGGCCTACAACCTGTCGTGGTACGGCGGGATGCACGTCGCGTCGTACAGCGTGGTGTCGCCGTACCTGATGAGCTTCCTGGGAGTGCGGACCACGGGCGCGCTGGCCGGTGTCGCCAGTGCTGCCCTCGGTGCCCTGCTGCTCAGCCGGTCGGGCGTCTCCCGGCCGATGTGGCCGGCGCTGTTCACGGCCTTCGTGCTCTGGTGCGACGTGGCGTCCGGGCGGGTGACCTTCGCGCTGGGGCTGGCCTTCGGGCTGGCCGCCGCCGTGGTCGCCTTCACCTGCGGCGGCCCTCGGCTGCGCGGCGCGCTGCTCTTCGTGCTGGCCGCGCTGGGCACCATGGGCAGCCCGGTCGTGGGGCTGTTCCTGGAGGTGGCGGCGGCCGGGCTGTTCCTGACCGGGCGGCGGCGGGACAGCTACCCGCTCTTCCTGGCACCGGCCGTGGTGGTCGGCGCGACCACGCTGCTCTTCCCGTTCAGCGGGGTGCAGCCGTTCTCGTTCCACAACATGGTGCTGGTGGTGGCGGCGGCACTGGCGGTGGTCTGGCTGGTGCCGCGCGAGTGGGCGGCGGTGCGCCGCGGCGGGATCGTCTATGCGATCGGCACCCTGCTGGTCTTCCTGGTCCCGTCGCCGGTGGGCAGCAACGTGGAGCGGCTCAGCCTGCTGTTCGCCGGCACCGCGCTGCTGGCCGCGCTGACCGGCAGCGCGCAGACCCGCAAGCGGGCGGTGTGCACACTGCTCGCCTTCCTGTCGGTGACCGGCTGGATCACCGGCCGGACGATCGGCGACCTGCTGGCGACGGCGCCGAAGGCCCCGGCGGCCCGGGACGGCGGCGCGTTGATCGACGAGTTGCAGGAGCTGGGCGCCGACCGCGGCCGGGTCGAGGTGGTGCCGCTCTCCTCGCACTGGGAGGCGAGCGGGGTGGCGCCCTACGTCGACCTGGCGCGCGGCTGGAACCGGCAGGCGGACTACACCCGCAACCCGCTGTTCTACGCCGCCAAGAAGCTCACCGCCGACGACTACCACGCCTGGCTGCGGCAGTGGGCGGTGGGCTATGTGGCCCTCTCCTCGGACAAGCCGGACAACGGCGCGAGGGACGAGGCGGCGCTGATCCGGGCCGGCCAGCCCTGGCTGAAGCAGGTCTGGCAGCACGGCGCCTGGACGGTCTACCAGGTGACCGACACGACCTCGCTCGCCGATCCGCCGGCCGTGGTGCAGCACGCCGGAGCGGCCTCGATGACCGTGCAGGTGCCGGCCGCCGGCGAGGTGCGCCTGAGGGTGCCGTGGTCGCCCTGGCTGGGTCTGGCCGGGCACACCGATGACGAGCACGGCTGCCTGGCCCGCTCGGGCGACTGGACGGTGCTGCGCGCACCCGCCGCCGGGACCTACCGAGTCACCGGCTCCTACGGTCTCACCCGTGGCAACCCCTGCCCGGCGGGAAACTCCTGACGGCCGGTCAGCGGCATTTTCCAACCGAGGGCCCCGTCGGAAACCGAACGTCCGGCGGGGCCCTCGGTGTTCGGGGGTCAGGCCTGCAACGTCCTGGTGGCGGTGGGCGCGTGGCCGGGCTCGGTGGCCGGCTCCTCCCACTCGACCACCTGCGCGATGTCGGCGGTGGGGCTCATCGGGATGTTGGTGACCCGTTCCAGGATCACCTCGACCACCACCGGCACCCGGTGTTCGGCGGCCAGCTTCCCGGCCCGCTCGAAGGCGGCACCCAGCTCGTCGGGCCCGGTGACCCGGATCGCCTTGCAGCCCAGGCCCTCGACCACCTTGACGTGGTCGACGCCGTAACCGCCCAGTTCGGGCGCGTTGATGTTCTCGAACTCCAGGTTGACCTGGAAGTCGATGCCCAGGCCGAGCTGCGCCTGCCGGATCAGACCCAAGTAGGCGTTGTTCAGCAGCACATGGACGTAGGGGATGCGGTGCTGGGCGCCGACCGCCAGTTCCTCCATCATGAACTGGAAGTCGTAGTCGCCGGAGAGGGCCACCACCGGGCTGCGCGGGTCCGCGGTGGCGACCCCGAGCGCGGCCGGAATGGTCCAGCCGAGCGGCCCGGCCTGGCCGCAGTTGATCCAGTGCCGCGGTCGGTAGACGTGCAGCAGCTGGGCGCCGGCGATCTGGGCGAGGCCGATGCTGGTGACGTAGCGGGTGTCCGGGCCGAAGGCCCTGTTCATCTCCTCGTAGACCCGCTGCGGCTTCATCGGCACGTCGTCGAAGTGGGTGCGGCGCAGCAGGGTCGCCTTGCGCTCCTGGGTCTCGGCGATCCAGTCGGCGCGGTCCGGCAGCCGCCCGGCGGCCTTCCACTCCTCGGCCACCTCGATGAGGAGCCCGAGCGCGAGCCCGGCGTCCGAGGCGATGCCCAGGGTGGGGGCGAAGATCCGGCCGATCTGGGTGGGGTCGATGTCGACGTGCACGAAGGTGCGCCCCTCGGTGTAGACGTCCAGCCGGTAGCCGGTGTGGCGGTTGGCCCAGCGGTTGCCGATGCCGAGCACGAAGTCCGAGGCGAGGAAGGTGGCGTTGGCGTAGCGGTGCGCGGTCTGGACGCCCACCATGCCGGCGTGCAGCTCGTGGTCGTCGGGGATGGCGCCCCAGCCCATCAGGGTGGGGATCACCGGGGTGCCGGTCAGTTCGGCGAACTCGACCAGCAGGTCGGCCGCGTCGGCGTTGATGACGCCGCCGCCGGCCACGATGAGCGGGCGTTCGGACGCCAGCAGCAGTCGCAGCGCCCGCTCCACCTGGGCCCGGGTGGCGGCCGGCTTGTGGACGGGCAGCGGCTGGTAGGTGTCCGGGTCGAACTCGATCTCGGCCTGCTGGACGTCGATCGGCAGGTCGATCAGCACCGGCCCCGGACGGCCGGACCGCATCAGCTGGAAGGCCTGCTGGAAGACCCCGGGAACCTGGCCGGCTTCCAGCACGGTGGTGGCGGCCTTGGTGACGGGCCGGGCGATGGCGGCGATGTCGACGGCCTGGAAGTCCTCCTTGTGCAGTTTTGCGACCGGCGCCTGGCCGGTGACGCACAGGATCGGGACGGAGTCGGCGATGGCCGAGTAGAGGCCGGTGATCATGTCGGTGCCGGCCGGCCCGGAGGTGCCGACGCAGACTCCGATGTTGCCGGCCCCGGCCCGGGTGTAGCCCTCGGCCATGTGCGAGGCGCCCTCCACGTGCCGGGCCAGGACGTGCCGGATGCCGCCGCCCTCCCTGAGCGCCTTGTAGAACGGGTTGATGGCGGCGCCCGGCACGCCGAACGCGACCTCGACTCCTTCGCGCTTGAGGATCTCAACTGCCGCGCGGGCGGCCGTCATTCGAGGCATCGGCTGACTCCTGCCAGTGATTCCACATTGCGGAATTCCGCTTCTGCTATTCGAAATCACGGTAGGCGGCGGCCAATTGGCGCGTCAAGGTTCGCGGAAGTCGATTTCAACAATTCGTTGATCGCCAGGTCCGGCGCGGCGGCCGGGCTGCCGCAGACCCTGCGGTGGACCGGCGGCACGGTGGGCACGGCGGTGCTGGTCCCGCTCTTCAGCACCCCCGGCCGACCCGCCACCGGCAGTGCGGCGCACCGCCTGGTGCAGGGCGTCGACGCGGCCTTCGCACCGGGCACCGCGGTGGCGGCGGCCTCCGTCCTGGTGGCGGCGCCGGTGAAACGCGACCGGCGGGCCTGACGCCCGCAACTCGTCCGGTCCACCGAGGCGTTGACCGGTGGACCGGACGAGTTGCGGAAATCAGCCGAGGCGCTCCAGGAAGTCCGGCACGAGCGGGCCGGCCAGCTCGCGGAACTCCTCGAAGTACGCGTGGCGGGCACCGGGGATCAGGCGGACCCGCGCGCCGGGGATCCGCTCCGCGAGCAGGGCGGCGTTGGCAGTGGGGTTGAACCGGTCGTCGGTGCCGTGCAGCACCAGGGTGGGCGCGAGGACCTGCGGCAGCACGTCCCACGCGTCGTGCCCGTTGCTGGCGAGCAGGTGGCCGCGCCGGGCGTGCGGCGGCATGGCCGGGTCGCCGACGGTGCGGTGCGGTCCCGGGTGGGCGGCCAGCCACTGCGGCGTGTACATCAGGTCCAGCAGGCTGCGCAGCCGCTCGGCCGGGTCCGGGGAGACGAGCGAGCGGCGCACGGTGTCGTCGCGCTCGACGGCCTCGGGACCGCCGGGCGAGGTGCAGCCGAGCACCAGCGAGCGGACCCGCTGCGGATGGCGGACGGCCAGCCACTGGGCGACCCGTCCGCCCATCGAGGTGCCGTAGACGTCGGCCCGCTCGATGCCCAGGTGGTCCAGGACGGCGATCGCGTCCTCGGCGAAGACCTGGGTGCTGTACGGCCCTTCGGGCTTGTCGCTCTCGCCGGTGCCCCGGTAGTCGAGGGTGATGGTGCGGCGGGCGGCATGGAAGTCACCGCGGACCGCGTCCCACCACCGGTGGTTGTTCGCCTGTCCGGCGAGCAGCAGCAGCGGGGCGCCCGCGCCCTGGGTCTGGTGGGCGATGCGGATCCCGTCAGCGGTGATGGCGTGTGGCACGGCTTCCGTCCTTGTCGGCCCGGGCCGGCGACCACCGGCCTCGCCGCCCACCCTACGAGGGCGGCGGCCGCCGGGGAGCGGGCACCCCGGCGGCGGTGCGGTCCGCGGCCGCTCAGTCGAGCAGGGCGTAGCCCGCTAGGGTCAGGAAGTCGACGAACTCATCGGCGAGCGCGACCTGTTCGAAGAGCTCGCGGCTCTCGGCCCAGCGACCGGCAGCGAACGCCGCGTCGCCCACTTCGGCGCGGATGGTGTCCAGTTCCTCGGAGATCAGCCGCCTGGCGAGTTCGGCGGTGACCTTCTCGCCGGTGTCGGCCAGCACCACGCCGTTGCGGATCCACTGCCAGACCTGCGAGCGGGAGATCTCGGCGGTGGCGGCGTCCTCCATCATGTTGAAGATGGCGACCGCGCCCAGGCCGCCGAGCCAGGCCTCGCAGTACCGAAGGCCGACGGCCACGGCGTTGCGCAGCCCGGCCGCGGTGCAGGATCCGCCGGCGCCCGCGATGTCCAGCAACTGCTGGGCGGTGACCGGCTGTTCGGAGCCGGCATGGTCCTTCTGATGGGGCCGCTCCGCCAGCACGGCGTCAAAGCTCGCACGGGCCACCGGCACCAGGTCGGGGTGGGCCACCCAGGAGCCGTCGAACCCGCCGGCCGCCTCGCGGTCCTTGTCGGCCTTGACCTTCTCCAGCGCCGCCGCGTTGACCTGCGGGTCCCTGCGGGACGGGATGAACGCGGCCATGCCGCCGATCGCATGGGCGCCGCGCCGGTGGCAGGTCCGCACCAGCAGACGGGTGTAGGCGGCCATGAACGGCGAGGTCATGCCCACGGTGTTGCGGTCCGGCAGGACGAAGTGCTCACCGGCGTCGCGGAAGTTCTTGACGATCGAGAACAGGTAGTCCCACCGGCCGGCGTTCAACCCGGCGGCGTGGTCGCGCAGTTCGTGGAGGATCTCGTCCATCTCGAAGGCGGCCGTGATCGTCTCGATCAGCACGGTGGCCCGGATGGTGCCGTGCGGGACGCCGAGTCGGCGCTGGGCGTGGGTGAAGACGTCGTTCCAGAGCCGGGCCTCCAGGTGGCTCTCGATCTTCGGCAGGTAGAAGTAGGGCCCGGAGTTGGGGTCCGCCTCGCCCTTGGCCAGCAGCCGCCGGGCGTTGTGGAAGAAGTAGAGGCCGAAGTCGAAGAGGGCGCCGGACACCGGGGTGCCGTCGACCAGCAGGTGGCGCTCGTCCAGGTGCCAGCCGCGCGGCCGGACCACCACGGTGGCCAGTTGGTCGGCGGGCAGCAGCTTGTACTCCTTGCCCTGCGGGGAGGTGAAGTCGATCCGCCCCTCGAAGGCGTCGATCAGGTTGAGCTGACCGGAGACCAGGGCCTCCCAGGTCGGCGAGGTGGCGTCCTCGAAGTCGGCCAGCCAGACCTCGGCGCCGGAGTTGAGGGCGTTGACGGCCATCTTGCGGTCGGTCGGGCCGGTGATCTCAACGCGGCGGTCCTGGAGCGCCCGCGGCGCCGGGGCCACCGTCCAGTCGCCGGCCCGGATGCCGGCGGTCTCGGGCAGGAAGTCGAGGGCGCCGGTGCGGGCGATCTCGGCGCGGCGCTGCCGGCGCCGGGCCAGCAACTCCTGCCGGCGGGGTTCGAATGCCTGGTGGAGGCCGGCCACGAAGGCCAGGGCCGCCGGGGTGAGCACCTCCTCCGCGCGGTGGACCCGCGGGCCGGCGACAGTGACGACCGGAGGCTGGGCGGTTGCCATGGCAGGACACTCCTTGGGCGGCGATTCTGTAAAGTGGAGAGTAGTTTCCGCAATACAGAATTTCAACGGTTTGTTGACGGATCGCCGCACCCCCTGGGATCCCGACGGCAGGCCCCGACCAACGAGGACCGACCCGTGCCCAGCAGCTCAGCACCCGACCGCGCCGGCGGCGTCCAGTCCGTCGAGCGCGCCTTCCAGCTGCTGGAGGCCCTCGCCGACACCGGGGGCGTCGCCACCCTGAGCGAGCTGTCCAACAGTTCCGGCCTGCCGATGCCGACCATCCACCGCCTGGTACGTACCCTCGCGCAGCAGGGGTATGTCCGCCAGGACAGCGCGCGCCGCTACACCTTGGGCCCCCGGCTGATCCGGCTCGGCGAGACCGCGGGTCGACTGCTCGGCAGCTGGGCCCGGCCGTACCTGGCCGAGCTCATGGAGGCCACCGGCGAGACCGCCAACCTGGCCGTACTGGAGGGCGGCGAGGTGGTGTACGTCGGGCAGGTGCAGTCCCGCCGCTCGATGCGGATGTTCACCGAAGTCGGCCGCCGGGTGCAGCCGCACTGCACCGGAGTGGGCAAGGCACTGCTCGCCCAGCTGCCCGAGGAGGAGGCGCGGACCGTGCTCGGCAGCCAGCCGCTGCCCGCGCACACCGAGTTCACCGTCACCGACCGGGACGAGCTGTTCGCCCAGCTGGCCCACGCCCGCGAGGTGGGCTACGTGGTCGACGACCAGGAGCAGGAGATCGGGGTGCGCTGCATCGCGGTGGCGGTGCCCGGTGCGCCGACCCCGACCGCGCTGTCGGTGTCAGGGCCGGAGGCCCGGATCCGGGCCCTGGAGGAGCAGAGCGGCGCCGAGCCGCTGGTCACGGTGATGCAGGGGATCGCCGAGCGGCTCGGCGGCGTGCTCGCCCCCTGACGCTGCGCACACGGTCGATGACCTGGAGTGGCTAGAGTGGCGGCATGCGCTCACTGCTCGTCCCCCTGCTCGGCGCCGCCCTGCTGGCCGGCGGGCACCACGCCGATCTGAAGGTGGTGCCGTTCGACCCGGATCCGGCCCCGCCCGGCGGCACCACCACGGTCCACGCCTTCGTCGCGAACGACGGCCCCGACGTGGCCGGGGCGTTCACCGTGACGGTCCGACTGCCCGCCCGGACGCATGCCGTCGGACCGTACTTCCCGGCGAACTGCACCCCCGACCCCCGTGCCACCGTGGTGGTGTGCAGCTTCCCGGCCGGGCTCGGGGTGCTGCGGTCGGCGACCGCGCTGGTGCCGATCAGGCTGTCCGGCACCGCATCGGGCACCCTCACCGGCGGCTCGGTCGAGGTGAGGAGCGCGAACGACCCGGACCACTCGAACGACAGGCGGTCGTTCGTGGTCCGGGTCGGTCGCTCAGCCGCCTGGGGTCAGCGGTAGACGCGCACGTAGTCGGCCTTCATGGTGATCGGGGCCGAGGACGTCGGCGACGGGTGGTACTTGCCCGCGCTGATGGCCATGTCCAGGATCAGGCTCGCCGAGAAGTTCGGGCCGACGCCCTTGCCGTCGGAGAAGACCTTGACGCCGTTGACGTACCAGTCGACCGAGTTGGCGCCGTAGTAGGTGCCGACGGTGACCCACTGGCCCGGCTTGACGGCGTTCGCGTCCCGGTCGTCCTTGGAGGCCAGGTTGACGTGGTTGGTCAGCTCCAGCACGTTCGGGTTGTCGGGGTGGTACTCGTAGGAGTCGATCTCACCGTGGCTGCTGCCCAGCGCGGTGTTGCCGTTCTCCCAGGTCCAGAACGACGCCCAGGCGCCCACCTGACTCGGCAGCTGCACCCGGGTCTCGGCGTAGTCGCCGGTGTGCACCTGGAAGTTCTGCGGGGAGTTCTGGGTGGTGAGCAGACCGGTGTTCCAGGCCTTCAGCCCGTTCTCCAGGACGTTGCTGCTCGGCGTTGCGGTGAAGGTGGCGACGCCGTTGGCGACGGTGACCGCGGACGGGTTGATCCAGTCGAGCTTGTTGTCGTTCGGGTTGTGGGTGCCGTAGTGGTAGGCGCCGCTGCTGGCGTCGTTCCAGCGGTTGGTGTCCACGCTGCTGCCGTTGAACTCGTCCGACCAGACCAGCGACTTGCCGGCGATCGGCGACGCCGGCGCGGGGGCCGGAGCGGGCGCGGGGGCCGGGGCCGGCGCGGGGGCCGGGGCCGGCGCGGGAGCCGGGGCCGGCGCGGGAGCCGGGGCGGGGGCCGGAGCCGGAGCCGGGGCGGGGGCCGGAGCCGGAGCCGGGGCGGGGGCCGGAGCCGGAGCCGGGGCGGGCGCGGGGGCCGGAGCCGGAGCCGGAGCCGGGGCGGGCGCGGGGGCCGGAGCCGGAGCCGGAGCCGGGGCGGGCGCGGGGGCCGGGGTCGACGCGGCCTTGGCGACGGTGAGCTTCTTGGAGGCCAGGTTGTGCCAGGCGCCGGCGTGGTCCTGGTAGTAGCCGAAGACGGTGTAGCTGCCGACCGGGAAGGTGCGGGCACCGGTGGTCATGGAGACGCCGCCCGGGCAGATCCGCACGTTGCCGTGCGAGCCGGGGAAGTCGAGGTTGTGGCCGGCCGCGTCGCGGACCCCGACGCCGAGCTTCTGCGCGGTGAAGCAGGAGTCGGAGTGCACGGTCAGGTCGGCGGTGACGTTGGTGTTGGCGGCGGCGGTGGTCGGGGTCAGGCGGTCCTGGGTGACCGTCGGAGCGGCGGCCGAGCCGGTCAGGGCGCTGGCCTGGCCGACCAGCGGAACGGCGAGCAGGCCGAGGGCGCCGGCGACGACGGCGAGGCGCGCTGGGGTGGCGGCAGGTATCACGGGAGTTTTCCTCGTGCGACGCCTGCGGAGTTAGCTGTCGGGTTCGGGCCGCACTGTGCCCGGCCGCCGCTGAAGCGGACGGCCTCACCCCGAGCCGCGGCGCGCACCGCACGCCACACGGGCGCGCGAAGCAGGTCGTGGCAGTACCGGGTCCCCCGCTCCTGCCTGTGGCGATGCTGTGGTCACCGTCCGTCGGGCAGGCAGGATTCGGCGTCCCGACGTTGGGTCCGCCGGAGTCGGCGAACGCGTGCAGGCTAGGCAGATGATGTGATCCTTAACAATGTTTGAGAAGTGTCGCCATGGTCACACCAACCCCTGCCGCCGCTCCGGCGACTCCCGCAAGTAGCCCGCGCGGCAAGCAAGTTACGTGGACATGAAGACTTGTCCAGCGCCTTCCCAGGAAGCTCCCAGGACTCCAGACTGCTGCACATGCAGACTCTTCTACGCGCGTTGAAGACGCGCACCGCGTCCGTGCTGACCGTCGGCCTGCTCACCCTGGCCCCCACCGTCATGGTCGCCACCGACGCCCACGCCGACGTCAGCGGCAGCATCTGCCAGAGCGCCCTCCCCCAGCAGGCCGACGACACCCTCAACGAGATCGCCGATGGCGGCCCGTTCCCGTTCTCCCAGGACGGCGTGGTCTTCCAGAACCGCGAGGGCGTCCTGCCGACCCAGGACTACGGCTACTACCACGAGTACACGGTCGTCACCCCGGGCGCCTCCACTCGCGGCACCCGCAGAATCATCACCGGCGAGGGGGACCAGGAGGACTACTACACCTCCGACCACTACGCCTCGTTCTACTTGATCGACTTCACCTGCTGACCACCACGCGCTGACGCCACCGCCCCGCGGGCCTCGCCGCCACCGACGACGATCGGCGGCCGGTGGGGCGGTTCGGGGGCCGTCAGGTGTGCTGGAGCACCAGTTCGTCCTTGAGCGTCGCGCGGATCTGGTCGCGCAGTTCCTTGCTGTCCTGGTGTCCGTGCACCGAGACCGCGTGCTCGGCGGCGGCACGGACCACCTCTTCCTCCTCGCCGGTGATGCACAGCGAGCAGTTGCTCTCGCTGGGGAATTCCCGGCAGTCGGCGACCTTGCGCATCGTGGACCTCCCGACCCGGCACGCGCCGCGCCCACCGGCGGGCCACCGGCTGGCCGGACGACCGGCGAACGGCGGCACGCGCGTGTCGCGTCACCATTGTCCCTCCGCCACGCCGGTCCGATAGCGTGGGAATCCGACAACACCGACATTCTCCGACCGGAAGCGAGGAACTCCACCCGCCATGAGCGAGACCGCTGCCCTGCCCGCCTTCGCCGGGCGGACGTACCTGTTCCAGGTCGACAACGGTGCCGTCTTCCGCAACGCCTACTCGGCCGACGGCAAGCGGCTGCGCTGGGAGGGGCTGGGTGAGTCGGCCGGCCAGTGGGAGGACGTCGAACTGCAGGTCGCCGAGGTCGCGCCGCAGATCTACTTCGTCAGTTGGACCGAGCGGAGCGGGATCACGGTCAGCCATGTGATGGACCTGGGCGCGCTGACGGTGCGGGCGTTCTGGACCTTCGAGGGCGAGGGCGGCCGGGTCGGCGAGCTGCACACCGGCACACTGGAGCCGGTGCTCTGATCGACCGTCAGCCCGGCTGGGCCAGGTGCTGGGAGAGCCAGCCGAGGGCAGCGGGCTCCAGCCTGGTCCAGGTCTCGAAGTTGTGCCCGCCGTGCTCGACGGTGGCCAGCGAGACCGTGGTCGGCGGCCGGGCCGCGGCGGCGAACGCCGGGGCTCCCTTGGCCGAGGCGCTGTCGTCCTCGCTGTACGCGAGCAGCAGCGCCACCTGCGGCGGCGGCAGGTTGTGCAGCCGCCAGAGCAGGTCGGCCTCGTTGCGCCGCTGCTGATCACCGGCGAACAGGTCTCCGGTGGTCGGGTCCTCGGCTGCCTTGAAGTAGCCGTCCAGCGCGGCGGCGGCCGGGAACGCGGCCGGATCGCGCATCGCCAGCTTGAGCGCGCAGTAGCCACCGGTGGAGTCGCCGATGATGCCCCAGCCGCGGCCCTGGCCGATCACCCGGAACGCGCCGGCCACCGCCCGCGGCACCTCATGGGTGAAGTAGGTGGCGGCCTGCGGGCCACCGGGCACGTCCTCGCACTCGGTGTCCCTGGGCATCGCGGGCGCTGACCGCAGCATCACCAGCACGGTGGGCTGCTGCTGTCCGCTGCGCAACAGGCCGAGCGAGATGCCGGGGTAGTCGAGCCGGGTGACCAGGTTGCGGGCGGCGCCCGGGTAGCCGGTCAGCACCACCAGGGCGGGGAAGCGCTGCTGCGCGTAGCCGGGTTGGAAGTACTGCGGCGGCAGGTAGACATAGCCGTCGGTGCTCAGGCCGGTGCCGCCGCCACCGATCCGCACGGTCAGCAGCTGCCCGCTGCGCTGCGGCGGGCCGCCCTGGACGTTCTCGGTCGCCAGGGTGCGGGCGGTGGCGGGAGCACTCGACCCGCCGCCCGGGTTGCCGGGGCCGACGGATTGCACGGCGGGGTGCGCGATGCCCAGCAGGTCGGACCAACTGGTGTAGAACGAGAAGTAGTTGTTCACCAGCAGGCCGACCACGACGAGCACCGCGAGCTGGGTGACCAGGATGGCGGTGATCCGGCCGACCACAGCCGCCGGTCCGGGCCGGGCCAGTCTGGGCCAGTACAGGACCGTGCCGATGACCGCGCCCAGAGCGGCCAGCAAGGCCAGCGTCAAGAGCTCGTGGCTGGTCAGGCCCATTCGGATCGGCTCCTCGTCAGCTCCCCGTCGGCCCCGCTGCCCGCGCGATCGGCCGGCCCCGCTTGCCGGGCGATACCGACGCCTCCGCACCGGCGGTGGCGGCCTCCGGCCGGGCCTCGGCCCGGCGGCGGTCGATCAGGGCGACGCTGCGGTCGTTCATGGTTCAAACGCTACGCCGAGGTGCGTCCGCGCAGGTCGCCAGTCACCGTCTGCCACCATCCCCTGCCGGTGGCGGGTCGGCGACGGTCTCCCCCGGAGGGTGGCCGCCGCTCGCCACCATCCCCTCCCGGTGGCGGTCGATGACGGTCTCCCCCGGAGGGTGGCCGCCGCTCCTCGGGCAGGCCACCCGAGTGCGGGCCGCCGCAGCGCGCGACGATGCGCGCCGCTGCTCGGGTACGTGCCAAGGCTGTCCGCCGCTCCGGAGTCGGCGGTTCTCTGATCACACCTGCATTGGACCGCACTTTGAGCCATTTGCCCGAATGTGACACCCGTTGCAGCGAAGCCAGGGCAGGAGCCCGTCCGGGCACCGTGCGCCGCCGGCTTGGCTTCAGCCCATCGGCTTCCAGTCCGCCGCGAAGGCCCGGGCGGGATTGTGACGCAGGATCAGCTCGGCCGTCGGCCGGTCGAGGGCCGCCTCGATGCGCGGGCGCAGGTTGGTGAGCAGGAACGGCATGCCCGGGCCGTCGGCGGTGGACCGGGCCGCGGCGGTCACCGTGTCACCGCCCAGCAGCAGTTGCTCGGCGTGCCCGGCCTCGGCGAGCGCCACCAGGACGTCGAGCAGGCGCCAGTCGGTGGCGGCGTTGGCCCGGGACGGACCGTCGAAGGCGAGGAAGGCACCGCTCCGAGCCAGCTCCCGGTGGATCCGCTCGTCCGGGAACCGGTTGAGATGGCCCAGCAGCACACTGCTCGGCGGCACCTCCAACTGCCCGCAGAGCAGGTCGAGCACCTCGGTGGCCGCCGTGCCCAGCTCATGGTGGACGCCGATCGGTGCTCCGGTGACGTGGTGCGCGGCGGCGGCCGCGGCCATGGTTCGGCGGGCGTGCTCGTCGAGGCCGTGGAAGCCCCCCGCCACCTTGATCATTCCCGCCCGGGGACCGTCGGTCCCGATGCCCTGGGTCAGCTCGGTGATGAACAGCTCGGCCAGCGAGTCGAGTTCGGGCAGCCGGTCGTAGTGGGCGGCCCGGTGCATGCCGGTGGCGGCGACCAGGTGCACGCCGCTGCTGCGGGCCAGCTCGGGCAGCTCGGTGGCCCGGCGGCCCATCCCGTACGGCGTCCACTGCACGACCGCCTGACCACCCGCCACCCGGAAGGCTGCCAACTCGGCAGCGGCCGCCGCCACATCGTCAAGCTCCTGGCCCGGCAGCAGCTGGCTTCGCAGGAAGAGGTGGTCATGGGCGTCGCAGACACCCAGATCGGCCGGGTCGAGATCGCCGAGCACGCTACGGACGGTGGTCACTGGGCTGCCTCCTCGGCGGTGAGCTTCTCGGCGTCGAGCCCTTCGAATGTCGCCGCGGCCACGCGCAACGCGGCCAGGGCCTTGGGTGCACCGATGTACGGCGCCAGATGCACGAACACCTCCACCACCTGTTCCCTGGTCAGCCCCACCCGCAGACTGCTGCGGATGTGTCCGGTCAGCTGGGGGTCCACACCGCCCAGGGTGGCCAGGCTCGCCAGATTGGCCAGCTGACGCTCCTTCGGCTCCAGGCCTGGCCGTTGGTAGGTACCGCCGAACAGGCTGGTGACGATCCAGTCCGGAAAGCCCGGCGCGATCCGCTCCAGCCCGGGCAGTGCGGCCTCCTGGGTCGCCCGGTCCTGGAAGCGGTCCAAGGTGCGATAGCCGGCCTCACGGTCGACGACGGTCCTGGTGAGCTTCATCTCTTCCCTCCTGTCAGTTGGTTGACGTGACATCACCAGTGCCTTCCCTGAGGCAGTTCGGTCAGCTCCGGCATGCTCAGGTGGTGCACCCGGTACTGCTCACCGGGGAGTTGGCCCGTCACCTCGTCCGTGCCGAGGGTCAGGGTGACCAGTTCCCAGCGCGTGGTGTCGATCGCGACGGCTGCCGAGTGCACACCGGGCAGCTCGGCGTGGGTGGACAGTGTGCTGAGCGATCGCTCGATCAACTCGGCCGGATCGCCGTCGGCCGGGATCGGCTGCAGTCGGCGCACGGCGGTGGCCGGGGTGGCGTCGAACCGCGGCCCGCGCCGGTGGGCCAGGCCCAGCCAGCTGCGCACCACCGGGCGCCCGAAATCCTGGCTGAGCCCACGGAAGCCCGCCCCCCAGAGGAAGGCGTTCATCCCGGCGACCGTGTTCCAGAGGTAGAACGGCGCGTACTGGTTGACCGGCGAGCCGGCCGCACCCCGCTCGCGGACCAGATAGGCCTTCATCGCCAAGCCCGGGAACTCGTCCATCAGCCGACCCTTCTCGGCGACCCGACGATGGACGATCCCCATGTCGTAGTCCGCGGGCAGAGTGATCTCGTACTGCATCGCCAGCACCGGCGCCTCCCCCTTGTTTCGTTCGATCGACTTCGGACCGGTTGCCGGTCGGCTTCAGCCCGGTTACTGATCGGCTTCAGACCAGTCGCCGGTCGGCTTCAGACAGCTGGCTCTTGAGCAGCGCCAGCGCGCCGCGCACCGCCTGGTGGAACGGCTCCTCGGACTCCGCCGACCGGGCCAGCACATAGCCACCTTGGAGCACCGCGACCAGTGCCTGCGCCAGCTCCGCCGCCGGGGCTCCCGGGCGCAGCTCCCCGGCCCGGCGCCCCTCCTCGATCACCTCCGCCAGTCGGCCGGTGAGCCAGTCGAAGGTCTCCCGCACCGGCGCCCGCAGCTCGGCGTCGGCCACCACGTCCGGATCCTGCGCCATCCGCCCGATCCGGCAGCCGCGCAGCACCTCGCGCTCCCGCAGCAGGTAGTTCTCGATCCGCTGGTAGGCACCGCCGGGCCCGCCCAGCTGCTGTTCGGCCAGTGCCCGCATCTGCTCGCCGCTGCGCCGCAGCGCGGCCGCGGCGAGGTCGGGCTTGCCCTGGAAGTGGTGGTACATGCTGCCTTGTCCGACGCCCGCCCGCTGCTGGATGGCCCGCGGGCTGGTGCCGACGTAGCCCCGCTCCCAGAGGAGCTCCTGGGTGCTCTCGATGAGCCGGTCGCTGGTGTTCATGCGAGTACTGTACATACCAGTAGGTACAGTGGTCCAGTCACTCGTCGCCCCCATGGGTGACCAGCAGCATCCACCCCAGGACACCTCGATGAGGATCCGGACAGAGGTCTGGACAGCACCGCGTCGCAGGCGCGATAGTGACCGCGGAATAGTTGAATCTTCACGAGTTGTTGTCCGGGTCGGCACATCGGGAGCACCTGAAGGAGTCCTCACCGTGATCACCCGCTCGCCCGCCGAGGAGTACACCCGGGCCCAGCTGTTCTTCGACTCGAAGGCCTACGCTGACGCCGCCCGGATCCTGCAGCCGCTGGTCGAGGCCGAGCCCGAGCAGCTCGCCGCCCGGCTGCTGCTGGCCCGCAGCTACTACCACTCGGCGCAGCTGAACCGGGCCGCCGCCGAGCTGCGGCTGATCCTGGCGCAGGATCCCACCGAGAGCTACGCGCACCTGATGCTCGGCCGCACCCTGGAGCGCCAGGGCCGCAACGACGAGGCCCGCCCGCACCTGCGCCTGGCCGCCGCGATGACCGACGCGTTCGCCTGACGACCACGCCCACCGGACCGCCGCCCGCCCGCACCCCCACGCGGGCGGGCGGCTCCTGCCGTGCCGAAACAACCGGCGAGCCCGGGCAGTCGGTGCCGCCATGACCCACCACCCGTCGCACTCGGGAGCGCGGGACGGCAACTGGGCGGGCGCCTTCCAACTCGGCGTCCTGGTCGCCGCCGCGAGTCAGGGCATCGGCCTCGCCCGGGCCGCTGGACAGCGGTCATCGAAAGACCGGCAGGCTGCGCACCGCCAGCGTCGAGATCAGCGCGCTCGCCACCAACGCCGTCACCAGGCGGCCCCGTTCACCCGTCAGCACGCGCCCGAGCAAGGCACCGCCCGCAGCGAGCAGCAACTGCCAGGAGGCCGAGGCCAGGAACGCGGCGAGGACGAAGACCGGCCCCGCCCGACGCTGCGCACTGCCGCCGAGCACCAGCGCGATGAAGTAGATCATCGTCGCCGGGTTGAGCAGGGTCAGGCCGACCAGGGCGGCATAGGCGCGGGCAGCCGTACCGGCCACCACCTGCGGGCCGTTGTCGGCTACCGCACCACCTCGTGCTTTCGGTGCGGTCAGCGCGGTCCGCACCGCGATTGCGAGCAGCACCACACCGGCCGCCCAGCGCAGCGGAGTCGAGGCCGGCGCCAGGAACTTCGCGGCGCTGTGGCCGCCCAGCACCGCGACCGCCGCGTACACCCCGTCGGCCGTCGCCACGCCGAGCGCGGCACCCGCTCCGACCCGCCAGCCCCGGCGGGCAGACAGCCCCAGCAACAGCACTCCGATGGCACCCACCGGTACCGCGATCCCGTATCCGGCCAGCAGGCCGGCGAGTACCGCGGCGTTCATGCGAGCGGCGGCTCGTGCGGTCCGGGCCGGCGGCCACCGCGCTGTCGCTCCGACCCGGCCGTTCCGCCGGCGGTGGGATGGACTGCGAGGGTGCGGGTGGAGCACATGCGGGCAGTCTGCCGGGCCTGCCCCACCCCGCGCACCGGCTTTTCCCGCAGGCGGCCACGGCAGTCAACCGACCGATCGCTGCCGTCTCCTGAGAAGACCGCCATGCAGTCCTCGTCCGTTGGGTGATCCGGGGGTTGCAGGAGAAGGCGGCCCGAGCCCTTCCTGCCGAGGACGTCGAACGCGCGGAGGGATGGTGACCGCGCCGCGCCCCCCGACGCCTCCCACGGCGCCTCTCGGCGGGCGTCGGCCACCGACCATCCCGACCTCGTGCCCAGGCCCCTGGCGAACCTGGCCGGACTCGAAGCCCGCGGCGCCACGTCAGTGCGGGCGGCGGGCTGTCCGGCCGCTGACACGAAATAGTCATACAAGTCGGACGCAAGTCGGAATCCGGCGGGTCTGCTATCAATCCGTATGCGTGTCATTCGGTCCGGCGGCGTCTCCCCACCGCCGGATCGTCCCCGTATCCGGCCGCTCAGCGAGGCACCCGTGCGCATCATCCCCGCCCGCACCACCTTGGCAACCGCCACCGTCCTGGCGGCCATCCAGGTGGCCGGCACCGCCCAGGCCACCGAACCCGCTGCCCATCAGGCCGCGCTGCCGCCAAGCTCCGTCCGGGGGCTGACACCGGTCGCCACCACCTCGCACCTCCCTGCCGGCGACAAGGGCGCGCTGGACGTGTGGTTCAACCTGGCCACCGCCACCCTCAACTCCGACGGTTCGGTGGCCATCAGCGGAAACTACAGCTGCTGGGACGACTCGGGGATCCAACAGGCCCAGCTGCGCGTCGACTTCACCTCGGCCAACGGCGCCCACGGCAGCACCGCCATGACCGCTCCGTGCGACGGGGGCGGTGCTCCGTTCACGGCCGTGGCGTATCCCGACCCGGGTTCCACCGCCTTCACCAAGAGCTCCTCGGTCGAAGCGCACGCCACGCTGACCATCGACCAGGCCACCGGCGAGGAGGCGACCGACGAGGCGACTCTGTTCGTCGAGCCGCGCACGCTGCGCGCCGATCCCGTCGTCAACAACGCCGATGGCACCCGCACCGTCGGCGGCACGTACAGCTGCACCGCCGCCACACCCGACACCACCCTGACCTACACGATCGCCGACGACTCGCCCAACGCCGACTACGCCGGCACGGCCATGCTCCAACTCCCCTGCCCTGCCGTCGAGAAGGCCTGGACCATCACCATCACTCGCAACCTCCAGCTACCCGGCAACGCGCCCGGCACCCCCGGGGCCCCGGGCGCCGGCAGCGTCAGCAGCGCCGCCGAGGCCGTCAGGGTCCGCCAGCGGGAGTCCTGCCCACCCCAGGTCTGCAAGGGGGCCGGCAGCGGTTCCCAGGGCGAGACCTGGGTCTGGGTGGACAAAACCGGGGGGTTCGGCAGTTTCACCGGCTCGGAGACCGCCTGGGGCGAGTAGCCCCGCAGAAGCGGATCCCTCGACGGCCCGTCAGGTCCTTTCTGCCAAGACAGCCTTGTCCTTACTCAGCCGGGTGGGGCGACTCCCGAGTTCAGCTCCACCGGAGTTCACTCCAAGCTCACTGCAAGCTCACTGCAAACGGCAGCCAGGCCGCGGTCCGAACGGGTGACATGGTGCATGCGGAACCGGGGCGAGCGGGAATACGTCGCACACCAACCGCCTCTGCCGAAAGGTGCCGTTCATGCGCCGCATCGCCGCCGCTCTCCTGGGAGCCATCGCACTCGTCGGGCTCGCGGTCACACCGGCCGGCGCCATCACCGACCCGGGTGCCGCGGCCCGCTGCGTGATGCAGGACGCCACCGGCGGCCTCACCAATCCGGCGGCGATTCCCAACGGGATCCTCGGCTGCCTGAAGTAGCACGTTCGTCCACCCGGCCCACGGTGACGCCCACCCCGCAAGGAGAACCCTGCATGACCACAACACGTCGGGCCTGCGCGAAGGCCGTCCTGGCCCTGGCGGCCGGCTCCGTCGCGGCCCTGCTGGCCGCCGCCCCGGCAGCCGCGACCGCACACGCCGCCGGGCGAAGCGCACCCACGGTGCGCGCCGGCGAGGTCTTCACCTGCGCCTACATCGACGACAAGAAGCTGCCCGACGTGTACGGCCGAGGCTGCACCCCCCAGAAGGTCGGGCCACTGTCCGACTTCACCATCCGCCCCGCCCTCGTCGGCTCCGCCTACCACTGCCGGACCGGCTGGGCCGACGGCCTTGAGGTGGTCAACGGGTCGGACTGCCAGAAGATCGCCTGACCGCTGCTCCCGCGCACGTGGCAACGCCCCGCCGGCCCACGTGCGCGGTCCGTCGTCCGGCCACTGGAGGACATCTTCGAGGCAGTCCCGGGCCGAGAGGGTCGCGACGGGCCGAGAGGGGGCAGGGCGGACGGCCGTGCCACCATGAACGCATGGACTTCGACGGAGAACGCCCGATCGCACCACGGTCGTTGCTGGTCGACCGCGTCAACTGGTTCCACCTGGAACACCCCGTCTTCGTCGGTGCCGGCTGCCGCTTCTGGACGGAATCACGAGCCCTGGTGGTCGAGACGCCGTCGGGTGAACGGCACACGTACGCGGGTTGGGTGTGTCGGTGAGGCCGCGAAGTCTTCGTCGCAAGCGACTTGAGCCCCCTTGCTGCCCCTCGGGCGGCTGCCGGGGCGGCTGCGCTCACCGCACGGCGCGCCGCCTCCGCACGGTAGCCATGAGCCGGCACCCTGTCCGGTCAAGACCGATCAGTTTTGGAGAAGCCCCGGCCCGAGGCTCCCGCCTAGCCTCGGTTCCATGAACGACATCACCATTCACTGGACCTTCCTCCCCCACACCGACCCCGAGGCCTCGCTCGCCTTCTACCGCGACATCCTCGGCTTCGAGGTGCGCAACGACGTCGGCAACGGCACGATGCGCTGGATCACCGTCGGCCCGGCCAACCAGCCCGGCACCTCCATCGTGCTGGAACCGCCGCTGGCCGGGCCCGGCTACACCGAGGAGGAGCACCGCGTCGTCGCCGAGATGATGGCCAAGGGCACCTATGCCCGCCTGACGCTCGCCACCAGCGACCTCGACGGAGTCTTCGCCAAGGTCAAGGCCAACGGCGCCGAGGTCGCGCAGGAGCCGACCGACCAGCCCTACGGTGTCCGGGACTGCGCGTTCCGGGACCCGGCGGGCAACCTGGTCCGCTTCAACGAGATGCGCTGAGTCCGCCGCCTCGTGGGCCGCACGCGCCAGGCGCTCTGTGCGTCGTAGGCTGCACCGACCAGGCGATCGAAGCGTCGCAGGCTCCGAAGAACCAGGCGATCGAATCCCACGGGGGCCGCTGCGGCGGCCCCCACCGCATGGAGGAAACCGATGAGCAAGGCCCCTCAGCAGGCGCCCGCGCGGCACGCTGCCGACAGCCACGACCTGATCCGCGTGCACGGTGCCCGCGTGAACAACCTCAGGGACGTCAGCATCGAGATCCCCAAGCGACGGCTGACGGTGTTCACCGGGGTGTCCGGCTCGGGCAAGAGCTCGCTGGTGTTCGACACCATCGCGGCGGAGTCGCAGCGCCTGATCAACGAGACGTACAGCGCCTTCGTCCAGGGGTTCATGCCGACGCTCGCCCGACCGGAGGTCGACGTCCTCGAAGGGCTGACCACGGCGATCACGGTCGACCAGCAGCGGATGGGCGGCGACCCGCGCTCCACGGTCGGCACGGCCACCGACGCCAACGCGCTGCTGCGCATCCTGTTCAGTCGGCTCGGCAAGCCGCACATCGGCTCGCCCAAGGCGTTCTCCTTCAACGTCCCCTCGATCAGTGGCGCGGGCGCAGTCACCGTGGAGCGCGGCGGCAAGACCGTGAAGGAGCGGCGCAGCTTCAGCATCACCGGCGGCATGTGTCCGCGCTGCGAGGGCCGGGGCTCGGTCTCCGATCTCGACCTGACCCAGCTGTACGACGCTGCCAAGTCGCTCGCCGAAGGTGCGCTCACCGTTCCCGGTTACACGTCGGGCGGTTGGAACTACCGGCTGTACAGCGAGTCGGGCTTCGTCGACCCGGAGAAGCCGATCCGCAAGTACACCAAGAAGGAGTTGCACGACTTCCTGCACCACGAGCCGGTCCGGATGAAGATCGCGGGCATCAACATGACCTACGAGGGTCTGGTGCCCCGCATCCGGAAGTCCATGCTGGCCAAGGACAGGGAGTCGATGCAGCCGCACATCCGGGCGTTCGTGGACCGGGCGGTCACCTTCACCGCCTGCCCCGACTGCGACGGCACCCGGCTCAGTGAGGCGGCCCGGTCGTCGCGGATCGGCAAGGTCAACATCGCTGACGCTTGTGCGATGCAGATCAGCGATCTGGCTGCCTGGACCCGAGGACTTGACGAGCCGTCAGTCGCTCCGCTGCTCGCCACCCTTCAGCACACCCTCGACTCGTTCGTGGAGATCGGCCTCGGCTACCTCTCGCTGGACCGGCCGTCGGGCACGCTGTCGGGCGGCGAGGCGCAGCGCGTCAAGATGATCCGCCACCTCGGCTCCTCGCTCACCGACACCACCTATGTCTTCGACGAACCCACCACGGGCCTGCACCCGCACGACATCCAGCGGATGAACGAACTGCTGCTGCGACTGCGGGACAAGGGCAACACGGTGCTGGTCGTGGAGCACAAGCCGGAGGTGATCGCGATCGCCGACCACGTGGTCGACCTCGGTCCCGGCGCGGGCTCGCACGGCGGCACGGTCTGCTTCGAGGGGACGGTGGACGGCCTGCGAGGCAGCGGCACCATCACCGGCCGCCACCTCGGCGACCGGGCCGCGCTCAAGGAGGCGGTGCGCAAGCCCACCGGCGTCCTGGAGATCCGCGGCGCGAGCACCAACAACCTGCAGGACGTCGACGTGGACGTGCCGTTGGGGGTACTCACGGTCATCACCGGGGTGGCCGGCTCGGGAAAGAGCTCGCTGATCCACGGGTCGCTGCCGCAGCGGTCGGGGGCGGCCGACTCCGGTGTGGTGTCGATCGACCAGGGTGCGATCCGCGGTTCGCGGCGCAGCAACCCGGCGACGTACACCGGGCTGCTGGAGCCGATCCGCAAGGCGTTCGCGAAGGCCAACGGCGTGAAACCGGCCCTGTTCAGCGCCAACTCCGAAGGTGCCTGCCCGAATTGCAACGGCGCGGGGGTCATCTACACCGACCTGGCGATGATGGCCGGCGTCGCCACCACCTGCGAGGTGTGCGAGGGGAAGCGCTTCGACGCGTCGGTCCTCGAATACCACTTCGGCGGTCGCGACATCAGCGAAGTACTGGGCATGTCCGTGGACGAGGCCGAGGCGTTCTTCGGCGCCGGTGAGGCGCGCACGCCGGCCGCGCACGCCATCCTCAAGCGGCTCGCCGATGTGGGGCTGGGCTACCTGACGCTCGGCCAGCCGCTCACCACGCTCTCCGGCGGCGAGCGGCAGCGGCTCAAGTTGGCGACCCACATGGCGGAGAAGGGCGGCGTCTATGTGCTGGACGAGCCGACCACCGGTCTGCACCTGGCCGATGTCGAGCAACTGCTCGGCCTGCTCGACCGGTTGGTCGACTCCGGCAAGTCGGTGATCGTGATCGAGCACCACCAGGCGGTGATGGCGCACGCCGACTGGATCATCGACCTGGGCCCCGGCGCCGGACACGACGGCGGTCGGATCGTCTTCGAGGGCACGCCCAGCGACCTGGTCGCCGCCCGCTCCACCCTCACCGGCGAGCACCTGGCGGCGTACGTCGAGGCCTGACCGGGCTGCGGTCCGGGTTCGGGCGGGTGGAGCGGGGCGGGGGGCACGTAAGGGGCGGGGTCGGCCGAGGGGCTGGAACCAGTCAGCCGAGGGGCGGCCACTCCACCAGCTGCTGGAGGACGGCCTGATCGCCCTCGCGCTGTACGGCCGCCAACGGCAGGCGGCCGTACAGCGCGAGCAGCAGTTCGCCGGCCGGGCCGCGCAGGCTCGCCTCGACAGCTGTCGTACCGTCGACCAAGTGGGCACCGGCGGAATCGAGTTCGAGCGGCCAGGACGTTCCTTCCGCCGCGTGCAAGCCGATCCGGACCGGATCGTGCGGCCAGGGGCCACTGGAGCCGTAGATGACGGCGACGAACTCGGCGATGCCGTCCAACGCGATGCCGGCCGGGATCGACTGCGGGGCGCCGAGGGCCAGTTGGGCGTCGTAGGCGTGTACGGCGGCCTCGTGGACCTGGCGACGAGCCACCGCGCCCGCCGTCACGGGTGCCCCGCTGGCCGCCCACCAGGCCCAGCACCCGGCCTCGGGGCCGGCCTTGCGCAGCGCGCTGACCAGCGTCTCGGTCGCCGCGGCGAGCTCCGCGAGCGCCTCGGCGGCGGGGGCCCCGGCAGCGGACGGCTCAGCGGCGGGCAGGTCGGCGACCGCCGGCGGGTGGTCGCTCGGCCCGGCCGCCACCGTGGCAGCCCAGAAGCGCTGCACCTTGGCGAGGTGCGCGACCAAGTCCCGCAGCGACCAGTCCGGGCAGCTGGGCACCCGGCCCTCGAGGTCGGGTGCGGCGGCGACGGCCTCGCTCAGGGCGGCGGAGCGGTCCTCGATCAGGGCGAGGAGTTCTTCGAAAGGCGGAGTCTGGGTCATCGTGACGTTCTAGCAGACAGCACCGACAGGGGCCGCCGTGGCGGTGACCCATTGGCTCTTCACCGCCGGAGAGGCACCGGTGATGTCCCGTCAGTTGCTCAACTGGGGGCGGCACCGGTGAACCGCTCTGGTCCCGGTGGCCGCGTTGGGAGTTGCCGCCGACCGCGCGGCCCGACTGAGTGCGCGAACACCACTGACGCTACCCGACCGGTGACTCGGCGCCGCCGGCCCGCGTCGCGGTGCTGAACGGCGCCCGTGGTTCCCAGCGCGCCGGCAGGTCGCGCATCAGCAGGGCGCAGTCCACCACCGCACTGCCGGGCGGGAATCGGTCCGGGTCGTCGAAGTAGGAGGACTCGGCGGCGGTCACCCGGCAGGGCGTCATCTCCCAGGCGTCGGTGTGCAGGGTGACGGCGTCCAAGTGGTCGGCGCGGCGGGAACCGGGGCGGGCGGGCTCGGAGAGTCCGCAGCTGCCTGCGCGGAAGAAGGCAGCTGCCTCGGCCAGGTCGCCGAAGAGGTGACTGCCGGTCAGCTCGGCGGTGGTGGCGGCGGTGACCGATACCCGCAGGGCGTGGTCGCGGGTGGTGAAGGACAGGCTGACGGTGTCGCCGGTGTCCCGGGTGCGGAAGTCGGCGCGGCCGTGCGGCCCGGGAAAGAGGCGGCCTCCGGCCCAGGCGTTGAGCCGCGAATCGGTGTCCCGGCGCGGTATGTAGACGCCCGTCTCGGTCCCCGCCGGGCCGTCCCACTCCACGGCGAACCGGTGGGCGGCGTTCTCGCTGCGGGCGCCGAACCGCCAGGGCGCCCAGCTCGGACGGACCGCGGCGAGCCGGATCAGACAGATGCCGGCGACGGCATGTCCGTGGCTCAGTTGGGGCCGCAGCGGCGCGGGCAGCAGGCGGGCGGCGACGGCCGGATCGACGCGGTAGTTCACCAGCAGTCGGCGCTCGACGGTGCTGGCCATGGTGGGCTGGAGCATCAGACCTCCTCGTGGTCCGTGGTGCCCGGTGTGGTGCGCCACCGGGTGTGGCGCAGCACGATCTGCTCCGGACAGACGGCGCTGAGGAACCGCCCCACGCAGATCGCCAGCCGGTCATCGGCCAGTGCGTAGAGGATCCGGTTGGCGTCCCGCCGTTCCGTGATCAGCCGGGCCTCCTTGAGCACCTTGAGGTGTCTGGAGACGGAGGGCCCGCTGATGGTGAACAGGGACGCGATCTGCCCGGCCGCCAACTCACCGCCCCTGAGGTGCTCCAGGATCTGACGCCTGGTCGGGTCGGCGAGCGCGCGGAAGACGCTCGCCTCGTTGTCCGTCTGAGTCATGGTCACTATTTAGCCATGTAGCTAAGTTGCTAAACACGCGGGCTTCCGATGACTCGACGACCGGCCCAGACACAGGCACAGAAACAGGCCCGGGCGCAGGCGCAGGCGCAGGCACAGGCCCGGGCCCGGGCGCAGGCGCAGACGCAGGCCCGGGCATAGGCGCAGCACAGGCACGCCAACGCGTCGGGCCCGGCCGGCTGACCGACCTTGGGCCCGACGGCGGCGGTGATGTCAGGCGAGCGCCAGGCTGATCTGGTCGCCGAAGACCACCCAGCGCTGGCCGGGGTCGCGGTCGTCGCACGGCTTCACGGAGATGTCCGGGGTGTGCCAGGTGTTGGAGAGGCAGTAACCCGAGGCGAAGGTGAGCGAGATCCGCTGCCCCGCGAAGCTCCAGTACTGGCCCAGACTGCCGGCGTCGCACGACCGCGACGACACGTCGGGGCTGCCCCACGTGTTGGTCAGGCAGTAGGCGCGGTCGTTGGTGAGGGAGATCTGGTTTCCTTGCAGGGTCCAGTGCTGGCCGCGGTCGCTGGAGTTGCACGGCTTCGAGGAGATGTCCGGGGTGTACCAGGTGTTGGCGAGGCAGTAGACGCCCGGGGTGCGCACGGTGCGCGGGCTGCCGGCGTGGGCACTGCCGGCGGCGCCGGCCGCACCGGCGGGCAGGAGGGAAGCCGACAGCGCCAGCGTGGCGAGGGCGAGCGTCTTGCGGAAGGCGATGGCCATGAGGCGTTTTCCGTTCTCGCTGCGGAAGTTGTGCAGTTCGAGCACGAGCGAGCGGTGTCCGCCCAGCCCGTGCCCAATGGCATTGCGATTAGCAGCATCGTCCGTCAGCGAATTGCTGAAGCCCCGAATGGCGTACTTTCGCTCGGGCGTGTGAATGTGAGGCGATCCGACGGCGCGTTCCCCGTGTGCGCGCCAGGGAAGCGCTGTCCGCGCCGGGAGGCTCGAACCGAAGGTGCGGCTGCGGGCCGGAAAGGTGACTGGATGGCTGAGAAAGCGAACGGGAGGCGAGCGGCTCGGGGGCGGCGCTCGCAACTTCCCGGTCGTCGAGCCCCGGGTACGGCCACAGGTTCCACGGTCACCGGGTTCCCTCAGCGGTCGGTCAACACGGCGGCCGGCCTGGTGAGATCGACCGTCGGCTCCTGCTCCGGCCGCATCGACGATCTCCGCACTGCGGTCGTCCTCCAAGTCCCGACTCGAGTCCCGGCTTGAGTCCCCGCTTGAGTCCCGGCTTGAGTCCCGGCTTGAGTCCCGGCTTGAGTCCCGGCTTGCCCGGAGCACCGCCGTGCGGCGCCCGGGCGAGCCCGCCCCGGCTGGTGCCGTCGCAAGATCGCTCGTCCTCCTCGGGGAACGGCCGGGCGGTCAACTCGTCGGTGATCGAGAGCCGCCCGTCGAGGGAACGCGTGACGGGGGCCGGCTCGGCACGGCCTGAGCCCGGCCGGCGCGGGCGGCGGACCGCCGGGGAGGGATCAGTCGCGCAGAGTCGGCCTGCCTACCGTGAGTGCCGCGTCGGCGGCGTCGAGGATCTTGCCGAAGGTGTGCGCGATGACGGGCTTGGCGAACACGCGGGTGATGGTCGCGCCGAACGGGAGACGGACCTGGAAGGTGGTCGTCCACGCGACTTCGGTGCCCCCGGCGACTTCGGTGAAGGTCATGCGGCCGAGTTCGTGCCGGGACGGCGGGAAGCTGCGTTCGACGGTGTAGTCGAAGTCGTACGGCGGGTGGTAGCTGGTGACCCGCTCGCGGAACCAGCCGATCGCCCAGGTGTGCAGCCGGACCGCGCCCACCCCGTAGGGCGCCCCCGCACCCGCTCGGGCGAGTCGCGCCCTGAGGATGAGCGGGGAGCGGGTGTAGTTGGTGGTGGTGGCGCACCAGTCGAACACCTCCGCGATCGGTGCCGCGATGACGCGTCGAACGGTCAAGGTCTCCATCGTCGTCCCCTCTCCGGGCCGGCCAGCGGTACGGCCTGACAACCGCACCCGACAGGTGGACAGGACGCCGTACGCGAATGTGACACCGCCGAACAGTGACGTGGGTCACGGCCGGGCGTCCCCATTTCATCACTCAGCGTAGCCAAAGAAACTCGCTCCTTCGTTCGATTCTGACTGGCTTTTGAACGAACGGATGTTCGATACTGACCTTGTGGCGACCCCTGTCCTGCTCCCCCGGGTGGCGCCGGCTCCGTCCGCGGACGGTCCGGTGCCGGTTCCGGCTGCGCTGGCGCGGCTGCTGCCCGGGCGGGGGCTGCGACGGGGCGCGGCGGTGTCGGTGGCGGATGACGCGGGGCTGCTGCTCGCGCTGGCCTCGGGCGGTGCGGGCGCGGCCGACGCGTGGTGCGCCTCGATCGGGCTGCCCGAGCTGGGGCTGCTGGCCGCCACCGGGTACGGGATCGACCCCGGACGGCTGCTGCTGGTCGACGAGCCGGGGCGGCAGTGGCCCGAGGTGGTGGCGGCGCTGGCCGGCGCCGTGGAGGTGCTGCTGCTGCGGCCGAGCACCGGGCTGGTGCCGTCGCAGCTGGCGGCCCGGCTCGGCGCGGTCCTGCGGCGCAGCGGCTGTGTGCTGCTGGTGGCCGGTCCGTGGCCCGGTGCGGAGCTGCGGCTCAGCGTGCGGGACAGCCGCTGGTTCGGGCTGGGCGCGGGGCACGGTCTGCTGTCGGGGCGGCAGGCGCGGGTGCTCGTCGAGGGTCGCGGGGCGGCGGCGCGCGGGCGGTCGGGGTGGGTGTGGCTGCCGGACGAGCACGGGGTGGTGCGGGGGCTGACCGAGGCCGAGCAGGCCGAGGTCGACTCCCACCGGGGCACGGCACGGGGCGGCGCACTCGCGCCCGCCGCCGTCGGGGTGGGGTTCGGCGAGCGCGGGCTGCCGGGCGACGCGGTGGGGCGGGGGCGGCTGACGGCGGTGTGAGATGGCTGCGGTCGAGGAACGCGCAGGCGGCGACGGGAGGGTGGGCGGCGCCGCGGGCGCAGGCGGCGACAGGAGCGTAGGCGGCGCCGCGGACGCACGCGTTGAAAGGGGCACGGACGGCGCCGAGGGCGCAAGCGGTGCCAAGGCCCCCGGCGGCGAGGGCCCGGCCGCCGCGCGGGTGCTGGCGGTCTGGTACCCGGACTGGCCGATCATCGCCACCGGCGGACTGGCCGGGCCGGACGCGCTGGTCGCGGTGGTCGAGGACGGCCGGGTGCTGACCTGTTCGAACGCGGCGCGGCGAGCCGGGGTGCGGCGCGGGCAGCGGCTTCGGCTGGCCCACCGGCTCTGCCCGGAGCTGCGGTTGCGCGAGCGGGATCCGGAGGCCGAGACCCGGCGGTTCGAATCCGTGGTGGCCGTGCTCACCGAGTTCACCCCTCGGGTGGAGGTGCTGCGGCCCGGGCTCTGCGTGCTGCCGGTGAAGGGGCCCGCCCGGTACTTCGGCGGGGAGCAGGCGCTGGTCGACTCGGTGCGCCGGACGCTGGCGGAGTTGGGTGCCGAGCGGCGGACCCGGGACGAGGCGGACCGCGAGACCGACTGGGGCGGTCCGCTGCCGGAGGGTCCGGAAGGAGCTGAACCCCAGGAGCGACCCGCCGTGCTGCCGCCCGGCCCCCGGGTCGGGGTCGCGGACGGGGTCTTCGCGGGCGTGCTGGCCGCGCGGGCGGGGGTGCTGGTGCCGGCCGGGCGGACGGCCGAGTTCCTGGCCCCCTACCCGGTCGGCGCGCTGGAGGACCCGGCACTGGCGGAGCTGCTGGTCCGGCTCGGCCTACCCACCCTGGGCGACTTCGCCCGGCTGCCCGCCGGGACGGTGGCCGACCGGTTCGGCCCGGCCGGCCGGTTGGCGCACCGGTTGGCACGCGGCCTGGAGGCCCGTCCCCCGGCGGCACCCGCACCCGGGGTCGAGCTGGCGGTGGAGCACCGCTTCGATCCGCCGGAGCTGCTGGCCGAACCGCTGGTCTTCGTCGGCCGCACCCTCGCCGAGCAGCTGCACAGCGGGCTCGCGGCAGCCGGGCTGGCCTGCCGGCGGGTCTCGGTCGAGGTGTCGTGTGCCGATGGCAATTCGGCTGCCCGGCTCTGGCAGCACGAGGGGCGGCTCTCCGCGCCGGCGCTGGCGGAGCGGGTGCGGTGGCAGCTGCAGGCCTGGCAGGGCTCGGGGTTCTTCGCGCCGACGGCCGGGGGCTTCACCGCGCTGCGGCTGGTCCCGGACGAGCTGGTGCCCGACCAGGGCAAGCAACTCGCGCTCTGGGGACAGACCGTGGTGGCCGACCGGGTGGAGCGGGCCGCGGCCCGGGTGCAGGCGCTGCTGGGCTACGGCGGACTGAGCCGGGTCGAACGGGTCGGCGGGCGCGGCCCCGGCGAGGTGCTGGTGCGGGTGCCCTGGGGGGAGCATCCGGCGCCGGCCGCCGATCGGGACGCACCCTGGCCCGGGCGGCTGGGCCACCCCGCGCCCGGGGTGGTCTGGCCGGTGCCGGTGCCGGTGGCCGTGCTGGACGCCACCGGGCAGCCGGTGGGGGTGAGCGGCCGGGCGGAGGTCTCGGCGCCGCCCGCCGGGCTGCTGCTGGACGGGCGGCTGCTGGCGATCACCGGCTGGGCGGGGCCGTGGCCCGCGGTCGAGCAGTGGTGGGATGCGGAGCTGTCCCGGCGGCGGGCCAGGTTCCAGGTCACCCTGGCGGACGGCCGGGCGCTGCTGCTCGTGGTGGCGGGCGGCGGCTGGGCCGTGGAGGGCTCCTACACCTGAACAACCAATCCTTCGTATGTAGTTGAGAGAGATCCCGTCATGGCATTCGACAGCAAGCACCGGCTCCCCTGGAGTGAGCTGCGGCGCCGGATGACCACGCCCGCGGCCACCGGTTCGCCGGCGGACAGCCCGGCCGCGGAGACCCAACCCCGGGACACCCCGGCCGTGGAGACCCCACCCCAGGACACCCCGGCCGTGGAGGCCCCACACCCGGACACCCCGGCCGTGGAGGCCCCACACCCGGACACCCCGGCCGTGGCGCCCCTGCCCGCGCCGCCCGCCGGGCTGCCCTGGGCCGAGCTGCACGTGCACTCCGCCTTCAGCTTCCTGGACGGTGCCGACGAGCCGGAGGCCCTGGTCGCAGAGGCACTCAGACTGGGCGTGGAGACCTTGGCGGTGACCGACCACGACGGCCTGTACGGCGCGGTCCGGCTCGGCCTGGCCGCCCGGGGGACGGGCCTGCGAACCGTCTTCGGCGCCGAGTTGAACCTGCGCACCGGCCGCGGCAACGGACTGCCCGACGAGCACCTGCTGGTCCTGGCCCGCTCCCCCGAGGGCTACCGCCGGCTCTCCGCCGCGATTGCCGCCGCCCAGCTGGCCGGCGGGCACAAGGGGCGCCCGGACTACTCCTTCACCGAGCTGGCCGAGGCGCACGGCGGCGAATGGGCGGTGCTCACCGGCTGCCGCAGCGGACGGGTGCAGCGGGCCCTGGCCGAGCGCGGCCCGGATCCAGCCGAGCGCGAACTCCGGTCACTGGCCGAGGCGTTCGGTCCGGAGAACGTCTTCGTCGAGCTGATCGACCACCGACTGCCGGGCGACGATCCGCGCAATGACGCGCTGGCCCGACTGGCGGACCGCACCGGGCTGACCGTGGTGGCCTCCAACAACGTGCACCACGCCAGTCCGGCCGGGGGGCGGCTCGCCCAGGGGCTGGCCGCGCTGCGGAGCCGCCGCACGGTGCGGGATGCGGCCGGCTGGACCAGGGCGGCGGGCACCGCGCACCTGCGGTCGGCGGCCGAGATGGAGCGCCGGTTGGCCAGGTTCCCGGGCGCGAGGCAGGCCACGGCGGAGCTCGGCCGTGCCTGTGCGTTCGAATTCGCCGCGCTGGCCCCGCAGTTGCCCGCGTTCCCGGTGCCGCCCGGCGAGACCGAGTTCAGCCATCTGCGCGGGCTGACCCTGCGCGGTGCCGAGCGGCGGTTCACCCCGGACAACGCTGCCGCCCATGCCCAGGTGGCCAAGGAGCTGGCCGTGATCGGTGAGTTGGAGCTGGCCGGCTACTTCCTGATCGTGCACGACATCGTGGAGTTCTGCCGGGCCGAGGACATCTGGTGCCAGGGTCGCGGCTCGGCGGCCAACTCGGCGGTCTGCTACGCGCTGGGCATCACCGCGGTGGACCCCATCCACTACGGGCTGCTGTTCGAGCGGTTCCTCAGCATGGAACGGGACGGGCCGCCCGACATCGATCTGGACATCGAGCACCGGCGCCGCGAGGAGGTGATCCAGTACGTCTACCAGCGCTACGGGCGCGAGCACGCCGCCCAGGTGGCCAATGTGATCACCTACCGCCCCCGCCTCGCGCTGCGGGACGCCGCCCGGGTGCTCGGCTATCCGATGGACCAGGTGAACGCCTTCTCCCGGCAGGTGGACTTCCACTCCGCGCCGCGCGAGGATGCCGTGATCCCGGCCGACGTGCTCGACCTCGGCCGTCAACTGCACGGACTGCCGAGGCACCTGGGCATCCACTCGGGCGGCATGGTGCTGACCGGGGAGCCGATCGGGCGGATCTGCCCGACCGAGTGGGCCCGGATGCCGGGCCGCTCGGTGCTGCAGTGGGACAAGGAGTCCACGGCCGGCGCCGGGCTGATCAAGATCGACCTGCTGGGCCTCGGCATGCTCTCCGCGCTCCATGACACCTGCGACCTGGTCGCCCGGCACCACGGCGAGCGCTGGGACTTGGCGAGCATCCCACCGGACGACAAGGACGTCTACGAGATGCTCTGCCGGGCCGACACCGTCGGGGTCTTCCAGGTGGAGTCGCGGGCCCAGATGTCCACCCTGCCCCGGCTCAAGCCGCGCGAGTTCTACGACCTGGTGGTGGAGGTCGCACTGATCCGCCCGGGGCCGATCCAGGGCGGCTCGGTGCACCCCTACCTGCGCCGCCGGGCCGGCCAGGAGCGGGCCGACTGCCCGCACCCGCTGATGAGGCGGGCCCTGGACAAGACGCTCGGAGTGCCGCTGTTCCAGGAGCAGATGATGCAACTGGCCATCGACTGCGCGGGGTTCAGCGGCGCGGAGGCGGACCGGCTGCGCCAGGCGATGGGCGCCAAGCGCTCCCACCAACGGGTGGCCGAGTTGCGGCAGCGGCTGCTGGACGGCATGGCCGAGCGCGGCATCCCGCAGCCGGTGGCCGAGGACATCTTCAGCAAGATCGAGGCGTTCTCCAACTACGGCTTCCCGGAGAGCCATTCGATCAGTTTCGCCCATCTGGTGTATGCCAGCGCCTGGTTGAAGTACCACTACCCCGCGGCCTTCACCTGCGCGCTGCTCGCCAACCAGCCGATGGGCTTCTACTCCCCGCTGAGCCTGATCTCCGACGCCCGCCGGCACGGCGTGAAGGTGCACCCGGTGGACGTCAACGCCAGTGCGGCGGAGCCGACCCTGGAAGGACCCCGGGACGCCCCGGCGATCCGGCTGGGGCTGGCCACGGTGCGCGGGCTGGGCGAGGAGCACGCCTCGGCGGTGGCGGCGGGCCGGCCCTACCGGGACCTGGCGGACTTCGCCCAGCGGACCAGGCTGCCGGTGGCGGTACTGGAGGCGCTGGCCACCGCCGGGGCGTTCCGCTGCTTCGGCCTGACGCGACGTCAGGCACTCTGGGCAGCGGGCGCGGTGGCGGTCACCGGCGAGGCGGATCCGCTGCCCGGTACCGCTCCGGGGGCAACGGCTCCGCAACTGCCGCCGATGACACCGGTGGAGGAGACCATCGCCGACCTGTGGGCGACCGGCGCGTCGGCCGACGGGCATCCGGTGGAGCACGTCCGCCCCGCACTGCGGCACATCGGCGCGGTGCCCGCCGGGGAGCTGGCCGGCCTGGCGCACGGCTGCGAGATCATCGTGGGGGGCCTGGTCACGCACCGGCAACGCCCGCCCACGGCGGGCGGGGTGCTCTTCCTCAGCCTGGAGGACGAGACCGGGCTCATCAACGTGGTCTGCAACCGCCCGGTCTGGGAGGCCCATCGCCGCACCGCGCTGGACCGGGCCGGCCTGCTGATCCACGGCCGGCTGGAGCGCAACCACGGTGCGATCAACGTGGTGGCCACCCGGATCTCACCGCTGCGGGTGGCGGTGCCGTGAGGAGTCCCACCCGCCGACCGTGTCACGCACTGCGCAGCAGCACCGCGGAGAGCGGCACGAAGCCGCCGGAGCCGCCGACAGCCGGGTCCTCGCCGCTGGTGCGGCGGATCAGGTTGACGGCGATCCGCTGTGCCTGCTGCTTGGCGCGCTCGGCGACCGGACCCTGGTGGCGGCCGTCCACGGTGGCGGACCAGAGCTGCACCCAGCGCCCGTAGTGCTCGGCGGTCAGCGGCCGGCGGGCGTGCAGGGCGGCGTGCGGGGCGAAAAGATTGCGGCGGTACTCGGCGCTGCGCAGCAGCGAGCTCGCCCAGAAGTCGGTGATGTGCGGGAGGTGCGCCTCCAGGTCCATCTGCGCGAAGTGCGGGCCGATCAGCGGGTCGGCGAAGGCGGCCCGGTAGAACCGGCGCAGCAGCAGATCCAGGTCACCCCGAGTAGTGATGTCGCTCCGCATGCAGATCTCCTCTCCCGTCCTCCACCGTA